>NZ_JADLQX010000251.1 GCF_015477605.1 Nocardia amamiensis
GGCACCATGTAGGACGGCAGCTGCGCGGACAGGCGCGCACGCAGCTGCTCGACGTCCACCGTCGCGCCGTTCGCGGGCACCACGTAGCCGACCAGCTGATCGCCGGTGCGGGCGTCAGAGCGCACCAACGCCACCGACTGCGCGACCGATTCATCCGCGGTGAGCGCGGTTTCGATCTCGCCGAGCTCGATCCGCAGACCGCGCAGCTTCACCTGGAAGTCGGTGCGGCCCAGGTACTCGATGGCGCCGGTGGCATCCCGGGTGACCAGGTCACCGGTGCGGTACATGCGTGCGCCCGGCGCGCCGAACGGGTTGGCCACGAAGCGATCCGCGGTCAGATCGGCGCGGCCGACGTAGCCGCGGGCCAGCTGGTCGCCTGCGA
>NZ_JADLQX010000252.1 GCF_015477605.1 Nocardia amamiensis
TCCGCCAGCACTCCGCCGACCACATCTGGACCTGGTCACGATGGCGACGCCGCCGCCAACACCAAGCACGCCTATCCCACTACCGACGGCGCGGACACCCACTCACCTGAGTGTCGTTGCAGTACTAGCCGCCCCGGCGACCGATCTGGCCGCGTTGTATCACGAACGCTGGGAGATCGAGATCGCGCTGGATGAGTTGAAAACCCATCAGCGCGGACCGGCGCAAGTGCTGCGGTCCCGCTCGCCGGAAGGCGTCGAGCAGGAAATATGGGGCCACCTGCTGGTGCACTACGCCATCCGCACCCTCATGCACGACACGGCCGACGCCGCGGCCGTCGACGCCGACCGGTTATCGTTCACCCGCAGTATCCGC
>NZ_JADLQX010000253.1 GCF_015477605.1 Nocardia amamiensis
AACCAAGTCCTAGAAGAATTAAAGAATAAACATGCAGAGACAAACAACACAGTTACTGAAATTTAAAACACTCTAGAAGGAATCAATAGCAGAATATCTGAAGCAGAATAATGAATCAGTGAGCTGGAATATAAAATGGTGGAAATAACTTCTGAAGAGCAGAATAAAGCAAAAAGAATGAAAAGAACTGAGGATAGTCTCAGAGACCTCTGGGATAATATCAAACACACCAACATTTGAATTATAGGGGTCACAGAAGAAGAAGAAAAAAAGAAAGCGTATGAGAAAATTTTTGAAGAGATTATAGTTGAAAATTTCTCCAACATGAAAAAGGAAATAGTCAATGAAGTCCAATAGGTGCAAAGA
>NZ_JADLQX010000254.1 GCF_015477605.1 Nocardia amamiensis
CAGCCGCGCGGTGGCCGCCTCGTCCAGGTCGAAGAAGTACTCACCGGACAGCGAGGTGATCTCGCGACCGGCGTCCGGGCGGGCCAGCAGGGTCGGCTCGCCCACACCGCGCAGCGCGTCCGCCCACACGCCCAGCGACGCCGCGTGATCCTGCTGCCGAGTCCATTCCAGGAAGTGGCGGTAGGACCGGGCAGCGGGCAGCGCGGAGCTGTCCGCGTGCGCGGCGTAGAGCACCAGCAGGTCGCGCATGAGCAGCGGCATGGACCAGCCGTCGAGCAGGATGTGGTGGTTGGACACCACGAACTGCCAGCGGTCGGCCGCGACCTGGATCAGCGTGAAGCGGATCAGCGGCGGAGCGG
>NZ_JADLQX010000255.1 GCF_015477605.1 Nocardia amamiensis
CGCTGATGTCGGGGGCGAATCTGCTCATGCCCGACCGGTTCCTGCAGCCGGGTCCGCTGCTGGAGTGCATGGCCGCGCAGAAGCCGTCCTTCGCCGCGGCGGTGCCGACGATCTGGGGTGGCGTGCTGGCGGCGCTGGCGGCGAATCCGCAGGACATCACGCATCTGCGTGCGGTGGTGGTGGGTGGTTCGGCGGTGCCGCCGTCGATGATGCGCACCTTCGCCGACCGCCACGGGGTGCGGGTGCTGCACGCGTGGGGGATGACCGAGACCTCGCCGCTGGGCAGTGTCGCCCATCCGCCGGCGACCGCGGTCACCGAGGAGCAGAAGTGGGCCTTCCGGGTGACCCAGGGCCGG
>NZ_JADLQX010000256.1 GCF_015477605.1 Nocardia amamiensis
GCGCGATAGTCGCGGACTTGCCGTTGTCGAGCGATTCCAGCTGACCGAAGATCTCGGCCCGCTCCGACAGCAGATCACCGATCCGCCAGATGAGTCGTTCGCGCTGATTGGACTTCAACCTCGACCACGGGCCATCGAACGCGGCGCGCGCCGCCCGTACCGCGGCATCGATGTCGGCCGCCTCGCCATGCGCCACGTCGGCGAGTTTCCCGCCCGTAGCCGGGTCATACGTGGCGAAGGTTCGCCCTGACCTGGCAGCCACCCATTCCCCGTTGATGAGCAGTTTTCCGGTGCCGGAAAGAAACTCCTTCACCCTGGGCTGCGGCTGGACTTCTGCTACCGCCGTCATCCTGA
>NZ_JADLQX010000257.1 GCF_015477605.1 Nocardia amamiensis
CGGACGCGCTCGCCTCGCTGCGGACCCTGTTCGTCGCCGGTGAGGCCTTCACAGCCGACGCGGTCATGGCTATCCGGCGGGTGAGCGGCGCCGCGCTGTACAACCTGTACGGCCCCACCGAGTTCACTGTGCACGCCACGCACGGCCCGGTCGCCGAACAGGTGGACGGCGCCGTGCCGATCGGCCTGCCGGTGTGGAACGCGCAGGCGTACGTGCTGGACGCGCGCCTGCATCCGGTGCCGCCGAACGTCGCGGGCGAGCTGTACCTCGCAGGCGACCAGCTGGCCCGCGGCTACGTCGGCCGCGCCGATCTGACCGCGGATCGCTTCGTGGCCAACCCGTTCGGCGCGCCGG
>NZ_JADLQX010000258.1 GCF_015477605.1 Nocardia amamiensis
CGCGGCGGCGTCCACTGCCCTGGTGCGCCTCCACCCGCGCGGCCAGCGCGGCCACGGTGGGCGCCTCGAACAGCACGCGCACCGGGATCCTGGTGTCCAGCGCCGCGCCGAGCCTGGCGACCACCTGCGTGGCGACCAGCGAGTTGCCGCCCAGATCGAAGAAGTCGTCGTCCAAGCCGACGGCGCGTTCGGCCGCGGCCAGTCCGAGCACCGCGGCGAAAATCTCGGCCACGATCTCCTGCACCGGCGTCGCGGGCGCGCGGAACACCTTGGCCTCGAACACCGGTTCCGGCAGCGCCTTGCGGTCCAGCTTGCCCGAGGCGTTCAGCGGGAACTCGTCCAGCACCACAT
>NZ_JADLQX010000026.1 GCF_015477605.1 Nocardia amamiensis
GTGCCGGGGCCGGGCAGGCGGCTGGGGGTGACCCGCAGGCGGCTGGGTGCATCCCACCGGGCACCGGCGCACCCGGCGCACCCGGAGTTCCCGCACCCGGCGCACCCGCACCACCCGCACCCGCCGCGCCCGGCGCACCCGCACCCGCCGCGCCGGGCGCATCTACACCCGCGGCGCCGGGCTCGCCTGGACACGAGGCGGCGCCCGGCGGCGATCCCGAATCCGGGATCGGCCCCGAACCCGAACCGGCTACCGAACCCCAGCCCGAACCCGCCGCCGAATCCGCTCCCGCCCCGCCACCGGGCATCACCCTGCCCTTCGGCATCGTCATCCCCATCCCCGGACCACCACCTCCGCCTGCGCCGGCGGGTTGATCGGGTCCGGGCGCAAACCTGCCGACCGCCCGGCTCGCCGAATGCGGGATAGGTGACGTCGCCCGCCACTCGGGAGCACGGATGCGGGTCGATAGCGAATCGTCTGTCCTGTGTTATCTCCGCCTGCGTCGGCGGGTTGGTCGAGGTGAGGCGCGCACCTGCCGACCGCCCGGCTTGCCTGAATGCCGGGTGGGTGACGTCGCGCCGCTGGGCGGCACGGATGCGGGTGGATCCAAATTGTCTTTCCTGTGTTATCTCCGCCTGCGTCGGCGGGTTGGTCGAGCTGAGGCGCGCACCTGCCGACGGCCCGGCTTGCCTGAATGCCGGGTGGGTGACGTCGCGCCGCTGGGCGGCACGGATGCGGGTGGATAGAGAATCGTCTTTCCTGCGTTACTTGCGCCTGCACTGGTGGTTTGATGGAGTCAGGGCGCATACCTGCCGACGGCCCGGCTTGCCCGAATGCGGGATGGGTGATGTGGCGCCGCTCGGCGGATACGGGTGTATAGAGACACCCGCACCAACCATGACGCGTGCCCCCCAATTGGTATACGCGGGGCGACTGGGCCAATCGTTGGCTAACCCCGTAACGAACCTTTATTAAGAGCATTCGATTCGAGGTGAACTCATGGCCACAGTCGGAATATCACCGGAGCAGACCGTGGTGCGGGGGGTCGTGCTCTCGGTGCAGCAAGGTAGGCCGCCGGCCGTGCTGCGGGAGATGGAACGGCCGGTCGAGCAGTCGGCCGCCGCGTCGGTCGCCGCCACCCTCGAGGCGTTGACGGGCACGGACGCCGATATCGAGATCGATGACGTCGCCATCGCGTACCGAACCGTTCCCGAGCGCCGGGCGATCGTGTCGCACCTGTCGTCGGCATCGTGGCATTCGTCGTCACTCGTATCGACCAAAACGGCTCTGCGCGCATTGCTCGACGACTTACCGGAATTGGCGGAGCACAGCACCGTGCTGGTGTTGGAGGTCCTCGGCTACCACACGGCATACCTGGTGGTCGGACCGCGGCGCGACGAGATCCTGGCCTCGGGCTCCTGGTCGTCCGGCGTCGTCGACGCCGATACCGCGAGCCAGGCGATCGGCCGGATTCGGTCGGCGTTGGAGGCGGCCGGATCGCTGCCCGACGTCGTCGTACTCTGCGGCACGTCGGCGGGTAAGCCGGATGTGGTGTCCGCGGTGCGGCTCGGGCTTGCCGCACCCGTGACCATCGCGCCCCACTTCGCCAACGCGGCCGCGTACGGCGCCGCCCTGGTGGCAGCCGCCCCCTTCCGCAGCGTTCCAGCGGTAGCGGTTCCGGCTGGCCGGCGTCAAACCGGGCGAGCGATCCTGGTCGCGGCGGCCATCGCCGCCTTGGCGGGCGGAGCCGCGGCCGCGGTCGTTCAGGCGCCCGAAGACCGACCGGCGAACACCGAAATTCGCGGCCCCGTGGCGGGCCCGGCTCTCGCGCAGGAACCCATGCCGCAGGCCCAGCCGGTCATCCAGATCCCGGCGGCCCCGCCTCCTGCGGTCGATCCCATGCCCGTGGCGACGACGCTTCCGTATCCCGAACCGTCTTTGCCGCCCGCGCCGCCTCCTGTGTCAGCCGAGGCCCAACTGCCCGGTCAGCCCGAGCCGCCCCCGCCGCCCATGCCTCCCGACCTGCTGCCTGGTCAGCCCTATCCGGGGCAGCCCCCGACGCACAGGCCGCACCCGACGACGTCGGCACCCGAATATGCTCGGGCTCCCGCCGAGGCCCAACGACCTGGTGAGCCCGGGCCGCCCCCGCCCATGCCTCCCGACCTGCTGCCGGGTCAGCCCTATCCGGGGCAGCCCCCGACACAACGGCCACATCCGACGACGTCGGCACCCGAACATGCTCCGGCTCCCGCCGGTGCACCCAACGACAGTTTCCGCCTTCCGGGTTAGTCCCGCCGCCCTCGAGGCGCCGACCCAGCGGTCGTACAGGCGGGGTGGGGACAACCACTGGAAGCTGAAGGAACGGTCGCTCGATGGCGGCTGAGCCGAGCCGGAAACGCACCCTGGGGAGCGACCACCGCGTAGCGCTTGGTGGGGGTGGTCGGCCCTGCGCTACACGGGGGCAGGCGGGGCGGCGAGGTGCGCATAACCTACGTCGGCGGACGGCGTGAACCCCGGTATTCTCCTCCGTCAGGGAGGAGGGCGCGTCGTGTCCATGCAGCCTGGCGACGTCTTCGCTGGTTATCGAATCGTGCGCCGGATCGGTGCGGGCGGGATGGGGGCGGTGTATCTCGCCGAGCATCCGCGATTACCACGCAGGGACGCGGTGAAGATCCTCGATCCGGAACTCGGTGCCGACGCGGAGTTCCGCGCCCGGTTCGAGCGGGAGGCCGAACTCGCTGCCCGGCTCGAGCATCCGAACGTGGTCTCCATCTACGACCGCGGCGCGGAAGGCGAGCTGCTCTGGATCGCCATGCGGTACGTCGACGGGCTCGACGCGGCCGAATTGGTGCGCCGCGGCCCCGCCGTGCTGCCCGCCCAGCGGGCGGTGCGGATCGTCGCCGCGGCGGCCCGTGGGCTGGACGCGGCGCATCGCAGCGGACTGCTGCACCGCGACGTGAAACCGGCGAACATCCTGGTTTCGACGGCCGATGACGGCTCGGACGCGGTCCGCATCACCGACTTCGGCATCGCGCGCTCCCTGGACGCCGCCGCGACGCTGACCACGACGGGAGCCGTGCTGGCCAGCTTCGCCTACGCCGCACCCGAGCAGCTGACCGGCGCACCGCTCGACCACCGCGCCGACATCTACTCCCTCGGCTGCACCCTCTACGAAATGCTGACCGGGACAGTCCCTTTCGGTCGGCGCACGCCCGCGGCGACCTTGCAGGCGCATCTCTACGAGCCGCCGCCGCGGCCCTCACAGGCGAACCCGAGGCTGCCCCCGGCGATCGACGAGGTCGTCGCCCGCGCGATGGCGAAGAATCCGGCGTCGCGGTACGCCAGCTGCGGCGAAATGGCGGACGCGGCACTGCGCGCACTGGATGCGCCGTCGAATACCCCGGTCGCCACGGTATTTCAGCAGGCCCCGCCACCGCGAGCGCACAGCGGACTTCTGGCGTTCAGCACGGGGATGGTCGCCCTCGTCATGATCGCGGTGCTCGCCGTGGTGCTGGTCCGTAGCGGCGGACGAACCGGGCAGCCGGTCGCCGCCCCGTCGTCGACCATGTCGCCATCCACGACCGGCCCGGTGCCCACCACACCGACCGCGTCCGCGTGGGGAGCCGCCGCCTACATCGTCGACGCGTTCCCGAATCTGCTTCCGGCGGATCCGGAAGGCGCTGGCTACCAAGGGATGCGCTGCGCCCTCAACGACGACCGCGGCGCGTGGCTGCACTGCCCGGCCGCCACCGCCGACGGGATCAACGTCAACATCCGTTGTGACCCGTCCCGTCGTCCGGTGACCTATACGTCCGACACGCTCGGCCGCACCGATCTGCACGAACAGCCATGGACGCGGCCGTCGGGCAGCGGCACCGTCCGGTGGGCCACCGACGACCTCGCCGGCTTCGGCCTGCTCGACGTGGCCTTCACCGACCCGCACCGCAATTTCTGCACGGTCAGCGCGTCCGGCGGGAACGGCGGCCGGGATGTGTACGACAGATGGTGGATCGGCGCGCCGATCTGAGCTGCAGAACGGGACGGGTATGGCGTTGCGTGTGGGGTCGGTAGTCGCCGGGTATCGGATCGAGCGCACGCTCGGCGCCGGTGGCATGGGGACGGTGTACCTGGCGCGCCATCCCCGGCTGCCGCGCTCGGTGGCGTTGAAGGTGCTCGACGCGTCCGCGGGCTCGGATCCCGAATTCCGCGCTCGGTTCCAGCGTGAAGCCGAACTGGCGGCGCGACTGGATCATCCGAACATCGTGGAGATCTACGACCGCGGCAGCGAGGACGGGCAGCTGTGGATGTCGATGCGCTACGTGGCCGGTTCGGACGTGGCGCGGTTGATCGCGGGGCACGCGCTGCCGCCGAGCCGGGTGGTGGAGATCCTCACTCAGGCCGCGGACGGGCTCGACGCCGCCCATCGGCGCGGCCTGCTGCACCGGGACGTCAAACCGGCGAATCTCCTGGTCGCCCCTGGCGACGACGGTCGCGACCAGGTGTTCGTCACCGATTTCGGCATCGCGCGCAGCCGCGAGGACACCACCGGCTTGACTGCCGCCGGTGCGCTGATCGCCACGCTCGGTTACGTCGCGCCCGAACAGATCAGGGGCGAGCCGCTCGACCACCGCTGCGACGTGTACGCCTTGGGCGCCACGCTGTACCAGATGCTGACCGGCGCCATGCCTTTCGTGCGCAGCACGCCCGCGGCGGTGCTGCGGGCGCATCTGGCCGAACCGCCGCCGCGGCCCTCGGCGGCCGATCCGGCTCTGCCCGTCGCGCTCGACGCCGTCATTGCCACCGCGATGGCGAAGCGCCCCGCCGACCGCTACGACACTTGCGGGGCACTAGCCGCCGCCACGGTCCGGGCACTCGCCCCGCCTCCCGCGCCATCGCGCCAGGAACGCGCCGGCACATCAGAGCCGCCCACACGCCCGGCTCGGCGCCTGCTGGTGGCGGCAGCCGGAGTGCTGCTGCTGGTCACCGCGCTCGCCGTGGCCCTCACCATGGGCGGCAGCACCGTGACGGGCAAGGGAATTCCCGGCAGCGCAACGCTATCCGCTTCCCCGCAGCCCACAACGCCCTCGAGTACCACCGCGGCCGCACCCGCGTGGGGCCGCAATGCCGACCTCGTCGCGCTGTTCCCCGGACTGCTCCCGGAGACTCCGCAAGGGGTGGGCTATCAAGGCGCGCGCTGCACCGACATCAATGTCGTCAACAATGGTGGCGCACCCGCGCTCGAATGCCGGCAGGACAACGGAATCCATTGGTACGTCTGGTCCTTCCGTCGCGGCGACCCCCGACGCGACTCGACCTTCGAGACCAACATCGACAACGACACCACGCGCCAGGACACCTGGCGCAGGACATCCGGATCCGGACGAGTGCGCTGGAGTTATTACCCGGGCGGCAACACGGGACTGCTCACGGTCGGCTTCGACGACCCAGCCCGGGCCTGGGTGGTGCTCGACGTCTCCTGGGATCACCACACCGGCCAGGACCTGGTCGACCAGTGGTGGCAATCGGCGCCGCTGTGAGACATCGCGCACCGGCGGCCCGGCTCGGGGCCGATAAGCTGGCCGGGTGAGCGCACTAACGGCCGGATCGGTGGCGATCGCGGAGGACCTGGACGCCGTGACGAGCCGCGGCCCGGAGGACGATCCCGCGGACGCCGGGCTCACCCGCGCGGACGTCGAGTCGGTGTGGGAATCGGTGCGCGCGTGGTACCGGCTGGGCACCACCCCGGCCATTCAGGTGTGCCTGCGCCGCAACGGCAGAATCGTTGTGAACCGGACCATTGGCCATGGCTGGGGCAACGCCCCCGGCGACGGGCCGGACGCGGTCCGGGTGCTCGCCACGCCGGACACGCCGTTCTGCGGTTTCTCCACGGCGAAGGGCGTCGCCGGTGCGCTGATGTTCATGCTCATCGAACAGGGCGCGTTCGGCCTGGACGATCGGGTGTCCGACCACATCCCCGAGTTCGCGGCGAATGGCAAGGCCGCCATCACGATCGGTGACGTGCTGTCGCACTCCGCTGGGATCCCCTTCGTCACGCCGCCCTATCAGGGCGTCGACCTGGTGCTCGACGAGGACCTGGCCGTGCGCGCGCTGGCCGAGCTGGTCCCGAGCTGGAAGCCGGGACGCTTCCGCGTGTACCACGCGTTGACCAGCGGACTGGTCCTGCGTCTGCTGGTGCGGCGGGCGACGGGAAAGCGCCTGCGGGAGCATCTGGCCGAACAGGTGCTGGAGCCGTTCGGATTCCGCTGGACCAGCTTCGGCGTGCGTGCCGAGGACGTGGACAAGGTGGTGCCGAGCGTCAAGATCGGTCCGGCTCCGTCGCGGGTGGCGACGTACCTGGCCGGCAAGGCGATCGGTGGACGCATGGACCGCGCGTCCCGCTCGGCGACCGACGCCTTCCTGACCGCCGAGCTGCCCTCGGGCAATCTGATCACCACCGCGTCCGAGCTCTCGCGGTTCTACGAGATTCTCACCCGCGGCGCGCCGGACGGCCGCCGGATCATCCGGCCGGAGACGCTGCAGGAGGCGGTGCGGCCGGCGCGGTGGATTCCGGGCGTGGCCGGGCGGGTGAGCCGAGCGGGTTTCGAACTCGGCGGGCGCAGGTCGAAGTTCGGCCGCGACACCGGATCGCACTTCGGGCGCAGCGGATTGACCACCCAGTACGGCTGGGCTGACCCGGCGCGCGGGCTGTCCGGAGCGATCCTCACCAGCGGCAAGGCGACCACCGACACCAAGCGGCCGTGGCAGCTGGTCGCGCAGATCTCCGCGACAGTGCCCGCCGACCAGTAGCACGCGGTACCGGCACGGGCGTCTCGAACGCCTCCACCAGTGAGAAGACCTTAGCCACCCGAAAGATCTAGTCTGTTAACTCGCTTGTTGCCGACCCGTGGGGTCGCGCTAGCGCGAGCGGAACAGACTGACCCGTCGGCTCTGTGGCGGTGAAAGCGTTGGTGGCGATGAGGATTGATCACGACGTGGCGGCGAGCGGGTTCCGGCACGAGCTGCTTCCTGATGAGCACGGACGATTCGGCGTTTTCGGCGGCAGATTCGTGCCCGAAGGACTGATGGCCGCGCTGCTGGATCTCGAGGCGGCCTACCGCCTGGCGCAAGCCGATTCGAGCTTCGTGGTGGAGTACCGGGAACTGCTGCGCGATCGGGTCGGCCGCCCCACGCTGCTGCATCAGGTGCGGCGGTTCGGCGAGTTGCTGGGCGTGCCGGGCGTGCGGGTTTATCTCAAGCGCGAGGACATGGCCCACACCGGCGCTCACAAGATCAACAATGCGCTCGGGCAGGCGCTGCTGGCCCGGCGGATGGGCAAGGGACGGATCGTCGCCGAGACCGGCGCGGGCCAGCACGGCGTGGCAGTGGCGACGGTATGCGCGATGCTCGGCCTGACCTGTGTGGTCTACATGGGTACCGACGACATGCGGCGCCAGGCGTCGAACGTGATCCGGATGAACCTGCTCGGTGCCGAGGTGCGGCCGGTCGACAGCGGATCGCGCCGGCTCAAAGACGCCATCAGCGAGTCGGTCCGCGACTGGGTGGCGAACCTGGACACCACCCACTACTTGTTCGGCACCGCGGCGGGGCCCGCGCCGTACCCGCGGATCGTGCGGGACTTCCAGACGGTGATCGGCGCGGAGACCAGACACCAGATCGCGCGGGTCGAAGGCCGACTGCCCGATTACGTCCTCGCCTGCGTGGGTGGCGGCAGCAACGCGATCGGTGTCTTCCACCCGTTCACCGACGATTCGCAGGTGCGGTTGATCGGTGTCGAGGCCGCCGGGCTCGGGGTCGACACCGGCGCGCACGCGGCGACGCTGAGCATGGGCAGCCCGGGCGAGATCGACGGCTCCTACAGCTACCTGCTGCAGGACGAGGACGGCCAGATCGCGCGGACCCACAGCATCGCGGCCGGACTCGATTATCCAGGCGTCGGCCCCGAACTCAGTCACCTGAAAGACAGTGGCCGGGTGAGCTATCGCGCGGCCACCGACGCCGTGGCGCTGCGCGGGATGCAGGCGCTCAGTCACACCGAAGGCATCCTCGCCGCGCTCGAATCGGCCCACGCCGTCGGGCATCTGCTGGAGATGGCCGACCGCGGCGAGGTTCCCGAGGACTCCGTGGTCGTGCTGTGCCTGTCCGGCCGCGGCGACAAGGATCTCGCCGTCGCCGCCGATCGGCTCGGCGTGGCATAACCGCTGCTATCGTCGAAGGTGTTCATGGCGCCGGGGGAGGGACCGCGCGCTTCACCCGCGCACGAGGACGAGCCCTCTTGAAGTATGTGTCCCGCCTGGTCCTGTTCCTGGCGATTCCCGCCGTGTTGTTCCTGCTGCCGTGGTGGACTTTGGTGGCGGCGCCCACCCAAGGAACCGGTTCGCTGTTCTGGCTCGGTACAGCGCTGTTCGCGGTGGCGTTCGGTTGCCTGCCCGCGTCGATGTATCTCGGCCACGGGCCCGCGCAATCGGATGCCGCCTCGATCGTCGGCGACACGCTGCTCGGCGTGATGTGGGTGGTGTTCAGCTGGTCGGTGCTCGGCAACCTCGCGCGCCTCGGGCTCGCCGTCGCCGGGGTCGGCGATCCGGCCCGCTCCCGGATCGTCGCGGCGGGCGTGCTCGCCGCCGCGGCCGTGCTGGTGGTGTGGGGCGTGGTCGAAGCGCGGCGGGTCCCGCGGGTTCGCGCCGTGGAGGTATCCATCCCCGGACTCGGCCCTGCGCTGGACGGCCTGCGCTTGGTGGTCGTCACCGACACCCATTTCGCCGCACTCGATCGACTGCGCTGGTCGGAGCGCGTGGTCGAGGTGGTCAACGCGCAACGCCCGGATATCGCCTGCCACGCCGGCGACCTGGCGGACGGCTCGGTGGCGAAGCGTCACGCGCAGGTCGATCCGCTCGGCAAGGTCGAGGCCGAACTCGGCCGGTTCTACATCACCGGCAACCACGAGTACTTCGGCGACGCGCCGGGCTGGATCGACCACATGAGGTCCCTGGGCTGGCAACCGCTGCGCAATCAGCACCTGACGGTGCGCCGCGGCGACGATCAACTGGTGATCGCGGGCATCGACGACCCGACGGGCGTCGGCCTGGACGGTCATGGCCCGGACCTTCCCGCAGCACTCGCGGGTGCGGACCCCGGCGCGCCGGTCGTCCTGCTCGCCCACCAACCCAAGCAGATCGCCGATGCCGCGGCCGCCGGTGTCGCACTACAGATCTCCGGCCACACCCACGGCGGCCAGATCTGGCCGTTCCACTATCTCGTTCGGCTCGATCAGCCCGTCGTCGCGGGATTGAGCCGCCACGGCGGTACCCAGCTCTACACCAGCCGGGGAACCGGCTTCTGGGGACCGCAACTGCGGGTCTTCGCGCCGAGCGAAATCACCGTGCTGATCCTGCGTCCGCAGTAGCCGAGCGCTGGGTTCGCCACGGCATACGGCAGCGAACGCCTGGTCAGCGGCCGCCGCGGGTGCCTTCCGCCCGGCTGGTGGCATCGGCCTCGGGCGCGGGCGAGACCGGACCGCCGGGACTCCATGCCTCGGTGACGCCCGGAATCCCGTCTTGGACGACGTAACTGGCGCGGGTGTGGATCGGCGCGCCGGGACGGCGGACATAGGGCACCACGCGGAAGTCGTTGCGCCAGATCCGATGATCGAGTTCCACGCGGACATACCCGCGCTGCGCGTTGAAGAACTTGAGGTCGGGGTTCGCCGCGAGCAGCAGGCGGCCTTTGGCGGTGAGGTCGGCGCCGTCGCCGTTGCTCGTGATCGAGGTTCCGGTGAATTCCGCCGCCACCACCGGTGAGCCGGGATCGGTGTAGTCACGCCGCAGATCGGCGGCATGGTTCTCGTGGCGGTCGCCGGTGATCACCACCAGATTGCCCGCACCGCGGTCCGCGGCGGCGCCGAGCACGGCGTTGCGATCGGCGACGTAGCCGTCCCACGAATCGGTGGACACTCTGACCTCAGGGCCCGGGTCGGTGTCGTTCTGGCTCATGCCAACCTGGTTGCCGATGATCTGCCAGCGGGCGGGCGAGTGGGTGAAGCCCTCGATCAGCCAATCCCGTTGCCGCGCACCCAGAATGGTGCGGCCAGCGGAGAACCGGTCGGCGCAGTCGGCGACCACCGCGCCGTCGCACGCCTGCGCAGTACGGTACTGCCGGGTGTCGAGCATCGTGATGTCCGCGAGATCGCCGAAGCGGAAGCGGCGGTGCAGGCGTATGCCCTGCCCGGACGGCAATGCGGTGCTGCGCAGCGGCTGATGCTCGTACATGGCCTGCAAGGCGGCGGCGCGACGGCGGCGGAACAGGGCAGGGACGCGCCAGATGTCGAGCCCGATGCCGGGCGTGTCGGCCGCCCAGTTGTTGTCGACCTCGTGATCGTCCATCGTGACCAGCCACGGGAACGCGGCATGCGCGGCGCGCAATGGTCGCTCGGCCTTGTACAGCGCGTACCGCAGCCGGTAGCCCGGTAGATCGACGGCTTCGTCGCGCAAGTCCGGACCGATCGCGACGCCTTGGCGTCCGTTCACCCAGGCGCGCTCGTAGATGTAATCGCCCAGATGCACGACCAGGTCCAGGTCTTCCTGGCTCAGGTGTTCGTAGGCGTTGTAGTAGCCCGAACTCCAGGACTGGCACGAGGCGAACGCGAAGCGCAGCCGTGCGAACGGCTGCCCCGGCGGCGGGGCCGTACGGGTCCGCCCGACCGGGGATATGGCCGAGCCGGCCCGAAACCGGTAGAAATACCAGCGATCCGGTGCCAACCCGTGGACCTCCGGATGCACGCTGTGGGCGAGGGCGCGGGTGGCGAGCGCTGTTCCGCGGGCCACCACCTGTCGGAAGTGTTCGTCGTCGGCGACTTCGTACTCGACGGTGACCGGGTCCAGCGGCATGCCGCCGAGCCCGTCGGGCGCCAGCGGATCCGGCGCCAATCGCGTCCACAGCACCACACTGTCGGGAGCGGGATCCCCGGACGCGACGCCCAGCGCGAAGGGATCACCCAGCCAGCGCGGCGCCGGGAACCGGGCACTGCCGGCAGCCGCCGTTCCCACCAGCACCGCGACCGATCCCGCTGCGCCTGCTCGTAACACTTCCCGACGAGAGAGGGCCATACATCAGCGTACGGCCGCTCCGGGTGACGAGACGGATCCGAACCCGGAGCGGGTCAGAGCAGCCCGCCGCGACGGGCGTGCTCGAGCGCGTCGACCCGGGAATTCGATCCCAACTTGCCGTAGATACCGCGCAGGTGGGTTTTCACCGTGTTGACCGAGACGCCGAGGTCGGTGGCGATTTGCTGGGCGGTGCGGCCGGACGGCAACTGTTTGAGCACGGTCATCTCGGTGCGCGTCAGCGCGGGGTAGGCCGACCTGCGGTGTACCGCGGGGTGGCGCCGGATGCCAGCGGCGAAGTTCTCCGACCGGCCGAAACGGCCCGCGTAGCTGTCCAGCAGCGGCATGGCGGCAGGGATGTCGAGGAACGGCCTGATCAGGCGCTGCGGCGCTGCGGCGTTCAGTGCGTTCTCCAGTGCGGCCAAGGCCTTGGCCGCAGCGCCGGCCTCGTGCTGGGCCGAGGAGTACAGCAGCCATCCGGTGATCGCGCTGACCGGACGCAGATGGACGGCATTGTCGAGCAGGGGTTCGAGCATGGCGCAGGTCGTCTTGGGACGATCGGCAGCGGCGCTCAGGGCGGCGTGGGCCATGCGGATCTCGGCCAGGTCGCCGACAATGCCGCGGGCTCGCTCGACCAGCAGTTGCGCGGTTCTGTGATCGTGCACGCGCAGCAGGGCCCAGACCACCGGAAGGATCAGGCTGCCGGTCACCGATGGCCGGGTCCGGTTTTCCACCAGCGTGAGCAGGCTCCGGCGCAGCGCCTCGACCGCGGCCGACGGCTCCTCGGTCCGCTCGAGGTCGAGCAGCCGCCCGATCACGTGGCCGTGCCACCCGGCGACCGGACCGGACGACCCGTCGTGCTCGACGTGCTCGGCGAGGACGGCGCTCACCTGGGCCGGATCGGGCGTTTCGCCTTGCAGGTAGGCGCCGTAGGCGGCGACGGCGGTCGCCTGGACGGCGTCGGTCGCCTCCAGCAGTCCGTGCGCGCCTGCGATGGTCAGGGCGTGGGCGGCGCGGTCACGCATCGCGGTGGCGGCGTCGACGGCGTTCGCGGCGAGCGCGAGCCGGGTGAGCGCCCGCAGCACCAGCCGCGGCCGCCCGGCGTGCTCGGCCAAGGCCAGACCCGCATGCAGCAACTGTTCGCCGCGCGCGACCTCGCCGGAGGCGACCAGGCCGCTGGCGACCTGGATCGCGGTGTACGCGTCGAGATCGGGGTCGCCGGTCGGCGCTATCTCGTCCTGGAATACGCCGAGTGCGATCTCGGTGGTCGCCGCGACATCGATGGTCGCGGCGAGGGCGAGGGTGTCCACCCGTTCGGCGGAGGCGAAGGAAGCCTTGCCCGCACGGCGCGCCATCGCCGTGTCCAGGCACGCGACCGCGGCGGCGGTGCTGCCGTGTACGAGCGCGTCGACAACCCGCACCAACCACAGGAAGGGGTCGTCGAGCAAGGTGGGCGCCGACTGGGCGAGCCCGTCGAACAACGTGTCGCCGGCTCCGTCGAGGACGATCCGCAGCGCATAGTCGGACAGGAACTCGTAAAGGTTCTCCCGATCGGGGTCGGCGAGAAAGTGGGGGAGCGCGGTCGCGGGCAGGCCCGCGGAACGCAGCCAACGGGCGGATTGGCCGTGCAGATCCGCACACAGCTGTGACCCGAGCCGGTGGGCCTCGGCGCGGAAGTACGCGCGAACCATGGGGTGGCAGGAGTACCACACCTGCTCACTACGCGAATCGGCGCTGATCGGAAAATTGATCCGGTCGAGTTCGTGCAGATAGTGTCCCGCGCCGCCGCCGACGAGTTCGTCGGCGAGTTGCTCGGTGAACGACACCGGGATGCTTGTGTAAGTGAGGAATTGGCGCAGCGCGGGCGGCAGGCCCCCGACGAGCTCGCCGACCAGGAACTCCGCGACCGCGCGCGGTGGTCGCGCGAGGATGGCCAGGGCCGCGGCCCGGTCGTCGGCCCGGGCCGCCAGATGGGCCGCGGCGATGCGCACCAGCGCCGCCCAGCCGCGGGTCAGTGTGCCGAGGGTGTCCAGCTCGGTCTCGGTGAGCTCGCAGCCGTGGTCGCGGCACAACGCGTCGATCTGGCCCGGTGTGAAGGCCAGGTCGTCCATGCTCCAGCGGGTCAGGCGCGACTGGAGATCGAGGACATGCCACCGGATCGGAGGAGCGAAGCGGCCGCACAGCACCGTCGTGACGGTCGGCGGCGCATGGTGCAGGAAGTATTCGACTCCGGCGAGCGCGAGTGGATCGGCGATCAGATGAGCGTCGTCGAGTACGACTACCGTCGGCGTCGCCCGTGTCGCCAGCGCGTCGACCAGCGCCGCCGCTCCCGCGCTCGGCGGGCCGCCGTGCTGCGCGGTAGCGACGCCGAATCGGGTGTGCAGTGCGGGCCACAGCGACGCGGGATCGTCGAGTTCATCGGTGATGGTCAGCCACGCCACGTCCGGTTCGCCCGCTGCGTGGCGAGTGGCCCAGTCGGCCAGCAGGACAGTCTTTCCGGTCCCCGCGGGTGCGCAAACCAGGAGCACGCCCCCGTTGTCGGCGTTCGAGACCGCGTCCACGGCGGCGAGCAGATCCGTTCGCGGAATCGGCGTGAAGGGCAACGCCGGTATCTCGGCCGCTGTCTCCGCTGCGGAAGGGATGCGGCGTAGAGCGGGGACGTGCGATGTGGTCACCGTGCCTCCCAGGCCGTGTGCTGACAAATCACTACCGCGCCTAGCTCCCGGAACTTACCCGGCGGAAAGTCCGCTCGATCCGATCGTGTGTGGTCGTTATGGAAAGTTCATCCCGGGCGGGTGTGCCATATCGGAGCCACCCGAAACGGGTGAAGTGCCGAACGGTGTCCGTGGTGGAGATTCGACATGCGTCCATTAATTCCGAGAAAGTCCATGCTTCCCGAAAGGGGCGACCGATGACGCATATGACCGCACCGGAACAACACCCCGTGCGCCGTGGCATCGCGGCGGGCACGTCGATAGCGGCCGCGATTCTGCTGCTGACCGTCGGTGTGCTGTCGATCTTCGAAGGTATTTCCGCCGTCGCCGAGGACGAGCTGTACATCGTGGGCACGGAATACGTCTACAAGTTCGACACCACGGCATGGGGCTGGATCCATATCGTGCTCGGGATCCTGCTGATCATCGCCGCACTGGGCTTGATGACCGGCGCGACCTGGGCCCGGGTTACGGCGATCTGCTTGGCCGCCTTGTCGATCATCGCAAACTTCATGTGGCTGCCGTACTACCCGGCCTGGTCCATTCTCGTCATCGCCATCAACGTCGTGGTGATCTGGGCGATCGCCACCTGGAGGCCGGAAGGCCCGACCGGGCCGGAAGGCCTGTCTGGGCGAGAAGGCGTGGCCGGGCGAACCGCGGCACCGCCCCAGTAGCTGGGCACCCACGGCGCGGGACGCGGTCGAGGTCGGCTCGGTGCAAGTCGAGTCCGACGTCGACCGCGTCGTTGTCTGCCGACGTGCGCCGTCCGGGCTGCCGAGGATTCCTGCCCGGCTCAGGACGGCCGGCGGTACGGAGATCGCCGCATTCGACATCGCCCTGAGCACACCCGCGGCACCGCCGCAGCGAGGAAGACCTGCCGGACACCGGCGAAGGCGGGGGAACGAATCTGAAGCGCCCACGGCTCAGTGAAGTTCGGCGAGCGTCGCCGGGACGGCCGCGCGATTCGCCTGCGAGGGGGACCCAGCCTGCCGCGGCGCGGCACCGAATGTCTTGTGGCGCTTGCCGGAACCCGGCAGGCGCGATCGGGTGCGCGTGCGTGGCGATCGCCCGCGGCTCGGTCGGTTATCGGTGCGGGTGCGGGTGCGAGACAGTGCGGAGATACCGCGGCGTGGCGATGGGAAGGGGTTCTGCGGTGGGCAACCATACCAAGCAGTCCGCGATGCGAGTGGTGATGATCCCGACGGAGGTGGTGCGACCGGCCTCGGTGTTCGATGATGTCGCCGCGGCGGCGGGCACGGTGGTGTCGAAGGGGTTGTTCTTCGTGCTGATCGTCGGGTTGGTGCTGACGGCGGCGGTGAGTCTCCTGTTCGGCCGCGACGTCGACGGCTGGCCGCGGCTGCTCACCACCGCGACGACGATCGTCACATTCGTGCTGGTCGCGCTGCTGCACAACATGCACAGCCGGGCCACCTACGCGATGCAGGTCAAACTCAACGCTCTCGCCCAGGCGCTGTCGGATGTCAAGGTCGAACTGAGCGCCGAGGCCGCCGTGAGCTGTCGCGGTGAGCAGCGCTGTGGGGTGCACGGATTCGCGCACAGCGACAGACCCGCGTGATCCCCCGGCCGAGTCGGGGTTTCCGCTGTCGCGGCTGACTCGGTTGTGGTATCCACCCTTCGTCATCCCTACGAACCGAAGGACGCCAATGGCCGGCAAACCCCCGCTCGTACTTCTGCACGGTGTCACCATGTCGGAGCGGGTGTGGGAGGACGTCACACCTCTGCTGGCAGCACGGCACGAGGTGATCACCCCGACCGCCGTCGGTCATCGGGGTGGACCGCCTGCGTTGCGGCGTCCGGCGCGGGTCGAGCACTTGGTGGACGACATCGAGCGGCGTATGGACGCGCTGGGCCTGCGCCGCGCGCACATCGCGGGCAATTCGCTGGGTGGCTGGATGGCGATCGAACTGGCTCGCCGTGGCCGCGCGGAAACCGTCTGCGCACTGTCGCCCGCGGGATTCTGGGATTCCGGCGCCGAAAGCCAGTCGGTGGCGACCCGTCGGATCGCCCGAGAAGCGGCTACCGGCAGGCTGCTGGGGTTCCTCGCACCGATGGGACTGCGCAGTGCCGTGATCCGGCGAGTGGCGTTGCGCAACATCGCGGTACACGGCGATCGCATCACCCCGGCGCAAGCCATGACCGTCTTACGCGATCTGCTGGGATGCACCGTGACCGCCGACCTGCTCGGCACCGACGAATACGTCGCCTCCCTCGACCCGCTGCCGTGCCCGATCACCGTGGCCTGGTCGGAGAACGACCGAGTCCTTCCCGCGCAGATCCACGCGGCGATCGCCCGAACTCGGTTGCCCGAGGCCGTCTTCTCGCTCCTGCCCGGGGTGGGTCACGTCCCGATGATCGATGACCCTGAGCTGGTCGCTCGCACCATCCTCGCCGCCACGCACACCACAGCAGCCGAGGCGTCATAGCTCATCTCGGGTCTCGAAAGCCAAGCCCGGCCGCGGGATCTCTTGCCGCCGGAACCGCTCGCCGACAGTGATTCCAGCAGGCAGCTCCAATGCGGGGCGCCGCCGGGGCAGCCAGGGCTGGCGACCTGTTCCGACTGCCCGACCGGTTCGGCCGGCTGCAGTGGGATGCCGACGGCCGACGCCGGTGCCGCTGTGACCAAGGGAGCCAGCAGGATTGCGCCGGCCAGCAGTCCGGCGCGAAGGTGCGTATGCACCGAGTTTCCTTTCCAGCGGTGAGGGGAGCCGCCACCAGAGACGCTATTGGGATGGATGACATCGCGAACAGACCTGGGAAGGTGCGCCACTGAAACCGAGGGCTTCCGTCGAAGCGCCCCGCCGCACCTGTCAGACGTGGCCCAGTTCGGCGCGGATCCGCTCCACGGTCGCGCTGAGGCGGGCCTGGTGTGAACCCCGCCAGTAGACCCGCCCGCAGTCGCGGCACTGGCGGAAGGTGTCGTAGTAGCGGCGGGTGAGCGGTTGCAGCCGATCTTCGACATCGGTTTTGGCCACCTCGGCGACCGGCCCGCCGCAGCGCAGGCACCGGGTGAACGGCGCCAGGAACGTGCGGAGATCCAGCCGCCGGACCACCTCGACGATTTGATCGATCGGCTGGTCGGACCGGATGTACACGCCGTGAGTGACGTTGCGCCGCTTCAGCAGCCCGCGGTCGCGGGTCAGCAGGATCCGGTGCTCGGCGGCGGACACCTCGGCGAGCTCGGCGTCCCCGGCGTTCCACCGGCAGTGCACGTCGAGGCCCATCAGCCGCATCAGCTTCGCCAGTCCGCCGAGATTGACGTCGGCGACGAAACGCGGCTCACGCAGCGGGTGCGGGCGGACCCTCGTCACCGCGCCGATGTCGAGGGTCTCGAACACCGGGTACGCGCTGACCCGGTCACCGACCCGCGGGTGATGACCGAAGTCCACCGGCTGCCCGTTGACCAGGACCAGGTCGACCTCGGTGTGTGGGATGCCCGCGGCCTCGATGAGGTCCTTCACGGTCTGGTGGGGTCGGAACGGCCGCCGCAGCACCGCGTATTGCTCGTCGGGCCGGAGGAAGTCGTTCAGCTCGGCGTAGACACGGATCTCGACGCTCATTCGACGAACAGCGCCAGCGAGGCAGTGAAGCCGTGCAGTGCGTTGCGGCCCGCGATCGGTCCGATCTCGCCCGCGGCGAAGAAACCCGCGAGCGGGATTCCGCCCAGCAAATCCTCGATCGTCGCGGCATCATGATCCGCGACCCCGAACATCCGCCGGCCGCGCCCATTGCAGGTGAACAGCAACGCACCGGCCGCAGGCCCGGGCAGGTCCGCGCTGGCCCGCGCCAGGGCGGCTCGCAGGTCCTTGTCCGCTCCGATCGCGTCCCGGACCTGGAACTGGACGGTCGTGCCGACCTCGACGGCCTCGCCGATCTCGATCGCGCCGCTGGACGGGTCGGCGCCGAGGATGCCGCGGATCAGGAAATCGCCCTGCCCGGGCGCGGCCAGATGCTCGTCCACCACGATGCCGATCTGCAAGCCGTTGGCCAGCAGCTCCTGCTGATCCGGAGGCAGCACGTCGACGATCTCCCGCAATCGCACGATCGGCGGCCTGCCGCCGAGCTCGGTGACCAGGTCGCCCTGGGCGGCGGTGACGATGTAGGGGTACCCGATGGGCCGGCAGCCCTGCGACACGATCGGGACTCCGCGCAGGCCGGGCAGCCGCACACCGACCGCGCCGGAGGTCACCACGTCACGGTCGAGGAACAGCCTGCTGCCCGCAGGCAACTGCCCGCCGCTGACCAGCCCGCCCATCACGACGGTGCCGGGCAGGTCGGCGTTCAAGTGCTCGAGCAGCGCGTCGGCCGGGAACGAGTACGGGTCCGGCAGCAGCAGGTGGAAGTCGCGTGCGTCCTTGTCGAAGCGGTAGCCGGCGAGCAGTCCGCCGGTCGCGGTGCGGACGAAGTCCAGCCGGAATGTCTCGGCGGGCAGACCGGAGGCCAGCCACACCGCCACCGCGGGCTCGTCCTCGATCTCGCGGCGCCCCGCGACCACCGCCTGCGCCACGCATCCGACCAGTGCGGGCACCCGGACCGTGCGGTGGACACCGGCCAGCACGGCCGAGGCGTCGTCGGCATGCGCCCGCGACGCGAGCAGCACGGCGAGCGCCGGGGCCTCGCCCGCGAGCTGCTCGCGCGCGTCCGCGGCGGCTTCCACGCCCGCCTGCCGCGCCTCGGGCGCGGTGGAGAGCCCGACTCCGATCCGCACCCTTCCATCGTAGCCAACCTGCGGCGAAGTGTGTTCCCTTGTGGCACAACATTTTTCATATAAGTCCGGAACGTGCCCACGGCTGCGGGATGGTCGGTGGCGGTTGCAGCCCGCTGGCGCAGGCAGTGGAGTGGCTGAGTGCCTGCTGACACCGGGGATTACACCTGTCGGCAGCCCGCTGTGCCCGGCGGAGGCTGTCCTGGGCGCTGCCTTCGAGTAGCAGGGGCCGTTTGACGGTAGCGACTCGGTAGCTGTCAGTGCGTGCACGCCTGGCCCCGCTCGAATCGGGCCTTCCCAATCCGGGGAGGCTCGGCGGATCCGAGCGAAAATAGAACGCACCACACTCCGCCGCACGGCAATCCGAGATCCGGAGTGTCGGCGCAGGCCAGCGCACCGCGACAGGACCTGACCGGTGTAACGACAAGCAGGAGACATCGGTGAGTCAGCCGTCGCGGATCGATACGGGCGAACTCCGCGCGATGGTGTCGACGCTGGAGGAACTCATCGCCGATGCTTCCCGAGTAGTCGGCCAGTTGAAGGCCGCCATCGCATCCGCGGAAGCGTATTCGAGCGAGCTGTACGCCGGGACCACTCACGGGCGCAGCGGCGCGGAGCCCACCCCCACACTAACGCCGGGCCGGATGGACACCAGACAGCCGCTGAGTGGGCCCAGCGGGGCGGAGTCCGTCCTCGATCCTGCCGCGGGGCGAGTCGAGGTGAGTCAGCCGCTGCGCCCGGCGCCGGACGGTGTGGTGGTGGAGGCGGCCGCAGAAGGGGCGCAGCCGGGCGAAGTCCGCCCGCAGATTGCGCCGGGTGATGTGGGGGTGGAGGCGGCCACAGAGAGCACCCGGCGGGACGAGGTCCGCCCTCGGCCTGCGCCGGGCCGATTGGTAGACGCGGCCGCAGATAGGGCGCGGCCGGGCGAAGTCGGGCCCCGGCCCGCGCCGGGCCGAGCGGAGGCGAGGCAGCCGCCAATCTCGACCGATAGGACGGATCACGACCCGCACACCGTGTCAGAACAGCGCTCGGTCTCCGTCCAAAGGGGGACGTCCACCCCATGGTCTCGAAGACCGGCGGACACGCCCTGGTCACAGCGCACCATCAGGCCGCGCCCATCGGCACCCAGCACACCGGTGCGAGTATCCGCGCCCCATATACCCGATTTCAGTCCTTCCACCGCGGTTCCGCCGATCGCTGCCGGTCCACAGCCCGAACCTCAGCCCGCGGACTCGGGGCCTGCTTCGCGGCCCAGCACGGTTCTGGGGCCGGGGTCTGTCCCACAGCCCAGTGCCGTAGTCGAGCCGGGGTCGGTTCTGCCGCCCAGCAGCGTTGTCGATTCAGGGCCTGTTTCCCGGCCTAGCGCCGTGGTGGGGTCGGAACCTGTTTCGCCGCCGAGCCCTGCTGTGGAGTTGGGGTCTGTTCCGCTGCCTGGCAAGGCTGTGGAGTCGGCGTCTGTTTCGCGGCCGCGCACGGTTGTGGGGTCGGGATCTGTTCCACAGCCCGGCGTCGTTGTCGGGTCGGGGTCGGATTTGCCGCCGGGCAGTGTTGTGGGTTCGGGTTCTGTTTCCGGGCCTGGCGCTGTGGTGGGGTCGGAACCTGTTTCGCCGCCGAGCCCTGCTGTGGAGTTGGGGTCTGTTCCGCTGCCTGGCACGGTTGTGGAGTCGGCGTCTGTTTCGCGGCCGAGCGCGTTTGTGGAGTCGGGATCTGTTCCACAGCGCAGCGTCGATGTCGAGTCGGGACCTGTTTCGCGGCCGAACATTGCTGTGGAGTCGGCGTCTGTTCCACCACCTGGCATGGTTGTGGAGGCAGCGTTGGTTCTGCCGCCCGGCAGTCTTGTCGATTCAGGGTCCGTTTCCGGGCCTGGCGCTGTGGTGGGGTCGGGCCTTGTTTCGCGGCCGAGCGCGGTTGTGGAGGGGGGATCTGTTCCACAGCCCGGCGTCGTTGCCGGGTCGGGGTCGGATTTGCCGCCAGCCAGTGTTGTCGATTCGGGTTCTGTTTCCGGGCCTGGCGCTGTGGTGGGGTCGGGGTCTGTTTCGCGGCCGAGCATTGCTGTGGAGTCGGCATCTGTTCCACCGCCCAGCACGGTTGTGGAGTCGGCGTCCGTTTCACCGCCCAGCACCGATTCCGAGTCGGAGGCTGTGCGGGTTGCCCAGGAAATGGCGACCCGGCACGGCCTGGAGGTCATCGGGTTCGAGACGGCGAGTATCGAGGCGCAGGCTGTTCGCGAGGTCGCCTCCGCTCTGGACGAATTGCTCGTGAAGTACCCGATTCCGTTACGCGGCATCGAGATCGCCGAACGACGCGATGAGGCGGACCCTCGCTCGGTGCGGAATCAACCCTCGCAAACCGAGCCACCGGGGGAACCGGCACTGTGGATCGTGCTCGACAGATCCTCCTTGGTCCCGCCGGCAGGATCGGTCCCGAAGGAAGGGCGGCGCCGAGGACTCAGACGTCGGTCCGCCGAGCGGCCGATATACGTGGCGGTCGTGCGTGAATTCGCCGGTGCGCTCGATATCGCGGGCGGCTTCCGGGCTCGTCAAGAGGCTATGCGGGCACTGGTCGCCGAGTCGCTGCGCGGGGGTGGCGGTGGCCAGGGTCTGCTGGACCCGGGCCGGGCGCTGGTCGAGGGCTTCACCGAGGTGGTGTTGCGCGGGGAGCGCGCAGGCGAGCTGGCGAAGGCGCTGCACGGGGCACTGGTGAAAATGGCCCGAGCCGAGTCGGCGGACCTATCGGCTTGACCGTGTGAATGCGGGCACGGCCGTTTTCACCTCGGGGCGTCCGAACCGCAGAGGCTTTGCCGGCCAATGACCCTGAGCGGGTAACCGGAGCTGCACTGCGAACGGGGCTGTTTTGCGGCCGTGCGGGGTAGGCGTGCAATATGAGGAGGCTCGACGGCCATGACGAGGAACTATCGGCTTCGATGTGTCCCTCACCGTGGCGGGGGACCCCGCTGTTCCGGGGCCGGAACTGATCTGTTATCTACTGGCTACGATTATTTTCGACTACACGCGCTCGGTAACCGTGAAGGGATTATCTCTATGGCACGCAAGGTCGTCGTGACACTGGTCGATGACTACGACGGCAAGTCTCAGGCCGAGGAAACGGTGTCTTTCGCCTTGGATGGCGTGGCCTACGAGATGGACTTGTCGGGCGACAATGCCGGTCAGTTGCGCGAATTCTTCGAGCAGTGGGTCCCATACGCGCGCAAGGTGGGTCGTGCGCGCCGCGGCCGCGGGGGTACGCCACGGTCGGCAACCGATCGGGAACAGGCCACGGTCATCCGGGAATGGGCGCGCAAAAACGGCATTGATGTGTCGGCCCGCGGTCGGATAGCCGCCGAAGTGGTCGAGGCCTACAAAAAGGCCAACGCGTAGCTGCGCCGAACCGGGGTACGCGACCACCATGACGGTCACCACGGATGCCCCGTCGCAGGAACTGCCCCGGCCGCGCGGCGAGTTGTCGCACGCGGTCGTGGAGTTGCTGCGCGGGACACCGGGCCGGTCGGTGCCCCGGCTGGGTTCGGCGGACCCGTACGGCGAGGACCTGCACCTGGCCCTGCACACCTGTTACGAGCTGCACTATCACGGCTTCACGGCGGTGGATCCAGGGTGGGAGTGGGACACGGGCCTGCTGGGTTTGCGCGCCGCGATGGAACAGCGGTTCCAGCGCACGCTGAAGGACGATGTGCCCGGCGGGGCGGATCTCGACGCGGAACTCGATCACCTGCTCGTGACACCGGCCGACCCCGCCGGACCCACCCGCTTCCTGCGCGATGAAGGCGATTGGTGGCAGATGCGCGAGTACTTCGTGCACCGCTCGATCTATCACCACAAGGAAGCCGATCCGTACGCGTGGGTGATCCCGCGATTGCGCGGCCAAGCCAAGGCATCGCTGGTGGCGGTCGAATTCGACGAGTTCGGCGGCGGGCGCGGCGAACGCGTGCACGCGCGGCTGTACGCCGATCTGCTGGACGGCGCAGGCTTGAACCCCGGATATCTGCACTACCTGGACGTGGTGCCGGCCCCGATGCTCGCTCTGGTGAACATGATGTCGCTGTTCGGTCTGCATCGATCGCTGCGTGGCGCGTTGGTCGGTCACTTCGCCACTGTGGAGATCACCTCGCCGCCGGGGGCGCAGTACATGGTGGAGGCGTTGCGGCGCCTGGACGCCGACCCGGCGTGCGTGCTGTTCTATCGCGAGCATGTGGAAGCCGACGCCGTGCACGAGCAGGTCATGCGCACCGGCGTGATCGGCAGCCTGCTCGCGGACGAGCCCGGTCTGACCGAGTCGGTGGTGTTCGGTATCCAGGCGACGAATCTGCTCGAGGACCGCTTCGCCGACCACGTTCTGGACTCCTGGCGCGCGAGCCGCACCTCGTTGCGGAATATCGAGGGTGAGCCGCGCGGCTCCCGGGATTAGCCGGCCTGATCCGGGCTATCCGTCGACTGTGATGTTGTTCCGGCCCCCTGGGGTCTATCGGCCGCAGCTGGACACGTGGCTGCTGGTCCGTGCGCTCTCCGAGGCGGGTGTCCCGCGCGGTGCGGAGGCGTTGGACGTGTGCACCGGTACCGGGGCTTTGGCCGTCGCGGCCGCGCGGGCGGGAGCGGCGACGGTGACGGCGGTGGACGTCTCCCGTGCCGCGGTGGTGTCGGCGTGGTTGAACTGCCGCGTCCGCGGGATCGACGTCGAGGTGCTGCGCGGTGATTTCGCCGCGGTACTCGGTCGGCGCAGTTTCGATCTGGTGGTGGCCAACCCGCCCTATGTGCCCGCTCCCGAAAACGCCGCCTACCGCGGCTCGGCGCGGGCGTGGAACGCCGGGGCCCGGGGCCGGGCCGTGCTCGACCAGCTGTGCACGGCGTTGCCTGCGCTGCTGAAACCGCGCGGCATGGCGCTGATCGTGCATTCGGTGCTGTGTGACCCGGATGCGACGCTCGCCCAGTTGCGCGAGAACGAGTTGAAGGCCGCCATCGTGGCCCGGGCGACCGTGCCCTTCGGTCCTGTCCTGCGCCGCCGCGCGGACTGGCTGGCCTCGGCCGGGCTGATCGAGCCCGGCCAGAGAATGGAAGATCTGGTGGTGATCCGTGCCGATCGAATCCGACCATGAGCGGCGGCGGGTGACGCTCACCGCCGACGGCCCCGCGTTGATCGAGGGTCCGGTCGAAGTGGTCACCGCGGACGGTCGAACGATCCGCTCCGACCGGTTCGCGGTCGCGCTGTGCCTGTGCCGGCGTTCGAAGAATTATCCGTTCTGCGACACCAGCCATCGCAAGCACTGCCGTCCGTCGTGACCGGACTGCGGATCCGGTCCCCGACCCCGGTAACGCCCCGCCGCAACGGAGTTCGGCCACGGTGATCCCGGTCTGTCGCGCGAGTTGAGCCAGTTCGTGTACGCACTCCTCGGAGTGTGCCATTGCCGTCCCTGCCGCGGCGGGGTCCAGCGCACGATACGACCCGACCGGGCGACAACCGTAGGACTCGGGCGCGTTTCGCCGCCGCGGCGGCGGGAATGTCGCAGAAGCCAACCCGGAAATCATCCCCACGCAAGGAGAAAGACGATGAGCACCGACGCGATCGTGCTGTTGCGCGACGATCACAAGGCGATTCGCAAGCTTTTCCGCGAGTTCGGGAAGACCGGTTCCGAGGCCGCCAAGGGGCGTGTGGTGGACAAGATCATCGAGGCACTCACGGTGCACACGTATCTGGAGAACGAGTGCATGTACCCCGAGGTCCGCAAACTCGTCCCGGAACTGGAAGAAGACATCCTCCAGTCGTTCGAGGAGCATCATGTCGCCGACCTGCTCGCGGCGGAACTCGCGACGATGAAGCCCGAAGACGAGCATTTCACCGCGAAAGCCACCGTCCTGATCGAGAATGTCGACCACCACATCGATGAGGAAGAGAACGAGTGGTTCCCGACGGTGCGAGAGCGTCTGGGGCGCAAGCAACTACAGGAACTCGGGGCGCGGATGCAAGAACTCAGGAAGAAGGCGCCGACCTCGCCCGCGCAGCCCTCGGCGCTGAAGAAGGCCGTCGACGCGGTCCTGGCCTGAACCGGGCGATCGCGCGCCTGGCACCCGCCGGCTGGAGTGTTTCAGTCGGCGGGCGGATACTGCTGCGCACGCAGAACCCGGGCCAGGTGGGCAGCGTTCCTGGCCAGCGTCGCGGTCGCCGAGGCCACCGCCTTGGGCACCGAGTCGAGTTCTCGGTAGTCGGTGCCACCCATGGCTTGGTCGTTCCAGTAGGTGCAGCCCTGCGCCGGGATGGTGAATCCGATGTCGTTGAGCCCCTGATACAGGTCGGCGACGATCTTGTGCGCGCCGTCCTCGTTGCCGACCACCGCGACCGTGCCGACCTTGCCGGTCATCGCGGGCCTGCCCTGCTCATCGGTCTCGGACAACTCGGCGTCCAACCGCTCCAGCACGCGCTGCGCCACCGAGGACATGTGCCCCAGCCAGGTCGGCGTCGAGACCAGCAGGATGTCGGCCGCGGCGACGCGCTCACGGATCTGCGGCCACTGGTCGCCGGGTCCCTCGTCGGCACGGATTCCGGGAAGCACATCGTGATCCACCACGCGCAGTACCGTGCCCCGCACGCCGTGCTCGGCCAGCGCGTCGAGCACTTGCCGGGCGATCAGGTCGCTGCTGGATTCGGCGGGGGACTTCTTCAACGTGCACACGAGTGCGACGGCGACCGGATCGGCCATGGCGGAACCTCCTGAGAACAGAGCTGATTCGGATCACGCGCGGGCAACGACACGAATCGTGCGCAACCGCGCATCGGCGGCGTCCGGCACGTTCATCCCCGCGTCCAGTCCGGTGCGCAGATAGTCGACGACGGCGCGGTCGATCACCTCGCCGGGAACAACCACCGGAACGCCCGGCGGGTACGGCGTCAGCTGCTCGGCCGCGATCCGGCCCACCGCGTTGTCGGCGGGCACCGTCTCGACGGGCCCGAAGAACGCGTCGCGCGGCAGCATCGCACTCTCCAATTGCAGATCTGCGGGGGAAGGCAATGCGATGCGCGCAGGCGTGGGCTCGGTCAACTGTTCTCGCCAAGCCCTGATTCCGTCGACCAAGGTGTCGATGGTGCCTTTGTCGTCGCCGAGCGACAGCGTGGCGAGCAACCGGCGGTGATCGGCGAGGCCCATGTCGAGGCGGCGGTGTTGCCGCAGCCAGTCCGCCGCCTGATAGCCGCTGGCCCCGGTGCCGGCCAGGTCCATCAGGACCTGCAGGCGATCGAGATCATGGGAAGCTTCGACACCGAGCAGCTCGTCGTCGAGCACCGCGATTCCGGGGATCTCCTCCAGCTGCCGCCTGGCGTGCTCGGCGACCCGCAGGGCTTCGCCGAGCAACTCGTGCCCGTGTTCGACCATCTGCCTGCGCCAGCCGTCCATCGCCGCGTAGATCAGCACGTTCGGGCTGGTGGTCATCAGCAGGTCGGCGCATTCGCTGAGCCGGATCGGATCGACGAGGTCGCCTTGGAGGTGGAACACCGAGCCCTGTTCGAATCCGGCGCCCATCTTATGCACGCTGACCACGCAGACATCCGCGCCGGCGTCCATCGCCCAGGTCGGCAGGTCCTCGTGGAACGGCAGATGCGCGCCCCATGCCTCGTCGACGATCAGTGGCTTACCGCGTTCATGGCAGAGGTCGGCGATGGCCGCGATATCCGCGCAGGTGCCATACGGGCTCGGAGTCACGATCAGCGCGCCCGCGGCGTCGGGGTGTTCCTCCCACGCATTGCGCACCTGCTGCGGCGACGGCGGATGCGAGAAGTGCTGCTCGGCATCCCATCGGGGGGTGATCCAGTGCGGTTGCACACCGGAGAAGATGAGTCCCGCGACGATGGATTTGTGACTGTCCCGCGGCACGAGGAGGCCGCCGTCGTGGCCGCCCGCGACCGCCATCATCGCCGCCTTGACCGACAGCGAACTGCCGCAGGTGGAGAAGAACGCCGTTTCGGCCCGTACCGCGTCGGCCATCAGCGCCTCGGCCCGCGCGAGGTAGCCGTGGCGGGACAAGCGGTCGTCGAGACCGGCGTTGGCCAGCACGTCGGATCCGAAGGCGTCCCGTCCGATCACCTCCAGGACGCGTGCGTCGGTGCCGCGTCCTTGCCGGTGTCCGGGTGGCGTGAACCCGTACCGGCCCAACCGGTGATAGTCGGCCAGCGCTTCCAGCAGTGGAGCTCGTGAATGATCCACGGCTACCGGCTACCCGGAATCGGTGGCGGCACACGTCGGCTGCCCCGCCGACCCGAAACTGTCGCGGCACCCTGGACTGGTCGTTTCGCGCGCGGGCGCGCGGGTAGGTCCGGGAAGATACCGACCCCCGACCGGAGGAGCGCGGATGAAGGCAGTGACATGGCAAGGACGACGCAAAGTCGCCGTGGAAACGGTGCCCGATCCGCGGATCGAGGCGCCGACGGACGCGATCATCGAAGTCACCTCCAGCGGCATCTGCGGATCCGATCTGCATCTGTACGAGGTGATGGGCGCCTACATGAGCAGCGGCGACGTGCTGGGCCACGAAGCGATGGGCCGGGTCGTGGAGACCGGTTCCGACGTCACCGACCTGAAGCGCGGCGACCGTGTCGTGATCCCGTTCCAGATCACCTGCGGAGACTGCTACATGTGCCGGACCGGCCTGACCAGTCAGTGCGAGACCACGCAGGTCCGCAAATACGGCTGCGGCGCAGCCCTATTCGGCTATTCCAAGCTCTACGGGCAGGTACCCGGCGGTCAGGCCGAGTTTCTGCGCGTGCCCTACGCCGACGCCACCCACATCACGGTGCCCGACGGCCCGGACGACGCTCGATTCCTCTACTTGTCCGACGTGCTGCCGACCGCCTGGCAGGCGGTGGAATACGCCGCGGTCCCCGACGGCGGCTCGGTGACGGTACTGGGCCTCGGCCCGATCGGGGACATGGCCTGCCGCATCGCCGCGCAGCGCGGATTGCGTGTGATCGGGGTCGACCGGGTGCCCGAACGCCTCGCCAGGGTGGCCGAGCGTGGCGTCGAGGTCATCGATCTGGACGCCGTGGACGAGCCGATCGGCGACATCATCCGGGGCTGGACCGATGGTCGCGGCACCGACTCGGTGATCGATGCGGTCGGCATGGAGGCCCACGGGTCGCCGTTCGCGTCGGCCGCCCAGCGGTCGGCGGCGTTCCTGCCGGATATCGTCGCGCAGCGGGTGATGGACACCGCAGGCGTCGACCGGCTCGCGGCGCTCAACTCCGCGATCGACATCGTCCGCCGCGGGGGCACGATCTCGGTGAGCGGCGTCTACGGCGGCATGCTCGACCCGCTGCCGATGCGGGTGCTGTTCGACAAGCAGATCCAGGTGCGCATGGGACAGGCCAACGTCCGGCGATGGGTCGACGACATCATGCCGCTGCTGCAGAACGGCGATCCACTGGGCGTGGAAACCTTTGCCACCCATCGGCTTCCGCTGTCGAATGCCGCGCAGGCGTATGACATCTTCCAGCACAAGTCGGACGGAGCGGTGAAGATCGTCCTGGATCCGACTGCCACGAGCTGACCGCACAACCCGCACCGGCCTCGATCACAGTGGTTTCCACCGCGATCGAGGCCGTTTGTCGGTTCCGACCTTGGGTAGCTGCCGAGTATGACTGTTTCACTACGCGGAGTCGTGTCGTCGTGGTGGCTCGAGGCGCCGACCGCCGTGGCGGCGGAGGCGGCACGCGCCGGCGTGGAGATGGCTGTCGATCTGGGTGTCAAGGTGGCGCAGGCGCCCGCGCAGGCGGTCGCCGCGGGCGCCAGGGCGGGCGCGTCACTGCTGAATCTGGGACGCGAGGAGGAACTGCGCGACGAGCTCGCGGCCTTGGTCGACCCGCACGCGCTGCGGTCCCGGCGCCGGGTGGCGGTGCACGACGACCGCGCCACCGTCGAGGTTCGCGGCCTGGACTCCGGCCAGAGCGAGGCCGTCGCGCAGGCACTGCGGCGCACCCTCGATCGCAGCCGCGATGTGCGCTGGTGGCGGGTGAACGCGGTGACCGGACGTGTGGTCGCCGCCCTCGCCCACGGCGCGGCGGACCTGCCCGCCCTCGTCGCTGCCATCGAGTCGGCCGAGGCCGACACGGCGGTCGAGGACATCGGCTGGGGCCGCCACTGCGAATACCCCGACGATCGGGAACCGCTGCTGGCGGCGGGAATTCAGTTCGCGGGCGACGTGTGCGCGATCGGACTGTCGGCGGCGGGTGCGGTGTTGCCGCTGCGCGCACCGGCCCGGCTGTTGCGCGCGGGGTCCGTGCTCGTCGACACCCAGCCCCGGCTGCGCGGACTGCTGGAGGATCGCCTCGGCCGCCCGCGCACGGACATGGTGCTGGTCGCGGCCAACGCCGTCGGCAATGCGCTGGGCAACCGCGCCGCCGAGGGCATCGCGAATCTCGCAGTGGACGCCGTGTACCGCGGCTTCACCCTGGCCGAGGCGCTGACCAGGTATGCGCAATGGCAGCGCTGGGAGCCCGAGGTCGACCGCCGCCCCGCCGAGGTGTGCGATCCGCTGCCGCCGCCTTCCCGGGTAGTCGAGATGCCGCGGGGACCGATCGAACGAGTCGCCGACGAAACCGCCGCGGGTGCGGTCGCGGGTGCGGTCAGCGCCGTCCTGGGCGGGCGTGGCCTGCTCGGCGCGGCCGACGCGCTGGAACTCGGTGCTCCGAAGGCGGCGCGGGCCAGCCGCGAGGCATACGGCGCCATGGTTTCCACACTTCTCGGCCGGGCGGGCGCGCTCACCCTCCACCCCGGGGCCTGGCGGCGGCTGGACCGATTGTCCGCGCTGGTCGTGGACGGGCAGGCGCTGCTGACCTCGCGCCGCATGGTGCTCGACGCCGAGGCCACCGACGAGCGATGGTCGATAGCCGAGGTCTGGAGCGCGAGTCAGCGTTTGCTCTGGGCCGAGGACACCGAGGAAAGCTCGGCCGGCGGCACACGGTCGGCGGACACGGAGCATCGACCGCCGGGCGAGGGGCAACGACTGGTGCACGCCGGAACCGGGAAGCCGGATCGCGGTGTCGCGCGCCGCCCGGTATGGCGGGAACTCCAGGACAACGGCAGGACGGTGGGCCGGGTCCTGATCGGACGCGAACTCGATCGCCGCGCGCACGCGGTACTCGGCCGAGCCCGCAGTGCGGGTTTGCGCGTGATCCTGGTCGCCGACGCCGACGCCGCCGAGTTGCGGTCGATGTCCGACGACTTCTTCGACCCCGCCCGCTCGCTGAGCAAGCTGGTGGGTGATCTGCAGCAGGACGGGCACGTGGTCGCCGTGCTGAGTTCGCGCGCGCACAAGGCACTGGCGACGGCCGACGTGGCGATCGGGTTGGCGGGGCGGGAAGACGGTGTGGTTCGGCTGCCGTGGACCGCGGACGTGGTCTGCCGCGACCTCGCGCAGGTGGACCGGATCCTGGCCACCGTCGCTCCGGCTCGTCAGGTGAGCGAACGCGGCCGCTCGCTGGCTTTGTCGGCGGCCGCCTTGGGCGGCCTGCTGCTCGCCGTCGCCCCGGACGCGCGCGGTACCGCTTCGCCGATGGCCGCCGCGCACTACACGGGATTCTTCACCGGCGCCTACAGCGGGTGGCGCGCGGCGCGGGCCGAGCCACCCGCCGCGCTGGCCCCCCTTTTGCCCTGGCACGCGCTCGAACACGGCGAGGTACTCAGCCGGTTGCCAGAGCCCGTTTCGGTGCAGGAGCGCACCGAGCCGAGCCGAGCGGCCCGCATCCCTGGCATGACCGTCGTCGCATCGGCGGCGTCGTTCGCGCGGCAGCTGCGCCGCGAGCTGGCCGATCCGCTCACCCCGATTCTCGGGGTCGGCGCCGTTGCCACCGCGGTACTCGGCTCGCCGTCGGACGCGGTGCTCCTGTCGTCGGTGCTCGCGGTGAACGCGCTCGTGTCGGCGTGGCAGCGCCAGCGCGCGGAGGGTGCGCTGCACCAGCTGTTCGAGAGCGAGCAGCTCACCGGCCGCGTGATCGATCGCGCCGAACTGGACGCCGATGAGCCGCGGGAACGCCGTCTGCCCGCGAACCTGCTCAGCCTCGGCGACGTGATCGTGTTGCGGGCAGGGGACGTGGTGCCCGCCGACGCACGCCTGCTGCACGCCGACGACTTGGAGATGGACGAATCCGGCCTCACCGGCGAGTCGGTGACCGTCGAAAAGCAGGTCGCCGCGACGCCCGGCGCGGCGGTGGGCGATCGCGCGTGCATGGTCTTCGAAGGCAGCACCGTGGTCAACGGAACGGGTCGCGCGGTGGTCGTCGCGGTCGGCGCCGACACCCAGGCCGGACGCGCCACCGCCGGTGCCATCCCACCCGAAAAGGGCGGCGTGCAAGCGCAATTGCGCCGGTTGACCGACCGCGCGCTACCGCTGACCTTGACCGGCGGCGGCATCGTGACCGGGTTGGGCATGCTGCGCGGCAGGTCGCTGCGGACCGCGATCGCCGACGGCGTGGCCGTCGCGGTCGCCGCGGTGCCCGAGGGGCTGCCGCTGGTGGCCACGGTGGCCCAGCTCGCGGCCGCTCGCAGGCTCTCCCGGCACGGCGTGCTGGTCCGCGCCAGCCGGACCGTCGAGGCGCTGGGCCGGGTGGACACACTGTGCTTCGACAAGACCGGCACCCTCACCGAGGGCCGACTGCGCCTGACCACCCTGGCCGGCCTCGACGAGCAGTGGCCACCGGACGCGGACTCCGAGGCCGCCCGCACGTTGCTGCGTGCGGCGGCCCGCGCCTGCCCCGATCCCGCCGAAGGCCCGATCCTGCATGCCACCGACCGCGCGGTGGTCGAGACCGCGGAGGAGGTACTCGGCGAGGACGCCCACCGCTGGGATCCGATCGAGGAGATCCCGTTCGAGTCCAACCGCGGCTACGCCGCCGCCCTCGGCCACACCTCGCGCAAATTGCGACTGATCGTGAAGGGCGCGCCCGAGGTGGTTCTGTCCCGATGCACCAGCGTGCGGCTGGACGGCACCGACAGCCCCTTGGACGACCGCTTCCACGAGCACGCCGAACAGGCGGTGCGTGATCTCGCCGAGCAGGGCCTGCGCGTGCTGGTGGTGGCGCGCCGCGACCTGCACACCACACCCGAGGACGTCGAAGCCGCCGTCGAACGGCTCACTCTGCTCGGTTTCCTGGGCTTGGCCGACACCCCACGCCCGCAGACCTTTCCGCTCGTCACCGCGCTGCGGCACAACGACATCAGCGTCCGCATGATCACCGGCGACCACCCGGTGACCGCGGCGGCGGTGGCCCGGCAGCTGGGCATCGATGCGGGCGAGGTGGTCACCGGCGCCGATCTGGACGGCTTGGACGAGACCGGGCAGGCCGAGCTGATCGAACGCGGAACCGTCTTCGCCCGTGTCGCCCCGGAACAGAAGGTGCGCATCATCGCCGCGCTGCGCAAGGCGGGCCATGTCGTCGGCATGACCGGCGACGGCAGCAACGACGCCGCCGCGATCCGCACCGCCGACGTCGGAATCGGTTTGGCCGCACAGGGTTCCGCGGCCGCCCGCAACGCCGCCGACATGGTGCTCACCCACCCCGACCCGCTGGCGTTGCTGCACGCCCTCATCGAAGGGCGCGGCATGTGGCAGCGCGTCACCGACGCGGTCGGCGTGCTGGTCGGCGGCAACGCGGGCGAGGTGGCCTTCACGCTGTACGGCACCGCCGTCAGTGGCCACGCCCCGCTGCGCACCCGGCAATTCCTGCTGGTGAACATGCTCACCGATATGTTCCCGGCCATGGCGCTGGCGCTGTCGCGCGATCGGGACACCGCCGATCCGGAGGACGCGGACGATCCGCAGGCTCGAGCGCGGCGGGCGTCCGAGCAGCTCGCCGAGCTCCCGGTCGCGCATCTGGGCCCGGATCTGCTGCGCACCCTGGCCGTCCGCGGCGTCACGACGGCCACCAGCGCATCCGTCGCCTGGACGCTGGGCCGGATGACCGGCACGCAACGCCGCGCCGCCACCATCGGCCTGGTCGCACTCATCGGCACCCAGCTCGGGCAGACGCTGGTATCCGGCTACCGCAGCCCGCTGGTCTGGCTGACCACGGCGGCGAGCGGAGCGGTGCTCGGCGCCGTCGTGATGACTCCAGGATTGTGCACCTACTTCGGATGCCGTCCGCTGGGCCCGGTCGGATGGGGTCTCGCGACAACCTGCGCTGCGACAGCCACCGCCGCGGCCGCGATCCTGCCCCGGCTGCTCCCCGAACCGTTGGCCGAGTAGACGGGCCGTGTCCGGCGCCGGTACGCCCGCTGATTGGCCGGTGACCGCCCGGGTACCCGGCTGGCGACGGAATCCCGCCACCGCCACCCGGAGGAGGAACCCATGGCTCAACAGGTCGGTGACTATGTCGTGCGGCGTCTGCGGGAGTGGGGCGTCGAGCAGGTCTTCGGCTATCCCGGCGACGGGATCAACGGCCTGATCGCCGCATTCGGCCGCGCGGACGACGACCCGGCGTTCATCCAGGCCCGCCACGAAGAGATGGCAGCCTTCCAAGCCACCGGGTACGCCAAGTTCAGCGGCAAGGTCGGCGTGTGCACCGCGACATCCGGGCCGGGGGCGATCCATCTGCTCAATGGTTTGTACGACGCGAAACTCGACCACGTGCCGGTGGTCGCGATCGTCGGGCAGACCGCGCGCAGCGCGATGGGCGGCAGCTACCAGCAGGAAGTCGACCTGCAGAACCTGTTCAAAGACGTCGCCTCCGACTACCTGGTCGAGGTCAACGTGGCGAGCCAGCTACCCAACGCGCTGGACCGAGCGTTCCGTATCGCGGCCGCACGCCGGGCCCCGACGGCGGTGATCCTGCCATCGGATCTGCAGGAGGAGCAGTATCAGCCGCCGCAGCACGCGTTCAAACAAGTGCCCTCCAGCCCGCCGGGGCTGACCTCGCCGGCTGTCGTCCCCGCGCACGAGGACATCCAGCGCGCCGCTGACCTGCTCGACGCCGGATCGCGGGTGGCGATCCTGATCGGTCAGGGCGCCCGCTCGGCCGCCGCGGAAGTCGTCGAGATCGCCGAGCGCACCGGCGCGGGCGTGGCGAAAGCTTTGCTGGGCAAGGACGTCCTATCCGACGACCTGCCCTTCGTCACCGGGCCGATCGGGTTGCTGGGCAGCAGGCCCAGTTACGAGTTGATGCGCGACTGCGACACGCTGCTGATCGTCGGATCGAACTTCCCCTATTCCCAGTTCCTGCCCGAACCGGGGCAGGCGCGTGCGGTGCAGATCGATATCGACGGCACCATGATCGGGATGCGCTATCCGACCGAGGTGAATCTCGTCGGCGACGCCAAATCCACTCTGGCCGAACTGCTTCCGCTGGTCAAACGCAAGGACGACCGAGCATGGCGGGAGACGATCGAGAAGAACGTGGCCCGCTGGTGGCAGACCGTCGAACGGCAATCCATGCTGGCGGCGAGGCCGGTCAATCCGATGCGGGTGGTCTGGGAGCTGTCCGAATGCATCCCCGACAACGCCATCGTGACGGCGGATTCCGGGTCCTCCACCAACTGGTATGCCCGCTGCCTGCGCTTCCGCGGACAGATGCGCGGCTCGCTGTCGGGCACGCTGGCCACCATGGGCCCCGGCGTCCCCTACGCCATCGGCGCGAAGTTCGCCCACCCGGACCGCCCGGTGATCGCGTTGGTCGGCGACGGCGCGATGCAGATGAACGGCTTGGCCGAACTGCTCACCATCGCCCGCTACCGCCGGCGGTGGGCGGATCAGCGACTGGTCGTCTGTGTCTTCCACAACAACGACCTCAACCAGGTCACCTGGGAGTTGCGCGCCATGGGTGGCGCACCGAAATTCGAGGAATCGCAGACACTGCCCGACGTCTCCTACGCCGACATCGCCCGCAGCGCGGGACTGAGCGGGATCACTGTGCGGTCACCCGACGACCTGGCCTCGGCGTGGGACTGCGCCCTGCACGCCGACAGCCCGGTGCTGCTCGACGTCCACTGCGATCCCGAGGTGCCGCCCATCCCGCCGCATGCCACCTGGGACGAGATGAAGGACACCGCCGAAGCGGTGCTGCGCGGTGATCCCGACGCCTGGCACCTGCTGGTCCAAGGCGCCAAAGCCAAAGCTCAGGAGTTCATCCCGTAACGACAGAAACGAGTGCAGTGATGCCCGATCAGGATGTCGTCGACCTGCTCACCGCCCAGCACGAGGAGATCACCTCGCTGTTCGCGCAGTTGAGAGCGGGCCATGAAGCGAAACAAGACGTGTTCACCGACCTGGTGCGGCTGCTGGTGGTGCACGAAAGCGCCGAGGAGGAGGTCGTGCACCCGGTTGCCGGACGTGCCCGGTTCGGAGCCGACGACGAGGTGGTGAAACCGCGGCTTGCGGAGGAGAACGAGGCCAAACGCACGCTCTCGGAACTCTACGACCTCGGCGTGGATCACCCGGACTTCGATGCCAAGCTCGCCGCCTTCGCCGACGCCGTGGCCGAGCACGCCGCACACGAGGAGGCCGAGGAGTTCACCCTGCTGCGCGCTCAGTACTCGTCCACGCAGCTGCGGCGCATGGCCGGTTCGGTGCGAGCCGCCGAGGCCGTCGCGCCCACCCGCCCGCACCCGCACGCGGGGGAGTCCGCGGTCGCGAATCTGCTGGCGGGACCGCCATTGGCGCTGTTCGACCGGGCCCGTGACGCGGTGCGGGACTGGCGGAGCAAACAAGACCTGTAACCGCACGACGCGCCGCCGCCCGCGCAATCCGAGAATCGCAGAAGAGGAGCTCGACCATGGGATTTCCCGAGCAGCAGCAAGAAGTACCAGGTACGCAGACCCGCATGAATCCGGTTCCGGACTGTGGTGAGGACAGCTACCGCGGATCCGGCAAATTGACCGGCAAAGCCGCCGTTATCACCGGCGCCGACAGCGGGATCGGCCGGGCGGTGGCGATCGCCTATGCGCGCGAAGGCGCCGACGTGCTGATCTCCTATCTGAACGAGGACGAGGACGCGAAAGAGGTCGCCGATCTCGTCACGCAAGCCGGGCGGAAGGCGGTGCTCGTGCCCGGCGACCTCGCCGACGCCGACCACTGCCGCGCCGTCATCGATCGGGCGGTCCGCGAATTCGGCAAAATCGACGTTCTGGTGAGCAACGCTGCTTTTCAGATGACGCACGACACTCTGGAAGAGATCAGCGACGAAGAATTCGAGCACACCGTCAAACTGAACATCAACGCCTATTTCTATCTTGTGAAAGCGGCTCTGCCACACATGCCGCCCGGATCCTCGATCATCGGGAGCTCGTCGGTCAACTCCGATATGCCCTCGCCGACTTTGGCGCCTTACGCGGCGACCAAGGCGGCCATCGCGAACTTCTCCGCCAGCCTCGCCCAGTTGCTGGGGGACCGTGGCATCCGGGTCAACAGCGTGGCTCCTGGACCGATTTGGACACCGCTGATCCCCTCGACCATGCCGGTCGAGAAGGTCACCCATTTCGGGGACGACACACCGCTGGGGCGCGCCGGTCAACCGGCCGAACTCGCCGGGACATATGTGTTGCTGGCTTCCGACGACGGCAGCTACATTTCCGGCGCCCGCATCGCCGTCACCGGCGGCAGGCCCATCCTCTGAGCGCGCCCAAACGCGGCCGGTCGTTCCAGTGAGCGTCCGGCCGTTTCGCCGTGAATCACAGCATCGACACGACGATCGCGACCGCCGCCGCCAGGAAAACCAAGACGAGCACGACCGTGATGACCATCGCCAAGACCCCGGTGATGGGGAAGTGGTGCCTGGTCGTGGGCTCCGGCGCCGACAGACCGGACGTCTGCGGAGTATCCGGCGGTGTCGAGCCGGGCGGTACGCCGCCGCCAGGTTCCAGATCCGGCGTCCTCCCGGGATCGGGATCCATCGCACTCATGCGCTGCTCCCTATTCGCCATCGTTTCCGGGCACTTCGGGTGCGTCAGGTCGCTTGCCGGACCTCTTGCGAGACAGAATCACCGCGCCGACCAGCACCGCGAGACCTAGGATCACCAACAGTTCCATGTCTGGGACCTACCCGGTCCTTCGGCACCCAATCGAGATGCGCGATATTCCGCGGTCACCTGACGTCGTTGGGCATCCCGATCTCAGCGCCAGTCCCCGCGGAACTCGAGCAGGGTAGCCGGCCCGATGCACACTGCCTCGCGCGACGAGTTCGATGGTGACCGCGACGGCGCAGGATTGGGCCAGGAGCAATCCGGTCAGCACCATGATCTGGACGGCCGCGGCCTGCGCGGCGGAGCCGGTGGCGAGCAGGACGCCCACGAATGCCCCGGGTAGGGTGACCAGCCCGACGGTGCGGGTCTGGTCGACGCCGGGCAGCAAGGCGTCGGTCGCCGTGGGCCGGATGATCTCCAGACGCGCGGCACGGTCGCTGAAACCGAGACCGAGGGCGGCTTCGACTTCGCCCCAGCGCTGGTCGAGCGCGTCCAAGGCGCGCCGCGCCGCGAGGGATGTCGCGGTCATGGTGCCGCCGAGGATGATCCCGCCGATCGGCACCAGCGCGACGCCGGTAAACGGCACGACGCCGCTGAGCAGCAGGATCGGCAGTACCACGCCCAGTCCGGCGCCGAGCGCCGCGGTCAGCCACAGCGCCGATCCGCCCGCCTCGGCACGCCGCGCCGAGGTCGCTGCGGCCGCGGCGAACATGACCGCCAGCACCAGCAACGACGACCACAGCTGCGTCAGCGCCGCGGCCAAGATCAGTGCGACCGCGGCGAGCTGGGCGGCGCCACGCACCGCCGCGCGCGGAGCCACCGACACCGGCCCGAGCCCGGCAACCCCGTACACCACCGCAGCCCCCGCGATCATGACCGTGCACAACACCACCAAACCCACGCCGGGCGTCACGGCTGTATTCATGCCCGCATTTTCTCGCGACAGCGGAAGTGGATCTCCTCCTTCCCACCGGCATCCGCCCCGAGTACGCTATGACCGACCGGTCGGTCATAGCGAGCTAGTGTGAGGAGTCGCAGGTGAGGACCTTGCTTCGGATTGCCGCGTCGACCGCCACCGCCGTGGTGTGCGCGATGGGAGCGCCGTCTTGGGCGTCGGCGGAGGAGGCGTCGGATGTTCCGTACAGCTATCTGGCGGGGTTGGCCGCCCAGATGGCGACTCCAGGTGCGCCGCCGGAAGGCGCCAACGATTGGGACTGTCGTCCAGATGCGGCGCATCCCAATCCGGTGGTGCTGTTGCACGGGTTGGGTAACGAGACGGTGAGCTGGCAGACGTTGTCGCCGCTGCTCGCGCGCACCGGCTTTTGCGTGTTCACAACGACTTACGGCACCGGAGCGTTCGGTCCGGCACTGGGCGCGGTGGCCCCGGTTCCCGACAGTGCCCGCCAGATCGGCGGGTTCATCGACCGTGTCCTGGCCGCCACCGGCGCGGTGAAGGTGGACATCGTCGGGCATTCGATGGGTGCGGCGGTGCCGTTCTATTACTTCCACTACCTCGACGGCGCCGGGAAGGTCGGCCGGCATATCGGGCTCGGCGCGCCTTATCATGGATCGACGCTCAGCGGTGCCGACCCCGCGGCCCGGCCGCTGCGGGAGCTGCCGGTCGCGGTAGAAGCCATCGCGGACTGCGGGCCGTGCCAGATGTCGCCGGATTCCTCGTTCCTGCAGGTGCTGAAAGCCGATGCCCGGCTGGTGCCCGGTGTGCAGTTCATCAGCATCGTCAGCCGCTACGACGAAATCGCGACGCCCTACACCACCGGCCTCCTGGAAGGGCCGAACGCTCGCAACATCGTCCTGCAGGACGTATGCGCCACCGACTACACCGAACATTATGGGCTCACCTCCGATCCGGTTGCGGTCCGTGAAGTCCGCAACGCTCTCGATCCCGCGCACGCACAGCCCGCTGATTGCACCTTGGTCGCGCCGATCGTCGGACCGCTCACACCGGTGGCGGGGTCATGAGGCGGGCCGAACCCGGTCGCAAGGCGCTGCTGCAAGCCGGGCACGTCTTGCTGGGCGATGCCGATCTGGGCAAGCTGTCGGTGAATTCGATCGTCGCGCGGGCCAACATGGCCAAAGGCAGCTTCTACCAGCATTGGTCCAGCCGCACCGACTACATCCGGGCACTGCACCACGCCTTCCACGAAGATCTCTTCGCCCACGTGCTCGACACGGTCTCGGGCATGCCGCCGGGCATCGAGCGGCTCACCGCGGGCATGCACGCTTATCTCGACGGATGTTCGGCGCAGCCCGCAACCAAGGCCCTGCTGATCCAGGCACGCGCGGAGGCCGGTCTCGGCGATCAGGTCGCCGCCCGCAATCAGCAAGCCGCGCAGCTCATCACCGTGGATCTCGCTGCCGCCGGATGGAGTGAGCCCGAACCGGTCGCCGCGCTGATCGTCGCTGCCATCGCCGATATCGCGCTGGCCGAACTCACCGCGTCCGGTCCCCGCGAGGACCTGCGCGACGCCCTCGTGCGCCTGGCCGACCCGAACCACGAATCCCGCTCCACCACCACAACACCGACACGGTAAGGGGGCGTCGCACCGCATCGGACATTGCCTTGCGATCCTTCCCACGTCGAATAATCGCACGCGGCAGTATGTCCGGTGACGGGCGTCGAACTCGAGGGCGGCTATCCGGACGGCTTTCTGTAATGGACGCATTCTCGACAAAGATTTCCGCGTGTGCCTCGGTCGGCCGAAGAATTCGCGCACGAGCGGGGCATTGCGCGCAAGCGCAGGGTGGAGGAAGGTGAATATGTCCGGTGGCGCCACCGGGGCGCCGCCCTGACCAGGGCAGGAGGTGGCCCGTGTACGCACGCTCCAGCACAATTACGGCCAAGCCGTCGTCGATCGACGGCGGGATCACCTACCTCCGCGATGAAGTGATGCCGAAACTGCCCGAGATCGACGGATGGGTCGGCCTGTCGCTGCTGGCCGATCGGTCGACGGGACGCTGCATCGCCACGACCGCGTGGGAATCCGACGCCGCGATGCACGGCAGCCGCGGGCGGGTCCAACCGTTGCGCGACGGTATGGCCCGAGCGCTCGACGGTCGGGTCGATCTGGTCGAAGAATGGGAAATCGCGGCCCTGCACCGCGACCATCCGGCCGGTGACAGCGCCTGCGCTCGGTGCACGTGGGTTCAGCTCGACCCGGAGCGGCTCGACCGCATGATCGACACCTTCAAGATGGAAGTGCTGCCGCAAACCGAGATGATCGATGGATTCTGCAGCGCCAGCCTGTTCGTCGACCGGTCCACCGGTCGCGGAGTAGGCGCGACCGTCTGGTCCAGCCGCGACGCGATGGAAGCCAACCGGGAACAGGCCAACCGGATCAGGGCGGGGGCGACCCAGCGAGTCGGCGCCAACGTGCTCGAGGTAGCGGAGTTCGATCTGGCGTTCGCGCACCTGCGCGTCCCCGAGATGGCCTGATCATCCGACGTCCGGCCGGAGTGTGGCTTTCCCGGCCGGATACTCCGTCCTGCGGTTGGTGCGACCGCGTTGCCGGAATTCCCTTTACGCGCGGCCTATGCCGCGGCAGAACGTCGGCCATCCGTGACGCTGCGGTACAGGCTCTAATGATTCACGAGCGATGCACACCTCTGCAGCGTTGCTCCAATGTGGCCTCACCCCTGCATAGCGCCAGGGCACCTGCGCTGCCGTAGCGGGTGTGGCCGCCGTTTTGTCCTGTGGCAAGCGACAGCCTGGTCGGTGCGGCATCTGCGCTGGCAATTCCGTGTCTATCCCGTGGGCGGCTGCGGGGGCTCCTGGGGCGTTGGCGTGCCGAACGTTACGACTTAACGATCCATGACGGGGTTCACATCGCTCATCAAATGATGCATAATCGACGCATGTGACAGAGCGCCGGGCCGCTTGCTCCGACCAGGTTCCGTGGCGGTGAACTGCTCGATGGGTCGGCCGAGCCCGGCGCCTATCGGTGCACAGCACCCGGTTCATCAGAAGGAGCGCAACCACATGCTGATACGGAAATGTTCGATCGTCATACCGGCGATCTTGTCGATGGCGTTGGTCGGGGCGGGCTGCGGCGACGGCTCCTCGGATTCGGGGGATCCCATGCCGATGACAACGGTGGGCACCCCGATGACCTCGGCGTCGGAGATGACCAAACCCGCCGCGGCGCCGGTCGGGCCTGGATGTTCGAGCTATGCTGCCCAGGTACCCAGCGGGCCGGGCTCGCTCGAGGAAATGGCGCGGGAGCCGGTGACAGTGGCCGCGTCGAACAGCCCGCAGTTGACCACGTTCACCGCGGCTGTGTCCGGAAAGCTCAATCCGCAGGTGAATCTGGTCGACACACTCGACGGAGGCGAGTTCACGGTTTTCGCGCCGCTCGATTCGGCCTTCGCCGCGATCGACCCCGCGACGATCGATGCGCTGAAGGCGGATCCGGCGACCTTGACCAAGATACTGACCTACCACGTAGTGCCCGGCCGGACGGCTCCCGACGCGGTCGCGGGCACCCACGAGACCGTGGAGGGATCCGAAGTCACCGTCCAGCGATCCGGCGACGAACTGACGGTGAACGACAAGAAAGTGGTCTGTGGCGGTGTCGAGACCGCCAATGCGACGGTGTATCTGATCGATGGTGTCCTCATACCGCCTGCGGGGTAGCGGAATGTTGTGCCTACCGCGTAGGGAGTGGGCGTCGCGCGGCCGTGTCGTTGTCCCGGGCAGCGAGTCGGCCGGCAACCATTCTCGATTCGCCGCCGGGCATCAGATTACGACGCGCTATCGCTTCATGTTGGTCCGCCTTTGCGCTGTTCGATCCGCAGCGAGTGTGCTGTTGAATCTGCGGTGAGGTGGTCTCTACGGCTTCGATTCGCGGCCGTCGATCATGCCAAGGAAGGAACCATGCACGCATGGGCCGATACCTGCTCGCCGCCAGCCCGATACCGGGCCATGTGCTGCCGATATTGAGCATCGGAGCCGACATGGTCCGGCGGGGGCATAGTGTCCGGCTGCTCACCGGGCGGGAGTTCATCACTCCGGCTGCCGTACGAGGTATGCGGGCAGTGGCTTTGCCGGGCCGGGCGGAGACTACTCGCCTGTCGGCCGGGCGAGGCTATCCGGCGATTCTCCGGCGGTGGCGTGCCGGGCGGGCGGAGTTGCTGTCGGTTTTCTTGGCCCCGATGGTCGCCCAGTATGCGGCGCTTCGCGCGGAACTCGAGCGTGAGCCCGCTGAGGCGATCATGGTCGATCTCGCTTTCACCGGCGCGATCCCGCTGCTGCTATCGGGTCGCCCACGTCCGGCGATCGTGGTGTGCGGAGTCGGGCCGCTGACGGTGTCCAGCATCGACACAGCGCCGTTCGGTACCGGATGGCAACCGCGCCCGGGCGTCACATACGCGCGTATGAACCGGTTTACCCACGGGGTCCTGTTTCGGGACGTGCAGGCCAGGCTGGACAGGATCCTGAATTCTGTTCAAGCCGCCCGTATGCCGGTGTTCCTCACCGACTGGCCCGTGCTTGCCGACCGTATTCTCCAACTCACCGTGCCCACGTTCGAATACCCGCGTCGCGACCTTCCGCATGGGGTGCTGTTCACCGGCCCGCTGCCTGCCGCCGACGACGCGGCCGAGTGGAAGGCGCCGCCAGCGGCCCGAAGCCGCATTCGGGTGCACGTCACCCAGGGCACCTGGGACAACACAGATCCGACTCAGCTGATCGTGCCCACCCTCGAGGGACTCGCCGAACGTGACGATCTCGAGGTGATCGCGACGACCGGGCGGTCCGTGTCACTGCCGATCGCACCGCCGGGCAACGCCCACGTCATGGAGTTCTGCGCGTACTCCGCGCTGCTGCCCACAGTCGAGGTGATGATCACCAACGGCGGCTACGGCGGCGTCCACGCGGCGCTGGCTCACGGTGTGCCGCTCGTCGTAGCCGGTGACAGCGCCGACAAGCCCGAGGTGGCTGCTCGCGTCGCGCACTTCGGTGTGGGTATCGATCTGCGCACGGCCCGGCCGACCGCACATATGGTCGCCACGGCGGTCGACCGGGTGCTGGCCACGCAGTCCTACCGGCGCGCAGCCGCAGGTATTGCCAGTGACATCGCCGCCACCCGTCCGTACGAGGTAATCGAGCAAGCGCTGGCCGAGCACGCCGCTCGCGGTCCGCGCCCGATCTGGATCCCACGCCACGACTCGCCGTTTCTCCCGACCGAGGAGCTCCCGTGAGCATCGCCACCTCCCGATCCGACCGAACACCCGGCCCCGCCGCAGAGCTCGGGGGTCTGCTGCCGAGCGCTACCGAACCGGTCGGCCGATGGAGCGCCGCCGTGCGTTCGCGCGTGCTCGGCGAACTCGAGGTGTTTCTGGATTGCAACCGCATCGGCCCCGTGCACGGCATCGCCGTCGACGACATCGCCCGCCAGTACATCGGTGGTGGAAAGTGCCTGCGCTCGACTTTCATGTATCTGGGTTGGTTGTGCGGCGCGGCACCCGAGGCGGCCGCAGTGCGCGCCGCCGCCGGGCTGGAACTACTGCACGCGTTCGCCCTGTTGCAAGACGATGTAATGGATGCAGCGGAGGTCCGTCGCGGCGAACCGGCCGCACACATTCGCTTCACCGCGCGGCACCGGCGTATCCGCATGCCCAGCGCCGCCGCCCGTTTCGGTGAATCTGCCGCCACCTTGCTGGCCGATATCTGCCTTGTGTGGGCGGAAAAGATGCTGCGCGAGAGCGGAATCACACGCGACGCCCTCGACCGTGTCTGGCCCCGCTATGACGCCATGCGGGTGGAACTGGCGCTTGGGCAGTTCGCCGATCTGCTCAACGACGCCCGCACCGAGCCGGAGCTCGGTGCGGTCCTGGCGGTCGCGCGCGCGAAGTCGGGCAACTACACCGTGCGGCGGCCCCTGGAGCTCGGCGCTGCCATGGCCGGCTGCGACGACGGCGTCTTCGCGGCACTGAGCCGATACGGGCACATGGTGGGGGAGGCGTTCCAATTGCGCGACGACATCCTCGGTGTCTTCGGGACCACCGCTGTCACCGGCAAGACCAGCGACAGCGACCTGGGACAGCACAAAGCCACCACCGTGGTGGTCGCCGCTCGCCGGCTGGCCGATTCCGCCGCAGGGCGCGAGCTGACCGAGTTGCTGTCCGCACCAGACATCGACGCCACCGCGGTCGAGCGCCTGCGGACGCTGATCGCCGCGACCGGCGCCCGCGACTACATCGAACGAATGATCACCGACCGCGTCGCCCAGGCGCGCCGCATCACCGGCGCCGCGTCGCTACCCGAGTCGCAGCGGCGTCTGCTCGACGGCATGGCAGGCATCTGCACCATCCGGGAAACGTGAGCGAAGGAGCGCCGTGCGCCAAATCAGCGGTCGCAACCGCCAATCCCTCAGCAGCGTCACCGGCCACACGACATGAGCACGGGCCGGTAGACGCCGGTTACCGCCGCGCCTGCGCACCCTACCGACCACCCCCACAGCTGATCGGAGTTTTATGTCGAACAACATATCTGCCGCCGATCGCCGAAACGGCGCACGTCTGCGCGACTCCTACCGAGCCTGCCGAGCGCTCAACGCCCGCCACGGCAGAACCTTCTTCCTGGCGACTCGGCTACTGGCGGCCGACCAGCGGCCCGCGATCCACGCGCTCTACGGCTTCGCGCGCCGCGCCGACGATATCCTCGACGAGATCGATCCCACCCGCGATACCGCCGAACGCGCGGCGCGACTGGATACGCTGGCCGAGCAGTTGCGCACCGGTGATTCCCAGGGTGAGGTCATACTTCCCGCCGTCCTGCACACCGCACGCGCCTACCGAATTCCCTACGCGCTTTTCGAGTCGTTCCTGGATTCCATGCGGATGGATCTGACCATCACCGACTATCCCGACCGGCGCGCGCTCGACCGCTACATCCACGGGTCCGCCGAAGTCATCGGTCTGCAGGTGCTGCCGGTGCTGGGCACGGTGTCAGCGATGGAGGACGCTGCGCCGTACGCGGCGGCGCTGGGCAAGGCGTTCCAGTTGACGAACTTCCTCCGCGACGTCGATGAGGATCTCGCTCGTGACCGCGTGTATCTGCCCGCCGACGAACTCGCCGCGTACGGCGTGGACCGCGACCTGCTGCACTGGTGCCAGGCGCACCGCCGCACCGATCCGCGCGTCCGCCGTGCTCTCGCGGCCCAGCACGCGCTCACCCGTGAGATCTACACCTACGCCCGAGACGGAGTCGCGCTGCTCGAGCCGCGCTCGCGGCCCTGCGTGGCCGCCGCGCACACTCTCTACAGCGAGATTCTCCACCGCATCGAGGATCTCGACTTCGAAATCTTCGTGCACCGCGCCCGCGTAGGCATCCCTCGCCGGGCAGCGGTGGGCGCCTCCGGTTTCCTGCGGGCCTGGCGGGCCCGTCGCAACGTGCCGCGCCGAGACAACACGATCGCACCTGCGGCGCTCCGCTCCGCCGCCGACAGGGAGGCGTGAGATGGGGCACTGGCACTACGTTGCGATACTGACCGCGTGCCTCGTCGTGACCGCGCCGCTGGAGTTCATCGGTGCGGGAGTCTACCGGCGCCCGCGCCGCACACTGGCCGCAGTCACGCCTGTCGCCATCCTGTTCCTGGCCTGGGACGTCGCCGCCACCGCGCACGGAATCTGGAGCTTCGACCCACGCTTCCTGATCGGAGTCACCCTTCCCGGCGGGCTGCCGATCGAAGAAGTGCTGTTCTTTCTGGTAATCCCACTGTGTGGCCTGCTGACCTACGAGGCCGTCACAGCCCTGGCCGCCTACTACCGCCGCACCCGGGGCGCGGCATGACCGGGTTCGGGCTGGGCTACACACTGCCCGCGATCGTCGCCGCGGCCGCCACTTGTGCCGCCGAAATCGGCATACTCCGCACTGGATTATTCCATCGCACTGAATACTGGATCTGCTTGGCGATCGTGCTCGCCTTCCAGATCCCGGTCGACGGATGGCTCACCCACGGCGACACGCCGACCGTCGTCTACAACCCGACGCACATTACGGGTATCCGCGCGCCGCTGAACATCCCGATCGAGGACTTCCTTTTCGGGTTCGCGCTGGTGACACTCGTGTTGCTGCTCTGGGAACACCGGCGCCGAAGCGAAAGCGGTCAACGATGAACACCGCAACCCGCGACGAGCCGGGATTGATCGGCGCCGATCCACGCCGGGTCCTTCATCCCGCCGCGCCCGGCGCGCACGACCTCACCGCGCTGGGCGCCCCGCCCCGGGTGGCTGTCATCGGCGCGGGCATCGCCGGGCTGGCCGCGGCGACCGGGCTGGCCGAGCGCGGCGTCACGGTCGAACTCGTCGAGCGGGAAACCTACCTCGGTGGACGCGTCGGCGGCTGGACCGATCGACTCGATGACGGCACCGCGGTCGGTATGAACCGCGGCTTCCACGCCTTCTTCCGCCAGTACTACAACCTGCGCAGACTGCTGTCCCGCAGCGATCCCCGCCTGAACATGCTGCGGCCGCTGGACGACTACCCGCTACTCGACGCCGACGGGCGCCGTGACAGTTTCCGCCGCCTGCCCCGCACCCCGCCATGGAACGCGCTCGCCTTCGCCTTGCGCAGCCCGACCTTTCGCCTGCGCGATCTGGGACGCATCGATCCGCGGGCCGCGGCGCCGCTGGCGGCGGTTTCGGTCCCAGAGATCTACTACGCCCTCGACCACGTCGACGCGGAGACCTTCCTGCACGCGATCCGATTTCCGGCCGCGGCCCGGCACCTGGCCTTCGAGGTGTTCTCTCGCAGCTTCTTCGCCCTCCCACATCGCATGTCGGCCGCGGAGTTGGCTGCGATGTTCCATATCTACTTCCTCGGCTCCAGCGAGGGACTGATCTTCGACGTGGCCGACGACAACTTCGATGCCGCGCTCTGGACACCGCTGCGCGAGCACCTCACCAGGTCGCAGGTCCCCGGCACCGTTACTGTCCACACCGGCGTCCGCGTCACCGACATCCAGCGCCGTGGATCGTCGGGCTTCCTGGTGCGCGATGACACCGGCGCCGCGCTGGACGTCGACGCGGTTGTCCTCTCCACCGATGTCGCCGCACTACGCGACATCGTCGACGCCTCGCCCGAACTCGGCGACCCCATCTGGCGAGCGGCCGTCGCCGCACTCGCCACCGCGCCACCGTTTCTGGTCTACCGTTTGTGGCTCGACCGCGCTGTCGCCGCGCACCGGCCGGCGTTTCTGGCGGCCGGCGGTCTGAACCCCCTGGATAACGTAAGCATCCTGGACCGCTACGAACACTGCGCCGCCAATTGGGCGCGGCGCCATGGCGGCAGCGTGGTCGAACTGCACGCGTATGCGGTCCAGACCGACGGGCGGTCCGCACCGCCGAACGATCTACGGGCCCGGTTGCTGGCACGGCTGCGCCAGATCTATCCCGAGACCGCTCGGGCGAGCATTGTCGGGGAGGCAACGCTCTGGCGGCAGGACTGTCCACGCTTCGCTCCCGGCGATTTCGCCCATCGTCCCGGCATCCACACCCCCGATCCGGGTCTCGTCCTCGCTGGTGACGGCATCCGCGTCGACCTGCCCGTCGCCCTGATGGAACGCGCCGCCACCACCGGCTGGGCCGCGGCCAACGCGCTGCTGGCCCGCTGGGGCGCGGCCGGGCACGTACTGCAGACCGTCCCGGTCCAGGGTCGCTCACGACTACTGCGCAGGCTCGCGACACGAAAGGCGCACTCGTGAAGGCAATCAGAGCAATCCCCGCACACTGGTGGAAGACCTCGCCGCTGCGACCGATCGCCCCGCAGGTCTGGTCCGAACAGCGCCCCACCTACGGGCAAGCTCGACCTCAGCTCATCGAAGCCGCACTACGCTCAGCGAGCCAACGCCCCTCTGGAAACTGGTTCGTGCTCGCCGCCAGCCGCGACATCACCGCGAAGCGACCATTCGGCACCACCGTCGCCGGTGTGGAAATCGTCGCATGGCGCGACACGCGCGGCCTCCTACACGCCGGACCGGGTGCCTGCCCGCACCTGGGCGCGGACCTGGCCACCGCCCGAGTGCACGATGGGGCGCTGCTGTGCCGCTGGCACGGCCTGCGCATCGATGGCCGTTGCACACCCCGATGGGCACCGTTCCCGGCCCACGACGACGGCGTCCTGACCTGGGTTCGACTCGATACGATCGGCCGAGAGCAACCCACCGACACTCCAATCCTCACCGCGCGTCCCGCCGACACCCGCGTCCACGCGGTCATCACACTGACCGGAATCTGCGAACCAGCAGACATCATCGCCAACCGGCTCGACCCATGGCACGGTTCGTGGTTCCACCCCTACTCGTTCGCCCACCTCGACGTCACCCGAACACCGCGCCAAGACGACGATCGCTTCCTGGTGACAGTCACCTTCCGTGTCACCCGTCATCTCGGGGTACCCGTCGAAGCCGAATTCACCTGCCCCGACCCGCGCACCATCGTCATGCGCATCCTGTCCGGCGAAGGCGCGGGAAGCATCGTCGAAACCCACGCCACACCAGCCGGGATCGACGGCGATGGGCGGGCGCGCACCACCGTCGTCGAAGCGATCATCGCTGACTCGGCGCGACCGGGATTCCGCCATGCGCCCCGCACCTTACCGCTGCTGCGCCCACTCATGCGCCGCGCCGCCCAGCGGTTGTGGCGCGACGACTTCTCCTACGCTGAACGCCGCTATCACCTGCGTACCCAGGGTAATCGGACACCCGTACATCCGAACCGCACACCACGCACCAACGAAGTCTGTTGACCGGCCCTGACCAACAGCATCATCGATCACGAGTCCGGCTGGAGTACTGAGCCGGTGCCGCGCCTGTGCCTGACCACCCGATCTGTCGTTGCGATCTCAACGGCCATCGCCGGACTGCACCTCGGTGCCCGGCCACGCATCACGGTGGATGACGCACCATGGCAACCCAGCCGGATATCGGGGTCGATTACCCGATGGGTAATGGCCTGGCCGGGTGGTCGTTCGTAGGATCGGCGGAGTGCGTACCCCAACGGCTGGTGACTTGCTGCGGCATTGGCGACTGGAACGCCGACTGAGCCAGCTGGAGCTGGCCGGACGGGCCGAGACCTCGGCGCGGCACCTGAGTTTCATCGAGACCGGACGCGCGACGCCGAGCCGGACGATGATCGTGCACTTGTCCGAGCACTTGGAGATTCCGCTGCGCGAACGCAATCGTCTACTGCTCGCCGCGGGCTATGCGCCCGCCTATGCGCAACCGGCTCTCGACACACCCGCCATGGACGCCGTCCGCGGCGCCATGCGCCAGATCCTCGCCGGTCATGAGCCGTATCCGGCGCTGGCCATCGACCAGAACTGGACCATGATCGACGCCAACAGCGGGGTAGCGGTGCTGATCGCGGGCATCGACCCCGCTCTGGCGACGCCACCGGTGAACGCGCTGCGATTGAGCCTGCACCCGGACGGCATGGCGGGCCGCATCCGCAACCTCGCCGAATGGCGCGGCCATATCTTCGCGCGGCTGGCGCGACAGGCCGAGGTCACCGGCTCGAAGGACTTGGCCGATCTGCTCGAGGAGTTGCGGTCCTATCCGGGCGGCGAGGTGGAGCTCGCGCTCCCCGAACCCGATCAGGCGGTGGTCCCGCTGCGGATCGAGCACCAGGGCGACGAGCTGTCACTGCTCAGCGTGACGACGGTGTTCGGAACCCCGATGAACGTCACCGTCGCCGAACTGGCCATCGAATCGTTCTTCCCCGCCGACGAGGACACCATGAAGCGCCTCACCGCGCACGCCCGATGACCCGCATCGAGCGGCTGTGCGCCTTGCTCGGCGCACCGGTCCGCGCGATCACCGAACTCGGCTCCAGCCACGCGTGGACGCTGCACCGGGCCGAATTGGCCGACGGCCGCCGGGTCTTCGTCAAGCATTCGGCCGAGCCGACGCCGGTCTTCGCGGCCGAAGCGGCGGGGCTGGCCTGGCTGGGGAGCGCGGACACCGGCGCATTGGTGCCGCCGGTGCTGGCCGCCGATGACCGGATGCTGGTGCTGCCCTGGCTGGACGAGACCCGTCCCACCCCTGCGGCCGCCGAGCGGTTCGGCCGCGAACTGGCCGCGCTGCACGCCGACCGGCCCGAACTGTTCGGCGCGCCGTGGGCGGGCTGGATCGCGAGCCTCCCGCTGCCGAACGCCCCCGCGGACGGTGCGTGGTCGCGGTGGTACGCCGAGCACCGCCTCGTGCCCTACCTGCCGCGCGCGGCCGCACACCTCGGCGCCGACGGAATCCGCTTGGTGGAGCGCGTCATCGACCGTATCGACGATCTCGCCGGGCCCGCCGAACCCCCGGCTCGCATCCACGGCGACCTGTGGTCGGGCAACATCCTGTGGACCCGGGAACGCGCGATGCTCATCGATCCCGCCGCTCACGGCGGTCACCGCGAGACCGACCTGGCCATGCTGGCCCTCTTCGGCGCCCCGCACCTGGATCGCATCCGCGCCGCCTACCACGAGACCCATCCGCTCGCCCCCGGGTGGCAAGCCCGCACTCCGCTGCACCAGTTGCATCCCCTGCTGGTGCACGTCGCGCTGTTCGGCGCCGGTTATCGTGCGCAGACGCTCGCCGCGGCCACCGCGGCGCTCGGGTCCTGACAGCTCACCCGTTCACCCGCGCGATGACTTTCTCCGCGAAACGGGACAGATGGGCGATCTTCGTCGCCAGCGGCTCGGTGTCCTGCTCGGTGGTGTAGGGCAACCGGAATCCGACGATCACGTCCGTGACCCCTTTGTCCTCGAGGCGCTTGACTCCGTCGACGGTGAAGCCGTCCAGCGAGATGACATGCACCTCGAAATCCTTGCGCGTGCCGTACTCGGCCCGCAGAGTGCCGAGTTCGGCAAGCAGCCGGTCGAGTTCCGCGCCGTCGCCCCCGGCGTGCATCCATCCGTCTCCGCGCTGCGCGGCCCGCCGCAGTGCGGGCTTGCTGTGCCCGCCCACGAGTATCGGAACCGGTTCGGTCGGCACCGGGCTGATCTTGATCGGCGCAATGTCGTAGAACTCCCCGTGGTACTCGAAATACCCGCCCGCCGAGAGGCCGCGCACGATGTCGATGCATTCGTCCATGCGTGCGCCGCGCTTGTCGAACGGCACGCCCATCATGTCGAAATCGTCCGGCCACGGGCTGATTCCGACGCCGAGACCGAACCGGTTGCCGCTGAGCGCGGCGACCGAGGCGGCTTGTTTGGCCACCAGCACCGGCGGCCGGATCGGCAGCTTCAGCACGAACGGGGTGAAACGCAGCGTGGTGGTCACCGCCGCCATCGCCGCACTCAGCACGAATGCCTCGATGAACGGCTTGTCCTCCAGGAACTCCCGGCTTCCATCCGGCGTATACGGATACTTCGCATCGGATTCCTTCGGGTACGCCACACTGTCGGCCACCGCCATGGACGTATAGCCCGCGTCTTCGGCGGCTTTGGCGAGGGGGAGGTAATACGACGGATCCGTCATCGTCTCGGCATAGGTGAAGCGCATGTCGGTCGCCTTCCTGGCGCGTCGAGCGCGCCGCACGAGTCCCGGCGAGATACCCGCGGACCGAGCCATCGCCGGGACGAGAGGGAAAAGCCGCAGACGGACCCGGGCCACCTCGGTCGTACCGAGGCTTGCCGGGGGGAGAGCACCGCCTACCGCCATGGATTGGTGAAGCCTTCCGGTATCAACTGGTCGAACATCGCCTTCATCTCCTCCGACAGCCGCAGCAACTCGAAACACGAACCGATCGGCCCGCCGTCGAGATAGGCGAACTCCATTCCGGCACCCTCGAACCTGCCGCGCCCGACGACCTCGATACCCGCGGCCCGGGCCTCAGCGAGCGCGGCGTCGAAATCGCCGGGCACCCAGGCAGCGTGATGTAGTCCGGGTCCGACGCGTTCGAGATGCTCGGAGTACAGGCTCACACCGCCGCGCGGCTCGATCAGCTCCACCTGTTGGCCGCCCGCGTAACCGAGCGCCACACTGATCGTGTAATCGGCTGGCACACCACGTAATTCGGCCGATGCGGGGCCGAAGTGCACGTCGGCAACAGTGAGCCACTGCCCGACCCCGTACCGCGTGGTGAACTCCTGCCGCGCCGCGGCCAGGTCGCTCACCACCCAGCACAGCTGAAAGATCGGGCCACCAGCGATCATCGGCGTCCCCCGATACGGCTCATCAGGCTCGGGAACCACCGGTAGGCGGCGACCACCACCCGGTTGTAGCGCGGAAACACGATGAACGGCTTGTTCTTGCGCATGCCATGCAGCACGTACTCGGCGGCCCGCTCGGAGCTGATCATCCCGATCGGCATGCGGCGCGACGGCCCCCGATACGAATAGCCCGGCAGGTCGATCCCGGAATCGACGATGTCGGTCGCGACCCGCCCCGGTACGGCGACACTCACCTTCACCCCTGCCGCGGCCGCCTCGGCGCGCAGCGAGGTACTCAATCCGACCACCGCGTGCTCGGTCATCGCGTACGCCGCCGACGGCGTCACCGGTGTCAGTCCCGCGAGCGACGCCATGTTCACGATGTGCCCGAAACCCTGAGCCCGCATCACCGGGTAGGCGTGCCGGGTCCCGTGCACCACGCCCCACAGGTTCACATCCACGATCCGCTGCCACTGCGGCAACGGAATCTGGTCCGCGGCGCCGCCGAGGCGGATGCCAGCGTTGTTGAACAAGTAGTCGATGCGTCCCAGTTCGGTCGCTGCCCCGTTGATCAGCCTGCGCACCTGCTCGTCGTCGGAGACGTCGACGACCTGCGTGTGGATCCCGGTGTCCGCGGCCAGCGCCACCAGCCCGGCGGCGTCGATATCGGCAGCCACGACCGCGACGCCCTGCGCGGCCAGGCTGCGGCACAAGGCGGCGCCCAGACCGGACGCGGCGCCGGTGACCACCGCCACAGTATCCACGTCGTACAATTAAGCATCTGTGTTTAACATCGTCAATACTCGTGTTTAGTACAGTGCGGATATGCCGAGCGACGATTCGCGCACCGCTTTGCTCGACGCCGGAGAACGCCTCATCGCCGAGCGCGGCGTCGACGTGCCGCTGCGCGACATCGCCGCCGCCGCGGGCCAGCGCAACAACTCGGCCGTGCACTACTACTTCGATTCCCGCAACGGACTGATCGAAGCGATCGTCGAGCGGCGGATGAACTGGCTCGAGCAGCGGCGCATGCAATTGCTGGCCGCACACGAAGCCAACGGTGGCGCCAACAACCTGCCCACGCTCGTCGCCCTGCTCGCGACACCGATCCTCGAGCTGCTCGGCGATGACCGGGTAACCCACCTGGGCCGGTTCCTGGAAGTGGTGCGAACCCATCCGGTGGTGGCGGACGCGCGCCGCCTCGCAGGGGCCGACCGCGCGGCGCTCCGGATCATCGCCACCCGGCTCGACGCGGCACTGCAGGGCCTGCCCCGCCGCCTGCGCAGACAGCGCCTGGAGACCATGGCCACGGTAATGTTCGCCTTGATCGCCGACTACGAGCGCACCCTCGAATCCGGCGTCCGCACCGCCAGCCCCGAGGACGCGGCGGAGATCGTGGACATGATCGTCGCCATGCTCACCGTGCCCGCCCGCGCCCACACAGGGTCCACGCCGCGACACTGAACAGCGCCGTGAGCAGGACACGGTCGCCGCTGCCCACGGCCAGCGGCGCGGCACAAGCGGCCGACGAGCCGCGGCGTCCGCGTGCCGCTCCGTACCCGGCACCGGCGATCCCTGGTCGCGGCTGTGTTCAGCCCGTTGTCCGCGGCACCGGGATGCCGTACCCGTGAGCTGCGGTGAGCGGTCGATTGCCTTGCGTCCCGGTTGTTTCCGGGAATCTGCGGTGCAAACGGTCGATATAGCGACGCACGGCGGACAGTTCGGTCTGCAGTTGCTGTCGCACGGCGGGATCACCGCGATGCGCGAATCCGATCTCCCGCGTCAGCGTCTGGGCTCGCACGGCGAGCAACTCCAGGAACACCCGAGCCTGGGCGAGGTTGGCGTCTTCTTCCATCCGGTAGGCCGATCTGTCGTTCGGTTCATACTGTGTCGCCCGGTGCTCCCCGCGCCGTGGTCCTCGGTCGATCGGGAGTAGGTCACGATGCTAGCCGAGCGGACGCCCGGCGGTGCCGAAAACAAAACCGGCCCTTCGGCCCGGGGTTGGATGCTCGGCGTACGGGCACCCGCCGGGGCGTATCGTGACGGTATGGGCGTCATCGGGGAACTGTTTCCGGGCAAGAAACTGACCCACGAGGGCAGTGAAGCCGGCGACGGACAGACACACACTCCCCGGTTCGACATCGATCTCGACACCGGGGTGGTGCGGGTGCCGCGCGCGGCCGATCCGGCCGTCGCCGAGCGACCCGACGAAACGTAAGTCCGTCCCTGGTTCCCGCCCGCCGCGTTCAACGCTCCGGCGCGATCCTTTGGCAATCCAGACCCTGTGCGGGCCGATTCCCCTCGGGCAGAAAACATCTCGTTGATCGCAACCCGTGGCCGCAGCGGTTCGGGCCGGTAGCGTCGCCGCAATGGACACTGCGAACGGGCGGCGACGGCCCTGGAAGACCCTGGCCCGCCTGTTCGGCACGCTCCACCACATCAGCAACGGCCGCGCGGCCTGGAACGCGGTGACCTCCTCGGTCGGCGAGAAGAACTACGGCGACCAGGAACTGCCCAGCCCCGAAGAGCGCTACACGCGCGCGACCGAATCCATCGAAGTCGTCAACGCCCTGTTCGACTTCCTCGTCAACGGGCCGCTACCCGAACTGCGCCGCCGCGGCATCATCGGCTCGGACTACCTCGGCGCGACCTTCCGCGAGAACTTCGAGCTACCGCCACTACCGGACTGACCGCGCGCGCATCGAACGCTCCTCGACACCTCGACCTCCGCGAACTGCCGACGCGCACCAGAGGCGGCAACTCGCCACCCACGGTGGTGAGCGACACCGAACTCCGCCTCCGGCAGCTCCCAATGCCTCACTGGGTGGCAGGACCGACCAGATCTCCGTCTCGGCGGGCACCCGCGAGCGGCTCCTCGCAGCAACTGAACGACTGTTGCTGACCGGCCGATACGACGACGTGTCGGTGCGGAGTATCTGCGCCGAGGCCGGTGCGAATCCGGCCGCGGTGCGCTACCACTTCGGGTCGAAGGACGCACTGCTGTGGCCGGTCAGTCGGCGAGTGCCGGGTAATCGGTGTATCCGTGGTGATCTCCGCCGTAGAACGTTGCCGGATCGGGCTCGTTGAACGCCGCCCTGGCTCGGATGCGCGCGGGCAGATCAGGGTTGGCCAGGGCGAGCGCGCCGACGGCGACGACATCGGCCGATCCGTTGTCGAGGTCGGCGATGCGGGCGGCCAGGTCCGCCCCAGCGCGGTTGACGACCAGGCGATCCGGCCAGATGCGGCGGATCGTCGGCAGCAGTTCCTCGTCGCCGGCGTGGACCAGATGCAGGTAGGCCAGATCCAGTCGGGCCAGCTCACCGGCCAGGTGCCCGTAGAGCTGGTGGGTGTCGGTCTCGGTGATGTCGTTGAACGGATTGGCCGGGGAGATCCGGAATCCCGTTCGGTCCGCCCCGATTTCGGCGGCCACGGCTGCCGCGACCTCGAGCGGGAACCGCGTGCGCCCGGCGATCGAACCGCCATACTCGTCGTCACGCTGATTGGTGTTCGCGGCGAGGAACTGGTGCAGCAGATAGCCGTTGGCGCCGTGGATCTCGACACCGTCGGCCCCGGCATCGAGGGCCATGGCCGCCGCGCGACGGAACTCGTCGACGGTCCGCGCGATGCCCGCGGTGTCCAGTGCCACCGGCGGGGCCATGGGGTGCGGCCCGGTCGCGGTGTACATCATCGCGTTCGCCGCGATCGCCGACGGCGCGACCGGCGGGCGGTGGTGTGGAGTGTTCGAGGGATGCGAGATGCGGCCGACGTGCATCAGCTGGATGACGAACGCGGCTCCGGTGGCGTGCACCGCGGCGGCGACCGACTTCCAGGCATCGACGTGCGCGGGCTCGTGGATGCCGGGCGTGTTGAGGTAGCCCTGTCCGTCCGCCGATGGCTGGGTGCCCTCGGTGACCAGCATCGCGAACGAGTTCCGCTGCTCGTAGTAGGCGGCGGTGAGATCGGTGACCGTACCGTCGGCGTTGGCTCGGCTGCGGGTCATGGGAGCCATGGCCAGCCGGTGCGGCAGCGCGATAGCACCGAGACGGGTTGGCGTCCAAAGGATCTGATCGTTCATGATGGTGCTCCTGGCGGTAAATAGGTCGGGGTCAAGGGTTCAGACGGCGATCTGGACGACGGTCTTGCCGCGCAATTGACCGCGCTCGCCGAGGGCGTGGACCTGCGGGAGTTCCGCCAGCGGGTAGCGGGCGCTGACATCCAGGCGCAGCACGCCGCGGTCGAGCAGCGACACCAGATTCCTGAGCTGCTGCGCGTCGCTGCGGACGAAGACGTTCTCGCCCCGCACGTTCCGGCTCGCATCGGCCACGGCCGGGGTCGTGGTCGACACCAGGGCACCCCGGTCAGTGATGCGGTCACGCAGCGCGGCCAGCTCGGCGGGCGAGGTGCGGACCAGGTTGACGACGAAATCGACCGGCTCGGTAAGCGCGTCGATGACCGGGATCCGGGTGTAGTCGATGATCTCGTCGGCACCCGCGGCACGGACGGCGTCGCTGCTTCGTGGGCTGGCTGTCGCGATCACATGTGCGCCGAGATGTTTGGCGAGACCGATGGTGAATCCGCCGACGCCGCCACCGGCTCCGTTGACGAGCACGCGGGAACCCGCGTACACCCCGGCGTGGTCGATCAGCGCCTGCCAGGCCGTCAACCCGGACGAGGGGAGCGCGGCGGCGTCGCTCAACGGCACCGGGACCGGTGCGGTCGCGAGCAGGTTCGCGGGCGCGGTGACGTACTCGGCGGCGGCCCCGTTTGCGGCCATCGGCAGAAACGCGACGACGGAGGAGCCCACGAGCGAGCGGTCGACATCGGCTCCGACCGCGGTGACGACACCGCTGACGTCGATTCCGGGGATGTGCGGCAGCGTCAGTGGGAACTGCTGCTGCAGGACCCCGGCTCGGATGGCCGCGTCGACCGGGTTGAACGTGGTCGCGGCGACCCGGATCAGGGCTTCGCCGCTGTGCGGTATCGGCTTCTGGACCTCGGCGAGTTCGAGGACGCTGGGGTCCCCGTAAGTGGTGAAGCGGATGGCTTTCATAGCTACCTCGAGTTGGTTGATTCGAATTCGAAACGAGTCCTTCGAATTCGAACCGTAGCACCATCTGGCAATCACTTCAACTTCGAAGCAACTGCTACTGTTGGCGCATGCTCCCACCGCCACTCGCCGAGTTCGACGCCTACTTCGCCCTGCTCGAGGTGGGCTCCCTGGTGCAGCACGGCGTCGAGCAGCAATTGCGTGCCGAGGGCGGACTCAGCTTCGTCCAGTTCCAGATCTTGGCAATCCTCGGCGAATCCGAGGACCGAACCCAAACCATGACCACCGTCGCGGACCGGCTCGTCCACAGCCGCAGCGGCCTGACCTACCAGGCGCAGAAACTCGAATCCGCCGGTCTGATCACCCGCACCACTGGGCCCGACGACGACCGCACCACCATCCTCACCCTCAGCCCCGCGGGAGCCGCCCTCCTCGCACGCGTGCTGCCCGGCCACATGGACGTCGTTCGCGACATCCTGCTCGACGCCCTCGGCGAGGCCGACCGCACCGAACTCACACGAATCCTGGACAAAGTCCGAGTCCACATGCGCAGCCGCCCACCCCGATCCGCGCGCCGCAAACGCTCCTGAAAGACCCCGTCACGCCCAGCCCCCCGCACACGACAGTCTTCGCCAGCGCGGCCCTTTCAATCAATGATTGAAACATTGTTTGAACAGTGCTTCACTGGTGACATGACCGACCAAGTCGCCGCATCGGCGGGCACCCGCGAGCGGCTCCTTTCCGCCGCCGAACGACTGTTGCTGACCGGCCGATACGACGACGTGTCGGTGCGGAGTATCTGCGCCGAGGCCGGAGCGAATCCGGCCGCGGTGCACTACCACTTCGGGTCGAAGGACGCACTGGTCGCCGCGCTGCTCGAGGACCGGCTCGGGCCACTGTGGGCGACTCGGTTGTCGGCCGTGGCCGCCGAACACGGTTCGGTGGCCGAGGTCGTCGATGCCGTCATCGAGCCCTTCGTCGAGTTGGCCGCCGATCCGGTGGGCCGGTTGCACCTGCGTTTGCTGGCCCAGTTCGTGCTGGGGCGGCATGTGACGGAGTGGCGACAGCCGTGGTTCCGGATGGACTCCTGGGTCGCTCTGCTACCAGACGTCGACGAGCACGAGAGCCGACGGCGCTGGATGTTGGCCTTCGACTTGATCATCACGCGATTCGGTGGCGCCGGGACCAGCCAGCGGGAGATGCCGGACGAAGTGGTGACCACCTTGCGTGACTTCGTCGTCGCCGGGCTGACCGCGGGCAAGGGAGAGCGGAAATGAACGAGATATTCGCACCGGCCGAATTGGGGCCGATCACGTTGCGCAACAGGGTGATCAAGGCGGCCACTTTCGAGGGCCGTACACCCGACGCACTGGTCACCCAGGATCTGATCGAGTTCCACCGAGAGACGGCAGCGGGCGGAGTCGGAATGACGACGGTCGCCTACTGCGCAGTCGCGCCCGGCGGACGAACCGACCGGCATCAGATTTGGATGCGCCCGGAGGCGGTTCCGGGGTTGCGCAAGTTGACCGACGCCGTCCATAGCGAGGGCGCGGCGGCGAGCGCGCAGATCGGGCACGCCGGCCCGGTCGCCAACGCGAGATCCAATGGCGTTCCCGCGCTCGCTCCCAGCAGGATGATCAGCCCGCTCTCGATGCGCTTCATGAAGGTGCCCGATCAGGATGAGATCCGCGAGGTCGTCGCCGCGCACGCGAACGCGGCGAAACTGGCCGAGCAAGCGGGTTTCGACGCGGTGGAAATCCACTTCGGGCACAACTACCTGGTGAGTTCCTTTCTGAGCCCGAGACTGAACCGGCGCGCCGACGGGTACGGCGGCTCCACCGCAAACCGTGCCCGGCTGGCGCGTGAAATCGCCTGGGCGGTACGGAAAGCCGTGGGTGGCCGGCTCGCGGTGACCGCGAAGCTCAACATGGAAGACGGCGTGCCGGGCGGACTCACGGTACCGGAGTCGTTGCAAGTGGCGGCGTGGCTGGAAGCGGACGGCACCCTCGACGCGCTGGAACTGACAGCTGGAAGTTCCCTGCTCAACCCGATGTTGTTGTTCCACGGCAGTGCCCCGCGAAAGGAATTCGCGAATGTCCTTCCCATACCGGCACGCTGGGGCTTCCGCCTGGTGGGCCGGGCTTTCCTGAAGGAGTATCCCTATCAGGACGGGTATCTGCTCGAGCGGGCGCGCCACTTCCGCCGGGAGCTGTCGATGCCACTGGTCCTGTTGGGCGGAATCACCAATCTGCACACCATGCAGCAGGCGATGACCGAGGGGTTCGACTTCGTCGCGATGGGCCGGGCGCTGCTGCGGGAACCGAACCTCCTGCACCGCATCCGGTCCGACGCCACCACGCAGTCGGCCTGCATCCACTGCAACGAATGCATGCCGACCATCTATACCCGCACTCGCTGCGTCTACCGCCCCGATCGAACCGGCGCCCCGATTCCGTTGACGCTATCCGGCACGGAGGGCGGACCGAAGGACCCGGCATGACCTTGCCGAGCACCGACACACCCGGGTCGGCGGGTCAGACCGCCAGCGGCGGTGGTGCGATCGCCGGTTGCGCAGGTGGGCGGTAATTCTCCCAGGCGGTGGCGAGCCGCGCGACCGCCGCGGTGAGAGTGCTTTCCGGGTGGCGGAAGTGCAGGCGTATGTATTCGCCGCTGCCGCCGCTCACGTCGAGACCGCTGCCCGCGAGCACGGCGACACCATGGCGGAGTGCGGTCTGAGCGAACGAATTACCGTCGCCGTAAGGCAGCGCCACCCACAATGTCTGGCCACCGCGGACCGCCGACACCGACCAGTCGGGGAGGTGTGCGGCCAGCGCACCCAAGAGCGCGTTGTGGCACGACTGCCGTTGTGCCGCATGGTTCGCACACAGCAGATCCAACTGCGGGAGCAACTTGGCCGCGGCCAGCTGTGTCGGTAGATTTCCGCCGAGGTCGTGCACCGCCCGCAGGCGGGTGACGCGGTCGATGACCGGGACCGGCGCGCGGATCCAGCCGATGCGCAAGCCGCCCCAAATGCTCTTGCTCAACGACCCGATGGAGATGGCGTCGTCCGAGTCGGCCGCGTACGGCGGCATCACCTCGCCCGGGAACCCGAGTTCGGCGAGTACCTCGTCGGCGATGAGCGGGACGCCTGCGGCAGCGGCCACTTCGGCGATTCTGCGTCGGACCAGCCGGGGAAGGACTGTGCCGGTGGGGTTGTGGAACGTGGGAGTGAGGTAGGCGAGGGCTGGACGGTGTGCCCGGACAGCCGCCTCGAACCCCGGGAATCCGACCGACAGCGCATCCAGAACGGCCGCTTGTTCGCGGAATGCCTCCAGCGCACCCGGATAAGTCGGCGTCTCGAGCAGAACCCGATCGCCAGGGGCGATGAACGCGCGAGCCAACAGTGACAGCGCTTGCTGCCCGCCGTTGGTGACGAGAATCCGATCGGCGTGCGTCGGCGCTCCCAGCCGGGTGTAGCGCTGGGCAATGGCCTCGCGGAGTGTCGGACAACCGGCAGGGTGATAGCCGATGTCAGCGGTTATCGACGCCAATTCGGGCAGTATGGCGGCGAACGCCGCGGTCATCTCCGGGGGCGGGGTGTCGGGCGCGGCGCAAGCCAGCGAGATCACCTCGGGGTCCGGTTCCAGCAGATGCAGGAACATGGGCGCGCTGGTGGTCGTCGGTGCCGCCGTCGGCGCACCACCCGCGACGCGGGTACCGCTGCCTCGGCGTCGCACGATCCGCCCTTCGCCCTCCAGCAGCCCGTAAGCGGCGACCACCGTACTGCGCCCGACGGAGAGAATCCGCGCGAAGACCCGGTCCGGCGGCAGCCCGGTTCCGGGCGGGAGTTCACCCGCATCGATCAACTGCCGCAGCCGTGCGGCGAGCAGCAGATACAACGGACCGCGCCCCGTCGACCAGCGACCGAGACGATGCATTACCTCAATTGGCTCCATCAGCAGACCAATTTTGCCGGATTGGACCTGGGCGCACCGAGCTGGGCCGACCACCATGACTTCCATGAGCGAAGAAACGACCACTTCATCCGGCCGGACCGTCTCCATCCCCGACACCATCGCCGCGCTGCCAGGCCCTTTCCGGCAACGCGAGTTGGCACAGGTCAACGACACCGTGGTCCGCGCCGCCCGGATCGAGGGCGAGTTCCCCTGGCACCACCACGACGAGGACGAACTGTTCCTGTGCTGGGACGGCTCCTTCCGCATCGAACTCGAAGGCCGCGCACCGGTCACCCTCGCAGCCGGAGACATCTTCGTCGTCCCCAAAGGAATTCGGCACCGACCGGTCGCGGAGACGCGCGCCCACGTCCTGCTCATCGAACGACCGGAGACCAAGCAGTACGGAAGCTGAATCATGCTCGCTCGTACGCCGACGCGAGCGTGCCGGTGCATGGTTGTGGCCAGTCACAGCAATTCCGCATACTTCTTGCCGGTAATGAAAGCCGTCACATGCGCCCGCGACCCGAGAAGTTAGCTGGTCCTCCGAGAGGGCGGACGGGCTTGGTGCATGCGTGAAGAGGCCGTTACGTGACTTCACATTCTCGTGGGAGAGCGGTAGGGATGAATTAAGACGAAAATACCTATTGGTCGGTATTGATCGCTACTTGTCCAGCCGATGAATGGGGCATGAACAGCAAAGTCTCCACCGTGGCCACATTTCTGTGCCGCACGGTCACAGCTGATTCTTTTGCCAGCCCGTCGAACCCGCTGTCAAATCGTCTGAGACAGCACTGCCGTACTATCGGTCTCCGCGACATTCTCATTTGTCGCGGAAACCAAATCGGGTGAAATTAGCCCAATATTTGCGACCGGTGGAAACTGGCTGCGCAGCACGGGTTTTCACATTGCAGCTCGCATAGTGCGGGTGTACAGATGTGAGAACGCGTGGCGGTGCGGCTGCACCCTCGCGCGGTATGGCGGGACAGCGGGATACGGCGGTCCCGTTCGCGGATATCGGAGGGCATGTGATCACGGACTCTGCGGGGGTTGAACCCTGCGCTGAGCGTCGAGGGAGCCATATATCGCGCAGGGCTGGAAAAGCCTGCGGCACCGGGGAGGGAGACGCTCGATGAATGTGTCCGACGCCGTTGGCGAACGGGTGCGGGCGTTGTTCTCACGCGGTTTGCACGTGACCGAAATAGATGTGGACACGCCATTGCTGGATTATGGCTTGGACTCCGTGCGGTCGGTGGAGTTGGTGATCGAGCTGGAGCGGGAGTTCGGTATCACGATCTCCGACGAGGAGGCCGCGATGCTGCATACCACGCGCGACGTGATCGATTGTGTGACGACGAAGACGACGCGCGACCGGCGCGCGGAGGCCGGAGCGCGAACGTGACCGCACATTCCGAGCGGCGCGAACAAGCGCCGCCCGCCACCTCCGAGCTCTTCACCGATTTCGCCGAGTACAACCGGCCCGGCCTGGCCCAGTTGCTGCGGGCCTGTCACCTGGACATGGTGTACAGCGCGGCGGAAGGCGACCACCTCGTCCGCGCCGACGGCACCCGGGTCCTGGATCTGGTCGGCGGGTTCGGCGCCGCGCTGTTCGGACACAACCACCCAGCGCTGGTACGCGCGGCGACGGCGCTGCTGAATCAGCAGGTCCCGTTCGTGGCGCAGGGCAGCGTCCGGCCGGGCGCGGCGCGGCTGGCGCGGCGGCTGTCCGAGGCGATCGGCGCGAGCACCGGCCGGGAGTACGTCGTCACCTTCGGATCCACCGGGGCGGATGCGGTCGAAGCGGCGATCAGGCACGCCGCGGTCGCGCACGCGCGCGCTCTGTCCGACTTGGACGCCGACATACGGCGCACGCTGCGGCGGCTGCGCCGCGACGGCCTGCACGACGTGCGCCCATCCGCGCCCGCGGACGACGCCGAGCCGCGAACGGCCGCGGCGGTGCTCACCGAGACGCTCCAGCACATCGCGCGGCTACGCGAACGCGGGCCGGTGTTCGTCTCGCTGGCGGGCGCGTTCCACGGCAAGAGCGCCGGGGCCTTCGCGCTCACCGAACAGGCCGACACCCCGGCCGACCTGGTGGTACCCGGCCCGGAGCGGCGCAGGCTCGATACCTGGACGCCGGACGAGGTCGCCGGCGCGTTCGCGGACGAGCTGTGCACGGTGGGCGTCATCGGCTTCGACGCCACCGGTGCGCCCGTTCGCACCTGGCGGCGTCTGTCGCCCGTCGCCGCGGTGTTCGCCGAGCCCGTGCAGGGCGAGGGCGGTGTGCGCGAGGTCCCCGCCGCCACGCTGCGAGCCCTGCGTGAACTGGCGGACCGGCACGCTGCGGCACTGGTTTTCGACGAGATCCAGTGCGGCATGGGACGCACCGGCACGTTCCTGGCCTCGACCCCGTCCGGGGTGCGCGCGGACTACTACCTGATGTCGAAATCGCTCGGCGGGGGACTGGTCAAGATCGCCGCGCTACTGGTCGACCGGCAGCACTCGGTCGCCGATTTCGGGCGCTACCACACCTCCACCTTCGCCGATGACGAACTGTCCGCCACGGTGGCGGACGTCGCACTGGATCTGTTGCGCGAGAACAAGATCCGGATCAGCGAAGCGGGGGCGCGGCTGAGGTCGCGACTGGACGCGGTGGCCCGCCGCTGGCCGAAGGAGATCGTGGCCGTGCGCGGGCGCGGTCTTCTCCAAGGAGTCCAGCTGCGGGTACCAGAGCCGGAATCCGCGCTGCTGCGCGAGATCTGCGCACCCGACCTCTTCGGCTACGTGGTGGCCGGATACCTGTTGCACCGCCATGCGATCCGCATGCTGCCCACGCTGTCGGCGCCGACCACGCTGCGCGTCCAGCCCTCGGCCTTCGTCGGCGACAGCGACCTCGACCGGCTGGCCGCGGCCCTGGACGACGTCGCCGCGCTGCTGCACCGCGGCGAGTACGCCCGGCTGCTGGCGCACTTGGCCGCACCGGTCACGACCGAATCCGCGGCGTTGGACCGCGCACCGCTACCGCGGCGCGACGACGCACCGGCACGAGACCCGCGCGACCCGATCAGGGTGGCTTTCCTGGCGAACCTGCCCGAGGTCGCCGATCTGCGCCGGCTCGCCCCCGAGTTGGCGGAATGGACGGATGCGCAGTTCGCCGCGCTGTTCGAGCGTCTGCGCGCGGTGGCCGATCCGTTCGAACTGACCAGGCAGACGGTTACCTCGCCGACCGGCGCCGAGGTCGAAATGCTGCTGATCGCGGTGCCGCTGACGGCCGAGCAGATCGTCGCGCACCAGCGCGCCGGTGAGCGCACCCACGTGCGGGATCTGGTGTGGCTCGCGGTCGAACAGGCGATAGCAGCCGGAGCCAGAGTGATCGGCCTCGGCGGCTACACATCGATCGTCACCGACGCCGCGCGCGAGGTGGCGGAGGACACCGTCACCGTGACCTCCGGCAATTCGCTCACGGCGGCCTGCGCCTATGCGGTACTGCACGCCGAACTGGCCGCACTCGCGCCGGGGCAGCGGCGGGTCGGCGTCCTCGGGGCGCTCGGCAACATCGGCGCGGTCATGGCCGAACTCCTTGCGCCGCTGGCCGATTCACTGGTCCTGGTGGGCAGGCCCGGCGCCGGAACACGGCTGCGCCGGGTGGCCGCCGGACTACCGGGCGAGGTCGCCGTGAGCGAGGATCTCGCCGCACTGCGCGACTGCCGGGTCGTGGTGACCGCGACCAACGCGGCCGCGCCGCTGGTCACGACACAGCATCTCGCCACCGATCATCCCGTGCTGATCTTCGATCTGGCCGTGCCCGGCGATGTGGACCCGGCGGTAGCCGAGCACCCACACATCACCTTGCTCGACGGCGGCCGCATGGCGCTGCCACTCGGCCAGACCCCGTCCCTTCCGGAAACCGGGCTGCCCGCCGGAATCGTGTACGCGTGCATGGCCGAGACGCTGCTGCTCGGCTTCGAGCCGCGCACCGCGAGCCCGTCCTACGGCGCGCTCACCGCCGCGGGCGTACGCGAAGCGCGGGAACTGGCCGCCCGCCACGATGTTCGCCCGGTTCTGCTGCCGACAGGAGCCACCACCGTGATCACCCCCGCCACCGCGTCCGGTCCGACACCGATGTTCCTCGGTGCGGCCGACTTCATCCCGTCCCGGGCGGGCGCCAAGGCCGCCACCCTGCACGAGCTGCGCTCCAACGGATTCGCCGTCCCACCCGGCTTCGTCGTACCGGCCGACCTGGACATGGACGCCGTCTCCGACGACGAACTCACCGGCTGGGTGCGGGCGATCGGCGGTTTCCCGGTGGCCGCGCGCTCCAGCGGCGTGCTCGAGGATCTCGACGACGCCAGTTTCGCGGGGCAGTACGAGTCCTATCTGGACATCACCGACGCGGCCGCACTCCGGACGCACATCGACGAGTGCCGGGCGTCGGTGCGCAATGAACGGGTGCGGGCCTATCTGTCCCGGCGCGGTCTGGCCGAGGCGGACGCGACGGTCGCCGTCCTGGTGCAGCGCATGGTCGAAGCTCGATGCGCCGGTGTCGGTTTCAGCATCGATGCGCTGTCGGGCATCGAGGAGCACGCGGTGGTGGAGACCTGCCACGGCGTGGGCGAGCGGCTGGTCTCCGGACAGGTCGCACCTACTCGCTACACCCTGCGGCTGGCCGACGGAGGCGTGGTGGCACGCGACGCGGGGCAGGAGGACGTCCACCTGAACGCCGCCGACACCGCGGCGCTGGCTGCGCTGCTGCTTACCGTGCAGGCGCGCCGGCACCGACCGCAGGACATCGAGTGGGCGATCGACGGCGACGGCACCCTGTGGTTGCTGCAGTCACGCGCGATCACCGCGATCAGCTGGCGCACCGACATCGAGCAATTCTCCGATGCGGATCTCCGGGACGGCGGCGTCTCGGCACGCGTGTGCACACCGATGATGTTCTCGTTGTACGACAACGCCTTCCAGTACTCGATGCAGCGATTCTTCGACGGGCTCGGGCTGGCCGAGCCGGGCGAGGAGCCGGACTGGATGGCCATGTACTACGGCCGGGCCTACTGGAACGTCAGCGCGGTGAAGCAGTGCTTCCGGCGCATCCCCGGCTTCGACGAGCAGCATTTCGACGACGATCTGGGCGTCCTCAACGAATACGGCCCGCAGGGACCGATTCGCACCCCGAACACGCCGTTGACGATCGCCCGCGCGCTGCCCGTCGCCCTGGCCGTGCAGCGCAGCTACCGCCGGCAGCTCGACGCGGTCGACGCGTTCGCCGCGAGCTGGCCCGCCAAGTACCAGGCCTGGCGCGAACGGGTACGCGCGCTGCCGCGGACCGACGAGGCGACTTTCGCCGCAGACCTGGCCGACTGCCTGCTCACCGTGCACGCCGCCACCGAGCGCACCTACTTCACCACCATTTACCACAACTCCAGCCTGCAAACCGATTTCAAACAGCTGCTGGACAAAGTGGACGCCGCCACCGGCGCGACCACCTCGGCCATCGCCCTCATGGGCGGTCTGGCCGAGATCAGCCACATGGCGCTGCAACGCGGCATCGTCGAATTGCATCGAGTGGCAGCGGAATCCGGGCTCGACAGCCCGGCGTGGAACGAGGCGCTCGCGGCGTTTCTCGACGAGCAAGGCTTCCATGCCGACGCCGAACTCGACCTGACCTGCCCGCGCTGGTCGGAGGACCCGCAGCGAGTGCGGTCGATGATCGCGGTGATGCTCGACAACGGGACCGTGCCCGCCGATCCCGCGGCCACCTTGGTAGAGCAGCGCAAACGCTACGAGTCCGAGCTCGCGGCGGTGCGCGCCAGGGTGCGCGCGCGGCCGACGGCGCGGGTGCGGTATGCCAAGGCGCTGGACAAGCAGATCGACCGGATGCGGCGGTATCTGGTCGCCCGCGAGCGAATGCGCGAATTCTCCTCGCAGTGCTACGCCGTGGTCCGCGCGTACGTGGTGGAAGCGGGTACCCGGCTGGCCGCCGCAGGCGTGCTGGAAGACGCAGATGACGCGTTCCAGCTGACCATCCAGGAACTGACCGATCTGGTCGCGGGCCGAGTGGCCGTCGCCGACCTCGCGCCGGTGATCGCCTACCGCCGTGCCATGTACGCGGGCTACCGCGATCTGACGCCGCCGCATGAACTCGGCGGCGGGGTGACCGTCGCGGCGGTGCGCGTGGTGGGCGATGGCGACCTGTCCGGCCTCGGGTGCAGTCCAGGCGTGGCCGAGGGCACGGCCCGGGTGATCACCTCGCTCGACCACATCGACCAGCTGCGCGAGGGGGACATCCTCGTCACGCGGTTCACCGATCCGGGCTGGACACCCGCGCTGGGGTTGGTGGCGGGCGTGGTCACCGAGGTGGGCGGCATGCTCTCGCACGCGGCCGTGATCGGACGCGAGTACGGCATTCCGGCCGTGCTGAACGTGGCGGGGGCGACGACGGCGCTGCGATCGGGTCAGCGCATCCGGGTCGACGGCGGCGCGGGTCTGGTGCAGGTCCTGGACGCCGGCGATCCGGCGGACGAGGCCGCCCTGGTCGAGTCGGTCTCCGGCGCAACGCGACCGGACGCCGCTACGCGACAGGCACCGGAACCGGACCCGCCGCCGAACCCGGCGGAACCGGAATCACTCACGCCTACAACGACTCTCGTCAAACCGCCCCGCATTCTGCGCGGCTCGGGAAAGGAAACGACACTGACCGCACGCAAACGTCTCATCTGCCTCGCGGGTGGCGACGGTTCGGGCAAGACAACGCAGGTGGCCAGGATCGCCGCCGAGTTCGAGGCGCAGGGGCACAGCGTTGCCGCGGTGACGATCTGGGACGCGTTCCTCGACCCCAAGGTCTCCTCGAAACTGCCCTGGGGCAGTCCGGCCGAGATCTACGGCTATCTCCAGCTGCTCACCCCGCTCAGCCGCGCGCACTTCCTGTTCCACGCCATGCAGCTCTCGATGGACCTGGCCGCCGATCGCGACGCGGACATCGTGCTCGCCAACGCCTATTGGTACAAGTACTACGCCACCGAGGTCGCGCACGGCGGTGATCCGGCCGTGCTGCGGAGCCTGGCGGCGGGCTTCCCGGAACCCGACCGCACCTTCTACCTCGCGGTACGGCCGCAGGAAGCACTGGCGCGAAAACGATTGCGCAGTGACTACGAGAGCGGCTACGGCGACGAGGAGTCGTTCCTGACCTTCCAGCAACGCAGCCACGAGGCGCTCGACGCGCTGTCGGACGAGCTCGGCTGGATCCGCCTCGACGGCGCCGCGGCGCCCGCTGAGGTCACCCGCGCCGTGCTCACCCAGCTGCGCGAGGACGACCGATGAGCACACCGCACACCCGCCGGGTGGCCCTGGTGGGCATCGACGGCGCGGGCAAGTCCTCGGTGCTGGCCGGGCTGCGCGCGCTGGCCGAGCCCGCCGGGGCCGGCCGATTCGCCTCGATGACCTGCCCCGACTTCCACGACACCAGGGATGTCCCGCTCGCGGATCTGTCCCGGCAGCTCAGGGCCTTCAGCGTCGGCTGCGACGAGATCGGTGACGTGGCGATGAAGGCCACCGCGATGTACCTGCAGATGACCCTGTTCGGCCCGGTCGAGCAGCACTTCCTGCGCACCTGGTCACCGGATGTGCTGGTCTGCGAGCGGCATCCGCTGATCGAACTGCTGGTGTACGGCCCGCTGTACGTGGCGCTGGCCGGCACCGACGGACGCTGCCGCGAGCGGGAGGACGAGATCGCCGCGGTGCTGGAACGGCATCGCCCCGGCACCTTCGCCGACATCCTGGCCTGGCAGCACGCCCAAGCGGCACGGCTGGGCAGTTCGCCGGACCCGTGGCTGCTGCTGTCGGAGATCGCCGAGCTGGTGGAACGCGACATCTCCGGCGCGGTGTCCGGTTTCGCCGAACGGTTCCGCACCACGCTGCCCGACGCGGTGCTGTGGCTGGACGCGCCGCCCGAGCAGGCCGCGGCCCGCTGCGTGCAGCGGTCGGCGCACGGGCCCGTCGAGGCCCATGAGACAGCGGAGCGGCTGGCCGCTCTGCGCACCGGCTACGAGCGGGTGCGCGAAACCCTCGCGACCGCGTTCCCCGAGGTGGGGTTTCACCGCATCGACACCGCCGACGGCGTCGATCTCGCGGAATCGGTGCGCGCCTGCGTGACGGAAGGGAAGTTGCTGGGATGAGCACGCGCGGTGATCTCGGCGCGGCCGATCTGGAGGCGCGGGTACGCGCGATCGTCGGGGATGTGTTGTGGGTGTCCGCCGCCGACCTGGACCCGGCGACGCCGTTGATCGACTACGGACTCGACTCGCCGACCGCCATCGAACTGACCATCCAGCTGGAACAGGCCTTCGCCGTGACCATTCCGGAGGACGTCGCCGTCCGGCTCACCACGGTCGCCACGATCGTGCGATACGTCGAGGACCAGGCATGACCACACCATCCGATGAGCTGCGCCCCGCACACGCGAGCATCGTGCACGCACTGCTGGCAGGCGGTGAGCGGGGCGCCGCGGCGGCGTCCACGATCATCATGGCCGAGCGTGCCTCGGCGCACGACGCCGACGAGATCGCTCGGCGCCACGACGATCTCGTGCACGTGGCGAGCCGGGCGGCGGCCGGGCTGGCCGAGGCCGGGGTGCGCAAGGGTGACCGAGTGCTGCTGTGCCTGCCCACGTCAGCGGAGTTCGTCACGGCGTTCTTCGGCGCACTGCTGCTCGGCGCGGTGCCCACCGCGATCGCCACCCCGGGCGGATTCGGTGCGGCGGAGATCTTCCTGGACCGTTTCTCCCGGCTGCTGGCCTATCTGGAACCCGCGGCCGTGGTGGCCACCGGATCGGTGCTGCACGCGCTGCCCCTGTCTGCTTCGGTGTCGGCGATCGACGCCACGGTGTTGCACGCGCTGGCCGGCGCGGCGGATACGCCCGCGCTCGAACCCCGTCTGCCCGCACCGGACGATCTCGCGTTCATCCAGGCAACTTCCGGTTCGACCGGCACACCGAAGGGCGTCCAGGTCACCCACGCGAATCTGGCCGCCAATTGCGAGCAGATCGCCCGCGCCGCCGCGATCGGTCCCGGCGACACCTGGGTGGGCTGGCTGCCGCTACACCACGACATGGGCCTGATCGGGGGATTCCTGACGCCGCTGTTCCGCGGCGTCGACGCGGTGCTGATCCCACCGAACCGCTTCCTGCGCCACCCCGCCGACTGGCTGCGCGCCGTGCACCGGCATCGGGGAACGCTCACCGCGGCCCCGAATTTCGCCTACGGTTATGCCGCGGCGCGGATCGCCGACAGCGAACTCGATGGGCTGGACCTGTCCACGTGGCGGTTCCTGTTCTGCGGTGCGGAACCGATCCATCCCGCGACGGTGCGGCGGTTCGTCGACCGGTTCCGTGCCTGGGGACTTCCGGCCGACGCACTCGTGCCGTGCTATGGGTTGGCCGAGGCGTCCCTCGCGGTGACGGTCTCACGGCCGCGGGCGCCGATCGCATACGACTCGGTCTCTCGCCGGGCGCTCGCCGAAGACGGTATGGCCATGGATGTTCCGGCCGGCGATGGAGACGCGCTCGACATCGTCGACTGTGGTGCGCCCGTGGCGGGCACCGAGGTCCGGATCCTGGACGAGAACGGTGCTCCGCGCGGCCCGGATCTGGTCGGCCGCGTGCAATTCCGCGGACCATCCACCACGCCGGGCTACTTCCGGATGCCCGAGGCCACCGCGGCCACGCGCGAAGACGGCTGGTGGGATACCGGCGATATGGGCTATCTGCGGGATGGACGACTGCGAGTCACCGGGCGGCGCAAGGATCTGATCATCATCCGCGGCGCGAACTACCTGCCCACCGACTTCGAGATCGCCGCCGAGCAGGTGCCGGGCGTGCGGCCCGGCGGTGTGGTCGCGGTGGGACGGACCGACAACGACGGCATGTCGGAGGAACTGCATCTGATCGTCGAAACTTCCCTTGCACCGCAGGAATACGATGCGCTGGCCCGCGCCGTACGCGCCGCGGTCAGCAAACGCACCGGGGTGCTGGCGGCCGGCGTACGAGTTGTCGCACCGCGCAGCATCCCCAAAACCACCAGCGGCAAAGTGCAGCGCACCACGGCGCGGCACCTGCTCGAGGACGATCCGGACGCGTTGGTCGGCGCCGGGCACGGGGGAGGCGCGGCGCGATGACACTGCTGACCCGAAACGGCGACCGCCGCTTGGACGGTCCCGTCCTGCGACATCCACTCGGCGCCTACCCCGACTATCGGACCGACCCGCTCACCCTGTTCTACGAGTCCGCGCTCGCCCACGGCAGCGTGCGGCTGCGGCTGGCGCACCAGCACGTGCACCTGCTGGTCGAGCCGGAGCACATCGAACAGGTGCTGGTCACCCACGCGGCACGATACGAGAAGGGAATCAGCTACCGGAGCCTGAACCATCTGCTCGGCCCCGGCCTGCTGACCAGCGGCGGCGAACTGTGGAAACGCCAGCGCGCCTTGATCAAACCCGCCTTCGCCCGCCGCCACGTGGAGACCGAGATCCCGCTCATGGTCGAGTGCGGACAACGGATGCGTGCTCGCTTGGACGCACGCGCCGCGGAGGGTGCGGCGTTCGACCTGGTGCCCGAGGTGATGGGGTTCGCCGCCGACGTGGTGTGCCGCGCGGTGCTCGGCGCGGACATCGACGGCGTGCTGCCACAGATCGAGGACGACGTGCGCCAGGGTGTTTCCTGGGTGATGCGGCACATGGCCGCACCCATCCAGGTGCCGCCGCGGGTGCCGACGCCGGGCAATCGGCGACTGCACGGCGTGCGGCGGCGGCTGCACCATGTGGTGGACGAGGTGATACAGCGGCATCGGCACACCGACGGTGACGCCCACTCGCTGCTGGCCCGGCTGCTCGCCGCGCGGGACGACGCCGGGCATGCGATGGACGACGCGCAACTGCGGCACGAGGTCCTGACTTTCCTGCTGGCCGGTCACGAGACCACCGGAGGGGCGCTGGCCTGGACGGTCTACGAGCTGTGCCGCAACCCCGTCGCGCTCGACCAGGTACGCGCCGAGATCGACATGCTGCCGGACAGTCTGGACGATCCGGACGCCATGCGGGCCGCGCTGCCCGAGCTGGAGTACACCGGCCGCGCGATCGACGAGGCGATGCGCCTGCACCCTCCCGCGTGGGCATTCAGCCGCACCGCACTGGAGCCGGACAGCTTCGACCAGTTCGACCTGCGTCCCGGCGCGATCGTGGTGATCAGTCCGTTCGTCAACCATCGGCTGCCCTCGTTCTGGGACTCGCCGCTGACCTTCGACCCCGCCCGGTTCACCAAAGAGCGGAACCGGGCACGCCCGCCGTTCCGGTACTTCCCTTTCGGCTGGGGTGCGCATCTGTGCGTCGGTCAGCAGATGGCGCTGATCGAGATCCGCGTGGGTCTGGCAATGCTGCTGTCCCGCTATGACATCGAACTGGTGAACGGGATGCGGGTGCGCGAGCGCCCCGAGATCTCGAACACCCCCGACCCGGTCCTGGTCCGGCTGACCCGGCGCGAGCGAGCCGCCGCGGCAACCCCGACCAGACAGGAGGCCGCCCGATGACCAGTACGACCACCGGCGCGATACTGCGCGCCGAAACCCTCGCCACGGACCCGGCAGCCGACGAGCATGCGGGCGCCAAGGCCGCCAACCTCGCCAGGCTGCACGCCGCGGGGCATCGTGTACCACCGTTCGCGGTGGTGAGCACGGACGCGTGCACGCGGGTGCTTGCCCCGGCGGCCGATTCCATCGCCGACCTGCTGGCCGGTCTCGATCCGGACGATCCCGCGGCGCTACGGGCCGTCTCGACGCGGATCCGCGCGCTCGTCGAGGGACTGGCATTGCCCGCGGACATTGCGGCCGAGCTCGATGCCGTGGTCGCCGAACTGTGCAGGGACGGATCGTCCACGGCGGACGTGCGATTCGCCGTCCGCTCGTCGGTCCGCGGTGAGGATTCGGCCACCGATTCCTTCGCCGGGCAGCTCGACACGGTGCTCAACGTCGCCGCGGCGGGCGTGCCTGCCGCGATCGGCACCGTCTTGGCCTCCGCCTGGTCGGAGCGTGCGCTCTTCTACCGGGCGCGCCGTGGTCTCGATGGAACGCCGATCGCCTGCGCCGTCGTGGTCCAAGTGCTGCTCGACAGCGCCGTGTCCGGTGTGGTGTTCAGCTGCAATCCGCAGACCGGCGATACGTCCGAGGCGGTCGTCGCCGCGGCACTCGGGCTGGGCGAGGGCGTGGTGGCGGGAACGGTCGACTGCGACACCTACTTCGTCGATCGCACCACCCGCGCCATCACGTCGCGAGTCGTCGTCGACAAGCACAGCCGCGTGACGCCGTCGCATGCCGGTACCGGCACCGCCGTCGAAGATCTCGGCGACCCGGTGACCACCGCCGCGCTGTCCGACGCGCAGATCCTCGAACTGGCCGAGATAGCAGGCGAACTCGCCGACCACTTCGGCACACCCCAGGACGTCGAATTCGCCTACACATCCGAGGGGCGACTGCATCTGTTGCAGGCCAGGCCGGTCACCGTTACCGGTGCGGGGGAGACCATCTTCGACAACGTCAACGTCGCCGAATCGTATCCGGGACTGTCGAGCCCGCTCACGTTCTCCGTCCTGCGGGCGGCCTACGAGCAGGTCTTCCGCGCGTGCCACCGGGATTTCGGCGCCACCGCGCGGATCGTGGAGCGCAACGCCGCCGATCTGTACCCCTATCTGGTGGGGACGGCGCGCGGCCGGATCTACTACAACATCAGCAACTGGTACCGGCTGTTCCTCGAGATCCCCGGCATGGACTTCGCCATCGAGGGCTGGGAGGCCGCTCTCAACATCGAGAACCGATACCGTCGACCGGACGCGCCGGCCCGTGGCATCGCCCGGGTGCGCGCGACCGCGCTGCGGCTACGGGTGTTCGCGATCATCTCGCTCGGCTGGCTGCGGCTGCCCCGGCGGCTGCGCGCGTTCTTCACCGAACTGGCGGCGGCCACGGCCGACCTCGATCGCCGCCTGAGCCCGGACACGCCGGAGCGCGAACGCGACGCACAGGCGTTGCTGGCCTGGTTGGAGCGCTTCTTCGCCGAGCTCGTGCCCGCGTACTCGGTGCAGATCTTCAACGACTTCCTCGCCCAGCAGATGTTCCATGTGGTCGGTCTGCAGCTGCGCCGCGTGGGCCTGGCCGAGGACGCGGCGCTCACCTTGCGCAACGAGCTGTTCTGCGGTGAGGACGGTGTCGACAGCGTCGACCCGGTGCGCTCGGCGCTCGCGCTCACCGCCCGGGTGCGCACCGATCCGGCGCTGCGCGCGCTGTTCGACGGCCCCGGCACCGCACGCGAGGTGTGGAAGGCGTTGTCGGAGGAGCGGTTCGCGGACTTCCGCGCCGCTTGCCTGCGCCACATCGCGGAGTTCGGCGACCGCACCGTGGACGAGCTCAAGCTGGAGACCGATCCGCTGGGTGAGCACCCCGAGCGCCTGGTGCCGATGCTGCGCAACTATCTGCGCGGCGGGCAGAACGCCGACGACATGATCGCCAGAGAACAGGCCATCCGCCGCGCGGCGGAGCAAACGGCAGCCGATCTGTTCGCGGGTAAAGCACTCGAGGGCAGAGCTTTTCGGCTCACGCTCCGCTTGGCCCGCGAACACGTGAAGCAGCGGGAGAACATGCGGCTGGGCCGCAGCCGCTCTTTCGGCTTGGTGAAGCGGGTGTTCCGCGAATACGGCAGACAGCTGCATACCGCAGGGCTGCTGGACGATCCGCGTGATGTCTTCTGGCTCACCTACGAGGAGATCACCGCCCTCACCCGCGGCACCGCGGTGGACACCGACGCAGCCAGGACCGTGGCTCTGCGTAAGGCCGACCACGATCGCTGGCGCGGGCAACGACTGCCCTCCCGCATCGTCACCACGGGGATCGCCGCGGCAGGCATCGTCGACCCTACGTTGGAAGAACCGGACGACGGCGCGGTGGCCGGCGCCCGGGTTCTGCGCGGAATCGGCTGCGCGCCGGGACGTGTCGAAGCTCCAGCGCTGGTGCTGCGCACGCCCGACCCGGACGTGGCAATCGATGGACAGGTGCTGGTGGCCGCCACCACCGACCCGGGTTGGGTGTTCCTCATGGTCGCCGCGGGCGGCTTGGTGAGCGAACGCGGCAGCCTCCTCTCGCACACGGCCATCATCGGACGCGAACTCGGCATTCCCACGGTCGTCGGCGTGCAGGGCGTCACCCAGCTGGTCGCCAGCGGCGACGTACTGGTGCTGGACGGCCGGGCCGGAACCGTGACGCTCGGACAGGAGCAGCGAGCATGACCGCTCCCGATCTCGCCCATGGCGAGAATTTCAGCCTCGAACATTATCTCGACCCTGCGGCACACACCTTCGAACAGCGATTCGCGGAGTTCCGCCCCTATGTGGAGCACGCCCGCGGCAGCGGATTCGTGCTGCGCGAGGTGGCCGGTCCGTCCGGCGCGCTCGTGCCGGTGCGCGACCCGTCGACCGGCGGGACCGACGAGTTGATCATGCTCGGGTCCAACAATTACCTCGGCCTCGGCAATGAACCTCGGATCGCCGAGGCAGCCATCGCCGCGATCCGGGAATACGGTGTGGGGCACGGCGGCCCGCCGCTGCTCAACGGCACCACGACCCTGCACCGCCTGCTCGAGGAACGGCTGGCCGAGCTGAAGGGCAGCGAGGCGGCGATGGTGTTCTCGTCCGGATACGCCGCGAACGTCGGCTGGGTGACCGGTCTGCTGCGCAAGGGCGACGTGCTGCTCTACGACGAACAGAGCCACGCGAGCCTGTACGACGGCATTCAGCTCGGCCGCGTGCGGTCGATGGCCTTCGCGCACAATGATTTACGGCACTTGCGGCATCGGCTGATGCAGATCCGGTGGCGCAATCCTGGCGCCAACGTCGTGGTGGCCGTCGAGGGCGTGTACTCGATGGACGGCGACATCGCCCCGCTGCCGGAGATCCGTGCGCTGTGCGACGCGTTCGGCGCGTGGCTGGCGGTCGACGACGCGCACGGCACCGGGGTGCTCGGCGCGCGCGGGCACGGCACCGCCGAGCACTTCGGGCTCGGACCAGGCGCCGTGGAGCTGTCCATGGGCACATTCTCGAAGGTCTTCGCGGGCACCGGCGGCTTCGTGACCGGCTCCAGGGACATGGTGGACACGCTGCGCTTCTTCGCGCGTTCCTACATGTTCTCCGCCGCGCTCGCGCCGCCGGTCGTCGCGGCGGTGCTCGCCGGGATCGACTTCCTGGCCGAGCATCCCGAGCGGGTACGGCAATTGCACGACAACGTGGCGTATTTCGTGCGCGGGTTGCGCGCCATGGGCTTCGCGGTGGATCCGCAGACCGCGATCATTCCGATCCTGGTTCCGCAGCGCCTCGCCGTCGCGGACGTGGTCACCGCCCTGCACCGCGAGGGCGTGTTCGTCAACGGCGTCGAATTCCCGGCGGTGCCCCGCGATCAGCAGCGCCTGCGGATCAGCATGATGGCCACCCTCACCCAGGATCACCTCGATCGCGCGCTGGACCGGATCGACACCGTCGCCCGCCGCTTCGGCTTCCATCCCGAGCAGGAAGGGATCGCCTGATATGACCGACACGATGATCGCCACGGGCGGGACGGACGCCGAGCGCCTGCTGGTGCACGCCGCGCTGGCCGCGCCGACGGAATCCGAACGCGCCGAGCTGACCGAGCTGGCGCACCGGGTCACGGACTGGACGGCCTTCTTCGAGCTGGCGCAATTGAACGCGACGGTTCCGCTGGTGCGGCACTCGCTGCTCGCCGCCGGGGTGTATTCGCTCGTCCCGCCGTTGACTCGCGTACGGTTCGACGCGGTCACGGAGCGGATCGGTGCCGCGAACGACCGTCGTCTGGCCGGTGCGGTGGACCTGTTGCGCCGGTTCGAGGAGCGCGGTGTGCGCTGCGTGGTGCTCAAAGGCATGCTCTTCGCCACCGAGATCTACCACGACCCGCGCTACAAGCGGATGAACGATCTGGACATCCTGGTGGAACCGGAGCAGGTCGACGCCGTCATCGAGATCTATCGTGAACTGGGGCTGTTCGCGACCTCGGAACTGCTGGGCAAGGAGCCCAAGGTGCGGACCGAGCGCTCGCACCACCTGCCGTCGTTCGTCTCCCGCGACGGCTCGCTCGTGGTGGGCACCCACTGGGGACTGATCACGCCGCTGGCGCCCTACACGGTCGACTATGCCGCGATCTGGAAACGCGTGCGGCGCATCGACTTCCACGGTGTTCCCGCATGGGCGATGGCACACGAGGACAATCTGCATCACCTGGGCATCCACCTGCCCTACTACAAGACCGGCGTCCGCGAACTGGGCGACATCTGGAACCTGGCCCGGTACGCGGGCGCGGATCTCGACTACGACCTGCTCGCCGCCGAGATCGCGGCCGCGGGCAGCGAAAGGCTGATGTACCACGCCCTTTCGCTCGCCCACCGGCTGGTGCCCGACTCCAGCTTCGCCGTGCTGCTGGACCGTATCGCGCCGCGTGTGGACCGGTTCACCCGCGGCGACACGGCGCGCAAGATCGCCGATGTGCACACGCTGCTCCGCAGCCGTTCCACGCACACCTCCCGCATCGAGAAGGCCTACACCGAGTTCAACATGACCGCCGACGCACGGGAGAAGCTGGACGGCTTCGGTCGGCTGTGGTCGGGGCTCCTGCTCGTTCCCGGCGCGGAGGCGGCCCGGATGAGCTCGCTTCGCGAGCCGGGCCCGCTGGCCGCCCTCGGTGCGCGCGTGATCGCGCCATACCGCCTGACCCGGGTATTCCAGCGCGACCTCGGCCGATGGCTGTTTCCCGCCGCACTCGCCAAGACGGTCTACGACCTCGGCGCGGCATACGCCGGAGAGCTACGGTCGCGCAGCGGGCTCGGCGGTGCGCGGCCCACACCGCCCGGCATCGAGGAATACGCCGCCCGGCTCGGGCTGACCAGGGCGGATCTGCAAGCTGTACTGGACAGCCAGGAATGAGCGCGCGACGTACCGTGCTGTGGGACCTGGACGGCACCCTGATCGGACTGCGGCGGCGCACCTTCGCGACGCTGATGCCCACTGGGGCGGCCTGGGTATTCCGCGATCTCATGCCACCGCACCGTTTCCTGCCGATGCTGCGCCGCACGCTGCGGGATGTCCGCGCCAACGACACCGACCACACCAATACGGAGCTGATGCTGCGACTGCTCGCAGAACGCGTCGGTACCACCCGCGACGTGGCCGCATCCCGGCTGGCCCGGCTGTCGGAGGTCGAATTCGTCCGGCTGCGTGCGTGTTTCCCGCCGAGCCCGGCCGCGGTCGCGACGGTGCGCCGACTGACGGCGGCGGGTGTGCGCCAGGTGGTCGCGACCAATCCGTTGTGGCCGCGCAGCACTGTGGAGACCAGGATCCGTTGGGGCGGACACGATCTCGCGTCGTTCGCGTTCACCACCAGCGGTGAGACCATGCGCCGCGCCAAGCCGCGGCTCGATTTCTATCGCGAAGTGCTCGACCACCTCGGCGCGGCGGCGGGGGAGTGCGTGATGGTCGGCAACGATCCCGGAAGCGACGGACCCGCCGCGCACCTGGGGATTCCGGTGTTCCTGCTGGGCGCGCGGAGCACCGACATACCACCGGCCGTGGCCCGCACCGGATTGGTAACCACGGGCGACCACCGCGCGCTGCGCGGGTGGCTCGGCATCGAGGAGGATTTGTGCTCGTCGTCCTGAATCCGCGATCGAACGCGGGTACCGCGCTGCGGCGCTGGCGGTCGGTGGAATCCGAGCTGCGGACACGGCATCCGGACCTGTCCGTGGAACTGCCCGCCGGCCCACAGCACGCCACCGCGATCGTGCGCGCGGCCGTCACCCGGCCGGAACCTCCGCGGGTGCTGGTCGCCGCCGGTGGCGACGGCATGGTGAACCTGGTGCTGAACGCCCTCATGGACCCCGCGACCGACCGTCCCCGAGCAGCCGATTCGGCGCTCGGCGCGGTAGGACTGGGCAGCTCCAACGACTTCCACAAGCCGGTGTCGTCGAGCACACGCGTCGGCGCCGTCCCGGTGCGGCTCGACGCCGCGCGCGCCGACCTCGTCGACGTCGGCAAAGCAAGTGTGCTGCTGACCGACGGCACGCAGTCCGTCCGCTACTTCTTGCTCAACGCCAGCATGGGACTGGTCGCGGCGGGCAATCATTCGTTCAACCACGCCGCCGGTGTGGTCGGCTGGCTCAAGTCGCGCAGCGTCGAAGCCGCCATCCTCGCCACGGCGCTGGCCACCATCGCCACCCACCGGCCGCTGCCGGTCGCGGTGCGCGGTGGTACCTGGATCCACACCGCCCCGATCACGAACATCGGAGTACTCAAGAGCGTGCACTTCGCTGGCGGCATGCATTACGACACCGAGGTCACCTGCGACGACGGCCAGTTCGACGTGAACATCTGGTCCGCGGCGGGAAGGCTGCGGACCCTCGGCCTGATCGCCGGACTGTACGCCGGGCGGTTCCGGCGGTCCCGGCTGGCGGTGTGCTATCGGGACGCGGCGGTGGAGCTGCGGCCCGACCGTCCGGCGCCGCTGGAACTGGACGGTGAGATCACGATGGTGGAATCGGCGCGACTGGAAGTTCTGCCGCGGGTACTGAAGGTGTGCGCCGCATGACCGTCGTGCTCGTCACCGGAGCCGCGAACGGGATGGGCGCGGCCACCATGGAACACCTTGTGGCGCTGGGATACACCGTCGAAGGATGCGACCGGTTGGCAGCGCCGGGTGTCGCCCGAGTGGACGTGCGCGACGCGGAAGCGGTGGACCGCTGGGTGCGCGACGCGCACACGCGGCACGGCCGGGTCGACGCGGTCGTCACCTTCGCCGCCTACGGCGTGGTCGGGGCGGTCGAGGAGACCACGCCCGAGGAAGCCGCGGCGCTGTTCGACACCAACGTGCTCGGCACGCATCGGGTGCTGCGAGCCGTGCTGCCCTTACTGCGGGACCAAGGCGCGGGCCGGGTGATCGTGGTGAGTTCGGGAGCGGGCGCCATCGCCGAGCCGTACGGCGGTTGGTACTCGGCCACGAAGGCGGCTGTCGAGCGGATCGGCGAGGCCGCGCGAATGGAGGCTGCCGAGTTCGGCGTGCGCGTGTCGGTGCTCATACCTGGATGGACCGTCACCCCGATCATCGACACGGCAGAGCACGTGGCCGCCCCGATCGCCGCATACGACCGCGACCGCGCGGCCGTGCTGGACCTGGTGCGCGGCTACCTGGCGGCGGGACAGCCCGCTGCCTCGGTCGCCAGGAAGGTCGCGGCGATCCTCGCGGCCGACCGGCCACGGCAGGCTTACCTGTGCGGCCGGGACGTCCGGTTGTCCTTCTGGACCCGCAGACTGGTCCCGGCCTTCGTGTACGAGCGACTGGTACAGCGTTACTACGGTTTCCGATAGTCGCGGTAGCCCGGACCGGCCCGTCGCCTGCGGGGCCCTGGCCGGCGACCCCACGCTTCTCGTGGCACCGACCGCGCGATGACCCGAGGGCCGGTTGAGCGGCAAGGGAATTCGTCGACTTGTAGGGTTCATGCCGAGCCGGAAGATGTCCGGTCGGATGCGCGGAGGAAGGATCGGCGGGGATGTCGGACGCATCGGTCGAGGTGCTCTTGGACGACTTCGAGAACAAGGACAAATGGGAGCTCGCGGGGGACGGAGCGAAACGGACACACCTCACCACGTTCGCCGAGGGCGCACCGAGCAAGACGCCGGGCATCTATGCCGACGGAGTGGCCGGCGCCGACCACCGCGCGCTCGTGCTGCTGATCCGCTCGGCGACCGACAATCTCGAGGTCGATCTCGTGGCGAAGCCGGGACAATTGTCCTCGATCGCAGGACGGTTGGCGGCCGTGCACCTGTGGGTGCGCTCCCCGCACGCATCGATCCAGGTGTCGGCGCGCCTCGGCGGCACCGAACAGGGCGAACGCGAACTGGTGCTGGGGAACGTCTCCGCCAATGGCGAATGGCAGCGCCTCGGATACGAACCGGCCGATCCGATCGCCGACGCGGAACTCCTCGCCCTGACGATCCGGCTCACCGAGGTGGTCAAGCGGGAAGGCGAAGTCATGATCTTGCTCGACGACCTGACCGCCCGTACCACGGAGTGACCGAGTAGCACTCGAGTAGTGCCTCCGCTGCCGCAACGCAGCGATTCCAGCCACTCCTGCGTACGCCGATACTCGTGAGCACCGACGAGCCGGCCTCCACACTGAATCCTGCACGAGCCGTCCGGAATACGGCGGCGGCAACTGGCGGGAGGAAGCCATGATCAGATCAATTCGAGGGGCAGCCGTTGCTCGCATCGCCTCCGCGGCGCTTCTCGCCGGAGCGCTGCTCGGCATGGCGCCGAGCCAGGCGCATGCCGATACCTGGGAGCGCACGTTCGTCTGGAACCGGGACCTCCATGCGGGGGACTGCACCATGTTCGCGGGCGCCAAGTGGACGCTGCAACGAGATGGCTGGGCGCATTTCACCGGATGGGTGACGAGTGGGGACGACAACGACGCCTGGCTGATGCACGCCGAACTCTTCACCAGAAGCGAAGGTTACAAAGGCAACATCGTCGCGCAGCAACCGGGCGTCGACGACATCACCAGGTTCGTGATCAACCTGCCCGACTCGGACCAACGGTATTGGTGGGATGTCTGGGGTACGTATAACCCAGCGTGGTTCAACGACCTCGACCGGATCAACCTGCGGTCGCACTGCTGAGGAATGTCGGAGCACCCCGTGAGCCGACCCTACCCGCGGGGTGTCGCATGAAGTGCGAATGTCCGGCTCGCGAGCTGGACATTCGCACCATGATCAGGCCAGCTCGAACCGGTCCAGGTTCATCACCTTGTCCCACGCGGCGACGAAGTCCTGGACGAACTTCTGCTTCGCGTCGTCGGCCGCGTAGACCTCCGCCAGAGCGCGCAGCTGCGAGTTCGATCCGAAGACCAAGTCCACGCGGCTGCCGGTCCACCGGAGTTCACCGGTGACGCGGTCCTTGCCCACGTAGGTCCCGTCGTCGGCCGGCGACGGCTCCCACTTCGTGCCCATGTCGAGCAGGTTCACGAAGAAGTCGTTGGTCAACGACTCCGGGGCTGAGGTGAACGCGCCCAGCGGCGACTGCTTGTAGTTGGCACCCAACACGCGCAGACCCCCGACGAGCACCGTCATCTCCGGACCGCTCAGGGTCAGCAGATTCGCCTTATCGATCAGCAGGTACTCGGCCGGGAGCCGGTTGCCCTTCCCCAGATAATTGCGGAAGCCGTCGGCATTCGGCTCGAGCGCGGAGAAAGACTCCACATCGGTCTGCTCCTGCGTGGCGTCCGTGCGTCCGGGCGTGAACGGCACCCCGACGTCGAATCCGGCATTCTTCGCGGCCTGTTCGACTGCCGCGCAACCGCCGAGCACGACGAGATCGGCGAACGACACCCTCGTGTTCCCGGTCTGGGCGGAGTTGAAGGCCTCCTGGATCTCCTCCAGGGTGCGCACCACCTTCACGAGCTCGTCGGGGTTGTTGACCTCCCACCCGCTCTGCGGCTCGAGGCGAATACGCCCACCGTTGGCGCCGCCACGCTTGTCGCTGCCGCGGAACGACGACGCGGCCGCCCACGCGGTGGAAACGAGCTGTGCCACAGTCAGACCCGACCCGAGGATCCGGCCTTTGAGAGCGGCGATGTCGGCCGAGCCGATGAGATCGTGCGTCACCGGGGGGACCGGGTCCTGCCACAGCAGCGTCTCCTCCGGGACCAGTGGCCCGAGGTAACGGACGATGGGACCCATGTCGCGGTGGGTCAGCTTGTACCACGCCTTGGCGAACTCGTCGGCGAGTTCGTCGGGGTGGTCGAGCCAGCGGCGGGTGATCTGCTCATAGACCGGGTCGAACCGCAGCGAGAGGTCCGTCGTCAGCATCACCGGGGTGTGGGTCTTCGACGTGTCGTGGGCATCGGGCACCAGGCCCGCCCCAGCGCCTTCCTTGGGAACCCACTGCCACGCACCAGCAGGGCTCTTGGTCTTCTCCCATTCGTAGCCATACAGGGTCTCGAGGAAGCTGTTGTCCCACTTCGTCGGAGTTGGCGTCCAGGCGCCCTCCAGGCCGCTGGTGATCGCGTCCTTGCCGACGCCGGTGCCGAAGGAGCTCTTCCAGCCGAGGCCCTGCTCCTCCAGCGGGGCCGCCTCGGGCTCGGGACCGACGTGGTCGGCCGGTCCGGCGCCGTGCGTCTTGCCGAAGGTGTGGCCGCCGACGATGAGCGCCGCTGTCTCGACGTCGTTCATCGCCATGCGGCGGAATGTTTCGCGGATGTCGACCGCGGCGGCGAGCGGGTCCGGGTTGCCGTTGGGGCCTTCGGGATTCACATAGATCAGGCCCATCTGCACCGCGGCCAGCGGCTTCTCGAGGTCCCGTTCGCCGGTGTACCGCTCGTTACCGAGCCACGTCTGCTCCGGGCCCCAGTAGACGTCCTCCTCCGGCTCCCACTGGTCGACGCGGCCGCCGCCGAAGCCGAAAGTCTTGAAGCCCATCGACTCCAGCGCGACATTTCCGGCGTAGACGATCAGGTCGGCCCACGAAAGCTTCTTGCCGTACTTCTTCTTGACCGGCCACAGCAGGCGCCGAGCCTTGTCGAGGCTCGCATTGTCGGGCCAGCTGTTGAGCGGCGCGAACCGCTGCATACCGGCCCCCGCGCCGCCGCGGCCGTCGTTGATGCGGTAGGTGCCCGCGGCATGCCAGGCCATCCGGATGAAGAACGGCCCGTAGTGGCCGTAGTCGGCGGGCCACCACTCCTGCGAGGTCGTCATCACCTCCTCGATGTCGCGCTTCACCGCGGCCAGATCGACGGTCTCGAATTCCGCGGCGTAGTCGAAATCCTCGTCCATGGGATTCGCGACAGCGGGGTTCTTCTGCAGGATCTTCACGTTGAGCTGGTTCGGCCACCAGTCACGGTTGCCACCGCCCTCGGTCGGATACTTCAGACGACCGGCCGCAACGGGACACCCGGTTTCCACGGGTTCCGTTTGGGCCTCTGCGATGGGCGGATGTTCCTGAGGCACAGGCGTTTTCCTTTCGAGAATGGAGTGAATCGAGCTGTGATCACCGGTGTGATCGGGACGTCTCCGATGTCGAGCAATCGGGGCAGAGGCCCCAGTAGATGACTTCGGCCTCTTCGAGGACGAAACCGTTGTGGTCCGACGCGTCGAGGCAGGGCGCCTCGCCCACCGCGCAATCGACGTCGGCGATGACGCCGCACGACCGGCACACGGCGCAATGCCGTTGCTTGACCTGTCACACCTACTGAGCTGTTACGGGGTGTAATGCAATGACCTTGCTGGTGGTTCTGCGGGTTGTCCTGCGTGCTTGGCTTTTTTGGCGGAATGAGTACTTCGAGTCCGGCCGCTTGAGTAACCGGTCGGACTCACGCAGACGCCGAGGTCCGCTGTCGAGTTTGCGCCGCACTTTCGACGCCAGCATGTTCATGAACAGCCTGGTCTTCCTCGCGGTGTTCGCGGTCTGTCCGATGATGCTGCGGCGCACGTGCTTGAGCACCTTCAGGAACGAGATGCGGTCGGGATCGATTTCCTCTGCGTCGGCCAGCTCCATGATGATCCGGGTCAGGCAGTGATGGACG
>NZ_JADLQX010000259.1 GCF_015477605.1 Nocardia amamiensis
CGGGGCGGCCACCCACCGCCAACGCGATCCGCTCGAGCATGCTGCGTAGCAATGGGGTCCGTCGGGCATGCGCCGTGGTCAGGCCGGGTACCTGCTCGGCGAACGTGGCGCGGGCGCAATCCGGGTTGTCGCAGTAGAACCGGCGCACCCGCAGGCAGATCAATGTCTCTGTCCCGCCGACCGCGGCATCGGACAGACACCGCTGATAGCGACTGTGCACCCGAACCGACCAGCACGTGCAGCCCGGACACGACGCGCCCTGCGCAGTGATGTCGGCATGGATCCATAAAGCCATTCCGCGGCGGGTGACCTGCTCGATGTTCAGGTCGGCGAGATGCGGAAGCAGGAC
>NZ_JADLQX010000260.1 GCF_015477605.1 Nocardia amamiensis
CATCGTCAAACGCAGCGACGACACCTCGGGATTCGTTGTCCTGCCCCGGCGTTGGCTCGTCGAACGCACCCTGGCCCGGATCACCCGACGCCGCCGATGCGTCCGCGACTACGAACGCCTACCCGAACACCACGAAGCCATGGTCACCTGGTCGATGATCATCCTCATGTTCCGTCGGCTCGCCCGAACCCGGAAATGAGCAGTTTGTTCACAGGCACTTAGCTTGAAATTTAACCTCCGCTGGGTATATGCGCTGTTCGGCGGGGTTTGGTGCCCTTCTTGTGGTGGGCCGGGCGGGTGTAGGCGTGGCCGGTGGCCAGGACCAATCCCACGTCATGGCGAGTGGC
>NZ_JADLQX010000261.1 GCF_015477605.1 Nocardia amamiensis
TGCAGGCGGCGGAAAACGTTGGTGCGCATCCCCATCACCAGCGGACGCGGATCGTAATAGATGAAACGCACGCCAGCGCTGGTCAGGCTGTTAACAAATTTGTCGGAGAGTTCGGCAGAGCCATAACCATCGACCATCACTTCGACCCGCACGCCGCGCTGGGCTGCCGCCAGCAGTTCGCGGTGCAGGGCGTTGCCCACGTCATCCTCAAACAGAATAAAGGTTTCGATTAATACCGTACGTTCCGCCCGCTGGATCGCGCCAAAGACCCGCGGGAAAAACGCTTCGCCATTTTCCAGCAACAGCAGCCGGTTGCCTTCCTGCCAGCTAAAATTCATAGGTGAATC
>NZ_JADLQX010000262.1 GCF_015477605.1 Nocardia amamiensis
AAACCCCAGCCGAGAAACACGATCCACCGGGTTGAGCACGAACCCAAGGATCGACCCGCCCCAAATCCCGTAAGCATCCTTGGGTTCCTGCCAAGAAACCTTCAGTTCGCGTGAACTCCGGGCAAAGGCCCTCGCCCCCTAAGAACCGGCCGTGCCCGCTTTCCAGGCAACCGGCTCAAGCAAGCCCCGAAGGCTCACAGGTCGGCAGAGCAGCGGTGTGAGATTCCCCCGCTGAGCCGGAGAGCGGATTACCTGGTTCCGACTGGAACCGGTTGATGGTAGCTGGCTTCGTATTCGTCGGGTGAACGCCAACCAAGCTTCTTCTGGATGCGCTGGGTGTTGTAC
>NZ_JADLQX010000263.1 GCF_015477605.1 Nocardia amamiensis
TGCCCGGGTCGAAGTCGACCACCGCGATATCCAGGCCGGGCAGCGCGACCGCGCCCAGGTCGGCGGCCGAGGCGGCTTCGAAGGTCAGCGCGACCTGGAACAGCGGATGATGCGCCTGCGAACGCACCGGGCTGATCACGTCCACCAACCGCTCGAACGGCACGTCGGCGTTGGCGAAGGCGGCCAGGTCGGTGCGGCGCACCTGCTCGAGCAGCTCACCGAAGCCTGCGCCGGGATCGACCTGGCTGCGCAGCACCAGCGTGTTGACGAACATGCCCACCACGTCGTCGAGCGCGCGTTCGCCGCGGCCCGCGATCGGGGTGCCGATCGCGATGTCGGTGCTGT
>NZ_JADLQX010000264.1 GCF_015477605.1 Nocardia amamiensis
CGCGGCCGCGACCGGGTCGTGAACGCCGGACGCGACAGCGAACCGTTGTCGGTGCACCTGCGCTACGGCGACGGCAGGGAAGAGCGGGTGCTGGCGCGAGCGGTGATCGACGCCTCCGGCACCTGGGACGCGCCCAACCCCCTCGGCGGCGAAGGGCTGCCCGCGCTCGGCGAAACCGCTGCCGCGGCGGTGATCGACTACCGGGGCCCGACCTCGACGACGACACCGTCCGCGCCCGCTACGCAGGCAAGCACACCGTGATCGCCGGGAGTGGGCATTCGGCGTTGACCGCGATCATCGCCTTGGCCGAGGTCGCGAGCAACGAGCCGGGCACCCGGTTGACAT
>NZ_JADLQX010000265.1 GCF_015477605.1 Nocardia amamiensis
CGCGGCCGCGACCGGGTCGTGAACGCCGGACGCGACAGCGAACCGTTGTCGGTGCACCTGCGCTACGGCGACGGCAGGGAAGAGCGGGTGCTGGCGCGAGCGGTGATCGACGCCTCCGGCACCTGGGGCGCGCCCAACCCCCTCGGCGGCGAAGGGCTGCCCGCGCTCGGCGAAACCGCTGCCGCGGCGGTGATCGACTACCGGGGCCCGACCTCGATGACGACACCGTCCGCGCCCGCTACGCAGGCAAGCACACCGTGATCGCCGGGAGTGGGCATTCGGCGTTGACCGCGATCATCGCCTTGGCCGAGGTCGCGAGCAACGAGCCGGGCACCCGGTTGACAT
>NZ_JADLQX010000266.1 GCF_015477605.1 Nocardia amamiensis
GTGAAAATCCGCAGCTTTGTTAGCGCCATTATCACCGAGTTTGGCCTCTATCCACCCCAATCCGGCTAACCAGGCGGTTATCCGCTCAGCAGCGGGAGTAACTGGGGCAGCTGCGACAACAGGTAGAGGATCAGCCCGATGGTGCCGCCAACCAGCGTGCCGTTGATGCGGATAAACTGCAGGTCTTTGCCGATATTGAGTTCGATCTGCTGCGACATGTCGCGTGCATCCCAGCTCTTCACGGTGTCGCTGATGTGGCGCGTCAGGAAGCCAGCAAACTCGGGTGCAACGCTGCGTGCGGCCTGTTCCAGATGCTGATTCATCGAGTCACGCAGTGCCGGGT
>NZ_JADLQX010000267.1 GCF_015477605.1 Nocardia amamiensis
GCACGTCGCTTCCAGAAGATCGATATCACGGAGCCTTCACCAGAAGAGACCGTGCAGATCCTGAATGGCCTGAAGACCAAGTACGAAGCGCATCACGATGTGCGCTATACCGCGAAAGCGGTGCGCGCAGCCGTGGAACTGGCGGTGAAATATATCAACGACCGTCATCTGCCTGACAAGGCGATTGATGTGATTGATGAAGCGGGTGCGCGAGCGCGCCTGATGCCAGCCAGTAAGCGCAAGAAAACCATCAACGTCTCTGACATTGAAACGGTGGTGGCCCGTATTGCCCGTATTCCTGAGCAAAGCGTGTCAGCAAGCGACCGCGATACGCT
>NZ_JADLQX010000268.1 GCF_015477605.1 Nocardia amamiensis
AGGGATGCCGTCGCGGGTCACGGCCATCCCGATCACGATCTGCGGTAGGTCGTCTCGGGAGTCCTTCGACTTGCCGTAAGTACGGAATCCGCCAGCCTTCTCGCTGCCGCTGCCGCTGCCGCTGCCGCTGCCGCTGCCGCTGCCGCTGCCGCTGCCGCTGCCGCTGCCGCTGCCGCTGCCGCTGCCGCTGCCGCTGCCGCTGCCGCTGCCGCTGCCGCTGCCGCTGCCGTCGGCGTCGTCACCGGCGGGGACCGGGTGGCCGCGGTCGTCGCGTTCCACCGGCTCGTCGGCTCCGGTCTCGAAATACGTCGACGTCGTGTCGAAGAACAG
>NZ_JADLQX010000027.1 GCF_015477605.1 Nocardia amamiensis
CCCCACACCAGCGATCGTAAACGGTCACAGTGCGTAGCCGCCCAGACAACCGAACCCGTCCACCCACCGGCACGGTTAATGTGCCCGGCCCGCCACGCACACCAACCCCTTGGAATCATTCATCTAGGCGTACCTCCGCCTTCGCTCCGGCCATGCGCGGGCTGATGACGGACTGCGTCCGGCTGCGCCCATTATGCTGGAGCCGTGCATCGCATCGCAGGATGGTGGGACGGCTTCGAGCTGTGGGTCGCGGGGCTGCCGTTCATTCCGCAGTTCCTCGTGGTCCTCGTGGGCATGGTCCCGATCAGCTTCGCCATCGCCTACGGGCTCGACCGCGTCCTTCGTGCCGTGCTGCGCGTGCTCGACCGCCGTTACGCGGCCGATATCGTGCCGGTGCGGCCCGCGCCGATCGCCGCCGCGGCGATGCCCGAACCCGAGCAGGTGGCCGCGGACGACCGCAGGCCCGTCCAGAGCGGAGCGCGCTGATGCCTCGCTCGCGGGTCCAGCTGGCCCTGATCGCGCTGCTCCTGCTCGTCGTCGTCGCCTGGTTGATCACTCGCTGAGCGCTGCGCCGCTGGAGTTCTCGCCGATCTGTGCGACGGTTCGCCAACCCCGGTGCGGTCGGCCAGTCCTCGGCCAGGTGGATACGTGGGTATGTGACGCCGGCTACTGTCATCCAGACCGCTGATCTGATGTCGCCAACGCGGTGATCATGGCGTCGCGATATTCCGGTGTGGCGTTTTCTGGGGCAACTCGGCAGCGTGCCCAGTACCGAAGCCGGATCCTGGCGGTGACCGCACGATAACCAGGACCATGCGGTCGGCGGGATGCCGACCGCGGGCCGTAGCCGCAGTGCGAAGGGTACGGACGCGCTGCGGCCCGGTGAACATGGGATGAAACCCCGCTCTTCCTGGGATCTTCGATTCGAACTCCGCCGTGCGCTCTGCTACAGTCGGCCCGTGTCGTCGAGCGCAGTCCCGCAGGTCCGCCATGAGTTGGCGTTGATTGCTGTCGGTGACCTCGCGGTCGCGGACGTCTACTGTCGTTGATCGGCGACCGGGCACGTTCGCGTCTTGTTCCTCAGTAGACTGGCGCGCTTTCCGCAGATGTGCTCGTCCTCTCGGCCCGTGGCGGCCGATAGTCGCGCCACTGCCGTCTTACTTCGCCGGCAGGTCTACTGATCAACACCATTGTCGCCGCCAGCCGACGTACTACCGGGCAATTGGCGGTCCGCACGAAAGGTCCACCCTGATGGCTCGCAAATCTTGGCTCTCGCCGCGCCGACGCTACAGCGCCGTTGCCCTCGCCGCACTCGCGGCGGTCGCGCTGACCGCGTGCGGCGGCGGAGCCAGCGACACAGTCGGGGGAGGCAATGGCGACGGCAGCGCAGGCACCCTGAACCTCTACGCCTACGCCGTGCCGAAGCCGGGTTTCGACAAGGTGATCCCCGAGTTCAACAAGACCGAACAGGGCAAGGGCGTCCAGATCCAGCAGTCCTACGGCGCCTCCGGCGACCAGTCCCGCAAGGTGAAGGACGGTGCCGAGGCCGACATCGTCAACTTCTCCGTGGAGCCCGACATCACCCGGCTGGTCGACGCCGGCCTGGTGGACGCCGGCTGGAACGCCGACGCCACCAAGGGAATTCCGTTCGGCTCGGTGGTCGCGATCGTGGTGCGCAAAGGCAATCCGAAGGGCATCAAGGACTGGGACGACCTGCTGAAGCCGGGCGTCGAGGTGGTCACCCCGAACCCGTTCAGCTCCGGTTCGGCCAAGTGGAACCTGCTGGCGCCGTACGCGGCCAAGAGCGAGGGCGGCAAGAACCCACAGGCGGGCCTGGACTACCTGAGCCAGCTGATCTCCAAAGACCACGTGAAGGTGCAGCCGAAGTCCGGCCGCGAAGCGACCGAGACCTTCCTGCAGGGCACCGGTGACGTGCTGCTGAGCTACGAGAACGAGGCGATCTTCGCCGAGCGCAACGGCGATCCGATCGAGCACATCGTCCCGCCGGTCACCTTCAAGATCGAGAACCCGGTCGCGGTGCTGAAGAACAGCAAGAACCAGGAGAAGGCCGTCGCCTTCCGCGACTTCCTGTTCACCGCCGAGGGCCAGAAGGCATGGGCCGCAGCCGGTTTCCGCCCGGTCGACCCGAAGGTCGCCGCCGACTACGCCAAGGACTTCCCGGCCCCGCAAAAGCTGTGGACGATCACCGACCTCGGCGGCTGGAAGACCGTGGACAAGGACCTGTTCGCCGCGAACACCGGTTCCGTCGCGGTGATCTACGACAAGGCGACCAAGTAGCGGGGTGACCTCCGTTACACGGGATACTGGACGATTGTGATTGACAGCAGTAACGCCGGGACCGCGCAGGCAGCCGGTCCCGGTGTCTCCGACGCCGCGCGCCGGACCGGGCGCTGGAACTGGTCGTGGCTGCGCGTGACCGGCTCGGTGGGCCCGCTCGGCATCGCCACCGCGGTGCTGTGGCTGAGCATCATCGTGCTGCTGCCGCTGGCGGCGCTCACCGTGACCAGTTTCGAGGAAGGCTGGTCCGGCTTCGTGGACGCGGTCACCGCGCCCGCCGCGCTGGACTCGCTGCGCATCACGGTGCTGGTCTCGGTGGTGGTGGCGCTGATCAACGTGGTGATGGGCACGCTCATCGCCTGGGTGCTGGTGCGTGACCAGTTCCCGGGCAAAGGCGTGGTCAACGCGCTGATCGATCTACCGTTCGCCCTGCCGACGATCGTGGCCAGCATCGTGCTGCTGTCGCTGTACGGACCGCAGAGCCCGATCGACATCCACCTCAATGCCACCCAGCCGGGTCTGGTGGTGGCGCTGGCGTTCGTCACGCTGCCGTTCGTGGTGCGCTCGGTGCAGCCGGTGCTGATCGAGGCCGACCGCGAGGTCGAGCAGGCCGCGCTCTCGCTCGGCGCGAACAACTGGACCACGTTCCGCCGGATCGTGCTGCCCGCGTTGGCGCCCGCGATCATCAGCGGCGGCGGCCTCGCCTTCGCCCGAGCCATCGGTGAATACGGGTCGGTGGTGCTGATCGGCGGCGCGATCCCGCGCGAGACCGAGATGGCCTCCCAGTACATCCAGAAGCAGATCGAGATCGACCGGCCGGTGAACGCGGCGGCGGTGTCCGTGGCACTGCTCGCCATCTCGTTCGCGACGCTGCTGGTGCTGCGGCTGTTCGCCGAACGCACCGCTCGCAAGGAACAGGCGACCCGATGAGACACCATCGCGCACCCTCCGGGGACTCCCGCAGGATGGAGCCGACCCGATGAAACTGTCCCCATCGACCCGCATTTCGTTGCGGACGGTGGCCCTCGGCTATCTGTTCGTGCTGCTGGTGCTGCCATTGGTCATCATCCTGTGGCGCACCTTCGAACGAGGCGTCGGCGCGTTCATCGACTCGATCACCACACCCGCGGCGATCTCGGCGTTCCAGCTGTCTCTGGTGATCGTGGCGATCGTCGTTCCGGTGAACGTGGTCTTCGGCATCGTGACGGCGATCGCGCTGGTCCGCGGAAACTTCCCGGGCCGCAACCTGGTCCAGGGCATCGTGGACCTGCCGTTCGCGGTCTCGCCCGTTGTGGTCGGCGTCTCGCTGATCCTGCTCTGGGGCGCGGGCGGCTGGTTCGGCGGGCTGGAAGAGCTGGGGCTGAAGGTGATCTTCAACCTGCCCGGCATGGTGATCGCCACCATTTTCGTCACCCTCCCGTTCGTGGTGCGTGAGGTCGAGCCGGTGCTGCACGAGATCGGCGACGACCAGGAACAGGCCGCGGCCACGCTCGGCGCGTCCCGGTGGCAGACGTTCTGGCGGATCACGCTGCCCGCGATCCGCTGGGGCCTCACCTACGGTGTGGTGCTGACCGTGGCCCGCGCGCTCGGCGAATTCGGCGCGGTGATCATGGTGTCCTCCGCGCTGCCCGGCCAGTCGCTGACGCTGACGCTGCTCGTGCACGGCAGGTACATCAACGACCACAACACCTTCGGCGCCTACTCCGCCGCGACCTTGCTGATGGGCATCGCGCTCGTCACCCTTCTGCTGATGACCCTCCTCGAACGTAAGCGGGGCGAAAAGTGATCACCGTGACCAACGCGAACAAGAACTACGGTTCCTTCGCGGCCCTCGACGACGTCACCATCGACATTCCCTCCGGCGAGCTGACCGCGCTGCTCGGCCCGTCGGGCTCGGGCAAGTCGACGCTGCTGCGCTCGATCGCCGGGCTGGAGTCGCTGGACTCCGGCGTGGTCAGCATCGCGGGCCGCGACGTCACCCGGGTGCCGCCGCAGAAGCGCGACATCGGTTTCGTGTTCCAGCACTACGCGGCGTTCAAACATATGACCGTGCGCGACAACGTGGCTTTCGGCCTGAAGATCCGCAAGCGCCCGAAGAACGAGATCAGCAAGCGTGTCGACGAGCTGCTCGGCATCGTCGGACTGGACGGCTTCCAGCACCGGTACCCCGCGCAGCTGTCGGGCGGCCAGCGTCAGCGCATGGCGCTGGCGCGCGCGCTCGCCGTCGATCCGCAGGTGCTGCTGCTGGACGAGCCGTTCGGCGCGCTGGACGCCAAGGTTCGCGCCGATTTGCGCACCTGGCTGCGTCGCCTGCACGAGGAGGTCCACGTGACCACCGTGCTGGTCACCCACGACCAAGAAGAGGCGCTCGACGTCGCCGACCGGATCGCGGTGATGAACAAGGGCCGCATCGAGCAGGTCGGCACCCCGGAGGACGTGTACGACCGGCCCGCCAACGAGTTCGTCATGTCCTTCCTCGGCGCGGTAGCCCGGCTCAACGGACATTTGGTGCGACCACACGACATTCGCGTGGGCCGCGACCCCAGCATGGCGCTCGCCGAGCACGAGGGCACCGCGGAATCGGCGGGCGTCACCAGGGCGACGGTGGAACGCGTGGTCCATCTCGGCTTCGAGGTGCGGGTGGAACTGCGCAACGCCGCGACCGGCGACCTGTTCGCGGCGCAAGTCACCCGCGGTGACGCCGAGGCGCTGCGGCTTTCGGACGGCGAGACGGTCTACGCCCGCGCAACTCGCATTCCGGACCTTCCTGCGCAGTAGGGCATTTCGGATAGCCGCCAGCTGTGTGCTGGAAAGTTGCTGCGCCTCTCGCGTGTTCGGCGGCGGCCATCTCGTGCCCGTCTGCGGCACCGTGCTGGGGCGAGTAGGCAGCGCCGTGGTCGTATCGCGGCGCGGTTGATGGTGGCATCGAGCCAGGTGTGTGACCGGATGTAGCTGGGTGCTGTCCGAATGGTCCCTTCCTGGGGCCGCTAACAACCCGCATTCCGACTTCCCGGCCGGTCAAGGACATTCTGCGCATGTCTGAGTGTTTCATTCCGGACAGGGCGGTATATAACGCGATTCCTGGCAAACCATAACCGGGCATGTGCCGATCTTCGCATGCCGCAACGAAATCCGACCGGACGGAATGTCAGTCCAGGTATGCGCAGGTGAGCGCGCCGACGACCGCGCCACCAGCGCGGCCAACGACAGGCGGCCTGCGGACAATCGGGTGTCCGGCCTTGGCAGGAAGATCGCGGAGTGGTTGCCTGGACGCGTTCGAAGCAAATCGGCACGGCGATCGGGGTGGTTTGCGATGGCGGTTGGTCTCGGATTGAGCATCGGTACGGTGAACACGGTTTCCGTTCTCGCGGAGGAAGGTTCGGCCAAGGCTCCGCCGGGTCGCCGCAAAACGCAGCGCCCGCAGACCATCACGCGCCGGACCACATTGGCCTTCGACAGCACCGGCGTGGCCAGGGTCGGCATGCTGCCGAGGCATGGTCGCGCGGTGACCGAGTTCGCCGACCTCACGCAGCCTTCCAGCACGTGGGCGAGGGTCGGCAACCGCGCCCTCGCGCCGGCGGATCTCGTCGCCACGGTCGCGAAGTGCCTGATCGGCGAGGTGCTGGAGGACCATCCGGCCGGCGGCGGCATCGGCATCGCGATGACCTATCCCGCCCGCTATGCCGACGAGCAGGTCGACTCGCTACGCGCGGCGCTGGAGGGTGTCGAACTCGGACGGGTCGCCTTGGTCGCCGAGCCGGTCGCGGCGGCGGCCTGGCTGGAAGCCGATCGCGGTCCGCTGATGCCCGGACTCGCGCTGGTCTACGATCTCGGCGGCGCGGGACTCGACGTCACCTTGGTCCGGGTCGGTGCAGGTTGTCCGCGCAATCCGATCGTCGGTGTGTCGTTGCGCTCCACTGAATTCGGCGGACGCGCGTTCGGTGCGTTGGTCGCCGAGCATGCCGGACAGGCGCTGCCCTCGTCCTCGGTTTCGCAGTCGGTGACCGACGCGACCGCCGACGAACTGCGCGCCCGCCATATCCGGGAATCCGTCCAGCTCGTGTATCGCTGCCTGCGCGTAGCGGACGTCACCATGGCCGATGTCGACTGCGTCCTCGTGGTCGGCGGTGCGGCGCGTCCCGCCGAGGTCGCCGCGGTTCTCGCGGACGAATTGGCCAGGCCGGTGATCACGGCGCCGGATCCGGAGCGGACCATCGCCGACGGCGCCGCGCTGCTGGGTCGCAGGGCGGCGGCCGCGGCGGAGGCGGCGGCCGAGCAGCGCCGCATCCGGCGTCGTCGTGCGCGTCGTCGCGCCGCTACCCGTGCACTGATGCTGTCCCGCCGGACCAGGCGCCGGTTGAGCAGGGCGGTCGTCGTCGCAGGAGTGTGGACCACCGGCTTGGGGACCTCGCTGTTGGCAGCTGGCGACGGGGCGCTCATGAGCTAGGCGGCTCGCCTTCGCTCGGCCCGGTGCGGCATGAGGACGGATGTCGTCCGGCTGCGCTTCTTGTGCAGCAGCCTCGCTTCACTGGGCTCGGCGTGTGGCTGCGGGGGACTTCGTCAGGGCTGTGTCTCTATGTGGTTGTCTCCGCCTTTGCTCGGCCCGGCACGGGCGGAGGGGATTTCGTCCGGCGCGATCGGGCGAGGATCGGGGGCCGCGATATGCAGGGCCGTCCGGCGGTGCGCGTGATGAGGGCGCGCATCGCCGGACGGCCCGAGCAACTGCTGGGTTGACGTTACTCTCCGTTGGTGTAACTATGGGATACAGTTAAATGGCTACACCGATGGAGAGGCAGTGACGACGATGTCCGCAGCCGTGACGCCCGCAGTGGATCCCGATCTGGAGAAGGCGCAGGAGTACGCCGCGAAGCTGTTGCTGCTTTCCGAGGGATCGGTCGACAAGCACTTCGACCCGTTCGAGGACATCGACTGGGACAACCCCGATTTCGCCGCCGACGCCGGTGAAGAGCGCTGGATCCTGCCGGTGTCCGCCGACACGGTGGCCCGCCATCCCTGGTACCAGGCGCTGTCGACCGAACAGAAGATCGCGGTAGGCAAGTACCGCCAGGCGAATATCGCCAAGGTCGGCCTGCAATTCGAGTCGATCCTGATCAGTGGCATGGTCATCCACAATTTCGGCCTGCCGAACGGTTCGCCCGAGTTCCGGTACTGCTCCCACGAGATGATCGAGGAGCACAACCACACCCTGATGTTCCAGGAGATGGTGAACCGGATCGGGCTGGACGTGCCCGGTATGGGCCCGCTGGTCAGCAAGTTCAAGTACCTGGGCGCGCCGGTGGCGGCCTGGTTCCCGAACCTGTTCTTCATGGCCGTGCTGGCCGGTGAAGAGCCGATCGACCACATCCAGAAGCAGATCCTGCGTTCGGGCGAAGAGGTGCACCCGATCATGCGCGGTGTGATGGCCATTCACGTCGCGGAAGAGGCCAGGCACATCTCCTTCGCGCACGAGTTCCTGAAGAACCATGTGCCGCAGGCGAACCCGAGGCAGAAGTTCATTCTGTCGCTGGCCATGCCGATCGTCATGTGGATCCTCGGCCGCGCCATCGTGACCCCGCCGCGGGCGTTCTTCACCGAGTTCGGCATTCCGAACCAGGTTCGCAAGGAGCTGTTCTACGGGTCCAAGGAGGCCAAGCAGGTCTTCAGCGACTACTTCTGCGATGTGCGCACCCTGGCCAAGGACATCGGGCTGATGAACCCGGTCGCCAAGGCCGTCTGGAAGGCGCTCGGGATCGACGGCCCCGCCACCCGGTATCGGTCGGAGCCGCTGCGCGTCGTGAGCAAGGTCGCCTGAGCCGCATGCCCTACGTCGTCACCCAATCCTGCTGTAGCGACGCGTCGTGCGTGTACGCCTGCCCGGTCAACTGCATCCATCCCACGCCCGACGAACCGGACTTCCGGACGGCGGAGATGTTGTACGTGGACCCGAAGGCGTGCGTGGACTGCGGCGCCTGCGCCACCGCGTGCCCGGTCGACGCCATCGTGTCATCGAAGAAGCTGACCGAGGAGCAGAAGCCGTTCATCGAGATCAACGCCGATTTCTACCGGCAGGCCCGGCCGCGGCCGCTGCTGGCCCGGCCGGTGCCCGCGGCGCGGATCCACACCGAGCGCACGCCGCTGCGGGTGGCGATCGTGGGGTCGGGACCGTCGGCGATGTATGCCGCCGATGAGCTGCTGACCCAGCCCGATGTGTCGGTGACCGTGCTCGACCGGCTGCCGGTGCCCTACGGGCTGGCGCGGCACGGCGTCGCGCCGGACCACGACAAGACCAGGAAGGTCGGTGGGCTGTTCGACGTGATCGCGGCGCAGCCGGGGTTCGGGTCGTACCTGAATGTCGAGGTCGGCGCGCACGTCTCGCCCGCCGAACTGTTCGACCACTTCCATGCGGTGATCTACGCGGTGGGTGCGTCGTCGGATCGCAAGCTCGGCATCCCGGGTGAGGGTTTGGCCGGCAACGTGTCGGCCACCGACTTCGTGGCCTGGTACAACGGGCATCCCGATTACGTGGATCGGGTGTTCGACCTGTCCGGTCGGCGTGCGGTGATCGTCGGCAACGGCAATGTCGCCCTCGATGTCGCCCGTGTTCTGACCAGTGACCCGGACGCGCTGGCGCATACCGACATCGCGCCGTATGCGCTGCGGGCATTGCGGAAGAGCAAGGTCGAGGAAGTGGTCGTGCTCGGTCGGCGCGGCCCACTCGAATCCGCGTTCACCGTGCCGGAATTCGTCGGGCTGCTCGGGTGCGATGTGGACATCGCGATCGAGGGCGAGCTGCCTGGTCTCGGTGCGGAGCTGCCCTTCCATATCGAGCAGAAGCTGCGACTGCTGCACAGCGTGCGCACCAGGCCCGTCGGTGAGCGTAAGCGGATCGTGTTCCGGTATTTGGCCGCACCCACCGAGATCCTGGGCACCGATCGGGTGACCGGCATCGAGATCGGCCACACCGAGCTCGTCAGCGATCCGGATGGACGTATTCGCGCGGTCGCGACGGGAGAGACCGATCGGCTCCAGACCGGAATGGTGCTCACCTCGGTCGGCTACCGCGGCGTCGCTGTGCCGGGCGTGCCGTTCGACGAGAGCGCGGGAGTGATCCCGAACGCGGAAGGCCGTGTGCTGGAGCGCGCGGGCGGCCCGGTGGTGCCCGGCGCCTATGTCACCGGCTGGATCAAGCGCGGACCCACCGGTTTCATCGGCACGAACAAGTCCTGTGCCCAGGAGACCGTCCGGCAGCTGGCCGCGGACTTCAACGCGGGTCGCCTATCCGAACCCGCCGGAACCGCCGCGGAGTTCGACCGTTTGGTGCGTCTGCGTCAGCCTGCGGTGCGCGCCGAGGGAGCCGCTCGGCCCCGCGTCCGTCGTCTGCTGGCTCGCGCCTGAACTCCGCCTCGAGGTACCCGGCCTGCACCGGTACCTCGAGGCGGACCCCTGATGGGCACAGTCGGACAGGTTCGCACGATGGGCGCTGTCGGACGTAGTCGGTCCTCAGCCCCGCGCATGGCCGGAGCGAAGGCGGAGGTGCGCCTCTCCGGGGTGGATCAGCGTGCGGTGAATCCGCCATCGATGGTCAGTGCCGCCCCGGTGACGAAACTCGACTCGCCACTGAGCAAGTAGGCGCAGAACGCGGCGATTTCGTCCGGTGTGGCGATGCGGCCCATCGGGTGCAGGGAGGCGATGGCCGCCTCCCCCTCGGGCGTGGCGCCCATCGAATTGCGGAACGCCGGGGTGTCGACCGCCCCGGACACCAGCGCGTTGACCCGGACGCCCTGGTCGGCGGCCTCCAGCGCCACCGCTCGGGTCAAGCCGATCACACCATGCTTGGCCGCCACGTAGGGCGCCACCGAACCCATCCCGACGACACCGAGATTGGACGCGTTGTTCAGGATCGCGCCGCCGCCCGACGCCACCAGCGCGGGAACCTGGTGCCGCAGGCCGTAGAACACACTGGTGAGGTTGAGCTCCAGGTCTTCGCGCCAGCCCGCCTCGCCGATCTGCGAGATCGGCCCGAACGCGCACACCGCGCCCGCGTTGTTGAATGCGGCGTCCAAGCGGCCGTATTCGGATACCGCCGCCTCGGTCAGCCGGGCCACGTCCTGCTCCACCGTGACATCGGTCGGCACGAACAGCGCGCGCCCGCCGGCCGCGCGGATCTGGGCGGCCACCTGCTCACCCGCGTCCTTGCCGCGCGCACCGAGCACGACCGCGGCGCCTTCGGCCGCGACCCGCATCGCCACCGCCTTGCCCACGCCCGAGCTGGCGCCGGTGATCAGAACGACCTGCTCGGCGAATCGTGTTGGCATGGTTTCTCTTCCCTTTCCACTCTCTCGCGATCCCACCTCGTGGTGGGGGCCTCGCTGTCGAGTGAAGCCGGGCGCCGAGTGCGATGCTGGCGGCAATCGGACGTTGCGTTGATACGTCAACAGTCTTTCCTGCGTGGCGACCGTCGAAAGTAGCTAGCAAGAGCAATCTTATGGTAACCGACCGATAAGTGTCTGTCGAGCGGTGTGTTTCAGTGTTGGAAACCATCCGCCGGTCGGATTGTCGCGGTGATATCGGGATCGCTGTGAAGTAGCGGAACATTGCTGGGCGCAACCGCATTGGGCGATGTCGAGAGGGCTGAACGGGTCAGTGTTGCGCCGTTCACCTGGCAATTCGGACGATTGTGGCGACCGTCGAAACATTTCATATCAATTGAGCATCCCTGAGATGGTGGAACAGCTAATCTGTGGTGGCTGTTTGGAAGACGACCGCGGCCGCAGGGGAAATCCGTGTGATGGACGTGGTCACGGTGCGTTGACGGGATAGCGAATGACGACAGGTCTGGGATTCAGCATCGGTGCAGTGAACTCCGTGACGGCTTCGGTCACCGCGCAACGGCCGCGGCCAACCGTTCGGTCGCGGCGCACCGCGGTGACGTTCGACAGCGCGGGTGGACTGCGCCTCGGTGGCATTCCCCAATTCAGCATGGCGGTGACCGATTTCGCCGATCTGGGCCGCGATGCGGACGCTGTGATCGTCGGCGGGCGCATCTGGTCGCCGGCCAATCTCGTCGCCGCGGTGGTGAACGAACTCCGCGCGGTCGAGCCCGGTGCGCCCGAAGCGGGAGTAGTGACGACGTACCCGGCGATGTACTCCGGCAAGCAGGTCTCGTTACTGCGCCAAGCACTGGACTTATCCGGAGCGAGCGACGTTCTTCTGGTGCCGGAACCCGTCGCGGCCGCGGAATGGCTGGAACATGAGCACGGCCCGCTGGAGACGAGCTTCGTGCTGGTCTACGACCTCGGCGGCACGAGTCTCGACGTGACCATCGTGCGGGTCGGGCCGGACTGGGACAACCATCCCATGATCGGAAAGCCGGTGCGCTCCTACGACTTCGGCGGCAGGCCGCTGGGTTCGATGATCGCGCGCTACGCCCCGGATGCATCGCCAAAGTCCACGCGTCTGTCGATGACCTCCATGGTGGACATCGATGGACTGCGCATCGCGCACATACAGGACTCCCTCGAACTGGTCCGTGACTGTGTTCGGTCCGCGGGCATCACGATGTCGGACATCGGTCGCATCCTCCTGGTGGGTGGCGCGTCCCGCCCCGCCGAAGTGGCGCGCGCGCTCGCCGAACTCGGCCGGCCTGTGGTGATTTCGGCCGACCCGGGCCATACCATCGCTGCGGGCGCCGCACTCATGGCGGCGCGCACCATGGCGCTCGGCACCGCAAGTGATCACGGCAATGCTCCGCGAGTGGCAGTGTTCTCCAGTGCGGCAGTGGTTTCCGCGGTCGCGATGTCGGCCGCGACCGTGTTCGGTGGACCGACCGTTCCCGAGTTGTCGCCCATGCTGGAGCGTCTTCCGGATCTCGAGGTACCAGCGGACAATCTGCTCCACGAGATGGGTGGCGAGCATCTCGCGGATGCTTTGTCGCGAATGTCCGCGCCGGCCCGATGGAATGCGAATCACGTGCTGCCCCCGCTGCTATCCCCGCGGGCTTCCGCCTATACCCGATTCATTACACCGGTCCCGCGCAGCGCGGGTTATGGTCCTTCGGTATCAGAGTCACGGATCGGCTCGCACAGAGATCCGCGAAACTGCTGTACCCCGGGTGGATTGCGGCGCGGCGGATATGGCGATCCTGCCTACTTCGCGAATCCGCTGCCGTTCGGCCCGGTCACCCGGCCCGCACCCAAGGATCCCGCTGGGCCTCCCGTATCCGATATGCCCAGTCGGCCAGTGGTCGGCCACCCTCCCGACGCCGGTCTGCCTCCCGGGTCGGGGCAGCTTCCCGTCCCCGGTGCCGGGACGCCTGTGCTGACACAGCCCGGGACGCCCATCCCGGTGCCTGGCATGAATTTACCTGCGCCCCACAATGCTTCGCCCGCTCCGGTGGGCAACCCGGCCGTTGGCTCGACCAACCCTGGCACGATGCCAGGGACACGGACGGATACTCCTGCTACCGGACCCTCCGACACGGTGGGTTCAGAGTCGGCATCGGGCGGTGAAAGCGGCTCCTCCGAAACGAGCACACCGGGTGGTGCGACCGGGAGCACTTCGTCGGGAAGTTCCGATCAAACCTCCGGTGACGGAACGTCTTCAGGCGCTGATTCCGCCAGCGGCACCGCGTCGACCAGCGGTTCGACCGGCAATTCCGGGCCGGACAGCGCCCCCGGTGACTCGTCTTCGGACGGCTCTCCTGGTGGTTCTCCGTCGGGTGCGTCGGCTGGTGGTTCCTCTTCGCGTGGGTCGACCGGTGGTTCCTCGTCGGTCGGGTCGACCGGTGGTTCGTCGGGTAGGTCGGCCGGTGGGGCCTCGCCGAGTGGGTCGACCGGTGGTTCGTCGGGTAGGTCGGCCGGTGGGGCCTCGGCCGGTGACTCCGCATCGGGCGCGCGTCCGGGCGGTGCGTCGTCACGGGGTGGGTCGGTAGGCGGCAACTCCTCGGGCACTACGTCTTCCGGTGGATCATCGAGTCGGCCGGGCTCGGTCGGAGGATCGAGGCCGGGCGGGTCGTCGGGCGGACGAGCCGGGGGCGCGAGTGGCGCCGGTGGCGGAGCCCACGGTCGCTAGTAGCGGCCACCGAGGCCGACCACGTCGAGGTACGCGTCGAAGTGGGCTGCTGTCCTGTTCGGCGGACAACTAGCGAACGTCGACTTCCGATGTCGGCATCAGCCGACGGGGTGCGGCGCCGGTGAACATTTATGTCAGCGCAGTGGGAGACGTGGCAACGAAAGCGAATCATTCGGTGGGCCTGCGGTTCTCGGCGCACGGGTTTTGCCGACGGGTATCGCATCGCGGAGGCACAATAGGGTGATGGCATCCGGGGGCCCCCAGTTGATCGCGTTGGATGTGGACGGGACCCTGCTGGACACCGGCACACCGATCAGTGCACGAGTGCTCGCAGCGGTACGCGCGGCCGTAGCGGCGGGTGCGCATGTCGTGGTGACGACGGGGCGAACCCTGCTGGCCACGCGTCCCGTGTTGGTCGAACTCGGCCTGCGCGACGGGCACGCATTGTGCTCGAACGGCGCCGTGCACATCGACGTGGCCAAGGTGGAGCCGGTCGCGGTGCAGGCATTCGACCCCGCGCCCGCCATCAGCGCGCTGCGCGCACTGTTCCCGGCGATGATCTTCGCGGTGGAGAAGGTCGGTATGGGAACCTGGGCCACCGGCGGCGGTCCCGGCGAATACTCGCTCGGGGAGTTCCTGCTCGTCGACCATCACGTGTTGAGCAGCGAGCCGACCCCTCGGCTGAACTGTTGGCTGCCGGACGGTTCGCTGGAGGAAATGTTGCTCGCGCTGCGCTCCCTTCGCGTGCCCGGCGCGAGCTGGGTGCACGGCGAGTTCGGGCCGTGGCTCACGGTAGCCCGGGAGGGCGTGTCCAAGGGCTGGGCGCTGGAACGTCTGCGCACCGCGCTCGGCATCCCGCTCGAAGCGACACTGGCCATCGGCGACGGCTACAACGACCGCGAGATGCTTTGCTGGGCAGGACATGCGGTAGCGATGGGCAACGCGCCCGCGGAGATTCGCGGGCTCGCCGACGAGGTCACCGGGCATGTCCTCGACGACGGCGTCGCGACGATCCTGGAGCGCTGGTTCCGTCCCTGACACGGCCGAGTCATACGTCCGGGTTGCGGTGAAAGATCCATCGTCCGCGTCGCGTTTCTTGTCCTTGACCGATGATCGTTCGGTGCCGACGCGGCGACATCCGGTATGGGCATCATCGGCATCGGCGGATATGTGGCGCTTATGACCAGCGACGTGCGGCTCGAGCCGTTGACCGGCCTGTATCGGCGGCTGGTCTCCCCGGGTCGATCGTCGCTGGCCATAACGCCATGCCATTTCTCTTGTTCGCGTTACGCCGGGCCGGTCTCGGCCAGGACTTCGAGGTAGTGCGGGTTCGACATCAGTCCGAGGACGTTGCCGAACGGGTCGACCACCGAGGCGGTGACGAAGCCTTCGCCGTTGCCGCGCGGGGTGATCGGGTCGTAGACCGTCGCGCCCAGTTCCAGCAGCCGGTCGAATGTCGCCTGCAAATCGTCGACATGCCAGTTGACAATGGCGCCGCCGGGTGCGTTGCGCGCGCCCTCGGGGGCGTACGCGCGGTTCACGATGCCGAATTCGTGCTGGTAATCGCCGATGCGGAACTCGTAGTAGCCGTTCGGGACGTGGTAGTACGGCTCGATGCCGAAGAACTCGCTGTACCAGTCCTTGGCGGCTTCGAGGTCGTCGGCGTAGAAGGTGCTCGTCGCCATTCCGCGCAGCATGGGGTTTCTCCTTCGGTCGTTCTTGCTGGTGAATCCATCATCCGACCCAAAGTGCGCACCAAATGATCACTTTTAACGGCAGAATTGTGCGCATGCGAGCAGACAGGTTGGTGGCGATCCTGCTGATGATGCAGACCCGTGGGCGGGTGACGGCCGCGCAGGTCGCCGCGGAGCTGGAGACCTCGGTCGCCACGGCGCGGCGGGATCTCGAGGCGCTGTCGGCGGCCGGGGTGCCGGTGTATCCGCAGCCGGGACGCGGCGGCGGGTGGTCGCTGGTGGGCGGCGCGCGGACCGATCTGAGCGGGCTGACCGCGGGGGAGGCGCGGGCGTTGTTCCTGCTGGCCGGTCCGTCCGCGGGTGCGGTTCCGGAAGCGAAATCCGCGCTGCGCAAGCTGGTGCGGGCGCTTCCGCACACCTTCCGCGGCGACGCCGAGGCGGCGGCCGACGCCGTCGTGATCGACCCGGCCCGCTGGGGTGCCACCGATCGCGAGTTGCCGCCGGTGGTGTCGTTGTTGCAAAGAGCGGTCGTGCAGCGCAACAAGGTCCGGCTGCGCTATGCGAACCGGACCGGCGAGCGCTCCGAACGTCTCGTCGACCCGTGGGGCCTGGTGGACAAGGATGCCGTCTGGTACCTGATCGCCGGCACCGAGCGCGGCCAGCGGACATTCCGTGTCGATCGCATCGCCGAAGCGATCCCGACCGACGAAACCTCCCATCGCCCAGACGATTTCGATCTGTCCTCCGCCTGGGCCGAGGTGGTCGAGGAGATGGAGCAGCGGCGCGCGAGCACCGCCGCGACCGTTCTCGTGCCCGAGCGCCTGCTGCCGATCCTGCGTGACCAGCAGGGCAGGAACTGCCTCGTGGACGGCCCGGCCGACGACGGTCGTGTCCGGGTCCGCATCACCGCCCCGACCGCCTGGATGATCGCCCAGCAACTGGCCGGTTGGGGGACTTCGATCGAAGTCCTCGGCCCACCGGAGGTGTGCGCCGAGTTGGCCCGCCTCGGCGCCGAACTACTGGACCGCTACCGCCCCGGCGCAGACGATCCGCCCGGCGGTGCATCCTGACGAGCACCCGCAGGCGGACCCAGTGGCCAACTCGACTTCACGGATTGCGGTGGCGCACCAGCCCTGATCGGTGGGTGTAATCGGAGCACGCAGGTGTCGCCGAGGGCCGCTGCTTCCTGGCTCGCGGAGGGGTAGGTGAGTGGCGTGGCTGCGCTGTCGATTGTGGAGGCCGCCCGGGGCTGTCGCGGCATGAATCGTCGCGCCCTGGGTCGTTGCTTGTGGCGCAGGTCGCCTCATGGATCGGCGGCCGCAGTGATCAGCGCGTATCGCCCGTAACGTGCTGCGAGTCTCCCGCCGAAGTGCAGCTGGGTCGCCGCCTGATCGGGACATGGCGGGGTATGCCTCCGCCACGTCCCGGTGCGGACTCAGCGAGGGGCGGGAATGCGGTCGGCCAAGGTGCGCACCATGTCCGAGGCGAGCACGGCGTGGCCGCTCATGCTGAAGTGGATGAGGTCGGCGCTCATCAGATCGGGGCGCAGGCGCAGCGGGTGGTCCCAGAATTCGAGCAGGAGCGCGTCGTAGCGGGCGGCCAGCTCGCGGACCAGGTCGTTGAGCGCGGCCATGCGGTCGCGCATCGGGCGCATCGGCGCCATGCGCTCGACTTCCCAGACGTCGGCCAGGGTGAAGGTGACGACCTGAGCCCCCGTCCGGGCCAATGTCCCGAACAGGGTGTCCAGGTTCTCGCGCAGGCCCGTGAGGTCGCCGCCCGGCAGGAACAGGTCGTTGCCGCCGCAGCTGAGATGCACGAGGTCCGGCTGGAATTCGAGCACGGAGGGCAACTGTTGGGCGATGACCTGGGCGGAGGTAGCGCCGATCCGGCCGGTGTTCAGGTAGGCGAGGCCGGGACGCACCGCCGTGAGCACGGTGGCGACACGGTCGGCCCAACCCACGGGTTCGTAGCCCGGGCTCGGGTCGCCGACGCCTTGGGCGATGGAGTCGCCGAGCACCGCGTATCGCCGCCACGGCGCGTCGGCCAGGCGGCGGCGTTGTTCTTCGGGGGCCAGCAGCATCGGGTCGTTGGCTTCGGTGCGAATGTCATTGGCAGTCACGGATGTTCCTAATTGTCGAGGGAGAGGGACGGGGCGCGAGTTGGCAGCGCCGCCAGGCAGGCGGACACGGCGGCGATGCCCGCGCAGACGGCGAACAGGGTGTGGAAGGCGCCGAGCGGGTCGTCGGGACGCGCCGCGAACACCGCGGCGAGCACGGCGACGCCGAGCGCGCCGCCCACCTGCCGCGCCGTGAGATTCATACCGGTGCCCGCGGCGAATTGCTGTGGTGGAAGTGAACTCGCGGCCGCGGTGCCCAGCACGGTGACCAGGAACCCGATACCCCCACCGCCCAGCACTCCGGCCGGAATCCACGCCGACCACAGCGCCGGAGCCGAACCGAAGGCATCCGTGCTCATCCACGCCGTACACGCGACGAACATCAACGCGCCGAGCACGCCGAGCCACCGCCTGGCCGTGGGAGACCCGACCCGGCCCGCGACAGTCGCGGTCACCATCGAGGCCACCGCACCGATGGTCATCGCGCCCGCGGAGCCGAGCACCGAATAGCCCCAGATCGCGTCCAGGAACAGCGGTCCCGCCAGCAGCCAGGCGAACATCGCGGCGCCGAAGACGAACGAGGTCGCGTTGGCCAGCGCGTACGGTGTGCTGCGCCAGAGCTCCACGGCGATCGCGGGATCGTGGTGACGCGCCGAGCGCACGAGCGCCGCCGCCACCAGCAGCCCGCCGCCGATCAGCGCCGTGAGGGTCCCGGCCGAGGTCCAGCCCCAGCGCTGCCCTTCGGTGACGCCGGCGACCAATCCGCCGAGACCGAGCGCGACCGCGAGCGTGCCGAGCGGATCCGGTAACGCAGTACCCTGCGGCCGGACGCCGGAGGCCGGTATGCGAGCCGTCGCGGCGATGAGCGCGACGGCCACCGGCACGTTGATCACGAAAACCGCTCGCCAGCTGAACCCTTCGACCAGCGCGCCGCCGAGCGCGGGTCCGACCACCGCGGCGAACCCGGCCGCGGCCGACCACGCTCCGATCGCCGCGCCGATCTTCTCGCGCGGGGTGGCGGCGAGTACCAGGCCGAGGGCCGACGGCACCATCAGCGCCGCCGTGGCGCCTTGCAGCACCCGGCCCGCGATGAGCCAGCCCGCGGTGGGCGCGAGACCGCAGAGCAGGGAGGTCAGGGCGAAACCGGCCAGGGCGCCGAGAAAGAGCCTGCGGCGCCCGAGCACGTCGGCGAACCGGCCCGCCGGGGTGAGCAGTGCGGCGAAGGCGACCGCGTATCCGCTGACCACCCAGGTCAGCGTGGTGGCCGCGATACCGGGGTAGTCGCGGGCGATGGAGGGGAAGGCGATGTTGACGACCGATAGGTCGAGAAAGGCGATGAATGCCGTGCCGCAGGCGATCAGCAGCGTGCGGGTGGCAGCGGTCGGTGGGCTTTCCGCCCGCGCGGATACATCGGTCATGGGAAGTCCTTCGGGATTGCGGTAAACAAAACGCACGATCGTTCGTACAATTAAAATACGACCGTACGTTCGTATGTGCAACTGTCGAGTGGAAGAATGGGGCCATGACCGAGTCCGTCACCGACCCGCCGCACGGCACCGATCAGCGTCTGGCCAAGGGCGCGCGATCCCGCGCATCGATCGCGCGCCGCGCCGCCGACGTGGCATCCGTCGAAGGGCTCACCGGGCTCAGCATCGGGCGGCTGGCGGGCGACCTCGGCGTCAGCAAGAGCGGCATCGCAACCCTCTTCGGCAGCAAGGAGAGCTTGCAACTCGCCGCGGTAGCGTGCGCGCGACAGGTGTTCATCGATGAAGTGATCACGCCGAGCATGAGTGAGCCCGGCGGACTACCGCGTCTGCGCGCCCTGGTCGAGCGCTGGTTCGGTCAGGTTGCCGACCCGGCGTTCCCCGGTGGATGCTTCCGCGTCGCAACCCTCGCCGAGTTCGACAGCAGGCCTGGCCCGGTCCGGGACGCCATCGCCGAGGACCGCCGAGACTGGCTCGCCTTGCTGGTCAAGGAGATTCGCCGCGCCCAGGATCAGGGCCATCTCGGTGAGCGCGCCGCCGACGCCATCGCATTCGAACTGGACGCGGTGATCGCCGCGGCGCACACCGCGCGGCAAATGGGCGACGAACGCGGCGTCGCCACCGCCCGCGCCGTGGTCGAAGACCTGCTCGGCTGAGCAGCTGCCCGGTCGGCGGTCCACCGACTGGAAGCCGTTGTGGCACAACGAACCTGGCGTGAAGACTCTGCCCTATGTGCGAAGGCGGAGCGCCGACCGTAAATCCGCAGTCGGCGGACAAGCACGACCGTGAGTGTTGGTCAATCCGCAGAAATCCGGCGAGCGCGGGGGCCGCTGAGTTGATCAGGAGCCGGACCCAGGAATGGTTCATAATTGCCGACATCCCGAGATCCGGTTTTCGATGACAAGATCGTTCTGCGTGTCGCCACGACGACAGCTAGCCAAGCTATTGTGCAGCAAATGAATCGTCAACTGGTGCGGCGCGCAGTAAATCCGGCGTCAGACCAGGCGAGGTGCCATCCTTTGCATTGTCTGCAACGAATGCCTTGTAACCCGTTGCTGGAGAGCGAATTCAGTACGGACTGGTTGGTAACTTCACTGAGCGGCAGGAGGAACGTGATGATTCCGCGCTTCATCGATCAGGTTGTCCGCCTGGTCTCCGATTTCTTTGGAATGCTCCTGATTCCATAGCTCGAAACGGTTCAGGGTCCGGGGTACGCGCTACTCCGGACCCGGGCCGTATTTCAACTGCGCTTTTCGCATATTTCTGTCGAAACGGAATCGGCGCGCTCCGGTCCCGCCGATTCAGGCTGAGAGCGCGGGCGTATCGGCGAGGGCAGCGTGGTAGCGATCCAGCATGACGGCCGTGAGGGCCGGATGCGGGCCGAGCACGTCGGCATGGATGGCTTCGGGTGCCTCGTGCAGCAGGCGGTCGGTCAGCAGGCCGGGCGCGAGGAACCAGGGCGCGACCAGGACGTGGTCGGCGCCGCGGGCGTGCAGACGTGAGATCGCCTCGCCCACCGCGGGTTCGGTGGTCGCGAAGCAGATCTCGGTGAGCCAGCCGGTGCGGGCGGCGAGCCGGGGGGCCACCTCGGCGGTGCGGGCGTTGGCCGCCGCAGAAGACGATCCGACCGCGGCGACCGCGATGCCGATCCGCCGATCCGGCGAGGCGTGCTCGACGTCGCACGCGGCGAGGACACGATCGCGCAGCACTCCGATCAATAAGGGGTCGGAGCCGAGGACATCGGCCTGGGTCAACCGCAGCTGGGGTTGACGCGTGCGGGCCGTGTCGAGCAGTCCGGGCAGGTCGACCCTGGCGTGAAAGGCACTGCCGAGCAGCAGCGGCGTGACTACCGCGTGCGTATGTCCCTGAGCGACAAGGGAATCCACGACCTGATCGACGGAAGGCGCGTTCAGGTCGAGAAAGGCCGTGCGCACGGCGATGTCCGGCCGCGCGGCCGCCAGGGCCGCGACCACCGCCGAAACGGTCGCCGCGGACCGCGGATCACGACTTCCGTGCGCCACCGCGATCAACGCGGGCGGCTTCTCCGTGGTGACCCGCCCGAGCGCGGGTGGTGCGGAGCCGAACCGGGATGTCGCGCGGCCTCCCGCGGCTGCCGCGACCGACCGCGCGCCGAATGGGGCTCGCGCTACCGTCATGTCAGTCTCCGGTGCCGACCTCGACCGCGGTCAGCACATCCCCGACCAGACCGGCGGCCAGCGTGTTGCCACCGGCCGGATCGATCAGCAGGAAGCTGCCGGTGTGCCGGTTCACCCGGTAGTCGTCGGCCGCGATCGGATCGGCGACGCGCACCGAAATGCGTCCGATGTCGTTGAGCTCCAACGATTCCGGATTCGGATCGGCCGTGAGGCGCTGCTCGTCGAAACGCTCCAGCAGCGCGCCGACGATGGCCTGGGTGGTCCGGGTGCCGTGCTTGAGCAGCAGCCGGGCGCCGGGGCGCAGCGGCTTGTCGCCCAACCAGCACACGGTGGCGTCGAACGCGTCGATGGGCTCCGGTGCGTCGGCGGTCGAGGCGATGATGTCGCCGCGCGAGATGTCGACCTCGTCGGCCAGGATCAGCGTGACGCTGCGGCCGGTCTGCGCCACCGCGAGCTCGCCGTCGGGGGTGTCGATCCGCTCCACGGTGGTCCGGATACCGGAGGGCAGCGCCACGACCTCGTCGCCGGGCGCGACCGAACCCGCCGCGATCTGTCCCGCGTAGCCGCGGTAGTCCGGGTATTCGGCGGTGCGCGGCCGGATCACGTACTGCACCGGGAAACGCAGGCCGAGCGCGTGATTGCCGGTGCTGTCGGCGTCGACCGGCACCGACTCCAGGTGCTCGATCAACGAGGGACCGTCGTAGTACGGGGTGTTGTCCGACCGCGTGGCGATGTTGTCGCCGTGCAGCGCCGAGACCGGGATCTCCAGCACGTCCTCGCTCGACCAGCCCAGCGTGCGGGTGAGCTCGGTGAACTCCGCGGAGATGGCCGCGAAGACGGCGGCGGCGTCGTCGACCAGGTCGATCTTGTTCACCGCGAGCACCAGCTTCGGCACGCCGAGCAGCGCGAGCACCGCAGCATGCCTGCGCGTCTGCTCGATGACGCCCTTGCGCGCGTCGACGAGCAGGATCACCAGCTGCGCGGTGGACGCGCCGGAGACGGTGTTGCGGGTGTACTGCACGTGCCCGGGGGTGTCCGCGAGCACGAAAGAGCGGCGCGGCGTGGCGAAGTAGCGGTAGGCGACATCGATCGTGATGCCCTGTTCGCGTTCCGCGCGCAACCCGTCCACGAGCAGCGAGAGATCCGGTGTGGCGAGACCCTTGTCCACCGACGCGCGAGTGACGGCGTCGATCTGGTCGGCCAGGACGGACTTCGTGTCGTAGAGCAGGCGTCCGACCAGAGTGGACTTGCCGTCGTCGACAGAACCGGCGGTGGCCAGCCTCAATAGGTCGGACATGTCAGAAATAACCCTCTCGTTTGCGGTCTTCCATCGCGGCTTCGGACACCCGGTCGTCGCCACGGGTGGCGCCGCGTTCGGTCAGTCGGGACGCGGCCACCTCGGCGAGAATCGCCTCGTTGTCGGCCGCGTCGGAAAGGATGGCGCCGGTGGAGGATCCGTCGCCCACGGTGCGGTAGCGCACCGAGCGGGTCTCCAGCACCTCGCCTTCACGCGGGCCGCCCCACACGCCGGGCGTCATCCACATGCCGTCGCGCAGGTACACCGGACGCTCGTGCGCGTAGTAGATGCTCGCCAGGTCGATGTCCTCGCGGGCGATGTAGCGCCAGATGTCCAGCTCGGTCCAGTTGCTCAGCGGGAACACGCGCACGTGCTCGCCCGGAGCGTGGCGCCCGTTGTACAGGTTCCACAGCTCGGGACGCTGACGCTTCGGGTCCCACTGCCCGAACGCGTTGCGCAGCGAGAAGATCCGCTCTTTGGCGCGCGAGCGCTCCTCGTCGCGGCGGCCGCCGCCGAAGACGGCGTCGAACCGGTTCTCGCTGATCGCGTCCAGCAGCGGGATGGTCTGCAGCGGGTTGCGGATTCCGTCGGGGCGCTCGGTGAGGCGGCCGTCGGCCAGGTAGTCCTCCACCTTGGCCACGTGCAGGCGCAGGCCGTAGCGCTCGACCACCTTGTCCCGGAACTCCAGCACCTCGGGCAGGTTGTGCCCGGTGTCGACGTGCAGCAGCGCGAACGGCAGCGGCGCGGGCCAGAACGCCTTGAGCGCCAAGTGCAGCAGCACGGTGGAGTCCTTGCCGCCGGAGAACAGGATCACCGGCCGCTCGAATTCGCCCGCCACCTCACGGAAGATGTGGATCGACTCGGACTCCAACGCGGCGAGGGTGTCGAAATCGCTGATGCCGAGCGAACGTTCGCTTCGAATCGTTTCGGTCATGATTGATGCAACCCGCATTCGGTCTTGGCGAGGCCGGCCCAACGGCCGCTTCGCGGATCGGCTCCCGGCTCCGGCTTCCGTGTGCACGGAGCGCAGCCGATGGACGGATACCCCTCCTCCACCAGGGGATTGACGAGGATGCCGTGGGTGGCGATGTAGTCCTGCATCTCGTCGTCGGACCACGGCGCGATCGGGTTGATCTTCACCAGTCCGAACGCCTCGTCGAACGAGATGAGCGGCGCGTTCGCCCGCGTCGGCGCCTCCACCCGGCGAATGCCGGTGACCCAGGCGTTGTATCCGGCGAGCGACTTCTGCAGCGGGACGACCTTGCGCAACCGGCAGCACTCGTTCGGCTCGCGGGCGAACAGATCCTTGCCCAGCAGCCGATCCTGTTCGGCCACAGTGTGTTCCGGCCGGGCGTTGATCACGTTCACCCCGTACACCGCCTCCACCGCGTCGCGCGTGCCGATGGTCTCGGCGAAGTGGTAGCCGGTGTCCAGGAACAGCACATCCACGCCCGAGCGCACCTGAGAGGCCAAGTGCACCAACACCGCGTCCTGCATGTTGGAGGCTACGATGTAGTTCGAGCCGAAGGTGTCCTCGGTCCACTGCAGCAGTTCGGTGGCCGAGGCGCCGTCGAGTTCGGCCGCACCGCGCGCGGCGATGGCGCGGAGCTCGTCCTCGGACAGCTTTTCCACGAGTTCGGTTGTCACAATTGATCTCCCGTCGACACTTATCTCAGGTCGGCCTCGTCGGCGCGTACCGCCCACTGCGCGAATCGTTCGCCGTCCTCGCGCTGCTTGACGAAGTTGCGCACCACCCGCTCGACGTAGTCGCCGAGCTCGCCGGTGGTCACCTTGTGCTGACGCAGTTTGCGTCCGAAGGCGCTGTCGAAACCGAGGCTGCCACCCAGGTGAACCTGGAAACCCTCCACCTGATTCCCGTTGCCGTCGTCGACCAGCTGGCCTTTGAAGCCGATGTCGGCGATCTGCGAGCGGGCGCAGGAATTCGGGCAGCCGTTGATATTGATGGTGATCGGAACGTCCAGCTGCGCGTTGAGATCCGCCAGCCGCTCCTCCAGCTCCGGCACCAGCGCCTGGGAACGCTTGCGCGTCTCGGCGAAGGACAGTTTGCAGAACTCGATGCCGGTGCAAGCCATCAGGTTGCGCCGCCACAGCGAGGGGCGGGCTTGCAGGCCGAGCGGTTCCAGCTCGTCGATCAGCGCGTCGACTTTGTCGTCGGGAACATCGAGCACGATCAGTTTCTGGTACGGGGTGAACCGGATGCGGTCGGAGCCGATCCGCTCCACCGCGTCGGCGACCTTGGTCAGGATGGTGCCCGACACCCGCCCCGCGATGGGGGAGAAGCCGACCGCGTTGAGCCCGTTGCGCAGCCGCTGCACGCCGACGTGGTCGATCGGCTCGGTGGGCTGCTCCGGCGCGGGGCCGTCGATCAGCTTGCGCTTCAGGTACTCGTCTTCGAGCACCTGACGGAACTTCTCGATGCCCCAATCCTTGATCAGGAACTTCAGCCTGGCCTTGGTGCGCAGGCGGCGGTAGCCGTAGTCGCGGAACAGCGCGACCACGCCTTCCCACACGTCGGGCACCTCGTCCAGCGGCACCCACGCGCCCACCCGCTGCGCCAGCATCGGATTGGTGGACAGGCCGCCGCCGACCCACAGGTCCAGGCCGGGTCCGTGCTCGGGATGCACCACGCCGACGAACGCGACGTCGTTGATCTCGTGCACCACGTCCTGCTGGCCGGAGATCGCCGTCTTGAACTTGCGCGGCAGGTTGGAGTACTCCTTCTTGCCGATGTAGCGGCGCACGATCTCATCGATCGCGGGCGTCGGGTCGATGATTTCGTTCAGCGACTCGCCCGCCAGCGGCGAACCGAGCACAACGCGCGGGCAGTCGCCGCACGCCTCGGTGGTCTTCAGGCCGACCGCCTCGATCCGCTTCCAGATCTCGGGAACGTTCTCCACCTCGATCCAGTGGTACTGCACGTTCTCGCGGTCGGAGAGGTCGGCGGTGTCGCGGGCGAACTCGGTGGAGATCTGACCCAGCGTGCGCAACTGCGCGACGTTCAGCGCGCCCGCGTCGCAGCGGATGCGCATCATGAAGTACTTGGCTTCCAGGACGTCGATGTTCTCGTCGCCGGTCCAGCTGCCGTCGTAGCCCTGCTCACGCTGGGTGTACAGGCCCCACCAGCGGAACCGGCCACGCAGGTCGCCCTTGTCGATGCCGTCGAAGCCGGTCTTGGCGTAGATGTTCTCGATCCGGGCGCGAACGTTGAGCGGGTTGTCGTCCTTCTTGGACTGCTCGTTCGGGTTCAGCGGCTCGCGGTAACCCAGCGCCCACTGGCCCTCGGCCTTGCGGCGCACGGGCTTGCCGGTGCGGACGCGCGGGCCTGCGGGCACCTCGCGGCGAGGCCGGTCCGGGCGGACCCGGCGTTCGGAGGCGGGGCGTTCGGGGCGCGCGGGGTGCCCCGGCCGGGATTCGGGCGTGGGCTGATCGGTCGGACCGGCGTCGGTGCTCGACGTCATGGGGTCGCTCCTGCGGGGTGGGTGGAACATCCTGCTGAGGGCGTGAGGGGCTGACTCACGCGTACGGTGTCAGCAGGCCGAGGAAGTCGGGGATCGCCGGGGACCCGGGATCGGGCGCCGCTGAGCTACCGGAGGGAACCGGGCAGACAGCAGGCGCTGCACACGCGCTTGTAATCGACGTGGCGACGTGCCACCAGTCGTACTCCCGAAGCGCGCATGCGGCCTATTGTGCCATGTCAGCGCGGGCCTTCCGACCCCAACGGCAGCATTTTCCGCGTTATGGCGGGAAATCCCCTGGACGTTCTACCTCGTTTGTGACGGCAGTCATACTCCGCGGCCCGTGCGTGGCGCGTGATACGTCCGGTTCATCCGCTGTGACGCCACGCACGCCGCTTGACCTCGAGTCAGGTCGAGGTAGCAGGCTGTTCGCCATGAGTACCGCAGCTATCGACATCGCCGCCGAGACCGAAGCGATCCGCGCGGTGGTCGCCGCCGTCGAACACGCCCAGCGCAACGAGCTCGTCGACGAGTTCGTCGCGCTGTTCCGGGAAGACGCCATCTGGACCACCGGGCACGGCATGCGGCTCTTCGGGCGGGCCGCCATCGCCGAGTTCACCGCCAAGGTGCTGCCAGGGGCCACCGCGCACGGCAAGGCGACTTACGAGGTCGAGCACGTGCTGTTCATCCGCCCCGACGTGGCCGCGGTCAAGGTGCGCCAGCGCTACTTCGACAACGATGGCGTCCTGGAGAGCGAGGGCTCTCCGATGTACGTGATGTCCAAGGAAGAGGGCCGCTGGTTGCTCACCGCCAACCAGAACACTCCGGTCGTGGCGGACTGAGCTGGTCCCCAGCGATGCGCCCAGTGCGGCCGGGGGCGGCGCTTTCCGCGCCGGTGCGGGGCGTCGGCCTGCATCCGCCGCCGGGCGTACTGTGGCCGAACTGGGAAGAGTAAGGCCGCATCGGCCGTGCCCAGCCCGCCGCTGGTGTCCCGAGTGCCGGGGCCGGCGCGGGGGCGTTCACACTGGATAGGTGAGTTCTTCCGCCACCGCGCCCCGCGGCGCAACCGCCTGCGCGCCCTTGCTGCGCGATTTCGGCGGGGGGCCGTTCGGGGTGTACGTGCACGTCCCGTTCTGCGCGACGCGGTGCGGATACTGCGACTTCAACACCTACACGGCGGGTGAGCTCGGCACGTCGGCGTCGCCGCAGTCGTGGTTGGCGGCGTTGCGCGGCGAGCTGGCCACCGCGGCGCGGGAGTTCGCGGGATTGCCGAGCGCCACACCGGAGGTGTCCACCGTCTTCGTCGGCGGAGGGACGCCATCGCTGCTGGGCGGTGACGGGCTGGCCGCGGTACTGGATGCCGTGCGCGGCGAGTTCACCCTCGCCGCCGACGCCGAAGTCACCACGGAGTCCAATCCCGAGTCCACGTCACCGGAATTCTTCGAGCGGATCCGCGAGGCCGGGTTCACCCGGGTGTCGCTGGGCATGCAGTCCGCTGCGGCGCACGTGTTGAAGGTGCTCGACCGCACGCACACCCCAGGGCGTGCGGTGGCCGCCGCGCTGGAGGCGCGCGCCGCCGGATTCGAGCACGTCAATCTCGACCTGATCTACGGGACGCCGGGCGAGCGCGACGCCGATCTCGACGCCAGCCTGGACGCGGTGCTCGGCGCGGGTGTCGACCACGTCTCGGCCTACTCGCTCATCGTCGAGGACGGCACCGCGCTGGCCCGGCGAGTGCGTCGCGGCGAACTGCCCGCACCCGACGACGACGTGCTCGCCGCGCGCTACGAACGCATCGACACCAGGTTGCGCGCCGCCGGACTCGAGTGGTACGAGGTGTCGAACTGGGCGGCGAACGCCGACGCGATTTGCCGGCACAACCTCGGCTACTGGGATGGTGGCGACTGGCTCGGCGCGGGGCCCGGCGCGCACAGTCACGTCGGGGGAGTGCGCTGGTGGAACGTGAAGCACCCGGCGCGGTACGCCGATCGGGTCGGCGAGGGCGGCTTGCCCGCGGCAGGCTGGGAAGCGCTCACCGATGACGAGCGGTACACCGAGCGGATCATGCTCGCGGTCCGGCTGCGCACCGGCCTGCCCCTGGCCGACCTGGCTCCCGCCGCCACCCCCGCAGTGGATCGCGTGATCGCCGACGGTTTCGCCCTGCGCGCCGACGACCGTCTCGTGCTCACCGACCGAGGCCGACTCCTGGCCGACGGCGTCGTCCGCGACCTGCTGACCTGAACGGCAATCACCACCCCGACCCCGGCCGCACCCGGATGTCCGGCGCCGTAAGGCGTTCGCTCTCCTCCAGGCCGTCCCGCGCCGCGCCCGGTCCGGAGCGACCCGCCACGCCGGTGCCATCAGAACCCAGCGGAGACATTGCAGCAAATTCCATCGCGCCAGGACCGGGCGAATGCCATTCGCGCCGCTGATCACCGTCCCTGGGCAGCCGGCCACCTCACAGCGAGTTGATCAGCACAGTGAATCCACGCGAAATGCACACCGGAGCAGCGGTTTCACACGCCGGGCTGCTGGAAGCAGGCCGACCAGCGGATGCGCTGTTCGCCGACAACGTGTTCCCTTTGGTCCGAAGAGAAGTGGACAGCGGATCAGTTCGGATCTCCGCATTGGGAACTCGCACAAGCGGTATGGCGTGTGTGGGTGCTCCGCACCAGCCCCGCCCGACTCCGGGTCGGGGATTCGGGGATTCGGCGAACTCCGCGTCCGGTTTCAGCCCGCGGCGGCGGTCGGCCACGTAGGCTGCGACCAACCCCAAGGAGACTCATGGCGTCGGCACGACACATCACTCTTGTCCATGAACCAGGCGAGTTCGCGGAAGCGCGGGCAGCCGAGAAAGCGGAGAATGCGCGCCAGTGCGCCGTCGCCGCCCGCACCGTAGCCAGTTACGCGGAGGACGCCGCCGATTGCCAGTCGTTACTGGCGATGCTCGGCCTGGACGCCCGCGCGGGCAAGCAGGCCGGAACCGCGGATCGCCGCTGACCGGCTACGGCTCCTCCGCGGCCAGGGTGACCCTGCGCCATTCCCGCGGCGAGAGTCCGTAGGCGGCGCGAAAGCGCCGGGCGAAGTGGGACGGATCCCGAAAACCCCAGCGTCGAGCGATCATCGAGATCGTCCGCTGCCGGTGCTCCGGCTTGGTCAGATCCGCGCGCACCTGTTCCAACCGCTGACTGATGATCCACTGCTCGAGGCTGTACTCCGCGTTCGCGCAGATCTTGTACAACTGCCGGACCGACATGTTGTGCGCCTTGGCGATATGTTCCGCGCCCAGATCGGGGTCGGCCAGGTTGCGTCGCACGTAGGCCCGGATCCGGGACAGCAGGATGTCCGCCGGGATGACGGCGGCGTTGCCGTCGTCACTGCCGGCCGACAGCAGCAGTCCCCGGATCAATTCGATGCTGGCGCAGCCGGACAGCGCGGCCGCCGGGTCGGCGCTGAGCGCGTCGGCATCGGTGGTCAGCTGGACGATGTGGTTGGCCACCAGCCGATAGTGCGGGCTGTCCTGTACCCGGGTCGCGGCCTGGCTGATCAGATCGGCGGGCAAGCCGAGTTGCTCGAGCGGCACGTGCAGGCAGGTGGACGCGCCGTCACCGTGCCAGCTGAAGTCGTAAGGCGCGTTCAGGTCCATCACGTGTAGTTCGCCCGGCCGCACCACCCTCTGGACGCCGCCCTGCTCGTATCGTCCATCCCCTGCCTGCTGCACCGCCACCGCCAGTACTGGCGCGGGCGAGGTGCGCACCTGCTTCGGCGTGCGGATGAGCTGGATCCCCGAGGTGCGGGCACGGAAGATGCTCGCCTCGCCGAACTGCCAGACATCGAATGTGGCGTGGACGCACTCCTCCGGCCCGTCCAGCACGACGTGCGACGGTACCGACGCCTCCTGCACAGCCGCGGCCACCGCGTCCACCCGCTCGTGCGGCGCGATGGTGTCCGAATTGAACACGACCGTCATGGCAGCCTCCGTCGCAATTGGGACAGATTCGGCAATCCTCGCACGAGCCCGGTCGATCGGGCCGTGCATTGTGAGCCGAGGATCGTGCACGGACAGTCATTTTTCCGGCCGCCGCCCGTCCTACGCTGTCGAACGGTGATCGACATGGGTCGATTCCCGTTTCGCCGTAGGAGGCATGGTGGCGCGACCACGATTACGTCCGGTCGTATTCATTCATGGTCTGTGGATGCACAGCAGCAGCTGGGCGCCGTGGGTCGAGTTGTTCGACAGCGCGGGATACCAGCCATCGGCGCCGGGATGGCCCGGCGACGGCGAGACGCCCGAGGCCACCAGGAAGGATCCCGCGCCGCTGAACAATCGCGGCATCGCCGAGGTCACCGATCACTACGCGGAGTTCATCTCCACGCTGCCGATGCCGCCGGTGGTCATCGGGCACTCCTTCGGTGGATTGATCGCGCAGAAACTGCTCGGGACCGGCTTCGCGAGCGCGTGCGTGGCGATCGCGCCCGCGCAGTTCAAAGGGGTGCTGACGCTGCCGCCGGTGCAGCTGCGCAATGTGCTGCCGGTCCTTGGCCGTCCGTGGTTGCGCGGCAAGACGTGGGCGCACACGGCCGAGAGCTACCACCGCGCGTTCGCCAACGGCGTGTCCCGCGCGGAGTCCGACCAGCTGTACGCCGACTATGCGATTCCCGCCCCCGCCCGCCCGCTGTTCCAGGCGGGAACGGCCAATCTCGCGCCGCGGAGCGAGGCGGCGGTGGATACCCGCAGCGAACGCGGCCCACTGCTGATGATCGCCGGTGGACTCGACCGCACTGTTCCGGAGGCCACCGTGCGGTCGGCCTACCGGATCCAGCGCAGGAATTCAGCGGTGACCGAGCTGGTGGTCTTCGCCGATCGGGGGCATTCCATGCCCGCCGATCACGGTTGGCGTGCGGTCGCCGACACCGCGGTGGAATTCCTGGCCGAGCACCTTCCGCCGGTGCCCGGCGAGTCGTAGTCCGACATCCATTCCAGATCGGAGGAACATCCATGCCAACGATCACAACCAGCGATGGCGTCGAGATCTACTACAAGGACTGGGGTTCGGGACGTCCCGTGGTCTTCAGCCACGGCTGGCCGCTCAACGGCGACGCCTGGGACAACCAGATGAACCTGGTGGCGAGCAAGGGCTATCGCGCCATCGCGCACGATCGGCGCGGTCACGGCCGGTCCGGCCAGGTGTGGGACGGGCACGACATGGACCACTACGCCGACGATCTCGCCGCCGTGCTCAACGAGCTGAACCTGACCGACGCCGTGCTGGTCGGGCACTCCACCGGCGGCGGCGAGGTCACCAGGTACCTGTCGCGGCACGGTACCTCCCGGGTGGGGAAGGCCGTGCTGGTCGGCGCGGTGCCGCCGCTGATGCTGCGGACCGACGCCAACGTCGAAGGTCTGCCCATCGATGTCTTCGACGACATTCGCGCGGGCGTCGCCGCCGACCGCTCGCAGTTCTACCAGGACCTCTCGGCGCCCTTCTACGGCGCCAATCGCGCGGGATCGGCCGTCTCCCAAGGGCTTCGGGACCATTTCTGGCTGATGGGCATGCAGGTCGGGCTCAAGGGCGCGCTGGACTGCGTGAAGGCCTTCTCCGAGACCGATTTCACCGCGGAGCTGCCGAGCATCGACATCCCCATCCTGGTGGCGCACGGTGACGACGATCAGATCGTCCCGTTCGCGGCCTCGGCGGCCAAGACCGTGAAGCTGCTGCCCCGGGCCGAGCTGAAGGTGTACTCCGGTGCGCCGCATGGCCTGTGCGGAGCGTACGAACAGGCGTTCAATGCCGACCTGGTCGAGTTCCTGAAGAACTGAGGAGGGCGAAACCCGATGAAGCGTAGACGTATCCTGCGCGGCGGCATAGCCGCGCTCGCCATCGCGCTCGCCGCCGCCGTGTCGGGCGGCCCCGCGCAGGCGCAGATGTCGCCGACCATCGTGCTCGTGCACGGCGCCTTCGCCGACACCACCAGCTGGAATAGTGTCGCCGCGCTGCTGCGCGGGCGCGGCTATCGCGTGGTGACGCCGGACAATCCGCTGCGGGGACCGGCCTACGACGCGGCCGCCGTGCAACGCGCACTGGATCCGATCTCCGGTCCCATGGTGCTGGTCGGCCACTCCTACGGCGGCTTCGTGATCACCAACGTGCACGACCCGGAGGTCGAATCGCTGGTCTACGTCAACGCGTTCGCGCCGGTGCAAGGCGAGGTCGCCCAACAGGCCCTCGACCCGATCCGTTTTCCCGGCAGCCAATTGCTGCCGCCCGCGCTACAGGTGAAGGTCGTCGACGACCCGCAGGGCATCGTGGGCAAGAACGTCGACGGCTACCTCGCACCCGCCAGCTTCAACGACGTCTTCTGCCAGGACGTCGACTCGGCGACAGCCGCCGACATGCTCGCCCATCAGCACTCCATCGCGGTCGCGGCCAATCTCGAACCCTCTGGCTCACCCTCGTGGTCGACCACTCCCAGCTGGTTTCTGGTGTCGGCAGGCGACCGCGTGATCCCGCCGTCGGCTCAGCGCTTCATGGCTCAGCGGATGGGCGCGCGCACCAGCGAGATCAATGCCTCCCATGCCGCCATGGTCTCCCGGCCCGACGACGTCGCCGCGGTGATCCAAGCCGCCGTACCCCGCTGATCGCCTCCGCCGAGCGGGACCTGACCAGCTGTCACGGCCGCGTCTCGCTCGTCGGTGTCCGGATCAGGTGCCGCCGCGGTTCGATCGGCGTTCCCGTCACCGGCCGGCGATCCGGCGGAGGGCAATTAGACTGGACAAACAGACGAACCGGGAATTCGCCTGTAATGGCTGGTGGGCGCCGGTAGTGCGGCGCGACCGGAGACGAAAGCGAGGAGGTTGGGCCGATGTCGAGCACCGAGGATCGGCGCTTCGAGGTCCTGCGCGCGATCGTCGCGGACTATGTCGCGACCAAGGAGCCGATCGGGTCGAAGACCCTGGTCGAGCGGCATAACCTGGGTGTTTCCAGCGCGACGGTGCGCAACGACATGGCGGTGCTGGAGGCCGAGGGATACATCACGCAACCGCACACGAGTTCCGGTCGCATCCCCACCGACAAGGGCTATCGGCAGTTCGTGGACCGCATCTCCGAGGTCAAGCCGCTGTCTCCGGCCGAACGCAGGGCGATCATGGAGTTCTTGGAGTCGGGCGTCGATCTCGACGACGTGCTGCGGCGCGGTGTCCGCTTGCTGGCCCAGCTGACCAGGCAGGTCGCCGTCGTGCAGTATCCGACGGTGTCGGCGTCCACGGTCCGGCACATCGAGGTGGTCGCGCTCAATCCGGCACGGCTGCTGCTGGTGGTGATCACCGACACCGGCCGCGTCGACCAGCGGCTGGTCGACCTCGGCGCGGTGATCGATGACGAGGATCTGGCCGCGCTGCGCGGCATGCTCGGCGGCGCGATGGACGGCAAGCGCCTGGCCGCGGCCTCGGCGGCGGTCGCCGAGCTCCCCGAGCACTCGCCGTTGCGCTTGCGCGACGTGCTGGTCCGGGTGTCCACCGTGCTGGTGGAGACGCTGGTGGAGCATCCGGAGGAACGCTTGGTGCTCGGCGGCACCGCCAACCTCACCCGCAACGCCGCCGACTTCGGCTTCCCAGGCTCGCTGCGCGCGGTGCTGGAGGCGCTGGAGGAACAGGTGATCGTGCTCAAGCTGCTCGCCGCGGCCCAGCAGCCGGGACGGGTCACCGTGCGGATCGGCGAGGAGACGCAGGTCGAGCAGATGCGCGGCACCTCGGTGGTGTCGACCGGCTATGGTGCGGCGGGCGCGGTGCTCGGCGGAATGGGCGTGCTCGGACCGACTCGGATGGATTACCCAGGAACGATCGCCTCGGTAGCGGCTGTCGCCCGGTATATCGGCGAGGTACTGGCCGAGCGCTGACGTGACACCGGCCACCCACGCCACTGCTACGCTCGACCTTTCGGCCGGATAAAGTTGAGTGCACAAGACTAATGCTGTTGTCGGCGCGCGGGGAACGCGTGCGCGGGCACCAGCGGCACTGTCGACAACGACCAAGGACTAGAGAACTCAAGTGGCACGGGACTACTACGGACTGCTCGGCGTCGCGAAGAACGCGACCGACCAGGAACTCAAGCGGGCATACCGCAAGCTGGCGCGTGAGCTCCACCCCGACGTCAACCCGGACGAGACGGCGCAGGCCAAGTTCAAGGAAGTGTCGGCCGCCTATGAGGTGCTGTCGGATCCGGAGAAGCGGCGCATCGTCGACATGGGCGGTGATCCGCTGGAATCCGCCGGTGCCGGTGGCGCGGGCTTCAGCGGCGCGGGCTTCGGCGGGCTCGGCGACGTGTTCGAGGCGTTCTTCGGCGGTATGAGCGGATCGACCAGCACGCGCAAGCCGCGCGGTCGTGTCCAGCCGGGCGCCGACTCGCTGATCCGCACCCGGCTGAGCCTGGCCGAGTGCGCGGTGGGCGTGACCAAGCACCTGACCGTGGACACCGCGATCTTGTGCGACCTGTGCCAGGGCTCGGGCACGAACGGCAAATCCAGGCCGGTGCGCTGCGAAACGTGCGGCGGCGCAGGCGAAGTCCAGTCCGTGCAGCGTTCCTTCCTCGGCCAGGTGCTGACCTCGCGTCCATGCCCGACCTGCCGCGGCGCCGGTGAGACCATCCCGGACCCGTGCCAGAAGTGCGGCGGTGACGGCCGGGTGCGGGCGCGCCGGGAGATCGCCGCGCCGATTCCGGCCGGCGTCGCGAACGGCATGCGGGTGCGGTTGGCCGCGCAGGGCGAGGTCGGTCCCGGTGGCGGCCACGCGGGTGACTTGTACGTCGAGATCGTGGAGCAGCCGCACGACGTGTTCGTCCGCGACGGTGACGACTTGCACTGCACCATCCGGGTGCCGATGGTCGACGCGGCACTGGGCACCACCGTCGTGATCGACACCATCCTGGACGGCCCGACCGAGCTGACCATTCCGGCGGGCACCCAGCCCGGGGAGATCTCGGTGCTGCGTGGTCACGGCATGCCGCGCCTGCGCTCGGGCGCGCGCGGTGACCTGCTCGCGCACCTGGACATCGTGATCCCGGCCAAGCTGGACGGTAAGCAGACCGAGCTGCTGCGCAAGTTCAAGGGGATGCGCGATCGCGAACGCGCCGAGGTGATGTCGGCGCAGTCCGAGCACAACAGCGGGTTGTTCGCGCGGCTGCGCGCGTCGTTCAGCGGGCGTTAGGTGGCCGCGACCGTCTTCTACCTCGACGAGGTGCCCGAGCCGGGCGCGATCGCGGTGCTCGACGGCCCGGAGGGCAGGCATGCCGCCACGGTGCGCCGCATCCGGGTCGGCGAGCCGATCACGCTCTCCGACGGCCGCGGTGTGCTGGCCGAGTCGGAAGTCATTGCGGCACAACGTGACCGGCTCGAATTGGCGGTGCGCGACCGGGTGCTGGCCGCGCGCCCGGCCCCGCTGGTGACCGTGGTGCAGGCGTTGCCCAAATCCGACCGTTCGGAACTCGCGGTAGAGCTGATGACCGAGGCGGGCGCGGACGCCGTCATCCCGTGGCAGGCGGCCCGCTGTGTCGCCAACTGGGAAGGCAAGGCGGCCAAGGCGGTCGACAAGTGGCGTGCAGCGGCCCGCTCGGCCGCCCGTCAGTCCCGCCGCGCCTACATCCCCGAGGTCGCCGACCTGCATCGCACCAAGGACTTGCTGGAGCTGGTCCGGAAGGCGAAGACGGACGGCGCGATCGTCGCGGCGCTGCACGAATCCGGCACCGCCCGCTTCACCGAACTGCCCTTCGCCGCGGCCGCCGAGATCATCCTCGTGGTCGGCCCCGAAGGCGGGCTGGACGATGCGGAGCTGGCGGCCTTGGCCGACGCTGGCGCGAACGTAACCTTGCTCGGCCCGACGGTTTTGCGTACGTCCACGGCGGCCGCGGTCGCTCTCGGCGCGCTGGGCGCTCTCACATCACGCTGGTAAGGCCCTACGTCACCGAGCCCCGCTGCCAGTGTCTACGGCCGGGTCACCGAGCAAACGTAGCGGGAATGCCCGCCCTTTGGCGCGGGGAGGAAGCGCGTCAGCTACGCACCGATGCACGCCGGTCATGCGGGGCGGCCGAGCACCGGATGCCGGTATTTCGTGACGAAGGCCGAATGTGCATGCACGGTGTACGCGACCTGCCGACCTGCGCGGAAGTCGCTCGTTGTGCCCATGTAACCAATGCTAATGTCGAACGTGTGAGCGAGGTCGGGGTGGGGAGCGCACGGTGCACGTACCGTCTGCGGCTGTCCGCCGTCGCGCGGCGCGCGTTGCTGGCCGAGTGGGACCGGTGCCGATGGGTGTGGAATCAGTGCGTCGCCGAATCCCGGCAAGCTCACAGCAATGACGAGAAGATCGGCCCCGCTGTCCTCGACAAGAGATTGACCGGCTGGCGTAGCGAGCACAATTGGCTCTCAGCCGGGGCGTCGGTCCCGCAGCAACAGATCATCCGCGACTTCGGCCGCTCCCGCGCGAAAGCGCTGAAGGACATCAAAGACCGTGTCCCGCAACGGCGTCGGGCTGGTATGCCACGCTTCAAGAAGAAGGACCTCACCAACCCGACCCTGAACTACACGCTGCGTGGATTCCGGTTGAAGGATGGGCGGCTGTATCTTGCGGGCGGAGTAGTGGCGCGGGTGGTGTGTTCGCGGGAGCTGCCCGCCGCGCCCTCCAGCGTCCGGATTTACCGCGACAGCATCGGCCACTGGTATGCCTCGTTCGTCACCGCAGCCGTCCGACAGCCGCTCCCAGCGACCGGGCGTGCCATCGGGATCGACTGGGGCGTCAAAGAGATCGCGACGACCACCAGCGACGCCCACGATCTCCGGCACCCCGACCATGGGAAGAAGGCGGCGACGAAACTGGCCCGCTACCAGCGGATGATGGCCCGTCGCAAGCCGCAACGCGGGCAGCGGGGGTCGAACGGCTACCGGGCCGTGAAAAGACGGGCCGCGAAACTGCACAAGAAGGTCTCCAGGCAGCGGGTCGACACTGCACGCAAATGGGCCAAAGCGGTCGTGACCGATTTCGACCAGCTCGCGGTGGAGGACTTCAAACCGAGGTTCCTGGCCAAGTCCACGATGGCGCGGAAGGCGGCCGACGCCGCGATCGGCGCGACGAAGACGGCGCTGCTCGAGATGGGCCGTAAGCACGGCCGGGATGTACGGCTGGTACAGCCCGCGTACTCGACGATGGATTGCAGGATGTGTGGTGCGAGAGCCAAGCACCGCCTCCTGTTATCCGAACGCACCTACCGGTGCGAAGACTGCGGACACTCCGCCCCTAGGGACAAGAACTCCGCACATGTGATGTTGAACAGGGCTGGTTTCACCCCTGCTGGTGCTGATTGCGCAAGACCCGGGCGCTCGCCGAGCGATCAGGCAGCATGAGCCAGGAATCCCCACCCTCCACTTCAGGGTGAGGAGGAATCAATGGGCGGTGTCGGTGGCCCGCGTTAAACTATCCTCAATACCACAGCAGTCGAGACCGGAAAGCAGGCTATAGCCACTTTTGACAGCACAAGGCGACATCGGCGACCCGAGTACCCCTGCGGCAAGCATCGGCGCCGGCGACAACGGTTCGGGTCCCGCAGCGCGCACCGTGCGTTCGAGTATCGAACTCGCTCCGGAATCCGTGTTCCCCTTCCTCGGTTCGGCCGACCAGAATCTGCGTGAACTCGAATCCCTGCTCGACGCGGACATCCACGTCCGCGGCAATTCCGTCACCCTCACCGGCAAGGCGGCCGACGTCGCGCTCGCCGAGCGGGTCATCGAGCAGTTGGTCGCGCTGACCGGCCGCAATCGCGTGGTGACGCCCGAGGCGGTGCGGCACACCGTGTCGATGCTCACCGAGGGCACCAGCGAGTCCCCGGCGGAAGTGCTCAGCCTGGACATCCTGTCCCGGCGCGGCAGGACCATCCGGCCCAAGACGCTCAACCAGAAGCGCTACGTCGACGCGATCGACGCCAACACCGTCGTGTTCGGCATCGGTCCCGCCGGTACCGGCAAGACCTATCTGGCGATGGCCAAGGCGGTCCAGGCGCTGCAATCCAAGCTGGTCAACCGGATCATCCTCACCAGGCCCGCGGTGGAGGCGGGGGAGCGGCTCGGCTTCCTGCCCGGCACGCTGAACGAGAAGATCGACCCGTACCTGCGCCCGCTCTACGACGCGCTGCACGACATGATGGACCCGGAGGCCATTCCGAAGCTGATGGCGGCCGGTGTCATCGAGGTCGCGCCGCTGGCGTACATGCGCGGCCGGACGCTCAACGACTCGTTCATCATCCTCGACGAGGCGCAGAACACCACCGCCGAGCAGATGAAGATGTTCCTCACCCGGCTCGGATTCGGCTCGAAGATCGTGGTCACCGGTGACGTCACCCAGGTCGACCTGCCCACCGGCGCGCGGTCGGGTCTGCGCATGGCCAGCGAGATCTTGGTCGACATCGAGGACATCCACTTCGCCGAGCTCACCAGCAGCGACGTGGTCCGCCACCGGTTGGTTTCGGACATCGTCGACGCCTACGACCGGGCCGAGGCCGAGACGCGTCCGCCGGTCGCGCCACATTACGGCGGCAACCGGGCGCAGCGGCGCGCCGCGAGCCGGGCGGATCGCCGGTAACGCGTTCCGCCGGGCGGGGCTCCGCTCCGCCGACGCGATCGCCGGGATCGTAGGCTATTCGGGTGAGCATCGAGATCGCCAACGAGTCGGGTATCGACGTACCCGAAGAAGAGCTGGTCAGCGTCGCGCGGTTCGTGATCGCCCGGATGGACGTGCACCCGGCGGCGGAGCTGTCGATGGTGCTCGTCGATCTCGATACCATGGCCGACCTGCACATGCGCTGGATGGATCTGCCCGGCCCGACTGACGTCATGTCCTTCCCGATGGACGAACTCGAGCCGGGCGGACGGCCCGACAGCCCCGAGCCGGGCCCGTCCATGCTGGGCGACATCGTGTTGTGCCCCGAGTTCGCCGCCGGCCAGGCGCGCAAGGCGGGTCATTCGCTCGACCACGAACTGGCGCTGCTCACCGTGCACGGCGTGCTCCACCTGCTCGGCTACGACCATGCCGAGCCGGAGGAGGAGAAGGAGATGTTCGCGTTGCAGGCCCGGCTGCTCGAAGAGTGGTACGAGAGCCTGCGGGAAGCGCGGCGGCGGGCCGAACTCGCCGAACGTGACGCGCGGTTGCTGGGTAAGGCGGGCTTCACCACACCAGGTGATTCCCTGGATCACGCGTGAATTCCCTGACCCTCGTTCTACTGGCGGTCCTGCTCATCTCGGTGGGTGGGGTGTTCGCCGGTGTCGACTCCGCGCTGAACACCATCTCGCCCGCCCGCGTCGACGACATGGTCCGAGCCGACCGGCCGGGTGCCGTGCGGCTGAGCCGGATCGTCGCCGACCGGGCGCGCTACGTGAATCTCATGGTGCTGCTGCGGATTCTGTGCGAGATCGGCGCCACGGTGCTGCTGGTGGCGGGGCTGATCACGGTCTGGGCGGAGAATTGGGCGCTGCTGATCACCGCGGTGGTGATGGTGCTGGTGTCCTATGTGGTGATCGGGGTCGGTCCGCGCACGCTGGGACGGCAGCACGCGTACACGATCGCGCTGGCCGCCGCGCTGCCGCTGCAGTTCATCGGCGCGCTGCTCGGCCCGCTCAGCCGGTTGCTGATTCTGCTCGGCAACGCGATCACGCCCGGCAAAGGTTTCCGCAACGGCCCCTTCGCCTCCGAGATCGAGCTGCGCGAAGTGGTCGAGATGGCCGGTGAGCGCGGCGTGGTGGCCGACGACGAACGCAGGATGATCCAGTCGGTCTTCGAACTCGGCGACACCCCCGCCCGCGCGGTGATGGTGCCGCGCACCGAGATGGTCTGGATCGAGGCGGACAAGACCGCGGCGCAGGCGATGTCGCTCGCGGTGCGCTCCGGGCACTCGCGCATCCCGGTGATCGGCGAGAACGTCGACGACATCCTCGGCGTGGTCTACCTGAAAGACCTTGTGCCGTACGCGGATCGAAGCCGCAAGGTGCGGGTGCGCCAGGTGATGCGGTCCGCGGTGTTCATGCCTGACAGCAAGCCGCTGGACAGCCTGCTCGATGAGATGCAGCGCAGGCGCAACCACATGGCACTGCTGGTGGACGAGTACGGCGGCATCGCGGGATTGGTGACCATCGAGGATGTGCTCGAGGAGATCGTCGGTGAGATCGCCGACGAGTACGACACTGACGAGACCCCGCCCATCGAAGACCTCGGCGACGGGCGCTACCGGGTGTCGGCCCGGCTGTCGGTGGAGGACCTCGGCGAGCTGTACGGGCTGGAGATCGAGGAAGAGGACGTCGACACCGTCGGCGGCCTGATGGCCCACGAACTCGGGCGGGTGCCGCTGCCCGGTTCGAAGGTCGAGGTGCACGGGCTGGTGCTGCGCGGCGAAGGCGGCGCGGACGCGCGAGGACGGATGCGGGTGAACACCGTGGTGGTCCGCAAAGCGCGTGAGAAGGTCCCGGCCGGCACGACCAACGGCGACAATCCCAATGGCAAGCGCAAGGCCGATGGATCGGAGCGGGAGACCGCGGCCGATCGCGACGAGGACGGAGACACCGAATGACCGAACTGGACGCCGAGGACAACAAGCTGGTCGTGCTGGCCCGCGGGGCGCTCGCCCGCACCGGCGGGGCGAGTGGCGCGGCCATCCGCGACACGGACGGACGCACCTACGCCGCAGGGGAAGTGAACCTGACCGCGCTGCGGCTGACGGCGCTGCAAGCCGCGGTGGCCGCCGCGCTCTCCAGCGGCGCGGAGGGATTCGAGGCCGCCGCGGTGGTCGGCGGGCGGTTGTCCGACTTCGGTGTCACCGCGGTGCGTGAGGTGTCGGCGGAGGCGCGGATCATCTTCACCGACCGCGACGGCGCGGTGTTCGAGGTCGTCGACGATTCGGCCGACGCCGCCGACGCGGTGACCGCGGACTCGGGCGAGGTGCACGGTGGGTGATCGATCGAATGCCCGCCGAGACGAATTCCGTTCCGGCTTCGTCTGTTTCGTCGGCCGTCCGAACACCGGCAAGTCGACGCTGACCAACGCGCTGGTCGGTGCGAAGATCGCGATCACGTCCTCGCGTCCGCAGACCACCAGGCACACCATTCGCGGCATCGTGCACCGCGAGCACGCCCAGTTGATCCTGGTCGACACTCCCGGCCTGCACCGTCCGCGCACACTGCTCGGCCAGCGCCTGAACGACCTTGTGCGGGATACGTATTCGGAAGTCGACGTGATCGCGCTGTGCATCCCGGCCGACGAGAAGATCGGCCCCGGCGACCGCTGGATCGTGCAGCAGGTCAAGCAGATGGCGCCGAAGACCACGCTGCTCGGCGTGGTCACCAAGATCGACAAGGTGAGCCGCGATCAGATCGCCGAGCAACTTCTCGCGGTCTCCCAGCTGCTCGGCCCGGACGCCGACGTGGTGCCGGTGTCGGCGGTCAAGGGCGAGCAGGTCGAGGTCCTGGTCGACGTGATCGCCTCGAAGATGCCGGAGGGCCCGGCCTTCTACCCTGACGGCGAGCTCACCGACGAGCCCGAGGAAACCCTGATGGCCGAGCTCATCCGCGAGGCCGCACTCGAAGGCGTCCGCGACGAACTGCCGCACTCGCTGGCCGTCGTCATCGAGGAAGTCCTACCCTACGAGGACCGCGAGGACATGCTCGACGTCCACGCCCTGCTCTACGTCGAACGCCCCAGCCAGAAAGCCATCGTCATCGGCAAGGGCGGCTCCCGACTGAAGGAAGTCGGCACCAACGCCCGCAAGCAGATCGAACACATCCTCGGCACGCGCATCTACCTGAATCTGCATGTGAAGGTAGCGAAGGACTGGCAGCGCGATCCGAAACAGCTGGGCAAGCTCGGCTTCTGACCGATTCAGCCATCCCAGGTAGGTCCAGTCTTCCTTCGACGCCGATACCGGGCGCGGTTACGTGCGTGGGCCACAGGCGGTGCCGAAATCGGTTACCGCGCTCTTGACAGCCTTACGTTGTAATGCTTCCCTTGCAATACCGGACTTACAATGTAAGAGATTGGCGTGACCATGTGGATATGGATCGCGATAGGCGCGGGCACGCCGGTGGCGCTGGCCCTGGCTTGGTGCCTCTTCCTGGTGGTGGTGATCCGCACGGGCTACGCTCCCGGCCTCACGGTGGTCCGCCGCTTCAACCGCCGCGTCACGAACCCGCGCGCCATGAAGACCGCCGGTCGGCCCGGCGCCTCTGCCTCGGTGATCCGCCACACGGGCAGGTCCAGCGGCAACGCCTACGAGACACCGGTCGGCATCACCGAAGCCGGAGACGACTTCCTTATCTCCCTGCCCTACGGCACCACCCCCGACTGGCTCCGGAATGTGGTGGCGGCTGGTTCCGCCGAGGTGATCCACGAAGGCGTTTCCTATCGGGTCACCGACCCCGAGCTGGTCGCCGCCTCATCGGTCGCCCATGATCAGTCGGCATCGGAACGTTTCCTACTGCGGTTCTTCGGTGTGGAGAAGGTCCTGCGCCTGCGGAAGACACGGATCGAGGGGTGAGAGCGCCGACTGTCCGGCTCACGGGCCGGAAGGGAGGCAGCGCGATCCCAAGCAGGTGGGCAACTCGGGTTCCGATCGATTCAGCGTTCCGGATCAGGGTATGCCCAGCGGAACCTTGGTGATCTCGCGCCATTCGTATCGATGGTTGTCCCGGTTCAGCGCAATGAGCGACACCGCCGCCACTGGCTGCACAACCTCTATGCCGCTCAGACCATTTCGCGCGAGGAGGCCGCGGAGATTCGTCATCGATGCGACGCCTGTGGAGTAGGCGAGCGACAGATGGGGGTTGAAGCGGTCGCCGCGCTCGGGCACCTGGTCGACGCCCCAGACATCGGCGATGGCCAATTGCAGATCGTCGCGGATATCCCGGAAGGGCTCCGGGTTCGCGATTGGCAGACCGATCGCTTCCTTGTCCACGGACGGTGGTCCGATCAGGGCGTCGAAAGGCCCGCGCCGGGACAGGTAGGTCGCGGCGGCTCCGCTGATTTTCTGCACGTCTGCTGTTGTCGCGTCATCGGTGAATCCGATGCCTTGGATCGTGATGTGCAATCCTTCGCGGGCAACGGGATCCATAGTCGGGATCTGTGAAAGAGTCGGCGCGAAGGTCTCCACCAGCTGCGCGGCCGGAGAATCGTTATCGAAGGTGACGTGCCAGGTGTAGAACGACTTGCCGAGCTTCCAGCCCGGTCGCCACCACCAGTGATCCCACGTGGAGTCTTCGGCCATGGGTGATTCTCCGTTCGTGGTCGATCCATGCGAGCTTGCCACCGAGATCGATGCCCAGGTTAGAGTTCTCTGCTCATGTCTGTCGGCTCGAATCTATGGTCGAGTCCATGAACGACGCGACATCGATCCGGATTGGAACCGCAGACGACGCACGGCACCACTTCGATGCGATCTGCGAGCTGTATGTCGAAGCATTCTCGGCACCCCCGTTTGTTTGGCCGGAGACCGAGTCGCAGCGGCATCGGCAGATGCTCGCCAAAATGAGCGCTTCGCCGAGCTTCGGCATCGCTCTAGCCGAATCCGATGGGGGTCTAGTCGGATTCGTCTACGGAAGCACGCTGACGACCGATACCGGATGGTGGGAAGGATTTCAACAGCCGGTACCCCCGGATGTTCTGCGTGAATGGCCGGGACGGACCTTCGCGGTGATCGATCTCGCCGTCCGGGAGTCAGCGCGCCGACATGGCATCGGCCGCCGACTGCTGAACATGCTGCTCGACAGCCGACCCGAGCAGCGTGCGACGCTGGCAGTCCAGCCGCAGGCGGAAGACTCACATGCGTTCTACCGGGCAGTGGGTGGATGGCGGCTGGTTGGGCGGCAAACCACACCGGCGTTCGTATCACCGGAGTTCGACATCTACATCCGGGAACTGGGGAATCCATAGTCCGCCAGGAGTTGGTCGAGCTCGCGTACACACAGAGCGTCAGTCCACCGACCGAGGTCCGATCGAGCATCAGCGATGATGCCGATTAGCCGGTCCGAACGGCACTCGGTGGCGAGACGGGCTGCCTTGCCGATACATTTTGCTGCTTCATCGATTTCCCATCCTGCGATATGGGCATGCGCAAGGTCGATGTAGGCCACTGCCCGGTTGCGTGTGAAGCCCTCGCCGATGAGAGCGAGCGACGATTCGGCCGCAACCTGTGCCTCGGCTGCAGATCCGAGCCTGTACATGCAGTCGCTCCGAAACGCTAGTGAAAGACCCGGCCCATGGAAGTACGCGACAGAGTTCTTTTCGGCCGGAAAGTCATCCAGCGTGGCATCGGCGGCGTCGAGTGCCGTGACACATGCCTCATGCCGTCCTGTGGTGGCGTAGGCATACGCTGCGATGTCATCGGCATAGGCGCGTAACAGGCGATCATCAACGCTTCGTGCCCAGTTCTGCGCGGCCACTGCGTGATCGATCCCTGTCCGAGGAGACCCACGCCAGGTCGCGAGGTAGCTCAGATTGCACAGGATGAGGGCGACGAGTGCGTCGTTACCCGCGTCGTGCGCGGATTCGCGGGCCTGCTCGTAGCTGGAATTCGCAGAGTTGAAGTCACAGAGGTCGAACTGCATCCACCCGGCCAGCTGCGCGAGCCGGCTATGAAGCGTCAGCAACCGCGGCCGCAAATGGTTGGGCGCCGGCTGCAGCAGTGCGGATGTAATCGCCTGCTGAACGGAGACCATCGGAAGAACAGCGTGGGGGCCGTAGAGGTTGTTCTGCGAACGCGCAATATCCAGCGCAGCCTCGATATGACCGACGGTCAAGTCATCCACACGGTCGGGTTGGATGAGCACTTCGCCGACTCGACGTTGCTCGTCCGGATCCAAACCCGCCAAGATCGCGGCGACAGCAGGGAGCCCACCGGCAACGCCACCGAACAGAGAGAGCAACTCACGCCGATTCATCTCGACCCACGTCCGCAGTTCGACATCCAGTGGCGAGTGTAGGCGGGTCGACGCTGAGCAAGTGGCAATCGCAGGCGTGAGCGATGCACCTTCGTTGTAGAACCTATACGTCTGCTCCTGGCTTAGACCGTTGAGCAGCGTGTCCATGACGTCCGAAGAACGCGGGCTCAGCGCGGCCTTACTGCCGTGCTGCTCCCACTTCCCGACCGTTCGCACCGCCCGCCCGCAAGCCGCCGCGAACTCCTCCTGTGTCAACCGCATTGCCGTACGAAGCGCCAGAACATCTGCGCCAGTCCACTTGTCGATCATCGCTGGCCCCACCCACCACTCGGCGTGTCGAATACCGGAAGAGTAGGACCAAAATGCCTGCCGCGTACCTGTATTACGTCGCTCCGTCACCGGATTCTGGAACCCGCATCCGGTGCCGGGTCGGTGCCGTTGCCGCCCAACGGCACACCGATCAGTTGTGAGCGGCCGATCGGTGGCGCTTGCTCCTCGGCGCCGGATGCTCATCACATGACGAGCAGGGAGGCGCGGGGATGGGGTTGGACGACACTCAGGTGCTGCCGCCGGTGCAGGCCGATACGCCTTCGACACGGTGTCGGTTCTATCGGGAGACGTGCGGGCTACCCGCGCGAGTGCAGCCCGAAATCGGAAGCATCATCGTGCCTGCGGGCAAAGTTGGCGCGATTACCATGCCGCATCAGCTCGGCGCTGCGGTCAAAAGCCATATGCACAGTCAGGGTGTGCAGCTCGGTCCCATCGTGTCGCACCCTCGGTCGAAACGGTGGACGTTCCTGATCGTGCCGGACGTACCGGACGAGAACAGGCTGTTCGCCGAGATGTTCCGGCTCAACGTTTCGGTGTCGCGCTTCGGCGCGCAAATCGCGTTGCCGTCGCCCGGTGCCCGGCAGGCGGGATTCCGCGTCTGGGTGCGCCCTCCACGCGACGAGTTCCGCCCATCCGGCATGGCCGTGATCGAGTCCATCCGCGCCTGTCGGTCGAAGCGCAGGCGGTAGTGATATGGGTCCGCAACGGTCGCCGCGCCCTGAAGAAGACGACGTTCATCTTTCGGTCCAGTTCCATGATGTGGATCTTGATTTCGCCGCCTGCCTGACGGCCGCGTTGTATTTCGTGCAGGACTGGCGCGCTTACCACTACCCAGATGCAGTGACCGTGATCCCCGGCGACGCGGCTGGACTACCTCGATTGCCGAACGAACGCCTTTATCTGGAGCCGTGTCCGCGTGATTTTCGAGGGGCAACCATCGGCGAGCCGCCCGTGGAATGGACGGAGAAGAACCAATGAGTCATCAGGTGCAACCCGAAAATGCGGATGCGACAACCGGCGCAGGCATGCTAGTTACTCTCGACGGTCCGGGAGGGGTTGGCAAGTCCAGCATTAGCCGCGAGCTTGTCGGCTATCTGCGCCGCCGAGGGGTCCGTGTGCACGCCACGGCACAGCCCAGCCCGACCGCGCTCGGTGATCTTATCCGTGTGCAGGCCGACACCTATCGCGGAATTGCGTTGGCGTGCTTGGTTGCTGGTGATCGGCATCATCAACTTGCCAATGAGATCGTCCCGGCGATCGACTCTGGCACGGTCGTGGTCTGTGACCGCTATCTGCCGTCCTCGCTCGTGCTGCAGACACTCGATGGTGTCGACGCCCAAACGGTATGGCAGCTCAATCATGGTGTGCGTATGCCAGATTTGGCGGTGATGCTGCACGCAGACGTCCGCGCACTGACAGCAAGACTCAGCACGCGAGGCGCACACGATCGATTCGAACGCGCAAGCGACAGCAGCCAGATCCAATCCGACCGCTTCCACGAAGTTGCCGCCGAACTCGCTCACACCGGGTGGCCGGTTGCCGAGTTCGACTGCACGCATCGGCGGCCGTCCGACACCGCCCGCGCGATCGGCAAGCTCATCCTGCCTCACATCCAGGCACACCACCCAGGCACCGATCGGCACGGTCAATCCACCGAACAGCAGGGAAGCGACGATGATGACCGAACACAAACCAGTGAAGGGAGCAACGAATGATCGCCGGACGGATGATGCTCGACCACCCAGGCTGGATTCAGACGACCGAGGGCGTGACCCACCGCGCCGTCACCGACGGTCACCGCGTCACGCTCGTCACCGAAAGCGGAGCTGGCGACGGGTGGTTGCGGTTCGAAGAGTTCGATCCGGCCGCGCTGGCCGGTGCCGATGACATGTTGATCGGGTTGAAGGCTGCTGGCCCCGTTGCACGGCTGGCGAATCCGAACTTGTGGGATGCGCTGGCCACCGCAATTGTGCGGCAGGTGATCCGGGCCAGGCAGGCCCGCAAGCTGTATTTGCTGTTCAGCCGCGTTTACGGGCAGCCGGTCAGCCACGGTGACACCACAGCATGGCTGTTCCCGGGACCGCAGACGATCCTCGAGTTGTCCGACCAGGCGTTCTCCGAACTCGGGGTCGCGTTCAAACGGTCCGCGCTTCAGGCCGCTGCTCGGGCTTATCTCGAACACGGCGAAGCCTGGACCGCAATGGCGAGTTCCGCCCCTGACCGCCTCGCGCTGATCGACGCCTTACAGGCGGTACCACGGATCGGGCCGTGGACCGCTGGCGCTGCGGTCGCCGACTTCACCAACGATTTCTCCGTGTATCCGTATGCCGATCTCGCTGTCCGAACGTGGGCAAGGCGGCTCTCACCCGAGCGAATGTGGCATGACGATGAGCCCGGGTTCGCGGCACAATGGCAAGAGTTGGCGGGAAATCAATTGTCCGCGTGGACATTACTCACTCTCGCATGGGGGATAAACAATGCCGACATCACCAGAACGGTCCCGTCGTGACCTGATCGCTGGAGCCGCCACGAGCCACCCACTGGATGCGCTGTTCGTCAACGCACCGCTTCGCGACTACAGTCTGCGTCCCAGAGTCAACGACTTCACACTTCCTGTGCTGGGCATGGGCTACATCGCCACTTACGCCGCACAGCAGGGATTCAATGTCGGGGTCCTCGATGCCGAAGCCCACGGATTGGGTGTCGACCAGACGATCGACCTCATCAATACCACCCGGCCGCGGTGGGCAGGATTCAACCTGCTCGCACCCACCTATGAGATCAGTGCCCGCGTCGCCGCCGGTCTAGACCCCGAAATCAAGGTCATGCTTGGTGGGCACCAGGCGAAAGCAATGCCGAGCCAAATCCTCGCCGATCCACGCATGACACGCTGCGCCGCGCTGGTCCTCGGCGAAGCAGAGACCCGAGTATCGGAACTCCTCGACGATCACAGCAACCGATCCCGCTTACCGGGCGTGATGTGGCTGGACCGGATTATGCGGACACCGGTTACCGGCGGAATACCGGGCACGTCCCACTATCTCGCACCCGACATCAATACGCTGCCGTTTGTCGACCGAACATACTTGTGCCAGGACCCCCACTACGAGCAGGGCCGGTGGGAAGCGAACATGGTCGGCGCGCGGGGATGCCCATACAATTGCTCGTTCTGCGGAGCGGCGGTCAGTGCCAACCCGGACATCACCATCCGCACCCGCAGCCCGCACAACATCATCGATGAGATGGTGCGCTTACGTGAAGACAACGCAGTGACCGCGTTTCGGTTCGTCGACGACCTCTTCCTGGGAGCACGCCGCGTGATCGACACGATGATGGGCGCGTTCACCACTGAACGAGTCGGCGACTGGGCGTGCTGGGATGCCACCGGTCGCATCAACGTACTGCATCGCGCCGCCGATGCCACACTGGATACCTTGGCGTCCAATGGATTACGCGAAGTCGCACTCGGTATCGAGTCCGGCAGCGCTCGCATGCTCGAGTACATCGACAAACGCATCACCCCCGAGATGGCGGTCAGCGTCGTGACCCGCCTTGCCGAACGCGGCATCGGCGTGAAGGGCTACTTCATCCTCGGATTTCCCGGCGAGACACGCGAAGAGATCGACGCTACTGAGCAGTTGATCCACCGATTGTGGGAGGCCACCGATCAACTACCCGGCCAATTCCGTGCGTCGGTGTTCGAGTTCCGTCCTTACCCCGGCACGCCTGAATGGCATCGACTGATGAAGACCGGACGCTACCAGCCGGAACAGCTTCTGAACTACTCGCCGGTGGATTTGACCGACGGGGGTGTCGACGAGTCGATGCTTGCCCGCGACGAGTTCAACTTCTCGGTCAACCTCCAGCTCGCCGAAGCGCCAACCAGCTATATCCGTGCCAAGCTGGTCGACCTGGCGCGCGCCCAGCATGAGCGCACCACCACCGGTTAGATGCTGACGCCGGCGACCACAGCCGGTGTATTCCAGCCGTGCTCGCTGAACTGCGTTCCGCCGTCGAGGAATGCGTGGATTCCGACGGCGGGGTACTCGATCAAGTCATCGGGCAGCTGGTCGATAGGGAACCACTGCACAGCCGCGCACTTGTCTGGTTCCCGATTCACCGGCTCTCCGGCCCACCGACGTGCCTGAAGGAACATCCCCAGCCGGGGCTCCGGGCCGGAACCGGCGGCGTGTACCGCGTGGACGAAATGGAGGTCGGTCGGGTCGATGAGCACGCCGACTTCCTCATGGGCTTCACGGATGGCGGCAGCAGTGATCGGCTCGCCCGCATCCAGTTTGCCCGACGGTAGATGCCACCTGCCTTCGAACATATCTCCTCGGCGCTGAGTCAGCAGCAGTTCGTCGTCGCGCACGAGCAGGATATGAACGTCTACCAGGTGACGATCGGCCATCGGCATCTCCTCGCGTTCCAGGTCGGCGGAGACAATACGGCACCGGCGATCTTGTCACCAGTGGACCCGCGTGGGCTTCGGCCAGATGCTCCGGCTCAACGGTTTCGGTGTCGCGCTTCGGCGCGCAAATCGCGCCGGCACCCGACAGGCGTGATTCCGCGTCTGGGTGACATCACCATGCGATGCCTTCCGGCCATCCGGCATGGCCGCTTGTTCCGGGGCGGGACGTTCGTGACGCTCGGCAACCCACGCAGCGCTGTGCGTTGCGCACGCGTCGTTCGGGGCGCTCGAACCTACCAGTATGGAACGGTTCCGAATCGCGTCGGCGGCGGCCTCGCATAAGGCGACAACTCTCAGGATGACACTCCGTAGCAGGTGGCAATCGCGGCGGCGCGGTTGCGCAGGGAGGTGCGCAACGACTGCGGCGCAACGGCTTCCGCGTCCGTGGTGAGCTGCCACAGCGCCCATTCGGCGTGTCGGGAATCTTGGAAGGTCACCTCCAGCCGCAGCCAGCCGTTTGCGTCGGGTTCCTCGGTGTGGACCGCCAGTGCGGTGCTCACCAGGTCCTCCCGCCGCGCCGGGTGCACCCGTACCAGCACGGCGATTTGGTCGCCGCTGGTCCGAAACCGCGTGCTGCGTTCCTGCCACGCCCGGTCCAGATCGACCCGGTCTGGTCGCTGTGCCGGTTCGGGGAGTTCCTTTGCTGCCAGCACCCGCGACAGCCGGTACGTGCGGTCCGCGCCGGACCTCGTGGCCAGCAGGTAGAGCTGGTCGCGAACGATTACCAGGCCGATCGGGTCCACCGTGCGCCACTTCGGGGTCTGGTCGAGGGCCGCGTAGTGGATGCGCAGCTTGTGTCCGGCGAAGACCGCTCGCCGGACCTCGGCCAATATGGTGCCGGGCACCTCCTCAGCGACCAGCCGACGCGACAGCAGATCGGTCTCCGGATCGATGAGCAATCGCTCGGCCACGTCAGCTGCGGTGCCCCGATAGCTTTCCGGTAGCGCGTCGACCACCTTGAGCATCGCCGAAGCAAGCGCCGAGCCGAGGCCGAATGCCTCTGCGCCGCGCCGTGATCCGGCGATGAGCAAGGCAAGCGCCTCGTCGTGGTTCAGCCCGGTGAGCTCGGTCCGAAACCCAGGTAGCAACGCGAAACCTCCGTGCCGGCCGCGTTCGGCGAAGACCGGGACACCGGCCGCGGACAGCGCCTCGATGTCGCGCAACACGGTGCGGGTGGACACCTCCAGCTCGTCGGCCAGCTCGGCCGCGGTCAGCCGACCGCGCTGGCGCAGCAGCAGCACCAGCGACACCAACCGGTCGGCGCGCATCCGAAAACTGTACCGAATACACGACAGAGGATGTCGTGATTAGCTGGGAGGCTTTCCGCCACGGCGTCACAGACAGCGGCTACCGGGCCGGTGGACGCACGTACTTCAATGAATCGAATGGGAGCTGATGTGGTGGAACGAACGGCAGTCAACCCGGTGACGTGGTCGGAGGAGCTGGGATTCAACCAGGGTGAGCTCGTCTCCGGGCACACCCGGACCCTGTACTGCTCCGGCCAGACCGCGATGAGCGGCGACGGCAAACCACAGCATGACGGTGACATGGCGGCGCAGTTGGCGCTGAGTCTCGACAACTTGGAGGCCGTGCTCAAAGAGGCCGGCATGTCGCTGGCGAACCTCGTCCGGCTCAACGTCTACACCACCGACGTCGATCTGCTCTTCCAGCACTACGGCGTGCTGGCGTCGCGGCTGGGCGCTTCCGGGGTGGCGCCGGCTACCACGATGCTCGGGGTCACACGGCTGGCGATTCCCGGCCAGATGGTCGAGCTCGAGGGAACCGCCGTCGAGTGATGTGACCTCGCCGCCTCCGGTAGGGCTGCCGGAGGCGGCGAGCAGCAGGAAGGTAGGTGATTTCCCGGTGCTCAGAATGGTGACAATCGGCGTCTACGGCTTCGACGGCGAGTCCTTCCTGCAACGGCTACGGCGCGCGGATGTTCGCCTGCTGCTCGATGTTCGCGAGCGCCGCGGGGTCCGCGGACCCGAGTACGCCTGGGCGAACTCGCGGCGACTGCAGGCGGCCCTCGCCCAAGCCGGGATCGCCTACGAGCACCACCGCGAACTTGCCCCGACCACCGAGCTCCGCCGGCTCCAGTATGCCGAGGACGACCGCCAAGGGGTCGGCAAACGCTCGCGCCGTGAACTCGCTGCCGAGTACACCCGCCGCTACACCACCGAGATCCTCGACCGCGCCGACCTCGCCCCGATCGTGTCGGCGCTGCCGAGCAGCGGGACCGCAGCCCTGCTCTGCGTAGAGCGCGACCCTGAGGCTTGCCATCGCTCATTGATCGCCCGGCGGCTGACCGAGCAGCACCACGTCACGGTCGAGCACCTGCGCCCGTTGTGACGCGGGAATTCCTCAATATCTCGCGAACCTTCCAGGTCAATGCACTAGATGGCTGACCGTAGCCGGTGTATTCCAGCCGTGCTCGCTGAACTGCGTTCCGCCGTTGAGGTATGCGCGTATTCCGACGGCGGGGTACTCGACCAGGTGACGATCGGCCATCGGCATCTCCTCGCCTCAATGGTCGGCCGAGACGATACGGCACCGTCGGGCCAGCGGATCGATGGCAGGCTCGGTATCGCTCAGGGCTGGGCGGCGGCCCAGGCGCAGATGGCGGCGAGTGGCTCCTCGAGTGTCTTGCCGAGAGTGGTGAGGGTGTATTCGACGTGTTGCGGCGGGCTTTCGCGGAGGACGTGCCGTTGGACGAGTCCGTCGGCTTCCATTCCCCGTAACGTCTCGGTCAGCACTTTCTGGGTGATGCCCGGCAATCGTCTGCGCAGGTCGGCGTGGCGTTGCGGGCCGTCGAGCAGGGCGTAGATCAGCAGGATGCGCCACTTCGCCGACAAGCGTTCCAGAGCCTGTCGGGTTGTGCACGATTCGTCGAGCACCTCCGGAATCACCAGCGCCATGGACTGCCTCCTCGTCCGGGAAGGGCACCGCAAAGTGCCTTCTTTCGCGGCTCGCCCGTGCGGCATACCGTCGTCGACACCAACGGTACTGAAAGGCATCACACGTGGTGAACAGCGATTTCCGGATCCACACCTACAGCGCGGGCGAGGCGGGGATCTTTGTGAACAGCTATCTGATCGAGACCGAGAAGGGGGTCGTGTTGATCGACGCCAGTCTGCTGGTTTCCGACGCGAAGGCACTGGCGGCTCGCCTGGCCGCGTTGGGCAAGCCGCTGCTCGCGGCGTTCGTGACGCACCCGCACCCTGATCATTTCAACGGTCTGCCCTACGTGGTGCCCGGGGATGTGCCGGTGTACGCCACTGTCGCGGTGGCTGAGGTCATCGATCGGAGCGCGGAGGCCAAGCGGCAGCAGTGGCAGCCCACCTACGGCGATGAGTGGCCCGACCGATACCGGGTGCCGGACCACCTGCTCGAGGACGGCGAGGTCGTCGACGTCGCCGGACTGCGGGTGAGCGTGCACGACATCGGCCCGGCCGAAAGCCACGCCGATTCCTACCTGCTCGTCGAATCCGGCCGCATACGGGCGGCGTTCATCGGCGACATCGCCTTCCACGGCACCCACTCATACCTCAGCGACGGCCACTCGACGGCATGGCTGGCAGCGCTCGATCGGCTCTCGGACCAACTGGCCGGTGTGCCGCTGTATCCGGGCCACGGCCAACCCGGTGACGTGTCGCTGTTCGCCGACCAGCGCAAGTACCTACTGATGTACCGCGAGGCCACCGCCAGATTGGGCGGCGGAGCCGAAGCTCTGACCGAATCCCAGAAGGAGGAACTGACCGCCACGATGATCAGATTCTCTCCCGGCGAGCCACTGAACTGGCTGGTCGCTCTCGGCGCGGACGCGGTGGCGAACGAGATGGCGGCCGCGTTCAGCTGAGTGCGAACCGTTCCCGATGGATTGGGGCGTCAACGAGATGATCTGTGCGAGAAAGGAAGTGGATATGACGATTGCGGTAATGGGAACCGGGCAGGTCGGACGGCGACTGGCGAGCCGACTGCAGGGGTTGGGACATGAGGTGATCCTGGGTTCGCGGACATCCGACAATGCCGATGCGGCGGCCTGGGCTCGGGAAAGCGGCGGCCGCCAGGGGACCTTCGCCGAGGCGGCGGCCGGGAGCGAGGTCATCGTGAACGCCACCGGCGGCACGGTATCCCTTGCCGCCCTGACCGCGGCTGGGCCGGAGAACCTGGCGGGCAAGGTGATCGTCGACGTGTCCAACCCGCTGCAGTTCGTGGACGGCTCGCCACGGCTGGCTGTCCCGGCGGAGGGGAGCGTCGCCGAACAGCTTCAGGCGGCATTCCCCACGGCACGGGTGGTCAAGACCCTCAACACCATGAACAACGAGCTCATGGTCGATCCGACCCGAGTTCCCGGCAGCCACAATGTCTTTCTCAGCGGAGACGACGACTCGGCCAAGGCCGATGTCGCCGCCCTGCTGCGGTCGTTCGGCTGGACCGACGAGCAGATCATTGATCTCGGCGGTGTGCGTACCGCCCGCAGCGTCGAACCCGTGGTGCTGCTGTGGGTGAGTCTCTCCCGGGCGCTCGGCACCGCCGATTTCAACTTGTCGGTGGTCCGGCCCGAATGAGCTACTGGGACATGCGCTCCGGCGGGTATTCGCCGCCGCCTGGTGTGGAATCAGCGCCTTCTGAGCTGAATTCGGGCTGGCTCACCACCAGGGGGCCGGACGGTGGCGCTGCCAGTTCAGTTCGGATTCGAGTTGGGCGGCCAGCGAGATCAGGAGGGGTTCGGAGTCTGCCGTGCCCATCAGTTGGGCGCCTACGGGCAGGCCGGAGTCGGTGAACCCCGCGGGGACGTTGACGCTCGGCCAGCCGAGGACGTTCCAGGGCCAGGTGTAGGGGCAGGCGGCGGTGATGAGGTCGTTGGTGGCGGTGATGCCGATGCCATCGATCTCCTCGGCGCGCGGTGGGGGAGTCGCGGTGGTGGGGGCGAGGACCACGTCGTAGTCGCGGAAGAAGTGGCCGATTCGCCTGTGTAGCAAGGGTTCCAATTGGCGTGCCGCGTAGAGGGCGGGACCCTCGAGCACGCGGCCGATCCGGGCGTTGGCCGTGGTGCGCGCGTCGACCTCGAGCCCGGGCATCCGGTTGTACACCCGCCGGATGCCCGCCAGCGAACGCGGCAGGAACGAGGCGCCGATCATGATGCCGTAGTGCAAGTCGGCCACGGTCACCGTGTGGCCGAGCTTGCGGAGGGTGTCGGCGGTGCTCCGGACCGCTTGCTCCACCTCGGGGTCGAGGGCTGTCTTGGTCGCTGTGAACGGAATTCGCAGTGATAGCGCGATCCGCAACCGGCCGGGGTCGCGGCCGACGGCGTCCGTAGCGGTGATCGGGGCGGGCGTGTGCAGGTCGCCGGTGTGTGGACCGGCGGCCGAGTCCAGCAGCAGCGCCGCGTCCGCGACGGTGCGCGCCAGCGGGCCGTTCACGGTGAGTCCGTAGAACAGTTCGCCTTCCGGCCAAGTGGAGATCCGCCCGCGCTGCGGCTTGATGCCGACCAGGTTGGTCCAGGCGGACGGAATGCGGATCGACACCGCCCCGTCGGAACCCAGTGCGGCGGGGACCAATCCGGCCGCGACGGCAGCCGCCGAGCCGCCGGAGGACCCACCGGGCGTCCGCGTGCGGTCCCACGGATTGCGGGTGTGGCCGAACGAGGCGGCGCTGGTGAACGGCCACTGGCCGAGTTCGCAGGTGTTGGTCTTGCCGACGATCACCGCGCCCGCCGCGCGCAGCCGCCGAACCGATTCGGCGTCTTGGGTTTTCGGTGCGAACTCGCCGCCGCAGCCGAAGGCGGTCGGCTCGCCCGCGATGTCGGTGTCGTCTTTCACCGCGATGGGCACGCCCAGTAGCGGCAGCCGTTCGCCGGCGGCGAGCCGCCGGTCGGCCTCGGCGGCCTCGGCCAGCGCCCCTTCGCGGCGCACGATCCGGAAAGCGTTGAGCGTGGGTTGCGCCGCCTCGATCCGGTCGAGTGCGCCGCTGACCGCCGCAGTCGAGGTGATCGCGCCGCTCGCGATCGCGGCGGCCAGTTCGGCCAGCCCCAGCTCCCGCGTATCGGGCGGCAGGCGGGTCGGATCGGACACCGTCATCTGAGCTCCGTCTCGTCGTGTTTCGGGTAACCGTATCCACCGCTCTGGTCAAGCGTCCATATCGGCGGCACGAAATCCACCCTGGGTAGGATAGACATACATACCGTATGTATGTAAAAGTGGCCGGGAACCTGAGACGACTGGGAGGACCCCATGGCAACCAGCACAGCACTCGGCCGCGTCCACGAGGTGGACTTGCCCGGCGGCCGGATCCGCTATCACGAGACCGGGGAGGGCGCTCCGGTCGTCTTCGTGCACGGCCTGCTCGTCAACGCCGACCTGTGGCGCAAGGTGGTCCCGGTGATCGCCGCCGCCGGATACCGCTGCCTGACGCCGGACTGGCCCCTCGGCTCGCACGAGATTCCCGTTCCCGACGCCGAGTTGACCCCGGTCGGCGTCGCCGATCTGATATCCGCTTTCCTGGAGCGCCTCGACCTCACCGATGTCACATTGGTCGCCAATGACACCGGTGGAGCGATCACCCAGGTGTTGCTGACCCGCGATCGCTCGAGGATCGGCCGCGTCGTGCTCGCCTCGGTGGACAGCTACGAGGGCTTCCTGCCGCAGCCGTTCACGGCGCTCCCGCTGCTGGCGAAGATCCCCGGGTCACTCCGCCTGCTGACCGAGCTGATGCGCGTCCGGGCACTGCATCGCCTGCCGGTCGCCTTCGGCTGGGTCGCCAAGCGGCCGGTGCCGCCGGAGATCACCGACTCCTATCTGCTGCCGAGCCGCCGGTCGGCCGCGATCCGGAAAGACCTGCGCCGCTTCCTGAAATCCGCGCATCGCCGGTACACCCTCGAAGCCGCGCGGCACTTCGCCGACGTCGATGTCCCGGTACTGCTGGCCTGGGCGCGCGAGGACCGCCTGTTCCCGGTGTCGTTCGCCGAACGTCTCTCCCGCGACCTGCCGGACGCGACGCTGAAGCTCATCGACGACTCCTACACCTTCCTGCCGGAGGACCAGCCCGAGTTGCTCGCCGAATCGATTCTGGAGTTCACTCGGCTGCATGCCACGCCGTAGCCAGGAAGACCGCTCTCGCGCCACCAGAGCCGCGCTCGAACAGGCCGGACGCCGGCTGTTCACCGAGCGCGGCTTCGCGGGGACCTCGGCCGAAGAGCTGGTCACCGAGGCGGGGGTCACCCGTGGCGCGTTGCACCATCACTACGGCGACAAGCGCGGCCTGTTCTTGGCGGTGCTGGAGCAGATCGAGGTCGAGACCACCGACGAAATCGAAAAGGCCATCGCCGCAGTGGATTCCGACGATGTGATGGCCGGGATGACGGCGGGACTCGGGCTCTTCCTGGAGATCTGTCAGCGGCCCGCGATGTTGCGGATCGCACTCTCCGACGCCCCCGCCGTGCTCGGCTGGCAGGCCTGGCGCGAATTCGAGTCGGCCCACGGCCTCGGCCTGATCACCGCCCAGCTCGAGCGCGCCCGCGATGCCGGATTGATCGCCGACGCCCCGATCCCCGTGCTGGCCCAGCTCGTGGTCAGCGTGGTCAGCGAGGCCGCCCTGATCGTCGCGCACGCCGGCGACCCGGACACTGCCCGCGCGCAGGCCCAGCAGTCGGTGCTCCTGCTGATCTCCGGACTTATCCGCAATTAGACTCAGCCTGTGCGTTTGTATCGGGACGAGGCGGTAGTGGTGCGCCAGCACAAGCTGGGCGAGGCGGATCGCATCGTCACGCTGCTCACCCGCCAGCACGGCCTGGTACGCGCGGTCGCCAAGGGCGTGCGGCGCACCAAGTCGCGGTTCGGAGCCCGGCTGGAGCCGTTCTCCTATATCGACGTGCAGTTGCATCCGGGACGCACGCTCGACACCGTCACCCAGGTGCACACGATGGAGTCGTTCGCCGCCGACATCATCGACGACTACGGGCGCTACACCACCGCGTGCGCCGTGCTGGAAACCGCCGAACGCCTGGCGGGCGAGGAGCGCGCGCCCGCGCCCCGGCTGCACGCGCTCACCGCGAGCGCCCTGCGCGCGATCGCGGCCAAACAGCGGCCGCACGAACTGATCCTGGATGCATTCCTATTGCGCGCCATGGGTTTCGCGGGCTGGGCGCCAGCACTCGACGAGTGCGCCAAGTGTGCGACGCCGGGCCCGCATCGGGCGTTCCACGTCGCGGCCGGTGGCGCGGTGTGCGTGCATTGTCGTCCACCAGGCGCCGCGACACCCGCTCCCGGCGTGCTCGACTTCCTGGTCGCGCTGCGGCGGGGGGAGTGGGAGTACGTCGAGACGGTGCCCGAAGCGGTGCGCAAACAAGCCAGCGGGCTGGTCGCGGCGCATCTGCAGTGGCATCTGGAGCGTCAGTTGCGCACCCTGCCGTTGGTCGAGCGGTCCGCGCAGACTAATCCACGAACTGCAGCTCTACCTGGGGCAGCTCGATCATGACCCGGGCGCACACCGCGCGGTGCCAGGTGGCCGGGAAGCGGGTGCCGGGCTCGTGCTTGCTGTAGTCGTCGTTGGTCCGGTAGGTGTGCAGCCGGGGCGAGATCTCGCCGGTGTCGATGGCTTCGACCATGGCCTCGATCACCTGCTCGGTCTCCTCCGCGATGGCGGCGAGTTCGCGCGCGACGACGTCCGGGATCTGGAAGGCCCCCTTCTCCCACCGCTCGACGGTGCGCTCGGCGACCGCGAAGAACCGCGCGCACCAGGGAACCGGAAGGCCGAGTAATTCGCGAGTGGCCCGGAAACCGGCCGCGGTCCCGGTGCCTGGTAAATCGGTCACGTTCGAGAAACCCCTCCCCAGTATCACGATCAGGACAAGAATAGATCACCGTGCCGGTGCGAACCGCGGAATTGGTCAGGAAGCAACGCGGCAGTAGGGTCGGCCGCGGCGATCAGGCAGGATGGAGGCCGTGATCCTCCGCCGAGACTCCGCTACCGCGACCGCGCCGAAAACCGCAGGTGTCGTCCGCCCGCCCGCGCCGCATCCGTCCGGAGCTCGGCCGCCGCAGCTGCCGTCCGAACTGGTGCCCAACCACGTCGCGCTGGTGATGGACGGCAACGGCCGCTGGGCCCAAGAGCGGGGGCTGCCGCGCACCGCGGGCCACGAGCGCGGCGAAGCGGTGCTGATGGACACCGTCGAGGGCTGCATCGAGATCGGTGTGAAGTGGCTGTCGGCGTACGCCTTCTCCACCGAGAACTGGCGGCGCAGCCCCGAGGAAGTCCGCTTCCTCATGGGCTTCAACCGCGACGTGATCCGCCGCCGCCGCGACGAGATGAACGAGATGGGTGTACGTGTGCGCTGGGCCGGTCGCAGGCCGCGCCTGTGGCGCAGCGTGATCAAGGAATTGGAGATCGCCGAGGAGCTCACCAAGAACAACACGGTGATGACCCTCACGATGTGCGTCAACTACGGCGGACGCGCCGAGATCGCCGACGCGGCAAGGGAGATCGCGCGCCGGGTGGCGGCGGGGGAGCTCGATCCGGAGAAGGTCACCGAGGCCACGCTGGCGAAATACCTCGACGAGCCCGACATGCCGGACGTGGACCTGTTCCTGCGCCCGTCGGGCGAGTTCCGCAGCTCCAACTTCCTCATCTGGCAGTCGGCGTACGCCGAATTCGTCTACCAGCACACGCTGTTTCCGGATTTCGACCGGCGCAATCTGTGGGAGGCCTGCGTCGAGTACGCGAAGCGGGACCGCCGTTTCGGCGGCACCAAGTGAACGGGGACGCGGAGATGGACGCGGCGGTGACTCCCGACCAGGAGCTGCAGGCACGCGCCGGAGCGTGCCTGTCGCGGTATGACATCGATGTGCGCGTCGACCCCGAAGGGTCGCTCGGATTCGAGTACCAGGGCGCCCTGTGCTCGCTGCGCGCGGTGAATCTCGCGCCCGGCCTGGACGTGCTGACCCTGACCTGCGTGCTGGCCTGGGATCGCCCATTGAAGCCGCAGCTGCACAAGCGCGTCGCCGAGCGCAACAACGCATTGCAGTTCGGCTCGCTCACCGTGATCGGCCACGGCAAGCTCGCCGACGTCATCCTGCGCTACACCTTCCCGGCTGCGGGCCTGGACGACCAGGCGCTGACCACGATGCTGCTGCTCGTGCTGTCCAACGCGAGCCGCGCCAGGCAGGGACTGCTGCCCTGAGCCCGGCTCAGCGGCTCTCGCCTGCTGTCGTGGCGGCGGTTTCGCCGTAGGGAAGCAGGGTGCGCACGCCGCGCGCCAGCGTCTCCGGATCCAGGTCCTCGAGGATGAGGTGCTGGAGGATGAACCCGGGCAGCAGCCCGATGATCGCCTTGGCGACGGCATCGACGTCGGCGTCCTCCGGTAGCCAGCCCTTTTCGCACATGCGCTGCGCGTAGGTGACCCACAGCGCTCGCATCGCGCCGATCGCCTCGCGGACCATCACGGCCGCCCTGGGATGGACCAGGGCCAGCGCCCAAGCCTGCGGCGCCAGCCGCACCGGCCCGTCGGGCCCGCTGCAGCGCACGACCTCCTCGGCGACCACGGCGATCACTTCGGCGGGCGTGGGGAGCGGGTCGCGTCCGATCGCCTGCTCCATCGCCACGCGCAGCCGCACCGTCGTCTCGTTGGCCAGTGCCGTGATCAGCTCGTCTTTGCTCTTGAAGTAGCGGTATACCGCGCCGGCTGACAGGCCCGACTCCGCGAACACGTCTTGCATCGAGGTCTCGTGGAACCCCTTGCGGGCGAAGCATTTCCGCGCGGCGTCCAGGATCTGCCGCCTGCGGCGTTCGAGATGCTCTTCGGTAACTCGGGGCATGTCTCCAAATTAAAACGAATATCCGTTCTTGACAACTTCGTCCGAACGTGCGACGGTCGGAGGACCTAAAAGAACGAACATTCGATTTATGGGAGATGGTTATGAACACCGTGCAGCGGGCGTTCGCTCTCGGTCTCGGCGCCGCCCTGCTCCAGGCGTTGCTTCTGATCGCGTTTGCCTGGCCCGCCACGAATATCGCGCCCCGCGACCTGCCGCTGGCCGTCACCGGCCCGCAAGCCGGGATGGTTGTCGACAAGCTCGCCGAGCTCAGGCCCGGCGCCTTCGAGGTCAGCACGCTCGCGGACGAAGCCACCGCCCGAGCCGCGATCGCGGACCGGGAGGTCTACGGGGCAATCGTCACCGGAGACGGACGGCCGCGGTTGCTGATCGCCTCCGGTGCGAGTCCCGCTGTCGCGCAGCAGCTCACCCAGATCGGGCAGCAGTTGTCCGGCGCGCCCACGACCGGCGTGGAGGACGTGGTGCCCGCCGATCCGGACGATCCGCGCGGCGCGGCGTTCGGCGCTATGGTGCTGCCACTGGTGATGTCCGGTATCGCGGCGGGTGTGCTGCTCGCACTGCTGGTCCCCGCGGTCGGCGGCAAGGTGATCGGGCTGGTCACCTTCGGTGTCGCGGGCGGGCTGCTGAGCATGGCCGTCGTCCAGGGTTGGTTGTCGCTGGTGCCGGGGCCCTACCTGGTGCTCGCCTCGGTCGTCGGGCTGGTCTCGATCGTGGTCGCCGGTTCGGTGGTCGGGACCGCCGCCGTGCTCGGCCGCGCGGGTATCGGTATCGCCGCGATCACCATGTTGCTGATCGGCAACCCGTTCTCCGCGGCCACGTCGGCGCCGGAGTTGCTGCCGCAGCCGTGGGGTGCGATCGGCCAGCTGCTGCCGCCGGGCGCGGCCGCTTCACTGCTGCGCTCGGTCGCGTTCTTCGACGGCGCCGCTGCCGCCGGTCCGCTCGTGGTCCTGCTGGTCTGGGGCGTGGTCGTGCTTGCGCTGCTCGGCGTGGGCGCGCTGCGCGGTCGTTCCGCCGAGCCGCGGGAGTCGGCGCGGAATCCGGTGCCGGTGGGCTGAAACTCGACGAACCGAGACGACGGAGGGCCGTCCTCATTCGAGGCGGCCCTCCTGGCGTCACTTGTTCCGCTGCCGCGCCTCGACGCAGGACGTGCAGGTGCCGAACACCTCCAGGGTGTGGCTGATCTCGGTGAACCCGTGCTCGCACGCGATCGCCTCGGCCCACGCTTCGACGGTCGGGCCCTCCACCTCGACGGTGCGGCCGCAGTTCCGGCAGACCAGGTGGTGATGGTGGCCGGTGGAGCACTGGCGGTAGACCGATTCGCCGGAGTCGGTGCGCAGCACGTCCACCATGCCCGCGTCGGCCAGCGACTGCAGCGTCCGGTAGACCGTGGTCAGGCCGATGCCCTCGCCACGTTTACGCAGCTCGTCGTGTAGCTCCTGGGCGGAGCGGAACTCGTCGATGTCCCCGAGCAGCGCGGCGATTGCGCTGCGCTGTCTGGTGCTGCGGATGCCGACCGGTTTCTGCGGAGCGGCCGTGTTGTCTGGCACGAATCACCCTTCCTCGGCGTGTGCGACGGCGTCGACGACGATGTGCGCCAGATGGTCGTCGACGAGTTCGTAGAGCACCTCGCGACCCGACCGCTCCCCGTGCACGACGCCAGCGGCCTTGAGGATACGCAGATGCTGACTGACCAGTGGTTGGGTGACACCGAGGGCGTCGACCAACTCGTGCACACAGCGCGGCGACTCGCGCAACTGCAGCACGATAGCAATACGAACCGGGGCTGCCAGCGCCCGCAACAACTCACCCGCGTCCTCCAGCACGGTCCGCGCGGGAACCGGCGCCGGGCCGGGCGACCGATACGGGTTGTGTGGCGCGGCGGTCTCGGTAGTCATGTCACCAACTCCTTAATGGAAAGCATTACCAGTTTGCATATGCACAGGTGCGCATGTCAAACGGACGCGCGGGTACCGTGCGGTTGAAACCGGCCATCGCAGTGCCGATAGGCTGGGCACAATCGCAGCGCCGACGCAAAACTATTGTGTGGGGGCAAATCAACAATCCGACTCGCAGTGGATGGAGAATTCTCGCGTGGCACCCAAGTCGAAGGTGGACACCGTTGCCAACCTCGCCAAGCGCCGGGGTCTGGTGTACCCGTGCGGTGAGATCTACGGAGGCACCAAGTCGGCATGGGACTACGGTCCGCTGGGTGTCGAGCTCAAGGAGAACATCAAGAAGCAGTGGTGGCGTGCCATGGTCACCAGCCGTGAGGACGTCGTCGGCCTCGACTCCTCGGTGATCCTGCCGCGCCAGGTGTGGGTCGCCTCCGGCCACGTCGGCGTGTTCAACGACCCGCTGGTCGAATGCTTGAACTGTCACCACCGTTTCCGGCAGGACCACCTGCAGGAGGCGTACGCGCTGAAGAACAAGCTCGATGACCCGGACGCGGTCTCGATGGAACTCATCGCCTGCCCGAACTGCGGCACCGTCGGCCGCTGGACCGAGCCGCGCGACTTCAACATGATGCTCAGGACCTTCCTCGGCCCGATCGAGTCCGACGAAGGCCTGCACTACCTGCGCCCGGAGACCGCCCAGGGCATCTTCGTGAACTTCGCCAACGTGATGACCACCGCGCGCAGGAAGCCGCCGTTCGGTATCGCGCAGATCGGCAAGAGCTTCCGCAACGAGATCACCCCGGGCAACTTCATCTTCCGCACCCGCGAGTTCGAGCAGATGGAGATGGAGTACTTCGTCAAGCCGGGCGAGGACGAGGAGTGGTACAAGTACTGGATCGAGACCCGGTTCTCCTGGTACACCGACCTCGGAATCACCCCGGAGAACCTGCGGCTGTTCGTGCACCCGAAGGACAAGCTCTCGCACTACTCGGCGGGCACCACCGACATCGAGTACCGGTTCGGCTTCCAGGGCAACGAGTGGGGTGAGCTGGAGGGCATCGCCAACCGCACCGACTTCGACCTGAAGACGCACTCCGAGCACTCCGGCACCGAGCTGAGCTTCTTCGACCAGACCACCAACGAGCGCTACATCCCGTACGTCATCGAACCGGCCGCGGGCCTGACCCGGTCGCTGATGGCGTTCCTGGTCGACGCGTACGCCGAGGACGAAGCGCCGAACGCCAAGGGCGGCGTGGACACCCGCACGGTGCTGCGTCTCGATCGCAGGCTCGCCCCGGTGAAGGCGGCGGTGCTCCCGCTGTCGCGCAACGCCGATCTGACGCCGAAGGCGAAGGACCTCGCGGCGCGACTGCGCAAGAACTGGAATGTCGAATTCGACGACGCGGGCGCCATCGGTCGCCGCTACCGTCGCCAGGACGAGATCGGCACCCCGTTCTGCGTCACGGTCGACTTCGAGACGCTGGACGATCAGGCGGTGACCATCCGCGAGCGCGACTCGATGACCCAGGAGCGCATCGCTCTGGACAAGGTGGAGAGCTACCTGGCCCAGCACCTGATCGGCGCCTGACTTCGCCAAGCCTCGCCCCGTGGCCGTCATCGGCCACGGGGCGTTGGCGTTCAGGAAGCGTTCTTGCGCACGATGATCCCGATCGTCGTCGGAATGAGCAGCGCGATGCCCCAGGGCACCGCCACCCAGAACGGCCAGAAGTATCCCGCACCGGTCGCCAGGTAGATCGCCACGCACAGCGCGTTGACGAAAACCCACGGAATCCACATGATCGTGACCCACTGCGGGATGCCTTTGGCCGGAGCCGGTCGCGAATTCCGTTGCGCGGGAAGGTCGGACAGCAATGGCGTCAGTTCGCCATAGGTCTTGGCGGCGTATACCTGCTGCAGTCGTTCGTCGAACTCATGGAGCGACAGCCTGCCCTCGTTCATCGCCAGACGCAATTGGTCGACGATCTTTTCGCGATCGGCGTCGGACGCCCGCACGTGATCTTTGCTCACGATGCCAGCCTAGGGCTCCGCAGGCGTGTCGCGCCGGGACCGTCAGCGCGGAACGTCCCAGAACGCGAGTTCGTGCCGCATTCCTTCCCGGAATAGTGCTTCCGCGTGTGCCGGATCGGCATCGGACTCGTCGAGCATTTGCGCGCACCGACGAGTGAGGGTAGCGAACCCGGGATCGGCGTAGGTGTCGACCCAGCGGCGATAGCGCGGCTCGGCGGGCGGGTTCTGGGCCAGGCGCGCTCCGAGGGTCGAATACCCCCACATACACGGGTAGAGGGCGGCGAGACCCTCGCCATAGGACGCGGCGGAATCCAGCAGGAACGCCGTATAGGCCGCGCACGGTGCGCCTTTGACGGCCCCATCGAGATCGGCGCCGAACTCGGCGGCCAGTGAGCGGTGCAGCGACAGCTCCTCGTGATAGGTGGCGTGCGCGAGGTCGACCAAGTCGCCGAGGTGGTCCGCAGGGGCCTGCCAGGCGAGGCGGGCGAACACGCGGACGTAGTCGAGCAGGAACAGATAGTCCTGCTCCAACCAGGAGCGGAAGATCGGTTCGGGCAAGGTGCCCTCCGCGATCCCCGCGACGGTGGGGTGGGCGAGCTGTTCCTCGACCGACGGCAGGCCGATGTCCTCCAAATGTGCCGAAAGACTCATACCGGCAGTCTTCCGCATCCAGCCGCCCGGTCGGTTTGCGGACGTGCTGATGGTGCCGCACCCTTGCGGGGTGTCATGGGATGAGGACGATCTGGTTCGGGTGTTGGCACCCTCGGAGCAGCGGTTCGTGCGGCACGGCACCTACACGGGCCGGTCGGTGTCGGTGCGGGGCGCGCTCGACCCCGCGGCGCTGCGGGAGGCGTTCGCGACGTTGCGGCGCGCCTATCCGGTGGTGGGTTGCCGCATCGTCGAAGACGCCGCGGGACAGGGATATCTGCTGCATCCGGACGAGCGGGCGTGGGTCCAGGCTTCGGTGCGCGAGGGCGACGTGGCGGAGGTAGGCGTTCCCCTGGTGGACCCCGCGGCCCAGCTGGCGTATCTGGACGTCGTCTACTCGGGCGCCGACCGCTGGCGTGTCACGCTGTTCGTGCACCACAGCGTCGCCGATGCCGGGCATTGCGTCGAACTGCTGACGCGACTGTGGGCGTACTACACCGACATCGTCGAGCAGGTGCCGACAACAGTTCTCCCACAAGAGATTCCCCGAAGCTTGGAGTGGTACGTGGCGGCGCGCGGCATCGCGAGGGCCGCCGCTTCCGGGTTCGAGGATGTGACCAAGCCCCTCCCGCAGGAATCAAGCGACGTGCCAGCCGACAGCGAGCGGCCCGCCCCCAGCACTCTGGCGCGCCCACGACGCGTGCGGCTGGACGCCGACGCCACCGCGCGGGTCCTGGGCCTCGGCCGCGTCACCGGTGTGCCGATGAACGGACTGCTCACCGCCGCATTGCTCCGCGCGTATGCACGCGAGACCGTGGGCGGCGCGATCCCGCTGGGTTGTCTGTATCCCGTGGATCTGCGCACGCGGCTCGCGCCGCCGGTCTCCGCGGCGGCCGGCACCAATATGGCCGGGCTGACTTCGTTCGCGGCGCGAGTCGATCCGGCCGCAGGCCTGATCGAACTGGCAGAGCGCATTTCGGCTCGCCTGGCGCACGATCTTTCCGAAGGCATCGTGCAGCAGTCCGTTCTGCATTTCCCGGATTTCTACGGCACGACAAGGATTCACTCGCTCGCCGGACATATCGCCGTGACCAACACCGGCGTAGTCCCAGCTTTCCGAATACCGCCCACCATCGAACTGACGGACTACGAGATCGTCTATGTCTCCGCCCATCCCCGACCTTCGGCGGGTGCGTCGGCCGCGGTCACTTTCCTCGTTTACACTTTCGCGGGGCAGTTGACCGTCGGCGTGCTCGGCGGCGGTGCGCACGCCGACGGTCTGCTCGCCGCGCTACGGACCGAGCTGACCGCGCTGTCGACCGTCTGCGCCCGCTGAGCGGCGCGGCGGAGCATGAGCATGCCGCGCAGCTCGGCGCCGCCCACCCGCTCGTCCAGGATCCGGCCCACCTGTTCCAGCGTGAAGCCGAGCTCCTTCAGCGCGACGATGCGATTGAGCCGCGCCAGCTGCCCCGCCTCGTAATAGCGGTAGCCGCTGGTGGCGTCGACCCGATCCCGGCGCAGCAGCCCGATCGCGTCGTAGTGGCGCAGCATGCGCACCGACACGCGTCCGTGTCTGGCGAAGTCTCCGATGCTGAACATGACGAGTCCTGGTCTATGGCCTCACACGGTGTCAGGGTCAAGCTCAGAATCTTCCGCCCCGGCCGATCCGCCGGGAGCCGCCCGAGCCGCCGTACGAGCCCGGGCTCCAGCCGCCGCCCGAGTGCCGAACTCCGCCGGCCGCCCCGCGCAGCACCGCTTCGAGCAGTATGCCCCCGAGTACCGCCCCGGCGTGAGCGCTGCCGGACGGAGCCCGGCTGCTCTCCCATGCCCGCACGCTCGTCTGGGCCGCTTGCAGTGCGCGTCCGCCCAGATCCGCCGCCGCCTGCGCGTGCCGCAGCGCCTCCGCCTGGTCGCTGGACGTCAACCGCTGCGCCTCGTCGAGATGGCGCTGCGCCTCCGATAGCCGGGTGCGTGCCTCGGCGTCGATCCCGCCGCGGCGGGTGGTGATGTAGTCGGCGGCAGCACCGATCCGGGCGCGGGCGTCGGTGAGCGTGCGGTCGAGCCTGCGCCGCAGGTCCTCGGCGGCGCGTTTGCGATCGGTGGCGGTAGCGAGGGCACGGTCGAGATCGGTGTCGGCGGTCACCGCGTCATGGAAGGCGCTGAGCGGGTCGACGTCCGCCGCGGCGGCCGCCTTGTCCAAGACGGATTGGGCGGCGTCGCGGGCGGCGGCCAGTTCAGGCCCGCCGTGGGCGGACAGTTCGGTGGCGGCGGCGATATCGCGGCGCAGCTCGTCCAGCACGCCGGGCAGCCCGTCGCGGGCCTGCTGAATGGTGGTCGACGCGTTGTCCACCGCGTCGAGCAGGACGCGGGCCTGACCGATCGCGGCCTCGGCGGAGCGAATGGCGGAGACCGCGCCGCCTTGCTCGCCCACTGGACGGCTGAGTGCGGACCGCCCGGCGTCGATGCTCTGCTCCGCGAAGGCGATCCGCTCGCGCGTCATCCGCACGTTGTCGTGGATCGGTGCGAGGACGCTTGCCGGATGGGCGGCGGCGAGCCGGTGCAGTTCGGCTTCCGAGCCGGGAACGCGTGCGGTGACGTCGACGATATCCCTGGTGAGCGCGTCCAACCGCGCCGTGGCGCCCAGCAGCAGATCGCGCATCGCGTCGAACTCGGCGACCTGCGCGTCCAATTCCCGGTCGGCGCGCCCGACCGTGCTGATCAACTCGACCAGCAGTGCACGCTGTTGTTCCGGCGTCTCCGGGATGGCGTCGTCGAGGCGCTGCCGGATCGCGAAAGCCTCCGCGGCTGCCGCTCTGGCGTGCTCGAGTGCGGTGCGGAAGGGGGTGGTGGCGGTGACGCCGAACTCCGCGGTCGCCAAGTCGAGTTCCTCGCCGCTGGTTCGGACCGCGTTGTCGATCTCGACCAGCGCCTCCCGCGATCGGGCCTGCAATGCGTCCGGCGGCAGCGCCGACAGCGCCGTCGTGTTCTCGGGATCCAGTTGCCGAGCGGCCGCCAGTTCGGCCTCGGATCGCGCCCGGCGGCGCTTGCGCGCGTACCAGAGCAGTCCCCCGGCCACGAAGACGATCAGCAGACCGATGACTACCAGGGCGCGCCCGCTCACGCCGCCGCCGCGCATCGCCGCGTCCAGACCGTCGGCCGCCGCGATCCCGGCGTCGGCCCAGCGCCCTTCGCGCAGCGCTGGTTCGACCTCGCTGATCAGGATGTCGTCGAGTTCGGAATCGCTCACGCCGCTGGGCACTTCGCCCTCGAGCCAGTACGCGCGGTCCTCGGTGGCGACCGCGAGCAGCAGGTCCCGCTCGCCGAACCCGGACATCGACGCGGTGCGCAGGGCCCAGTCCCGTGGGTCGAGGCCGTCGAAGTCGCGCACGTACACCACCCACAGCCGGATCTGCTGGTCCGCGTAGAGCTGGTCGACCGACCAGCGGATCTGATCGCGTTGCAGGTCGTCGAGCGCGTCGGCCGGATCCTCGACGTAGGTGTTCATCCGCAGCGGCGGTTCCGCCGCGACCGTTCCTCCGCCGGACAGGGCGATGGCGGCCAGCACGACGCCGATCGCGAACCGGCGAGCGAGGCGATTCCGCGGCGGCAGTGCCATGGCACGAATCTAGCTCGCTAGCATCGTTTCGTGATCACCATCGATCGCCCGTACACCGGCCACGTGTCGCCGGACTCGAACCCGCAGCAGCGCGACGTCCCGGGCGCCCGCATCCTCAAGATGTCTGTCGGCCACATGGACAACAACTGCTACCTGGTGCAGTGCGCGAACACCGGCGCCGCTGTGCTCATCGACGCCGCCAACGAGGCGCCGCGCATCGCCGCCCTGGTCGAGCAGGAGTCGCCCGGGCGAGTCCAGCTGATCGTCACCACGCACCAGCACCGGGACCACTGGATGGCGCTGACGGAGACCGTCGCCGCCACCGGCGCACCGACCGCGGCCCATCCGCTGGACGCCGACTCGCTCCCGGTCCGCCCGGACCGGCTGCTCACCGACCGCGACGTCATCCGGATCGGCGACCTGGTCTTCGAGATCATCCACCTGCGCGGCCACACACCCGGCTCGATCGCCCTCGCGCTCACCGACGACGCCGACCGCACCCACCTGTTCACCGGCGACTCCCTGTTCCCCGGGGGCGTCGGCCGCACCACTTCCCCGGAGGACTTCACCTCTCTCTTCACCGACGTCACGATAAAACTCTTCGATCGTTACCCCGACGACACCGCGGTCTATCCCGGACACGGGGACGACACCACGCTCGGAACCGAACGTCCCCACCTTCCCGACTGGCAAGCCCGAGGCTGGTGATTCTGGTCCGCCACCGGGTGAATCCGCATCCCGTCGGCGAGCCGCAGTCATGAGCGGTGTCGGCCATCCGGGACGCCGGCGCCGCTCCTGGCAGACTTGGGGAGTGGATTTGCCAACGATGCGCACCCGAGCTGTTCGGGCTCCCGATCCGGCACGCCCGCGCGGCTTCGGTACGGGATTGCTGCGTTGGTCGCGGCGACTTATCGTCGGGTCGGTCGTGATGGCGGCGGTGCTGGTGGGCGGAACCGCGTTTCGGGTATGGCAGGTGGCGCGCATCGATGACTACACGAAAGCCGACGCGATCGTGGTGCTCGGCGCAGCGCAGTACTCCGGAACGCCGTCCTCGGTGTTCGAAGCGCGACTCGACCGGGCCTACCGGCTGTTCCGCGCCGGTGTCGCCCCCCGCGTGATCACCGTGGGCGGCAAGCAGGAAGGCGACCTGTTCACCGAAGCGGCCTCGGGCAAGAACTATCTGCAGGCGCGCGGCGTGCCGAGTGACAAGATCCTGGCGGTAGAGACCGGCTCGGACACGCTGCGCAGCGTCGAGGCGGTCGCGACGGCGATGCGAGCGCGGGATATGTCTTCGGCGGTGCTGGTCAGCGATCCATGGCATTCGCTGCGCACCCGCACGATGGCTCGGGACGAGGGCTTGGCCGCGTGGACAGCGCCGACCAGGACCGGTCCGGCCGTCTACACACGCGAATCCCAGGCGCACGGCATAGCCAGGGAGACCGGCGCGCTGTTGTGGTACCAACTCACCCATTTCTCGGCGGACTTCAGCTATACGGCGGGGCAGTGACATTCGATGAGTGGCCTGTACACCGACCACGACCGGGAACGCCTCGTCGTCGAGGGAGCCAAGACCGCGGGCCTCGGCCCGCCGCGCAGTGAGTTCGAGACCGGCCACCGCACCGAGTTCGCCCGCGACCGCGCCCGCGTGCTGCACTCCGCCGCGCTGCGCAGGCTGGCCGACAAAACCCAGGTCATGGGCCCGCGCGATGGCGACACGCCACGCACCCGGCTCACCCATTCGATCGAGGTCGCCCAGATCGGCCGCAGCATCGCCGACGGTCTCGGCTGCGATCCGGATTTGGTCGACCTGGCGGGTCTCGCCCATGACATCGGCCACCCGCCTTATGGCCACAACGGCGAGACGGCGCTGGACACCTTCGCCGACGCCTACGGCGGGTTCGAAGGAAACGCGCAGAACCTGCGCATCCTCACCCGTCTGGAACCCAAAGTGCTCGAGTCCGACGGCGCAAGCGCCGGTCTCAACCTCACCCGCGCGGCATTGGACGCGGCGCTCAAATATCCCTGGGGCCGAACCGGTTCCGGCACGAAATTCGGCGCGTACGAGGTCGACGCCGAGCGCCTGGAGTGGATCCGCAAGGACGCGCCGGACCGGCGGCGCAGCCTGGAATGCCAGATCATGGACTGGTCCGACGACGTCGCCTACTCGGTGCACGACGTCGAGGACGGCGTGCTCGCCGGTCGCATCGACCTGCGTGCGCTGGCCGACCCCGCCGAACAGGACGCATTGGCCGCGCTCGGCCAGTTCCAGCATTCGCTGGCGGCCGACGAACTGATCGCCGCGGCGCAACGGCTGTCGGAGCTACCGGTGGTCGCGGCGGCGAGCGGATACGACGGCACGTTCACCGCCTCGGTCGCGCTGAAACGCCTCACCAGCGAGCTGGTCGGACGCTTCGCCACCGCCGCGATCATGGCGACCAAGGCGGTCGCAGGCCCGCAACCGCTGTCCCGCTACGCCGCCGACCTGGAGGTCCCGCGCATCGCCGCCGCCGAGGTGGCGTTGCTGAAGACGGTCGCGCTGCGCTACGTGATGTCCGACCCGGCGCACCGGCTGCGGCAGGCCGCCCAGCGCGAACGCATCCTCGCGGTGGCCGATCGCCTGCTGGCCACCGCCCCGCACGGCCTCGACCCGGTGCTGCTGCCGTTCTGGGACGCGGCCGCCGACGACACCGCCCGTGTGCGCGTCGTCGTCGACCAGATCGCCTCCTACACCGAAAGCCGCCTCGAGCGAGTCGCCGTCGACCTGCGCGCCTGACGGCATAGCCATACCGCCCTGGGGCGCACAAATCCGTGGCAGCCGATGCTCGAGGCCGCCGCCGGAGGAACAGCCGCGTTCGTCGCCGTAGTGATAGTTGCGGTGCGCCGCGGAGGACCCACCTCGGTGACCGGCTCTTCGGCCGAGGTCCCCGGCTCGGTGAACAGCCGGCGTCCGGCCTATTCGAGCGCGGCTCTGGTGGCGCGCGAGTCGATCTTTCTGCTACGGCGTGGCAGGCAGCCGAAGCCCATCCCGGAGCCCGCAGCGCCACGTGCGAGGTCGCCGTTGCTGCTACCCAGCACGCAGGGTGTTGACGCATGGTCAAGCCGGTTCGCAGCCGCGCCGGACCGAACACTGCGCGGCGGCGGCATGAAGGCGCGCCGTCCGTTGGCCGGCTGCGCCGGGCAAGGCGAGGAGCCGCCGGTGCGACGAGCCACGCGGGCGCGGCGCCGCCCGGTTCGCCTAGACTCTCAGCCGTGGCCGGACGACTTCCTGATCGCGATATCGCGGCAATACGCGAGCGCGTCCGGATCGAAGACGTGGTGGGGGAGTACGTCGCGCTGAAACGCGCGGGCGCTGATTCCATGAAGGGCCTGTGCCCGTTCCACGACGAGAAGTCGCCGTCGTTCCACGTGCGGCCCAACCATGGCCTGTTCCACTGCTTCGGCTGCGGTGAGGGTGGCGACGTGTTCGCCTTCCTGCAGAAGATGGAGCACGTCGGATTCGTCGAGGCGGTCGAGCAGCTGGCCGACCGGATCGGCTACCGGATCAACTACGAGGGCGGCGGCACCTCGGTGCAGCGCGATCGCGGCACCCGCGCCCGGCTGGTCGCGGCCAACGCGGCGGCACACGAGTTCTATATGGCCCAGTTGCGCGAGCCGGGTGCCGAAGCGGCACGCAAGTACCTCACCGATCGCAACTTCGACGCGGCCGCCGCCCAGCAGTTCGGCTGCGGCTTTGCCCCCGCCGGGTGGGACACGCTCACCAAGCACCTGCTGCGCAAAGGGTTCGACGTCAAGGAGCTGGAGGCCGCCGGGCTGTCCAAGCAGGGGCAGCGCGGCCCGATCGACCGCTTCCACCGGCGTCTGCTGTGGCCGATCCGCAATCTCGGCGGCGACGTCATCGGGTTCGGCGCGCGCAAGATCTTCGACGACGACACCATGCCCGGCAAGTACATCAACACGCCGGAGACGTTGCTGTACAAGAAGTCTCAGGTCCTCTTCGGTCTCGACCACGCCAAGCGCGAAATCGCCAAGGGGCACCAGGCGGTGGTGGTCGAGGGCTACACCGATGTCATGGCGATGCATCTGGCCGGTGTGAAAACCGCCGTCGCCTCCTGCGGCACCGCCTTCGGCGACGAGCATTTGGCTTTGTTGCGCCGCCTGATGATGGACGACAATTTCTGGCGCGGCGAGATCATCTACACCTTCGACGGCGACGCCGCGGGCCAAGCCGCGGCGCTGAAAGCCTTTTCGGGCGATCAGAAATTGGCAGGGCAGACCTACATCGCCATCGCACCGGACGGCCAGGACCCGTGTGAACTGCGGCAGCATTCCGGCGACGCCGCCGTGCGCGACTTGGTCGCGCGCCGCACTCCCCTGTACGAGTTCGTGATTCGCGGGCTGCTGGCCGACCACAACCTGGATACGGCTGAGGGACAGGTCGAGGCGCTGCGCCGTGCGGTGCCGGTGGTCGCGCAGATCAAGGACAACGCCCTGCGCAAGGCCTACGCCACCAAACTGGCCGGCTGGGTCGGCTGGGACGACATCCAGACCGTCGTGCGCCGCGTCGGCGAGGAGGCCAAGCGGCATCGCAACGGTGGCGGGCGCCCCACGGCGGGTCGCGCGCCCGCGCCGCGCGAGGTAGTCGCGGAACACCCTGCGGCACGGCCCAATCCGAACGATCCCACGCTCCTGCCGCAACGACAGGTGCTGGCGGCGGCCCTGCAATACCCGGCTATAGCCGGTGCGGGTTTCGACGCGCTCGAGTCCGAGGCCTTCACCCATCCCGCCTACGCGGTGATTCGCGCGCTGATCGCCGCGGCGGGCGGCACGGCGGCCGGGCTCGGCGGCGCCGAGTGGGTCAATGCCGTCGCCGATCGCACCGACGACCTGACCGTGCGCGCGCTGCTGTCGGAGCTGGCCACCGAGCCGTTGCCGGTGAAGTCGGAGGCGGACATCCCGCGCTTCATCGCCGGTGTGCTGGCGCGCACCCAGGAGGCCTGGGTCGGCAGGCAGATCGCCGAACTCAAGTCCAAGCTGCAGCGGGTGTCCTCGACCGAACAGCCGGACGCCTACTTCGCCCTCTTCGGCGACCTGGTCGCGCTGGAGCAATATCGCAAGAGCCTGCTCACCCAGGCGATGGGCAACCACGGCGACTTCGCCACCGGGGCGTAAGAGTGCGCGGGCGTGATCCCGCGCACATCCAACCCGGCCGCTCCGAGAATCTACTGTGCGAAGTGCGGGTGACCGAGCTCAGCGACGCAACTGGTCGTGCGGCACCAGGATGGTGGTCCGCTCGTCGAGCGGTTCCATCGGCTCCAGGCGGGGGCGGGTGCTGAGCTTGTCCGCCAGTTTCTGCCTGCCGACGAGCACGAGCTTGCGGGTCACCGGGCTCTCGGTCAGCGCGCGGGTCGCGGCGCTGATCTGTTCGTAGCGAGCCCGCCCGGCTTTGCTGCCGAGTACGTACCCGGCCGCAATGCCGATGATCAACCGCAGCATCTCGATGTGCTCCTCCCAGTTGCCAGTTCGCCGCTACTATCCTGCCCGACGCCCCATACGCGTGTCGATCCGGATACCCCGGTGCCGGCGGCCCCAGCGACCGGGACAAGTCAGCAGGTAGCGACGCGATTTGGGCTCCTGCCCAGCGATACGCTAAAGTTTCTCCTCGGCCCGCCCGGTACCCACCGGACGCGCCGAGGACAATCCCCTATAGCTCAATTGGCAGAGCAGCCGACTGTTAATCGGCAGGTTTCTGGTTCGAGTCCAGATGGGGGAGCATTAACACCAGGTCAGGCACGGTTACCGTGCCTGACCTGCTTGGTTTGCGGGCTGCGACCGAGAATACGCCAAGAATTCCGGTCCGAACTCCCGGGCGCTGCAACCGTTTCGCCTGTGGGGATGTCCCAACGGCCCGTCACTTCCGGCTCGACGGTTGAACGTCGCAGGTTCGCGCCCTCGGCAGGGGCGTGTCGAACATGGGAACGGGGACGACCTGCGGTTTTCGGGTGGGCGGCTGGTTATCGAAGCGGATTACGAGCTGTAGTGGCGGGTGGTGCCTCTTGTTCTGCTGGGTCTCGACCGGTAGGGCATCGCGGCATCCTGCAGCGCCGTGCGCTTGATTCGAGTCGGCCTTCCACGCCGGCCTTGGCCGTGCCCTCGCGGGTACGCAGATGGTTCAGGTTGGCTTCGAATTCGGCGACTATGGCGAGGGTTTGCAGGAACAGCTTGCCGAACGGGTCTGCCCAGTCGGGCCCAAACTGGTCAAGATCTCGCCGGCCTCGGCCATATTGCGCGCGAACCGGTTGACCTTCGTCGTGGTCGGCACGGGTCGGGGAGCAGATCCGCCCGATCCGGCGCTAAGCGCTGAACATCGAGCGGTGTTGACCTACAGGTGATTTCATGTCGGCGTGGCAGAAGGAGGGAGTTGATTGCGCCTGTCGGTCACCAAGACGCGAAGTCCGGGTCGACAGTCGGAGGCGGACCCGCTCAAGCGTCCGGCACGCGGCTGGGCGGCACTGCCAGTATCCGCTCGAGGTACTGCCAGACATCGTCGGCGTCGTGGCGCCCTTCGTTGAGTGCCCGAGCTCCGGCTTCCGCCATGCCCATCACGACGTAGGAGACGAATTCCGCGTCGACATCGAAGCGACGCTCAGCACCGAGCATCGCCAGCTCGCGAGCGAGCGGTGCAACGATCGTGTCGATCAAACGGAGGTACTCCTCGCTGAAGGTACGGTTGCCGATGGCCAAGCCCCGGACCAGGTCCATCATCGGAGCCCAATCGGCGAAGGATTCGACGAACGCATCCCAGCGGGCGCGCAGGCGCTCGTCAGCTGTCTGCGCTTGGCTGATGGCAGGCCAGACGTCGGCATAGAGGCGGTGGAACACCCGCTCGGCGCACGCCATGAAGATCTCCTCCTTCGAGGAGAAATGGTGGTAGAGCGTGGCCTTGCTCATCGATGCGCCGCGCGCGATTGCGCCGAGGCTCGTGCCCGCGAAGCCTGCGGTGAGAAAGCACTTGGTTGCTGCCTCGAGCAGGTCGTTACGTCGCATTTCGGCGACGGTGGAGTCGCTGGACGCGTGGGTGTCAGGGCTCGCGTGTGACCGGATCTCGGCGAGCGGGACCCCGGTCTCGCGCAGCGACTTGATGGTCTCCAGGGCCCTCAAGTGCTTCTGGTTGTAGACAGTGCGGGTACGAGACAGGCGTTGGCCGGCCGGCATGAGTCCTTGGCGTACGTAGTACCGGATGGTCGAGGCCGGCAGTCCGGAGCGTTCCGCCAGGTCGGAGACGGTCCATTGTGCATTGACGGTGTGCTCAGGCATGGATGTGTCCCGCCAGGACGATCTTCCAGCCGTGCCGGACGAGGTCCGCGACCTGGCCCGAGCCGGACTTCACGGCATAGGCCAAGGTGTACTCGGCAACCGCGAGCAGCATCTCCGCTTGCAGTCGCTCATCACCCGCGAACGCGTCGGGCCTTTCCCGTGCCGCCCGCAGGTCGGCTTCCAGTGGCGCTCGGAGTCGAGCACGCGCTTGCGGAAGGGCCTCGCCATGGTCGGTTGTCCCGCTCGCTTCGGCCTGTCGGAGTAGAGCGAACAAGCTGATCAGGGCGCGAAGACGGCGATGTTCGAAGAGTTCCGAATAGCTCATCAGTCGTTCCAGCGATGGTTCGCCACCGCTCGTCGCAACGTCGTACCAGTCGAGTTCACTGGCGATGCACGCGGCCAGCAGGTCACGCTTTCCGTCGAAGTGCCGGTAGAAGGCGCCTTTGCCCACGCCGGCTCGAGCCACCACATCTTCGACACTGGCCGCTTCGAAACCAGCGTGCAAGAAGACGGCAGACCCGGCCTCGATCAGACGCGCCCGCTGACTGGAATGCACTGGTTGGTCGTTCTCGGGTCGAGCCGGTGGAGAGGCTTGGCCGACCAGTTCCCGACGAACCTCCTGCAACGTCGCGCCTGCCTCGAGGCGACGCCTGATGTGTATCAGCCGTTCCCTGTGTTCGGGCCCGTAGTAGGCCATCGTCGGGGCGGTTCGCAGCGGCTCGGGAAGCAGACCCAGGCGCAGGTAGTGCCGGATGGTCGATGCGGGGATACCTGACGACGAACTCAATTCGGCCATCTTCAGGTGTCGAACGCCGGTCGCCATCTGTCCTCCTATCGCCGCAAGTCTAAGGGCTCCTCGTCGGTCAGCTCCTTCCCGCCGCGGTCCATTGCGTTCTCTCCGAACGTCGTCTAGTTTCAACTCTAGAACGTAACGGTACCGTCTTATAGTTACGAGCATATGTGGCGCGGTGGGATTGCCGGCCAGGCGAGAGGAACAAGGCGTGGGTGATATTGCGATCGTCGGGATCGGCGAGGTGCCGACAGCGTCGATCCCGGATCGGACTTCGTGGGACATCGTGTTCGACACGTGTATCGAGGCGGTTGTGGACTCCGGGTTCGCCAAGGACGAAATCCAGGGCGTGATCTCGGTAGCGCCGATCGCGCAGCCCGTCATCGAGACCGAGCTTGCCTACGGGCAGTTGCCCGAGCGGCTGGGCCTGAAGGGTGTGCGTGATTGCGCCATGGTGAACGCGGGTGGCGCCTCGACGTCGAACGCCCTCCGTCTGGCAGAGCAGTGGATCGCCTCAGGTATCGCCGACTCCGTGCTCGTACAGCAGGTCACCGTGCACTCGACGATGCCGCTCCCACAGCAGATCGACGCGTTCGCCCGTGCAGGCGTCGACATGCAGTGGGAGTACCCATACGGCACCACCTACAACATCATCATGGGCCTCCTGGCGAACCGGTACATGTACGAGTCCGGTGCCAGCGCGGAAGACATGGCCTCGGTCGTCACCGCACTGCGCAGCTGGGCCGAGCACGATCCCCATTCGCTTTTCTACGGTCGCCCCGCTCCGTCGGTCGAGCAGGTCCTCGGCTCGGAGCTGCTCAACACCCCGCTGCACAAGCGCGAGAGCAACATTCTCGCGGACGGCGGTGCCGCCCTCGTGGTGGTGTCGGCCCAGAAGGCGAAGGAACTCGGTACGCCGGCGGCATACAAGCTGGGTGACTCGTCGCGCTACTTCAGCGGAACATGCGTGGCACGGGACTTCGACACAGTGGCCGATGGCGTGCGGGTCACCGCGGCGGAAGCGATGGCGCGCGCCGGAGTGGCACGCCAGGACATCGATCTGTGGAACGTGTACGTCGCCTACCCGCTGGCACATCCGCTCATGGCGGAGAATCTCGGAGTTGCGCCCGCGGGCCAGGGGGCTCGGTATTTCGCCGAGGGTCGAATGTCGTTCGGGGGTGACATCGCCTGGTCGACGATCGGCGATGCCCCGGGTCGAGGCCACACCGGATCCGGGGTGGGAACCGCGTGCTACGTCGAGACCGCGCGCCAGCTGATGGGACGCGCGGGAAAGCGTCAGGTCGCCGGCTGCAGATTCGTCTACCAGAACACCGCTGGCGGCTCCGGTTTCAACAACATCGCCACCATCTGGGGAAAGGACGCCTGAGGTGGATTTCGACATGTCGAAGCCGGTGCCCGAGGTGCAGCCCTGGACTGAGGCGTTCTGGGTGGGAACTCGGTCAGGAATGCTTCTCGTCCAGGTCTGTCGGAAGTGCGAGGCGAGGATTTTCGCCCCCCGCAAGCGGTGCCCGGAGTGCTGGTCGGCGGACCTCGGGTGGATCGAGTCGGCGGGCCGCGGACGCGTGTTCACCTTCTCGACCGCGTACTCGATGGTCGAGCCGCGGTTCATGGACGAGCTTCCCTACACCATCGCTTACGTCGACCTCGCGGAAGGCGTGCGCATGATGACTCGCATCGTCGACTGCGATCCGGCCGAAGTTGTCATCGGCGCGGAGGTCGAAGTGGTCTTCCACAAACGCGGCGACTTCCAGCTTCCCTACTTCCGCCCAGCCCAGAACAGGAACATCGATGGCTGACTACTCCACGATCAGCTATGAGGTCGACGGCCCGGTCGCGTCCATCACGCTGAATCGCCCCGACAAGTACAACGCGATCAACCGCACCATGGCGGCCGAACTGCTCGCCGTCTTCCGACGAGTCCGAGACGAGGACGGCGTGAGCGTGGTCGTCCTCGCCGGCGCCGGGCGCGGGTTCTGCACTGGCGGTGACCTCGACATCTTCCCCTCATTGGCCGACCACACCGCGGCACTGAACTGGCTGGCGCACGAGGGCTACGAGATCGGAAAGGCCATCGAGCTCTGCGAGAAGGTCGTGATCGCCAAGATCCATGGCCACTGCCTGGCCGGTGGTCTCGAGCTGGCGCTGATGTGCGACCTTGTCTACGCCACCGACTCCGCCAGGTTCGGCGCCACCGAGATCAACATGGGCCTCCTGCCCGGCTGGGGAGGGACCGTGCGGATCGCTCGAGCCATGCCGCTGCATCGAGCCCGCGAGGTCATCTACAGCGGTCGCAAGGACTACACCGCGCGGGACTTCTACGAGATGGGGCTCCTGACCCGAGTCTTCGACGCCGACCGGTTCGAGGAGCGGTTCGCCGAGACGGTCGCCAACATCGCGGGGAAGAAGGCGATCGCCCTGCGCATGGGCAAGGAGGTGCTGGCCCGGTCGCTGGAAACGCCCAGCCTGGACACTGCCCTCGCGCTCGAGCGCAACGCAATCCAGTGGCTCAACCACGCACCCGACATCCAGGCCGCCATGGCGATGTTCCGGGAGATCCCGGACGCCCTGGTCAAGAGCCAGCGCGCCGCCAATGTCGATTCCGACCAGAAAGCCTGACCCATGGACTTCTCTTTCACCGATGAGCAGAGATCGATCGCCGAGACCTTCGCCAGGTTCTGCGACAAGGAACTGAACTACGACTACGTACGCTGGATGGACGAGAACGTCGACTTCCCGCCCGACGAGCTGTGGGACAAGTTCGCCGATCTCGGCCTCTTCGCCGCAGCCGTCCCGGTCGAGTACGGAGGCCAAGGCCTCGGCTCGGTCGACACCATGATCGCCTACGAGCAGATCTGCAAGCGCTCGATGTCTGTCGCCCTCGCCGTCGGAACGGCGATCGGCTTCGGCGCGCGCTTCCTCACCGATCTCGGGACCGAGGAGCAGAAGCAGCGCTACCTGCCCCGGTTGGCCCAAGGCCGACTGCGTACCTCGATGGCCCTCACAGAGTCGGGCGGGGGCACCGACATCCTCGGATCGCTGTCGACCTTCGCCGAGGACGCAGGCGATTCCTGGGTCATAAACGGCAGCAAGATCTTCATCACCGGCGCACATGCCGCGGACTTGATCTTCACGGTCTGCCGAACCGAACGCGACATCCGACGCCGCGAATCCTGGTCGACGATCATCGTTCCTCGGCAGACCGAGGGGCTGACCATGCGCCCGGTCGAGAAGATCAGCTGTCATCACTGCGACAGCATGGAGATCACCTTCGACAACGTCGTGGTGCCGAAGGACAACCTCATCGGCACCCGTGGCCAGGCCTACCGCGAGATCATGACGGTGCTCAACCCCGAGCGCATCGGGGTCGCGATGCTGGGCGTCGGCGCCATCGCCGCCATCTACGAGTACTGCATGCGCTATGTCCAGGAACGGCACGCCTTCGGTGGTCCGATCGGCCGGTTCCAGTCACTCCAGCACTATCTCGCGGACATGTGCATCCACCTCGAGAATGCCCGGAACCTCACCTACAAGGCCGCCTGGCTCTGCGACACGGGACAGCCCTACCACCTCGAGGCCACGATGGCGAAGCTCGTCGCGGCCGAAGGCGCCCGGTACGCCGGTACCTACGGCACCGAGATCTTCGGTGGCTACGGCATCTGCAACGAGTACCCGGTCTCCATGTTCGCGCGTGACGCTTACCAGATCCAGTTCTCGCCGATCTCCAACGAGATGAGCCGCAACATGCTCATGCAGTTCCAGGGTCTGCCCAAGTCGTGGGCCTGACCGATCATCGCCCGAGCCTGCCCATCTATCGGAGGAACTGATGTACACACTCGCCGACCTGCCACGGCACGGAGCCGCCAGGCACGGCTGCCGAACCGCCGTCGTCTTCGAAGGTGCGAGGCTGACCTACGCCGACCTCAACCGACGCGTCAATCAAGCGGCGCACGCCATGATCGATCTGGGACTGCAACCCGGCGAGCGGCTCGCGATCCTGTCCGACAACAGCGCGCGATACCTCGAGACGTACCTGGCCGCCGCCAAGCTCGGCGTCAGCGTGACCCCGTTGAACACGCGGCTCAGTGAGCCTGAGCTCGAGTACATCGTCAAGGACAGCGACGCCGTGGTCATGGTCGTGGGTGACGGATACGAGCAGCTGGCCTCCGCCCTGCTCGCATCGACCCCGGCACTCCGGCGCGGCCTCTCGCTCGACAATCATGTGAACGGTTTCGTCGCGTACGAGGAGGCACTGGCCCAGGCGCCCGATCATGAGCCCGATCCGGACTTCTATCGGGTGTCCGAAGACGACCTGGCTGTTCTGATGTACACCGGCGGAACCACGGGCACCCCCAAGGGCGTCATGCTCAGCCACCGCAACCTGCTTACGGCCGCGATAGCCGCAGCCCTCGGCGGTGAGATCACCAAGGACGACTCGACGTGTTTCGTCCTACCGATCTTCCACGTCTCCTGGTGGCCGATCCTCACGCTGCTGCTGGTCGGAGGGAAGGTCGTCATCAACCGCAAGCCCGACCTCGACGAGATCCTCCGGCTCATTCAGGACGAGAAATGCACTCATGCGAACCTGGTGCCCACCATCTACGGCTGGCTCACCGACCACTCCGCGCTCGACTCCTACGATCTGAGCAGCCTGCGATCACTCACCTACGCCGGTAGCCCGTTCCCCGCCGAGGTCCTCAAGCGCGCCATCACCGCATTCGGGCCGCTCTTCGCCCAGGGGTACGGCGCTACCGAGACCGCGGGCGGGCCGATCACGATGCTGGACGCCGCGGACCACCACCTCGACGGGGCAGACAGCCACCTGCTGGCCAGCGCGGGAAGAGTGGCGATCTGCTCGGAGATCGAGGTCGTCGACGCTGACGACGAGCGCGTCGAACCTGGTCGGATCGGTGAGGTCTGCGTCCGGGGAAAGCACGTCATGCTCGGCTACTGGAAGAACCCGGACCTGACGGCCGACGTGCTCAGGAATGGCTGGTACCACACGGGAGACCTGGGCTATCTCGACGATCGCGGCTTCCTGTTCCTGACCGGCCGCAAGTCGGACATGATCATCAGCGGCGGCGAGAACGTGTATCCCAGCGAGGTCGAGAACGCCATCCACTCCCACCCCGCCGTCCAATGCCGTTGCTTGACCTGTCACACCTACTGAGCTGTTACGGGGTGTAATGCAATGACCTTGCCGGTGGTTCTGCGGGTTGTCCTGCGTGCTTGGCTTTTTTGGCGGAATGAGTACTTCGAGTCCGGCCGCTTGAGTAACCGGTCGGACTCACGCAGACGCCGAGGTCCGCTGTCGAGTTTGCGCCGCACT
>NZ_JADLQX010000269.1 GCF_015477605.1 Nocardia amamiensis
AGTGGAACAGGGTGCCGCCGCCGGCCCCGGCAATCTGTGCCAGACGAGCGCGAACCACGATGCCGGAGGCGAGGGTGACGTCGGTGGTATGAGCGCCGCGGTCCAGATCGTCGGTCAGCATCCGCAGCACGGCGTAATCGGCCGGACTGAGCAGATCGAGAGCCGATTTGTTGGTCAGCACGATGTCGTCGCCGACGGCGGCGACCGCCCGACGCTGCCGGGAGACCGACTGGAAGGCGGCGAGCAGGGCGCGCTCCGATGCCTTCGCCTGGTCGAGCAACCGCTGTTCGATGTCCTCCGCGGCCCGCACGAGGAACGGAGCCA
>NZ_JADLQX010000270.1 GCF_015477605.1 Nocardia amamiensis
GGCGAGTTGCGGGGCAAGATCTCCGCGAAGCCGGGCCTGTCGAGGTTCCTGCGGGTCACCCCGGCCGGGAAGCTGCGCCTCGACGCGGCGAAAGCGAAGGCCGAAGCCAACTTCGACGGCAAGTACCTGCTGAGGTGTTCGGATCCGCACCTGTCGGCGGCCGATATCGCAGTCGGTTACAAGCAGCTGCTCGAGGTCGAAGCGTGCGGTTCATGATGCACCTGTAGCCGGAACAGGCTGGAGGGGTTGATGATTGGACGTGAGGGCTTGCTGCAGTTGGCTGCGGTGGCCGAGCGGTTGAAGCGGCAGGTCGAGGCTACTG
>NZ_JADLQX010000271.1 GCF_015477605.1 Nocardia amamiensis
TGTCGACCGCACCCCGCGGCAGCGCCTCGAACGTCCAGTCCGTGCCGGTGCGGCGCAACCGCGACCGCAGCACGTCGTGGTGGTCGAAGACCGCCGCGATGGTGCCGACCAGCGTCTCCCGGTCGATGCCCTCCGGCAGCCGCAGCGCCATGGTCTGCGAGAACCGCTGGTAGGACGAGCCGCTCGCGAGAATCTGCCGCATGATCGGGGTCAGCGGGATCTCGCCGACACCGCCACCGGGCAGCTCCTCCAGCCGCGCCTGCTCCGCACCCGCGCCGAATGTGGCGATCTCCGCCAGCGAAGCCACGCTGCGCCGCT
>NZ_JADLQX010000272.1 GCF_015477605.1 Nocardia amamiensis
CCAGGGTCCGGCCAGCGTAGCCTCCGCTAAGATCTACTCCGCCGCCCAACAGGGCGGTTTTTATTGCCTGTTATCCGGAGGTGAATATAACTTTTTTCAGTCTGTTCAGGACGATATGCTGACGCGGATCATAACCCTTTGCAATCCAGAGCCGAAATTGCTGACGCCGTTTCCTTGCCTGTAACAGGGATATCGACGGATAATCCCCTGTAGTCAGCTGACGGGTTAACCCTCCCAGCGATAACGGTAGAAAAATGTCACGCCGCCTCGAATGGAGAGCCTGACATTCAGTCCGGACGAGTTGAAGATAACCTCTG
>NZ_JADLQX010000273.1 GCF_015477605.1 Nocardia amamiensis
TCACCACCGAGATCGACGCCGACCGCACCCGCCGGATCACCAAGCACGCCGCCGAACTCGGCGTCACGGTGAACACGCTGGTGCAGGCGTCCTGGGGCATCCTGCTCGGACGCCTCACCGGCCGCGGTGACGTGGTGTTCGGCGCGACGGTGTCCGGCCGTCCGGCCGAGCTGCCCGGCGTCGAGTCGATGGTGGGTCTGTTCATCAACACGCTGCCGGTGCGGCTGCGGATCGATGACCGCCAGAGTATCGGCGAGCTGCTGGAGCGGCTGCAACGCGAACAGGCCGACCTGCTCGAGCACCACTACGTTG
>NZ_JADLQX010000274.1 GCF_015477605.1 Nocardia amamiensis
CCCGGCGCCCTGACCTGCGAGTATCTGCACGCCTAGAGACACGGTCCCCAGGCGCGTTTCTCCATGTCTGGGCAGGTCAGGGCATAAATCTGGGCTCTATCCGCTCCGAATTACGCGGAACGCAGGATCAACAGCGAAAATCCAATCCGAACCCGATCACACCGGGCCGAAGGCCCGGTGAAAGATCGAGGCTAACACCAATACCAGTGACTTAAGGTTGGTCGGTTCTGGGTGTTGCGTTGGCCAGCGATGTGGTTGATGCGGTACGCCAGTGTGGGGCGATGGTGACTGCGTCGATCGGATTGGGTTGT
>NZ_JADLQX010000275.1 GCF_015477605.1 Nocardia amamiensis
CGGGCAGCTCGGTGAGATCCACCTCGCGCCACGGAGCTTCGACGCGATCCAGCACCACCTGCACGGCCTGGCCGTCGGAGTCGGTGACGAACGCGGTGCGCAGGTTCGGGTACCGGTCGATGATGCCTTGGGCCGCCGCCCGCAGCCGCGCCGCATCCACCGTGCCGCCCAGGTCCACCACGGCCTGCATGGTGTACACGTCCACGGTGGACTGGGTCATCAACGCGTGGAACAGCAGACCCGACTGCAGCGGCGAGAGCGGCCACACCTCGGTCAGCGCCGGGTAGGTCTGTTCCCACACCTGGATGT
>NZ_JADLQX010000276.1 GCF_015477605.1 Nocardia amamiensis
GCTTCAGCGGCTTTATTGTGGAAAGCGCACTGATTGGCGATGAGTTTTCATTACAGGGCGTAGTGCATCAGGGACATCCCCAGGCGCTGACCTGCTGCCAGAAGGTGATTGAGCAGCACCGGGATGCCGAGGGCTGCGTCAGCTTTTATGAGTCGGGGCATGTGGCGATGGCGGCAGCGGCCCTGCCGGCGTCGTTCAGCAGCCTGATGACCTTCTGTTGCGAAACCTTTGGCTACCGTCAGGGTGCATTTCATATCGATTTTATTGTGGTCAACGGCGTGCCACATTTCCTGGAGATGGGGTTCCGG
>NZ_JADLQX010000028.1 GCF_015477605.1 Nocardia amamiensis
CTTCCGCACGATCTCCTCCGCGGAATGCCGCTTGCGTCCTGCCATATCCCTCAGTGTCCCTTCCGACCCTCATCAGGGCCATCAGGACTCTAAAACCGAGCGGTCTCATTCAGTGGGGACGGGCCACCTGCACCGCCTTGCGGCAAGCGACCGCTTGACTGATAGTGTGCGCTAGCCGAACCGTCTCCAGGTGATGTTCAGGCGCGCGAGTTCGGCTGACTCTCTGGTGGACAGCGCCGCGCGCCCGCTGGCTTTGGCCAACGCAGTCGGGCGGTCCCAACCCAGGTGGGTGGCGGCGGGCTCGATCCGCAAGAAGTCGCCCACGACCGCAGCGGCTTCGGGTGTAGTCCATGCCGACGCGCCGAGTGCGATGGCGATGTCGAGGCCGTGCAGAACCAGCTCGACCACACGGGTGATCATGAATTCGCTCAACAGGATGCCGTCGCCCCATCGGGTGGTGATCATGCGATCGGCGGGTTGCCCCGATATCGCTATGTCGGCCTGTCGCCAAGTGTCGCCGAATGCCGCGGTGATCGCGGTCGCGTTCTGGTAAACGGCGGCGTCGCGTTGGGCCATGCGTACCCGCTCGGCATTGGCAGCGCCGTCGAAGATTTCCGGTCGGTAGTAGTCGGCGGCAGCGATATCCGCTCGAGGTGGCGCGGGCGCGGCGAGTCCCGCGAGGACGCGGGCGACAGCGGAGTTGATGTGTACCGCCAATTCGGCGACATTCCATGGCGGGCACGGAGTCGCAAGGGCGAATTGCGCCTCGGTCAGCTCCCCGAGCACCTCGCACAATCGAGTACTCTCCGCGCGGAAAGCCTGCAGCACAACATCTTCACCGGTCGCGGGGGACATGGCGGCGAAAGGCCGTTCAGCGTTCACGATCGACAATGCTCCTGGTCCTTGCACAACTATCGACTGGCCAGTTCACACTTCTCATCTTCGCCCGCGAGGCCCTCATCGTCGTCGTGGGCTCGGCCACTCAGGCAGCCGGCCTTGTTGCCGCCTGGGCCATGAACTAGTGGTACACACCAATAGTGTGTACTATTGGTGCATGCCTCTTCCTCGCTTTCACCGCCTCCCGCCGGAACGACAGCGCGTCATCATCGACGCCGCGAAGGCCGAGTTCGCGCACCACGGACCGGAGGGGGCGTCGTACAACACGATCATCGCCAACGCCCGCATCTCGAAAAGCTCTGCTTACCAGTATTTCGACGGGAAAGAAGACATACTCGCGCTAGTGCTGTCGGATGTCTCCGATCGACTGCGAGAACGGCTGGGGGCATGGGTAGCGGCCCACACTGCCGACGTGTTCTGGGCGCGCCTGCGCGAGAACTCGGCCGCACTGGTCGGCTTCCTCCGGGACAATCCACTGGACCTCGCGCTGGCCGACGCCGCCATCGCCCGCCTACCTGCCGGAGACGAGCAGTCGTGGCTCGCTGCGGTGATCGGCAACGGCATCGAACTGGGCATCATCCGTGCGGACGTCGACCGCGGGCTGCTGACAGCGGCGTCCGCGGCCGTGCTGCGCGCCGGTGACCACTGGGCGCTCACGAGCGGCGGCGATCCCGATCAGATCTTCAGCCTGCTGGCCGGACTGTGGGGACCGCGTCATGCGTAGCGACCTGCAAGCCGATTGGGCGATCCCGACGACACGGCAGGGATGGGCGGGGCGCCTGGAGCGGTTCATGGGACCGGGGAAAACACGAGCGGAGTCGGCGGTCGAATACACGGGCGGCGCCGTCTGTGTACTTCTTCTCGTAACGTACTGCGGGACAGCACTTTCCGGACGCAGCATCGCGGAAGTCGTAGCGCTCGCCGTGATTGCCTGCGATCTGGTCGGCGGCGTGCTCACCAACGCGACGAACTCGGCGAAACGCTGGTACCACCGGACCCGCTCGTCGCGCGGCCGTTTGGCATTCGTCGCGGTTCACACCCTGCACATCGCCGTGGTGGGTTTTCTGCTTCTCGGCGATCCGGCATGGTTCGTGGCCAATACTCTGCTGCTGCTCGGGTCTGCGCTGCTGATCGAAGCCGTGCCGGTCGCACTGCGCCGCCCGGTTGCCATGGCGGCCTACATGGCCGTGTTCCTGATCAACCTGATCGTGTTCCCGGTACCGGCGCTGCTTGCCTGGTTCATCCCGCTGTTCTATCTCAAATTGCTGATCTGCCATCTGATTCCGGAGGTCCCCGTTGGAACCGGATATCGTCCTCGCCCCAGCGTTTGAATCCGAACCCGGCATGTCCTGGGTCGCAGGGGACCGAAAACGTCACTGGTTCGCCGCCACTGCACGATTGCGACATCTGGTCACCCGCACTGTGCCGGGCGCCGCCGCCTTGCTCAGCCCACCCGGCTCCGCGCTCGACGCGGCCACGCAGCTGACTTGGGTTGACCACCGCAGACCTGAGGAACGTCCCGCTCTATCAGCATTTCGGCTTCACGCTGACCGACGACTGGTCCCTGGCCACGCTCGATATCCACGCCATGCACCGCGTCGGCTCAGCGCGTTAGTAGGCACGGGGCCGCGATCCCTCGCGCTATCGGTGCCCGGCAAGCGTCGCGCTCGGCGCCTGCTCGATGCTGACGACATGGGTTGTCTCGTCCAGACCGAGGTGGGCACCGAGATCGGTGAAGAAGCGTTCGGGGTCGATGATCGCTTCCGGAGGATGCACGCCGGGCCGCACCGCCGTGCGGTCGGCGAGCTGAGACAAGCTCAGCGCCAGGGGAATTCCTGTAAATCGGGCCATATCCCCGGTGAGCGCGGCGGTCTCGGCGGTTTCGATGAGATGGGCGAGAACGGTGTGGCGCTCGGGTCCGACGGCGCCGGTGATCGCGGCGAAGAATAGTGGCAGAGTGCCGTGGGATCGGAACGTGGTGGCGCGTTTCGCGGATCGAAGCGCCCGGCGCAGGGTCGGTTCAGCCAGATCCCTGGCCGCGGACTCGTTAGTGAGCGCGCCCTTGTCGATGTCGGTGCGCAGCACATCGAGGTAGGCCGCGGTGCCCGGCGTGACGATCATCAGGGTGGCGGCTTCGCCGGACGGGGAGAGGGTGCGTTGGAAGGTGACCGGCTCCGGATGGCCGACGGTGTAGGCGGTGCCGCAGCGTCCCCCGGGCAGCGCCAGCGGGACCGGGCGCAGCGGCGCCTCCTGGGTGATGCGGCCGCCGCGGACAACGGTGATAGTGCCGCTGATCTGCTGCATCCAATGCACCGCGGCGGCCGATGGCTCGCCTGCCGCGCCGACAGCCTCGGTGGTGTCGAGCTCGTCCGCAACATCGACAGGCCATGCCGTGTAGACATTTTCGATGCGGTCGACTGCACGAGCAGCGAGTGCCGCAAGCAGATTGCTCACGCCAGGACTTGCCCCCATGCCGATAATCGCGCACACCCCGGCCTCGCGGGCAAGCGCGTCGAGTTCGAGCATCCGCAGCGTCGGCTCCCAGTCGTCGCAGATGTCGAGGTAGTCCGTTCGGGCCCGGATCGCCGCCTGCAGCACAGTGGGACCGAAATGGTAGTAGGGGCCAACGGTATTGAGCACCACATCGGCGTCGCGCAGCGCCTCGTCGAGATCGTCGGACTCGGTCACATCGACGCGGCGGGGGCGGACGATGGCGCCGAGCCCGGTCAACTCTTCGGACACTGCGTGAGCGGCGTTGAAGTCGCGGTCGGCAACCACGACTTCGGTCACGCCGGGCAGTGTCGCGGCCAACCGAAGGCCGGCCCGTCCCATTGCCCCTGCACCGCCCAGAGCAAGAACCCGCACAACATCCTCCTTCGGATTGCCAACACACCATTCGTGGCCGGCAGCACCGGCCATGCCCAGTGGTTACCGCCGTGCGGTGTCGAACTCGGCCGAACCTCGGTGCACATCCTCGGTGACGTACCGGACAACATCGCGATAGAGGCGGAACACCCGCGGCCGGGTCGGTGACGTTCCCTGATTCATCAGGTGCGACCAGCATTCCGCGACCAGCGCACGGGCGCGGGTGCCGGGCCACGGCTGGGGAAGCAACTCCGGGGGCAGCAGCGGGTCGGAATCCATGGCCCTGGTGAACTCGGCACCGAGTTCGACCAGCACGGTGAGCATCTCGGGTTGCGTCAGGGCGCGCGGGCCGGTTATGCGGTCGAGCCGCGACTGTGCGATACGGAGTAGCCGGGCGTGGCGCGCAGCGATCTGGTCTAACGGCCACAGCCGGGCGGCGACTTCCCGCGGCGAATCCAGGCCGCTCGTACGGAGATTCACGGTGGTGAAGTAGGTCAGGTATGCGCCGATGCCGAGCTCGGTTGCCAGGTCTTCGACATAGGGTTCCCATGGATTCGGCGATACATAAAGGCCGCTCTGGATCGCCGCTCCGCCGAGGTGAACAATGCCGTCGCGCACGGCATCCCGGGCTCGCCGCTCGGCCTCTGGAATCGCGAAGGCGACCAGGTGCCAGGTTCCGTCCCAAGGTTCGGCGCCGCGATCCTGGTCGTACATATAGCGGATGAACTCGATGTTCGGCTCGATCGAGCTGCAGAGAGCGGCGCCGGCCCGCAGCGTTGCCCGACGGCCACGGCCGTCCTGGGTGAGCTGGCCGTCAGCGACGAGGCGCCGGATGTGCAGGCGGACCTGCTGGTCGGTCATGCCCAGCGTGTTCGCGACCGCATAGAGTTCCGCCGCGTCGATGGTCGCGTCCTCGCGCACCATGCTTTCCACGAGCACTCGAGTCGGTATCTCGACCTTGTCGTCCACGTAAACTCCCGCCGCGCATCCGCTGGGCAACCATCGTTCGTTCAATACTACAACGATCGTTCTGAATTCGAGCGATATAATGGACATACGAGACTGCCGCCGAAACCATGGTTTCGCGAAGCAGCCCGTGGCTACTCCTGGGAGAACGCCCGGTGGCTGGCTGCCGACACCGATGACGATCGCTGCCCTGGGGACCTGAGCTCGCCGTTTTACCGGGCTGACTGTCATCACAGCGGGAAGGAAACAGACACATGTTGATGATCACCCCCGCGGCCATCGAGGCCGTTCGCAGTATCACCTCCGCCGAGGGCACACCAGAGAATGCCGGGCTGCGCATCTCCACGGTGGACGACGCTGAGACGTTGCAGCTCGCGGTTGCCGCAGGGCCGGCCGAGCAGGACCAGGTTCTGGATGCCGAAGGCTCACGGATCTACCTGGACCAGCAGGCCGCCGCATTCCTGGACGACAAGATCCTCGACACCGGGCTGGACCCCAACGGACAAGGCACCTTCGTCCTTGCTCAGCAGGACCGGGACACCTTGGGCGACTGAACCGACTGAACAGCGGCTCTGTCCTCGCCATGAAGGCCCTGCTCGCCGACACCTCCGCCGGCTGCGTCTCCGGTGGCCGATCCCTGCGCTGAGGTGATCCGCGAATCCCTGCCCAACGCAGCGAACGCCGTAACGTCGAGACTCCCTCATCCGAAGATCAACTGGCGCCAAATCAACTGACACCGAGGGAGTTCCATGAACAAGACGCTTGTCGCCGCCACACGAGTCGCGACGGCCGGCCTTTGTGGTCTGGCCGCTGTTGCGATCATCGGTTCGGGCGCCGCCCAGGCGGCGCCGCAGGATTGCACCGTCGAACGAGATCTCTTCGGTGCGTCTGCGACGTGCCAGCCAGACGGCGGAAGCAACTACGTCCTGCACGTCGACTGCTTCGGCCTCTACGCCAGCGGGCCGTTTCCGCTGTACGGAGTCGGTCCCTATCCTGTTCTCAGCTACCCCTTCACACCGGCAGGCCAGCGCATCACCGCAGGCTGCACCGGAATGGGTCCCGGCGTCGTCGCCGTGCTCACCAACGCCTATGTCGAGATCTACCGCGGCTAGGTTCTGCGGAGCCGGGCGCAGCTTTCAATCCGGGACGTTGAAGATGGCTGGCGGCCGCAACATCACCTTGACCAATTGGTGCGCGCTGTCGATTTCCAAATTCGACGCCAGGATGCCGCTCCGCTCACCGGGGCCATCCACGAGCGCCACCAGGTCTTTCATGTCGAGCTGACCCGGACCCCGCAGGCGCTCGAGGGCAAGCTCCTAGCGGTGCTGCTGCCGCTGGTCGGCCCGTCCTCGCTACGCAAGTCGCTCGCCGGACCGCTGCAGGCCGCGTGATGTCCACAGCATGAGGAACCCCAGCGCTTCGTTACCGCGGTACGCCGTGGTGTGCATCGAGCATCCGGCTCCACATCACCGAGGTCCGCGGCCCCGCCCAAGCCAGAAAAACAACGTGTCATGGGCACCGCGTGGCCCCGCGTTATCCGGCGGTGGCAGCAGGCCCGTTCATTTTCGCAGTTCAGGGGTAATCGAGTGGCGTTAGGCAAAGGGGGCGAGTGCGAGGAGTCGAAAAGATGAACACCACCATTCTGATCGTGATCATTGTCGTCGCCGCTGTGGTTATCTTGCTGGCTGGCGTATTGGTGTTGACGCGCAGACGGCGTGAACACCAGCGGGTCGAGGCTCGGGGTATCCGTGACCGCGCGGCGGAACGGGAAGTCGAGGTCGCTCAACGGGAGGCGCGGGCGGACGAGACTGCCGCCAGGAGCCGGGCGGCAAAGGCGGAAGCCGAGGCCAAGGCGGCGCAAGCCGAGCAACTCGCCCAGCAAGCGCACACGCATCGCAGCGAGGCGTCGGGTTCGCGAACCGAGTTGGACAAGGAGTGGGAGCGCGCGGACAAGGTCGATCCGGACTCGAAGTCAGGTGAGAAGCGGCAGGGAGCCGACCCTGAGCGGCCGTCGCGCAGTCCCTGACAGCGATCCTGAGGTTTCTCCGGCTGGCCGCCGCTCGGCACGCAAGTGCCGCGGCCGGCGGTGAAGGCACTGCCGGGTCGGGATCTCGTCAGCCGAATTCGCCTTTATGGGTCTCTCCTGCTGCGTAGCCGTTGTCGTCGTAACGGTCGTAGTCGGCGACGAAGCAGCGGTTGGCGCCACCGTGGTCGTGGCCGGGGATGCCGCGCTGCTGCCGACCACGAACGATGCGGGCTTCGAGATCGCAAGGGGATGGCCCGTTCGGCGGACGTCATGTGGACCGAGCAGTGCGCAGACCCTTCGTACAGCCGTCCCGCCTTCGTACAGCCGTCCCGGTGGAGTTTGGGCTATGACGGCTGGGGTCGCGTGTGTCCGCGCATGATGTCGACGGCGAATTGCGCGTATTCGACGGCGATTTGGTGGCGAGAGATGGGGCCACCGGGGCGGAACCACTGTGGTAGGGAAGTGCACATGGTGGAGACAGCGCGGGCGGCTTCGCGGGGGTGGGGGGTGGTGAATTCGCCTGCCCGGATGCCGGCGGCGACTTGATCGTCGATCATTCGCTGAATGTCGCTGCGCAGGGCGGCGATTCGGGAGCGGTTGGGTTCGTCGAAGCTGCGCATTTCGCTGGCGCCGATGAACGCGAGGTCACCACGGTGCGTGTGGAACAGCGCGAGGGCTTCGACCATGTTGGCGAATCGTTCGACCACGGTGACGCCGTCGTCGCGGGCTGCCGGAATTCGCCAGTGCAGTTCGGACATTCCGAGGTCGAAGATGGCGACGAGCAGGTCCTGTTTACTCCGGTAATAGTGGTAGACGCCGGCAACGCTCATACCGGCGTTCGCCGCAATGCTCCTCATCGTCGCGCCGTGGTAACCGGTTTGCAGGAATGCGGCGATCGCCGCGCCGAGAACAGGATCGAGTATCAGCGGCTCAAAGCTGCGCCACGTTTGCCCGTCGCCAACCGAACGGGCAGGCGAGTGGTCGGGAGCGTCGGCGGCAGCTGTTGGGCGGGCGGTGAGAATATCGACGGTGGAGACACCGAGTTCGGCAGCGATTCGGTCGAGTCGGTCGACGGTCAGCGGTGTCTTGCCGTTCTCGATGGCGCTGAGGGTTCCAGCGCTGACGTCGATCTTGCGCGCCAGTTCCCGCAGCGAGACTCCAGCCGCCGTGCGACTCCGGCGCACCAGATGACCCGCACCGGTACCGCCGGCATCCTCACCAAAGATAGACGGTTCAGCCATACTGAACATGCTACATCCAGATTTACTCATGCGGGTGCATAAATTCCCAGGTTATCTTGACAGTTTCCCGAGGTGCTGTGAGCATGGTCACTGCTTGAACAGTAATCTAGCGAACGTACGGTATACGTTCAGCCGCTGGTGTACGGAAGGATGCGCGATGGCTGAGGTGCCGACCCTTCTCGACTTGCTCGACGATTCGCCGACGAACTGGGAAAAGTGGCGCCCGACTGCCGAGGAGCCCACGATGTGCGTGCCGCCGCGGTATCCGCCCGAGCCCGGCGCGGAACCCGCTTCCGTGGTGTCTCCTAATGCGCACGACTGGCGACCCAGCAGCCTGCGAGCAGGAATGCCGCGACGGGACCTTCGCCACCATTCGCCGGTTCGCGCACCACCGGCTTCGGAACGGCGAACATGTCGATCCAATCCTCGAGCTTGCGGCAGCGGGCAGCGGGTTGCTGACGTCGTTCTCAGCAGACAGGCAAGTGCCGTCCGTATGTTGCCGACACTTGCTATCGCTGCCATTGCCGGAGGTGCCTCACACTGACTTCAAATAAGGACTGAGCATGTATTTTTCCGAAATCGAGATCAACAGAGCCGGCTTTCACGCGGCTATGGAAGCCCTGGTGATGGACGATCCTCACCCCAGTGATGATTTTCAAGATTGTCCCTCACATTGGATGCGGAGAGCGCTCTACGCATATGAATGGGGGAAACGAACCTTCCTTACTCAGGAGCTTCCGCGCCCAGGCGAAGCTCGTGAAGCTGTCCTACTTCATGAGGCCAGGGAGCAAGAAGGACGGACACCATGATGACTTGACCACCTGCCGCAGCCCCGCGATCAGCGCGGAGTACGGCTCGAATCCGCGAAACAGCGGGGCAAACGCACTCTGAGCCGAGCAACGGGCAAATACCACCTCGAAACCGGACTGCGGCGAAGTCTCCGCGTGGAGCCGGTGGTCGAATCACCGCTCCGACGTCGAATTCCTGTGGGCATATCCGAAGTAGGCGAAGCGCAGCGCAGGTGTATCCCGGGTGTGGAAAAGTTCGATGGCCACCACCTGACCAGCTGTCCTGCGTTGTAGCGGTAAGCGCGCTCGCTTGGGGAGACTCACTGCGGCGGCTGATACTGGCTGGGGTAGCCGGTAGGCGGTTGGCCGGTCGGTGGATAGGGCCACTGATTCGGTGGCTGGGGGCCTGGAGGCCGGAAGCCGGCCCCGGCGACCTGCTGCGGTCCCACGCTGGACGCCGCCGCGAGCAGTGCGCCGATTGCGATGAGCGCGATGAGCGTCGCCGGGATCGAGAGCCAACCACCGTCTTGCCACGCGCCGTGGCCGGCCCGGAAACTGCGATCGAAGGCGCCGAAGACATAGCTGGCATTGGGGGCGAACACCATACCGGCTGCGATACCACCGGCGATCCGGGCGGTCGCGGGCTTACTCGCTGTGAGCAGCAGAATCGCGGCGACCAGGGCGAACACGACGGTGATGACCAGAACGACGTCGTACCAGAAGAACTTGCCGTACTGAGTGTAGAGCCAGATCCGGCGCACGAGATACAGGATCGCCGCCAGCGCCGATGCGGCCGCGGCTATAGCATCGGCCGCGCCGCGCCCGCCGCCGGGCCAGTAGCCCGGAACTGGTTGCCCGACGGGTGGGCTCAGGGACGCGCCCCACCCGTGATCTGTTGGCAGCCATGGATTATGCGGCATCGGTCCGGGCTGGAACGGTTGGCCCATTGCGCAAACTCCTTGCTGACACTGCGACTCGAAATAGCCTATGCGACAACGGCGATCCGGGCCCGGCCGATCGCAATGCTGTTGATCCGTAGTGCCGGTACAAGCGGATCGGTCCAAACGCATCCGAAACCGAAAAGCGCTGCGGGGCTCGCTTTTCAGTTCGGGCGTCGATGCAGGGAAGTCCGCGACGATCTGCTCACCCGGCTTCGCCAGAGCGTGGACGCTGAGGTCAACGACCATTCGGGTGTTGAGCGATCCAGCGACGGCGTGGCCGAGAACACCTCGTACCACCCGAGAACGGAAAGACGGTGACTGAGTGATCTGGCGAAGATCAAGGGTTTGGAACCACCCAGAAGAGGCATTACCGCTGCGAACAAGCTCGGCAAGGAGGTCAAGATGTCGGCTGAAACATGGGTGATCATCGCCGTCATCGTCATCGTCGTCGCGGGCATTCTCGCTTTCCTGGTCCGGCCGATGGTGCGTAGGCAGCGACTACGCCGCAGATTCGGCCCCGAATACGACCGGACGGTGCAGGAACTCGAGGACCGCAAGACGGCAGAGCAAGAACTCGCCGAACGCGAGCGCAGGCACGCACAGTTGCGGCTACGCGATCTTTCGGACGACGAGAAGCGGGTTTACACCACGCGCTGGGTCGAGGTGCAGGAGCGATTCATCGACGACCCGGCCGGTGCGCTGACCGAGGCCGACCGCCTCGTCACCACGATCATGGCCGAGCGCGGCTACCCCACGGAAGACTACGAGCAGCAGCTCGCCGATCTGTCCGTGGAGCACGCCGAGCCGCTGGGCCACTATCGCGCCGCGCACGAGATCGCGACGCGACCGGCGGGTGCGGAGGTGTCCACCGAGGATCGGCGCACGGCTGTCGTGCACTACCGGGAAGTTTTCAAGGACCTGCTCGGCGTGGCCGACCAGGAGAAGAAGGACGTGAACTCATGAGCACCGAATCCGAACGGCAGCTGCACACCAGGGCGGAAGAGGATTCGACCAGGACGGGAGAGCCCGCCGGGTCGCGAGCTGGCCAGTACAACGAGGCGACGGACCGTCGGCACGAAGCCAACACCGGGCCGGTCGGCGAAACCGAAGCAGTCCAGCGCGATACCGGACAGACCGCGAAGCCGAGCGGCGACGCGTCCGAGCCGGACTCGCCCGCTCGGGTGGCCCCCGACTCGGGCTCGGTGCGCGAGACCGCCCCAGCCAAGCTGTCCGCGACCGGCGCCGGACGCGCGGAGCTAGCCGACGACGCCGACCGGAGCGGCGTGGACACTTCCACACAGGGTGTTCCGCAGGACGCCGCTCGCGGATCCGACGCCGCGCGGACCGCTCCCGCGGCGAACGACCAGCTCACGCCATTGATCGCCGAAGCCGATCTCGATCGTCTGCGCACCCAGTGGCGGGAGGTCCAGGTCACCTTCGTCGACAACCCGAGGGCCGCCGTAGACCGCGCCGACGAACTGCTCGGCGGCACCATCGACCAGCTGGTCGCGACCTACCAGCAGCGCAAGCGCGAACTGGACGCGCGGCTCGGCGACACGTCCGACACCGAAGGCCTCCGGCAGGCGTTGCGCGGTTACCGAGGATTCTTCGACCAGCTGCTCTCGACCGGCGCCTAGACGAACACCGTTGCCCTGGAGGTCTTTCGACTGGCGACAGGAACCGGCGACCGAGCGACGAACTTGGTCGCCTAGCAGGTGAAGGCTCGCGTACCACCGCTGACCCGTCGAACGCGACCAGGAGTTCATCGCCGACACCATGAGGCTCGGCTGATTATCGGTCCGCCTCTATTTCCGGGCGGAGGTGCGCGGGCTGGAGCGGGTTACCGCAGAGGGGCCGGTTGTGCTGGGGGCCAACCACTCTGGCGGTAACGTTCGCCGGAGGTTCTGGCGACCACGCTGGCGTTCGTCCGCCGTTTCGGCCCGAACCGCCCCTTCGTCCAGCCGGCCCGCGACATGATGATGGCCTACCCCGTCGCGGGCCGGGCCGGCGCGGAGCGCGATGATCGGCCACCAATCAATCGCGCGACGGGTCGGGTTGCCATGGGATATATGGTCGCCCGTCGGCTTCTGCTGCTTGCTCGGCTGAATGCAGCTGGAACGGAGTGATGCCACCGCCTTCCCACGGACCGACCGATCCGGCGGCGACCGCGGCAGACGACTTGGGCGTCAGGTCGATCTCGTTGCGCACCACGGTGATCGGGCGGTCCGCGAGGGTAAACCAGTCCAGGTCGAGGAAATCGTGGCTGCCCTGGGTGAGGGCGCCACGGCGCATGGCGTCGGCGAGGCGGGTGGCCATGCCCGCGGTCCGCAGGTGGCCCTCGTTTGCCTCGAACAGGCCGGCGCCGGCGTGAAGGTAGCCGGTTTCGAAGAGGGAGACCACCATGGCGAGCAGGCTGAACGCGCGCGGGTCGTCGTTGGCGCGCGCCATGAAAGCGAAGACCTCGATCTCGTTTTCCAAGGTGGTGCCGTATCCGGCGAGCACGTGCACCCAATCGTGCTGGGCCAGCAGTGGCGGCGCCGAACCAGGCAGACCTGGGGTGACGAAGCCGCGATCGCGGTAGAAGTCCGCGACGCCGCGGCCGAGAGTCCCCACCGGCAGGTCGCGCAGCGACGCCCAGCGTGCGGCCAGCACCGGGTCGTCGCTGACCTGGCCCCAGGAGCTGTCCAGGCTCTGGGTGTGCAGCGCGGTGAGCCTGCGCGGGTCGAGGCCGCCGAGGTATCCGTTGCGTGCGAAATCGACCGCGGCGAGATCGATGGCGCCTTCGGCATACTTGTGCGCCACCGCGATCATGTCGTCGTCGATGTCCAATGCGTCGGCGAACTCCCGCAACCTGTTCGCCACCACCGATGGCAGCGGCCGCACCACCAGCGCAGCCAGCAGCATGGTCTGCACGATCCGTTCACGGAAGATCCGGTTGCGCCGAGCCAATCGGACCGCGAATTCCGGCGCGGTGATGGACTCCAGTGCTGCCAACTCGACCGGGTGACCGGTCATGGACAGGAACAGCGCGGGAATCAGCAACTGCTGCAACGGTGTCAGACCGTCCTCCCCCTGCGCGGCCGTGACCACACCGCGCGCGAGTAGCTGCACCTCGTCGAGGTCTGGCGGGGTCAGCAGTACATCGTCCATCCGGTTCACCTTCCGGCCTTTCGAGCATCGGTTTTCACGGCTCATTATCGATGCGAATCGGTCTCAGTGCGTATTTGTTCGCCGTCGGCATACCCGCTGTCTCCCCTTCACGCGACGGGGCTGAACGGTGCCCAGCGTTTGATCGCGAACGCGCTACCGTCGCGCCACACCAGGGCCGGCTGAGGTGGCTGCACCAGGTCCGTATGGTGGTTCACGCCGAGTGTTCGGCTTGCTCGGGCTCGCCTTCACGGCTGTAGTCGAACAGCGCGGGCCAAACCCATGCCGAGCCGCGAGCAGGTGCGCGAGTATGCGTCGGGGGTGGTCGCGGGTCGGGAACGCAAGAACGGCTGGCGGTGCTGGAAGGTGAAATCATCGATCTCGACTGACAACCCAGAGGTTGTCGGACGCTCGAGGGCAGGTGCACAATGGCAGAGCCGGTCATAAAGCTGATGACGACAATCGCGAGAAACATCAGCGGGTCCTTCGATGCCGCAGGAAAAGCGATCGCGGAAAAGCTGGGCGGCTTTGTGCAACATGCGTCCAGGTCCGCTGACATGTTCCCCGCCGAGGACCGGGAGATGAGTTCGCGCTTTCGAGGAAAATGGGACTCCGAACGAGAGCGTTCAGTCTACGACCAGCATGCGATCAGATGGGCCATCCCCAATGCCGGCAAGCGCCCCGCACGAGTCTTGTATCACTACACTTCCTCCGAAGGTTTGGCGGGCATCCTGGACAGTGGCAAGCTTCGCTCATCGTGGGGACCTGGTAACCGCCGCGGACAGTTCCTGACAACGATCGAACCGGGAACCCTGCCCGATATCGACTTGGCAGACCGTCTCGGCCTGTCGGCGCGTCTCTCGCACTACATAGCCCTCGATGTCAGCCGGCTGAGAGCGAAGAAGATCGTCGATATGGGCGACGGCAATTACATGATCCGTAACCGTCGATCATTGCGCGTCAACCGACTCCTCATCGATGCGGGAGAGAACCCCGTGGTTCTCCCATGAGGGCCTTCGGGGACACCGGCATCCACGCAACGGTCGCGATATCAATTCCCGACTCCGGCAATTCCAACTCACGGTGGGCGGCATCCGCTTTCTTCGCGGCCGAGACAGACTGGCCGCAGCGCTGATCACGAGATCCGTCACCGAACACCAGGGCCACCGGAAGGCCGGCGGCCTGCGGTGGGGTGTGGAGTCTACATGCGCCGCGCCCGAGTTCGGCGGGACTCACGGCCCGCTCGGCGGATCGAGGTGAGTAAGCTGCCGGGCTGAAGTGTTCTCGCCAGGTCAGGGTCTGCCATGTTGGAACGTCACGATTCGTTGCCCCTGGGGGCCGACAGAGGTGGGATGCGGGTCCGTACCCACGATCGGACCATTCAAGGCAAGCAGGGTGAGATACCCGTCCGAGACTATTTCCCGGAACAACCGCGTGCGGGCGCCGCGGCCGTGCTGTGGCTGCACGGCGGCGGATTCGCGTGGGGGAACCTGGATCAGGCCGAATCCCACCTCGTCGCGCTGCGACTGGCGGAATCCGGGCGCAGGGTGCGCACGGTCGACTACCGGCTCGCGCCCCGCCTCCCCTGGAGCCGCTCCTCCACGGTCAACCACTATCCCGCCGGGCTGGACGACGTGGTCGACGCGGGGCGCGCGCTGGCGGCCGAATGCGACGCGATCGTGGTCGGCGGCGCCAGCGCGGGCGCCTGCCTCGCCGTCACCGCCACACAACGGCTACTCGGTGTGGCCGGATTGTTGCTCTGCTACGGCGTTTTTCACGCCGAGCTGCCGCCGCTGTCAGAGTCGGTGCGCGCGGCCGTGCGCGGACTGGCCGGATACCGGCAGTTGTCACCGCCCGCCGTCCACCGGATGAACCTCAACTACGTCGGCAACAAGGACCTGTTGAACAGCGGCGCCTTCCCCGGCGGTGGCGACCTCACCGGCCTGCCGCCGGCTCTGATGCTCGACGCCGACCACGACACCCTTCGCGCCTCGGGGGAGTCCTTCGCCGCCGAACTCGCCGCCGCCGGGGTCCCGGTGTCGTACACCGTGGTGCCGCATTCCTGGCACGGATACCTGAATCGAGCACATCTCAAAGCATTCCGGCTCGCACTCGATGCGATGACAGCGTGGTTGGACGCGCGGGACTCGACCGTGACCGCGGGCGCGCCGCGGCCACGCTAGCTCGGGCCGGTTCACACTCGGCGGAGCGGAGGTTCGGGTGAGGAGTTACCGCGCATAGCGCGCAGATATCTGCGGTGACTCGCCAGCGCTGCTTTCGTCGCCGATGTTCCTGCGCGGATTGCCGGGTCGTCCCGGCCGCAGGCTCGATGGCTTCCCACGACGCACCATCGGCACGTCCGCCCGGCGTACTGCCCCAGTGTCGTTTTACGCCCGGACGCGACGACTGCCACCTGAAGCGGCGGCCGGGTCGGGCCGCCGCGAACCAGATGGCCGCTGGATCGATCGCCGCCAACCCAACGGGCGATCGATCCGCGAACGCACGACCGGCGATCGGTGGGTGGGCCACCGATCGCCGGTCGTACTTATGGATTTTTCATCGCGAGAGCGAGTTTCGCAGATCGGTGATTGTGGCGCGGCGCTCGTAGGCGATCCACGCGAAGATCGCGGCAAGCACCAGTGGGAAGATCCCCATCAAGGGCTTGTCGGCGATGAAAGCCTGCGTCCCGGCGGCGAGCACGGTGAGAACGGACAGACCCGCGGCAGCCAGCGCACTCAGCCGTGGTACCATCAGGCCGATACCGCCTGCGACCTCCACAACTCCGATGAAGACGAGCAGCCCGATGGGGATGGTGAGGTTCTCGGGGGCGTTGTCCGCCAAGGCGTTCGGCATAACGAGCTTCGGCCCGCCGGAGGCGATGATGAAGAACAGGCCGAGCAGGATCTGCAGGGTCCACAGGGCGCGGTTGCGGACCTTGCCGGGACGGTCGGTGACGTCGTTGGAGAAGTTGGCGGTGGTCATTTCTGGTCCTTCTGGTTGGTCGCGCCGGGTTGGTAGCGCGTTCAACGGATAGGACGGAGCACCGTCCGAGGACTCATCGCTGTCCGCGAAGATTTTTGAAATGGAACGCCGAGTGCGGCCATCATCTGTCGGCGTGGCGCCTGGGCTGTTCGACGTGCACCGACTGTGCGGTACAGATGTAGAGGCGGTGCAGGCCGCCAGACGTCGATCCTGAGAAGCGCCGCCCCGACCGACCGGTTCCACCGCGATCGGGGCCGGTTGTGCATCTGCTGGCCACCGCCATCGAGGAGGGCCGGGACCTGTCCTCGATGAGCGGTGTCCTGGCCGGCAGCTCCTATCGTCTGCTGCCGGCCTGACGGGCCTGCCTCACTTCAGGTGCCGGACGAAGAACCGGTTCCCGTCGTCCCCCTCGAACTGCGGGACGCCGGTGTGCCCGCCCATATTGGCGTGCAGGGTCTTCTCCTCGGAGCCGAAGGCATCGAACAGGTCCAGGGCCAGCTGCCGGTCGTTTCCCTCGTCGTCCCACTGCAGCAGGACCTGCAGCGGAATAGTGACCTGCCGGGCCTCCTCGAACATGGTGCGGGGCACGAAACTCCCGGCGAACAGAAGGGCGGCCGAGATGCGCGGCTCGACCACCGCCAGCCGGATGCCGATGGCGATCACCCCTCCCGCGTAACCGACCGGGCCGCCGATCTCGGGCAGCGAAAGCAGGGCGTCCAGGGCGGCCCGCCATTCCGGGACCGCCTTGTCGACCAGCGGGAGAACGAGCCGGTCGACGATCTCGTCGTCGACCCGCTCGCCGGCCTCCAGCGCCCGGCGCAGGTCGGCGCGGGCCTGCTCGGCGGCGACCGAACGGGGCCGGTCACCGCTGCCGGGGAGCTCGATGGTGGCCGCGGCGAAGCCCTCCGCCGCGGCGTGCCGGGCCCGAGCCACCAGTCGGGGGTACATCTGACGCAGTCCGCCGGGGTGGCCGAGCAGGATCAGCGGCGCCGGTGCGGATGCGGATCCGGGCGTCCACAGGATGCCGGGGATCTCGCCGAGGGTGAATTCGCGTTCGAGGACGCCGTCGTCGAGGCGTTGTTCAGAAGTGAAGTGCATGGTCGTGCCTTTCGGGAGTGCTCTCGAGCGGCGCTCCCGGACGACCTATCGCCCGACCGTGACCCCAGAGGGGAGCACCCATGTCGATACTGCGTTCACGGGTACCACCTCCTCGTTCTCTCGCACGGCCTCCGGAACGGTAGCAGTGGTCGCCGTGGTCTGCCAACGGGTTTTCGCTGAGGCTCCGGGGCCGGATGCCACGGAACCACTCGCTTAGCTGGTCCAAATAAAATGATCAACGCGGTGGTGTCTGGTAGCGGGTGCTGCTGCGGTTGAACGGACCTCAGTCGGTGAGATAGCGCAGCATCACCGCGGTGTTGAAGTGCCTCGTCTCGGCCAATCGGAGCCGGATGCGGGTGTCCAGCGATGGGAACAGCGGTGTGCCGCCGCCGAGCACCACGGGCAAGAGGAACAGCTGGAACTCGTCGATGAGCCCGTGTGGCATCAGCGCGGCCGCGAGGCTCGCGCCACCGACCTCCATGACGCCATCGCCTCCAGCCTTGAGCCTGCGGACCTCCTCGACCGCGTTCTCGCTGATCAGCGTGCTGTTCCAGTGGACCTCGCTGAGCGTGCGGGAGAAGACGACCTTCGGCTTCTCCGTCCAGAGCCTGCCGAACTCACGTTCGATGCGCGGCGCGTCCTCGGGCACGTGCGGCCAGTACTCGGCCATCAGCTCGTACAGGCGACGGCCGTGCAGCGAGACCTCGATCTCGCGGTAGCGGTCGTTGTGGAACTGGTGCAGCTCCTCGTCTGGGTTGGTCCAGTCGATGTTGCCGTCGCGGTCGTTGATGTAGCCGTCCAGGGACACGCTGAACCCGTAGATCAGTTTCCTCATAACCGGGTAGACCTCCTACGCGCTCGAAACTCATCGGACAAAAGAGGCAGCTTCAGGAGTGTCAAAACCTTTGTGGGTAGAGCGATCGGTGGAACGCGGTGCGAGCGTGTCTGCTCGCCCGCGCGCTGAGGTGAGCCGATTCTTTTACGCGCCCGGATCCGTTGCCGTTTCTCCCACTATCAAGGGCCGATCGACTCTCTTGCGCGGCTGGCTGAAGTCGGACACTGAAGCACGACTGGATGGAAGGCCTGTCCAGGCGCGTGACGAGAGGAAGCACAATGAAGGTCGAAGACGTTCTCGCGTCGGCCAAGGATGCCATGACGGTGCAACGGGTGTATGCCGAGCCGGTCGAACAGGACGGCACCACGCTGATCGCGGCGGCCGCCGTATCAGGCGGTGGGGGCGGCGGTGGAGGCAGCGACAAAGACGGACAGGAAGGATCTGGCGTCGGATTCGGCTTGGGCGCCAAGCCGGTGGGGGTCTACGTGCTGCGGGACGGGCGAGTGAGCTGGCAGCCGGCGATCGACGTCAATCGACTGATCACTGTGGTCGGCGTCGTTGCCGTAACGGCACTCCTCGTCGGTGCGCGTATTGCGAAGCGGGTCGTCAGGTAGTCCATTCGCGAGACCTGTTCGCCAGGAGTTCCCGGAGTGCCGGGTTGCTGGCCGGCCGCGTCTCGGGACTATCGGCCCTGTCGGCGCCGGACCGCACCTGTTGAGCTGGATCCAGAAGAAAAACACCTGACGGGAGGGCACGACATGGGATGGACCCTTCCCCTGTTGGCGACGGGCGTCGCGGCCTTGGCGCTGCGGCATCGGATGTTGCACTGGGGCGCCACCCCGGCAGAGGTGGCGGGCGAGTATCCCGGTGACATGCTGGTGCCTGCTCCTACGGGCTGCTCGACCATGGCCACGACGCTCGAGGCACCCCCAGAGGAGGTCTGGCGCTGGCTGGTCCAGATGGGCGCCGACCGCGCCGGCTGGTACAGCTGGGATCGTCTGGACAACGGCGGTCGGCCGAGTTCGACGCGGGTCGTACCGGAATGGCAGGAGGTGCGTGAAGGTGACCGGGTCAACGCGACCGTCGACGGGCGCATGTATTTCACGGTGGCGATCGCCGATCGCCCGACGACCTTGGTGCTGCGCAGTGATCTCGCACTGCCCAGTGGCCGCCCCTTCGACCCGCGCGGACCCCTTCCGCGGATGTTCACCCAAGGCGTATGGGGTTTCCACCTGACCGAGCTGCCCGGCGGACGCACTCGCCTGGTCGTGCGCACCATCGGACGCGATGCGCCTCGCCCTTTGATGTCGGTCGCCGATTTTCTGTTAGGCCAGCCCGCTCACTTGATCATGCAGGCCCGGCAGTTCGCCAATCTACGCCGCCGCATCCGCGCCGACGAGAACGCTCGAACCGATCCTTCTGTACCCGATTCCACCCCGTGAGTCCGACCGCTGTCCAGAGCCCATCCGTTCATCTCGAGCGCGAAAGAGGTACTGGCCGAACGGCTGGCACGCGGTGACTTCGATGAGAACGGCTATCTGGCCGGATGCACTGTCCGCGTGCTCGGCATCGTCGACTTCGCCCTGCGCCGCGGACACGCCACGGCACGTCCCTGATCGAGGTCCGTACCCGGTGCCGGGTCGACATGGTGACCGATCGCGCCGCCGAACCCTGTCCAGCTGGCTGCGCAGCGCACGGACCGGCCACGTTGGTTCGCCAGCGATCATGTGTCATGTACGCGGCCGCCAACTCGAGAAATGGATGACCGCCGTCGAAACCGACGACATCCCCTGCAGAACAGAGCTTTTTGCGATGGTGGACATTTACCCAGTGGTTCGCTGTGCGGGCGACGGGTTCGAGGCCGCTCGCGTGATCTGGCCATCCGACTGTGTTCCGATCGATGCCAGTGAGGGTTTCGCTGCACACTTGTTGGCACCATCCACTTCAAGCCGATCCGCGAACAGGGATGCTCGGTCTCGCAGCGCCCGAAGATCGATCGGTAGTGAGGCCGCGAAACGCGGCCCCCGGGTGAACGTCAGTCGGTCGGCTGTGGTTCCTCGGACGGGGTAGGGGAGCAGCGTTGGGCGAGTCGGCGCAGGCGGAGGTGCTCGAGCCGGAGCAGTGTGACGCTGGCGACGAAGCACAGGGTGGTGGCGGTCGCGCCGAGGGCGATCCAGTCGGTGAATCCGTATCCGGCCGCGGTGAGTGTGGATGCCAGACCCACTACTCCGGCGAGGAACAGCACGATGCCGGGGATGTTGTACGGGTCGGCGAGGCTGTCGCCCGGCTTGGCGTGGTAGGGCTGGCCGGATGCCATGTCGCTCACGTGTTTCCTCCGATGTCGGTTCGAGCGGGCCGCGGCTGGACGGATGCCGCGGCCCGGTGATCACCGTGCCTGCCGGGGCAAACCCGTGAGCAGAGTCCTTCGTCCCCGGCAAGTCGGACCAAGGTCGACGGAGTCGAGGGAGGTGCCGTCGGCTGGCGGCTCGGCGCGGTGTTTCGGACGGTACGTACCCGAAGGCAATCGGATCGTGGGACTTTCGGCCCTGGTTGCCGCGGGGATCGCGCTGTTGACATTGGAGGGTGACGGTGGCGAATCACTGTCGGGAGAGAGGTTGTCGTCTTGTGAGTTCGTCGGAGTTATTGCCACCGCCGGTCGCGCTGACCGTCAATCCACATTTCGGAGACTCCAGCGGCAGAGTCGAACTCAGAAGTTGCGGGGGTGCTGTGGAGTGATCGAGCAGTCGTTGAACGGTGTTGGGGATCGCGATGTCGTCGAGCTCGATCGCGCCGAGGCGATGTGGCTGCTGGAAAGTGCGCCGCTGGGGCGGGTGGTGTTCACCCGTGATGCGTTGCCCGCGATCCGTCCGGTGAATCATCTGGTGGAGGACGGTGGGGTCATCATTGTGCGTACGCAGTTGATCTCTCGGCTTTCTTCGGCCGTGCGCGGCAATTCTCCGGTGGTGGTTGCCTATGAAGCCGACGACATCGACCCGGTACGCCGTGTCGGTTGGTCGGTCGTGGTGACGGGGTTGGCGCACACGATCACCGATCCCGACCGCATCGCCCGATATGAGCAGCTGCTGCATCCCTGGGTCGACAAGGTCATGGACACCGTGATCGCGATCGAACCAACCATCGTCACCGGTATCAGACTTGTCGAGAAGAGAAGGTAGCCAACCATCGGCTCGCGCTTCGACCCGCGGAGAAACTGCCGAACTGGCACATAGATCACCGAGCAGGGGTCCTTCGACCCTGGCGCCGGGACGAGAGGGTTACGCATGCTGAGCCGGTGACCGACGCAGCCATTCTCACCACCCATCGCAGCGACGCCGCCGAAAACCGTTGGATCGAGGTGACCGTCGACCGGCTCTGCCTCGAGTTCGGCGGTCGGGTTGCCCGGCCCTGGGTCGGCTGGGTGGTGCGGCGGTGTGTGCAGGACTTGGCCGGAAGCCCGGTCGGCGGCCTGCCCGAGCTCAGTGAACGGCTGGCGCGTCAACGTCTGCTCGATGGCAGCGACCGTGTACGGCGACAGACATGAACGCGGTTGTCTGCGAGCGGCAGAGCGCGCGCCGCGTGGGATCCGACTGGGGAAAGCAGGTGACGATCGGCCCTCGAGAAGCGACACAATGCCCACCCTCAGCAGGGATAGGCGGCGCGACACTGGAAGCATGACCGACAGCAACGCGCGTCCTGCACCGTCCGTGCCGGATCTGCCTACGGTGGTGGCGGCGGTGGAGATGGCAAGCCGCGCCCCCTCGGTGCACAACACCCAGCCGTGGCGCTGGGAGTTCGACGACGCCGAGCTTCACCTCTACCGCGACAACGACCGGCTGCTGATCTCCGCCGACCCGCACGGCCGGCAACTGGTCATCAGCTGCGGAACGGTACTGCATCATCTGCGCACCGTGCTGGCCGCCCGCGGCTGGCACACCGATACCCAGCGCGTCCCCGACCTGTCCCACCGCCCCGAGCTGCTGGCCAGCATCAAGTTCCGGGCTTGGCCCGACCCGCCCGAGGGTGTGCTGACTCGCGCGGCGGCCATCCAGCGCCGCCGCACCGACCGGCTGCCGATGAACCCGCCACACCGGTTCGGTGATCTCGTGCACACCGCACGGATGTTGACCAGTCCGCACGATGTCGAACTCGACGTCCTCGACGACAGCGCCCGCCCTCTGCTGGCCGCGGCCTCCGAACAAGCCGCCGCCGCCCGCCACTACGACATGGACTACCAAACCGAATTGCATTGGTGGACAGGGCATTCATTCACCACCGAAGGAGTGCCCCGCACAGCACTGGTATCCGACGCCGAGGCTGCGAGGGTACCCATCGCCCGCACCTTCCCATCCGCCCCGCATTCCCAGCGGCGCGGCGAACTCGATGACCAGGCGCGGCTGCTGGTGCTCAGCTCGACCGGCAATACCGTCGCGGACTGGCTGCACACCGGCGAAGCGCTCTCGGCGGTACTGCTGGAATGCACCGCCCAAGGGTTGGCGACCTGCGCGCTCACCCACATCACCGAACTGCCAGCCGCCCGCAAGGCGATCGAGAGCGTGCTCACCAGCGCTGGTGTGCCGCAGGTCATCATCCGCGTCGGCGTCGCACCCACCGAGCCCGAACCGGGCCCGCCGACACCACGGCGCCCGGTCAGCGAGATCCTCGCCGTCCGCCGCGATCCCGGCCCGCCCCAGAACGGCTGATCCGATCCGAAACCGCTTCCCAAGCGGCTGGCCACTCGTGCTGCCCGAGCGGCGAGGAACAGCGACATCGAGCGCAGCGTGGCCGGTGCGCGGATTCGAGGTGGTCAGGCCCACTTGGGGGCGAGACCGCCGACGCACCGGCCGGGAATCCTTTCGGCGAGAAGCAAGTCGGGAGTAGCCGATAAGATCGACCCAGCAGGCGCCAGAGCGATGGCCGCTATGCCGGTGTGCGGACGAATCCCGATTGGGGTAGGGGCAGGATTCCGAGACAACGCTGCCGTGGTGTCAGTTTGCCCAGCGTCGATAGCCACTCGGTCGCACAGAGCGCTCAGGAAAGCTGGGCGCGCAGCAGCCACACCAGGTATGTGCCGGTGACAGCGGCCATGACGGAGGCCATGAGTAACCCGCCGCCGATGCCGATCGCCGCGGTGAGGGCGCCGGGTTGATCGGGTTGCCACAACGGGGTGGTGAAGAGCGTGAAGACCGCCAACGCGGCGACCCAGCCCAGGGCGGTCGCCGCGACCCAGCTCCCCGCACCGGTCAGGTGGTGGCGCAGCACGAACCATTGGGCTACACCCAGCGACAGCACCATCACCACACCAGCGGCCGCCGCCGTGGGCACCACCAGCAGAGGCGGCCATCCTTTGAAGCCGTCCGAGACGACCAGCCCAACGCCGGACAACCAGGCCACCAGCGCCCCTGCCGCCGTGGCTATGATCCAGTCGCGGCGCGAAAGTCCAGGCACCACCGCGTGCAGTATGCGCGCCTGGAACCAACCCAGTACCGTGCCCTCGACGGCACCCGCCGCCAGCAGCACCGCGACGGCCACCGCCTCGACGGCCTCGCGCACCAGCACAGCAGCCATGGCGGGTACCGCGAAACCCAGCAGCTCGCCCAAGGTGACCGTCGCGAACCAGCGCCGCCACAACCGTTTGCCTGCTGCCGTGGCGGTGTGTTCCCGATTCTGGGCAGGATCCAGCTCGGTGACCACCAGCGGGTCGGTGCCCAAGGCGGGCATGCGGGGAAAACGGTGGCGGTAGATCGCCCATGCATCGGCGTACTCGCCGGTGCCCGGCTCGACCACCCGTGCGGTGCCCGTTTGCCAGCACCCGTCGATCCATATCGACACCTGCCCGGGTGTAGCGAAATTGCGCCACCACGACTTGGTTTCGGCTCGACCGACTCGCACGACCACCTGCTCACCGTGGCGGGCATACGAGACCGGCAAAGCGATCCGTCGATGCGTACGGCGGGCCTCATAGCGCAGCTCTGTCAGGCCGCGTGCCAGCCTGCGCGTGATCGGGGCATGCAAGGCCGTCAGCATCGCCGAGGCTGCCCATCCCGACGTCCGATAACCGGTGATCTCTGCCATGGTTGGTGATGATCCCGTTGTGGTCCTGGTCCACGACAGAACCGAAGGCCATCACGTCGATGGGTCCTTCGGACTCGGACCATCCGCCCGGGCGGCGGTGCTGGGCCGGGCGGAGCGGCCGTCGCGCCCGGCGCCAGTTGTGTGTGGGTGACCGGAGGGTGAGGTCGAAGGTCATTACGGCTGGGTTTCCCTGCTCCGGGCCGAGGCAGCGTGAATGGGGCACACCAGGGCGGCAGGCCGCACCGTGCGCTGTCCGGCGGAGCACTCAGGGCCGAAGCCGGTAGCGTGCACCTGTATTCGCTTCTGCGGCAAGGGCTGTGGATGACGATGCGATCGAGCTGGCGCACCTGCGCGGCGGCGATGGCGAGCACGTTGAAGCCGGAGTGGCGAGCCTGACGGGGTGGTATCAGGACTTGACGGAGGCGAGCACTTCGGCGAGTGATCGGCGGGGCGTCATCGGCGGCGGGTCAGCGCTGGTGGGCGGCTGACCGACCCGCAGGATGACTTGGGGGTGAGCGGTGTCGTCGAGGACGTCGTGTCGCAGCCGAGTGCGTAGTTCGGCGTTTTCGAGCGGGCCGGAGACCGGGCAGGTGGCCAGTCCGACATTGGTGGCGGTCAGCAGGACCGCGCTCATCGCCTCTCCTGCGCGGAGCCGCGCGAGCCGGTCATCGGTGATGGTGGCCAGGAGGAGAAGATCGGAATGGTCGGCTTCTGTTGTCGCATCGGCAAGGACCGCGGCCATCGTGGCCTCGGGGATGTCGTCACCCACCCGGGCTGCCCTGATGTGGCGTGCTGCCGCTTCCTCGATGCCGCTGCAGCCTCGGATGCCGATTGCCGGATCGCTGGCTGGGGCTCCGGATGCGGACCGCGTCGCGACGGACAGTCGGTCATCGGCGCGTTCGCGAACCGGGCGAATCAGTGCACCCAGGGCCGCGGCACGCTCGGTGAGTAGCCCGAGGTAGCCGGGCGGGATGATCCAGTTGCGGTAGTTTCTGCGGTCGCTGCGCCGCTGGGTGATCGCGGCGCTCATGGCGATGTCCTGGTTGGTGGGACGATGTGCCACTGTCGTCACCGCCGCCAGATGGTCCGGATCATCCGGATTCGGCATCCGGCGTACGATCGTCGCCCATCCCAGTGCGGCGAAGGCCACCGACAAATGGTGCAACGCGGCTCCGCAGCTGAGGAGCAGATCTCGCTGTTGGATCTCGGTCCTGGGCAGCGTTCGCGTCCGATCCAGATATAGGTGCACGCTGCCCCGGTCGATCTGCCAGCGCCACGGCTGAACGTTGTGTCTCGATGGCGCGCGCAGGGCCAGTGCCAACGCGGTTTCGACGATGCTGTCGTCCGGCAGTGCGCGGTCCATGGGTGTCGTTGCCCTTCGTGGTCGAGTGGTTCCCTCCACGATCCCTCGCCGCCGGGTAGCTGGGCAGAGCACGAGGACCCCTGATGAGCGGACTTCCGTTGCCGTCGTGGCTGGGACGTTGGCGCGCACCCGCGATCTGATGGCCCGGTACGGCGAGGACTTTCGACCATCACCGGCGATGCATGCTCGCCCACACGCCGATCCGGCTTCCCGCAGGCCGAGGCGCAGCAGTTCCACTCCCGCGCGGTGCTCGATGAGCAGTTGCGTTCCTGCCTTGGCGTCGGCGGTCGCCGCGAATTCCAGGACCACCGCCAGATGGTCGGGCAGTTCGTCGTCGCGCAGGACCAGCCCGGCGGCACGATAGATGTGTTTGAACCGCAGCAATGCCACGCCGCGCTTGCTGTGTCGCCGTAGCTGAAGTACGTCAGATACGGGCTGAATCGCTTGTGATGGTCGAAGGTGGCGACGTAGTCGGCGGCGAGGTCGACTGGATCGGTGGTTTCGGCGTGGTCGAGGAGGTCCAGTGCGGGCCATCTTGCTCCGGGACCAGGTCGCGGCCCGGCGCGACGGATCGGATGTTCGCCGGGATATCGCCGCCGGTCGGTGTGGTGGACCCACGACACGCCGGCCACCCTGCAGCAGTCAGGAGCTGCGGTCTTTGCTCGAGGATGGGCTCCGGGGTCGGTGGCGATCTTGTTTAGTGCCGGTATCGTGCTGCTGGGGCCGTCCGTGGATGCCAGAATGTCGGGTATGCAAGATCCATCGGCCGACTTCGGCCTAGACGGCAGGTCGCCGGTGATCGGGACGCTGGCCCAGTCCCGCCTGCGCGAGTTGCTGGCCGAGGTGCAGGATCGCATCGCGGAGATCGTCGGTGTGCGTGATCAGATGGATCGGCTCATCGAGGCGATGCTGGTGGTCACGGCCGGTTTGGAGCTGGACAACACGCTGCGGGCGATCGTCCATACCGCGATCGAGCTGGTCGATGCCCGCTACGGTGCGCTCGGCGTCCGGGAAACCGACAAGACCTCCAAGCAGCTGGCCGAGTTCGTGTACGAGGGCATCGACGACCGCACCCGGGTCCTGATCGGTGATCTGCCGCGCGGGCACGGTGTGCTCGGGCTGCTGTTCGAGCAACCGAAACCGATCCGGCTGGCCGATATGTCCGCGCATCCGTCGTCGGTCGGTTTCCCCGCCAATCATCCGCCGATGAAAACCTTTCTCGGGGTGCCTGTTCAGGTCCGCGACGAGATCTTCGGCAATCTGTACTTGACCGAGAAGGCCGGCGGTCAGGAGTTCACCGAGGACGACGAAGTCGTCGTGCAGGCCTTGGCGGCCGCGGCAGGCATCGCCATCGCCAATGCCCGCCTCTACGAGGAATCCCGGATCCGGCAGCAGTGGCTGGAAGCCACACAGGATGTGGCGGCGGTCGTGCTGGCCGGTGGGGAACCGACCGAAGTGCTCGAACTGATCACCGAACGCGCGCTGATGCTGACCGAGTCGGTGTGCGCCTATCTCGCCTTGCAGGAAGACCCCGAGATGCCGTCGGAGGAGGTCAGCGAGCTCGTAGTCGTCTCGGCGGCCGGAACCGACGCCGAGGAGATCCTCGGACAGCGTATTTCGCTCGACGGTTCACATACCGGTGCGGCGTTCCGCGACCAGGAAGGTAGCTCGGCCGATGAACCGAGCGGCGGCCTGAGGCTGGATTCGCCCGTGAAGTACGGTCCAGCACTGACCGCGCCGTTGCGGGCGGGCCAGTCGATCATCGGCGTCCTGACCGTCATGCGCTCGGCCGAGATGCCGGCCGTGGACGCCGCGGGCCGAACGATGATGACGGCCTTCGCCAACCAGGCCGCGCTGGCCTTGCAGCTGGCGAACAGTCAGCGCAGAATGCGCGAACTCGACGTCGTTTCCGAACGCGACCGCATTGCCCGCGACCTCCACGACCACGTCATCCAGCGGCTGTTCGCCGTTGGGCTGTCGCTGCAGGGAACGGCGCAGCGCGCCCGCGCCCCCGAGATCAAGTCGCGGCTCAGCGAGACGATCAACGACGTGCAAACCATCGTGCAGGACATCCGGCACTCGATCTTCGATCTGCATTCCAGCACCGCCGCGGAAGCCCCGGTCCTGCGCAAACGCTTGCACGCCGTGGTGGCCGAGATGACCGCGGAAACCGAGTTGCGCACCTCGATCCGCCTGGCCGGGCCGGTGTCGGTCCTGACCTCCACCATGTTCGACCACGTCGAAGCGGTGCTGCGAGAATCACTCAGCAACGTGGTTCGGCACGCGCATGCCAGTACGGTCTCGGTCAAGCTCACTATCGGCGACGACGTCGTTCTCGAGATCGCCGACAACGGTATCGGCCTACCCGAGGACCTCTCCCGTCGCAGCGGGCTGGCCAACATGGCCGCTCGAACCGAAGAGTCGGGTGGCAGCTTCAGCGCCGGGAAAGGCCCCGCCGGGGGCACGGTTGTCCGCTGGTCGGTTCCGCTGCCGCAGAGGTCGGCGCGCTGAGTCCAAGCCATCCTCGAGCGAAATCGAAACCGGACGCGACCATCGCTCGTTGCGCCGGTGTGGCGTGCTGCCTTTCGACGCGGTCGACCCTGATCTGCCTCGCGGTCAGCAGCGTTCGCTGCGCCGGATCCCTTGCAACTACCGGTCGCAGCTATTGCTGATCAGCTTGGCGAGTCGATGACGACCGGCACGAATCCGCGGGCGTGCGCGATCGCGTCCGGGGTGTGGGCGAAGATGTGCTCCTGCCCGCCCGCGGGTAGGGCGCCGATCGCGGCCAGGCGTCGGTGGTGGTCGGCACGTAGTCCGGACATGAGCACAGTGATGCCTCTGTGTTCGAGTTTGCCGATGGCGTCTTTGAGCATGAGGGCGCCAGTGGTATCGAGCGCGGTGATGTGAGACATGCGCAAGATGACCACATGCACGTCGGACACCTCGGTCAGTTCCAGGAGAAAGCGGTGTGCGGCGAAGAACAGCGGGCCGTCGATACGGTAGGCGACGATGTGGTCGTGCAGTAGGTCGTGTTCCTCTGCCAGATGATCGGTGTCGTCGGTCTGGACGCCGAGCGGAATCTGGTGCAGCCGCGTTTCTTTGGCGACCGATCGCAAAGCGAGAACGATCGCGATGCCGACGCCGACTGCGACTGCGGTCACCAGATCCAGGGCGACCGTCACAAAGAAGGTGGCGACCATGGTTGCCGCGTCCGCTGTGGATGCGCGGGCGATCGCGGCCAGTGACGCGGTTTCCACCATGCGCACGGTGGTTGCCAGCAGGACTCCGGCGAGTGCCGCCAAGGGGATACCGGCGACCAGTGGCGCGGCGAGATAGATGAGGGCGGCGAGCACCACGGCATGGGTGACAGCGGCGAGCCGGGTGCGCGCGCCGGAGCGAACATTGACCGCCGTTCGAGCGATCGCGCCGGTGGCCGGGACACCGCCGAACAGGGGTGCGGCGATGTTGGCCAGGCCCTGACCCAGCAGTTCACGGTCCGGATTGTGGCGGGTTCCCACGGCCATGGCGTCGGCGGCAGTGGCCGACAGCAGTGACTCCAAGGCCGCCAGCGCGGCGACAGCCAGGGCGGGAACGATCAGCGCGGCCAGCTGGTCTGGGTGTAGGAATCCTGCACTGGGGACCTGCAATCCGGATGGGATCGTCCCGATGGGGGTCAGGGTCAGGTCGAACACCTGCGCCGCCGCGGTGGCGGCGGCTACGGCGATCAGCGCGAACGGCAGTTTCGGCAGGTACCGGCCTCCGACCAGCACGACCGCGGCCACCGTCAGCGCGGTCGCGAGTGCCACATAGTGGGGGTGTGAAACGAATTCGCGTATCGCGTGGAAGGCTGTCTGCCATACCTTTTCGCCTTCGGTGTCGGCGATGCCGAGGGCGGCTGGAAACTGTTGCAGCGCGATGACGACCGCGATCCCGGCGGTGAACCCCTCGATCACCGGAGCCGGCATGTATCGCACGGCCCGCCCGACCCCGGCGACCGCGAGCACCACCAGCACGAGACCAGCCATCAGCCCCACGGCCAGCACCCCGCTGCCTCCGTGCTGATGGAAGATCGGTACCAGCACCACCGTCATGGCGCCGGTCGGGCCCGAGACCTGGAACCGGGATCCGCCGAACACTGCCGCCACCGCGCCGGCCACGACCGCCGTCGCCAGGCCTGCCGCGGCGCCGAGTCCGGAACTGATCCCGAATCCGAGTGCCAGCGGCAACGCGACGAGCGCGACGAGCAATCCTGATAGCAGGTCCGCACCGGGCGCGTGAACGGCGGGCTTCCAGTCCGACCAGTTCGGAAGCAATGCGCGCACGCTCACCGCGTAGCTGCCAGACGAGTCTTCAACGCCGCCAGCTGCTCTCGCAGCTGTTCGGGCAGTCGGTTGCCGCCGATGGTCGCGTACCACTCGTCGATCGACGCGACCTCGGCCACCCACTCGTCGGGGTCTACGGCCAGGGCAGCTTCGGCCCGAGCACGCTTTTCCTCATCGAAGCCGGTGAGGTCGAGCGCGTCGGTGGTGGGCACGTACCCGATCGGGGTGTCGACCGCGTCCGCGGCGCCGTCCAATCGCTCGAGGGCCCATTTCAGCACGCGGACGTTGTCACCGAAGCCGGGCCAGAGGAACGTGCCGTCGGCACTGCGGCGGAACCAGTTGACCTGGAAAATCTTCGGTAGCTTGGCGGAGTCCGCGCCGGCGCCCAGCTTCAGCCAGTGCGCGAAGTAGTCCCCGACGTGGTAGCCCAGGAACGGCAGCATTGCCATCGGATCGCGGCGCACCACGCCCACCGCGCCGGTCGCGGCCGCGGTGGTCTCCGACGACAGCACCGACGCGGTGAACACGCCGTGCGCCCAGTCGAAGGACTCGGTGATCAGGGGAATGGTGGTGGCGCGGCGGCCGCCGAAAAAGATTGCCGAGATCGGCACACCGGTCGGGTCGTTCCATTCCGGCGCGACCGACGGGCACTGCTCGATCGGCGTGCAATATCGCGAATTCGGATGCGCGGCAGGTGTTCCGGCCTCGGATGTCCAATCGTTGCCGCGCCAGTCGATCAGTTGGGTCGGCGGCTGATCGGTCAGCCCCTCCCACCAGATGTCGCCGTCGTCGGTGCGGGCTGTATTGGTGAAGACCGAGTTGCCCACATTGATGGTCGCGATCGCGTTCGGGTTCGTCTTCGCACCGGTCCCTGGCGCGACACCGAAGAACCCGGCTTCGGGGTTCACCGCATACAACCGGCCGTCGGCGCCGAACCGCATCCAGGCGATGTCGTCACCGATGGTCTCCGCGGTCCAACCGGGTAGTACCGGCTCGAGCATCGCGAGGTTCGTCTTGCCGCACGAGGACGGGAACGCCGCCGCGATGTAATGCGTCTTGCCCTGGGGGGAGGTGAGTTTCAGGATCAGCATGTGCTCGGCCAGCCACCCCTCGTCGCGTCCGAGCACCGACGCGATGCGCAACGCGAAACATTTCTTGCCCAGCAGGGCATTGCCGCCGTACCCGGAACCGTAACTCCAGATCGTGCGTGCTTCGGGAAAGTGCGAGATGTACTTGGTGTGGTCACACGGCCACGGCACGTCCTGCTGCCCGTCGGCGAGCGGGGATCCCACCGAATGCAGGCACCGCACGAACTCCGTTTCGCCGGTGAGCTTTGCCCACACCGGCGCCCCCGAGCGGGTCATGATCTGCATCGACACCGCCACATACTCCGAATCGGTGATCTGCACACCGAACTTCGGGTCCGCGGCTTCGAGCGGCCCCATGCAGAACGCGATGACATACATTGTGCGCCCGGCCATGGCGCCGCGATAGTGCTCGGTCATCACCGTTCGCATGTCCAGCGGATCCACCCAGTTGTTGGTCGGGCCCGCGTCATCTCGGTTTTCTGAGCAGATGAACGTGCGATCTTCCACCCGCGCCACATCGTCCGGATCGGAGACGCACCAGAAGGAGTTCGGCTTGGCCGTCAGCGGCACGAAGGTGCCTTTGTCGACCAGCAGACCGGTCAGCCGGTCCCACTCGGCGCGGGAACCGTCACAGAAAACGATCCGGTCGGGGGCGGTCAGCTCGGCGACCTCGGCCACCCAGGCCAGGATGGCCTCATTATCGGTCGGCGCCTGCACGGTTCCGGTGGCGGTAGTCGAGTGTTCGGTCACGACCAGTCTCTCCTTCACAAAACTACTAGGTGTTTAGTTTAGAAATTCTGCAACTACTGTCCGCATCTCGGCGGTCCTCGAACGGGGGTCTATCCGGTTTGCTGCTCCAATGCTTCGACCTGTCCGGCAACCACCCCGGTGAGGATGGCGCGCGCCGTGGCGAGGAGTTGCGCGACCTCCGGCGAGGTGAGGGCATAGGTCACCGACAGTCCCTCCCGTCGGGCGGTGACCAAGCCGGCGCGGCGGAGGATGGCCAGTTGCTGCGACAGATTCGCCGCCTCCACCTCGATCTCGTTCAGCATCTCCGACACCGCGTGCTCGCGCTCGCTGAGCAGCTCGAGCACACGGATCCGCACCGGATGACCGAGTGTCTTGAAGAAATCGGCCTTCATCTGGTACAGCGGCCTCTGCAGTCCAGGCATCAGCGCCTGCTCCCTTCCGCTGACCATCGACACCAGCAGCTTGCTGTTTGCGTAGTTTAGCAAACAGCAAAGGCGTAAGTGGACGAGGGTCCTTGCGTCGCGGAAGTCGTGGCAACTCATACGTGGCGCCAGCCGTATCGGGTGCGCCGGGATGCCGGACGGGCCGCGGTCATAGACTTCCGGCCCTGGCGCCGTCATCCATGACCGTGATGGTGTCGACAGATGAGTGCACCTGTCCGCCTTTCCCGGGGCCTTTCGTCATTTTCGTGTGGACGAGAGTCGGCAACCTGGAGTGCCCGATGCCCTACCCGGCGATCGGAGAAGTCCGTGAAATCGAGTGTGTCAGGGATACACCCGTTCTTCGAGGAGTGATCATGCGGGCATACGACAACTACTTGCGCTGGTTGTATCGCAGCGGTAGGCCGAATCTGTTCGCCCGGATTCAAAATCGGTTCTCAGCATGGTTTTTCGCGGCGGGCATCGCGCCGCGGTTGGTCGCGGCGCTGGGTGTCCGCGGGCGGCGCAGCGGGCGTGTGATCTGGTTCCCGGTGGTGATCACGGAACTCGGCGGCGGACGCTACGTGGTGTCGATGCTGGGGAAGAACACGAACTGGGTGCGCAACGTGGCCGCCGCCGAGGGCCACGCCCTGCTGCGCCACGGCGACACCGAGGCGATCCACCTCACGGAGGTCGCGCCCGGCCAGCGGGCGGCGATTCTGCGCCAGTACGTGCGCGTGGCACCCGGAGGCCGCCCGCACATCCCGGTCGGCCCGAATGCCTCACTCGCCGACTACGAGCGGATCGCCTCGGACTACCCGGTATTCCGGATCGAACCCGAGCCGGTCGGCTGAACGGGGAAACCTGCTTCCGGTAGCCGGAACGGGCATTGGGGCATGGCCGATCCGGCATGGGACTTGTCATCCAGCACTACCTTCGATCGTGCCGAAGAACCTGGTCCGGCTCGGCTTTCGACTGGGCACGTCGGTGACCAGTCCCAACTGACTGGCGATCACGGTTGCCGCGAGGTGATCAGCTCGAGGTCGGACAATGCTCGAGGTCGGACAATGGATTCGCGAGCAGGACGAGGCAGGGTCGCGCCCCGCGAATCAGGTCAGTCCCACCAGCGGCGCCAACACCGCGGCGAGTGTCGCAAGGCGCTGCCGATCGCCCGACGACAGCGGTGCAACGGCCACCGCTGTCGTCAACGTCGTCGACTCCGGCCCTACCGACGGCTGCCGGGAGGCGCCGGGCAGCGCACAAACGACAGCGGGCCGACTGCCGCCCACAGTCCGGTGACCGGTAGCAGACCGGCTACTGCGCGGACGCCAGGACTGCCGCATCTGGTAGTCCGCCGCGGTCAGATCGGCGACGGTCACGTCGCGCAGTCACGAGGGGAAATAGCAGCGGAACTGCGCCAGACCCGTCGGACGCAAAGTCACAAGGGCTGCACGACATCGTCCAGCGCGCGACGCGGAGTCATCGGAACTTGCGCGGCGCTGGTGGCCGCCCAGCCGATTCTGACTATGAGCTGCGGAAAACCACTGCCGGACAGTAGATCGGCTCGGATGAGCTCGCGAGTGCTCGGCAACTCCAGAGGCTCGGTCAGCGGGCAGGTCGCCAATCCGATCTCGGTGGCGGCCAACAGCACCGCACTGGTCGCCTCACCGGCGCGCAGCCGCGACAGCGGGTCGTCGGAGCTGGTGTGTACCAGCAAAAGGCCGCCACGAACGTCGAGGTCGTGCAGCACCGCCTCGGTCAGGGTGGGGTTGTGGAACTCGCGGGTCAGCGGATCGGCGGCGGTGACAGTACTGCGCGCGGGTACTCCTTCTTCGGCGGCATGACGCCCGCTCCAGGCGGCGAGCTCGGCCTGATACGCAGGATCTGCGTGATGCTGCCGCGCGGCGTCCTGGAAGGCCCGCACGAGCCGGATCCGTGTGGGGCCACCGGGGATCTCGCTGATCATCGCCCCCTCGGCAGTGCCGGCAGCGGTGATCTCGGTGAGCAGAGCCTCTGGGATCTCCCATGAGGTGACGCGACGGCGATCCGTGCGTCGCTGGCTGATGGCGCGCGCAGCGGCGACGAAGTCGGCGGTCGGGGTGGTCGAGGAGAACTCGATCGCCGCGAGATGCTCCGGGTCGGCCGGATTCGGGAGCCTGTGCACCACGGTGTCCCACCCGAACGACCGCGCCGCCACCCGGAAGTGATGCAGTGCGGCGCCGCAGCTGATCAGCAGATCGCGGCGGTCCGGGTCCGCGTGCGGCAGCCGGCGACTGTCGTCGGCGTACAGGTGCACGGTGGTGTCGCCGACCCGCCATTGCCACGGCTGGGTGTTGTGCACCGACGGCGCGCGCACGGCCAGCGCCAACGCGGCCCGCACGCTGTCGGCATCAGGGTGCCTTTTGGCCATTGCTCCTACCTCGTTCTCGACAACTGTGTCTTGTCGCCAGCGTCGCATTCGGTGACAGTGCCGACGAAGAGGCCAATGGCCACAAGTCGAGGGCCCAGCGACCCCTTGGCGGATCAGGATGCCGATCGGTGTCCTCCCAGCCACCGGACTGCTACCACGTGGACGTGGTGGCTCGGCGCGCGGGCGCGTCACATGCGGAGGGGCCTCATGCCGGAGGACGTTCGCGGTCTCGCACGACGATCATCGGACACTGCGCCGAATGCAGCAGCTTGTTGCTGGTCGAGCCGAGCAGCATGCTGGCGAACCCGCCGCGGCCGTGGCTGCCGACCACCAGCAGCTGCGCGTGCTCCGATTCGTCGAGCAGCGCGCGAGCCGGGCGGTCGACCTTGACGACGCGCCGGACCGGCACATCCGGGTACCGCTCCTGATAGCCGGCCAGCTGTTCGGCCAGCAACACCTGCTCGGACTCCAACATCGCATCCCAGTCGGCCATCGGTATATCGAGTCCGGTGACATCGCTCCAGGTATGCACCGCGGTCAGGCCGACCTTGCGCAGCGAGGCCTCTTCGAAGGCGAGTTCGATGGCGGGGACACTGTTGTCGCTGCCATCGACACCGACAACTACGGGCTGGTCGGTCCATTCCGGGGTGATGCCGGAGATGTCGTGGATGACCGCGACCGGACAATGGGCATGCCGGGTCACCGCGGTGCTGACCGAGCCGAGCATCCCGCGCTGGAACGCGCCGATGCCCCGGCTGCCGACCACCAGCATCTTCACCTGGTGCGAACGGTCGATCAGCGTGGGAATGAGGAAGTCGAAGGACACCTCGGTGGTGAGCACGAGTTCCGCACCGGGCACGGCCTCACGCGCGATCCGGCTGGCTTCGGTGAGGATCCGTTCGCCATCGCGACGCATCCACTCCATGTCCGCGTCGCTCAGTGTCATGCCGGGACCGAAACCGCCGGGCAGCGCCATCGAGGTGAGAATGTGCAGTTGCCGGCGGCGCAGGACAGCCTCGACCGCTGCCCAGGCCACAGCGTGATAGGAGATCGCCGACCCGTCGACAGCCGCGATCATCTGCGGGACGGACTGCGAGGCAGTCGAATCGGCCATGGCTTTGCCTTTCGTTGTCATCGGATTCTCCATCGAGCATCTCTGCCGCATCGTGTGCGTGGCAGGGACGAAAGTCCCTCGATGGGTAGGCGGCGGACCTCGATTGAGCCACCGCAGGAAACCCGCCGACTTGCTGCACCGTCTCCCGCGGCGTCATGCACCTCGCAGCGCGATCCGTATTGCCGGATTCCCCGAACTTCACGCCGAGTCAGCCGCCCGCCTGCGGCTGGTTGCTACAGCGGTGCAGGCGGCGGGCCGACCGAGACGATCCCCCCGGTCCGGCTGCCATGATCCGATCCACGGTGCCCGAGCACGCGGTGTATCCGTGGTATCGGTAGCGGCGCGCCGAGGGGTCGTCACTACAGGTGGAAAACCAAGTGACAGAGCGCGTCACCGGGCTTGTGCGTCGGGTTGGGTGATGCACTCCGCGGCTCGGCGTCCGGTGTCGCCACCGAACAGAACCAGCAACAGGAGCGGGCAGGCCAGGACGACCTGGAGCAACAGGAGGGTGAAGGCCGGCAGGCCGATCAAGACGAGTGCGGTGACGAGGACGGCTAGCGCGAGCACATACAGGGGTGCGTGGCGGATATTCACGATGTTCCCTCGAGGGTCGAATTCTCACCGCCGCGTCGGCGGTGTGATCAGGCCGTAGTCGCCGTCGTAGCGGCGGTAGAGGACGCTGCCCCGTTTCGACGCCTTGTCACGGAAGAAGACGAACGGCAGACCGGTCAGCTCGAGTCGCGTGATGGCGTCCTGGATGTCCAAAACCGGTGCCGGGGTCGGACTCATGGTGAACGACACGACGCCGCGGGTGACGGCTTCGGGACGCGGAGCCACTTGCGCGAGACGGTAACCGACGTCGCCGATACGGTAGAGCACGCTGTCGACGTCGGTGCCGGATTCGGTGAACAGGTGGAAGTCGTAGTCCATGGTCTCCATGTCGAAGACGGCCTCGTCGCAGGTTTCACCGACCAGCGCATACGATTTGCGCCGGACGATCCGCCGCTGCTCGGCCGCGTCGAGAACGTGGGGTAACGAGGCACGCGCAAGGTCGCCGTGGCGCCAGTGCTGTGGACGCAGGCCGGGCCGTCCGCCGCGCACCGCTTGCCAGTGCCGCGCCAACCGCTCCAGGCGCGTCTTCAACCGGGCTGCGAGCAGGTCGATCGCTTCCCTGGTGGTCGCCGCGGCGACCTGGACGCGCACCGCACGACCGTTCACGTTCACGTTCGCCTGCGCGACGATAGGACGTGCCACCGCCGGGTCGGCGTGCCCCCTGACCCGGACCCGCGCTCCGAGCAGCGGCTCTGACGCGTGATCCAAAGCGGGGCCGACCTTCTGCCGCACGTAGTCGGCCGCCGCGGCGGAGACATGGTGCCCGATCGATATCTGTAGTGCGGAATCCGTCATCCGTAGTGTCGAATCCGTCGCGGTGCCTTTGCTCATGCGATCGACTCTCGCACCGCTCGCGACGGTGCGGAGAGGGCCGAAGGTCCTGTCGCGCTCCGCAATGGACCACTGCGGTGAGTCCGACTCACAAGCCCGTCCGCGTACACCAATATCGCTGTCACCTGCCATTTCCGCGACGGCACCGAGACAGATGCCAGGACGTCGGCACACAGCCTCGGGAGTGCGTTCACTGGCACGGCATCTGCTTGCTGGGCATCTTGGTTTCGAAATACTGCTGCGGACTTCTCGATTCGAGAAACAGGTGCAGCCACCCGAAGCCGAGATCATCGCGACTTCGACCTCGACCGCGGCTCGTGCATGGATCCCGTTCGGCGCGTCATTCCACGGACTTGACCGCAATCCGCCTTTCCTGCGGCGAAGCAGCCTCGGCCGCCGGAACCGTCACAGTGAGGATCCCCTTGTCGTAGGTGGCGGCTCAGTGCGCAGCCGAGCGAGGGCCTGCCGAGCGTGATCTTCGAGATCATCGACAGGGCATCGGCGGTTCGGAGGCGTTTCGGCCGGCCGAACGGGGCCGGTTGGCTCGTTGGCAGGAGACCTTTGTCTCTGCTGTTCGACTCGCACACACGAGATCCTCGACCCAACGAATCGAACACACTTCGGCCGAAGCGTGGGCACCGTCCGGAAGAGGGTGATCAAGGTGTCCGAATATCCATCATTGCCCGTCCGATTGTGGCGCATGTGTCCGTGGCGCACCAACCCGCTGATCCGTGCGTCGGACCGGATACAGGCGCTGGTCGGGATGTTCGCGATCGCGGTGGTGCTGCTCGCGGTGCCGCTCGCGGGAGCGGCGGGTACCGCGAGTTACACCGACGCCGTGGCGCGCATCCGCGTCGAGAACGCGGCCAAGGCCGAGGCGATGGCGACGGTCACGGCGAAGCCGGAGCGGACGGTGATCGCCACCCGCCAGCACGGGCTGACCAAAGAGCGATACGAAGCCGCGGTCCGGTGGAATCACGACGGGAGATCCGGAACCGCGGTCGTCGAGGTTCCGAGCGGATCGGCACTCGGCGCGGAGGTGCCGATCTGGCTCGGACCAGACGGGCAACCAACCACCGCGCCGAAGCGTTCCGGTGCCGCGGTCGGCGAGGGGGTCAGCGCCGGTCTTGCCCTGCTCGCCGGTGCGTGGGGAGGCGCACTGCTCCTGGCCTGGGGTGTCGGCAGGCTGCTCGACACCCGCCGCGGCGCGTCCTGGGATCGGGAATGGCGCCGAATCGGTCGCCCGCTCGGGCAGGACTGGTAGTTCCATACGGGGCCTGGCCCGCCCGCACCGATCGCTGCGCACACCGAGCCGTGCAGCTGGCCGGGAAGGTCGTGACAATCGGCGCCCAGGTATGCGCTTCGCAGTGGTGACCAGACCTGTCAACGGCACGCCAATTGGCGTGATGTTGACACCCCGTGCTACCGAGACCTTGGGAGGGGCTTTTGCCGACTATCCCTGGTTACGTCATGTGGTGGCATCCGAACGAGTGAGCGCGATGCAGCGGCTGTTGGTGGGACACGTCGGGTTGAAACACGGTCGGGTCTGGGTCGCCGACGATGGTGACGCGGTGGCGGTGTGGACGCATCCCGACACGGACGGGGCTGCGGCTATCGGCGCAAGGCAAGGGTTTTGGTAAAGCCATCGTATTGCCCGGCATGCAAGCCGCCGAGCAGGCCGGTGTCCCTGCGTTTCTGGAAACCTCGGATGAGCGCAACCTACGGTTCTACCGGCGGCTCGGCTTCGAAGTGACTGCCGAGGTGGCCGCGACGCACGGGCACCTGACCTTGTACCGCGTGCGTGTCTGTGGTCATGAAGCCCCAACCTTCGGGAGGTAGCCGGGTTCAAGAATGAGTCGGCGGAATATGGAAGCGCTCGTGATTGTGGAAGCGGCCGTGGTCATGAATGCAACTGGGGTCACTGACGCGCAACCCGTCACGCGCGCGCGTCTTCTCGTCGATGCAGAAGCCGTCATCCCGAGTCGGCGGTGCCTCGGCAGTCGCCGTCACCGCGCTCGGCGCCCCGATCGCCGCGGCAATCAGCGCTACAACCAGGGTGCGGCGTACCGGCGCGGCAGTCGCGGGAATTGTTCGCCTCATTGGGTTCCTTCCGTTGCGGGATCTCACACCGTTCTATCAGCGCACGCAGCATGGCAACACCCGCCGATTCCAGGGGCGACTCGACGATCATCGACCGCGGCCCCTTCCTCATCGACCGGTCAGATCCCGGTCCAGTACGGCGAGTTGGGCTCGCACCTGTGCCTACAGCGACGAATCTCGTTCCAGCGAAGCAAGATAGGCCGCCCACGTCGCGGCCGTCTACGGAGGCTATCCACCAGCCGAGGATGGCCGGGTCTCGAGATTTGAGGACGGCGGCGCGCAAGCGAGCACGGAGGCATCCGCGGACTCAGACGACGTCGGGTGCGCGGGAGGTGGGCAGGAGTTGGTCTCGGTAGCGGCTGATGGCCGCGGCCTGGGCCGCGACTTAGACGCTGTCACTGCGGGTTTGACGCTGCCCTGGAGCAGCGGGCCGGTCGAGGGACACGTCAACGGATCAAGATGATCAAACGCCAGATGTTCGGCCAGCAAAGCCGAATCTACTCGCGGAAGCGAATCCTGTTGAGCGACTGAGCAAATTCGACCGCCAGTATCACGAGAATTGTGCCTGATCCAGTATTCACGTGCTGCCGACAAGACCTTCGGATTCGCCGGCACGTGTGGGGTGCTTGTGCCGAGTTCAAGTGCAGGTCCCGATCGGTTCGCTGGATGCCGGCGAAAATCTCGATCCACGGCGCCTGGGGATGCATCGGCACCTGTGCTGTGCGGCCGGCCGAGCTTCACGCCGAGGTCACCGACCTGGGCAGCGCCCAACAGCAACGCCGAAGACGGTGTAACCAGGTGCGTTCGTCCAGTCGTGGCGATGCACGTGTTGCCTGATGACGCCAATGGTGTCGAGCACTGTGATGCCCCGCCGGTGTGCCGACGTCACAGAGTGTGCTGACGCTGCAGGATGTGGAAGGAGAAGAAGCCGACAGCGGCTGGAAGCCAGAACGTCGCCAGCCGGTAGGCCAGCACCCCCGCGACGGCGGGTGTACCGGGTACGCCACCGACCATGAGCCCGGCGACCAGGGATGCCTCGACGACGCCCAGGCCGGCGGGAGTCGGGCTCGCCGCACCGAGAGCTTGGCCACCGAGAAACACCGCGGCGACCAGGGCGGCTGATGGAATCCCGCCGAAGGCGTGTACCGAAAAGCCCAGCGCCGCGATGTAGGCGATGTTGGCGCCGACTTGTCCGCCGAGAAGGAGAGCCGCGCGTTTCGGCGTGCGGAGGATTCCCGTCATCGCGTGGGCGGTGCCGCGGACCTCGGCGAGCCAGTCCGGACGGCGCAGCAGTACCGCGATGGCGATACCGACCGCGGTCATCACGGCGACGAATCCTATGAGCAGGCTCCAACGGCTGGGCAGTGCCGAGGACAGCAACAACCGAGAGCTGCCGAGCCACACTCCTACACCGGCCAGTTCGAGGATATGCAGCGCCGCGCCCGAGGTCACCGTCAGCGCGATGACGGCGATTGCGGTGGTCCGCGGCAGTCCGCAGCGCTCGAGGTAGCGTTCGTTGACGGCGGTTCCGCCGAGGCCGTAAGGCGCCAAACGGTTTGCGAAAGAGGTCGCCAGCTGGACGTTCATGGTGCGGCCGAAGGCGAGGGGGCGGGGGCTGGCACCCATCAACGTCAGCGCCGCCGCGGCATAGGTCGCCGCCGACATCGCGAGTGCGCCCGCGAGCCACTGCCACCGGGCGTCGTCCAAGGTGGTGACCAGTTGGCCGAGCTGACCGATCTGTGGCAGCAGCACATAGGTCGCGAACACGGTGGCCGCGATCCAGCCCAGAGTGCGCCAGCGAAACCGCAGCAGTACCTCCGGCCGGGCGGGTTCGGCGTCGATGGCGTCGCCGACCGCAGCGCGCAGCTCGTCGAGCAGGCCACGGCGATGCCGTGCGGCGCTGCGGGTCGCCGATGCCAACGCAAGCGGTTGCAGCAACGGCGCAGCACCTTTCAACGCGTCCGGGCCGAGAATCCGGTGCGCGGTCGCTACCGCACGCTCGGTGCCGACCTTCAGGCTCATCGATACCAGCATCTCGGCGACATCGGCGTCGAGCCGGTGGTCGGATGCGGCGGATTCGCCGAAACCGAAGTCGACGATCCATGGCGTTGCGTGCTCGTCGAGCAGGATGTTGGCCAGACGCAGATCGCGATGTGCGATGCGAGCGGCCCGCAGCCGCGCGATCTGGGTCCAGACTTCGCACAGCACCTCGTCGGAGACGGGCTCCGGCCAGCGCGCGAGATCCCGCCCGGGAATGCGGGTTTCGGCGAGCCAGGCGTCACCGTTGTCGGCTACACCGACCGAGACCACCGTCGGTGTGCGCACACCGGCCCGCTGGGCCAGCAGGGCAATGAACGCCTCGTGCTCGGCCTCTTGTTTCGGCGTCCCGAACGGCGATTCGTCTTCTACTTCGCGAAAAACGAGATGGCGGAACAACTTGAACAATAGATCGGAATTGCGTTCGTGGTACCCGATCACTTTCACGAACAGCTCGGTGCACGCTCCGGAAATATCCGCGGTGACCAGGAAAGGCCGCGAACCACGCGCGTCCAGCACAGCAGGCTCCACCCGGATCGAGGTCCACCCGGCCCCGGCGAGCGCCGCGCGGAGTGCGGAAGCGTCGGCGCGATATACCGGGGCACCCCAGATCAGGTGCAGCGCCGCGGCAATCGTCCAGCCCAGAGCCGCGCCGCCGACGACATCGAGCACCAGATGCGCACCGACGAAGACCCGAGCCGCGGCCACCGATCCTGCGGTCGTCCAGGCGACTCGCCGCCACGGACGCGGCAACCATGGTGCGGCCGCAGCCGCCATTGCGGCGGCGACCGCCGCGTGTCCCGAGACGAAGCCGAGTCCGCCCTGATAGGTCCGCAGAATCAACTCGTTCAGCAGTACATCCGGGCGTGCCCGTCCCACTAGGGATTTCACCCCGAGGGCGAGCAGGTAGGCGAGTACGCCCGCCGCCGCGACGTCGCGGGCCAGCCCGAAGCGCTTGGTGACCAGCGCCAGACCGGCGACGACGGCGACGGCGCCGATGGCGCCGAGCTGCATCACCACCAGCACGACCGGCGCCACCCAGGACGGCAGGTCGTTGATCACCCGGAACAGGTCCACCTCGAGCCGGGGAACCTCGGTGCGGCGGGCCACCAGCGCCGAAACGCCGAGAACCGCGAGCCCCAGCACGAGCCGGACCACATCACCGGCGTGCCGCCCGAGCACGAGCGGATACGTCTGTTCACCGGCAGTGCCGGTTACGGGTGCCGAATCCCGGACTGCCTCGGTGGTCATCGCCCTCTTCTTTCGCTGTGGCCTCCATGGCGGAGGATCCGTGCGAAAACCGTGCCAGGCAGCCTTGCCCGAGCGGGAGGGGACATCGGCCCCAGTTCGCGGACGAAGTGCCCGCGATGATCCGACACCGCCTCGTTCACTGCGGATTACGCACGCCCACAATCAAATTGATCAGTGCGCCGACGGCGATACCGGCGGCGGCACCGCCCACCACGTCCAGCGGGGTATGCGCACCGAGATAGATTCGTGCGCCGGCGGCCAGGATCGCGATAGCCAGTGCCACAGCCCGCTGGCCGCCGCTCGAATATGGGATCAACAGCGTCGCCATCCCGAACAGCAGCAGCGCGTGACCGGACGGGAACGCCAGGCCCGCGGTCGGCACATCGCGCAGGACCGCGTCCGGCATGATGGCTCCGGGCCGTCCATGCACGACGATCGACTTCAGGATGTCGCGCTCGACCAGCAATTTCGCCGGTATCAACAACAGCAGCCCGGACGCGAGACGAAATCTGCCCGCCCACAGCGTGATTGCCGCGACGACGGCCGGAGCACCGAGTACTCCGGTCAGCTGGATCAGCCACAGAGGCCGAAAGAGTCCGTCGGGCAGTGTGTTGATCATTCGGAACAGTGTGTGATCGGCACGCTCGACGACCCCTGAGCCGCACGCCCACGCGGCGGCCGCGGACACCGCCACACCGGAGACCGCGAGCTGGAGGTCCGCAACGCGTCGCCGCACCGGGCTTGCCACGGTGGTCGCCGCACTGTGGTCAGGTCTGCCGCAGGGGAACCGCAATCCGGTCCGACCACGCCGATGGCCGGCACGGAATGAATAGCGCATGATCGACTCCGGCTGTCATCTGACTGGTCTTGTCTCGAAGTGTCAACCGTCACCGTGCGCGTGATACCGGCGATAGGGGCATTGGGCTCCGATGCCGAGGTCCTCGGTCGGCGCCCGGCACAGCGACACCCGGCTCCGACGACGGGCTGGTCACCGATGTCGGACACCAGCCAAAGGTCCTGGATGCGCGGACCTTCCGGCCCTCCGCGCCGGCTCCCGGGTGATTCATCCTGAATTCCAAGACGGTGACCATATCTCGTCGCATCAGGCGGCGATCGGAGGCATACCGTCCAAGAGGAGCACCCATCATGAATCCCGAAAACGCATCCGTCTATCCGGTGAGCCTGCGCGGTGATCTGGACGAACCGCTGTCGCGCTGGTTGTGGCTGGTGAAATGGATACTGGCGATACCGCACTACGTTGTCCTGTTTTTCCTGTGGATCGCGTTCGCGGTTCTCACCGTGGCCGCTGGATTCGCGATCCTGTTCACCGGCCGCTATCCGCGAGCGATCTTCGACTTCAACGTCGGGGTGATCAGGTGGTCGTGGCGGGTGCAGTTCTATTCGTTCGCGGCGCTGGGCACCGACCGGTATCCGCCGTTCACCCTGGGCCCGACCGACTATCCCGCCGATTTCCAGGTCGACTACCCCGACCGCCTGTCCCGTGGGCTGGTGCTGGTGAAATGGTGGCTGCTGGCCATACCGCACTACCTGGTCGTTTCCGCGATGTCCAGCGGCGCTGTCGTCCTCGGTGGCGACAACGACAGCGGTGGCGGCATCACCTCGGTGCCGCTGCTGGGCGTGCTCGTGCTCATCGCCGCGGTCGCGTTGCTGTTCACCGCTCGCTACCCGCGTCGTCTGTTCGACTTCGTTCTCGGCATCAACCGCTGGATTTATCGCGTCCTTGCCTACGCGGCGCTGATGCGCGACGAGTACCCGCCATTTCGCCTCGACCAAGGCCCACGTGAGCCCGCCGCGGAGCCGCGGCCATGACGACGAGATCGACCTCTGTCCAGCGGCGTTCGGTGATCGCGGTAGCGCTGGCCGCGGTAACCGTGTCGGTCGCCGCGGCTGCGTCGCTGTTCAAGGTCACCCGCGGCGGCGATGATGAACAGTCTCCGCCGCCGATGCTGTCTTCGGCATCGGCTGTGCCGACTGTTACGAACTCACGGCAGGAGCACACCTCGCCGGAGCCATACCAGTTCGATTACCAGCCGCTGTGGCCGTACGCCAGCGCGGCGGACGCGGCGGCTGCCCAGCGGGCTCTGCGCGAAGGGCATCAGCCGTGGCGGCTGGACGCGGGCACGGTCGCGCAGATGTTCACCAGGGATTACCTCGGCTTCGCGGGGGTCGACAAGGTCGTGGACGTCGTCACGCAAGGCGAGCACGCCCGAGTGAGTGTGGGTTTCGACCATCCAAAGGGCGCGCCGGCCACCGCCGCGGTGGTGCATCTGGTGCGGTTCGGCGTCGGTGATGATGCGCCGTGGGAGGTGGTCGGCACCGACGACAGCACGCTCACACTGACCGCCCCGAGCTACGGGTCGGCAGTGCGATCACCGCTGCTGGCCGGCGGCCGGATCTCGGGAGTCGACGAAAGCCTGCGTGTACAAGTCCGGCAGATCGATCGGACGCGGCCGGTCGGCGAAGCGCCCCCCATTCCGGCGGGCGGCACAGATACTCCTTGGACGGCGACCATCCCCTTCACCGCCGCCTGCCCCGGCACGCTCACTGTCGTGGTTTCAACGGGTGGCCACGTCGCGGAGGTGGAGCGTTTCGCGATCACCGGCTTGCATTGCTAGATCACCTGCGCATCGTGCGGGTCCCTGAGCCTCGGCGAATCCCATCGAACGGTTGTGGTCGCCCGAAGCGGCAGGCCGATCGTCGGCCAGTCGAGAGCGGATTGGTCCGGGAACCTCTTTCGGCCGCAATCCGGAGCTGCGGCGAATAAGTGTCTCGGTGACCCCGAGGGCGGTCCCGGTGAACCGGCCCTGGTCATGCGCCGAATGCCCGTCGGCGCTGCTGCGAGCACGGCAGGCGTCAGCGACACGACCTGTCGCGGACCGGACTTCGATGCCGAGGGGCACCGTCGGTGCGCTGCGCCAGCGGCGGACATCCGGAGCTGGCCGGGCGGATGCTGTTGCTCGTCGGCACCTGGCCGCAGCATGCCGTCAGTTGGACAACGCCGTATTCGCCGGGCGGTCAAGGGACTTTGGTCACCAGTCAGGGGTCCAACTCCGGCCTGCCCCGGCGAATACGCCCGTACGCTGAGGGCATGTGTGACGGAGGTGCATCGGCATGACCAAGGTGTTCCTGGTGGACGACCACCACATCGTGCGGCGCGGCGTGGCTGACCTGATCGACGCCGAGACCGACATGGAGGTCATCGGTGAAGCGGGCAGCGTATCCCAGGCGCTGGCGCGTATTCCCGCGCTGCGACCCGACGTCGCGGTGCTGGACGTGCGGCTGCCCGACGGCAACGGCATCGAACTGTGCCGGGAGCTGCTGAACCAGCAGCTCGGATTGCGCTGCCTGATCCTCACCTCGTTCACCGACGAGCAGGCCATGCTCGACGCGATTCTGGCCGGCGCCAGCGGCTACGTGGTGAAGGACATCGGGACGACCGACCTCGTCGACGCTATCCGTGACGTCGGCTCGGGCAAATCACTGCTGGACAATCGGGCCGCAGCGGCCTTGATGGCGAAGTTGCGCGACGAGGCCGAGGCCAAGACGGGACCGCTGGCCGCGCTCACCGACCAGGAACGCGTTCTGCTGGGGCTGCTCGGTGAGGGGCTGACGAACCGGCAGATCGCACAGCGGATGTTCTTGGCGGAGAAGACGGTGAAGAACTACGTGTCCCGGCTGCTGACCAAGCTCGGTGTGGAACGGCGCACCCAAGCCGCGGTGCTGGCATCCAAACTGAACCCGTCCACGAACAGAGATTGAGCCCGCGACGTGCGCGTGCCGGGCGGCCCGCCCACCGATGGGTACGGTCCCGGCGATGACCTGACATGGGTGCTGCCTGGGCGGCCCGCACGACTGCGCTGGTCCGCGCCATGGTTGTAAGCGAAATACCATGAGACGAAGGTGCTTTGGGCCCGCTGGTTCGGGACCAACGACCGGCGCGTGCACGAGGCCGGAATTCCTAACCTACGGATAGCCGAAATCACCGGATCCGAAGGGACCAGCTCATGTCCGCCCAGCCCACTGTCAACCCCCACCAGCTGGCCTCGGCTCCTGTCGTGATCGGTGTCGATGGTTCCGAAAGCTCCGATTTGGCCGTCTACTGGGCTGCCGAGACCGCGGCGCGCCGACGCCGCACGTTGCGCATCGTGCACGGACTTGATCTCGCCGCGGCACAGGCGGTCTTCGGCATGTACGACCTGATGGTGCCCGCCGTTGCCCAGACGTTGCGGGAAGAAGGCGCCGCCCAGCTGGCGACCGCGGCCCGGTTGGCCCGCCGGATCGACCCTGAGCTGCGCGTGGAAACCGAGCTGTCGCCGTGCCATCCGGCCAGGCTGCTGATCGAGCGATCGCAGTCCGCGCATCTGATCGTGCTGGGCGCCGGGCGGGGCGGCGAAATCGCCCACATCGGGTCGACACTGCTCGCGGTGACCGCGCACGGCCACGGCGACATCGTGGTCGTCCACGACACGGGCAGTGAGCAGCGGACCCGGAGTACCGGCCCCGTCGTGGTCGGCGTCGATGGCAGCCGAGTCAGCGAGGTCGCGGTCGCCGCGGCTTTCAACGAAGCAAGCGTCCGCGACACAACGCTTGTCGCGGTACACGCCGCCACCGACTTCCATCCACATGCCGGGGTCACCAGCCTCCTCCCGGCCCGCGAGTTCGAAAACGCGGCACAGCAGATGCTCGCCGAACAACTGGCCGGGTGGCAGGAGAAGTACCCTGATGTACAGGTGACCCGCAAGGTGGCTGTGGCGTCGCCGCGTAATCTGCTCACCGCGTGGTCGAAGTCCGCGCAGCTGCTCGTGGTCGGCAGCCGCGGCCGCGGCGGATTCCGCGGCCTGCTGCTCGGTTCCACCAGCAATTTCCTTGTCCAGCACGCCCATTGCCCGGTCATGGTCGCCCACGAGAACTAGTTCTCGCGGGTCCTGACGTGGTGGCCCCGTGATCGCGATTTCGGTGCTGCTGTGCACGGTGATGCCCGCCCGCGTGGGCTGATCGTGGCCGGAGGGCCCCGCATTCGGTGACCTTCGGCCGTCATCTACGCCGCCGGATCGCGCCATGCTGAATCACGAAATAGACGGCCCGAGCCGGCTGAAAGGTGATCATCATGACCGAACTCGAAGGAAGAAGCGCGGTTGTCACCGGCGGGGCGCGCGGTATCGGCGCCGCCGTAGTAGCCGCCTTGGCGAAGGAGCACATATCCGTTGTGATCGGCGATCTGCTCGAGCCCGAGGGCACCGCACTGGCCGATTCGCTGGGAGCCGGCGCGCTCTTCCGCCGGCTCGACGTGACCGACGAGGCCGGATGGCGCGCGGTACTCGACGACGCCGAGGCGGAGTTCGGGCCGCTGGCGGTGTTGATCAACAACGCGGGCATAGTCGATTTCGGTGGCATCGAGTCAGAATCGCCGGCGATGTTCCGGCATGTCGTCGACGTCAACCTCTACGGCGCCTGGCTCGGCATGCATCTGGCGGCGCCGCGGTTGCGGGCCGCGGGCGGCGGGGTGATCGTCAACATCTCCTCTACCGCCGGACTGATCGGCTACGCGGGTGTCGGTGGCTACGTGGCGAGCAAATGGGGTCTGCGGGGTTTGACGAAGGCCGCCGCCCTGGAACTCGGACCCGCGAACGTGCGGGTGTGCTCGATACATCCGGGCCCTATCCACACCCCAATGACCGAGCAGATGGACGAATCCGTCGCCGCAGCCCAACCGCTGGCCCGATTCGGTGAACCCGAAGAGGTCGCGGCGATGGTGCGGTTCCTGGTCACCGAGGCGACCTACTCGACAGGCTCGGAATTCGTGCTCGACGGCGGCGCCACCGCCGGTCAGGTTGTCGGCCTGCCGGGCGAAACCCGATAACAGGCGAGCGATGTCTCTGGGGCTGCCCACCGACTGGGTGCTCGGCTGGATTCGCAGCGCTGGCTGGAGCTCGAGTGGCGGCGGATGAGCAGGCCGATCGGCAAGGCACGGAGTGACGGATCTGGAACCGAGGAGAGCACTATGACCGAGAACACGACCGCATCGGGCGGGCAGGCGGATGCGCCCATCTTGGCCGCCGCCGACGGTTCGGCCACCTCGTACCACGCGGTGGCGTGGGCCGCCGTGGACGCGGCTGTACATCGTTGCCGGCTGCACATCGTCACCTCTGTCGCGATCCCGACCGGCGTCGGTCCCGGTCCCGCGCTGACTGAGCGCGATGTGGCGTGGATGCGCACGGAAGGGGAGCGGGTGCTCACCGAGGCCGCCCGAGTGGCCCGGACGGCGGCGGCCGGCGAGGCGTTGGCCATCAGCACCGAATTGATCGTCGAGCCGGTCATTCCGTATCTGATCGACCGCTCACGGCAGGCCAGGATGCTGGTCGTCGGCAGCCGGGGGCTCGGAGCGTTTCGCCGCGAGCTGCTCGGCTCGGTGAGCACGGCGGTCACCCGGCACGCGCACTGCCCGGTCGCGGTCGTGCACTCGACTTCGGCGACCGACGCCTTTTCTTCGGGCAAGCCGGTCCTGGTCGGGGTCGACGGTACGGCAAACAGTGTGCCCGCCATCGAACTCGCCTACGAGGAGGCTTCGCGGCGCAAAGTCGGACTGACCGCGCTGCATGCGTGGAGCGATACCAGCAGTGTCGACCTTCGGCTCGACTGGGATGCCGTGCGGGAGCAGGAAGACGAGTTGCTCGCGGAGCGGCTGGCCGGCTTCGGAGAACGATATCCCGACGTGCGGGTACGGCGTGTCCTGATGCGCGACAGGCCCGTTCGCTCGCTGCTCGATGAATCCGATGATGCCCAGATGCTCGTGGTGGGCAGCCACGGGCGCGGCGGGTTCACCGGCATGCTGCTCGGTTCCACCAGCGCCGCGCTGTTGCATGCGGTGGAGTGCCCGATGATCGTCGTGCGGGAGCGTTGAGCGCTGTCGGCGCGCCGCGACCCGGCCGGAGTGGCGTCGCGCGGGCGGCCGGTGTCGCCGATCACGGCTCCCGCACCGTGCTGCCCGTCCGACTCCGCCCCTCACGTCTCGGCGTGGGTGCTTCGGGTTCAGGGGGCGCGGGTTCCGGAGCCGAGCGCCTGCTCGAGCAGCACTCGCCGCTCGGCCGCGGCTATCGCACGGCGCGCGGCGGGTACGGCGTCGGGTGTCACGGATATCGATGTGATCCCCATCCGCACCAGGTGTTCGGCGAATTCAGGCCGTGTGGAGGGTGCCTGTCCGCAGAGTGACGACGTGATCCGGAGCCGGCGCGCTGTCGCGACGATCTGTCCGATGGCATCCAGTACGGCGGCATCGGATTCGTCGAAGAGTTCCGCGCAGCTCTCGGAGTCGCGATCGACGCCGAGCATCAGCTGGGTCAGGTCGTTGCTGCCGATGGAGACACCGTCGATGCCCAATCCCACATATTCGGGTAGCCAGTGCACCACCGAAGGCACCTCGGCCATTACCCAGCGATGCAGTCCGCGCTGGGAGCCCAGCGGGCTCATGTCGACGAACTCCAGGCAGGTTTCCAGTTCCCACCGGGTGCGCACGAACGGAATCATCAAGTGCAGGTTCGGGGTTCGCTCCCGCACGAGCGCCAGCGCGGTGAGCTCCAAATCGAACACCTCGGGTTCGCGGATGTAGCGGTAGCAGCCGCGGTAACCGATCATCGGGTTTCGTTCGTCCGGTTCGTAGCGCGTCCCGCCGACGAGGTCGCGGAATTCGTTGCTGCGCAGGTCGGTTGCCCGGTAGACGACCGGCCGCGGCGCGAACGCGGTAGTGATCCGGTGCAGTGACTTGGTCATCCGCTCGACGAAGAAGTCTTGTTCACCGCGGGCGATCAGATCCCGGGGGTGGCGGCCGTCGAGCGCCTGCGTGATCAGTGTCTCCGCCCGCAGCAATCCGACTCCGTCCACATCGGTGGCCGCGACTCGTTCGGCCACCTCGGGCAACGCCAGGTTGACGTAGATGCGTGTCGCCGTTGTTTCCGGAGCGGCGACCGAGGCCACCGGCCGTGGCGCGGCCTGCACCGATTCCGATCGCCCTGCGCGGATCTGGCCGGCCGAGCCGTCGACGGTGACCACCGCCCCCTCGGTGAGCGTGGTGGTCGCGGTACGCGTGCCGACCACGCAGGGGATGCCGAGTTCCCTGGCAACGATCGCGGCATGACAGGTCATTCCGCCGCTGTCGGTGACCACGGCCGCCGCGCGTGAGAGGGTGGGCAGCCAGTCGGGATTGGTCATCGCGGCGACCAGCACCTCACCGACCCGCAATGCGGAGCCCTCTGCCGGTGCGTGCAGGATACGCACCGCGCCGCTGGCCTGGCCAGGGGCGGCCGCCAGCCCGCGCAGCAGCACCTGCGCTGCAACCGGCTCCGGCGCAGGATGTTTCGCGTCGGCCTGACCGGCGAGCGTGGTGATCGGCCGGGCCTGCACCAGCCACAGGCGCTCGTCGTCGAACGCCCACTCGATATCCTGCGGCCGACCGCCATGCAACTGCTGAACCTGCAGAGCCGTCTGCGCTACCGCCACGGCTTCGTCTTCGCTGAGCACCTCTGTGGCGGCCGCGTCGTCGGTGAGCTCCACCCGCTGATCGCCATCGGGCCCGGCCACGATGGCGAAACTCTGCTGTCCGGGCCGGACGGCGATCAGTGCGGGGCCTTTGGTGTCGAGCATGTAGGTGTCGGGTTCGGTGGCACCGGACACCACGACCTCCCCCTGGCCGCGAGCCGCCTCGATCACCACCCGGTCCCGGCGGCCGCTCGCCGGATCGGCGGTGAACGCCACGCCTGATCTCCGGGCGGCCACCATGCGCTGCACGACCACCGCGATGTCCGGCCGGTCATGCATTCCGCGGCGGGCGCGGTAGGTGAGTACTCGGGGCGTGAACAGGGACGCCCAGCAATCGACGACGGCGTCGATCAGCCGCTCGTCGCCACGGATATTGGTGCGTGTCAGGTTCATTCCCGCAAAGGAGGCGGTCGCGCTGTCTTCGCCGACCGCGGAGGAGCGGACCGCGACCGGAACCATATCGCCCAGCCGGTGATAAGCGGCCACCGCAGCGTCGCGCACCCCTGCCGCGATCGGGGACTGGTGCACGAGCTTGCGCATATGTGCGCACAGTTCGTCCAGTCGCTGCTCGTCCGAGCGAGCGCCGCCAGAGGCGACCTTCAGTGCCTCGCTGTGCAGCGCGTCGAGTTCCGCGCCGTGCGGGCCATGGATGACCACGTCCTCATAGGAGGATTTGAGGATCACGTACCCGGGCGGCACCGGCAGGCGAGCCGCCACCAATTCACCGAGATTCGCTCCCTTACCCCCGGCCCGGTCGGAATCGGCCAAGCGCAGGTCACCGAGGTCGGCCACGTAGTCACCCATAACGGCTCCGATCCGTCGCACATCGAACATCGCGTGCTGTCAGCCTCGCGCAGCGAGGATGGCGTCCACCACGGCCGAAGGTCCCAACGTTGGCCGCGTAGGGCCCCTGGCAGTGCTCGCGGTCGAGCTGGCCGACCCCACCGCACCAGCGGCGGCGCCATGTCGGCGACTTCGCGCGGAATCCGCCCGACATGTCGCCGAGCACTGCGGCAGTCTCGGCGACCGCGGTGTGACGACAGTCATGCGAAGCGATTACCTTCGCATCTCACGGTGCCGGGCCGCGATGGGCACGATGGGATCCGTGGCAGTGTCAGCTCCCCAGCCGACAGAGGAATTACGGCCCCTTGATTCGGGCTTCATCGAACTGGAGGACGCCGATCGGCATATCAGTCTCGGTATCGCCGCGGTGGCGCTCCTTTCCGGTGTGCCTCCGAGCCGAGATGAGATCGCCCACGCGCTGACCAGGGGATTGCTACGCAACGCAAGGCTCCGCCAGAAGGTGCGGCGGGCACCGCTCGACCTGGCCACGCCGGTCTGGGAGAACGACCCGCATTTCGACCTTGCCCACCACATACGGTGGACCGCGCTACCGGAGCCGGGCGATGAGCAGGCTTTGTGCGAGCTGGTCGCGACCGAGCTGGGGGAGCGGCTCGACCGCGACCACCCGCTGTGGCAGTGCATCGTCGTCGAACATCTTGCAGGCGACCGCTGGGCGCTGATCGTCAAAGCGCATCACAGCCTGGTCGACGGCGTGTCGGGGATCTCGCTGTTCGAGCATCTCTGTGATCCGGTTCCGGGTGAGGCGGAGCACCGTGCCACACCCGAGCCAGAAGGCTGGACCCCGGCACGGTTCCTCAGGTTGGCTCGCGGGGCAGTGCGGATGCCCGTCGTTGTGCCGCGGTCCGTGATCGGCGCGGTGCGCGGTCTGGCTCCGGTAGCCGTCGCCGCGATCATGCCGGCCGCGGGCTCCTCGCTCAACGGCCCGATCGGACAGCAGCGCCGCTACGTCGTCGCTCGGGCCCCGCTGTCGGATGTCCGTGAGATCTGTGCGGCATTCGGGGTCACCGTCAATGATGTCGTGCTGAGCGCTGTCGCCGCCGCCTACCGGGACCTGCTGGTCGGTCGGCAGGAGCGGCTGACCGCCGACAAGCTGCGGATTCTCGTTCCGGTTTCGATGCGGACCACGGAGGCGAAATACACTCTCGACAATCGTGTTTCGGCGATGCTGCCGTTCCTGCCGATCGACGTGGCCGATCCGGTCGAGCGGCTGAGCGCAATTCACGAGCGTATGACGAAACACAAGTCCAGAGGTGAAGCGCGGGCGGAGAGCTCGGTGCTCGCGCTGGCAGGACGGCTGCCTTTCGCACCCGTGGCGTGGACCCTTCGGCTCGCCGCACGATTTCCCCAGCGCAGCATCAGCGCACTCGCCACGAACGTGCCCGGACCGCGCCACGAATTGAGGGTGTGCGGCCGCAAGGTCGTCGAGCTGCTGCCGGCCGTCCCGATCGCCATGCGGTTGCGAACCGCGATCGCGATCCTCAGCTACACCGACCACCTGACGTTCGGCATCACCGGCGACTACGACACCGCACCGGATATCGGCGTGATCGCCGACGGCATAAGGCAGGAGATCCAACGCCTGCAGGAGCACGCCAGGATTCGGCGCTTGCCGCGGCCGGATGTCGCCGGACAATAAGCCCTACAGCCGCGTGGGGTACATCTCCGGCGTGGCTCCAGAGATCCAGCGGCGCCCGGCTGTGGCCGTCTCCCAGAATCACGCTCGCCATCGCCGGCGGGGGGACGTTGTGCTGGCCGGGTCGGTACGGGTGGTGTCGTGTCCGGGGCACCATTGGTGTGGCGCGGTAACGGCGCGGACGGCGTCGATGTGGGCGCCACAGCCGGCCCAGGTGGTTTTGCCGCAGCCGCGGCACGGTACGGGATAGCACATCAGCGATCGTCCTCGGGAGCCGTGAAGGCGGGTGGGCCCTGGTAGGGGCGGTGCAGGGCGGCGAATCCAGGGGTGGCCGCGGCGGTGAGCAGCGCGTGCAGCAGGTCGGCCGCGCGACTCGGGTGTGGGGGTGCGGTGAGCACGGGACCGGAGAAGCCGCGGCCGTCGACGGCGATGATCGGGCTGCCTCCGCGCCCGCCGAGCGCGGTCTGACTGGCGCGGTGGGCGATAGCGACCGCGGCGTCGTAGTCTGCGTCGTCGAGCGCGGCAGTGAGGGCTGGGTCGAGGCCGGTCGCGGAGAGCGCGGCCGCGACGGCCGCGTCGTCGTCGGTGTGCGGCCCGCGTGGGTGCAGTCGGGTCCCCAGCGCCAGGTAGAGCGGCGTGAACGCGTCGCGCCCGTGGCGCTTGCCAGTGGCGGCGAACACACGCCCGATGCGTCGTGAGCGCGTGATCATCGGTTGGTGGTCGGCGTCGACGGTCTGGCCGTCGTTGAGTACTGCCAGGCTCATCTGCCTGAGAGTGACGGTGTGTTGTTCGCCCGCGCTGTCGAGCAGCCATCGCGCGCTCACCCACGCGAACGGACATATCGGATCCACGTACAGATCAATCTCGGCCACCGGTGTTCCTCCTTCATAGCGTTCGTCCGCAGCGCCTATCCGCCGGGCTCGGGGAAGGGGGTATGTGTGGCGCACCACCGTGCGCTGCATATACCCCAGGGGGTATCGTCACCAACAAATGATACCCCCTGGGGTATGGAAGGAGATGGCGTGGAGTCGACGACAAGCCTGGCGGACGCGGAGGTGCGGCAATGACGGAGACGATGACCAGGCAAAAGAGCACAGAGACGGTGGCGGGTGGCCCGCTGGCGCGGCTGGGAGCGGCGATGGCCGGGCACACCCGCTGGGTGTTCGGCGTGTGGCTGGTGGTGCTGGTCGCGCTCGGCGCGGCCGCGCCGAGTGTGTTCACCTCGCTGGCCGGGGCCGGGTGGCAGGCCAACGGGTCGGAGTCTGTGCGGACGCGGGAACTTGCCCAGCAGCACTTCGGCGGGAACTCTTCGGCCGCAGTCCAAGTCGTGGTGCATTCCGATACCGCGACCGTGGACAGCCCCGCGATGCAGGCGGCGATCGGGAAAGTCGACGCGGTATTCGCCGGTGACGACCGGTTCGGCGCGGTCGTCGCACCGCAGCCGGGGATGACGATCAGCCCCGACGGACACACCGGCATCGTGATCGCCGGTGCGAACGCGTCGACCGACGACATGGTCAAGGCCGTCGACGACTACAAGGACGCCTTGACCGCGTTGTCGGGCGACGGGATCGAGGTCTATCCGACCGGCGCGTCGGCACTGTGGAGCGACTTCAACGCCGCCAACCACGACGCGATGATCAAAGCCGAGTTGTTCTCCTGGCCGGTGACTTTGGCGATCATGGTGCTGGCGTTCGGATCCCTGGTCGCGGCCGGGCTGCCGCTACTGCTGACCGTCGCCGGGCTGGTGGCCTCGGCCGGCGGACTGGTGTTGCTGAACCAGATCACCCCGATCTCGGTGTGGGCGATGAACTTCGCGATGATGTTCGCCCTCGCGCTCGGCATCGACTACGCGCTGTTCCTGGTCGCCAGGTTTCGCGACGCGCTGACCAAGACCGCCGATACCCGCGCGGCGGTGGCCGAGACCATGGACACCGCGGGCAAGGCGGTAGTGCTGTCGGGATTGACGGTGCTGGTCAGCCTATCGGCGGTGCTGTTGGTTCCCGCACCGGCGGTACGCACGATGACCGTCGGCATCATGCTCGCGGTGGGTTTCGTGCTGACCGCCACACTGACACTGCTCCCGGCGGCGCTCGGCGCGCTCGGCGCCAAAGTCAACGCCGGGTCGCTGCCATACGCCAAGCGTCAGCAGCATCGGTCCCCGCGGTTCGCGCGGTGGGGCGAACTGCTGCACACACATCCCTGGCCCTTCGCTCTCGTCGGACTGGCGTTGCTGATCGCGCTGGCGATCCCGGTGCTGGGATTGAAGGTCGCGATGCCCTCGATCCAAGTCGTCCCGGCCGACGCGCCGGTCCGCCACGGCTACGAACTCGTCCAGCGGCAATTGGGTCCGGGCGCCCCGGGGGCCCTGCAGATCATCGCCCCGGACGCCGTGGCGCAGGATGCGGCGCGCCTGGCCGCGGCCACGGACGGGATCGCGATGGTCACTCCCGCCCAGCCCGCGGGCGACGGGTCGGACCTGGTGATGATGCAGGCGCTGCCGCAGGTCGATCCCTCCGACGAACGCATGGGGGCGATCCTGGACCGGCTGCGCGATCGCCTGCCCGCACAGGCTCTCGTCGGTGGCGCGCCCGCGGAGAACCTCGATCTGCAGCAGGCTCTCGACGACTACTTCCCGCTCATCGTCGGCATCATCCTGGTGCTGGGGTTCCTGCTACTGCTCCTCGCGCTGCAAGCACCGCTCATCGCCGCGCTGGGCACCCTGGTCAGTCTGCTGTCGACGGCGGCGGCGTTCGGCATGGCGAAGCTGATCTTCCAGGACGGCCACGGCGCGGGCCTGCTCGGATTCACCCCGCAGGGCTTCCTCGACGGGTGGGGCCCGGTGTTCTTCTTCGCGATGATCTTCGCCATCGCGATGGACTACACGGTGTTCCTACTGGCCACCGCCAAGGAACACTACGAACACTCCGGCGACCCCAAGGTCGCCCACGTCGACGGTCTGGCCCACTCCGGACGGGTGATCTTCGCCGCCGCCGCGGTCATGGTCGCGGTGTTCTTCACCTTCGCCCTGGCCCAGCCACTACCGCCGAAGGAGATGGGCGTCATCCTCGGCGTCGCAGTCCTGCTCGACGCGACTGTGGTTCGACTGGTCCTGCTCCCGGTCACCCTGCGCCTGACCGGGCACTATGCCTGGTGGTCGCCGGCATGGCTGCGCAAGATCCTGCCGACGATCAATTTCGCCCACCACTGACCTAACCCACCCCTTCCCGATATACCCCGTGGGGTATCTTGGGAAGGGGTTCACGACACGAGGAGGCACACCATGGTCGGCGACGACACCGCGATCACCGAAGTACTCAACAGGCTGCGCCGCGCTCACGGCCAGCTCGCCGGCGTCATCGCCATGATCGAACAAGGACGCGACTGCAAAGACGTCGTCACCCAGCTGGCCGCGGTCTCGCGCGCGCTCGACCGCGCCGGATTCAAGATCGTCGCCACCGGACTGCGCGAATGCCTCACCGGCGACACCGCCGACGGCACGAGCCCGATGACCGTGGACGAGCTGGAAAAACTGTTCCTCGCCCTGGCCTGAACGACTTCGCCCGGCCGGCGGGAGCCATCCCACGAACGGAGACTCCAATGACCCACCACGTGCGAAACCGCGCATGGACCATCGCTCGACTGGTGCCACTGCTGGCCGGGACGCTGGTGCTGCTCAGCACCACACTCGCAGTGACCCTGTCGCCGTGGTGGTCGATCCTCGCCGTGCTGGTCGGCGCCAACCTGCTGCTCTACAGCGCAGTCGGCTGGTGCCCGGCGAGCCTGCTGATGGCACGGCTGGGCATCCCGGCGGGCACCATCGCCTGCGCCAATCCGCAGTCCTGACCGACGACCCACCCCGCGCACAGAAAGGCACGAATTTCATGAACCTGGGCTTGTCCACCACACTGCACACCAGCTTCGACGAAGCCGTCGCCCGCACCCGAAACGCGCTGGCGCAGCAGGGCTTCGGCGTCCTCACCGAAATCGACATGCGCGCCACCCTCAAAGCCAAACTCGGCGAGGACATGGAGGATTACCTCATCCTCGGCGCCTGCAACCCACCCCTGGCCCACCAAGCCGTCAGCATCGACCGCCAGATCGGGCTGCTGTTGCCGTGCAATGTCATCGTGCGCCGCGACCCCACCTCCGACACCAGCATCATCGTCGAGGCGATGAACCCCCAACTCATGGTTCAGGTCACCGACGACCCGGCGCTGCAACCCATCGCCGCCCAAGCCGGTGTCAAACTCCAAGCCGCCATCGACTCGCTCGACCACGCCCCCACGCCGCACTGATCCAGTGGCGCTCCGCACCCCTGCGGTGTGGCGCGGCACCAGTGGAAGTGCCCTTGGGACACAAACGACCGGACATGTCCGGGAGTACCTCTTGCTCACCGGTCCGCTGGAAGGGGCGCAGGATCTCGGCGGAGCAAGTGAGGAGTACTTCTTCTTCCCGCAATCGCCGAACATCTTCTGGCCGGACGACCGAGCCTGGTGCGTGGCGACCGACATCGACCTGGACTGGACCTACGTCGGCGGCTCCGAGGAACTGGTCCGCTCGATCGTGGCGGAACCCCGGTTCGAGGCGTTCCGGTTGAGCTGAAGGTCCGCGCCCGCCGATGGCGGACACGGGCCTTCACAGCCCCGTGGGCGAGGTTTCCGGCGTGGCTCCGGAGATCCACTGGCTGACACCGGCTGGTTCGTCCTGGAAGACCGATGCCGACGTCATCGCGTATACCCCTCGTCGGTGGCCGACGAAAGCCGCGGGCCCTCACCGATTCGGAGCGGCAGGCCGAGGGCTGAGCGATCACAGGCGAGGACCAGGTCGGTCGACGTGATCAACCCCGTCAGCTTGCCATCGGCATCGATGACGGCGATCGCATCCAAGTTGGGCCGCAGCACCACCCGTGACGCGACATCGCCCAGCGGCTCGTCTTCCCGGGCGATCGCGCCGGCGGGTAGCGTGCGGGCGGCGCCGCCCACCGTGCTGGTAGTGCGTGCGGGTTCGGCGACTGCGGCGAGATCGGACCAGGCCACGACAGCGATCGGATGACCAGCGTCGTCGACGACCGGGAAGACCCGATGGCCACTGGCCACCGCGTTCGAGTGCAGCAGTTCGGTGATCGACCAGGCTGCCGGGATCGCCATCGGACGGGCAGTCATCACGTCGCGAACTGTGCTGTCGCCCAGCCGATGTCGAAGTCCGGCCACGGTGAGTTCGGCATATGCCGCGGACTGCAGGAACCAGCCGAGCAACATCAGCCACACCCCGCCGAGATGTCCGAACAGGATCAATTCGGCGAGACCGAGCATGAGCAGGAAGGTGCCGAGGAACTGTCCGCTGCGCGCGGCCCAGGTCGCCGCCCGCAACCGGTCGCCGGTGCGCGACCAGATCGCGGCACGCAATACACGGCCACCGTCGAGCGGGGCGCCGGGGAGCAGGTTGAACAACCCCAGCACCGCATTCATGACGGCCAGCCATACCAGCACAGCGGTGATCGGCCCGTCCGGGTCCGCCGCCGCGATGGCAGCGGCCCCGACGAACGCGACGACCGCGATCGCGAGGCTGGTGACCGGTCCGGCCACGGCGATGCGCAGATCGGCCCGCGCGTCGCGCGGCTCGTCGGTCAATTCGGAAACACCACCGAGCAGCCACAGCACGATCCGTTCGACCCGAATCCCATTGCGCCGGGCGACGATCGAATGCGCGAGCTCGTGCGCGAGTAACGCCGCACACAGCGCGATGGCCCCGATGACCGCCGTGGCCCACACGACGGCCGTGGCGGCCGTGCCGGTCAGGTAAGAGCCGAGGATCCAGGTGAACAATCCGACCGTGACCAGCGCCGACCAGTGGGCGCCGATGTGGATTCCGGAGAGCCGGCCGAGCGAAAATGTTTGGCGCATCATCCCATGCCCTTCCGCGTGGCCAGGCCGTCCGGTCTTCTCGATGGTCCATGTTGCTGGGTGGGCCGGGTCGAGCCGTTTATGCGCGTCGTCGCCGGCTCGAGCCCATTGGTGGTGACAGCGAGGGCGGGTACGAACCGCGCTGCGTTTCGGATCGTCACGAGACACCTTTCCGGTGACCGGGCCGATCAGCGGTTGGTGGCCCTGAATCGGTCAGTCCTTCGGCGAGGAGGATCCGATGTGCCTGCTGGGCGGCGGATACCCGCGCCTCGTCATGCGATTGGCCGCCGGCTTGCTTCTCCAGCCCCCGCACGAGTATCCCGACAGCGTCGGACAGTGCACGCAGCCGGTTGTCGAATTCGTCGAAGCGAGACGGTTCCTGCTGGGTGACAAGGTTCGCCTGCAACGTGCCGGCGAGTTCGCTGCCGAGCAGGATGCGCCGCAGATCCTCCGGCAGCAGCGCGAATACATGGTCGAGCTGTCCGGCGGAGAACAAGCCTGCGAGCGTGTCGGTGACCGCACCGGCGAGCGCGGCCGCCTCGTCACGCGAAACGCCCGCCTCCTGGGCGAATTGCGCGAGGAACGAAGGCACATCGTGCGGGGCAGGGACATGGGCGGGAACCCACCCCTCGAAGAAGATGCCGCGCAGCAGTTCGGGAAGCTGGGCGCTCAGATGGGCGGCCGCGTTGACATTGATGCGGTCACGCACCGTGTGCAGCCAGGCGCGCAGCGCGCGGTGTGCGAATGCCCGGTCCTCGGTGGCGAGTCCTTCGGCGATTGCGCGCAGCCACTCGTGTGCGGTGTGAACCGCTGGTGCGAGGGGGTCGCGGTGATAGCTCATGGGTGAGCCTTCACGGGTGGATCGTTGTGGAGCGGGGCTGCGGCAGCCGCAGACTCTGGGCGATGGTGTCCGTCCACGCGCGGATCGCCGCCCAGTCGCGCAGGTCCCCGTAGTGGCCGCCGCCCAGAAGCCGGTAGAGGATACGGGTGCGCAGGGAGATGCCCGTGCGTTCGTAACGTCCTGCGAACGCGCGGTAGTCGTGTGCCGCGATGGAATCGCGCAGTGTGGCGATCTTCTTCGGTACGATCCGGCCGGCACGGCGGCCGATCGGCCCGCGCAGGGCCGGGCCGAGTCCCACGCTGAACAGCCAGATGTCGCGGCTGGAGAGCTCGTCACGGTGGGTGCGCACGTAGTCGGTGGCGACGGGTAGGAAATCCATATTGTGCACGGCGCTGCCCAGTACGAGTGTGTCGAATCGGGACAAGTCGGGGGCATGGTCGATATCGGCGAGCTCGACAGTCGCGTCGCGTCCCGTCAGTTCGTCGCTGATGAACTCGGCGATATCGCGCGTCGATCCCTGTTCGGTCGCGTAGACAATCGCGATGCGGGGTTTTTCCTGGTTCATATCGAGAAGCCTCCTCGCACGCATCCCGCTCGGTGAGAGGCCTCATGCCCGGGCTGACGGGACCATGGTCACCGTCGGCTCCGCTGCCTCGGTTACGCGTAGGACTGGTCGTGGGGGGCAGGTGGCGCTGCACAGGGCGACGGGTTCCGCCATGCTGGGCACTTCCGACCGTCATAGCGAGGGAGACGACGGAGGTCACTATTGGGGGATGGTCTTTGCACCCTCCCGGGTGCCGGGGTATCCGTCGTTGACTGGACTGCGGAGGCAGAAATGAGAAGTGTGAGCCATGACGTGCCGACGCGCTGGGAACCGATCGAGAAGTCCGCGTCCGAGCGTGCCGGTGCCAATCTGACCGACTATCGGATGTCTTGCCAGGTGTTCGACTGGACAGCGGCACGATCCGACTTGTCGGGGCTGCCCGGCGGGGGAGTGAATATCGCCCATGAGGCGGTCGATCGTCACCTCGGCACCCCGCTGGCCGACGCCACCGCCCTGCGGGCGCTGCACATTTTGGGTGAGCGCTCCACCGTGACCTACGCCGATCTCCCGTTCTGAGCAACCGATTCGCAGGGGTACTGCATGGACTGGGTGTGCGTCCGGGCGAACGAGTGTGCGTTCTGCTGGGCCGGACGCCCGAGCTGTAGATCGCCGCGCTCGGCACGTGGATCGCCTCTCGACCGCAAGCCGCCGGATCGAGGAGAGCGAATACCCTCGGCTCGCCACAATCCGATCTTGCGTCGATTTCCTCATCGAGTCGCGCTGAGCGCCTGAGGAAGCAGCTGGCCGAAGTCTGTCCGCAGCCCTGGCGCCGGGCAAGGTGAAGGTGCTCGCCCACATCCTCTCTGTCAGTCGGCCACCTCGCTGCGGGGATGAGCGGAGGCGGGGCCGCGCCTTCCGGAAGACCTGGCGGTAGGGCGGCCGTTCAGCGGTCGGGCGCGATCCTGGCGTCGTCTATCACCTCGACGTCGTGTACACCGTCGACGGTGTCGGCGAGGGCGGCGATGACGTGTTGTTCGCTCGGGTCGGCGAAGATGCCGCGAATGGTGACTGCTCCCTCAGCCACGTCGATGGACCACTGCCGACGGCTGCCGGCGTATTCGTCCAGCAGCACTCGGATCTTCGCCTCGAGGGTGGCGTCGTCACTGATCAGAGCGCGCAGCAGGTCGCGACGGGACACGATCCCGACGAGCAGGCCGGCCTCGACGACCGGCATCGACCGCAGATGTCCCGCGAGCAGGCGGGAAGCGATCGTCGAGGTATCGGTGCCGGGCGTGATCACCTCGACCGGGACCGACATCACCGCTTCGACGGTGGCGCTCGCCATGCTGGGGCCGACTCCCAGCGCGTCGGATTCGGAGAGCATGCCGACCACCCTGCCCTGCTCGTCGACGACCGGCAGCGCGGCGAAACCATGTGCGGTCAGCAGCGCGGTCGCCTCGCGCAGCGGTGTCTCCGGCCGCACCGTCACCACGGGCCTGCTGAGTACGTCGCGTGCGTACATCGGTATCACCTCACGGATGCGGGGATGTTGGACGGCGAACCGGACTTTCCCGAGGACATGTGCCCAGCCTGACGGGGTGCGCGCGGATCCGGGAGAGGCGTCCTGCCTTCGGCACGCGGGACCAACGTCCTCTTCCAGGGTCTTGCGGAGATCACGAAACGGCCGCCGGATGGTGACTTTCGCTTCTGTGGGAGCGCGCGTACGGCGCAAAGAATCGAGGTAGGGAATTTGGAATCCGGTGCGCCGGGGAGGTATTCGTGACGACCACCAGGTACGAGAGACCAGGACTGGGCGCATCGGCGCTGTTGATGGCATTGCGGCTGCCGGTCGGGTTACAGCAGACGATCGGCGAGTTGCGGTACCGAGGGCGAGCATCCGGGCGGCATATCGCCCTGCCGGTGTCGTATGTGCGGGTGGGCGACAGCGTAGTCGTCCGAGTGGCGAACGCCGCCACGAAGACATGGTGGCGGAACTTCCGGTCACCGCATCCGGCGTCGATCCGGATCAACGGTGTCTGGTTGACAGGTATAGGGCACGTTGTGGCGCCGGGATCGCTGGAACACGAAAAGGCGGACGCGGTGTACCAGAACGCGCATCCACGGCAGCGGATCGACGTGGATGATCCGTACGTGGTGATCGATGTAGGTGCGGAGAAGACGACGCCGTCGCGCCGGGAGCTGAGTCGTCGCTGGTTCGTCGCGGTCACCGCTGGTGAAACTCTCGGCTTCGCCGCACCGGCCGCGGCGGGTGCGCTGACCGTCGACTCGGCGCCTGGCGTGATCGCGGCCGCACTGCTGATCGCGGCCGCGATCGAAGGCGGCGTGCTCGCCTTTTTCCAGAGTCGCGTACTGCGCTGGTGGTTGCACGAATTCTCAACCCGCGACTGGATCATGGCCACGGCGGCCGGTGCGCTCGTCGCGTGGACCGTGGGGCTGGTGCCGGTACTCTACGGAGACCGATTGGGCAATTGGCCCGCCGCTGTCCAGGTGCCGGCGGTCGCCGCGGGGGCGCTTGTGATGGTGTTCGCGATCGGCGTCGCGCAGTGGTATGTGTTACGGCGCTGGTCGGATCGTGCGGTGCTGTGGATCTGGGGCAACGCGGTCGGCTGGATCGCGGGGCTGGCCGCCTTCACCACGGTCACGACCCCGTTGTGGCGGGCAGGGCAGTCGACGATGGCCACGGCGGTGATCGGGGCGCTGGGCGGCCTTGTGATGGCCGCCGTAGTTGCGGTGACGACCGGGCTGTTCCTCGTGCGCATCCTTGTGCCCGGGCATCTACGGGTTTCCGCGTGACCGCGTCCGGGACACTCACCTCGGCGGATACGGCGGGGCCGCCTCGTGGCATCGCGTGGTGCCGGTCATGTGTCTGGTCGAGCCGCCATTCGCGGGCGTATGGGGTCTGCTCTCATGTCAGGCTCGCGGCGAGCAACAGGGCCGCGGACGGAGTCCAGCAGCACCGGACAGATTTGAACCAGATCACTCCGGTCCCAGCCCCGGTCACACTGGTCATTACGGCAGGCAGTGGAGTGTGACCGCCGCGATCCGGTACACCCACTCGGTGACATCGCTGCCGTTTCCCGCGACGGTGGCCGCGACCACGGTGGGGGCGATGCCCCACAATGCGACCCACTCGGCGACTCATTCCTGGAGGATCACCCGACGGTTGTCGAGGGTGATCGGTTCGAACCCTGCGACGACCTGGCGGGTCGGCACCGTATGGGCGATACCCCCCACAGCCCGGTGAGCGCGGCTGCGCCGTCGGCAAGGAACTCTCTCATTGCTCCAATGTCCGCTTCGGATTGCCGCCGCTGCCAAGGCCTTTCGTCGGCACCTCGGATGCTCGCCGCCCTGGCTCCGACGCACTCGCTGGGGAACCGATCACACGGGTGTCGAGCGAGGTGCTTCGGCGGGGAGGTCGGCGCCGCCCTCTGATGCGCCCTCGGCGCCGAGACGAAGCACGGTGGCGAAACCGGCGGCGAGGCAGTCGGTCAAGATCGCGATGTCGGGGATCGCGGCGGTATCGGCGTTGATCGCGACGTAGCAGGTTCCGGCATGCGAGGTCAGGGTGACGTTGACGGCCGTGCCGATGGTGGGACCGAAAGCGTACATCCGGTCGATCCGCGCCCCGGCGATATAGAGCGGCACCGGGGAACCCGGGACGTTGGACGCGAGGAAGTCGATATGTTTGAGCATCTCGGTGAGCAGTCCGGCAGGCAGCCGGTTGAACGCCGCGGCGACGGCGCCGGACAGCGGTATCGCCGGCTCGCGCCGCCAACCGGCGACCGCGGCGTCCACGGCGCGCATCAAGTTTGCGGTGTCTGGGATGTCGGCCGGCAACGCGAAACGAGCGAGAGTGATCCGATTGCCGCCGAGCGGATCGTCGGCCGTGCGAAGGCTGATCGGCATGGTCACCCGCAGCTGGTCGACTCTCGCCCCGTGCCGATCGTGATACATGCGTAGCCCGATGACCAACGCGGTCAGGAACGCATCGTTCATGGTGCAGCCAACCCCCCGCGCGGCACAGCGTAGCTGCTCGACGGGAGCGTCCAGTACTGCCAGCCGGCGACGGAGACTGCGCTCGGTCATCACCGGCGACAGCGTCGCGGTGACGGGCTGGGCCAAGCGAACCAACGAGGTCGCCAGCGCGGCACCATCGCGCGCCGCCCGGGCGGGATGAGTGACAGCCCGCCACGCGGTCCGCGGCGTGACCCGCACACCGCCGCGAAGAAGATCCGAGCCGACCGACCAGTTCCACGCCACGATGTCGCGGAACGCGCCGTCACGGTCCTGCGGCGGCTCGGGCGGATGGCCGCGATCGGTGCCCGCCCGATCGAAATCGAGCAGCGCTGTGGCGATCTGAATACCGCCGATGCCATCGGTGAGGCTGTGATGCACCGTCATCACCAGCGCGCATCCCGCGCCGTTCAAGCCGCTGAGCAAGGTCGAGCGCCAGAGTGGCCGGGCCGGATCGAACGCGGTCATCGCTTCGGTTCGGGCGAACTCGAGCACCGCGGAGAGGTCCGCCGGTGCCGGCAGCGCGGAACGGCGCAGGTGCCAGGACAGGTCGAAATCCGAATCGAGCACCCACCGCGGCGGGGCGAGACCGAACGGCACGGTGACCAGCCGATGCCGCAACCTCGGCACGATGCGGGTGCCGCGATCGATCGTCTCCACCAAACGATCCCAGTCCGGATCGGTATCGAGAATCAGGACCGAGACGATCGTCGAGCGCAGCGCCGGATCACGTTCCATGTTCCAGGAGAACAGGTCCGATTGGGACATGTGGGATTCGCGAGTGGCCATCGACCTTCGAACCATGCCGTTATGCCTCAGGTGGATGTGGCGCTGCCGAGGATTTTCGAGCGACGGGCGTATTCCTCGTCGTCGATCTCGCCACGGGCGTAACGGTCGGCCAGCACCTGCTGCGGAGTGGGCCCATGTGGCACCGTGCGCTGCCCCTGCGAGAGGGCCGCGGTGTAGCGGACCAGTGCCACGATGCCGGCGATGACCAGCGCCCAGAAGATCACCATGCTGATGGTCATCAGACCGTATCCCCATCCGGTCATTCCGTTGCTGTACCAGAACATCACCGCAGTCTCTCCTTCAGTTCGGAGTGTTCGGTTCTTTCACTGTCCGCGCCGTACACCGATCGGGATACGGCCGAACAGCACTAGTGGGCGGGACGAGAGTCATCTGTCACCAGTCGTGGCCGAGAGCGCGACCTGGTCGAGCCGACATGCCGCGCAGCGGCGCGAGCCGCGGCCCTGACGCATCGAACGCATGGAAGGTGACGAAAATGCCGTCCATCTCGCTGAAGCGGAGCCCGTCACCGCATCGGGCTTCCGAAAGACCCGAGTTCCACAGGCATACGGCCCTACCCCCACCGGGTACACCGTGAGCAGAATCGGACATAGTTCGCACAAGCTGGTGAAGGGAGTCCGTCGTGAAGGCCGACGACATAGTGGTGCTGGCGGCCGCGGTCGCGCTCGTCGTTGGACTGGCCTGGTACTTCTTCGGTCCCCGCCACGCCCGAACGGCGCAGGTGGCCGACGGTGTGCAGCGGATCGAGGTGACCGTGCGCGGCGGCTATCAGCCCGAGGTCATCCGGGTACGCCAGAACGTTCCCCTCGAACTGGTCTTCAACCGCCGGGAAACCGGTGACTGCACCGCACGCGTGGTGTTCCCCGATATCGGTGTGAGCGCCGCGCTTCCTGCCTTCTCCCGCACAACGGTCCGGATTCAGCCGACACGATCAGGCAGGTTCGGGTTCGCCTGCGGCATGAACATGATCCACGGCACCCTGGTCGTCGAACCCGCCGACGACACGGACACCACACCAGCCACCACTATGGCGGCCGCACCCAGCGAATTCGCTGGGCACACCGCCGCGGACGAGGAAGCCGCGCAGGCGCAGGAGCGGCGCGCCGAGATCAGCGACCTGACTCGCCGAGTGAGCGTGGGCGCGATTCTCACTTCGCCCGTCTTGGTCGCCGTCATGGCGCATGAGGTTTTTCGTGCCGAGTGGGTGCCGACTGTGCTGCTGAATCACTGGTTCCAGTTCGCACTGATCACCCCGGTGATGCTTTACACCGGCTGGCCGATCCACCGCACAGGTTGGCTGACCTTGGCCCATCGCGGGGCCGACATGAACAGCCTCATCACCCTCGGGACCCTGGCCGCCTACGGCTACAGCCTGCTTGTGACCCTCGCCCCGGGGCTACTACCCGAGGACGTCCGTGAGGTCTACTACGAAGCTGTCGGCGTCATCCTCACCCTGATCATGCTCGGTCGGCTGCTCGAAGCACGCGCGAAGGCAGGCACCGGTGAGGCCATCCGCGCCTTACTCGGCCTCCGAGCCCGCACCGCCCGCGTCATCCGGGATGGCACCGAAGCCGAGATCCCGGTCGATGAGGTCGTTGTCGGTGACGAGCTGATCATCCGGCCCGGCGAAAAGATCCCCGTCGATGCCACCGTCCTCACCGGATCATCCGCAGTCGACGAGTCGATGGTCACCGGCGAGTCCATTCCGGTCACCAAGCACACCGGCGACGCTGTCATCGGCGCCACCATCAATGGCACCGGCTCCTTGCGTGTGCGTGCCGCCAAGGTCGGCGCCGACACGATGCTCGCCCAGATCATTCGCATGGTGCAGCAGGCCCAAGCGTCCAAGGCTCCCATCCAGCGGTTGGCCGACGGCATCTCCGGATACTTCGTCCCCGCCGTCATCGCGATCGCCGTCACCGCTTTCGCGGTCTGGTACATCGCGGGGCCACCACCGGCATTCACGCTCGGCCTGGTTTCCGCCGTCGCTGTGCTGATCATCGCCTGCCCCTGCGCCCTCGGCCTGGCCACCCCACTGTCCATCATGGTCGGCACCGGCAAAGGCGCTCGAGCCGGGATCCTGATCCGCTCGGCCGAAGCCCTCGAGATCGCGCACAAACTCGACACCATCGTGCTCGACAAGACCGGCACCATCACCGCGGGAAAACCGACCCTCACCGACATCCACACCGCCACGCGACTGTCCGACGAGGATTTGCTCGCCCTCGTGGCCGCCGCCGAAGCCGACAGCGAACACCCACTCGCCGCCGCGATCGTCGCAGCGGCTCGCTCCCGAGATCTCCCGGCTCGCACCGCTGCCGATTTCGACTCGATCACCGGCAAAGGCGTGCGAGCCACCGTCGACGACCACGCCGTGCTCGTCGGCACCCGCCGACTGCTGAGGGACGCCGGAATAGATACCAGCACACTCGATCCCGTCGCCGCCGAGTTCTCAGGTCAGGGAAAGACACCGATCCTGGCTGCTGTGGACAACACACCTGCCGGTGTCCTCGCCGTCGCCGATACGGTCAAAGACGATTCCGTCGACGCTATAGCCGCCCTGCGGCAGATCGGCCTGGACGTCGTCATGATCACCGGCGACAACGCGCGAACCGCCGCCGCCATCGCGCGCCAGGTCGGCATCCACCGCGTGCTCGCCGAAGTACTACCTGAACACAAGGCCGACGAAATCAACCGGCTGCAAACAGAAGGATGCCGGGTCGGCATGGTCGGCGACGGCATCAACGACGCCCCCGCCCTCGCCCGGGCTGACACCGGCCTTGCTATCGGGACCGGGACCGACATCGCCATCGAAGCCGCCGATATCACCCTGATCTCCGGCTCGCTGAGCGGCGTCGTCACCGCGATCCGGCTCTCCCGCGCCACAATGCGGAATATTCGGCAGAACTTGTTCTTCGCCCTCGTCTACAACGCCATTGGTGTCCCCATCGCTGCCGGAGCGCTCTATCCACTACTCGGCATTCGCCTCAGCCCCATCCTTGCCGCCGCCGCGATGGCCCTGAGCTCACTCTCCGTCGTCGGCAATGCCAATCGCCTTCGCCGGTACCACCCCACGCCGCTGCCCAACGCACCGGCGACCGACATCGAACCCCTCGTCGAAACCGGCGGACAGAACCGAAACACCCGCAGCAAACCCGCAGTCACCGCGCGAACGAGAGCAGCTGGGCACTGAACTGCGGTCAGACCACCAGCCGTGCGTTGAGAGCGTCGGTCAGCTGACTCGTCCGCCGCTGCGGCCTGCCGGGGCGTGACAGCGCATCCGGGACCAACGGCACCCGACTCGGCGACGATCGGACCTGCCGCCACGCCGTATCGCAGCCCACGATGGAGAAATCCGTGAGGAGGTTCGTGATGCTGTTCGATGATCGCCGTGACGCCGGACGTCGGTTGGCGGAGCGGCTGGAGTATCTCCGGGACGAGGATGTCGTCGTGGTCGGCCTGCCGCGCGGCGGTGTTCCCGTCGCCTACGAGGTCGCGCGAGCACTGGACGCGCCGCTGGACGTGATCGTGGTACGCAAACTCGGTGTGCCGTATCAGCCGGAGCTCGCTTTCGGCGCGATCGGCGAGAACGACGTGAAGGTGACCAACGACGTCGTCGTCGCCTACACGCAACTTTCCCGCGAGGACATGGCGGGTGTGGAACGGCGTGAACGTGACGAACTCGCGTGCAGGGTCGAGCGGCTGCGGCGCGCGCACTCGCGTGTGCCACTGGCGGGTCGCACGGTTGTCGTCGTCGACGACGGCATCGCCACCGGCGCGACCGCCCGCGCAGCCTGTCAGGTGGCGTGGGCGCATGGCGCGCAGCGCGTCGTGCTGGCTGTTCCGGTGGCGCCCCGTGACACGCTGGCGATCCTGAAGGACCAGGCCGATGAAGTGGTCTGCCTGGAAGTGCCGACCTGGTTCGGCGCTGTCGGTTCCTGGTATCACCGTTTCGGCCAGGTCTCCGACGCTGAGATCACCGAACTGCTGCACCGGGCCGCCGGTGAGGTGCGGTCATGACATCGATGCGCGTTCTGTCCGGCAGCGCGAATCCGCTGCTCGCCTCCACCGTCGCGGAGCTGCTCGACGTCGGACCCGCCGACTGCCTGATCGATCGTTTTCCCGACGGTGAAGTGCGGCCGATCGTCGATCATGTCTGCGGGAACGACGTGTATGTGGTGCAGCCGACCCCGCCGCCGGTCGGCGACCATCTCGTCGAGTTGTTGCTGTTGCTCGATGCGTGCCGGCGAGCCCGGGCCGCCCGGGTCACTGCGGTCGTGCCGTATTTCGGGTATGCCCGCCAGGATCGCCGCACACGCTCCGGGCAGGCTTTGGGGGTGCGGGTAGCCGCCGATGCGATCGCGAACGCGGGCGCCGAGCGCCTTGTGGTAGTCGATCCACACACGCCCACCATGGAAGCGGTCTGTTCGATGCCTGTGGAGACGCTGACCGCGGTTCCGCTGTTGTCGAGCAGGATCTCCCCAGCGCGGTCCGAGTTCACCGTTGTCGTCGCGCCCGACCTCGGTGCGGCGAAACTAGCCGAGCAATACGCGGCCGCTATACCGGATTCGGTTGCGCTGGTGCGCAAGTTCCGCGAGAGTGGCACGGCCGTCACCGCCGTGGAGGTCCTCGGTGACATCGACGGTCGCCAGGCGGTGGTCGTCGACGACATGATCTCCACCGGCGCCACCATCGAGGCCGCGGTCCGGCTGCTGCACCACCACGCCAGCGACATCGTCGTGGCCGCCACGCACGGGCCCCTCACGCTCGACGCGACAACGCGCCTGCGTGACATCGGCGTACGTCGCGTCGTGGTGACCGATACCGTCGCACATCACGACCCGGCCGCGCCGATCGAGGTCTGCTCGATCGCTCCGCTGCTGGCGGATGCCATCGCCCGCCTCCATAGCGATCAGCCGCTGCGCGAGCCGCTCACCCACACCTGACAGCGGCAGGAGGCCGGCCAACGCGGTCATGCCAGGCACGCAGCGCCGTGGCGACCGAGTCGTCGATCGGACGTGTGGTGTCGAGCACGGTGGCCTCTGGCCATGGCGATGCCGCGGCCGCCAAGGAATCCGCGATCGCAGGCGTCGCCTCCGAATCGCCCTGGGGCCTGGCCCCTATCCGCTCCGCCGCGAGGGGCCGGGAACAGACACACCGCAACGACACGAGCTCGGTGCGCGTCCGATCCGCCAGGGTGGTGGCCAGGGCGCGTTCGTCCGCGTCGGTCCAGCTGGCGTCGAGAATCACCGAAACACCGTGTTCGAGCCGGTCCCGAGCCAGGTCCAGCAGATGCGAATACACCAGGGCCTTCGCGGCGGGTCGATAGGCTCCTCCGCCGAAGGTGCCCGCCGCTCCGGCAATTGCTCCGGTGGCACGCAGCGCGGCGCGCACGCTGTCGCTGGACATCACCTCGGCTCCCGTCGCGGCCGCCAACCGGGCGGCGACCGTCGATTTTCCCGTGCCGGGAAGACCACCGACGAGCACGAGACGGACGGCGCCCTGTCCCAGATGGCGTATCGCGAGCTCGAGGTGCTGCTCGGCATGCCGTGGCGCATCCGGGTCGCCCTGTCCCGCGCGAACACGATCGGTCTTCGCGCGGACCATTGCGCGATAGGCGATGTAGTGGTGGCGTAGCGATGGCGGTGGTGAATCGCCCGCCGCGCGCAGGTAGTCCTTCAGGAATGAATCGGATTCCTCTGGGTGACCGAGGAATTCGAGGTCCATTGCCAGGAATGCGGCGTCATCGAGGCCGTCGACATAGCGCAATTCGTCGTCGAAGTCGAGACAGTCCAGGATCCGGAAGCCGTCGGGCAGCACGAAGATGTCCTCCGCGAGCAGATCCCCGTGTCCGTCGACGATGCGGCCATCCGCGATCCGTTCCGTCAGCAGCGGTGTGCGACCGTCGATATAGCGCATGGCGAGGGCTTCGGCGTGCGCCAAGCCGCACGGATCGATCGATTCGTGCGGGTGTTCGCGCAATGGCCGCAGCAGAGCGTGCCAGCGCCGCCGCAGCTGCGCCGGTGCGCCGGCGCGGTCGATCTCGGCGCCGCGCCGGGCTGTGGCGTGAAATCGCGCGAGAGTTGCCGCCAGCGCGGACAATTCGGCCGTTTCCAGGGACGGGTCCGCGAGCATGGTGGACAGGCGCAGCGAGTCCGGCATCCGGCGCATCACGATGATCGGTTCGTCGGCGCCGCCTTCGGGATCTGTGAGATGAGCGAGACCGAGGTAGACGTCGGGCGCGAGGCGCTGATTCAACTCGAGTTCCCGGGCGCACGCCAGCTCGCGGTTCTGCGGCGTGCCGAAGTCGAGGAAGTCGGTGACGACCGGTTTCTTCGCCTTATAGGCGCGGTCGCCGCAGAGCAGCACCAGGCCGGTATGGGTCTCGCGCAGCTGCGCGAACGGTTCGTGCGCGGCGGTTATCCCGTGGTCGTTTCGCGTGGCCGAGGCATGGAGCATGATGACACCCTCTCGGGGCGAGGTAGCGAGGTTCCGGGCTGAGGCGCCGATACCGTGGGACTACTGCGGCTGCTCGGAGGATGTCGTGGTGAGATGCTCGGCCATGAGGATGCGGTGGGCCTGCTGCGCGGCCGTGGTCCGGCGGTCGTCGCCGGTGTCACCGATCGGCAGTTGTTCGAGGCCGCGAGTGAGCACCGCGATGGCGTCGCCGAGCAACAGCAGTCGATGCTCCAGCTCGTCGATCCGGTCGGTGACGGTCTCGGCAACGGCGATCCGATCAGCGGTCTCGCCGCCGGTCTCGCCGTGCAACACCGCCCGCAGGCGCTCTGGCAGTACGGCGAAGACACCGTCGAGCTGCCCGGGGGAGAACCGGTCGGTCAGCGTGTCGGTGACCGCGCCGGCGAGGCGGGGTACGTCGTCGCGGGTGACCCCGGCTTCGTTGGCGAACTGGTCCAGGAACGGTGCGACACGATGCCCTACGGGTGTGTGGCTCGGCACCCAGCCTTCGTAGTAGATGCCGCGCAGAATTTCGGGCAGCTGTGCGGTCAGATGGGCTGAGCCGACGACACCGATGCGGTCTCGTACGCCATGCAGCCAGGCGCGCACCACCCGGTGCACGAAGTCGGGGTCCTCGGTGCCGATTCTTTCGGCCACCGCATTCAGCCATTCGTGCGCGTTGTACACGGATGCTGCCAGAGGATCGCTCTTGGGGGACATACCATCAGCATCGTCCTGGTGGCCACCCCATGCCTAGAGCCCGACGTCCTCGGACCGGATCGGCCGATCGGCCCTTTTCGGTGGGGATCTTCGGCCCTGGCCATCCGCCGCCTCCGGCCTCGGCCGAGGGGTGAGGACCTTCACCTCTGCAACCGGCACTGCTGACCGAACATGCTCGACACATGCCCGGCGCATTGCTCACCGACCTCTATGAGCTGAACATGGCGGCCAGCTACCTGCGCAGGCGCATGATCGCGCCCGCAACCTTCAGCTTGTTCGTCCGCAATCTGCCCGTCAATCGGGGATTTCCACCCATCCACTGCTCGAACCGGTCATGCTGGCCGGACGGCGCGTCAGTCCTGTGGACACCGTCACGGCTGGGCGCGCCCGGTTCGAAGCCGACCTCGCCCAACTGCCCCGCGAAGCCCGTGACCTGGGCTCTCCTGTCGCTCCGATGGCGCGGTCTCCCCGCGACTGCGGCAGCTCACCACCGAGGTCCAGGCTGCCGCCCGCCGCTTGGCCGGGACGGTCGATCGTTAGAGCAGCGGATTCTGGGCGCGAGCGAACGTCGTCGGCTGGGCGGAAATGCGAAGACGGCACCATGAGCGCCGGATTCGACGCTGCCGAGACGCTGTCTTCCGCCAGCCGCAGAAAGGGGCAAAGGTCCTGGTGTTCTCCTGCTTTTGCCCCGCGCGACGGCACGCGGGGCGGGGCAGACTCGGCGGAGGACCACCGCGCTGGTGGTCGACGCTGTCGCGGCACGAAGGATGTGACAGGTATGGCTGCCGGTGAAGTGATCGCGGTCGTCGTCGTCGGCATCGTTGTCGCCGCGGCGTTGTGTGTGTTGGTTCTCCTGATCGCGGTCTGGTGGACGCGCCGCCATCCCGATCACCGTCACCGGAAGACCCATCGCAGGATCGGTGCCTAGATGATCGCCCGGCTCATGAGCGAGCGAACGGCAGGCGCGGCCGCCATCGCGGCCTTGTCGGAGCCGCGCGCCGGCAAGGCACGGGCATGAGCGCCGTCGATCTGGTTACCGGACGGCACGGCCTGACCGCCGCCGAAGTGGCCCGCCGGCAGGAGCTGGAGGGTCTCAATGCACTGCCCGTGCGGCGCGCGACTCCTGCGTGGCGGCGGTTCGCGGGCGAGCTGGTGCACTTCTTCGCTCTGCTGTTCTGGGTGGCCGGCGCGCTGGCGTTCGTGGCCGGGATGCCGCAGCTGGGCATCGCGGTGTTCGTCGTGGTGGTGCTGAACGGGCTTTTCGCATTCGTGCAGGAGCAGCGGGCCGAGCACGCCGCCGAGCGGTTACATAACCTGCTGCCTCGCAAAGTCACCGTGGTGCGCGACGCGACCGTCGTCGAAGTGCCCGCCGATCAACTCGTCACCGACGACGTGGTCTTACTCGCCGAGGGCGACCGTGTCTCGGCGGACCTGCGTCTGGATCGGGTACATGCGCTGGCCGTGGACACCTCGGCGCTCACCGGGGAAAGTGTGCCGGAACATCCGAGTACGGCAGACCGGGTGCATGCGGGCTGTTTCATCGTCGAAGGCGAGGCCCAGGCAACAGTGGTAGCGACCGGGGAGCGGACCCGGCTGGCCGGTATCGCGAAACTCACCCAGGCGCAGCGACCGGCACTCACCCCGCTGCGGCGCGAGCTGGATCGGATCTCGCGGATCATCGCCGCCGTCGCGATCGTCGTGGGTGTCGTGTTCTTCTCGCTGGCGCTGCTGGTCGGCACCCCCGCCTCCGACGGGTTCCTGTTCGCCGTCGGCGTCACCGTGGCCGTTGTGCCTTGCGGGCTGCTGCCGACCGTCACGCTGTCGCTGGCCATGGGCGCGCAGCGGATGGCCGAACGGCATGCACTGGTGCGCCATCTCGAGGCCGTGGAGACACTCGGCTCGACCACACTCATCTGCACCGACAAGACCGGAACCCTCACCCAGAACGAGATGTCGGTGGTCGAGGTCTGGATGCCGGGCGGGGCGGCGACGATCTCCGGCGACGGCTACCAACCGACCGGCGAGGTGACCTGCACGCCGCCGGAGGGTCTGGCTTCGCTCCGGGAGCTGGCTCGGGCGGCCCGCCGCTGCTCCTCGGGGCGAGTGGCGCACCGAAATGGGGAGTGGGTCGCGCAGGGCGATCCGATGGAGGCGGCGTTGGACGTCCTCGCCCGTCGAGCCGGTGTCGAGGAAGACGCCGGTAGGCATCCCGAACGCGCCCGATTCCCGTTCGACGCGCGGCGGCGCCGAATGTCGGTCGTCGTCGACGACCGCGTACTGGTCAAAGGCGCACCCGATGCGATTTTTTCCCGCTGCCTGCCGCAACCGCAGGCGAGCGACGCCCTGCACCGGCTGGCCGGTCGCGGGTTGCGGGTGATCGCGGTCGCGGCCCGGCAGCTCACCAGCGCCCTGCCCACGACGGCGGACGAGGCGGAAGCCGAACTGACTCTGCTGGGACTGGTCGCACTGGAGGATCCGCCGCGCCGGGAAGCGGCCGCCGCGTTGGCCGCATGCCGCCGCGCCGGTATCCAGGTCGTCATGATCACCGGCGACCATCCGGAGACCGCCCGGGCGATCGCCCGTGAGGTAGGTCTGGGTGGTCCTGAAACCCCGGTGCTCACCGGTCACGAGCTGCCCAGTGCACCAGAGGAGTTGGGGGAGTTGCTGGACCGGGACGCTGCCGTCGTCGCACGGGTGACACCGGAGGACAAACTCCGCATCGCGCGAGCCCTGCAGGCGCGCGGTCACGTCGTCGCGATGACCGGTGACGGCGTCAACGACGCACCCGCGCTGCGCGAGGCCGCGATCGGCGTCGCCATGGGCAAGTCGGGAACCGATGTGGCGCGTGAGGCGTCGGATCTGGTGTTGCTCGACGACGATTTCGGCACCATCGTGGCCGCCGTCGAACAGGGAAGAGCCACGTTCGCCAACATCCGCCGGTTCCTCACCTACCATCTCACCGACAACGTCGCCGAACTGGCCCCGTTCGTGGTCTGGGCATTGTCCGGTGGGACATTCCCGCTCGCCATCGGCGTGCTGCAGGTGCTGGCCCTCGACATCGGCACCGATGTGCTGCCCGCACTGGCGCTCGGCGCCGAACCGCCGGCACCGCACGTGCTCGAACGGCCGCCGGCGCGCGGCCATCTGCTCGACCGCAAGCTGTTCGCCCGGGCGTTCGGCGTCCTGGGCCCGGTGGAGGCGGCGATCAGTCTGGCGGTGTTCGTCGCCTCGTTTCTTGCCGTCGGCTGGCGACCGGGCGAGTCGTTCCCCACCGGGCCCGTGTTGGCGGCGAGCTCCGGCGCTGCCTTCACCGCGATCGTCTTCGGGCAGGTGGCGAACGCCTTCGCCTGCCGCAGCACGATCCGCCCGGTGTGGCGGATGCCGCTGAGCACCAATCGACTGCTGCTGTGGGCCGTCCTCGCCGAGATCGGCATGCTCGCCGCATTCCTGTACTTCCCACCGCTGGCCCACCTGCTCGACCAGGCCGGCCCGACCGGAACCGGCGCGCTGGTCGCGCTGTCCGCTATACCCGCCGTTCTGGCGGCCGACGCTCTACAGAAGCACTTCTCGCGGCCGGGCGATGCCCGGGTCGGTGCTCCGGCGCCGCGATTCGAGATCGAGGAGGCTGCATGACCACAGCAGAGGCACCGGCGCGGCGAGTGTTTCGTGAGGCAATCCTCGTCGCCGTGATCGGTGTGTGCGGTGCGGCCGGGCTGATCGCACGTCCGTTCAGCGGGGCGGTCGCCGATATGCTGTGGCTCGCGGCCATAGCGGTCGCGCTCGGGCCCGCGGCAGTCTGGGTCTTCCAGGATCTCCGGCGCGGACGCTATGGCGCCGATCTGCTCGCGTTGGTGGCACTGGTGGGTGCCGCTGCGGTCGGCGAGTACTTCGCGGGCGCGCTGATCGCGTTGATGGTGGCCACCGGCCGCGTACTGGAGGCGTACGCGAGCCGCCGCGCCGGGCGCGACCTATCCGCGTTATTGGGCCGGGCGCCGGTGCGGGCGCACCGGCGGCGTGCCGGCGGCATCGAAACCGTTGCGGCCACCGAGATTTCACCGGGCGATGCCGTAGTCGTGCTGCCCGGTGAGACGGTGCCCGTCGACGGAGTGCTCACCATGGCGGGAGTCTTCGACGAATCGGCACTGACGGGAGAGCCGGTCCCAGTGGTGCGCCGCGCGAGCACCGAGATACGCAGCGGCGTGGTGAATGCCGGTGCCGCCGTGGATATCCGGGCCTCGGCAACGGTGGAGGAGAGCACCTATGCCGGAATCGTCACGCTTGCGCGACAGGCCGCCGCCACGGCCGCCCCGACGGCGCGGCTGGCCGATCGAGTCGCGGTATGGTTCCTGCCGCTCGCGCTCGTGATCGCCGGTGTGGCCTGGATCCTCACGCGCGATCCGGTGCGAGCAGTCGCTGTCGTGGTCACCGCCACGCCCTGTCCGCTGCTGCTGGCGGTACCGGTCGCGATCACGGCCGGGATGTCGCGGGCTGCGCGAGCGGGTGTGGTGGTGAAGGACGGCGCCGCGCTCGAAACTCTGGGACGGGCACGATGTCTGGCGATGGACAAGACCGGTACCGTCACCGTCGGCCGACCGGCGGTGATCGACATCGTCACCGCTCCGGGTGCCGACGCCGACCAGGTGCTGCGACAGGCCGCCGCGGTCGAACGGTTCTCACCGCATGTGCTCGCCAACGCCGTCACCGCGGCGGCCGCGGCTCGTGGGCTGGAACCCGAGGGCGCGCAGGATGTTTCGGAGCAGCCCGGCCAGGGTGCGACGGGGACCGTAGCCGGTCATAGCGTTCGGGTCGGGCGGCTGCCGTCACGGACCGAGCCCGCGCCCTGGGCTCGAGCCGCCCAGCGGCGGGCCCGGCTGGACCTGGCTGTTCTCGTCTGGGTGTGTGTCGATGATGCACCCATGGCGGCCCTGCTGGTGCGGGATCGCATCCGCGCCGACGCGGCACGCACTATGCGCCGCCTGCGATCGGCAGGCCTGCGGCGGCTGCTGCTGCTCACCGGCGACCGGGTCGACAACGCCGCCGAGGTTGCTCAGTTGCTGGGACTCAGCGAAGTCGTCGCCGACGCCGACCCCGCCGACAAGATCGCGGCCATCCGCGCGGCACGCGACGACGGGGTGACCGTCATGGTCGGTGATGGTGTGAACGACGCTCCAGCGCTCGCGGCAGCGGATGTGGGCGTCGCCCTCGGTTCCCGCGGGTCCACGGCCGCGGTTCAGGCCGCCGACGCGGTGATCGTGGACGACCGCATCGATCGGCTCGCCGACGCCGTCGAGGTCGCCCAACGATCGCATCGGCTGGCCGTGCAGAGCGCGATCGCGGGCATGACCCTGTCGCTGGCGGCGATGATCGCCGCCGCCTTCGGGCTGCTCGCTCCCGCTGCCGGCGCGCTGGTGCAGGAGGGTATCGACGTCGTGGTGATCCTCAATGCGTTGCGGGCCCTACGGATTGATCGTGGACGCCGCACCGCCGCGATCGACCCTTTGATCGCTCGCTTCGTGCGGGAGCACGACCGGCTGCAGGCGGCGCGCGCCTCGGTTCGGCAAGCGGCCGACGCGCTGTCCCGTGGCCCAAGCCTGAGCGCGGATGCGGCGGTCCGCCGCGCATTCGATCTTCTCGTCCAGCACATACTGCCGCACGAACATGCCGAGGACTCGCAGCTGTATCCGGCTCTGGCCGATTACCTGCGCGACCCGGAAGCGATGGTGACGATGAGCCGTGAGCACACCGAGATCGATCGACTCACAGACCGGATCCGCCGCCACCTCGACGACTCCGCACACGGAATCCGTGCCGACCAGATCGACGATCTCCGCGCGACCCTCTACGGGCTTGACGCGGTCCTCACCCTGCACTTCGCCCAAGAGGACGAAGCGCTGTTCACCTTGGCACACAACCAGGTCGACACGACGGCGATGAGTTCCCCATGACGGCGGGAGTCACGCTATGAGCATCCTTTCCCTCGGCCAGGCGTTGCTACCGACCTGGCCTGTCCGATGCGCCCTACCGAGCTGGTCGCCCGTGACGGCTGCCCGTCGCCGAATTGTCAGCAGGGAAGGCCAGCCCTGGCCGAAGAGGTGCGCGTGTGGCGCCGTAGGCCACAGAACGGGGCGGTTCGGATCAGATCGCAGCGAGGTGGAAGTCGACGGTGTCCGGGCCCGGGAACATTTCCGCGGTCACATGGACCTCGACGGTCCCGGCGAAGTAGGGCGTGACCGGGATCGTGGCCGCGAGACCAGCGGAGCTGGTGACGGCGTGCCAACGAATGCCGTCGGGGCTGGGCGGTGACGGAAAGACCGGCGCCGCCGACCCCCGAAGAGTGAAACACACTTCGACGCCTTCCACTCCGGCGCCGGACGAATCGGTGACTTGGACGACGCACGATTCGGGGAACGGTGTTCCAGCCGCGGCCTTCTGTTTGTTGCCCGCATGGATGTGCAGCCTGTTCTCGGCCATGGCATACCTCTAGAAACCCTTCGAGAATTCGAGTCAATCGCGACCCGCGCCCGCCGATGAAGACTCTTTGGTCCCCTGTCCGGGCCGGCGGAGGCTCAATGGCCCGTCCTCGCGGAACAATGGGCGATTTCGGCCCTACCGCTGGGTACTACGGGCTGATCACGCCCGCCGCGTAGACACTCGGCGGGCGCCTTTGGTATGAGAACTGCGCAAGTTGCGCAAGACAGGTGTCTATGATCTCGGCCCAGCCGCGTTGTGGCCGCTACGTCGGGTCAGGTGCTTCTGGCGGTGGTCTGCGATTGGAGGGCGCGGATGCGGTCGGTGAGTTCGCGGACTGCGGGGCGGCGGCTGTAGGCGACAAGGTCGCCGGCGAGGGAGTTCAGGTGGCCGACACAGCGCGTGGAGGTGACTTGCTCGGCGAGTATGTCGACAGCGCGGCCCGCGAGCGTAAGGGCGTGCTCGAGGTCGGGGTCCTGTTGTCGAAGGTAGGTGGTGGCGAGCAGGGTGTAACGCAACGCGCCTTCGCGGGAGTTGTTCGAGTCCTGCAGCCGCAGCGCGGTGCGCAGGTGATGGCGAGCGGAGCCATGTTGTCCCAGGCGCAGGTAGCAGTACCCGGCTTGGGCCTGCGCTTGGGCTGGGTCGAGCCAGTAGCTCCAGTCGGGTGCCGTCGCGGTGGAGTCGAGGTCGGTGAACGCGGCGTCGAGTGCTCGGCTGCACTCGGTCGGGGCGCCTTGGGTGGCGTAGGCTTCGGCGGCCCGCAGATGCAGGATGGCTGAAACTCGGGGGCTGGCGCCGGGGTAGCCGACGCGGGCGGATTCGGCCAGGACCGCGGCCTCGCGGGGTTGACCGAGATCTTTGGCCTGGCAGGACATGAATCCGAGAATGTTGGCGGCCAAGGCGCGGTCCCCAGCGCTGTGCGCGGTGCGCAGTGCGGCCACCCAGTAACGTTGGGCGCGGGCGTGCTGGCTGTTGTCGAAACACAGCCAGCCTGCAAGCCGCAGCAGTTCAGCAGCGCTGGCGTATAGCCGTCGGCCGATCGTGTCGTCGTAGCTGCCGTGTTGGAGCAGGTACAGCACATGCCGCAGGTGGGCGCGGACCATTTTCAGCAGCGTGCCGCCGCCGACTTGATCGTCCATGCGGCGAAGGCTGGCGGACATCGTGTCGATCTCCTCGACGGTGCCGAATTTGACCCGGGTCCCGGTCGAGCCGGTCAGGTCGGCAACGGGGGCGGCAAGCAACCACTGATGGGCGGGGCCGGTCATCGCGGTACCCATCAGGGTCAGAAAGAGCCGTCGCTGCATGGGATCAGCCTCCGTGACGGCGTGGATTGCGCGCAAGGCCCCTGCCGCCGTCCATGGCCCGGTGAGCCCGCTGTCGGCGGGCAGCACGTGCTCGGCTCCACGTGTGGTCGTAGCTTGCCAGCCGAGGATGTCGGGAGTGATAGGGCGGGCCAGCTCGGCAGTGAGCAGTGCCGCGGCAAGTTCCGGCCACGGCGCACGGGGGCGGGCGCCGGCCAGCCACTTGTAGGGCGTCTTTGGATGGACCTGTTCGCGGCGGCCGTGCAGCGCCGCCTGTTCGGTGAGCTTGCGCGCCAGGGTTTCCGGCCGCCATCCCAGTTCGGCCAGCAGCTTGACCAGCGGTGACCCGCTCACGTCAGTTCGCCTACCCTGTCACCGTCATCAGTGCCGTCGATGCGGCGACTGTAGACCGCATTGGTGCTGCGTCGCACCGGGATTCACCGGAACGCACCAAGCGCACCACTGCCGCTACCAGGGCTTTCACGGTGTGCTCGTCATCGGCGGACCGCGGTTCTGGAGCGCGATCCGAGCTCACCCACATTGTCGACTTCAAACAGGGGGTGCCGCGATGGATACGGTGGCCGATCGGAATCGATGGGCGATCCAGCACGCAGACTGCGGCGTTGCCGAGCCGTACATCACCTCGATCGAGCAGGCCCGGTTCATTCTCGCCACGCACGCCGGACACGGTGCGCGATGTCTGCAATATATCGCTGCCATGGCCTATAGCTTCGGCCAACAGGAGCACTACCTGGACTCACTCGGGCAGTGATTCGGCATGGTTAGTGTGGAGGAATTGTCAAAACCTGTGGTTCGGTCTGTTTCAGGCGACCTCCGTTCGGGTGGTGTCGGCCGGGTCGGGTGAGGATGCGGGGGTGATCTCGCGGGGTCGTTCGAGCAGCTTGCCCTTGTGGAAC
>NZ_JADLQX010000277.1 GCF_015477605.1 Nocardia amamiensis
ACCGCCCCCAACTCCACGCGATCCGACAACCCGGTCCAAGGATGCATGCCCGATACAAGATCACATCACCAACATGTGTCACCACGACCGCGACGAACCACTTGCCTTGTCAAGCAACGGCATTGGCCTGGCGGGAGGTAATCGATCATGACCAGGGTGTGCTGATCTTGATCTGAAGGTCCTGCTTCCGCATCTCGCCGACCTGAACATCGAGCAGGTCACCCGCCGCGGAATGGCTTTATGGATCCATGCCGACATCACTGCGCAGGGCGCGTCGTGTCCGGGCTGCACGTGCTGGTCGGTTC
>NZ_JADLQX010000278.1 GCF_015477605.1 Nocardia amamiensis
TTTCTGCCGAGCGTGCACAGCGGCGGCCGCGATTTCGAGCCGTGCCGCCGCTGGTCGCGCTCGCCGACGCCGCAGTCGGGCGGCTGGCGCCGAGCACGTGCGGCCGCGCCCGGCCGTCGAGCCGTGACATGACCTCACGCCCCGGCCGTGGCCGCCGCGGGCTGTTCCTTCTTGCGCCCGGCGATATCCATCACCGCCAGATAGCCGAAGGTGATGGCGGGGCCGATGGTGGCGCCGGGGCCCGCGTAGGTGTGGCCCATGACGGGGGCGCTGACATTGCCGGAGGCGTACAGGCCCTCGATG
>NZ_JADLQX010000279.1 GCF_015477605.1 Nocardia amamiensis
ACGTGCGCTGCGTGACCGGGGGGAAATTTGCGTGAACACTGGCGATCGGGAAGATAACAATCTGCCAGGGCGCGCCTTTCAGCACCTTGATGGTATCAATCACGTGTCCTTTGCGGGCAACCAGCCAGAGAACACACGCCGCCACCGCTGCCACCAGGCTTACTGGCACGCCGAGTGGTTCGAGAGCAAAGAAGCCGACTAGTAGCAGGATGAGAACAATCCAGCCGGTTCTAAAAGTGCGCGCATCGCGAATGGCCTCACGCGGCGCCTTCAGTTTCGCCAGGTCGTAGGTGGCCGGGAT
>NZ_JADLQX010000280.1 GCF_015477605.1 Nocardia amamiensis
CCACACCCTTCGGGCGGCCGGTCGAACCGGAAGTGAAGATCACGTACGCGGTGTTGGCCGGGCGCAGCGGCTTGTGCCGATCGGCGTCGGTCAGCGGCTCGCCGGAGAACTCCGACAACTCCAGCTGGTCGATGCGCACCTGCCGGGAGACCGTGGTCTCCAGATCGGAGCCGGAGGTCAGCACGCACACCGGGCGCGCGGTCTCGAGGATGTAATCGATCCGCTCGGCCGGATGGTCCGGGTCCAACGGCACGTACGCGCCGCCCGCGGCGTTCACCGCGTACATGCCGACCACCAGGT
>NZ_JADLQX010000281.1 GCF_015477605.1 Nocardia amamiensis
AGTCGTCGTCCACGCCGACGCGCGGCACGCCGAGCAGATCGGCGAAGACCTCCGCCACGATCTCCTCGATCGGAGTGGACGGGGCACGGAACACCTTGGCCTCGAAAACCGGCGCAGGCAGCGCCTTACGGTCCAGCTTGCCGTGGGGGTTCAGCGGCATGGCGTCGAGCACCACGATCGCGGCGGGCACCATGTAGGACGGCAGCTGCGCGGACAGGCGCGCACGCAGCTGCTCGACGTCCACCGTCGCGCCGTTCGCGGGCACCACGTAGCCGACCAGCTGATCGCCGGTGCGGGCGT
>NZ_JADLQX010000282.1 GCF_015477605.1 Nocardia amamiensis
GCACTGCTGACCGGTACCATTCTGCCCGGTAACACCCCTTCACTGCGCAGCGCGCAAAATGCCGGGCGACGCTGCGTGCTGAAATATCAGTTTTTTACCCCTGCCGATTTACGTGCGAGCCGACGGGCAATTTAAATCACCATAAAGCCAGCTCAATCAACTTATCCTGCACACTGTAAACGCGCTGCTTAAGGCTCAGGCTCTCGTCTGCGCTGATCCATTTTGCAGCAAACGCACCATTAATTTTTTCCAGTGCGATTTTGGTGCTGCTTTTCAGACCTTCGTGCCAGTT
>NZ_JADLQX010000283.1 GCF_015477605.1 Nocardia amamiensis
CGGGACGACACGGCCTTGATCGCCGCCCACTCGGTGGCGTAGTCCTCACGGTGATCGACAACCAACCGCACGGCCTTCGCGCGGGTCGCTGCATCGTACTTCGCTGGCATGATCTGCCCATCCTCTCAAGGAAAGAGGTGGGCACGAAACACGGGGCGATTCAGTTCGCGGTCTGTCCGATGATGCTGCGGCGCACGTGCTTGAGCACCTTCAGGAACGAGATGCGGTCGGGATCGATTTCCTCTGCGTCGGCCAGCTCCATGATGATCCGGGTCAGGCAGTGATGGACG
>NZ_JADLQX010000284.1 GCF_015477605.1 Nocardia amamiensis
GCACCGCCGCGGCGAAGGACGGCTTCTGCGCGGCCATGCACTCCAGCAGCGGACCCGGCTGCAGGAACCGGTCGGGCATGAGCAGATTCGCCCCCGACATCAGCGCCGCGTACGGCAGTCCCCACGCGTTCGCGTGGAACAGCGGCACGATCGCCGGAATGGTGTCGGTTTCGAACAGGCCCATCCCGTTGTTCGCGCTGACCTGCATCGCGTGCAGCCAGTTGGAGCGGTGCGAGTACACCACGCCCTTCGGGTCGCCCGTGGTGCCCGAGGTGTAGCACATGGCGGCG
>NZ_JADLQX010000029.1 GCF_015477605.1 Nocardia amamiensis
ACCCCCGCCGAATACGCTGCCAGCTGCACCCACCGCCACCACCCGGTGGCCTGCACAATCAACTGAAACTGGATCGACAACAACCCGGACTCAAAGACCGGGTGGTCCCGTCATCGGGGACCGGCCACAGGCATGGGTAGATCACCCGTAAACAATTCTTTCCAGCAGATCGAGCGCGTCGTCCACCTTATGCAGTTCGCTCGATGACAAGCTCTCGGACAAGATCTGCGCGAGAGCGTTGTTCAGTTGTGCCTGCTGCCCGCGCACCCAGGCGCGGCCTTCGTCGGTGAGCATCAGGTTCACGCGGCGCCCGTCGATCGGGTCGCGCAAGCCGACGATCAGCCCCAGATCTCGTAACCCGTCCGACGACGTTGCGCATCGTTTGCGGGCGCAACATCTCCAGGCGAACCAGATCGACGGCGGCCATGGCTCCACATCGATTCAGGCGTCCCAGCACCGCCCATTGCGTCGCGGACAATTGACGCCCATCGGGATGCCTCCGGGCGCGGCGCAAAATCACGGTCAGTGCAATGCGCAGGCGTGCCGCCGTGGCGGACAGTGCTGTGGCGTCCGCGGTCTCAACGCTCACGTACAACTCCTACTTACCTGATCGGGAATGATCCATAGGGGGCGATGGCCGCGGACGCCGATGCGCCGAGGCCAAGCCCTGATCCCGCGCTCGGTGATCGCGCAGGCGCCCAGAGACGCCGGAGGGGTCGCCGTGCACGAACACGGCCCGACGTCCGGCTGTTCGCCTGATCCCGGCGTTTGCCCGGCTCTGCGACACCCGCCCTGACGGGGTGGTGCCGCTCGCGCGCAATCCCTCCGGTGCCCCCCACCTGGAGCCCGCTCGCCGACCTTGGGGCGCAGGCTGAGGGCGGTGGCGACTCCGAACTGGAAGCACGGAGTCGTACGGACCATGGATGGTGTCGCCACCGCCGCGTGCGCCCGGGCTAGCCGATAGGCAGGCAGAAGGTGTTCTCGGCCGAGCCAAGGGGGATGGGAATACACAATTCCACCGAGCCCGTGACGGGGGTGGCCGCGGACGCATCCGCTGAGGCCGTGCCGACACCGAGGGCGGTGGCCGATAGTGCGAATGCGGCCACGGCGAGCGGACGGATAATTCTCGAGTTCATACAGTCATCCTCAGTCGTGTTATGCGAAAAGCCCCAGGCCCGAGACGGCCCAATCAGATCACGACCCCGGGGATCGCTGCACGCCGTTTTCGAGAATTCAGATTCCAAGATCAATTACTTGCAAAACTATCGTGAACGATCACAAAATTCATTGGCGTTCACATTAACTGTGTCGTGCATACACACGATAATTCTGTCGATTGGTTGTGGTCTTCGTCCTCGGCATCGAATACCTCGAAGTCGGCCACGGGGGCACACTGCGCCACTCGAGTTGTGACGCCGAAGAAGACATTGCCGTTCGGAATAGTGTCGGTCACAAAGATCCGTGCGACCCGTTTTCGCTGTGCTGTTGCCAGTACTTTGATCTTGGAAACCCTCCTGCCTGAGCGCCTGCCGGTGAATGATGTGTCTGACACACATTGGCCTGCAGTTGCTTTCGATGCCTGGAGAACATGTTCAACCGACCGGACCGGCCCACCGGCCTGGCGAAGGAGAAATATGTCCGCCGACACCGATACGACGCCTGGATCGGAAGCCTCACCCGGGATTCCCTGGGGGTCACGACCTGGGCCGCGTACGAGAGCCCCGCGCCGAACGCGATGAGCAGCGCGGTCCGAACGATTTTCGTCGATCTGCCGCCATGATCTGCCCGCCTCGATCGTGGTGTTCCTCGTCGCTCTGCCGTTGTCGCTGGGCATCGCCATCGCTTCAGACGCCCCTATCGCCGCAGGCCTGATCGCGGCCGTCGTGGGTGGCATCGTCGTCGGCTTCGTCGGTGGAAGCCCGCTGCAGGTCAGCGGGCCGGCTGCGGGCCTCACTGTGGTCGTCGCCGAGACCATTCACCAGTTCGGCTGGAAGACAACCTGTTCATCACCATGGCCGCCGGCCTGTTGCAGATCGTGTTCGGATTGAGCCGGATCGCGCGCGCTGCGCTGGCGATAGCGCCGGTCGTCGTGCATGCCATGCTCGCCGGTATCGGCGTCACCATCGCGTTGCAGCAGGTGCACGTGGTGCTGGGCGGCTCGTCGCGCAGCTCGGCCTTCGAGAACATCACCGAACTACCCATGAGCATGGTCAACGTCGCCGTGCAGCTCGAGACCCTGCAACGCCACCCGGTGATCCGTCAGGCCGTCGCCGACCGCGGCCTGACAGTGTCGGGCCTGTTCTTCGACATCTCCACCGCCTGCGTGCTCGAGGTCACCGCCGACGGCATCAGCGAAATCACAGACCAGGTCGCCGCCCCGGGCGTCGTGACCGGTCGTGTGCGAGTTCCCCAGTTCACCAAGTGAACTCGCACCCAGTGCCGGTGGCGACACCATCCGGACTAGACGTCGATCGCCAGATTCCGGCCTGACACACGAGATGCGTTCAGCGACTGATTCTTTCGGGTAGCGGCGATCGGCGCCGAGGTTAGGGCATGTGCCAGTTGATGAACCGACGTGGCTGACAGCTCTCTACTCATTGCGCTGCGCGCGGATCCACTATTCCGATCCCATCTGTCCTATCGGATGATTCCGGCCCGGATCGAGCCAACAAGCGACAGCTTTCCAATCCGCAGAAGTCATTCCTGTACGAGCGCCCTCCCGGGCGCGGCATGCGTGCAGGCGTTGGCAGCCTTCCATTGTCGATGGCAAGTCTCTCCCGCACGGACGGCAATGAATGTAATCCATTAGGTGAACCAGTTTCATCTGGTCAGGCTCCCGAGCGCGGAGGCGCAAAGGTTATCGATATTGCGGGCCTATGAAAGTTACTCAGGGCCACCATGGCTAGGGCCCGTTTCGAGGTCCACGCCATTGTGGACCGTCATCGGCGTCGTTGCCGGACGGCGGGGTGTCGAACACCCACACCTGAAACCGGCATTCCGGAAGAACTGGAACGGCGTGCAGCTCTGATCGGCCTGTCGCGAGCACGGCCTGCAGGAGACCTCGAGGGCAGAGCCGAGCTCCAATCGACATGATCAGTGCGCCGAGGCCGAATACAGCGGCAAAGCTGCAGGGCTAGTTCGTCGTGTCAGGTGAACGAATCCAGGAGCGGGCAGCGCTGAAACATCTCCGGTATCTGCGCTGGGGGAGCCAGCGGGCTTGCTGACCAGTTCTTCAGCGTCGGGTTGCCGAGAGCCCTGGCCCTTTCCGGCTGTGTCGCGTCGACCACACGGCGGTGGTCATTGGTTGAGAGCCCGATGCGCACGCAGCAGTGGGCGCGGGGCTTCAAGATCGCGTCCATCGCCGTTGGCACCGTGGTTGCGGCGGAATGAGTTTGGTCCAGAAGTCGTGCCGTACCGCGTCCCACAACTTGTTCATTTCCGGAAGGAGTTCTCGTGCTTGTGCGAGATCGGGAAAGTCCTCGGGGCCGAAGGATACGATCGGCGTGGCGCCGTATGCCTCGTGGACGGCGACAATGGAGATCAGGTGGTCCTGAAACGGCCGCCATGTCGCACGCAATCCGTCTGCTTCGGTTCTTCGCATATCATCCATGTTTTGTTTCCAACTAGTCGGCTTTGTTCCAGAGCGTTTTCGACCATTGTCAATGCCATCCTCCTGCTGATTCTGACCGCACGAATGATATCGATCGGGTCCGGTGCGGGCATGGGTGAGAGAACGAAACAACCATGCCCTGTATTCGTAACTCATAGGCGTATCGGACCGTATGGAGTCTGCGATTAAAAGCGCCTGGCGGCGCCCTTCAGCGCTGGCGCCGTCGTGCGGCGGCGGAAACGGCGAACGCTGATCGACCGGAGTAATTCCACACCGCTCGACCGCACTCCGCTCACCTGCGGTAAGAGTGGGCAACCAATGCCGAACGCAGATACCACACCCCGCTCGCCTTGGTGGGATCGAACCCCGTGAGCTGACCGATCCGCTTGAGCCGGTAGTCCACGGTGTTGGTGTGTACATGCAGTAGCCGCGCAGTGCGCTGGCGGTTCAGGTTGTGCGCTATATGGACCTGCAGGGTCTCCAGCAGTTCTGGATGCTCGTCCAGTGGATCGAGCAGCGACCCGAGATATTCACGGGCAGGGCCTGGGCGGGTGAGCTGGTATTCCAGCGCGAGATCGTCGAAGTGATACAGGCCCGGCACCGACCGCATCCGGGTGACCATGTCGAGTAGTTGGTGGGCTTGATCGGCAGCGGCAGGCACGGTGTCTGTGGGGACGGTGACCACCGCGGCGGTGATGGGCACGCGGGCCGCCCGCGACAGGTGCCCGATCAGCTCCTTCAGGGTGCCCTTGGTGATGCGATCGGCGGGGATGAGCAGGGTGCCGCCGTCGATCGACAGCAGCGACAGCACGGCGTCGCCGCAGCGGGTGGCCAGTTCCGCCTGTACGCGCCGGAGTTTGCGGCGGGCAACGACTTTCGCGTCCAGCATCGGGTTGGACTCGTCCGGGTGGGACGGAATGGCGAGGGCTATTACGCGATAGCGGTCGGAGATGTCGATGCCGCACTCGCGGGCCATGGTGGAGGTGGGGTGCCCCCCGAGCAGCGCCGAGGTGAGCGTGTGCACCGCGGTGTGGTGCTCCGACACGACCGCGCGAAGTTCGCGCACATAGGCCACCGAGACCACCGTGGTCATGGTGTCGAGCATTTCGACGACGAGTTTGGCGCCGTCGAGGATACTTTGGTAGTCGGCCATGCTGAGGGTGAGCATCGGCTCGGTGTCGGCCGAGCCGGAGGCACGCTGCTCGGCCGAGGCGGCGGACACCACCAGGTCGAAGCCGATCTTGAAGCCCTCGTGGATAGCGTGGTGAATGGTACCAATGGGCACGCCTTCGCGAGCCCATTGGGCCGCAGCGTCCTCGAGTTGTTCGGTCTTCTCCGGAATGTTGCTGCCATCCAGCATGCTGACTGCAAGTTCCAAGCACACGCGGGTGATGATGGTGATGTCGCCGTGGATCGCGTCACCGGGCAAGGTGCCGCAGGGGGCGACGGTTTCGACGAAATGCCCGACCATCTGCCGCGACAAGGCCCGTACGTCTTTCAACGGCAACGACATGGGCCGGCCGGATACAGTGAGTCCTTGCCGGCGCGGAGCGGTGACAGACATAGTCGAACTTCCTTCCATCCCCGTTAACTGCACTATTGCACCAGAGTAACCAGAACAAGATTCGTAAGAAGGGTTGACTCCGAGTAACGTGATATTTTGGGAGGGTCGGTCATCGAGCGGTCGTGATAGTTCACAATGGCGGTCAGCCAAACTGCGACTGACGTGCCGAGATGCCGGAGAGCGGCGAGTCGAGCGCGACCGGGGGAAGTCGCCGAAACGACGTGCAACCGGCGAGATCGACGGCGTGGATCCACACCTCCCCGTGCGGGCTTCGGCCTGGCCATGCGACCGAGGGAAGGTTTGTTTCCCTAATCAAGGACCAGCTAGTCTGCTGCTTTCCATCTGGACATCGGTACAGGTTTCCGCCTAGCCGGTTTCACCTCGGTCGGATTCTCGACGAGGTAAGCACCTCCGGTTCGAAACTGCATAGGTGGTCTATTTTTGCGCTCGCGCCTGGTGTTGAGTTGGTGGGTCCAAGCCGATCAGCGCGGCTCAAAAGTAACGCACGAGGAGTGCCTGGCGATTGCGACACAGTACTCGAAGTCGCCTTCTGCGAAGACGACTCGCAATCGGAGAAACCCACGATGAGGTCGAATGCCATACGAATCCGCCCCATTCTTCTGGCGCCTCGCCACCAGGATCCGCGATCTTGCGTTCTGCCTGCTGCTCACCGGCTGAAACCGGGGCACACGTGCCATCCACATCGGATTCGAGGCAGGAACCTGTACGGTACAAGACCGGCATTCACTCCTGGACCAGCATGTTTCCGTCGACGGGTGCGTGTGCGTATTGGTCGACTCCCTCTAACGCCGTTTGCCATGCGTCCTCCGCAAATTTGCAGAGGACGCATTCTCTTTGGGGTGCGGACGGTGTCCGCTGGGTGGCCGGACGCTGTCGATCTGCAAATGTGCGCAGATTGCCGGTTAAGGCGTAGACGGCGGCACCAGTGAGTGCCCTGTTCGGCGGTCGCGAGTCGGTGCGGCAGTCGAAACGCAGCGCCTGGTTCGGCTAGAAGCCCACGTGCTCGGTCACTCCTCGTTCAACGCGGTCTCGAAGACTGTCTTGGTGAACTGCTCGAGCGGCCCGCCCGACCCGGTCATCGGCAGATCCAGGCGGCCATCCAGCGCGCGACCTGTGCGGCCGGAGGCGTCGAGGGCACCCTCGTCGTCGGCTTCGATAGCCTGGCGTCCGGCCGGTTCATCGTGGCGGCGGCCGAACTATTCCAGGCCGAGCATCCGAACGCTGACGTGCAGATCCGGGGATTACACATGTCGGAGGGTTCGGCGGGCTGGCGTAGCGGCAATTATGACATGGTGTTGATCGGCCGCCCGATCGACGACCGGATCTGGTCATCGGCCCGGTTTTTTGATGCGCGAACCACGCATGCTCGCGGTGGCCGTGCACCATCGGCTGGCGTCGCGCACCTCCATCGCGCTGGAGGATCTTGCCCACATCACCCTGTTGGACATGCCGGATTCCCTACCGCAGTCCATGATCCGGGACCACGCACCGCGACGCACTCCCAGCGGTCGCACCTTCCCGCAGGGACGGGTGGGCCACAGCTGTCAAGAACTCCTGGCCCTCGTGGGCGCAGGCAAAGGCGGCGGCGTCGGCGGCCGAGACGAGTTGGGCAGCTGTCGGGCGCGCAGTGACTCTGCCGAGATGGTCTACATCGCCGCCCCGACCGGTCGAGTCGGCTGTTGGCGGCTCAGCGGCGGACGCGCCGCCAGTTCCAGGAGCGACCCCCGGTGCCTACGCGCGCGCCGGTACCGAATCCCGCGAGGTGCAGCGCGATCAACAATAGTCCGACGGTGATTAGGGTGCCGTCGGTAATGCCCTCACCGAGGGTGGAATCCGCCAGATCGAGAATGAGGGCAAGACCGAACGATACGGCGGCGGCGATAGCGAGCATGAGAACCTCCTGATGTTCCGCCGGAAACGATGACACACGAGCAAGTTCATCGAGTTCCTCTGTTGCGCATACCCCCGAGCCGCGCCAACACACAATCGTGACGCGAATCGGCTGGCACAACCTGCTACGACTCGAGCTATCCGTGCCAGAACCCACGGTGCCACGCGGCGAAGTACGTCCTGACCTGACCCCTGTGGTTCGTTCGATGCGCAACGGCTGACACCATGCGATAGACCGCGCAGGGAGGATCCCGCTGAACCCCATACGTCTGGTCAGTGGTCGAATTCGAGCCGTTCCCATCTCAGTGCTGTTCGCCAGCCTCCACGCTGGAATGCCCAGTCCTGGACGGTGTTCACCACGGTGTCGAATGCGGGAGAGAAGGCGCTGCTCCACGGAGCGTCGTCACTGACGGTGGCACGGAAATGCGCATCCGGTCCGCCGTCGCGAAATTCGACGATGTAGCCGTGCCCCTGCTCTGGATCCACTTGTTCATCGAGGTGAACCTGGATGTAGTAGTCGCCGGGTTCGGGGCCGTCGAGCCGGTCGACGATCACGAACGGCACACTCAGGTTCATGTCCGCAAGGATGTCGTGCAGCTGCGTCTCGGATGGATTCTCGATAGTCCGGTAAGAATCTGTCGCTACGATTCGCGGCGATGTGGTCTGGTCTCGATTCACTCCGAGCAGGGTACTGGGATAGGGGTGTCATCTCGCCGACGGTTTCGAGTGATCGTCGCGATGCGGTTCATACTGTCACTTCGGTGTCGAAGACCTCGGTGGCGGTAGGCCACTCGAGGAACCTTCCTTGTACGCCTCGAAACTTTGGCAATCCTGACCCGACGAACGACGCGCCGATCCGTCCGGTTGTTCCTCATCCATCAGCCCAAACTTGTCCGTGTTCGGTCTTATGGTGTTCAGCGGGCGGGATGAGCATCGGACAGGCGACGTGATCGGAGGGGGCATGAGTCAATCAGCCAGGGAGTCAGCCAATCTGGACCTGTTCCGATATCTGGCAGCGGAGGAACGCGGCGAGTACATCACCATCATGTCGTTGTTCACGGCGTCATTGCTCGCGGACATGTCGGCGGCCACGGTGGCCGAGCAACTCGCCGCCGCAGGAACTCCGTTGCCGGCGGAGGTCGTGGAGAACCGCTGCAAGCAGCTGGTGCGGTGGGGCAATCTTGTGCCGTCGCTGCGCGATGCCCGGGTAAGTACGGTCGCAGAGTACCTGCGGGCACGATCGCGGTATCAGGTGTCGACGCTCGGCGGGCGGGTGCATCGCGGCGCGATCGAGATCATCGGGGCTTCCGACGGTGCGCGCGAGGTCGCGCGCGAACTGCTCGGCCAGATCGCCGATGCGCTCGCGGAGATCCCGGCGTTGCTGGATGCCGGCGTCGAGGGCGAACGCGCGGAACGCCTGGCCGGCGTCGTCACGACCATCTTCAACAACCAGCGCTTGTTCACCGCGAGCGTCACCGATTTCTACGCCTACCTCTCCGGCGTGCTGTCTCGCTTCGATCTGGGCGGCGAGGAATACGCCCAATTCAAGACGCTGCTGTTGGACTACGTCGATCTCATCAACGCGGATGTGAACCGGCACGCGCCTTTGATCGCCGCAGCGCTCGACCGCGTGCTGGAACGGCTCGACCAGCTGTTGTCCGCTCTCGAAACGCTGCCGGGTCTCGATCTGGGCGGACAGGTGGAAGTGGAGCGCTCCGAAGGTCGCTCCCGTCAGGACTGGAAGCAGTTGCAGCAATGGTATTCGGGCGCGGAATCCGGTCCGGGGCAACTGCGCAACGCGGCCGGGCAGGCACTCGGGCAGCTGATCGCCAATGCTAAACGCATCCTCGACTCCTCCCGCACCGGATACTCTCGCCGAGCCGATCTGCTCCGGCTGGCAGGCTGGCTGGACCGCTCTTCCGAGGACGACGCGACTCGTCTGTTCACCGCGGCATTCGGCACCTGGCCGGCCCGGCACCTGGGGCTCGGGCCCGAGGAACCCGATCCGCGCGTGACGCCGACTACGTCGTGGACGACGGCCGATCCGATCGACGTTCCGATCTCGCTGCGAGAACGCGGGAATCGAGTCGCGCGCGGCAGAACCTCGCGAGTGCCGGACCCCACCGCCGACCGCAAACTCGTCGAAGCGGCCGCACGTGAGGAGGCGAGGCGACACCGTGAGGCGGCTGCCGAACTGGCAGCGTGTGGCCCGCTGGACGGTGCCCGGATCTCCCCGGCAGCACGTGCCGTTCTGCTGGACCAGTTCGCTCGCCTGTTGACCGTGCAGTCGGATCCAGCGATCGAGTTTGCTATCACCGACCCCGACCTCGGATTGGTACTGGAAGCCGCACCCGGCGGTGCGACCCGAATCGAGTCGAATGACGGCACACTGCTCGTCGAGGGATACACGCTGGCGATACGTGCCATCGGCAGCGAATCGTGCGCGTGGCAGATCCGCGAGGCCAGGTGAGATGAGTACCGATTCCCGTCGGGCCCGGTCACTGGGCACCCGATCCCAGGACGCCGCCGGCGTACTCGAGGCAGCGAGGGAGTTGCTCGCGACGCCGATCGTGACTGCGACCCGATCACCGGAAACTCTCACGCTGATCCGCAGACATGCCACCGCACTGCGCACGATGTTCAGCACTCAGCTCGGTTACCACCTGATCGTCGAGTCGAGCTTCGCCCGGTTGGTCAAGTCGCCTCCCGAAGCAACCGCGCCGCTACGCCGCACCTTTCGGCGCAGTGGTGCTGCGCTGGACGCGCAGACCTGCGCGCTCGTGGCACTCGCCTGCGCGGCGTTGCTCGCACCAGGCGTCGGCGAGCAGATTCTCATCTCGCAGCTGGTCGCCCAGATCCGTTCCGACGCGGCCGAGCAAGGCATCGCCTTGTCCGACGACCTGGCCGAGCGCCGCAGGCTGGTGGCGGCACTGACGGTGTTGACCGGATGGGGTGTGCTCGCCGAAACCGATGGGACCGTGGCCCAGGGGGGGGAAACCGTCGGTGGCGAAGCACTGTTGACCGTGTGCAGGCCCCTGCTGCCTCATTTGCTGGTCCGCTCGATGGGCCCGTCCACCGCCCTCGCCGACATATTGGCGCCGGATACCGAGGCGCCGCGACGACGGCTACGCCGCAGGCTCACCGAAGACCCCGTGGTGCTCCGTGGTGATCTCAGCGCCGAAGAACTCGACGTGCTGTCGAGGGAACGTTCCGAACTCACTCGATTGCTGAACGACAATTTCGGGCTGACCCTGGAAGTCCGTGCCGAGGGCGCCCTCGCCTACGACCCGGCAGGCTCGCTCAGCGACATCGACTTCCCCGGCGCAGGCACCGTCAAACAGGCCGCGTTGCTTCTCATCGGAGAACTGGGCGCGCGAGCCGCCGAACACGACAGTAACATGACCGAGTTCGACTGGCCCGTGGTCGATGCGACGCTGGCCGAACTGCTGAGCCGGCATCGACGGGCATGGAAGTCCGAATACGCCGAAGCCCCGCAACGCCTGCGGGGCGATGTCGTCGCACTGCTGACCTCGCTGCGCCTCGCCGAGCCCAGCGAGACCGGCATGCGCCTGCTCGCCCCAGCGTTCCGGTATCGACCGCGGATCACGATAACCGAACGACCCGCCGACCAACTCAGCTTTCTCGTCGATGGACAGGGGGATTCGCAATGACCGCCGACCCGGTGAAGTATCACCCCAACCGCTGGCGCTTGGCGCGCGCCGGTGTCGTCAACGTGTGGCATTACCTGGACACCGAATTCACCATCTCCGGTGGCCGGCTGATCCTGCGCGGCGCCAACGGCTCCGGCAAGTCCAGGGCGTTGGAGATGCTGCTTCCGTTTCTGCTGGATGCCGACCGCCGCCGTATGGACGCCACAGGTTCGCAGAAGGTCAGTCTCGATGAGTTGATGAAAACGGGGGCGCGAGGACAGACCAACCGAGTCGGATACCTGTGGCTGGAACTGCAGCGCCCGTCGGAGCCACGGGACACGGTCGAATTCCTCACACTGGGTGCGCACATCAAATACAGTGCCTCGGCGCACCGATCCGAAGTCCTGTTCTTCACGACGAGCAAACGGGTCGGCGAGCAGTTGCCGCTGCTGAGCGGTGACCGCGAAGTGCTCTCACGCGATCGGCTGCACGCCTTGATCGGCACCGAAAATCTCACCGACGCGGAAGGCCATCGAGACAATGTCCGCGGCAAGGTGTTCGGGCTGCGTGGCGATGCCGATCGGGACCGATTCACCGGATTGATCCAGCTGCTGCACACCCTGCGCTCCCCCGATGTGGGCAATCGCATCGATGAGGGCAAACTGCCGCAAATCCTGTCCGACGCGCTGCCCCCGTTGAGCGAGCAGACCCTGCAGACAGCGGGTGAGCGCTTGGACGGACTGACCGAAACCCGTCTGGCGCAGCAACAACTCGTCGAAACGCTCGACCATGTTCGACGGTTCCACGCCGTGTACGGTTCGTATGCCGCAGGTGTGCTGACCGAGAGCGCCACCGCCCTGCGCAAGGCCGCCAAGGAGCTGGGTACCGCACAGGACACCCGCAACGACCTCACCGAGCAGGGTGAGCGGCTCCGAGCGCGGCTCAGCTCGGCCGAGGCCACGATCGTGGAACTCACCGACGAAGAGACCGAACTCAAAACCTCCATCGAATCTCTCCACGAAGCACCGCAGTTCAAAGAGCGCGCCGATCTCGTTCCGCGAGAGAACGCACTCGAAGCATTGAGGCAGACTGCTGAACAGGCGTTGCAGATCGCCCGACGCGCCCGCACCGACGAAGCCGACGCGGCTGAGCGTTTCGCCGAATACCGTACCGAGCTCCGGTCAGATAGCGACGCCGCCGCGACCACGCTCACCCGCGCGGTCGCCCGGCTGGCCGACAGCAGGATTCCGCACGGCACGCTGCCCGCGTCGATCACGCTGCGTGAACTCGAGGAGCCGCCGGTGACCGATTCGGTCCGAGACACTCTCGATCAGGCTCCGACCCAGGTGCAGCGTCCTCGCCTCGTGACGGTCGAGATCCTGCCCGACGATGTCGCCGGAATCGGTTCGGCCGCTCTGGACTGTGCGCGAGCAGCATCGGACACAGCGAGCAAGGTCGCCCGGCGCGAACAAGAAGCGCGCCGACTTGCCGACCACCGCGTGAAGCTGACGCAGCTCGAGAACGCCGCCGCTGAGGCTGAGCACCGGGCAGCTGCCGATGAAGCCGCCGCCGGTGATGCCGCCGACCGGCGTGACGATCTGGCCGTGTCGCTGAATCAGTCGTGGCGCGGGTGGATTTCGTCTGCCGACACCATCCGACTCATGCCCGACGCACAGTGGTCCTGCCCGCCGGTCGAGGCCCTGCGCTCCGACACCGAGGTGCTCGCCGGGGACACTGCCGACGACACTCTGCTCGACGAGCTCGACACGCTCGCAGCGGAACTCGCCCGCCCCGTCGACGGCGGACTGGCCGCCCGGATCGCCGACATCGACCACGACATCCTCCGGCTGCGACAGGACGCCGAGAAACTGCACGCGGAGAATGCCCGCCTCGACGCGGAGCATGATCCCGAACCTCCGACCACACCGTGGCACCGCGCCGGACAGGGCACCCCGCTATGGCGGACGATCGAATTCCAGGACGAAGTGACCGCGGACGATCGCGCCGGGATCGAAGGCGCGCTGCTGGCGGCCGGCCTCCTGAACGCGACCCTCACCGGCGACGGCGCGCTGCGCGCCGAGAACGGCGAGACCTACCTCCGACCGGGGAATACACGCCCGGCGTCACCGCTATCGCAGGTGCTGCGCCCCGATCCCGCCATGCCCCTGCTCGCCGATCTGGTCTCGGGTGTCCTCGCCGCCATCGGTTGGCGCGACCCCGACGCGACGATTTCGATCGCCGGGGACGGCAGTTGGCGCACCGGCATGCTGACCGGCCGCCATCAGCCGCCCACGGCCCGCCATATCGGCGCGACCACACGGGCCGCGACGCGCAGGGCCCGAATCGCCGAGATCGGACAGGAGCTCGAAAAGCTCTCGGCATCCGTCACGGACCTGTCGGCACACCGCGAACGACTGGACGAGCATCGTAGACAACTTGCGGCACATATCCGCACCGCACCGAGATCCCGCCCTCTGGCGGTGGCCAGGGAAGCCGCTCGCGGAGCCATGAAGCAGGCCGTCAGAGCCGCCGACCATGCTCGTGAGGCGCGGGAGAAGGCCGTTCACGAACGGTCGGAGTGGAGCAGACAGGACCGCGAGCACCGCGCGATCTGTGACCAGTTCGCCTTGCCGTCCGGATACGACGACTTGGTCGGGAGGCGAAAAGCCTGCGACAGCGCGGCCGATGCGTGCAAGACGCTCGACAGCGCCTGCAGGGCACTCATCGGCGCGCGCTTAGCCGCCGACCGTGCGCGGAAAGAGTTCATCGACGCCCGCAACCGCCGGCAGGAGGACGAAGCTCAGGCCGAAATCAGCCGACGCGACTGGGCCCGCGAGGCCAGCAGCTTGAACGCGGTGCGTGAGGCGCTCGATCTGCCCATCAAAGAGCTGTTGCGGGAGATCGAGAAGAGTGCGGCCGAGCTGAAGCGCACGAGAACGAAGCTGGACGCGGCCAAGCGAGAACACGGCCAGGCTGCGCTGGACGCTGTCGGCGTCGAGACCACGCTGGTGGCAGCCGAAGCCGCCATGCGCCACCGTGCCGACGAGTTGCGTCTGGCCGCCGAGCTGTTCAACGCCAGACTGCACCTGCCCGGGCTGCGCGCCGCCGCCGGTATGGACGAGATCGCCGCGGTCCGCGACGTGACCGACCGATTCGAGTCCGCGCACGTCGCCGAGACGGTCCTGGCCGGTCTGCGGGGCCGGAAAGCGGCCGATGTCGGCAAGATGCTCAACGCCCTCACCAAATTCGGCGGGGAGTCCTCCGGCTATCTCGAGGTGTCCCAGAGCTACGAGCACGGTGCGCATCTCATCCACATCGATGGCGTCGAGCACCACCACGATCTACCGTCGGTCCTGGCGCACCTGCAGGAAAAGGTCGAGAACGGCCGACAGGCACTGACCGATCGGGAGCGCGAAGTCTTCACCGAGTTCATCCTCGGCAGCGTCACCGACGAACTGCGCCGCCGCGTGCAGCAAGCCCGGAACCTCGTCGGCGCGATGAACGCCGGTCTCGCGAACACCACGACCAGTCACGGCATCGGCGTCCGGATCGGCTGGGAACTGGACGGTTCCGACCCTGAACTGCGTCGGCTGGTGCACCTCGTCGGCATCGCCGATCAGGTGCGTTCCGACCAGGACAACGAGGAACTGGTCGCGCTGGTCCGCGCCCGGGTGGAGCGCCTGTACAGCTCCGACAACGCGGCCGGCTACACCGCCCATCTGCGCGAGGCCCTGGACTATCGCGCGTGGCACACCGTCGAGGTCACCATCCTCGGGCCGGAGCCGAACCAGACCAGACGAATTTCACGGCGTGCGAAGATCTCTCAGGGCGAGACACGATTCGTCTCCTACGTGACGCTGTTCGCGGCGGCCGACAGCTATCTGTCCGGTCTGCCCGACGCGGAGGGCGCATTGCGGCTGGTACTGCTCGACGACGCGTTCGCCAAGGTCGACGAGCGCGCCATCGGCGAACTGATGGGCCTGCTGGTGCGGTTGGACATCGACTTCGTCATGACGGGGCACGCGCTGTGGGGCACCGTTTCAGAAGTTCCCGCGCTGGATATCTACGAGATCCGACGGATCGGCGACAGCTCCGTGGTGCCCACCCGCATCCATTGGGATGGACGCAAGCGCACCTACCTGGCCTCGGTAGGAGGGACGTGAACCTTCCCCCGAGATTCCAGGCGTACCTCGATGTGCCGGGCCTGCGCGAACTGTGGTCGAAACTCCGCGACCGGCTCGAGCGCTCGGGACACGCGATCCGCGGCTCGATCAGTGCCGACCTGGATACCGATGCTGCGGAACGCATGTCCGGTCTACTCGGCCGTCATCTTTCCGCCGGGCGGCGCACACTGTCGCTGGGCGAGCTGGACGCGGCACTCCTGCGCAGCGCGGCCGGGCAGGGACTTGTTCCCGTGATCGCCGAGCTCACCGGCGGTCCGTTGCGTGATCGGCCGTCCGAGCGACTGGCGCGGCGCGAGGCGGTGAGCGCGCTTTGGAGCGATGTCGAGAAGGTCTTGCACGACCGGGGCCTGTCGACGGCGCCGTGGATTCGCGGCTGGACGCAGTGGCTGCACGACACCGGGCTGCTGGTGCGCTCGGCCGATACCGCTCGAGCCGAATTCGACACCGCCGCGCACGCCGTGGCCGTCGCCCTCGGTCGCCCATCGGAAGCACCCCGCATGCTCGGCCAGCTCGCCACGACGGTCGCAGGCGACTCCCATGCCCTCGACAACGACCGCCTCGCCGGTCGCTTGGCCATTCGGGCACTGGCTTTCGCTCTGGACCGACCGGAGCCGAGCAGTCCACGGGACCGGATCGCCTTGTGGCAGTCGGCGGGGATCACCGTCGACATGGTGTCCGGCACCGTCCTCACCTGGGGGCTGCGACCTCCGGGTGTAGACCGCTGGTCGGAAATGATGCGAATGCGCGCGGATCTCGGCCTGGTCACCCACCTGAGTCTCGCCGAATTGAATAGCTTCACAGCACCTTTGACCGACCCCGGCGCGACGATCGCCGCCTGCGAGAATCCGCAGGTCTTGCAGCGCGCCGCCGAAGCCGGAGTCCAGCATCCCTTGCTCTGTTTCAGCGGCAATCCGTCCTCGGCCGGCCTGGCCGTCGCCGAACGAGTCCGTATCCGCTACCACGGGGATTTCGACTGGCCGGGAATCGCCATCGCCGCCCGCTTGCATGCGGGCGGCGCGGACCTCTGGCGCATGACGACCCAGGACTACCTGCGCGCCACCACCTCGGACGCCACTCGGCTTCCACTCACCGGTGCCCCGATACCGACCCCGTGGGAGCCCGAGCTCTCCCCCACCATGACCCGTGTCGGGATGGTCGTCCATGAGGAGGCCGTCCTGGACGACCTCCTCGCCGACCTGCTGTGAAGCCGATCAGTCGATAACGGGCTGTCTCGGGCGGTGGGAAGAGCAGCGGACACGCCTGCACCGGCACGAGAAGGTCCGTAGGTGGCGCTATCCGTTCATCTGGTGTGCTGTCCCACTGATTCGCGTTCTCTCACCCAAGACGGCCAGCGCCGTCGCGGGATCGGTAATGCGCGCGGCGAGGGTGGCGCGCGCGAGATGCGGAGGAAGCGCCGCGGTGAACTTCAAACCCTGCAGCGCATTCGTGTCGATCTCGGGCAACGGCCTGTTCCGAGCGGTGCGAAGCTGTGTCAATCCGGAACGGATGTCGGCGACGCTCAGATCGGAGTGCAGGCGTAGTGCTTCCGCGCCGATTCGCTGACGCGCCGGCACCAGGTCGGGTGCCCAGGCAGCGAGGGTTCGATTGGCTCTACTTCCCGCCCAGGTCCACCAACGCCACTCGTTCCGGTCGTCGCGAGCGATGACGAACGCACCGTCGGTGACTTGGTCGGCGCGCACCACACGCAGATCCTCGAGGGTCGCCGCGGCACGCTTCGTGAGAGCCACCCCCGAAGGGTGGGCGCCGAGCAGCACCTCCCGGATCGCGCGGGTGATGGCGAAGGAAGCACCGTCGGGCACCGAACGCCACTTGGCTCGACCGGGGATATCGGTGCTTTCGACGTAGACCTGCCGCCGCTTCCAATCGATGTGGGTGACCTTCCACGATCGACCGCCCAGCAGCAGGATTCTTGCCCCTTCGACGGGGTCGGTGAGGACGCTCGATTCCACGGAGCCGATCTCCTGCCGTCCCGCGAGCACCAGGAATTCGGGCGCGGCGGTGAACACGGCGAGCAGATCCATGAAATGTCTTCGGCCGAAATGCTTTTCGGCTTCGGGGCCGATGAAGGCGCTGCCGGCGTCGTGTTCGAGGAACCCTTCGGCGAGCAGGTGCTCGAAGATCTCCTGTCCGTCGGCGTCGAACAACGGCAGCGCACCCCATGCTCTTCGCCAACCGCTCAATGGCACCCGTCGCGTCTGCAGCGCCGCGGCCAGCAGTTGCTGGGCGGCGATGTGTCGCGGTTGCGGGGGCGCGACGACCGGTTCGACCCACCCCGAGGACCAGCACCGCAGCATCCCCAGCGTGTCCAGGACAGCTTGGTCCGTGATACCGAGGAACAGGCAGTTGCGGGTGGTGCCGGGGCGACGGCCGGTGCGGCCGAGCCGCTGCAGGAACGACGAGACGGTTCTGGGGGCGTTGATCTGGATCACCCGGTCCAGGTCGCCGACGTCGATGCCCAGTTCGAGGGTGGAGGTGGCGACGATTACGCAGTCACGGGCCTCGGCGAACGCCTGTTCCGATTCGCGGCGCTCGGCAGCGGAAAGCGAGGAGTGCGAGAGGAAGGTGGTGACCGAGCGTCTGCGCAGTTCGGTGCCGAGTTCTTCGGCCACCCGTCGCGAATCTACGAACACCAAGCGCTTTTCGCCCAAGTGGAGGGCGGAGATTACCTTGGCGGCGTTCTCGACGCTGCCGACGGAATCGACGGTGATCTCCGGCACGACGGCGTTACCGGAGACCACCGGGGCGAGGACTCGACCGGGCCCGGCGGAGCCGCCCTGCAGCCAGCCGAGCAGTTCGTCCGGGTTGCCGACGGTGGCGGACATGCCGACCCGCTGCAGCCGGCGTCCGAGAAGCGTTTCCAGCCGCGCGAGGACTGCGAGCAGATGCCAGCCACGGTCGTCGCCGGCGAAGGCGTGCACCTCGTCGACCACGACGGCACGAACCTCGCCGAGCAGCTCACCGGCGTCGACACTCTCCGACACCAGCATCGACTCCAGCGACTCGGGAGTGGTGAGCAAGATATCGGGCCGGTCGCGTTTGATTCGGCCGCGCACCGATGCGCCCACATCGCCATGCCAGGTCATGGCGGTGCGACCGAGCCATTCGGCGTATTCGGCCAGCCGCGGCTGCAGATTGTTGAGCAGTGCCTTGAGCGGGCAGATGTAGAGCACCGAGATCCCGGTCCAGCGCTCGGCCTGCATGCGCGTCAGCAGCGGGAACGTCGCCGCTTCGGTCTTCCCGCCGGCGGTGGGGGCGAGCAGGATCGCGTCGGCTCCCTCGGTGATGGTCGCTACAGCTTCGTCCTGGAGCGGCCGCAGGCCGGGCCACCCGAGCGTGTTGACGATGTGGTGTTGCAGCGCGGGATCGAGCCGGTCGAATCCCGTCATCTACAGCTCCACATCGTCGGCGCTGACCGCGGCGCGCTCGGTGTCGGTGAGTTCGGTCGCGGTGACGGTGAGCGCGTAGTGCTGGCGCGGATCGAAATCGGGGAACTGGTCCACCCGGTCGAGAACATCGAGAACCAGCTTCTTCAAGAACAGTCGCGGCGAGATTCCCACCTGCCCGCCGAGCTTGCCTGCCACGGCCGAGGCGAGGTCGCGCAGGTACGCGTCGTCCACGAGCGCTCGTATCCGCTCCGGGGCAGCCGCACCCTCGGCATAGACTCCGCGGACGCGCATTCCCACTTCGACCAGCCGGTCGAGGTCGAACCCAGCGAGCCGTATCTGCGGCGCACGCGGATTGTCGAACCGGGCGTCGGTGGTGAAATCGGTGTGCAGACGCTGTGCGAGCGGCGGAAGCGACTGGACGCCGAGCCGGCCGTCGAAGAATGCCGGGGTGCCGGTGATGAGCAGATACAGCCCTGGATAGCGGCCCGAGTCGAGTTCGTCGATCCACTGCCGCAGGGCATTGAGGGCTTTGGCTCGGCTATCCGAACGCATCCGCTGCAGTGTCTCGACCTCGTCGATCACCAGCAGCAGTCCGGGATGGCGCGCACCGCGCAACACCGCGAGCAGACCCTGCAGGAATCCCATCGCCAGGAAGTGATCGACATCCTGGCGCACCCCGGCCGCGCGTTTGGCGGCTGCGCCCACGTGTGGTTGCCCGCCGAGCCAGGCCACCAGCGCGTCCGCGGTGGCCGGGTCGCCGTCGGCGAGGGCGGCGCGGTAGGCGCGCAGCACCATCGGATACACCGGTGTCGCCGAGGCGACGGTGGCCAGGCGTTGCTCGAGCAAGGCATCGACCTGCTCGGTGGTGGCCTCGTCCACACCGGCGGCGGCCGCGGCGTCCTCCTCCACTCCGAAAAGCCACGCGTCCAGCACATTACGGAACGCCGAGGGCGAAAACGCAGCGGTGCGCAGGGATTCGGTCGTGCGGCGATAGACGGTCTCGAGTTTGTGCAACGGAGTCTCGAGCTCACTGATCTGCACCTCGGCGACGGCCAGTCCGCGACGCATCGCCCGTTGCTGCATCCAGCGGGCGAAGAAGGTCTTGCCGGAGCCGTATTCGCCGCGCACCGCTTTGAACAGGGAGCCGCCGGCCGCTACGGCCTCGAGGTCTTCGTCCACGGTGGGCGCGAATCTGTCGATACCAACCGCGAGCACGTCGAGACTGCCGGCCGGAACGGTGCCCTGTCGGAGCGCCTGCAGGATCTCACGCCGCCGCACCGGCGAGAGCGCCGTCACGGCGCCACGCCGTACTGCTCGAACATCAATGTGGTCTCGAGCTCGACTTCGACGCCGTTGTCGGACAGGACCACGACCCCGTCGGTGTTGAGCACTTGGGCCAGCACCGCGATCGCGGCGCGGGCGCGGGCGGGCTTGACCTCGAGGATCTCGGCGGCGCGGCTCGACGGCAACCTGCCGTTGCTGTCGATCAGCTCCTGTAGCAGGCGTCCGATCACCGTCTTGCCGAACTTCGGCCGGAACAGCCCGTACTGCTGCTTGAACAGCTCGCTGTTCAGCAGCTCCGCGACCCGGTCCCTTTCCCGGGCTACGGGTTTCGCGGCTGGGGCCGTGCCGACCTCGAACAAGGCGTCGACGTGCGCGGCGGGCTTCGGCGCGGTGGTCGGCTTCGGTCGTTTCACGTGTGTGCTGGTGGTCGGCGCGGAGACGGGCTCGATGATTTCGCGCGCGGTAGTCCACCATGAGGGTTGCGGAGGCGGCACGACTTCGAGCCCGAGATGCTGCGGCACAGCGCCGTTGACGAGGATCGTCACCGGAATCACCACCTCGGCAAGTGATCCGCCGCCGTGGTAGCCCGCTTTGAGGCCGGTGTAGCGCAGTTGCTCGTCCACGGCGAGGATCGCGCGCTGCTGCCCGGAGAGCACCCGGTCACCGGTGACCAGCACCTCGTCGTCCCGTACGTCGGCGTCGGCCTCCGAGGCGGATCGGTAGCGAGCCGAGATCTGCTGGCCTCGCTGCACGCTGGGTTGTTCTCGCCGTTCGACCACGTGTCCGTGGTCGCTGACCAGGACGACGGTCCGTCCGACGGCGGCCGCCGCCGTGAGCAGCGGGTCGAGATGCTTGAAACTCGCTGTGCCCCAGCTTGTTCCGATCGGATCGGAGCGGTCGAGCGCGTCATCGATGTCGTTGAGCACGCAGGCGACGACCGGGCGGCGCAACGTGTCGTCGACCGCGTCGCGCACGTCTTCGGCGAGGGCGTGGTTGCGGGAGACGAGGTCCAACGCGCCTTTGTGGAACAGCACCGGTCCGGTCTCGCGCCCCAGGCCGTTGCGCCGCAGCCAGTCCGCGAAACCCGACTGTTCCTTGTCCTGGCCGCCCTCGGCAAGAGCGCCGGTCAGCAGCGAGCATCGCGAGAACCGGGTGAGGGTCGGCAACACGGCCAGCGCGGCATGGGGGCCTTCGGCGCCTGCGAAGCGGCATTCCTGCCACTGCGGCCGGTGCCGGCGCAACGCGTCGGCGACCACTTCGTTGGACACCGCCGCGCTCATCCCGTCGGCGATCACGAGCAGCACCGGTGATCGTTTCGGACCTCCGGAGGCCACACCGCCACCGAGCCCGCCTGTCGCACCGAAAGCGGGGGCCGTGAGAGGTTTGACGACGCGGTCGAGAATGTCCTCGACATAGAGCAGTTCGCTCGGCGCCGAACGGTGGCCACCTTCGGCACGCAGTTGCCGCGCGAATGCGCGGTCCGCGTGCGCGCGCCGCTCGCGAACCGCGGTGACGATCCGATCGGCGACCTCGGCGAGGTCGCGGTTGTCGGCGCCCACGAAGGCATCGTTGACCGCTTCGTCCACCCAGGACAGGTCCTGCCGGTAGTAGGTCAGCCAGTCGGCGAGTCCGCCTGGGGTCGGCCAATCCACGCCACGACGGCGCAGCAGCCGGAGCGCGGCCGCGGCGACCCGCACATTGCGCGGTGCATCCGTGGTGCCTGCGTGCGCGGCGCGATGGACGACCACGTCGGCCCATGCGTTCTCGGCGTCGGCGAGATTCCCGGAGCCGGCGGCGGCTCGCAGCGCGGCCGCGAAGTGAGCGATGCGCGGCGCCAACGCCATGGGCAGCACATCCGAACGCGCCACCAGCGGCTCCGCGTGCAACCGGCGCACGGCGTCTTCGGCTCGCCGTAGTACGTCGTCGGTCGCATCCGTGCCGGACAACGCGAGCGTGGCAGCGTTGCCCCACGCGGTGAGCTGCTGTTCGGTGACCGGATGCCCGCGTAGCTCGACCTCGAGGAGGGTGCGGACTTTGACGGTGATGTCTCGCGGGGCGGAGAAGGAGGTGCTGCTGTCCCCCAGCAGTGCCGCGACCAATCCCAGCGGCACCAGTTCGGCGGGGCCGCGCGTGCGCCACACGGCGACGAACGCGGGCCCGAGGGCGCCGAGCCGGTTGCCGATCCAGGTGTAGAACTGTTCGAGCAACGCGGGATCGGTGCTCTGTGCCCACACGTCGAACCGCGTGGTGGCCGCGGCGCCCATCGACCACAGGGCGATGTGGTGCGGCGTGTATTCCGCGCTGTTGAGCGCGAATTTCTGCTCCGCCAGTGTCGCGAAGAGGTGATCGTTGGTGAGCACCCCGCGGGGTGCGGGTGAGGGCGCCCCGCCCAGGTCGCGCAGTGCCGCCCGTGCCGCGTCGTTGCTCAGCGACAGGAGGTGGAACTCCTGTCGAGCGGCCCGGAACAGTTCGCGCAGCGCCGGCCACGGGTCGAGGTTCGACAATCGCCCGGCGGTGAGGTGTTCCAGGATTCCGGCGGGCAACTCCGCGGATTCGCGGTCGGTGAGGATCACGACCCAGTCGTTGGCGTGCCGCTCGGTGAGCGCGTCGCGGATCGCGAGCACGCTGGGCGCGACACGCACCCGCACCGTCTGACCGTCCAGTTCGAAGGTCTCCGGCCCCGACCACACCGGGGCGGCCGCGATCGCCAGCACACCGCGCCGGTAGTTCTTGCTCCGCAGCCCCACGACTTGGCTTCGGATCGCGGCGAGATCCGCTTCGGGCAGCGTGGACGCCGTGGTCACGGCTCGACCTTGTCGATGGTGACGGTGAAGGTCGCATCCGGGTGCGCCAGGAGCAGCTCGAGCAGCTGAGCTTCGACGGCGGAAAGCCCTTCTCTTCCTTTGAGAGTGAGAGTGAGGCTGAGACGCTCCGGCGATCCCGTGGGCAACTGCCCAGGCCGGGCGGCGGGAAGGGGCATGGGTTCCGGCATTGGATTCGGCTGGGTTGGGTGTACCCGTACGGCGACGCCTGCCTCGAGCCACGCGTCCCGCGCTTGGTCGGCGACGCGCAGCGCCTCCCCGAGCGGACGCGCGAGTTCGTGCTCGGTGAACGCCTTCGCAAGGCCAGCGACGATCGCTGCCGCCTGCCGTCCCCGGTCGTCGTCGGCCTCGGCGGCGTTGCGCAACAGGTCGAAGCGCGGCAGGTTGTATCGACTCACGGCGTCGGCGACCGCGCCCGCGCTGGTCAGGCATTTGCCCGCCTCGTGGTCGCTGCCGCCGAGTGCGGTCGTGGCGATCGCGTCCACGACGGCGAGGTTGTCGAGATGGTTCAGGCGGGCGTCGAGCATGTCGTTCAGATCGCGGGCGAGGGTTAGCCGCTCCCCCGATGCGAGCCCGAAGTACTGGTAGGCGCGGGTGAGCGTATCGAGGAGCCGCGACCGATCGGCTCTGCCCGTGGCCGCGTGCTCGCGCACGTGCTCTACGAAAGCCGCGACGTTGGTGGCGGTGAGGTAGTCGTTGATGACGTTGCCGGTGAGCGTCTTCCACCGCGTGCACGCCTGCGTCCACACCTGCCGGTCGGGAAGCGGTTCGAGCCGCAGAGCGGTACCGCGCCGGAATTCGCCGATAGCGGGTTCGTCGATGGGCGAGGAGTACAGGAACCAGGACCGTTTGCCTTGTGCTGCCCACGCGCCCGCGACGAGGTCGACCATGTCGTCGGTCAACCCGCGCTTGGGTCCGCTGGCGACGATCGCGCTGCGCAGTTCCTCCAGAGGGACTTCTCCGGCCTCGTCCAACCCTGCGCGGGACAGTTCTTGGGTGATGCGGTTGCGCCAGGTCGCGAAGTGCTCCGGCCCGGCCAGCAGGTGCGTGTCGTTGGTGCGCGCGATGCCGAGCGATTCGACGATCCGCCGCACGATCTCGCGTTCGCCGCGCTCCAGCGGAATGCGCCCGTCGGCCACCGCCTGCGCCTCCCGCAGCCGGGCGAGCGCGGTGTTGAGCTGGCGGCGCATGATGAGCTGGTCGGCCGGGGTGAATTCCGGATGGTCGGGATACAGCGCCGCGAAGGCGTCGTCGATCAACCGGTTTGCGGCTTCGCCGAGGTTGTGGCCGATGGGCGGCTGCACGGCGAACCCGGCGTGCAGCGAACGCAGCGGTGGCTGATCGTCGGGAAACTTCACTCCGGTGGCGACCCCGTAGACGACCTGGATGGCGTTTCCGAGCTGGCTGCGCACCTGCGTCTGCTGCTGTTGCAGAATCGAGCGGGCGGCAGCGCGGTCGGCGTCGGACAGCTCGTTCGCATACGAGGCCCACCGATCACCGGCGAGCACATAGTTGAGGATGACCAGTCGCCCGAGCTGCCGGTTCATCTTCTCGTTGAAGAAGGCGGGCAGCCAGACGACGGTGAACCGGTTGTGGCCGGTGCGCAGCAGTTCGTCGACGCGGTCGTGGTCTTCGCCGGTGGTGTGGCCGGAGTCGTCGAACGGCAGGTCGACGACCAGCCGCAGTGCGCCGTCCGCCGAGGGCCGGAACGCCTCGTCGGGCAGATAGCCGTGGTCGCGGACGTTGCCGAACACCACTTCCACCTGCCGCTGGGTACCGCGCCAGATGCGCTGCCGCAGTAAGGCGTTGTCGACGGTGTGCTCGGCCCCGATCACGCCGAGCTGTTCGGACAGCAGTTCGCGGATGAGTTCGCGACGGCGTCCGTCGGTGTCCTCGGCCTGGGCGCGGCGGACGATCCGCTCGTAGTCCACCGATTCCAGCGTCACCGAGATGATCGGGTTGGCGTCGGCGGTGACGGCCAGTTCCGGGATCTCGGCCGCCCACTGCTTGACCTTGCCGGTAATCTGACCGATCTGGTCGTTCGGCACGAGGCTGATGACGCTGCCGTGGTTGAGCGAGGCCAGCCGGGCGGCGTCGATCTGCTTGAGCGCGGGCACATTCGGCGCGACCGCGGACATCAGCAGCGTCTTGGCGATGCGGATGTCGGCGCGCAGCCCCGGCGGCACGTCCTTGTCGAGGGTGGACTCGGGCACATTGGCGTTGCGGAACAGCAGCGGTCGCAGTTTGTCCGTCCACAGCGAACGCGCCGTCTTGAAGGTGTGCACGGCGGCGTCGTTGATGGGGGTGGCGTTGGCGCTGTCGATGATGTAATCGAACGCCTCGCCGACGGGGATCACGTTGTCGATGGTGAGGCGGTCGGCGTTGTCCTCGAGCATCTGCTGCATCACCTTGAGCGCGGTGCGTTCGCGCTGCATCTGCCCGGCCAGCTCGCGCAGGGTCGCGATGAGCGCCGGGGAGAACGGATAGGTGAGTTTGAACGCGTCGGCGTCGGAGCCCCGGTGCCGGTCATCGGTGTTGATGCCGTCGAGCAGCACGTCCCACACCTGCGGGGTGCGGTCCAGGCGGTCGAAGGCGGCGTCGAGGGCGGCCTGTGCGTCGGCGTCGCGGGCCCGCAGCAGTCGTTTGTGGGCGATGTAGGGCAGGTTCTCGTCGCCGAGGGTGACCAGCCCGAAACGGCCTTCCTGGTGGGCGAAGGCGCGTTCGACGGCCTGCTGGATGGCGCCGGCGTCCGGGCCGCTCGCGACCCATTGGGCGAGGTTGTGCTGGCGCGCCACGAACGAGACGACCGGCACCGCGAGGCGACCGCGGCTGGTCTCGACCAGTTTGGTGATCTTCTGGACCTCGGCGTTGAACCGTTCCCGTTCGGTGATGAGGAACGTCAACCACAGCACCAGCTCGTCGAGCATGAGCACCACGCCGTCGTAGCCGAGCGATGCGGCGTGATCGGCGATGACCGCCAGCCCGTCCTCGAGCGAGAGCCAGTCGGTGTTGCGCGAGTAGCTGGTGAAGTAGGTGGACACCAGCGCCTGTTGCAGGCGGGCGCGTTCGGCGGGGTCGGCGTCCGGCGCGCTCGCGGCGGCATAGGTGCCGGGTGTCCACGCGGCGGCGGCCTGGCCGAGCGCGGACCAGTCGACGGTGGTGCTCGCCCGCGGGGTTCCCGAGGCGTTGAGCGCGGCGAAGAACTTCTCGTCGCCCACCTCGCGCCGCCGGTTGTCGGCATCGTCGAACAATCCACCCGCGGAATGCAGTACGGGCGGCAGCGTGCCGGGGTGCAGGGTGGTGATTTGGCGCAGGTACTGGTCGAACAGCGCCGACTCGAGGGTGGTGGCGTCGAGGAAGTGGAAGGTCAGGCGCAGCAGCTTCGCCTTGTTCACCACCGGGTGCTCGGCGACGATCGGCTGCAGTTCCGGCACCGACAGCGCTTTCGGGGAGTGCCCGAGGATGCCGTGCAGCATGGCCATGAAGTGCGACTTACCGGAACCGAACGAGCCGTGCAGGAACGCGGCTTTGTTCTCGCCGGTCCGTAGCGCTTCCTCCACTACCGCCAGCGCCAAGTTGAAAGCTTCGGCCAGGGCAGGCGTGACGACGTAGGAGTCGACGGTCGCGGCCAGGTGCTCTTCGCCGACCGAATCAGACAGCCGCAGCACATAGTCGTTGGTGCCGTGTGATTCGGGAATGTCGAACGTCTGCCGCAGCGTGCGCGCGGAGCCGGAGGCGCCGGGGAACACTATTGGCCTGCCTTTCGGGTTGCTGCCTTACGAGCACGTGTCTTCTTCTCGGGCCGCCACTGCGCGAGATCCTGCACCGGCACACCGACAGCCGTGGCCTTCTCGGCCAATTGGTTGCTCAGATACTCGGCCAGATCGACGCCGAGATTCGGGTCCACGCCGGAATGCCACTGCTTCACCCACGGCAGCACCTCGGCGATACCCGCGACCACCGGCACCAGTGACGCGAGCGGCCTGCCCTCGGATTCCCGCCAGGCGTAAATGGTGGCCAGGGCCAAACCTTGCTGTGCGTGGTTCCAGCCCGCCCAGCCGAGCAGCGGCGTCGGGTCTGTGTCGCGGCCCGCATCCGGGTAGGCGATGAAACGCTCCTTTGGCACATCGAGCTTGCCGCGATGCGACCAGTACGAGGTCTTCAGGAAATCGGCGCTGGTGTACTTCGGCGGCACCGGAATATCGGTCGCCTTGATGAGACCGGCGTCCTCGTCGCGTTGCATGTCCCACACCCGCTCCCACTCGGCGCGCTTGCGCAGGCCGGAATCCTTGTAGCGGAGCGCGGCGAGATACGGCACGGCCTCGTCGGTCAGCAGCTTCACCAGCGTGGCGGTGACCGGGGCGTCCTTCTGGCCTGCCCACAAATCGAGGGCTTCGATGAACTCGGGGTTCTTCTCGACGTGCCCGGCGAGTTCGCCGACGGAGCGGGGCAGGGGTGTGCCCTGGGGGGTGAACCACAAGCTCGGGTCCTCGAGCTTGTCGAGCAACCAATCCTTCAGGGCGCGTTGCAGTTTGGCGTCCCAGGAGTCGCCCGCCCAGCGTCGCTTGTACTCGGGGCGTTCGAGCAGGCGGATAAACGGATTCGATTCGATAGCGGCCAAACGCTTTTCGACCAAATCGCGGTATTCGACAGGCCAGTGCGCGGGGATCTCGGTGATCGGTGTGGAGCCGTGGCGGGTGAACCATTCGGTTTCGACTTCACCTGCGGCTATCTTTCGGGCAAGGGCAAGCTCGAATGCGCGCTCGCCGAGAGCGATGCCAGGTGCTCGGCCGACGGGCAGAGTGAGATCCCCGTCGATCAGGCCGTAGTGACGGTAAACCTCCCAGTCGAGTTCATCCTGCTCGGCGATCATCTGAGCCCGAATACTGGAGTACTCCATGCGCGCGGCGTGGAGTGCGCGCGCAGTAGCGCCGTCGGATTGAATCGCGGCCGTTGGCTCCTGGTCAGTAAGTCGCTGCGCCAGCAGGTCTAAACGACGGCTGCGCTCCAGCGGAGCTTCCTTTGACAAGGGGAAGTCCTGAAGCGTGGTCCCGGTAAATTCGTAACGAGGCTCCCACTTTTCATCTCCGATTCCCCCACCGATTCCGCCGTTTCCCTTGTCATGACTGTTCTGCTTGAGCCAGAAGCATGCGGTTGAGCTGTTGAGTGTTCCCAGCAGCCGCAGGTGATCGTCCTCACTTGCGCCCTTCGGCAACTTGATCACCGGCGCGGACTGCTTGAACACCTTGCCGCCGCGGTCGAGCACGAAGTGATTGTGGGTCGCGACGAAAGCGAAGGTGATGGAAAGCGGAGTCCAGTAGGCGCTGGCCGTATGCTGCATGTAGCTCCACCAGCTCAGGCCGGCATCTGCCATGTTGCCTTGAAAAGTGCGGCGCTCCTGGAGAAGACGACGAAGGGACCACAGCTCGCGCGGCGGATCAGTCACCGCCAGCGTCGACGTCCCGTAAAGGTAGGGGTAGTAGATCCCGTTGTTTTGCTTGCTATTCCAGTCACGTATTTGTTCGCCTAGCACAAGCGGGCGGAAAATCGCATCGCTTCTATAGCGCGGAAGATTGATCGGACGCATGAAACCTTCGTCTGCGCCAGCACGTATCGAACGCCCCACGGGTGATTCGATTGCGCTCGAAAGCGAGTAAGCGCTTGCTGCGGATATTTCGCCAAGAAGTGAGCTGGCTCCGCCGCCACTCAGACTCCAGGGGTGTTTGCTCAGGTTATGCCTGGGAAGGTCGGTGACTGAGATCCACTGGTCTTGGTGGTCGACACGACTCAGATACTGAGTAATCGAGGTCCAAACCATCCCCTTGGACGGGTTCTCCGGAGCTCCCGGCTCACCCTGAATGCCGAGCACGGCCCGGACTGTGTCAATGACTCGCGCATGATTTCGACCGACCAAAATGACTGTTGGAGTGCCGTGTCCAGGAATATACGCGCCGGATGTGTCGACGACCAGGCGCAGGTCCTTCCGTGCGAGGAAATCTTCGATCAACGGCACACCGAACTCGCGCTTCATGAACGAGTTTGAGGTGATCTGCCCGACCCACCCTGCCCGGTCGCCAGGTTTGGCGAGGTCAAAGAACTTCTCCATAAAAGGAACTGTGAGAGCGTACGTGCCCTTACAGTAGTGAAAGTTCTCCCGATAACGCGCGTTGAGCGCCTTGTCGTTGACGGTGACGTACGGCGGATTACCCACCACCGCGTCGTATTGCCCGGGCGCGAGGAAGCGCCGCAGGACGCGCGCGTCTTCGGTGCTGTAGGTGAAGCCCGACACGACAGCATCCTTGTCGAAGGCTGCGTTTCCATAATCAAATGCTTCCTTGCCGTCCTGCTCCGGCCCGTGCAGTAGCGAATCCCCGGCGACGAGATTGAGGGTGAACTTCGGAGCGTGGACTAGAGACGTCTCCTCACACGCCTTCATGGCCGCGACGATGAGGCGGAACTTGGCGATCGCCACCGCGAACGGGTTCAAATCCACGCCGTAAATCGATGACAGCGCGTTGTCGACGCGGGCGCGCAGTTCGACCCCCGGCGCATGCCGATGCCACCGTTCCATCAGCCGCGCGAACGCACCAAGCAGGAAGTGTCCCGACCCGCAGGTGGGGTCGATGAGCTTGAACCCTTCGAGCGGCCGATCCTTCAACGCCGGTTCGAGGGTCTGGTCGAGGATGAACTCCTCCACGAACTCCGGTGTTTGCAGCAGCGCGTACTTCTTCTTCGCGAAGTCCGACAGGTCCTGATAGAGGTCGCCGAGGAAGCGGGTGGACAGCGATTCGTCGCGGAACGACCACACCAATTCGCCTGCGTCGTCGGTCTGCCGCCAGAATCCGAGCAGCTTCTGCACCGCATCCGAGGACGGCGCGATGATGTTCAATGCTGCGTGCTCGTCCACTAGCGCCTGCGTCGCCGGGTTGCGGCGCAGGGCGTCGAAGGACTGCTCAAGCCATTCGCGGTAGGAGCAGTCCTGGTGTTCGCGGTAGAAGGCGTTCTCCGCGTCGACGGCGCGCTGCCGCAGCAGCGGGGTGGGTCCGCCGATCCAGACGGCGGTGTCGCCGAGCAGCAGGTTGTCTTCGCAGAATCGGACGAACACCGAGGTGAGCAGCCAGCCGACCGCGGCCTGGGTGAGTTGATCCTCCGACCAGTCGGTCCACGAAGTGGCGGTGCGCTTTTCGCGTACCGCTTCCCGGTGCGTCTTGCGCCAGTTCTCTAGTTCGTGGGCGTCGGCGTGTAGGCGCTCGCGCATGTCATCGACCAGCAGGGTCAATTGCGGCTTCAGGGCAGCCGTCAACCGGGCTCCCGTGAGCGTCGCCGATGCCATCAGGCATGCTCCTTCGTTGTCGGATCATCAGCGATGGCGCCCAGCAGCGCCGTCACCTCTGTATCGTCGATCTGCGCGAACTGTTCCGGGCTGTTGATCGGCAACCGGGTGCCGTCCACTTTCGAACCGGGACGCCCGCCCGCCTCCTCGCGTTGCGGCACCAGCGCCCACACCGCGTGCGGCGGGGGTGTGGTCAGGTCGGTCCAGCGGCCGAGCACGTCGAGCTGGCCGTAGGCGGCCAGTGTCGACAAGTCGGTGAGCACGACCGGGCCGGGACCTGTGGTGACGGCGTCGACTAGGTCCGGGATCGCTTGGGCCACAAATCGTTTCAGACCTTCGCGGTCGGCGGCCGCGCCCGCGTCGGCGGCGAGGATCATGGTCCAGTCGATGCCGGCCGCGTCGGCGCTCGCCCGCAGCTTCGTCAACAGCAGCTCGGTCACGTCGATGCGGGTGGCGTCGAACTTCTCGGCCAGCGCGCGAGCGACCTCGTCCGACCTGCCGAGCGGAATCCCGAGTGCCCGGAACGTGCGTTCCTGCCGACTCGACCGGAGCAGGTACTCCACATCCGAGAGCCCGTGCTCGCGGCGCACCGGAGCGGCCGCGCTGGTGTGCCGGGTCGGCACATACGAGGCGGCGGAGTGCTCCCCCGTGAATTCGTACCTGGCGAGCTCGGTGTTCCAGTGCATGTCCGGCACCACCGCCTGCACCACCGCGTCGAGCTCCGGTCGCCTCGGCAGCGTTTGCGCCAGCGCCGGAAAGCGCGCAGCCAGCCGCGATTCCAGCTCGGGCCGCCCGAATACGTCGGCGGACGAGAGACCACGCAATACCGTCCGCAACGCGTCCGCGATCGGCATCGACCGGGCGTGCAGTTCGTCGCGAGAGGTCAACGCGACCTGCGTCGACGCCGCCGCCGCGATACGCAGCAGGGCGTGCCCTGGAATCTCCACGTCGTCGGCGGCGACACCCAGCAGGCCCGCCGCGACCACCCGCAACGCCGGTTCGGCGTCGACGGGCGAAACCAGTTGCGCGCCTTGCGCTTGAGCGCTCGCTACGAGACCTTCGGCGCGGATGGCGAGCTGGGCGGGCAGTTTGGGCGGAACCGAAGGCGTCGAGACCATCGCTACGGTCCCGGCCCCGTGCCTGCGCACCAGATGCACCGCGGGTTGGGTCGCATCCGTCTCGTCGGTGTCTGGGGGCGAGGCGAGCAGCAGGCGCAGCACGCCCAGAGCGACACGCTGCGGATTGTCGACGCCGTCGCTGGGCAGCGCGGAGACGAGTTCACCGGCCAGTAGTTCCGGAGTCGAAGCGCCGGATTCGAGCAGGTCGAGCATCCGCCCGTACAGATCGGTGACGATGGCCTCGAGCTGCGGGTTCTTCGTCCACAGCGCGGGGAATTCGCCGAAGACCTGCGCGATGCGGCCCGAGGTGACCCCGGCCCGCTCCGCCAGCGTCTGATAGGTGACGAACGGATCGCCGGGGCTGTCGGCATGCGATCCGAGGACCAGTTCGACGATCTGGCGGCGCATCGCCGACGGCTTGGTGGCCGCGGCATCCACGAACATGTCGGCGAGCGCCTTCAGCGACGTGCGGGTGGCGGACGGCTCGGTACCGGCCGCCGGAACCGGCGCGGGCTTCTTCACCGGCGGCGCCGGTTCCGCCGGTTTCGCGGTGAACGCGGCGATCCACGCGTCCCGCATCGCGGCGGCGGTGTCGAAGCGATGTTTGATGTTGCGCGCCAACGCTTTCCGGAAGAACTCGGCCAGCACTTCGGCGCGCGCGGACCCCATGCCCGCCACCGTGAAGTCTTCGGCGGTGACGGCGACGTCGTCATCGAGAACCCGCGGATCGCTCAATCCGTCGCCGTAGACGGGGGTGCCCGCGGTCGCCATCTCGTACAGCACCACCGCGGCCGAATACCGTTCCGCCGCCGAGTCATAGGAGGTGCGCGTCCCGGTGCCGAGGAACGGATCGCGATATGGCGGCGTGCCCGCCTCGATCTGCTCGACCGGTGCGCGCGAGAGCGAGAAGTCGAACAGCGCCAGCCGCGCCTTCGCTTTGGCCTTCCCCTCCGGCTTGGCCAGGCCGAGGTTGGACGGCTTGAGGTCGCGATGGGTGATGCCCGCCGCGTCCAGCGCGACCACCACATCCAGCAGTTCCTTGCCCCAGGTGCGCAGCTGCGTCTCACCGAGCGGGGTGTAACGCACCACGTCCGCGAGCGTCTGCTCACCGCAGTTGCTCAGCAGCAGCGCGGTGCGTTTCCCCAGGTCGAGCGGGCCTTCGATCAACTCGACCACACCAGGCACCGGCGGCGACTGCCGGGCGAGTTCGGCGAGCACCTGCGCCTCGTCGTGCAAGCGGGTCACGGCCGAATCGTCCAACCCGACTTTGAGCACGCGCAGGCGATCGTCGTGCTCGCGATCGGTGACCAGCACACCGCGCGCGGTCGAGCCCGCGCCCAGCACCCGCACCACCTCGAAGCGGCCGCCGAGCAGCGATCCCGGCGCGGGATTGAGCGGGTCGGCCTCCAGCGCCGCCAGCCGATCGTGCCGATAATCCATCAGCGCCGCGGCGAACTGCTGTGCGCCGAACTGCGGACGTCCCGTCCTGCGGTCGATCCGCATCCGCTGCGACACCGACGGTGCGGTCGCTTGCAACACCAACGCGCGCAGCGTCTCGTCGACGAATCCGGAGCTCGACGCGGCCAGGTCGAGACCGTGCTCGAGCCGTAGCCGCTCGAGTAGCGCGGCGCGATCCCTGGCGGGCGCCTGGCCGCCGGAGAGCAAGTAGCAGGCGAGGGCGCCGAGCGAGAACACGTCGAGCGCGAGCCGGTCGGCGTCCGGCGCCCACCGATCCTCCGGCGCCTGATAAGCCTCGTCGGCAGGCGCCATACCGGGACCGGCCGGTGTGCCGACGGACGTGGCCGAACGGGTGTCGGCGCTGTGCACGCGTCCGGCCCATGACCAGTCGGCCAGGCGGACGCGCACCTCACCGCCGTCGAGCGCGTCGGTGTGGACCAGCACGGTGCTCGGCCCGAGGCCTCGGTGCGCCACATGGTTGCGGTGGGCGTAGGTGACGGCCTCGGCGACTTGGGTGAGGATCTGCAACTGCTGTTCGGCGGTCAGCTCGCGCGTGGCCAGCGCCAGGTCCAGCGGCTCGTAGCCGGGAGTGTCCGGGTAGACGATGACGGTGTTGCCGTCGTCGTCCTGCACCAGGTCGAGGGGGGCGAGGATCGATTCGTGGCGCAGCGACGACAGCAGCGAGAACTCCCGCTGCATCCGGCGATGCGCGGCCGCCCGCGCCTGCAGCGGAGTGCCGCGGTGCAGTGAGACGACGCGGGCCCGCGCCCTGGCATCGCTACCCTTGTGGGTGGCCACCCACTCCTGCCAGTCGTCGCCGCTGGCCAGCGGGTCGCCGGTGATGGTCCACGACCCCGCGTCGCGCTCGGTGCGGCGGGCGATCCCCAGGTTCCGCAGCGCGAGCGCGATGATCATCGACAGGTCCTCGTCGATCCGCCGCGTGTCGGTGGGCGGCTCGAGCAGGCGCGTGGAAAGCGCGGGCAGACCCGTTGTGCCTTCCGCGCCTTCCAGGCCGAACAGGCTCGACTTCGCCAGATCCGACATCTCCACCTGGAACGGCGAGCCGTGCAGGAACACCGCTTCCTGCACGAACGGCAGCGCCCGGTGCACCTTCTGCACATCCAGTCCGATGTCCAGCGCGACCTTGCGCGCCTCTTCTGCGATGCGGGTCGCCAGCCGCTGCGCCTTGCGGCGCGTGATCAGCAGCGGAGAGCGCTGAGTGCGTGTCTTGCCGCCGAGGGTGGTGCGCACCCAGCTCGTTTCGCTGCCCCGCAGCACGCCGGTGTAATGCTTGAGCTCGAGCAGATGCAGTCGGCGGCGTCCCAGCACCAGGGCATCGATCTCATGCCACTGGCCGTGGTTGTCCATGAACTCGAAGTTCGTCCACGCGCGGTAGGGCGGCGCATTGGGAACGATCTGCCTGAGCATCGCCAAACCGTCCGCTTCATGCGGAAACGCCGATGTGGATACCTCGGTCCACCGGTCGTCGATACCTGCCACGTCACCACCTACCGCTCGGCCCCCCGCGGCCGGGGCGGGTCGCGTGCTTTCGGAGGTCGAGGTTACCAATCACCGCAGGACTCCGAGCAGCGGTCCGACTATCCGGTGGGTCGCTCGGCGTGCGGCTGGGCGACTTGCGGGATTCGCCACAATCAGACCTACCCCGAGCACGCGTCGACAAGGTTCCGACCACATCGTGAACGACCCGGATTTCACATGCGTCCGGTGGCAGGCCAGCTCGAATTACGGCTTCGACACCTCGCAAGCCCCGTCAAAGGTGCGTCGAGACGGCATCGTTTACCGATCCCGTGGTGCCACGCCGCGGTTCCATTGTGTGCGGCGCGAACTCAGTGCGTGATGCACGTCCGGCAGCCGGGTCGCCATTCCCGAGCCGGAAGTACGTTCGAATAGCGCGGCGAGTTCTCGACATCCGCTCCGACGCGGTGTCGCACGAACAGGTCATGATCGAGGTCCCGTGTCGGTCGGCGGTGGCGGCGGCCAGGTCACTCGAGCCGATGGCCGAGTCTCGATGGCTGCACGCTGCCGAACCGACGCACACCGGTCCAGTCGGCACGGCTCGCGCCGACTGGCTTCTCGGAATTCCCCTACCACGTAGGAGCGATCGGCTCAGGGCCTGTCGAACTCCCCGTCCCGCGCGCCCGACAAAAACGCATCCCACTCCGACGGCATGAACACCAACACCCCACCGTGAGGATTCTTCGAGTCACGAACCCCCACACGCCCACCGTCCAGATGCGCGATCTCGACGCAGTCACTACCGGCGGAACTACGAGTGCTCTTGAACCAGCGCGCTCCGGATAGGTCAACGGACACAGTCGAACTCCTTCGCTACCTGCCGCAGCAGGCGTTTGCTACTCGGCACGTCCAACGCTACCCGCTGCATGACCTCGATTGCAGCTCGATAGCGGCGAACCGTGCTCGGTCGCTCCAGATAGATATCACCGGTATAGCTCTGGACGTAGACCACCGGTGGCTCCAGCGCCCGCCCGTCATTGTCTGCCGCAAAGTCCAGAATCGTGAACGGTCCGGTGGAGGTCCCCAGTGGGTACCCCGCCCCGAATGGAAGCACTTGAACGCGAACGTTCGGCGGCAGGTCCGCCAGGTGCCGCAGCTGCATTGACATGACGCGAGGGCCGCCGACCACTCGCCTGGTTATCGCTTCGTCCAGCAACAGCACCGCATTCAGCGGCGCGATATCGCGGGTGATCAGCGCTTGCCGGTTGCGCCGCACCCGGACACGACGCTCGATCTCCTCGGCGGTATCCATCGGGAAGTACACCCGGTCGAGCGCACGCGCATACTCGGGGATCTGAAATATTCCGGGCAGCAGATCGGGACGGTAACTCGTGAGATGGGAGGCCGCCGCCTCCATCTGAATGTAGGCGTTGAACGTCGGATTCACCTGATCGGGAAACTCGTCCAACCATGACGGCGTCCTTCCCTGCGCCGCGAGCGATTTCAACACCGGCAGCATGTCCACCCGCTGATACAGCTTGCACAGCCGCCGCAGGTCTTCGTCGCGCACGATCACGTTCGGCGCACCGGTTTCCAAGCGGTGCAGCGTTCCAGCCCCGCGCCCGATTGCCCGCGCCGCCACTTCGATGGACAGTCCCGCCTCCTGCCTCATCCCGCGCAGGCAGCGGCCGAGGCTGCGGTGTGGAACGCCCCCGGTCCCGCGAATATCGGCTTTGAGCTGCCGAATACCGGCGCTCGTATCGCTCTCCCCCATGCTGTTTGCTCCCTTCTGTGGAATATCCACACCCGCTGACTGGAATGTTCCGAAAGTTATTGTGGAAGGCCATATTTCGCCCTTCTGGAGGACATTGTGCAGGGTCGCTGGAAGGTGTCCAGGGCTTTTGCCACTTTCCATCCCGAATTTCCGCGGGAAGGTCAACGCGGCCCGCGTCCGGTGCTCCACTGACCGCGTGATCGGCGCGGCGAGACACCCCGTTCGCCGCCATTCGACCAGCGGAGGACACATGACCAACGCACTACCGCAACGCGTTCCGTTCCCCCGGCCGCGCGCCTCCTACAAGGGCGTGCCGCTGCCCGTGCTCGAGCGCTACGCGGCCGCGCTGCGGCAGTGGGCCGCCGCACCCGAACGTCCCGGAGGCGGGGTGCCGACCCCTCCCCCGCCTCCGGTGACCCTCACCGAAGCCCTGTCATGGACCGAGTGACCCGGCGTCGTCCCGTCCGAGCGCGGAGGCCGTGACCGTGCGCCGGTACTACGTCGAAGTGTACTGCTGCGGCCCGCGTTGGCTCATCCATGTGCCTGCCGTGGATCGCTGGACGGTGACCGGCGACAAGTCGGCGATCCGGTCCACCGCCCGACGGATGATCGCGGCGACGACCGGCCACGCCGAGGACTCGTTCGAACTGGACCTCGCCGCGGGCCGGGCACTGCGCGATGCCGAAGAGTTCGCGGTGGGCTCCCGGGTGCTGACGCGGTGGCACGCGCCCGACGAACCGGCGGAGCGCGTACCTCCGGAGTGATGCGGTTCCGAGAACTCAGGTCGCCGTGATCCGAGCGGAACGCGGCGATCCTCCGGCTGCGTTTGCGGGTCGAGGCAGCCGAGCGTCAGGATGAAATACTTCTCGCATCATCCTGTGGCGTTCGCCCGCGTCCTCGACTCACGGTTCCCGCCCACGTGGTCCCCCCGCCTTCGGCAGATACTTCAGCCAGTCTATTCGGGCGAATAGTACGACAGCAGCGAGAAGCGCGATCTGAATCGCTATTCCGAGAGGTGAAGTGAACGAATCGAGGAACGTGTCACTGAGTTGCCGCTCGGCGACGGTGGTAGCCGTGACGTAGAACGAATAACTGACGAGTCTGCCCGCGATATGCGCGAGGGTTATCGGGAGCAATCGCACGCCCATCAACCCGGCAGCTTCGAACATCTGCGCGGACGGCAACGGCGACACCACGAATACGGCGAGTCCGGCGAGAGAACGCCCGGTGTGGCCGGTGACGTACTGGTTGGCGGCCTCCAGAGAGGCCTTGCGACGCTCGCTGAGGTGGTCGCGGACCCGGTTGGTGGCGACCGCCAGCAGGTAGCGACCGGCGCCCGAAGAGAAGGCGCCGAGGATGACCACGGCGACCGGCTCCAGGTGCCAATTCAACCCGAGAAGCACCACCACCAACGCGCCGGGCGGACCGAACGCGGGCATGAGGTTCACCGCGAACACCACCGCGATGAACGCCAGATAGTACAGCGCCGGGTTCACGGTGCTCCCGTCCCGTCCGACGCTTGCGAATCAGTCGTCATCGCACCTTCTTGTCGTACATGCCTGCGCGTATCGAGTCCATCAGGCGTATGCGAGCCCCGGCCAGAGAACAAGGTCACCGGTCGTCGTCGATCGGCCCTGCCGAGAGTGAACCGGCCCGAGCTAGCGTGGCCGCGGCGCGCCCGCGGCCACGGCCGAGTCCCGCGCATTCAGCCACGCTGTCATCGCATCGAGTGCGAGCCGGAATCCGTTGAGATGTGCTCGATTCAAGTATCCGTGCCAGGAACGCGGCACCACGGTGTACGACACCGGGACCCCGGCGGCGGCGAGTTCGGCGGCGAAGGACTCCCCCGAGGCGCGAAGGGTGTCGTGGTCGGCGTCGAGCATCAGAGCCGGCGGCAGGCCGGTGAGGTCGCGACCGCCGGGGAAGGCGCCGCTGTTCAACAGGTCCTTGTTGCCGACGTAGTTGAGGTTCATCCGGTGGACGGCGGGCGGTGACAACTGCCGGTATCCGGCCAGTCCGCGCACGGCCGCGCGCACCGATTCCGACAGCGGCGGCGAATCGGCGGTCGGACGTGACTACGCGCCGGCTGCGTTCGCGTCTCGAGGCAGCCGGTCGAGGAACCTGCGGACCTCGGCGGCTTCGCCGCTTCCGGTGGTCGGCAGGCGCAGCAGCTCGAAGTCGTAGCGCCGGCAGATCTCGTTCTTCAACGCGTCGCGGGCGAGCTGCTCCGGGTTCGCTTCATGGGTGCTGTGGCCGTCCACCTCGATGGCGCCGACGTTCTCGTTGGTGATGCGGTTGTAGATGACGAAGTCGAACGACGATCGGCGCCGGACGAACTCGCGCTGGCGATCGTCGAGCCGGTCCAGACTGCGCGGGAACACATTTTGCAGGTAGACCTGCCGGTGTGTCGCGAGGTGGCCGTAGCGGGGTTCGGCGAGCACTCCCTCCAGCATCGTCAGGGCGATGTCCTCCGAAGGCCACTCGGTACGCCCCCACCCGATACGCGGGTGCGCACGCCGCCGCTGCCTGTAGTCGGTGTACAGCAGGTCGAAGATCGACACCACATCGCTGTCGACGACCGCGTTGTCCGGGTCCCGGTACCGGATGTAGCCGATCAGATCGCGCAGGTGCCGGCTCTCCGGCAGCCCGGAAGGATGTGTCACCAGGATGAACAAGCGCATCGCCCGGGACACGGCCACATTGATCAATTTGGGATCGTCGGCGAACTTCAATGCTGCCCGGCTGCTGGGGGTGTCGTCGAGCACCGTGGTCATGACGACCGCGTCTTTCTCTCTTCCTTGGAATCGGTGCACGGTGTCGGACTCGATGGCCTCGATCAGGGCATCCGTCGCCTTGTCGGCCTGACGGCGATACGGAGTGGTGACCCCCACCTCGTGCGCCGGGATATCGGCGGATATCCACGGGATGACCTCGTGCCGGATCACGTCGATCTCGCGCTGGTTGCTGCGCCCCTTCGACTTCGGGTCGTCGTCACCGTAGGTCCGGCGCATGTGGTTGCCGGGAGCGGTCCGCACCACTGTCATCGGGGCGACCCCCGGTGTGCTGCGCGTATACGGAATCAACTGGCCGTCGTAGAACTTCCGGTTGCAGAACTCGATGATGTCCGGATCGCACCGATAGTGTTCACGCAGCATCCGCCGAGGCAACTGATCGTTGTACCGTTCGATGACCGAGGACAGGATGCTACGCCGGTAATCGAAGACCGGATCGGGTGCCGGAGGAGGGTCGGTGAGCTCCTTCGTGACCGGCGGCAGCTGTTCCAGGTCGCCGACCACGATGACATTCCGTGCACATGCCAGTGCCGGGCTCACCGTCACCAGGTCCACCTGTGATGCTTCATCGATGATCAGGTAGTCCAGTAGGGCCGAGCGTCCGATGCTGTTCTGGAGCGAATGGCAAGTGCTCAGGATCAGCGGGTAGTCGTGGGTGAACTGTCCGAAGTTCTGCCGATACCGTGACGTGTAGACCATGCGGGACAGCGAGCCGTACCGGGTGCGCAGCGCGTCACGCAGCAGCTGCTGGGACAGCCGCGCCTGGTCGGTCAGCAGCGCGTCGAAATTCTTGCGCTCCAGCGTTCTGGTCAGTTGCTCGGCCTGCCGCTCGAGTTCGGCGATCTTCTTCTCGTAATACAGGCGCTGAATTCGCAGCACGACGTCGATGTCGCCGGCGTCGACGTGGCGCAGCGCCCGGTACTTGAAGTAGCGATTCATCATGTCAACCAGCCGCCCCCAGCCACTGTCGCGGATCCAGCGCGGATCGGTGTCGGCGATGAAATCGAGCAGTTTGCCCGCACTGTAGCGGCGCAGCAGCGGCAGGTCGTCGGCGTCCGGTACCTCGTGGCGGTCGAAGAACGACTGGAAATGCTTTTGTTCCAGCCGGTATGCGTGCAGCTGGTGGCGCAACTGTGCGCGCAGACGATCCTGTTCCAGTAGCGCGGCCAGGCGCCGGTTCACCTTGACGAGTTGGTCCGCGGCACCAGCGTCAGGTGCGGGACCGGCGCGCAGCATCGCATCGACCGCCGCGTTGCGTTGGCCCTGGCTGTCGAAGAACTCCTGCCGCTTCTCGGCGCGCCCCAGATTGGCCGCCACCATCCCGAAGCCTTCCTTGGTCAGCTTCTCGAAGACGTTGTCGACGGCGGAGTTGCTGAACGACACCACCCCCACCGTCGCGCCAGGTCGGCAGATGACCGAGGCGATGATGTTGAGGATTGTCTGCGTCTTCCCGGTTCCGGGCGGGCCGTCGATAACCGAGATGGGATACCGCAGCGCATTGAGCACCGCATCGCTCTGGCTGATGTTGGTGCGGAACGGGTACACCGGCAGCGGTATCTCGTCGTCCGGGCGGGGCTCGACCGGCGCCTGCTCGAGAATTCGGGTCAACGCGCTTTCGGGGTGAATGAAGCTCAGGTTCTGGTGGTTTCGGAGCAGTACGCCGGAATCGCCGGTCAGTTTCTCCGCCACCTTATGCCAGTACTTCAGCACATCTCGGGAGCCGGGGGTGATGGCAGCATTCGGCAGCACCTCCACCCGATCCGCGCTGTAGGCGCTCCATTCGCCCTTACTGTGCATATGCCACCACGATCCGGCCTCCGGCGGTCCGGTGAACAGGTAGGCCTCGGTCGCGTCCTGCGGGGATCCGTCGACGAACAACAGCGCGTGCCGCCCCAGCGGCACTCGCGCAGGCCGGTCGAGAACCGTCACTCGCTCCCACCCGAACGCGTAGTCCTTGGACCTGCCGAACCGCACCCGGACCCGCTCCGATCGCGGTTCGTATTCGGTGATCTCCAGGGTCTTGTCCTCCGGGAACGAGTCCTCCTTGCGACGGATGACGACCGCGACAACCCGCGGATCGAGCATCGACCCCCCTTTTTTTCGCAACCGCAGCGTGCGGTGCTCGATTTCCACGCCGCTCCGGCCAGCGCCAGCGGATCGACGTTCACGCAGCGCCCAGACTACCGCTGAAACACATTGTGCGGGAGGACTATTCGCGGCTCAAAGTAGATCTGCGGCGGCGGGTCGGGTAGCCGGCCCGCACCACCAACCCGGCGCATTCGTCAGTGAAGCCAAACCGTCCACACGGCCTGCGCATCTCCCCCAGCCGCGCCAGCTCGCGAGTGGCCCTGCGCTCGGCGCCGATCGGGAACACCCTGCGCGACGTCAGCAAGGCCTGTAGAGCTCCGGTTTCTCCGACCATGCCGCGGCGTTCACCCCGGTGGTGGATGCGTTCGGCAATGACATTCGCCATCGGCCACCGCACACATCCGTATCTACCACGCCGTCGGCCCCGGCTGCGACAGTCGGCAGTGTCATCGACCATTGGGCGCTCACGGGGGACTTCGACAGCACGTGGAAGGGCACCGACCTCACAGGCCCACTGAAACCGGGCAGCGCTCATCTACACGAGATTGGAACGCCATGCAGATGCTCGTCCGACTCCGAAATGTCGCCACGGCTCTCGTCGCGACCGCCATGCTGGCAACTACCGGATGCGGCAGCGACACCGAGTCCACCTCGGAACCAGCCGCGACCGACGCGGCCCCAAAGCCCACGATTGTTCTGGTCCACGGCTCTTTCTCGGACAGCTCCAGCTGGGACACCGTCGCGAAAAACCTGCGCGGTCAGGGCTATGAGGTGGTTCAGCCCGACAATCCGCTGCGGGGCCCCGCAGCGGACGCGGCCGCCGTCACCAGAGCTATCGAAGAGATAACCGGACCGGTCGTCCTCGTCGGGCACTCCTACGGCGGTGCGGTGATCAGCAATATCCACCGCCCGAACATCAAGGCCGAGGTATTCGTGGCGGGCTTCGCACCGGAGAGCGGGGAAACGGTGCTGGCCCTCAGCGATCCCGCTCGTTATCCGGGCAGCAAGATCGAAACGGCGCTGCGGATCCAGCCCACCGAGAACGGGGCGGAGGTGACGATGGCACCGGAGCAGTTCGGTGCGGTTTTCGCGCAGGATGTCAGCGCCGATGTCGCGGCACGGCTCGCGGCCAGCCAGCGCCCGACCTCCGTCGCCGCGAACACCGAGCCGAGCGGGGAACCGTCGTGGGCCAAGGTGCCGTGCTGGTACCTGATTTCGACCGATGACCTGACCTTTCCGCCTGCATCGCAACGGTTCCAGGCTGACCGCATGCAGGCACGAATCAGCGAGGTGAAATCCTCGCACGCCTCGCCGGTGTCACACCCGGATGAGGTCGTCGCGACCATCACCGCCGCAGCAGGCAGCTCCTAGTACTCCAGCCGCATTTTCGATATGCAATCGGCGTCGCCGCTGGTAGTGGGCCTGTCTGCTCGGTCATCTCCGCGTTCGTGACGCACTTGCTCGTCCAGAGGGCGGTCCGGAACCTCCCCGTTGTTGTGGCGGCGGCCGGGACGGAGTGGCGACGTCATCGAACGTTGCGACTCGGTCCCGGCTTTCACCACGACACGGGTTTCGCAGTTCCGCTACAGCCAGCCCGCGTTCCGGGCGATACGGATCGCATCGATACGATTGCGGCCGCCGATTTTGGCGATCGCATTCGATAGGTAGTTGCGCACGGTCGCGGACGAGAGGAACAGCGATCGCCCGATTTCGTCGGTGCTGATCCCGGTCTCGGCGGCCCGGAGCACGTCGGCCTCGCGGGTGGTGAGGGGACTGGTGCCGGTTTCGAGGGCCGCGGCGACCAGGTCCGCATCGATCACTCGCTCACCGGCGACGACCTTACGGATGCTGTCGGCGAGCGTCTGTGCCGGTGCGTCTTTGACGACGAAGCCGCGCACATGCGCCTGCAAGGCGCGCAGTAGGTACCCCGGTTGACTGAGCCCGGTCAAGATGAGCACCCGGCACTGGGGAACATGTTCGTGGACACGTTTGGCGGCGCTGAGGCCGTCGAGGCCTGGCATGTCGATATCAAGCAGTGCGACATCAGGTCGCGTGCGCAGGATTTCGTCGACGATACGATCGCCGCGATCGAGTTCTGCGACCACGTCCATGTCGTCCTCGCGGGAGAGCAACGCCACCAGCGCGCCGCGGATCATGTGCATGTCTTCGGCGACCAACACTCGAATCATCGTGTCACCTCCGGTATTTCGATGCGCAGCCGGAATCTGCCGTCCCTGCTCTGTTGCGCGGACAAGGTACCCGACAGCGCCGCGGCACGCTCCGCGAGACCGGACAGGCCATTGCCCGCGCCGGTCTTCTTCTGCGCGCCGTCGTTGACGATTTCCAGAAAGACCATGCCGTCGTCACGGCCGGCGACAATCGAGCAGGTGCGCGCGGCACTGTGCCGTAGCACATTGGTGACGCCTTCGCGGGTTCCCCATGCGAGCGCGTCATCTACTTCGGGCGTGAGCTGTGGCAGGTCGATGTGGTGGTGGGTGTCGATGCCGACGGCGGAAAGGAGTGCGGCGGCCCCCTCGGCCTCGGCCTTCAGCGAAACGGTGTGTTCGCCGAGTGTTACCCGGCGCATCGCCTGGAGGGTGTCGCGAGCGAGCGTGGCGACGCCTTGAATCTCCGATTTCGCCGCGCCGGGGTCGCTCGCCAGCAACGCGGCAGCCAGGTCACCTTTCAGCGACACTGCCGAGAGACTTTGACCGAGCAGGTCGTGCAGATCTCGGGATACCCGGAGCCGCTCGCGCTCGGCCGCCTGCTCGGCCAGGTCGGTGCGGGTTCGGTCGAGCTGGTCCACGGCGCGTACCAGCAGCGTCACGCCGATGAGGCACGCGGAGAGCACGGTGAACACGACCACCACCTCGATGACGTCCGCAGTGATCAGCCACCTGTCGGCACGGTCGGAGCCGACCAGATTGCCCACCGCGGTTCCGATGATCGGCACCGTCACCAGGATGAGCCGGACCCACCCACGGAACAGCATTGCGGCCGAGGCGATGAAGAACACCTGGCTGATGCCCCACGCCACCGGAAACCAGGTCATCGGAAAGTATACGAGCCCGGTCAGCAGCAGGAACGTCACCGGCCACAAGCGTGGGCGTTCGTTCGGGATCGTGCCGAACGCATGGCGAAGGTGGACCAGGACCACAGCGGCCGCGACAACCCACAACAGAACGGCGACGCCGAACTGATCGGGGCCTTGCGCGGGCGCCCGCGACGGTGCCAAAGCGCCTGTTGCACAGGTGGTTCCGATCAGGAGCACCCGTGCGTGCCGGACCGTCACCAGCCAGGGTCCGACGAGGGGTCGCGATGCATCGGTCATGCGCTGCTCCCTGGGCTCGGTACGAGCGTCTCGACATGGCACTCGAGCACCCAGCCACCGTCGACCTGACCAACGGCGAGCACCACCGACCCGTCCGCCCCGTCGCGAAGCAGCCGCGCCAGCACGGAGCGCAGAGCGGCGCGGAGCGATTCGTCTGCCTGCTCCGGCAGCCCGGTGGCGGGAAGCTCGAACCGGGCTTCGATCCCCGCAGCGGTGAGAAGTGCCGACGCAGAGGCGATCTCATGATGGAACGCCGGATGCTGGAAACCGCGGATCAGTTGGCGGGCCTCGGACAGACCGCGACGCGAGACATCGACCAGAGCTTCGAGCTCGGTGCGAGCCGATGCGCGATCTCCGTGGGCGGTGAACTCTTCCGCACGACTCGCGGAGGCGGTGATTTCCACGAGCGCTCGTTGCACCGTCCGCGCCAGTTCACGATCAATGCGCAGTCGTTCCCTCGCGACTGCCCGCTCGGCGAGGGCCGCCCCGGCACCACGCAGCCTTCGCAGGGCGACGACCATCCAGACCAGCGTGTATACCGCGATGACTCGCATTCCGGTCGTCACCGACAACCACACCGCGTCCTGCTCGGACGCGCCGAGCAGCAGCGCCGACGGCGCCGTGGCAGCGACGAGGATCAGCGAGATCGGCAGCGCGAGGATCGGCCGCAGCGTCAGGACGACGACTACGGCGACGACGTGCAGGGTGTTCAACCAGGGAACCCCGAGCACGGGCGTCGCGCCGAGCACTAGCGCGGCCAGTACCGCCAACGTCAATGACGCTCCACGCGGTATGGCGGCACGCATAGCAAAGACTATGTGCCGCAGATAGATCGGCAGACACACGGTCAGCAGAACGGCGGTCACGCCGACATTGGACCTCGGGTCGGCGCCACTGCTGGTCACCGTCGCGAGCAGGGCCAACAACGCGAGCGACAGCGCGGCCACGACTGTACCTGTCGCGGCGACATCCACGATGTCGCGCGGCATGCGTGCAGGTAGACGCCCCAATGCCCCCGGTGCGGCTCCGCCCCCCTCGAGTCGGGCCGCGCTCTGTGCCGGCGCACGCTCCAACGTGACCGCTACCACCCCCGTGAGTGTTCCCCAATTGCGGATAGTCCACGAGTGACGAATGTGGACGTTCACCCATGATATTAATCATCGAACGCTGTCGACATACACCTCTGGTGACCTTCCGGACCGGGATGCGATCGTCGAGTCCGTGGGTCCAACGAGGGACGTATGGTTCGGCTTGCCCCCGGCACTGGGGGCTCGCACAAGCATCGATCAGTCCGTAGCTTGAAATTCGGGCCGTAGCTTGAAATTGATTTCGGGTCTCCGCGTGCCGGCTCTCTCGGAGCGGAGACCCTCGGGTGGACAAATCAGGCAACAACAACAGCCTTTCTGGGCGCACAGTCAGCAGTGCGCCGCTCGAAGTTGCTCTTGGGAGGGAGCAGACATGTTACGAGGACATCGTTCTTCGCCCGATTGCGCTGCGGAAAGCCGTAACTGGCGCCGCGCGCGGTGCCCGCAGCGATAGATCGGACGTCGTTGATGACCACCATCGAGCAAGCCAGATTCGCTCGGTCGCGCGGACACGGGAGCAACTCCGTTGCAGGACAAGCAGTTCCGATGTTGCTGGGCGTGGCGACCGCCAACCCGCCGACGAGGTACAGTCAGCGCGAACTGATCGACCTGCTGGCAATCGACGACCCGAAGATCCGCGGCATCTTCCTCAACGGCGGTATCGAAAGCCGTTATCTTACGTTGCCGCCCGTTGACGACGAAGGAAACTTCAGGTCCGAGACGCAGGGCGAGTTGCTGCAAAAGCATCGGCGCCACGGGGTGACGACCGGAGCGGCGGCAATTCGCGAGTGTCTCACCGGAATCGGCAGATATCCGCACGAGGTCGACTACCTCGTCGCGGTGACGACGACAGGGTTCCTCACGCCTGGATTCAGTGCGCTGTTGATCAACGAGCTCGGGTTGTCGCCGCGGACCGCGCGGTTGGATGTCGTCGGAATGGGATGCAACGCCGGGCTGAACGGGTTGACCGCCGCAGCCGCGTGGGCGACCACGAATCCGGGCAAGCTAGCGGTCCTGGTATGTGCCGAATCATGTTCGGCGGCATACGTATACGACGGAACAATGCGGACAGCAGTGGTCAACAGCCTGTTCGGCGACGGCGCGGCCGCGGTGGCAGTCAGCACCGACGCAGCACACGCTCGTCCCGGACAGCCCGCGGGGTGTCCGACGCCGCGGCTGTTGGGCCTGCACAGCTACATGATTACCCACGCCGTGGATGCCATGCGCTATGACTGGGACGACGAGGCCGGAAAGTTCAGCTTCTACCTCGACAAAGAGGTCCCCTACGAGGTCGGTGCGCACGTGGAGACGGTCGTCGACCGGCTGCTCGGCGAAGCCGGGCTGCGGCGCAAGGAGATCACTCACTGGATCGTGCATTCCGGCGGTAAGAAGGTGATCGACGCGGTGAAAATAAACCTTGGTCTGACGAATCACGATCTGCGGCACACCGTCAGCGTCATGCGGGATTACGGAAATCTGTCGAGTGGATCGTTCCTGTTCTCGTATCAACGACTTCTCGCCGAGGGTCGTGTGGCGCGCGGAGAATACGGCGTCTTCATGACGATGGGCCCCGGCTCACAGATCGAAACCGCGCTGTTGCAGTTCTGAGCAGCAAATCGTGAAAACTTCCACGACGAAAGGCAACTCGTGACTGTCAATCCGCGCGAAGACGAATTGCAAATGTTCATCACCGACGTAGCGGCGAATACCGGGCTTTCGCCGGATCTCACCACGTCGGTGGTGGCAGCGGCGGTGGCGGCCGAGGACGCCTCGGCGACGTCAGGAACCTGTGTCGTCCTGCGTATCGTCGGGGCGCGGACCGGTCAGCGGTTCGCCTGGCCCGGTCGGGTCACCGTTGGTGATGTGGGCAAATGGGAAGGTGTGTTGCGCCGCCTCGAGCGAGCGCCGGCGCCGATCATCGCCGTCGTCGACGGCGATGCCTACGGACCCGCCGCCGAGCTGCTCCTCGTCGCCGACTACCGGATCATGCAAGCGGGCACGACCTTCTCGTTCGCGTCGACGGACGCCGGAGTCTGGCCCGCGATGGGGGTGTATCGGCTTGCGGCGCAGGTCGGTATCGGCCGGGCACGTGAGCTGGCGGTACAGGGAAGAGCGCTGTCGGCCGAGCTGGCTCGGGCCTGCAGCGTGGTCGACGCGGTAGCCGAACCCGGTGCCGAAACCGACGCGGTCGCCACCGGCCTCGCGATTTTCGAATCCTCTGTCGGATCCGAGATCGCGATTCGCCGACGCCTCGTGCTGGACGCAGCGACAACCCGGTTCGAAGATGCGCTCGGCGCGCATCTGGCCGCATCCGACCGAACGCTACGACGCGAGCGGGCCGCATCATGACCACCGCCGCCGGCACCAGCTCGATCACCGGCGACCTCGACCTGGATCGGGTGGAGTTACACACGGCCGCACGTGAACACGCCGCACTGCTACGCGCGCTCGGCTCGGTTCGAGCCCGCGACGACATCGCCGCGGCACGTGCCGCCACGGCGCACCGGGATCTTCGCCGACTGCGCCGGGAGTTCCTGCGCCGGCACCTGAGCACGGTTTACCGTGCGGCAACCGACGACCTCCGGCGTGGTCTACGACTGTCGGAGCTCGGTGCGGCCACGACCGAGCTGTTTCCCGGTCTGCTCCCGGATCCGGAGCAGTTGGGCGCCGACGCCGAGGTGGCGCAGCCGGAGAAGGAGGGCTGGGAGATCGATCAGGGGATCTTCTTCCACGCCGTGTTCGCGGATCCGGTGGCCGGCAACCATCTCCTCGACGAGATGCGCGCCCCGACGACTCGTGCCACCGACCTGCTCCCCGAGTTCCGGTCCACAGGTGCGATCACTCTGCCGGCCGTACACCTGGCGCGCAGTGGTGCCACGTCGACGATCACGATCACCAACACGGCTTGCCTCAACGCCGAGGACAACCAGCACGTCGCCGACATGGAAACCGCGGTCGACCTGGTGCTGCTGGATCCTATGTCGCACGTCGGCGTCGTCCGCGGCGGTGTCATGGACCATCCGCGCTACCGCGGCAGACGAGTCTTCAGTGCCGGAATCAACCTCGCGCACCTGCACCAGGGCAAGATCTCGTTCCTCGACTTCCTGCTACGTCGGGAGACCGGCTACATCGCGAAGATCCTGCGTGGACTCGCCGAAGAAGACACCGCGTGGCCCGGCGGCCCGGCCTGCAAGCCCTGGATAGCGGCCGTCGACTCCTTCGCGATCGGTGGCGGGGCACAGCTGCTCATGGTCTTCGACCGTGTGATCGCCGGCACCGACAGCTATATCAGTCTTCCCGCCGCACAGGAGGGCATCATCCCGGGCGCGGCGAACCTGCGTCTGGGGCGGTCGTCGAACTTCCGGTTGTCCCGGGACGTCATCCTGTGGGGCCGCAAGCTCTGGGCGACCGACCCGGACGCCCGTTTCGTCCTCGACACGGTGGTCGAGCCGGCCGCCATGGATCGCGAGATCGCGGAAGCCGCAACAAGACTCGCGTCACCCGCAGTCGTCGCGAACAAGCATATGCTGGTCGGCGCCGAAGAGCCGCAGGATGTTTTCCGCCGCTACCTGTCGGAGTTCTCGCGTCACCAGGCCATGCGCCTCTACTCCGCCGACGTGATGGCCAAGACCGGACGATTCCAGCAGTCGGCCAGCCGATGACCACCGCCATGGACCTGTGCACGGTCGACTACCGCAAGCACGGACGTATCGCCACCGTGCAGCTGAATCGACCGCACGTGCTCAACGCGATGAATCTCGCCATGCACGCCGAGCTGGCGCGGGTCTGGGACGACATCGAAACCGACGACAACATCTGGCTGGTCGTCCTGAGCGGGGCGGGGAAAAAGGCATTCTCGGTCGGTCAGGACCTCGAGGAACTTGTCGAACGAATCGACAACGGCTCGGCCCGATCGTCGTTCGGCAGCGCCGGAAAGCCGGGATTCCCGCGCATCACCGAGCGGTTCTCGTTCGCCAAACCGATCATCGCGAAAGTGTCCGGGTACGCGCTCGGTGGCGGCTTCGAGCTCGCACTGGCCTGCGACATCGTCGTCGCTTCCGCGGACGCCCAATTCGGTCTCACCGAGGCCAAATTGGGCCTCATACCGGGCGCGGGTGGCGTCTTTCGGCTGCCCCGCCAGGCGCCGTATCGGATCGCGATGGGGCACCTGCTGACCGGACGCACCATGACTGCCGCGCGTGCCTTCGAACTCGGTCTGGTCAACGACGTGGTACCCGAGACCGACCTCGATTCGTGCGTGGAACGCTGGGCCGCCGACGTTCTCGCCTGCGCGCCGTTGTCGATTCGCGCGATCAAGGAGTCCGCCGCTGCGTCGATCTCGATGCCGTTACCCGCTGCCTTCGCTGCCGAATACCGGTGGGAGCGCATCAGGGCCGACTCCACCGACGCCGAGGAGGGCCCCCGGGCCTTCGCCGAAAAAAGAGCCCCGAACTGGACCGGACGATAGGAGCAGAATGAATTCACCTGAGCTCGGCCGCGATGTCGTATTCGACTACCTCCGCGACGCCGGAGTCGAATACATCTTCGGCGTCCCCGGCACGCAAGAAATCCCGTTGATCGACGCAACCACGATTCCGGAGTACGAGGTCGACTATATTCCGTGTCTGCACGAAAACATCGCCATGGGTGCCGCGATGGGGTACGCACGGGCATCCGGGCGGCCCGGTGTCGCGCTGGTACACATCACGCCGGGTGCGGCCAATATCACCGGGAACCTTTTCAATGCGTATACGTCGAATATCCCGGTACTCGTCCTGTGCGGTCAGCAACACAGTGACCTGTTGATCCAGGAGCCACTGCTCGGCTCCGATCTGGTCCGCACCGCGGGGCAGTATGCGAAGTGGGCGCACGAGGTCCGGGATGCCGACGAGATACCCATCGTGATGCAGCGCGCCTTCAAAGAACTGCTCTCCCCTCCGTTCCGCCCGGTCTTCCTCTCCATTCCGTGGAACTTCCTGATCGAGCAACCCACCTTGCAGGAGGAAGCCCGCACGACTCGAATCGCGCACGCCGTCACCGGCGACCCTGCAGGCGTCTCCGCGGCGGTCGACACGCTCGCGAACGCGAAGAATCCGGTCCTCCTGGTCGGCGACGGCGTCGGCGAGGCCGGTGCGTGGCCGGAAATCGAACGGCTCGCGAATCTGCTCGGTTCCGCCGTGTATTCCGAGTTCCAAGCGAGCCGGATGAACTATCCGAACGACCTACCGCACTGGCAGGGCGAGTTGCTGCCGATCCAGGACGGCATTCACATGCAGCTGGAGGGATTCGACACCATATTTCTCATCGGAGTGAATTCACACGCGCAGATATCGGTCTTCCGCTGGGAGAAGGGCCCGATCATTCCGGCGCACCTGATCCAGGTCGCGTTGCACAACGATCCGTGGCAGATCGGCAAGAACTACTACTCCGAGGTCGGTGTCCTCGGCGACATCAAGAAGACGCTGCCGCTGATCATCTCCGGCATCGCCGACCACGCCCGCTTCGACAGGACCTCAGCCGAAACCCGGAACAAGAAGCTCCTGCGGCTCGGCGCACAACGCGACGAATCATTCTCCACCAAAGCCGACAAATTCCGGCGCCTCGAGAGCGAAGCGCCGATACCCGGTCATCAGGTCGCATTCGTCCTCGCGGAAGTGCAGAAGACCCTGGACAAGCCGATTACCGTTCTGAACGAGGCATTCTCGATCGGCAGCGTCATCCAGAAGGCGATACACTACGATTCACCGGACGCCTACTTCTGCACCTCGGGCGGCTCACTGGGATTCTCCCTTCCTGCCTCGATCGGAATTTCCCTGGCTCTGCAGCAGGAGCGTTTCGTCGTAAACATCATCGGCGACGGCTCTGCTTTGTTTCACACCAACTCCTGGTGGACCACCAGCAAGTTCGACCTGCCCGTGCTGTACCTCGTCGTGAACGACTCCCAATACACGTCCCTGATGATCGGCCTGGGCCTGATCGAGAAGGTCTACGGTTGGAAGCCGACGAACCCGCCCTCCTACCTGAGCCTTGGCGATCCCCCACAGGATTTCGCGGCGATCGCCAAGACATTCGATATCGGCAGCGATGTGGTCACCGACGCGAGCAAACTGCGCAGGGCGATCGAACGCGGATTCAAGGTGATTGCGAACGGCAAGCCGTACGTCATCGATATTCGTACCGATCCCGGCGCGCCCGACAAACCGCCCACCGTGGATGTACTTCTGGCCGAAAAGCCCGGTGTGGACCTCGACCTCGTCGAAAAGCTGCGCCAAATCGGCCCTCCGTGAGAGCGAACCCGAGGAGACACTGATGCGTACACCCGACACTTTTATCGCCGCGCTCGGCTCGTTCTTGCCCGCGACGGTCACCGCCGAGCAGGCGGTGGCACAAGGCCTGTACCCGGCCGAAACCGCCGAGATGCACGAGCTCGGCGGTGCGGCGGTTGCCGGCCCGATACCCGCACCGGAAATGGCGCTACGGGCCGCGGAGACCGCGGTCAAGCGGTCGGGCCTGGCCGCGGACGAATTCGATCTGCTGCTGTACGCGAGTACCTGGCTGCAAGGGCCGGAAGGCTGGCTGCCGCACCCGTATCTCCAGCGGCATCTCGTCGGCCCGATACCGGCATTGGAGATCCGGCAGGGCTGTAACGGAATGTTCTCCGCACTGTCGATGGCCGTCGAATACCTCCGCGCGGATTCGGACCGGCGCAGCGCACTGCTGGTTGCCGCGGACAATTTCGGCACGCCCCTGATGGACCGCTGGCGGATGTCGGCGCTGTTCATCGCGGGCGATGCCGCCTCGGCGGTGGTGCTCACCAAGACGGACGGGTTCGCCCAGCTGTTGTCGGTGTGCTCCACCTCGATTCCCGAGGCGGAAGAGATACATCGGGCCAGCGAACCACTTTTCCCGCCCGGTGTTTCGCTCGGGCAGTCTCCCGATTTCTTCGCCCGCCTGCAGGAAATCACCGCCAAGGTCGCGGCCGCTCCCGAATCGCCACTCGGAGCCGCCATGGCCAGGGTGCGCGAGGAGATCCCGGTGGTGGTCGGCCAGGCGCTCGACGAGGCCGGTATCGGCCTCGACGACATCGCCCGGGTGGCGTTCTTGAACTGCTCGCGCGAAGCCACCGAGCAGCGCTGCATGGTGCCGCTCGGGCTGCCGATGGAGAAGTCGACCTGGGACTTCGGGCGGATGATCGGCCACTGCTCGGCCAGTGACCAAATTCTGTCCTTCGAGCACCTGGTCACGACCGGACAACTCGGCGCGGGGCAGTACCTGTTGCTGTTCGGCTCGGCGCCCGGGGTTCTGTTGTCCGCCGCCGTCATCAAAGTGCTGCGCGAGCCGGGGTGGACCGAATGACGAGGAGTGAGAACGACATGTCGCATCGACCGAACACCGACGATTTCCAGCGTGCCGGCGCCGAGCCCGTGGCGGTGGTCGGCATCGGCTGCCGGTTCCCCGGCGATGTCGGATCACCGGAGGACTTCTGGCGCCTACTCGCCGCGGGCCGGGACACCTACGGTGAGATACCGGACGAGCGCTGGGCTCGGTACCGGCAGCACACCCCGCAGTTCGCGACCGCCTTGCGGCACACCGTCACCCGCGGCAGCTTCTTGCGCGACATAGACCGATTCGACGCGGAGTTCTTCGGCATCTCGCCCCGCGAGGCCTCGCTGATGGACCCGCAGCAGCGGCTGCTGCTCGAGGTCACCTGGGAGGCGCTGGAGCAGGCCGGGCTCCCGCCGCGCGAGCTGGCCGGCAGCGACACCGGAGTGTTCGTCGGTGTCTGCACCGGCGACTACGGCGCACTGATGCTGGAGGATCTCGCGAGCATCGAGGCATGGACCGGCATCGGGGCGGCGACCTGTGCGGTGGCCAACCGTATCTCGCACTCGTTCGATCTGCGCGGCCCGAGCGTCGCGGTGGACACCGCGTGCTCGGCGTCGCTGGTTGCCCTGCACCTGGCCACACAGAGTCTGCGCAATGGGGAGTGCGAGGTGGCCATCGTCGGCGGGGTCAACCTGGTTGTGACCCCGGGACAGACGCTCACGCTGAACGCGGCGGGCGCCCTCGCACCGGACGGGCGCAGCAAGGCGTTCGACGCCGCCGCCGATGGCTACGGGCGCGGTGAGGGGTGCGGCGTCGTGGTGCTGCGCAGGCTCGCCGACGCACAACGCGACGGCGACCAGGTGCTCGCGGTCGTGCGGGGCAGTTCGGTCAACCAGGACGGCCGGACCAACGGAATCATGGCGCCGTGTGGCGAGGCCCAGACGCATGTCATGCAGCGAGCCTGCGCGCACGCGGGTATCGATCCGGCCAGCGTCGATTTCGTCGAGGCACACGGTACCGGCACTCGGCTCGGTGACCCGATGGAGGCGCAGGCACTGGCCGCGGTGTACGGATCAGGCCGCCCGCCCGGCGAGCCCTGCCTGATCGGTTCGGTCAAGTCGAACATCGGTCATCTCGAAGGGGCCGCCGGAGTCGCGAGCGTCATCAAGACCGTGCTGGCCTTGCACCGGGCGGAAATTCCGCGCTCGCCCCTGGTGACCGAGCTCAACCCGGAAATCCCATGGGACCGAGGTGAGATCCAGCTGGTCACCGAGCACATGCCGTGGCCGGCTCGCAGCGGTCCGCGCCGTGCCGGGGTGTCCGGCTTCGGGTACGGCGGCACCGTCGCGCATGTAGTGCTGGAGCAGGCACCCGAATCGGCGGATGCGCCCGCCGCCGAGCCCGATGGCGAGATCGGCCGGCTGTTCCCACTCTCCGCGGGATCCGATGCCGCCCTGCGGGCATACGCCGATCGGCTTGCGGACTGGCTGACCGAGAGAGCAGGCCACGTGTCACTCGAGTCGGTCGGGCACACCCTGGCCATGCGCCGGTCGCGCCTCGACCGGAACGCGGCCGTCGTGGCCGGTGATGAGAACGAGTTGGTCGCGCGGTTGCGCGAGCTGGCGGCCGAGCGGCCGGATCCGGGCGTGGTAACCGGAGTCTCCGCCGCCGAGCCCGGCAAGGGACTGGTGTGGGTCTTTTCCGGGCACGGCTCGCAATGGCGTGGCATGGGCCGAGACCTGTTGGCTGTGCCGGAGTTCGCGGCCGTCGTCGACGCGATCGAGCCGATCTTCGACGAGGAGATCGGGTTCTCGCCGCGGCAGGTCCTTATCGACGACGAAGTCGACGGCGTGGACCGGATCCAGACAATGATCTTCGTGATGCAGGTCGGCCTGGCCGAGGTGTGGCGGTCCTACGGCGTGACGCCCTCCGCCGTCATCGGCCACTCGGTCGGCGAGATCGCCGCCGCGGTCGCCAGCGGAGCGCTGTCACTCGCCGACGGCGCCCGGCTGATCTGCCGCCGCTCGATCCTGCTGCGCCGCGTGTCGGGCCAGGGTGCCATGGTGATGGCGACGATGCCGCTGGACGAGGCGGCCGAGCGGCTCTCCGGCCGAACAGATATGGTCGCGGCGATCGCGTCCTCGCCGCTGCAGTGCGTACTTTCCGGAGATCCCGCCGCGATCGAGGAGGTGATCGAGCGCTGGCCCGCCGAGGGCATCGGCGTCCGCCGGGTCGCGTCCGATGTCGCCTTCCACAGCCCGCACATGGACCCGCTGCTCGCCGACCTGGCCACGGCGAGCGCAACGCTGACCTATCGGCCGCATTCCGTGCGGATGTACTCGACGGCGCTGCCCGACGCCCGGTCCGAACCGGCGGCGGACGGACACTACTGGGTCGCGAACCTGCGTAACCCGGTGCGACTGGCCGGGGCGGTCGAGGCCGCGCTGGCGGATGGTTTCCGCGACTTCCTGGAGATCTCGCCACACCCTGTCGTGGCGCATTCGATCCGCGAGACAATTGGCGAGAGCGATGTCGAGGATACGTTCGTGGGCACGACGCTGCGCCGTGAACTGCCCGAGCGGCAGACGTTCCTGGCAGCCCTCGGCGCCGTGCACTGCCGTGGGATTCCGGTCGACTGGACCAGGTTGCAGCCATCCGGAGAGCTGGTCGGATTGCCCGGATACGCCTGGCAAGGACGCCAACTGTGGCACGCGCCTTCGCCGGCAGGGCGGGTGCCTGGCCCTGGCCACGACATCGACTCGCACACCCTGCTCGGCACGCCGAGCAGCATCGCGGGCAGCGAGCTGCGTGTCTGGCGCTCGGTGCTGGAGGACGACAACCGTCCATACCCCGGCAGCCACGCGCTGAACGGTGCCGAAATCGTCCCCGCCGCAGTGCTTGTCGAGACGTTCCGGCAGGCCAGCGGCCTGATCGGAGACCAGGTCGAACTCACCGCCGTCGAGATGCGCCACCCGCTGCTCACCGACGGCACGCGCGAGATCCAGGTCGTCGGTGACCCGGATCGGGGTGAACTGCGGATCGCTTCGCGAACACCGGCCGAAGATCCGGAGGAAGACCCCTCGTGGCTGATCCATGCACAGGCAGCGACGGTCCCGGAGGATGCGCGGACTCCCCTGCCCAGGAGTCTGGGCGACGCTGCGGCGCAACGACTACTGCCGGTCGATCCGCAGCTCGTCCACCAGCGGCTGGCCGCTGTCGGAGTGCCGGAAACCGGGTTCGACTGGACGGTCGAGGAACTGCAGTACGGGGTCGATGTGGTGCGGACGCGGGTGACCGTGGCGGCTGGGGGTGCAGCCACCTGGGCGCCGCTGCTCGACGCTGTAATGTCCATCGCGCCTGCGGTTTTCGCCGGTGACCCGGCATTGCGCATGGTTGTCCGGATCGACAATGTGACAACCGCGGGCACACCGCCACAACAGGCACTAATCGAAGTCGCGTTGGATAAGGGCCGCGCCGACATCGTCGACGGGCTCGTCGCCGACGCCGACGGCACGGTGGTGGCTCGTGTGACAGGCATGGCGTACCCGGTCATCGATCGCCCGGTCGATGACGATCCGGCGGCGGGCGCTGCCACCACGTCCAGGCTGTCGCTTACCGACCTGACGCCGGAGCGGTTGCGCGAGGTGATCTCGGAGGAAGTGACCGGCACGATCGCGGCCGAAATGCGGTTGCCCGCAGCGAGCGACCTGCATCCGCGCCGACCGCTGCTCGAACAGGGCCTCGACTCCGTCATGACCGTGACGATCCGCAAGAAACTGGAAAAACGGTTCGGCCACAAGCTGCAGGCCACCGTCTTCTGGCAGCAGCCGACTGTCGTCGCGATCGCCGACCACCTGACGGAAATGCTGTCCGGCAGCCAGTCGTAGTTGGTTAGCTGATTGCTGGCTATTGCCGGAGCGGCACGGAAAATCAGGTCCGTGAAATCCCGCTCTCAGGCGGGAGCGAACGGCAGAATGTGGCCAATGCGGACATTTGCCAGATTGTTGCAGGCTGTCGTAGTCGCGGCGCTGGTCGTGGCAGTCGGTCATGGTGTCGCGGCCGCCCCGGCCTCGAGCGACGCCCGTATTCAGTTGCCCTGGCTGACTGCTGAGCCGGACGGCGTGCAGGCGCCCGGGGCAGCTCTGGCAGAAGGAATCACCGGCACGCTGCTGTGGTCGCGACAGCCGGACATTCCGGTTCCGATAGCCAGCATCGCGAAGGTGATGACGGCCCTGGTCGTGATCAACGCCGGCGACCTCGACCGGACTATTACTGTGCCGCAAGAAATCATCGCCTACTGCACCACCTACAACGGAAGCAACGCAGGCCTGGTCCCCGGCGAGGTGCTCACCGCGCGACAACTCCTGTACGCGATGTTGCTGCCGTCAGGCTGTGACGCCGCCTATACCCTTGCCGAGGCCTACGGGCCCGGCCAAGACGGCTTCATCGCCACAATGAACGACACCGCCCGTCACATGGGCCTGGCCGGAACACATTTCACCGACCCCAGCGGACTGCCCGCCCCCACCGACCACTCCACCTACTCCACACCCGCGGACCTGGTGGCCCTCGGCCTGCGCGCGATGAGCCTGCCGGTGTTCCGCGACATCGTCAGCTCGCAGAGCTACCACCTGCCCGCCGGACCGGGCAACCGCGGTCACCTCTGGCAAACCACCAACCAGCTACTGCACGACTATCCCGGCGCCATCGGCATCAAAACCGGATACACCGACGCCGCGGGAACCTGCCTGCTGTTCGAAACGGTCAGGGCAGGAATACCGCTCATCGGTGTGGTCCTGCACAGCTCACCCCACAGCGACGCCGCCGCAAAGCACGACGCCCAGCGCATGCTGAACTGGGCCTACAACCCGATCCTGAGCCTGCTGCCGATCAGCTAGCACTGCATGCGGCAGCCTGCCTGCAGGCCAGCCGAGGATCTCGGCGCCGAGATCGTGGAGGAGCCGAGGGGACAGGCTGTTCTCCCGCTATCGCCCCTCGATGTCCTTTCGGTACCGGGCGACGAACCGGCGCAGGATCTCCCCGGGAACGGGGACCGATTCCTGGTGGCCGAGGGCAGTCAGGTACGCGGCCTCGGCAGGGTCGAAATAACCGGCGTCGCGGTAGGTTTCGATGCGGAGCGCCAATCCCTGGCTGTCCAATTCGGGATGGAACTGGGTTGCGTAGATATTCTGCCCGACGCGGATCATCTGTACCGGGCAACCGGACGACTCGGCCAGCAGTTCCGCGCCCGGCGGCACCTCTTGGCAGGCTTCCTTGTGTCCGACGAACGCCCGGAACGAACGCGGAATGTCGCTCAGCAGCGGGTCTTTGCAGCCTTCGTCGGTCAGGATCATCGTTTGCGCGCCTGCTGTCTCAGCGTATCGTCGATCGCTCACTTCGCCACCCAATACGTCGGCCAGGATGCTCAATCCATAGCAGGCGCCGAAATATGGGAAATCCATCGCGACGACCTCGGTGACCAGCTGCCTCAGTTTCGGCTCGAACCGTTGTTGATAATCGTATTTCTGGTCGGCGGGATAACCGACATTGCTCGGTCCGCCACCGACGATGACTGCCGAGAAATTGGCCAGATCGATATCGGGCAATGCCTGGTCCATGTGTATTCGCACCAGCTCGTCGGTATCGAGCTGGGAAAAGCGCAGCACGGCACGGTACTCGTCGTCCGCGGCCTCGCGCTCGGGCCGCAGCTGCAAGAGCAGGTAGGGCTTGGACGCGCTCACGTGCATGGATGTTAACGGACCATCCTCGGTCCTGGCGGGAAATGCGTCCCGTCGCGGGGGGGTCGAAGGGGCACCTATCGTCGCTACGCCTGCCGACGGCCCGCGGCGGCTGCTTCATATCCAGCGCGGTGGCCGACCGGCGGCGAGTGCTGAATTGGGCCCTTCGCTACCGGTCGGTCATAATCCGGCGTGCACGGTAGGCGGCCGAATCGGACGCCTGTCAGTTCGCCGTCAGTGCGGCGATGTCTTCGATCCGCACGATCCGGCCGCTCGCTCCCCAGTTGCCCTCCGGAATCTCATTGATGTGCACCCACGCGGTCGCGGGCTGGGTGAATCGCGTGGGATCGTCATCGGCGTCCGCGAGCACCCGGGTGACTCGCTCCACGATGTCCTTGCGCTTGTCGTCGTTCATCGAGCCGGCCGGAACTCCGACTCGTACCACGTATTTCGGCTTCTCTCCGGCAGGCAATTGCCGACCGCCCACGAACCACGCGTCGATCTCGTTGACCACCAGCCAGGAGATGGATCTGGCCGCCTCGGTGTCCGGGGCGCCCTCGGCCACCATCACCTCGGACACCAGTCGTCCGCCGATCTTCGCGCGGCGCGCTTCGTCGAGCGACCCCTTGGGAACAAACAACTCCACGAACGGCATCGGTTAGTCCTTTCATTGAACTCTGTCGATGAACCGAAGCTACCCCTGTAAGTTCAATGAATCAACCCACTAGACTGGGGTCATGCACCGAACCAGCTTCGCCGAGATGCACTGCTCCATCGGGCAGTCCCTGGAACTCGTCGGGGAGTGGTGGACGCCGCTGATCGTGCGCGACCTCTTCCTCGGTCTGCACCGGTTCGACGACATCGCGGAGAACCTCGGCATCTCCCGCAACCTGCTCACCCGGCGGCTGGACACGCTGGTCGGAAACGGCATCGTGGAGCGCCGGGTGTATCAGGAACGGCCGCCGCGGCACGAGTACCACCTCACCGAGCCCGGCCGCGAGCTCATGCCGGTACTGATGGCGCTGATGGCGTGGGGCGACAAGTGGGCTACGCCGCCGGGTGGTCCGCCGGTGCGTCTCTCGCACGACGACTGCGGCGAGACGTTCACACCACAGGTCTGCTGTTCGGCATGCGGTACGCCGGTGAGAGCGTCGACCGTAACGGCACTGCCTGGCCCCGGCGCCGCCTCGGGACCTGGTACCACGGTCCTGGCCCGCCGCCATTCCGACCGGGACGGCGCCCTGGCCGAGAGTCGAGCCGGAGACGAGGCGGCCGAACTGGAGTGAACCCGGCAGGGAGCCGGAAACTGCTACTCGTGGAGCGAGTCGGCACGGTCAGGGCGCATCCAACACACTTGCCGGAACTCCATAGGGCAGAAATCGTACCCGACGGCGATCATCGGTGTTGTCGCGATGCGCGCGCAAAGCCTCGAGCTCGGACGGAAAGACCTGGTCAACTCTGGCCTCGCCGTTGTCGTCGATGCTGTAGATCGCCCATACCCCGCTGCCGGTCTCGCCGGTGGTCTCGCCCTCGGGTTTCGGTGGACGCGGCTTTTCCGGTTGGACGAACTGACCGAGCAACGACGCCAGTGAACCGACGCTGGCGTGATCTACGCGATCCAGGTATACGCCGGCTTTCCCGAGCAGGTCGCGGAGCTCGGTTCCCGCCGCACGCAGTGCGCGTTCGAAATCTTCCGGATCGATGCCGAAAGGCCCGTTGGTTGCCATCGCATGTGCTCCTGGGGACGAATTGGGCGCTACGTCCTCAGTGTCCTCGCGAAACGCCGACTTCGCCACGCCGACATCGCCCGTCCTGGACACCCTCGCGCGTTCCGACGGGGTAACTCGACTGAACCCCACTACGTATTACGGTGGAAACCATGACAGAGGTCGGGTGCGTCGTGAAGTAAGTCGAGAGCCGCCGTTCGAAGTTCGGCTCGGCGCTTCGCGATAATCGTCGCATTGCGACCGTCGCCAAATGCGGCGCCGGCGAAAATCGCTTCGACATTCTCGATGTCGCGTTTGCTGAATATGCCTCGAGTTTTCACGGCAGCGACGATTCGACCCAGATCCACTGGGCGCGGTTTGATGTCGATGGGTAGGCTCGCCGTACCGTTGGTTATTGTTGTGCGGTGAGGGCGTGGGCGAGTCGTGCCGCCTCGTGCGCGAGGCCTGTGGGGTCGGTCGCAATGAATGTCGAGGTGCTCGCGATATTGCCCTGTGCGTACCAGGTGCGGTCGGGCCGGCCAGAGATGAGGAGCCTGCCGGTGCCGGGTTGGGTGGTCAGACCCCCGAACGGATGCCGTTCGGCCGATGCGGAGGTCAGCAGCGAACGCGCCAACCCCTCGGCGGCTTGTGGCACGGTGTAGGGCGGTGGGTTGACGGCGTTGATCACCACGTCGGCGGTCCATTCGGCGTCGTCGGTCACCGTGAATCCGGCGTGAGAGTGTGGCCGGATCTTCTGCAACCCCGGCCGAAGCCGTACCTGGCCGGAATCGAACAGGTGCAGCAGGATATTCGCATTGTGCGGGACCATGGGTGAACTCAGGCAGTTGATGGTGCGGAAGTGTGCGCTGCGCAGCATCGTCTTGTCTTGCTCGCTGAACAGCGGCCACACCGCCGGCACGACGGTTCGGATGGCCCGGCCGAGCAGTCGCCGGCCCTGATGCGGGTCCGCCACCGAGGACAGCTGGCGCCGCAGCCGTTGCACAGCAGGTTCGGTGTCGTTGCCGATGACCTCATCGGTCAGCGTCCGGAAATCCTGCCCCAGCTCGGAGAGTTCCTCCTTCATCAGCTCGATCAGCGTGGTGAGCATCCCCTGGCCCTGGTTTTCGCGAACACGTCGCAACGCGTATTCGGGTGTCAGATACCGCGGCTCGTATCGGATGGGACGTTGCTGTACGGCGGGCAGTACGCCGCTTCGGGACATCAGGGTGATCGGACCGGTGTGTCCGGTGGAGACCAGCCCGGTGACGATATCGACGGCGGTCAATCCGCTGCCGATGACGGCGACGTGCCGGTCCGCGGGGACCTCGGCCAACCTGCGGAACAGGGGGTATGGCTCATGGACGTACCCCGGCGTGTCGGTCAGCCCATAGCTGTCGTGTGGCTGTCCGCCGCCGATGGACAGCACCGCGCGGTCCACTTGGAATGTGCCGCCGGCGGCGGTGTGCAAGGTGGCGTCGGTGTTTCGAGAGAACCGGGTGACGCCGGAATTGACGACACTCACCCGCCATCCGTCCTGGCGCAGGTTGGCGATGGCGATATGCGCGGTGTGTTCCAGGTACTGTCCGTATACCGCGCGCGGAACCACCGGTAGGCCGAGTCCTTCGTCGAGGTAGCGGGCGAGTTCGGGGCGTTCCTGCAACCAACGCAGGTAATGATCCAAGTCTCCTGCGCGTGCGGTCATGGCCATCGGTGGTGCGTTCACTCGTACGGAGTCCTGGTCGCATTGGTATGCGCGGCCGCGCCATACGGCGGATGAGCTCTCGAACACCGTGATCTCCCCCGGTTTCGCGTCCGAGCCGGCCAGCGCGTCGAGCAGTGCCACCGTAGCCATTCCCGCGCCGACGATTCCGATATGCATGGTTGATCCCTCTTCCGAGTCTCGATGGACGTGCGTCGACCAGCCTTCTCGGCTGCCGGGCGAGATCCCATCCCTCGATCGGGGGGTTCCGACACGCCGTACAACCCCTCACATGAGGGGTTGTACGGAGTCCTCGTGTGCGGGAATCATGGCGGGCATGAGCAGGTCGACCAGTGAGCCGTCGGACGGTCTTCTGGCGGGAATCGCCGCAGCGCCCGACGCGGAGGGCCTGTTCGCCGTGACATCGGACCGCCTGCGCCGCGTCGCACCCTTCGACGCGGCCGTATGGGTTGCCACTGATCCGATCAACGGATTGACCGCGGCGCCGGTACGGATCGAAAACCTCCAGCAGGGTGGGTGCGGCATCTACTGGGAATCGGAATTCCTCGCCGATGCGGTCAATCCCTTTCGGCATTTGACGAAGGCTCCGGTGCCGGTTGCCGGGTTGCGGGAGGCCACCGGTGATCGTCCGTTGTCGAGCCCGCTGTACCGAGACTTCATGCGGCCACGGGGCTTCGACGACGAACTGCGTGCCGTGTTCCGAGTCGATGGCAGGCCTTGGGGACAGCTGAGTCTGTTCCGTGAGCGCGGTCGAGCGCCGTTCCGGGCCGAGGAGATGGCAGTGGTCGGCTCGTTGTCGAGTCCGATGGCGCAGCGGCTACGCTCGTACGCCCAATCCACGGAGCCGCCGCGACGGCCCTCCGATACGCCGGGAATGCTGCTTTTCGACCGTGCGGGAAGCCTGACGTCGATCAATGACGAGGCCCGCCGCTTCCTCGCCGATATGCCGCCGGGCCCTCGCGCGGCGACGCCGTCCGGTATCGACCTGCCTCTGCCGGTGTGGATTCGTAGCACCGTCGGTCGTGCGCGCGAGACGGGTGGGAATGCCCGAATCCGAATGCGCGCGCTCACCGGCGGGTGGCTGGTATGTCATGCCTCGTGCCTGCGCGGTGCCGATGACACCGAGGAGATGACCGCGATGACGATCGGACCCGCGCCGGTGTCGGAGATCGCCACACTGGTTATCGCCGCCTACGAGCTGACACCGCGGGAGTGCGAAGTGACCGAACTGATCGCGCGCGGGTTGTCCACCACTGAGATCGCGAGCCGATTGTTCCTGTCGCCGCACACGGTCCGAGACCATGTGAAGGCGATTTTCGAGAAGGTTTCCGTAGCGAGTCGGGGTGAGCTGGTCGCGAAGCTCTACACCGAGCACTACGAGCCGCTCGTGGCGCCGGAAAGCGCCCGCTACCCGTAGCGGGCAGTCGCCAACCATGCGCGTGGTGAGCATCCCACTCGTTGCGTGAACGCCCGCGAGAACGCCGGAGGGGTGGCGTACCCGAGTTCCGCTGCCGTGCGAGCAACTGAGGCGCCGGCGCGAAGCCGGTCCTGGGCGACCGTGATCCTCCACCCGGTCAGGTACTCGGCGGGTGGCTGCCCCACCATCTCTTTGAACCGGGCGGCGAAGGAACTGCGGGACATGCGCGCTTCGCGCGCCAACGTGGCGAGCGTCCACGGCCGCCCGGGCGACTCGTGGATGGCGACGAGTGCACGGGCGAGGCTTTCATCGGAGAGCCCTGTCAGCAGCCCGGTGGGCAGCGCAAGCTCGTCGGCGTGGTCGAGAATCCAGCGGAACAGCTGGATGAGCACAACTTCGAACAGGCGATCGGCCAGCACTTTTCGGCCGCACCGCACATTGTCGATCTCGGCGAACAGCAGATCGAGCGCTGGTTCGAGGGTGCCGACGGCGTCCAGCGGGAGCACGATCACCGGAGGGAGCGTGCGTACCAGGGGGTGGGTCGGGCCGCCGTCGAAGTCGAGTGTCGCGCAGGCGAAGTCGGAGTCCTCGGTGGGCGCGTTGTGAAAGGCGTGTTCCAGCGGGCGTGGGTAGAACAGCAGGCTGGGCTTATCGATCTGTCGTTTTTCCAGCCGACCGCTGACGCTTCGGTGCGTCACTTCCATCTCGCCGTATCGGAGCACATGGAGGAAGCCTCGGCCTAGTTGTGCGTCGAAGGTCGTTACGCCACACAACGGTCCCGCATGGAACAGGCGGGTTCGCACCCGAAAGCGTTCGAGTAGAGGCGAGAGCTGGTCGAGCGAAGTCACAGACCAAGGATGGCAGACGATCTGGTAAGAAATCGAGATGATATGACTCAATCAGTCCGAGTGGTCCAGGCAGTCTGAGAGTGCGTCGCCCGGCGAGACACTGCCGGGGCGTCGTCCGAATCACGACCCGAGGAGCACTCCATGTCTCTTGTCCCCCTTGTCGAGCGCGAGTCCGCGACCGGAACCGTCAAGGACCAGCTCGATCGTATCCATGCCGCGTTCGGCACCGTGCCCGCGATGTTCCGAGCCGTCGCCAACTCGCCTGCCGCCCTGACGAGCATGTGGGCCTCGTTCGGCGCCTTCGGCGGCGGTGCTCTGGGTCCGGCGCTCAGCGAGCAGATCGCCGTGGCCGTCGCCAACCGAAACTCCTGCGAGTACTGCCTGGCCGCGCACACCGCTCTCGGACGCAAGGCCGGGGTGAGCCGTGCGGCCCTGGAAGCCGCGCAGACGGGCCAGTCCGATGACCCTCGGACTGCGGCGCTCCTGGGCTTCGCGCTGAAGCTGGTGGAAGAGCGCGGCCAGGTCACGGCAGAGGACGTGCAGGCTCTCCGTGGCCAGGGCTGGAGCGATGAGCACATCGTCGAGGTCATCGGGCAGGTCGCGCTCAACCTGTTCACCAACTACATCAACGTCGCCCTCGCAGTACCGGTCGATTTCCCCGCGGTGGGTCTGCGGCGGGCCGGCTGACCTTCCACCGGTGCCGACGCCGACCAGAAGCGCCCATCCCGCCGACGTCATGGCGTGGATGCCGGCCTTGACCATCGCGGCGACCAAACTGGACGTGGCGAGAAGGGGCACCGAGACCCTAGATCCGCTCCGGGGCGGGTGCGCATCCACTCGGACGTGCGCCCGCCCCGCCTCGGCAGTCCGCAACCAGTTCGGCCGTCTCCGATGGCCCGGAGCCCCAACCGCTCAGGGAGAGTCCCACATGACCTACACCGCCGTCGTCATCCGCCACGTTCTGTTCGAGGACCTCGGCATCCTCCAACCGATGCTCACCGCGCGCGGGTATCGCATCACCTATCTCGACGCCGGCATCGACCCGATCGGCGACGACCGCTTGCTCGACGCCGACCTCGTCATCGTCCTCGGCGGGCCGATCAGCGTGGGAGACGTTGACCGGTACCCGTTCCTGGACGACGAAGTACGGACCATCGCGGCACGGATCGGCACCGGTCGGCCGATCCTCGGCATATGTCTCGGCGCGCAGCTCATCGCAGCAGCACTCGGCGCCGAGGTCACGCCGACGGGCAAATTCGAGGTCGGCTACGGCCCACTTACTCTTACGCCGCTCGGTGAGCAGAGTCTCCTCGCCCCGCTCAGCGGCATCCCGGTGTTGCATTGGCACGGTGATGAATTCGCGATTCCCGCTACAGCCGGCCGCCTTGCGGAAACTCCTGGCTTCCCCAACCAGGCGTTCATATCCGGGCAGAACCTGCTCGCTGTGCAGTTCCATCTCGAGGCCGACCACACCATGCTCGAACGGTGGCTGATCGGTCACGCTCACGAACTCGCCGCGAACGGGATCGACCCACGAGCGATCCGCGAGCAGGCCCGTCTGCACGGCCCAACGCTCGCCATCCGCAGCCGATCTGTGTTCGCGAGGTGGCTCGACGCGCTCGATAACTGACTCGCCGGTGGACAACATCGCGCTCGATGAGCATTGCAGCGACGTGCCGGGAGCCTCAGGGACCGCTACTGCCTGCGACTGCGGTGACGGGAATACAATCGGCTCGGAGTTGCCGTTCGACGGAGATCCCGTTGCGGAATCGAAGGGGCTACAGGGGTGACCGAACACGGGTATGGGCCGGCACCGTCGTATCCCCCACCATCGACCGGCAACGGCAGAACAGGTTTGATCGTCGCCGGTGTACTCGGACTGGTGGTGGTGCTGGGGCTCGGTGTGGTGATCGGCATCGTCGTCGGCGGTGGTGACGGTAGCAGTGAGTCCGCCGATGCCTCGGCTACTGCCCAGCGGGAAACGGCGACCTATTCGATGGATGCGATTACCAACGCCTGCGACCTTGTCGATCCAACGCCGTTGACCAAGTGGTCGCCCACGCCGAAAAGTACTCCCGAGCATAGGGAAACGCGGCCGTCCGTCTACGGAAGCGGCGGCCTGAAGTGCGATGCCGAATACACCAGCGCGACCGTCGGTGAGTTCTCGATGAACAAGGCCGCAATGAGCGTCGAGGCGGAATTCACCAACGGTGCGGCGGCACCCTTCTACGACCATTGGAAACACGCCGACGTCGGCACACCCGAGTCGGAGTCGGCTTCCGGTGCGGTCACCGGAATCGGCAATCAGGGCTACTGGTACTCCGAAGTCAGAGGAAACCTCGTCGCGAACATGACCTACGTCGTCTGTGTGCAGGACGGCAATGTCTCGGTGCGGGTGAAGATCTCCCTCACGCGCGAGAAGGGTTCTCCTGCGGTGAGACGGGACGAACTCGATTCGATCGCCCGGTCCCAGGCGCGCAGGACGCTGGACGGTCTGCGCGACAAGTAGAGACCGGCGACTCGAGCGGACCAGTGGGGACGGTGCCGACGACCGACGGTGGCTGAAATACGATCGGGTCGGAGTCGACGGCGAGCCCGTTGCGGAACCGGAGAGGTTACGGCGATGACCGATTCCCAGCACGGATCTGACGATCGGCAGACGTCGGAAAGCGCCGATCCTGCTGTGCGACAACCCGATTCCCCAGTCGGCGGCTGGGGCGTCCCGGACTCGGGCAGGCACACGCCTCCGTTAGGGGCCACCCCCGGTCAGCCCGCTACCGGGTACGGCCCACCTGGTGCGGGATACGGGCGGCCACCGTACCCACCGCAGGCCGGCAGCGGCAGAACGGGTCTGATCGTTGCCGGTGTTCTCGAGCTGGCGGTAGCGCTAGGCGTCGGTGTAGTGATCGGTGTTGTCGTCGGCGACAGAGACAGCGAGTCCGCCACTGCCCGACCCCCGTCCAGCATCTCGGCCTCGTCCAGTGCGGCTCCGGCCACGACGTCCCGCCGGGAGCCGGCGCCGGGAATCTATTCGATGAGTGGCATCACCAACGCGTGCGATCTTGTCGATGCCACGCCGTTGCACAGGTGGTCGTCCACCCCGAGGGAAGCTCCCCTGCATCAGGAATTCCCGCCGAATAGCGCCGACGGCGGCAACCTGTACTGTGCCATCCGCTACACCAGCCCCTCGACCGTTCCCGACGACGCAACCATCGGCGAAGCCGGCATCAGCCTCCAGGCCCAGTTCACCGGCGCCGACGCCGCGCCGGCCTACGACCGTTGGAAACAGACCGACACCAGCGCCGCCGGATCGGGGCGGGCCTCGGGCGAGGTCACCGGAATCGGCGCCCGGGGCTACTGGCATACCGCGACCACGGACACCAGCAACGGAATGACCTACATCGTGGGCGCGCAGGACAGCAATGTCTCAGTGCGAGTAGAGGTCGCCATTCTGCGCGCGAAGGGCGAACCCCCGGTGAACCGGGACGAGCTCGCCATGATCGCCGAGAACCAAGCCCGCAAGGCGCTGGACGGATTGAAGAAGAGATAGCACGTTTCGGCGAAACCGTCGGCGTTTGGGTTCCAGCTCGGTTCGGAATGGAGTTCGTCCGCTGAGCGAGCCTCGGGGGTGATCCACATCACTGGTTGATGCTGTCAGGAATTCGGGGTCTGTCTCGTTCAGGGAACACGCGAACCAGACAGGAGCGAACCATGAAGCACCGCATCGTCGTCCTCGGGGCCGGATACGCCGGAGCCTTCTCCGCCACATTCCTGGCCCGCCAGCTGCACTCCGACGACTTCGAGATCACCGTCGTCAACGCCGAACCCGATTTCGTCGAGCGGTTGCGCCTGCATCAGCTCGCCGCCGGGCAGGAGCTGCGCCACCGGCCGCTGGCGGAGGTGTTCGCGGGCACTGGCATCCGGCTACGAGTGGCGCGGGTAACCAGCATCGACGCCGAGCACCGGACTGTCACCGTCGGCGACGGCGCGGGCATCGACCGGCTCGAATACGACACCCTCCTCTACGCGCTCGGCAGCACCATCGCCGACCACGGCGTTCCTGGCGTCGACGAGCACGCCTTCCATGTGGCGGCGCGGCCGGCCGCGCTGCGGCTGCGCGCACGCCTGGATGAGCTGGGCGAGGGCGGGCACGTGCTGGTAGTCGGCGGCAACCTGACCGCGATCGAGGCCGCCACCGAGCTCGCCGAATCCCGTCCAGGGCTTCGGGTCAGCCTCGTCACCCGCGGCGAACTGGGCGGCTGGCTGGGCGCCAAGGCCCGCAGTCACATGCTGCGTGCCTTCGACCGGTTCGGTATCACGGTCCACGAGCACACCGCCATCGCGCGCGTCGAGGCGGCGGCGGCGATCGCCGCCGACGGCACCGTTTTCACCGCCGACGCGACCGTGTGGGCCGCCGGCTTCGCCGTCCACCCGATAGCCGCCGCCAGCGGCCTCGCGGTGGAACCCAACGGCCAGATCACGGTCGACCAGCAGCTGCGGTCGGTCTCACACCCGAACGTCTACGCCGCCGGTGACAGCGTCTTCGTCATCGGCGACAACGGCCTGCCGTACCCGATGTCGTGTGCTTCGGCGGGACCCACCAGCAAGGCGGCGACGGCTGCGATCATCGGGGACCTGACCGGCCGCAAAGTCGCGCCGACCACCTTCTCCTATATCGGCAACCACATCAGCCTCGGCCGCAACGATGGGCTCTTCCAGCTGGTCGACGGTGACGCGCGAGCGAAGCCGGGAGCCCTACGCGGTAGGGCGGCCGCACGCGTCAAGTCGGCGATCATCAATACCGCCGCCTGGGCTGTGAGCCACCCGACCTTCGGAAAGCCGAATCACAAGTACCGTTTGGCCACCACCCGAGAGCACTCGCCCGACGTGGTCGCAGCATAGAGTCGTGCTCATGGACACCGCGACCGTGGCGCGTTTCGAGGCCAGCCGGAATCGGCTGGCCTCGCTCGCCTACCGTCTACTCGGCTCGGCCGCCGACGCCGAGGACACGGTGCAGGACGCGTTCCTGCGGTGGCAGGCCGCCGACCGGGAGTACGTCGAGGTGCCCGAAGCATGGCTGACCAAGATCGTCACCAACTTGGCGCTCGACCGGCTCCGTTCGGCGAAGGTGCGGCGTGAACGCGCGGTCGGCGCCTGGATGCCCGAACCGCTCCTCGACGGCGACCCGATGCTGGGCCCGGCCGACACCGTCGAGCAGCGTGAATCGGTGACCCTGGCGGTGCTGACGCTCATGGAGCGTCTGTCGCCGGTCGAACGGGCTGTTTACGTGCTGCGCGAGGCCTTTGCGTACAGCCACGCCGAGATAGCCGAGATTCTCGGCATCACCGAGGCCGGGAGTCAGCAACACGCCCACCGAGCCCGGCGTCGAATCTCCGCCGCCGGTAACGGCACCGACATCGACTATGCCTCCGCGCGTCGAATCGTCGAAGCGTTCGTCGATGCCGCCTCCTCGGGCCGGACCGAACGGCTGGTGGCGCTGCTCACCGACGACGCGACCGGCATTTCCGACGGCGCCGGGGGGCTGGCCGAGAAGCTGATCCGGTACTCGACCCCGGAGCGGATCGCCAACGCGCTGCGCGCCGGCTTCAAACCCTCCCCGGCCAAGCGGAGACTGGCCGGTGGCTCACCCTCGATCCATGCCGCCGTGGTCAACGGCTGCCCGGCCATGCTCTTCACGCTCGACGACCGGGTCGTCGGCGTCGCGGTCCTGGAGATCCGCGACGACAAGATCGCAGGCGTGCGCAGCATCGCCGCCCCGCACCGACTCGGTCGCCTCACCGAGGAATGGCAGCGGCAGGAGCATGATGTCCCGCTGATCGAATCGTGGTAAACGGGCCGTCCGTTCAGGCGGTGGGCGGGCTCAACAGCCGGGCCCGCCGGGTGAGGGTGAGTCCGATTCCGTCGGCGGCCGCGCGGACCGATGCCGCGTGGGCCTCCGGATGGAACCGGTGAGACGGGCCGGCCACACTGATCGCCGCCACCACTTGGTCCGCCTCGCGGACCGGGGCGGACACGCACACGAGCCCGGGGGCCGACTCCTCGAATTCGAAGGCCACGCCGTCGGCCGCGATCCGATCGAGCTGTTTGCGTAGCGTGCCCGGCTGAACCATCGTCCGCGGAGTGTGCCGACGAAGTGGTCCTGCGAGTACCTGATCTCGGAGCGTCGCGTCGGCGTAGGCCAGCAGAACCTTGCCGATGGCCGTGCAGTGCAGCGGCATGCGGCCGCCGATCCGTGACGGAGCGCTGGCCTGCCTGCGTCCGCCGATCTTCGTCAGGTACACGACATCCGTGCCGTCGAGGACGCCGAGATGCACGGTCTCGTGAATACGCGCGTTCAGCTCCTCCAGGAAGGGAATGGCCACCTCGAGCAGACTCCGCTCGACCGACGCGCGCATTCCCAGCTCGAACAGATACCCGCCGAGCCGATATCCGGCCTCGGTCCGGTCCAGGAGTCGCACCGCCACCATGTCCGACAGGACCCGGTGCAAGGTGCCCTTCGGCATGTGGGTCCGCCGCGCGAGTTCCGCGAGGCTCAACGCGGTGTCGTCGATCGAGAACGCCTCGAGCACCGCCATGGTCTTGCCCAGAACGGTCGAACCGTCTACCACCCGACCGGCAACCGCGGATGACACCGTATCGACCTCCAACCCTTAGGGCCCCAGCTCACTCTACCTGGGAGCGTTCGGCTCAGTGGAACGCAATGCTGGCGGGTCCCTCCCGCCCGCGGCGACAGTGAGAGCACTGTTCCAGCCCTCCTCACGGATCCGGGATTCCGATGCCAACACCTCCAAGCCTTGACCGACGCTCCGCGGCCGCGATCGCCGCCGCCGACCTGCTCGGCGCGGCTGCCCGCTCCGGCACACCGTGCGCGCCGGTACGCGATCTGATCGGTGCCGACGACGTGGCCGCGGCATACGCGGTGCAGGAACTGCTGACCGCCGAGCGCATCGCAGCGGGCGCCGAGGTCGTCGGCCGCAAGGTCGGCTTGACTTCCCCGGCGGTACAGCGGCAGCTCGGCGTCGATCAACCGGATTTCGGAGTGTTGTTCGGCGACATGCACTACCGCCAGGGCACGCCAGTGCCCCTGAGCCGGTTGCTGCAACCGAAGGTCGAAGCCGAGGTCGCGTTCGTGCTCGCACAGGACTTGGTGACCGGCTCGCTCGACGACGAGCAGGTTCGCGGCGCGGTCGGCTACGCCGTGGCCGCGCTCGAGATAGTCGACAGTCGCATCGCCGGCTGGGACATCACGTTCGGCGACACCGTCGCCGACAACGCCTCCAGCGGCCTGTTCGTCCTCGGTACCGAACGCCGCGCCCTCGATACCTTCGAGCCCGTTTCGGCGCAGATGCGGATGGCGATCGACGGTGTCCAGGTGTCGACGGGAACCGGGGCCGCCTGCCTCGGCGATCCGCTGCACGCCCTGGCCTGGCTGGCACGGACCACTCGGGAGTTCGGTCGGCCACTGCGCGCCGGGCAGATCGTGCTCTCCGGAGCGCTCGGACCGATGGCCGCGATCGAGGGCCCTGCCACCGTCACCGCGGACATCACCGGACTCGGCTCGGTGACCACGAACTTCATCCAGGAGTGAGAATCATGAACCACAAACCCGCCGAGCTGAAGGTCGCGGTGATCGGGTCCGGCAACATCGGCACCGATCTGATGATCAAGGTGATCCGGCACTCGGACGTGCTGACGATGGGTGCGATGGTCGGCATCGACCCGGAATCCGACGGCCTCGCCCGCGCCCGCAGATTCGGCGTCCCAACCACGGCCGATGGCGTCCAGGGTCTGCTGCAGCTGCCGAACTTCGACGAGATCGACGTGGTCTTCGACGCGACTTCCGCCAAAGCCCACGCCGCCCACGCCGCGGTGCTCGAACCGCTCGGCAAACGCCTGATCGATCTGACGCCGGCCGCGCTCGGCCCGCTCGTCGTACCGGCGGTGAACCTCGACGAACATCGCCACGCGCCGAACGTCAACATGGTCACCTGCGGCGGGCAAGCCACCATCCCGATCGTCGCCGCCGTCTCCCGCATCGCACCGATCGCCTACGCCGAGATCGTCGCGTCCATCGCCTCGAAGTCCGCGGGTCCGGGTACCCGCGCCAACATCGACGAGTTCACCGAGACCACCGCGCACGCGATCGAAACGGTCGGTGGCGCCCAGCGCGGCAAGGCCATCATCATCCTCAATCCCGCGGACCCGCCGCTGATCATGCGCGATACGGTGCTGTGCCTGATCACAGCGCCCGATTCAGGCACGCACCAGGCGATTCGCGAATCGGTGGAGCAGATGGTCGCGCAAGTGGCCACCTACGTGCCCGGCTACCGCCTCAAGCAACGAGTTCAGATCAGCGCCGTCCCGGAGGATCAACCGGTGCACACCCTGCTCGGCCCGGACACCGCGGCCGCGCCAACCCATCAGGTGACGGTCTTCCTGGAAGTCGAAGGAGCCGCTCACTATCTCCCGGCCTACGCGGGCAACCTCGACATCATGACCTCGGCGGCGGTGCGCTACGCCGAATCCATCGCCGACACGATCACCGCCGCACCGGCAGGACAGGAAGCGCTCCGATGACAACCCAGCTGTTCATCCAAGACGTCACACTCCGCGACGGCATGCACGCGGTGCGCCACCGCATCACGCCCGACGACGTCGGCCGGATCGTGGCCGCGCTCGACGCGGCGGGTGTCGACGGCATCGAAGTCGCCCACGGCGACGGTCTCGCCGGAGGCAGCTTGAACTACGGGCCAGGGAGCAACACCGACTGGGAATGGATCGAAGCCGCCGCCGCCAATCTCACGAACGCCCGGCTGACCACGCTGCTGCTGCCCGGCATCGGCACTATCGAAGAACTGAAGCACGCCTACCGGCTGGGCGTCCGGTCGGTGCGCGTGGCCACCCACTGCACCGAAGCCGATGTGTCGGCCCAGCACATTGCCACGGCACGGGAACTCGGCATGGACGTCTCCGGATTCCTGATGATGTCGCACATGGCCGAACCGCCTCGCCTCGCCGAACAAGCGAAACTGATGGAATCGTATGGGGCGCAATGCGTTTACGTCACCGACTCCGGCGGCCGGTTGACCATGAACGGTATCCGTGACCGGGTCCGCGCCTACCGTCAGGCGCTCGATCCGGGCACCGAGATCGGCATCCACGCGCACGAGAACCTCTCGCTCTCGGTGGCCAATTCCGTGGTGGCGGTCGAAGAGGGCGTCACCCGGGTCGACGCCTCGCTCGCCGGACATGGTGCGGGAGCGGGCAACTGCCCGATCGAACCTTTCGTCGCCGTCGCGGACTTGTCCGGCTGGAAACACAACTGCGATCTGTTCGCCCTGCAAGACGCCGCCGACGACCTGGTGCGGCCGCTGCAGGATCGTCCAGTGCGCGTGGACCGCGAAACCCTCACGCTCGGGTACGCCGGGGTCTACTCGTCCTTCCTGCGCCATGCCGAAACGGCGTCGCGGCGCTACGGCATCGACGTGCGCACGATCCTGCTCGAGGTGGGACGCCGCGGGTTGGTCGGCGGACAAGAGGACCTCATCGTCGACATAGCCCTGGACTTGCTCGCCGCCTCCGCCCGGGCGACTGCCTGACGAAGGGGCATGCCCGGATACGGCGCAGTGCCAAGGTCATCGCACGCTGGGACGGTGCCGCACGGATGTGATGCAATCGCGGCGGCCGAGCCGGCCGAAGAAGCCGACCGATGCCGAGCTGATCTGCCTGGCGGTGGTCTTGCTGGGTGTCAGTCCCAGCTGATTGCAATTTCACGGTATGCTGAAATATGTTCAGCACACGCTGATGCAACACCAGCAGCCAATCATGCGCGATCGTGGAACGAGCCGAAAGGGGGACGGTGGGACATGGCGGCACGAGCTGGAAGAGGGCCCCGTGGGGAACGCGGTGCGCAGGCGGACCGCATACTGACGGCGGCCCGCAAGTCCTTCGCCGAGCGGGGCTACACCGGGACTTCGCTGCGTTCGGTGGCGCAGGCCGCCGATGTGGATCCCACCCTGGTGAACTATTACTTCTCCAACAAGACGGGACTACTGAAGGCCGCGCTGGAGCCGCCGGCTGCCTTCGGTGAGGCCATTGCCGAGGCCGCCCGGATGCCGGTGGAGGAGCGCGGGCGAGCCTTCGTGGAGGCGGCGCTGCGCATGTGGGACGACCCGGCCACCGCGGAGGTCCTGCGCTCGATCATCCTCGCGGCAAGTCACGAGCCCTTCGCCATGGAGCGCCTCCGCTCCGTCTTCTCCGCGCTCGTCCTGCAGGTCGTGTCGGCGAGCCTTCCCGACGAGGAGGCCGAGGTGCGCGCAAATCTGGTCTCCACGCAAATCGTGGGCCTGGCGATGACACGTTACGTCTGGGCGCTCGACCGCATCGCCGACATCCCCTCAGAGCAGGTCGTCCGCCTGATCGCGCCGACTGTGCAGCACTACCTCACGGGCGCCTTGGGCGAGGACATCCCGGCGAACGCCTGACCGTAACCGGCTGCCCCGGGCGGACATCGCCCGTCAGCCCGCTTATTTCCAGCGCAGAGCGCCGGTCGCCAGTACCTCAAATCCGCCACCCGCTCGATGGGGGTGCGAGGACGATTCGCCAGTCCCGGTACGCGGCCCCGGCTCCCATCGGGCATCCACGGCCCCGACGCCTACGACAGGTCGCCGGGCGATAACTCCTAATATTTTCACGGCATATGGAAATTACTCTTGTCCGCAGCGAGTTGTTGCGCGTACGGTGGGGACAGTTAATTTCAGTACATGTGGAAATGAAGGTGTCATGGCCCGATTCAAGGCCTCTGGAGTGGAGCCCGGTCAGCGCCAGCTCAACGGACCGCAGACCACCGGTCGTCAGTACCGCGACCTGTCCCCGGCCGTCCACAGGACGACCCGCGAGGACAATGTGCCCATCCCGGTCCGCGACGGCATCCAGCTCCTGGCCGACATTCACCGGCCCGACGCGGAAGGCAGGTTCCCCGCCCTCGTCGCGGCGGCCCCCTATCCCCGCCAGCTCCAGGACCTGGGCGCCCCCGCGGCCATCATCGAGGCCGGAACCAGCGATTTCTGGGTGCCGCGCGGCTATGCCCATGTCATTGCCAACCTCCGCGGCACGGTCGGCTCCGGCGGCGTCTACACCTTCTTCGACGAGCAGGAGCGCAAGGACCTGTTCGACCTGGTCGAGTGGGTCGCCGGGCAACCCTGGTGCGACGGGAACGTAGGCATGGTCGGCATCAGCTACTACGCCATGAGCCAGTTGGAGGCGGCCACCCAGCGCCCGCCACACCTCAAGGCACTGTTTCCCTTCAACGTCACCGTCCAGGTACGGGAAGCCGCCTATCACAACGGCCTGTTGAGCGAGGCCTTCATTACCCCCTGGCTCCATGCGCTCGGCGTCCTGTCCGCCCACGGTGACCGCCTATATCGCAAGGGCCTGTCCCGTCTCCTGCGCCGGTTCCTCGCCATCCCCGCCATCCACCGGCGGTTCAGCAAGAGCGACGCCGTCGAGGTGCACCGCCGCCTGGAGCAGGTCAGCCGCTTCCGCCACGACGCCCACCCGTGGAATGCCCTGCTCGAGGCAGTGGCCACCGATCACCCCACCCGCGATGCGTGGTGGGACGAGCGTGACCTGACCGGACTGCTCGCCGACGTCGACATCCCTGTCTACCTCGGCGGCGAGTGGTCCAACGTCCCCCTCCATCTGACCGGCCTCTTCGAAGCCTGGGATGCCCTCGGCCACAATCCGCATGTGCGCATGGCCATGCTCGGTGACTACGGCCTGCCCTGGCCGTGGGAAAGCATGCACATCGAGGCCCTCGCCTGGTTCGACCACTGGCTCAAGGGACGAGACACCGGCATTCTCGAAGGCCCTGCCATCCGCTACTGGCTGCCCGGGGCCGAACAGTGGCGCACCGCCGACTCCTGGCCCCCGCCGGCCACCCACACCGCCCTGGCCCTCAACGCCGACGGCTCCCTTACGCCCGGCGAGCGTCCCGGCGCGCGCAGTTACGCCACCGACGGCGCGAACGCACTGCCCGCACAGCTGAGTTGGACCAGCGACCCGCTTCCCGGCGACATCGACATGGTCGGCCACCCCGAACTACGGCTCACCGCCACCAGCAGCGCGACCGACACGGCATGGATCCTGCTCCTGCAAGACGTCGGCCCGGACGGTACGGCCACCGACATCACCCAGGGCTGGCTGCGCGCCGGCATGCGCCACATCGACGAGGACGCGAGTGAGACGGGCCGGCCCGTCCTCCCGGCGCGGGCGCAGATCCCTATCCCTCCGGGCGAGCCTGTCGGCTACCGCATCCCGCTGGTCGCCAACGCCCGCCGGTTCCAGCGCGGCCACCGCATCCGGCTGATCCTCACCAGCGACGACAATCGCAAGGACTTCCGGCCCATGCTGCTGTTCAGTCACGCGTCCGTCGGCATGGCGGGGGTCAACACGGTGCATTCCAGCTCACGCCTGCTCCTTCCGATCCTGGACCGCGAACAGACGGGATGGCCTCCAGCCGCGACGAGGCCGCCCGCTCGTCCCGATCACTCCTCCCGGTGAGCCCCGGCCGGAACGTGTGGCCTCACATACCCCTGTTCGCCGCGGCGCCTCCGCCCCGGCAAGACCGTCCCAACCTCTGATCGGAGTGCACTGATGACCATTTCCTCCACCCGCCAAGCCAGCCCGAGCCTCCTGCGTTACGCATCCGCGATCGGCGGCGCCGTCCTGGTCACAGCTCTGCTGTGGGCCGCATCCCAAAGCCTCGGCGTCGAACTTCGCGTCTATACCCGCAACGGACAGCCGGCCCAGGTCGTCGGCCTGCCCCTCGCCCTCGGCAGCACGCTCGTCGTCTCGCTGCTCGCCTCGGCGACGCGGAAGTGGCTGGACCGGTTCACCGACCGGGCCTCGACCGTCTGGACCCGACTGGCCGTCACCGTGTTGCTGGTGTCGCTCGCGCCCATGGCGTACGTCCAGGCATCCGGCAGCGCCAAAGCCACGCTCGCCCTGATGCACCTGGCAGTCGCCGCCGTACTCGTTCCGCTCCTGGCCAGTGGAAGCGGCGCTCGGCCTGGAACGCAGCAGCACGCCTGAAACAACCAATCGATCCGCTGAAGTCGGAGTGTGATCCGTCCGCGGCCCGGTACGTCGAAGGAGCCATGCACATGTCCAGCCCGCACGCCAACCTCGCCGCGAGCCTGGCGGACTCTGCGGCGCGCCCACCCCGACCGGCACCGCGATTCCTACCTACCCACCCGGATTCTGGAAACGATCGTGCTATCGGACGCCGAGATGCCGACCCGATGCTGCACCCAAGCGAAGATTCCCATTCCGCCGCAGATTCGGGACCAAAGTAATGCAATGCCGTGTCACAGTGCATTTCCCGGGCTGGCCGCCGATGCGCTACCGGGCCGATTCCGTAGCAGCGCACACTTTTGCGAAGGCAGCATACGAAATGGGAGTGGCAACAATTCAAATCGATCAGGATATGCGGGAAGCATTGCCGCCCATGCCTTGTCAGCGGCTCTGGCGATGAACTCCGCGAGGCCGGCAGGCGCGGGCTCGTCGGCGGACAGGAAGACATGATCACCGACATCGCCCCAGGCCTGACGGCCGCCCGGTACTCATAGGGAAGGCCGTATGCCCGACTCGCTCACTGCCATTCGTAGGTGCCGCGACCGAGTGACAGTCGAATCGAGACGCTGCCCTCGTTGAGGCGCCACTGATGCACAACGAAGGTTCGCAGACCCGCCGTGACGAAGGGATCCGCTGACGCAATGGCCGTTGCCTCTGCCTCATCGGAGGCGCGTAAGACCGTGACGCCCGATCCCGGGTTGGCGCCGGGGCCGCTGACGAGGGGGCCCGACAGGAAGACGAGGTGGCGTTCCTCCAGGTCCAGCAGCCAGGCGATGTGCGCCGGGGCGAGGGCGGCGATGTCCTCGGCGGTCGTCCCGTCTGCAGGGGTCGAGGTCACCATCCAGTAGTCCCGGCCCAGGAGCCGTGAGAGATCCGGAGCGTCGTGATCGGGAGGCAATGAATTCATCCCAGAACTGTATGCAGTCTGCACTCAGTGTCAACAGAAACCTTGACAGCAAAAGTGCATACACATTACGGTCGGAAACAGCCGCCAGGACTGATACCACATGCGGACTCCTCGACCGAGCCGTTCGGGGCGCAATTCATTCGACCATCACATGACCCGGCCGCCACCCATGGAAGGAAGGTTCACCATGCCGATCGCTGAACTCGGTCATTTCGGAGTTTTCTGCAATGACCTGGAGACCAGTACCGCGTTCTACCGCGATGTCCTCGGACTGACCGTCACCGACGAGGATCTGGATCTGGGCATGCGGTTCTTCAGTGCCCGACCGGACTTCGAGCACCACGAGTTCCAGCTCGTCGAAGGCCGGACCGTGGCACGCGCCGACGAGAACACCAAGCTCATTCAGCAGGTCTCGTTCCGGGTCAATCACCTGACCGAGCTGCTCGAGTTACACCGCAGATTCATCGAGCACGATGTCGACTTCGACATGATCGTGACGCACGGCAACGCATTCGGAATCTACTTCTTCGATCCCGAGGGCAACCGGTGCGAGGTGTACTGGCAGACCGGGCTGCCCGCCCGCCAGCCATTCCTGGCGGCGATCGACCTCACCGAACCGATCGAGAAGCTGCTGGCCGACAACGCGTGGCTGGTCGCTCAGTACGGGGAGACCGGCTATCTGCAGCCGGGGCTGGTGAAGAACCTCATCCCGGACGCGATCGACTCCTGACAGCGCGCGTCCGGCAAGAAGAGGAAACCCATGATCACGCTGACCGACATCGCCTACGTGCGGTCAGGAGTCGCCGATCTCAGGACCGCCGCCGACTTCGCGACTCGCATCGTCGGTCTCGAGCTGGCCGGCGAGACAGAGCCGGGCGTCGCACACCTTCGCGCCGACTCCCGCCACCACTGTCTAGCTCTGGTCGAGGGGGTATCGGGGGTCCTTGCCTCCGGGTTCACCGTTGCCGACTCGGATGCGCTGGAGGCCGCCGAGAGCGATCTGGAGCGGGCTGGTTTCGTGGTGCGGCGTGGGTCGAAGCAAGAGGCTCGTTCGCGGCGCGTGGCCGAGTTCATCGGCTTCGACGACCCCTTCGGCAATCGCATCGAGCTGGTCAGCCAGCAGGAGACGATCACCCGCCCGGTCGCTTTCACTCGGCCGGCCGGCATCACGGAGTTCGGGCACCTCTGTCTCGACGCCCCGGATGTGCACGAGGCCTACCGGTTCTGGAACGGGCACTTCAACGTCCGCGTATCGGATTGGATCGGTAACGCCGCGTGCCTGATGCGGATCGATCCCGTGCACCACAAGCTCGCCGTATTCCAGGGTGAGAGCGCTGGTCTGTGCCATATGAACTTTCAGGTCGAGTCCATCGACGACGTGTTCCGTTCCTGGCACTTCCTGCAAGAGCACGACGTCCAGATCGAAATGGGTCCGGGTCGCCACCCGCAGTCGACAGCGGTGTTCCTCTACTTTCTCGGCCCCGAGGGTTTCACTTACGAGTACTCGTTCGGGGTGCGGCGCATCGAGGATGACGCGGCCTGGCGACCGCGCACGTTCGACCCGGACGAGCCGGGTTCGATCGATATGTGGCTGGGCCCGGTCAAGCGGGTCTCGACGCAGCGGCCGGCCCCGATGACCGGAACTGATTCCACCCCAACGAGGAGCTAGCAAGTGACCGTCACCAGCGATCAGCTGACCGCATCGATCCGCGAGGTGGATGGGGTGCGCACCACCGTCATCGACACCGGGGAACCCAGCGGCGAAACCGCGCAGCCGCCGCTGTTGCTCCTGCACGGATCCGGTCCTGGTGTGAGCGCCGCGGCCAACTGGCGTCCCGTGCTGCCGTCCCTGTCGCAGACCCGGCGTGTCATCGCCCCCGACCAGTTGGGCTTCGGGGGCACAGCCACCGGTGAGCCGCGAACGTGGGGTCGGCAGGCGTGGACCCGGCACGCACTCGCTCTGATGGACGAACTCGGCATCGAGACCTTCGACATCATCGGCAACTCGATGGGCGGGGCAATCGCCCTTTCGCTCTCGGCCGAGCGCCCCCAGGCCGTTCGTCGCCTCGTCCTCATGGGCTCGATGGGTGTCGCGATGGCGCTCCCGCAAGGTCTCGACACAGTCTGGAGTTATCGGCCAGGAATGGGGAACATGCGTGAGATCATCGCGCTGTTCGCCTACGACCGAGGGCTGATCACCGATGAGCTGGTCGAGATGCGATATGCCGCAAGCGCCGAGCGCACCGTCGCGAAATCCTGGGAAGCAATGTTCCCCGAACCGCGCCAACGCTGGGTCGATGACCTGGCCCTGTCCGGTGCCGAGTTGGTCCAGGTGGCGCAGCCGACCCTCATGATCCACGGGCGAGACGACCGGGTCGTGCCGTGGAAGGCATCCTCGGGAGCGTTGCTGGAACTCCTTCCAGACGTCCGGCTGCACGTGCTGGGCAACTGCGGCCACTGGACCATGATCGAGAAGACGACAGAGTTCCTCGGCGTCGTGGAACCGTTCCTGTCCGAGGCCTGACCTGGCTGAGCCCCCGCTAGGTGCTCCGTCGCGGTGGCGAATTCGACGGGGTGCGGGTGATGCGGCCGGACACCGGCTTGCTGTACGGGATCACGTCGGAGACCCCGAAGGTGGCCGATACAGACCTGGCTTTCTGAGCGGAAGTCATTGGAGAAATAGAGGAGTTCCGATGTTCAGCACTATGCAGGACGAGCCTTTGTCGCTGGCGACGTTGCTGCGCTACGCATCGACGTTCGCCGGGGATTCCACCGTGTCCACCTGGACCGGTACCGGCGTGCGCACCATGACCTACCGTGAGGTCGGCACCGAGTCGGCGCGGTTGGCGAACGCGCTGCGTGGGTTGGGGGTCGGGGTCGGCGATCGGGTCGGCACGTTCATGTGGAACAACAACGAGCACTTGGTCGCCTATATCGCGGTGCCGGCGATGGGTGCGGTGCTGCATGCGCTGAACATCAGGCTGTTCCCCGAACAGGTGGTGTATGTGGCCAATCACGCCGAAGACCAGGTGGTGCTGGTGGACGGCACGCTGGTGCCGCTGTTCGGTCAGATCCTTCCGCATCTGACCACGGTCCGGCACGTGATCGTGGTCAACGGTGACGCGGCCACACTGACCGCGCCCGAGGGCGTGGCGGTGCACTCCTACCCCGAACTGCTGGCCGCGCAGCCGGAGGTCTACGACTTTCCCGTGATCGACGAGCGTTCGGCCGCCGCCATGTGCTACACCTCGGGCACCACGGGCGACCCGAAGGGCGTGGTGTACTCGCACCGCTCCAACTGGCTGCACGCGATGCAGGTCAGCGCGAACAACGGGATGGGCCTGTTCGAAA
>NZ_JADLQX010000002.1 GCF_015477605.1 Nocardia amamiensis
CTTCCGCACGATCTCCTCCGCGGAATGCCGCTTGCGTCCTGCCATATCCCTCAGTGTCCCTTCCGACCCTCATCAGGGCCATCAGGACTCTAAAACCGAGCGGTCTCATTCAGTGGGGACGGGCCACTCTGAGCCTATTGCCGGACTGGCTCGACGCGAACCGGATTTCGAAACTGACTGGGCTCCGTCATCCTGCGCAGAACTCGCCAAATGAACGCCTCGGTGTATCGCCCGCCGGCCCGGTCAGGTTATTCAACTGCCCGACGAGGCACGTGCCGGTTCACTTATTCACTGGAGACATGCCATCCGGTGATGGATGAAATGGCCCGGTCGTTGGGCACGCGCGAGACCTTGAGACCGTGATGCAGGCTCGATGCAATGTCGAATTGCACACGCTCACTCTGCGGCGCACGGCGAGCTGGATCTCACGGAGAATCTCGGGGGACCGGGAACCCGTGAGTCGATGTCCATCTCGGACTGGACGACGTATCCTCGGTCGTCGCGGTAGACGCGGTCAGCTGGGTGGTCGTTCGTGACATGGCGAGGGGCGAGTGTGAACCCGCGGCTGGTCAACGTATCCAGTTTCGCCAAGACCTGATCGATCAGCTCCGGTGCGGGATCTGGCTTGACCACTTTCCTTGCCACCCGCCACGGTGGTCCTTCACTTCTGAGCGAGTTCGGATTCGTGCGGCAGCCCGATTTCTCGATGTCGTGCGGGTCGGGATTTGTCTGGTTCGGCCAGACCGTGTTGAGGTTCTCGTACACGATCCGTGCCGCTTCATCCACGGTGAGTCCCGTGGAGTTCTTGATTTCGTCGTTGGTCGGGCCCTCGTCGATTACGCTGCTGCATCCGGTGATGAGTAGCGTCGCCAGGATGACGATGGCGAACGGGGCTTTCATTTGACGTCGATCCGCGGGCCGGGCTGTGGGTTATCGGTCACACGCGGGTTGGCGTACGGATCGTCGGCACCGAACATCTGGCCCATGGTCGCGGCCTTGCCTGCGTCGAAGCTTTCCTTGCCGCCGTTGCCGTCGTCACCGAGCCCCACATCGACGAATGGTGTTTCGATGCCGCGTTCGACGTAGCCGGTGACGTCTGTGCCCGCGATGACGCCGACGATGTTCTTGAACGCATCCGACGTAGGGTCGTCCCAATACTTTCCGTGCCCATCCGGGCCGAAAACGACCTCTTCTGGTTTGTGTCCTGCCTTATCCGCATCCGAGTGGTAGTAGCCGGTGTCGAGGCGGGTGACACCGGGGACCTCGTCGGGATCACCGCCGAGTGGGTGGCCGGCGTGGGGGTTTCCGGGGATCGGGATGCCGCCGGGGAGGGTGAGGCCAGCTTGCGGATAGGACTGGACAATGCCGATCATGTCGCCGGGAGCGGTCATGGAGTACCGCTGGACGTTTGGGTTCGGATTGTTCCAGCTGCCTTCGAACACGCCGGTTCCGGCTGAGGAGGCATGCAGGATCCGGTCGGCACGCAAACCCAACTGTTCGGCGGAAGCGACGATGGATCCACCGTAGGAGTGGCCGACGTAGGAGACCGGTTTGCCCGGCGCGTGCTGCGCCACTTCGCGGTCGATCTCGCGGCCGAACTCGACCAGCTTCGGGGCCATGTCCTGGGCGAACTTCGGGCTCGGCGCGCCGTCGCTCGGACTGGTCAGGCTCTGCGGGAAGTCGCCCTCCATATAGAGGAAGATCGGGCCACCAGTCTGATCGGCCAGATTCCACGCCGCCATATGGTTCGATCCGGACCCGTTCAGGTTCGTGCTCGTGCCGGGTACATACACGCCGACTCCGGGTGCTTCGGGTTTCATCTCGCCGATCATCTCGATCATGTGGCCGTTGCCGCCGGTGTCGAACATGACGAACTTGCGGTCGATCAAGTCGTTACCCGGTGTGGCATTCGGCCCGTACGACTCGATCTTCTGGCCGGGCTGTGTGGTGTCCGGGCTGGGGATCGGGGCGAGCATCGCCTGCAACTGCCTGACGCGGGCCTCGTCCGGATCGGGTTTCTGCTTTTCGACGGTGAGGGCGTTGCGGATGTTGATCTCGTTGGCCTCGATCCGCATCGCGAACGGCACACCGTTCATGTTCCCCAGTTTTTCCGGTGCCGCGATCACCAATTGCCGCTGTGCCTCCGGGCTCATTCCGGCCAGGAACGTGGCCCGCTGATCCGGTGACATCGACGCAAGCTGTGTGGCCACAGCATCCGGGTCGTGGCGCGAACCATCCGGCACCGTGATGTCCTGCTGCTCGTCGCGGATCGCGGCGAGGTCGGCCTGGATGTCCCGCAGGCTCGCGCCGAAAGTGTTGTCGAGACGTTCGAGCTCATCCAATCCACTGGAGATGTTGAGCTGGAAAACCCCGGCGTCACCGGCCTTTTCGGGATCTGGATGCGTCACCTGACCGTCGTCGGTAACAACGAATCCCTGCCCGACAGCCGCATCGCGCTGACCGAGAACGTAGTCCCTGGAATGCCGCATGCCCTTGCACGCGTCGTCGGCGTCATCGGCGAGCCGCAGCAGCAGGGCGCGGACCTCGTAGCCGTGATCGACCTCCTCATCGATGCGTCGCATCGCCGCGTCGCGGGTCTGCCCCTTCCAGTCGCCGGCGGCCGATGCCGCTCGAGAGCTGTCGTTGACCGAGCTATAGAGAGTTTCGGCGTTGTTCCGGGCCGCTTCGGCGGCGCGGTTGAGTCCGTCGATGTTCCAGCCTTCGAGCTGGCTGATCAGCGGGCGCATCAGCGGGGACTCAGCTTTCCGATCTCGGTGGCGATCTCGGCGTCCTTGTCCTGAATGTTCGCGGAGTACTTGTCCAGCAGATCCGCCAATGTGGTGAACCGGGTCGCGATCGAGGTCATGGCCTGCTGCGCCGGGTCCGCCATTCCGCGGACAACAGCGAGGATGTCGCTGCCTTCACCGGTCGCTTCCGTCATGGCCGACCAGGGCAACTTGCCGATCTCGTCGCCCTCCCGCCGCCAAGTCGCCGAAATGTTCGTCACCTGATCCGGCGTGACGCCCAACGCCGCGCTTCCGGCCGACGGAGCTGGCGGGGTGGTGGTCGGTGTGGTCGTGGCTGGTGCAGGCGGCATCGGCTGCTGTGTTGGATCGGGACTCATGTTCCCCCCATCGGCCCTGGACACCAGGGAGATCTGGACATGCGATCCGTCTACCGTAACGGGAACTCGCCCCTGCACGCCACCAGCGCTGTGACCGGCAATGCGTTGTCGGCTCTCCAACCTCGTCCGCAGCGCGATGGCCGCGAATACCGTTGCCATGGTCAGCCATCCTCGCGTTCATACCGACACGATTACCGATCACAGTGGCAGAAACGCTGCTTCCTCAGCGCAGCTCATACCGCATGAACACATCCGCGCGCTCGTACGGCATCGGCCCGATTTGATCGCTCGGGACGTGCACGAATCCGACCGATTCGTACAGATGCACAGCGTCGGCCAGTTTGGTGCTGCTACCGAGGAACAACGCCGTGGCGCCCTGCCGTCGGGCGTAGTCGATGGCCTCCTGCAGGATGATGCGACCGAGACCGCGGCCGCGGCGGTCCCGCGCCACGGCCATCTTCGACAGCTCGAACACACCGTCGCCCTCCGATACCAGCGCCACACATCCGACGATGTCCGCACCGTCGCGGGCGATGAGTACCTGTCCGCCCTCGGCGACGATCTCGCGCTCCGGGTTGTCCAGTTTGACGGAGTCGGCGGGCTCGAGGGAGAACAGCTCGACGATCCATTCCTCGTTGAGTTCCTTGAACGCCCGTGCGTCGGCGGAGCTCGACATCGGCTCGACGACGATGGTGTCGATCTGTCCGGTGGCAACGGATTCGGTCTGCGGTGTCACGTCCTCAGCATGCCGGGCCGGGAATCATCATGTCCAATACTTGATAGGTCCGATTGATACGTTGAACTTATGATTGATGGGGTCGAACTACGGCATCTGCGCTACTTCCTCGCGGTCGCCGAGGAACTGCATTTCGGCCGGGCTGCCGCGCGCCTGCACATCGCTCAACCCGCGCTGACCCAGCAAATCCAGAGGCTGGAGACGCTGCTGGGGACCCGTGTATTCGACCGCACCTCGCGCAGTGTCGCCCTGACTCCGGCGGGAGAGGTACTGCGTGAGCGGGCCGCGGCGATTCTCGGTCATGCGACCCGCGACCTGGACGAGGTCGCGCGCATCGGCCAGGGCAGCCAGGGGCGGCTTTACCTGGGCTTCGTCCCGTCGGTGCTGCCGCTGAAACCGCTGCGGAGTGTCCGGCAGTTCCGAGACCGCTACCCGCTGGTCCAGATCGACCTCATCGAGGGCTACACCACCCACATGATGGCCCAGCTCGGCCACGGCGCGCTCGACATGGCGATCGTGCGGGACCCCGACGAGCAGCCCGACACCGTCGTATTCCCGCTGGTCACCGAGCCGTTCATGGCGGTGCTTCCGGTCGATCACCCGCTGGCGGACCATGCCGCGATCACCGGCTCCGACCTCGCCGACGACCCGCTGGTGTTCTTCCCCCGGGCCGCGGGCTCCCATGCCCACGACAAGAACCTGCGGCCCTTGGTAGAAGCTGGTCACCGGCCCCGCATCGTGCAGGAGGGCAACAACTGGACCACCATCCTCTACCTGGTGGGTGAGGGGCTCGGCGTCACCATCGCACCGCGCAGCGCGACGTTCACCGCGCCGCAGACCGTGCGCATCGTGGCACTCACCGAAACCGCCGCCACTACAACGGTTTACGTGGCTCACCGGGTCGATGACGATCGGGCTCTGGTCCGCAACTTCCTGGCGCTGCTGCCGAACGATGACGCTGGGCCGAGCAGCCGGGACGCTCGAAAAGGGTGTGCGGCAGCAGATCTGGCTGCGGTGGTCGAGTAATCGGCGAAGTCACCTGCGGCTCGCGTGTTTGCAGCCGTTCCGTCCACTGGTCGATGGATCGCGGCCGGAAAGCAGGCACCGTATCCGCAACAAGCGGGCGGGGTCACACCCCGTCCCCGTATCACTGATTCACGATAGGGCGCGAGGAAGGCCGACGCGGCCGATGTCGCTCCGGAGACGATGACTCGTTCAGGATTCCGGTGGGAGTATCGGCGACGTGAACACTTCTTCCAGCGGAGTCGGGCCGGTGTAGCGGTGGCAGTCGCAGCCGACCCACTCCCGCAGGCCGTGAGTGCCCACTCGCCGCCGATGCCCGAACCGGCCACATAGCCAGCCGACCCCGATCAGGCCGGCGCCGACTGCAAGGCTGAGTCGATCCAACACACACGGCCTCGAGGCGCCACCTGATCATCGAGGTGGGAGCCCGAATTCCGTTCGGACGGCGGCGAGGAGAGCATCGACATCCGGCCCGAAGACGAGGGCTGTCACGTGCAGGGTAGTGATCGCCGCGTCCCTGGCATCGGGTTTGGTCGCGTCGACGATCGTCGGCAGGGCGAAGGACGGCCGGTGGATCGGGCCGAGGTCGAAGGGGTTCGGCGTCGACTCGCGCGAATAGGCGACGAGGGATCCGACGACCTCGTTCCCGTTCTCGTCCACCGGACCGAAGTCCTCCTCGTGCAAACGGGTAATCGCAGCCTCCATGTCGTCGAACGGCGGCGGCAGCGGCTCGCCCTCGCGCAGGGCGCTCAAAGCCCTTTGTATCCACGCTCTTTCGGCAATTTCCGCCTTTTCGCAGGCCTGGACGGCAGACCAGCACGCCAAGCGCCGCAGATCCTGCTCGTTCATGGTGGCGATCGCCTCGGCGAGCGGGCGGTCGTAGCGGGACAGCTCCTCGGCACCGGCGAGATCCCGCAACTCTTCGATCGGCTCTCCGCCCCACTGCTTTCGCTCGAACGCAGCGGCTCGCTCAGGCAATTCGGAAACGTGCAGGTGATGGACACCGTCTTCATCGAAAACCGTGACCCACTCGGGCTCTTCGGATTCTGCCGAGGCAGGGCGGTCCGGGATCGGAACGTTCTCCGGCACACCGTATCCGGGCATATCCCACTGCACGGCGGGCAGGGGTTCACTGCCGTCATCCGGCCAGAGCCGGATCCGCCACACGTCGCCGGGCTCGGTGGACCCGGGCCAGCCGTAGTTGACGAATCCGCGGCCGCTGACCTCGATCAGGTAGTTACCCTCCGGAACCTCACAGTCCACCGCACCGTCTGTCGGTGACGACAGAGACAGGAATCCCTCTGGGCCGACGCGCAGCCGCGCCTCGCATACCTGCTGCCACCGGTCCCGATCGCTGGGCGGCCGAGCTCCCCACACTTGCACCGTCACCGGCATCCGGAAGTTGTTCTGGTGCGGGCTGAGCACCACCATGGCATAGCCATCCGATGCGTAGGGATGTGCCGCCATCGCGTGGTCGAGGAGATCGAGTTCTCTGTCCGGATCTCCGAGACCTCCATCGATACAGAACTGTCCATAATCCATGAACAGCTCCACCGTTTCTTCGCTGACCTGACGTGCCGCGGTGCTCATCGCGCCATCCTGGCACGCTCTATGGCGAGGGCCTCATCGTGCAGATCAGCGCCGTACCTCGGCTATCTCGACGGCGCGGCTTTCCCGCCGGGACAGTTCGCAGGCCTCGGCGACGTAGAACGCCTCGAGAGCATCCAGCGGACTGCAGGGATTGTCGAGTTCGCCGTTGACGACCGCGACGAAGGCGGACAGCTCCTCGGTGTACGCGGGACGAAACCGCTCCATGAAGCCCGCGTAGGCGGGGTAGGAAGGGGGAGCGTAATCGGGTTCGACCGATGTGAGCGGCGCCCGGTCGTCCAATCCGACGATGGCGTTTCCCTTGGAGCCCAGTGCTTCCAGGCGGACGTCGTACCCGGCTCCGTTGTAGCGGGTCAGCGACACGGTCGCCAGCGCTTCGTCGTCCATGCGTAACAGCACGGCGGCGGTGTCCACGTCGTCGGCTTCGGCGAAGAACGCCGCGCCCCGGTTGGCCCCGAGGGCATGGACCTCGACGATCTCGCGTCCGGTCACCCAGCGGATGATGTCGAAATCGTGCACGCCGCAGTCGCGGAATATGCCGCCCGATCGCGGAATGTATTCGGCAGGAGGGGGAGCCGGGTCGAGGGTGGTTGCGCGCAATGTGTGCAGCCAGCCGAGTTTGCCGGAGCTGATGGCTTCGCGTGCCGCGCGGTAGCCGGCGTCGAAGCGGCGTTGGAAACCGATTTGGACCGGGACAGGGGAGTTCTGGATGTGGTCGATGACGGCGAGGGTGCCTTCGATGTTCGCGGCCACCGGTTTTTCGCAGAAGACGGGGATGCCCGCGTCGACGGCTCGGGTGATGAGGGCGGGGTGGGAGTCGGTGGCGGTGGCGATCACCAGGCCGTCGAGGTCGGCGGCGAAGAGGGTGTCGAGGTCGGGGGCGAATTCGACGCGGAGGTGGGTGGCGGTCGCGCGGGCGCGGGCGGCGTCGGCATCGGCGACGAGAACGGTGGCGACGTTCGGGAGCTTGGTCAATGTCTCGGCGTGTGCGGTCCCGATGCGGCCGGTTCCGGCCAGGCCCAAGGTGACGGCTCGGTGGGATGACATCGGCTCTCCTTCGAGGTGGAATCGCGGCCTGTGTCGGCGGACGCGGGGTTCAGCGACCGGGCGCGGCGGTGGTGGAGCGGACGACGAGAGATGGCTGGAGGCGGCGGCGGACCGGGGCGGTGCGGCCGTCGCGGAGCCGTTCGGCGAGCGCCTCGATCGCGAGGCGGCCCATCTCGGTGCGGGGCTGGTCGATGGTGGTCAGCGCGACGTGACGCAGCGCGGCCAGCGAGGTGTTGTCGTAGCCGACGATCGAAACATCTTCCGGGACATGTAATCCCGCTTCCTCCAGCGCCGACATCGCGCCAACGGCGTTGAAGTCGTTGCCGCAGACCAGCGCGGTGGGAAAGTTGTCGCGGGCGAACAGGTTCAGCAGTTTGCGCACCGCGGCCATGCCCGCGGAGTCGGTGTGCTCGCTCGGCACGATCATCGGTTCCAAGCCGTGGCGCTGCATGGCCGCCCGGTAACCCTTGCGGCGTGGCGCCGAGGTGAAAGCGCCGCCGCCGTCGAGATGCACGATGCGCCGATGGCCGAGGGAGACCAAGTGATCGACGGCGAGACCGGCGCCGATCTCGCCGTCGTCGTTGACCGTGTCGATGTCGGCGACGGTGGAGGTGCGGGAGACCAGCACCAGCGGAGCCTGCCGCGCCGCTTCGCGGATAGCGGCGGCGGGCAGGATGGGCGACAGCAGGATGACGCCCCCGGGCCGGAAGGACAGCAGGCTTTCCAATGCCGTCCGCTCGCGTGTGGCGCTGCGGAGGCCGGTATTGAGGATCAGTTCGAGGCCGGATTCCTGGGCGGCGGCGTCCATGCCTTCGACCACGTCGGCGAAGAAGGCGTTGCGCAGGTCGGAGACCATCACGCCGACGATGTTGGAAGTCCGGCTGGCCAGCGAGCGCGCCATGATGTGCGGTTGGTAGCCGAGGTCTTTCGCCGCGTCCAGGACGGCACGACGGCGGTGCTCGCTGACCTTGGGCGAGTTGCGCATGACGAGCGAGACGAGGGCGCGGGACACGCCTGCGCGCGCGGCGACGTCCTCCATGGTGGGTCGCGCCATATCGCCTCCGTTCCGAGTTCGTCTGGTCTATCGGGGTACATCTGGTCTATCGGGCCGATCCGGCCTGCCGGTCCTGTCTCGGCTTGCCGGCGCTGCCGGCCCTCCTGTCCGGCGTGCCCGGGTCGCCGACTTGTCAGTCTTCCCATGCCCGCCGGACCTTCCAGCTCGGCCGGGCCCATCTGGCCTGCCGGACCCCGCCGGGTCGGACGATACAAGGTCCCCGCTCCCGATTCAATAGAGCGCTCTAACTGGACTTTCCGGACGCTCGATGACATCTGTTTTCGGGTGAAACTCGGGGATATCAGCTGGTAGCAGCGCACTTAACGGGCGAAGCGAAAGCCCTTGACACACTATGACCTACGTTACATAGTTGGAGCGCTCCAATTGAGCGGAGTCAACTCGACATCGAAGGTCGGAGAAGTGCCGATGACCGAATCCCGCTATCCGCTGCGCATCGCGGCCGCGCCGATCTCCTGGGGTGTCTGCGAGGTCCCAGGCTGGGGCAATGTGCTCGACGCGCGCACCGTTCTGTCGGAAATGGCCGCGCTCGGCCTCTCCGCCACCGAACTCGGCCCACCCGGCTATCTGCCGCGCGACCCGGATCACCTGCGACGGTTGCTCGAGACGTTCGGCCTGACAGCGGTCGGCGGATTCCTCGCGGACGTGCTGCACCGCGATCCGCAGGACGCGATCGCGCGGGCCGAGGACACCGCATCGCTGCTGGCCGCCACCGGAGCGGACGTCCTCGTGCTCGCCGCCGCGACCGGACTCGGGGGATACGACGCCCGCCCGCAACTGGACGACACAGAATGGCGGACCCTGGTCGACACGGCCGCCGCGATCCGCGATATCGCCTCCGCGCATGGCCTGCGCGCTGTCCTGCACCCGCACGTGGGGACCCATGTGGAGCGTGAACCGGAGGTCGAACGGTTCCTCGCCGACTCCGATCTCGACATTTGCCTGGACACCGGGCACCTGCTCATCGGCGGCACCGACCCGGTGCGCCTGGCGCGACGGCATCCCGAGCGAGTCGGGCACATTCACCTCAAGGACGTCCGCGGCGCACTGGCCGACCAGGTACGCGCCGGGAACCTGGAATACAGCGAGGCGGTGCGCCGGGGGCTGTACGTCCCGCTGGGCGCGGGCGATGTCGACATCGCAGCGCTCGTGCGATGCATGCAGGCCGCGGGTTATCGGGGTTGGTACGTGCTGGAGCAGGACGCGGCACTGCGTCCGACCGACTCGGCGCGGCAGCCGAGCCGCGACACCGAACGCAGCTTGCGCCACCTAGCGGATATCGCGCTCGCCGCGGCAGGAATCTAGTGGGAAGCGATGACAACGATGTCTCTGAGACCACAACGCGGCGCGAGGACGTGGCGCTTCAGTCGCATGCTGCCGTGGGTCGCCGTGGCCGCCCTCTTGGCCGCGTGCACCGGCCCTGGCGCCGACGCGCCCGCCCCCTCGCAAACCCCGATTCCCGCCGGGACGCTGAATTCGGTCGCGGTCGTCACTCACGGCAGCCCAGGCGACGCGTTCTGGAACGTCGTCAAGAACGGGGCGGAGGCCGCGGGCAAGGATCTCGGCATCCGCGTGGAGTACAACGCCTCGGGCGATCCCGGTCAGCAGGCGAAGCTGATCGACAACGCGGTGGCGCAGGGTGTCGACGGCTTGGTCGTCTCGCTGGCCAATCCCGAGGCGTTGCGGCCATCGGTGGAAAAGGCTGTGGCCGCTGGCATTCCGGTGGTGACGATCAATTCCGGTGAGGCCGAGAGCGCGAAGTTCGGCGCGTTCGTCCATGTGGGCCAGAGCGAATCGCTGGCCGGTCAGGCAGCGGGCCGACGACTCGCCGACGCCAAACGGACCAAGATGCTGTGCGTCATCCACGAGGCGGGGAACATCGGCGCGAACCAGCGTTGCGAAGGTGCGACGAAGGCGTTCGGCAACGCGACGACGCTGCAAGTCGACATCAACAACCCGACCGACGCGCAGTCGAGGATCAAAGGCGCGCTGGAGGCCGACCGGTCCATCGACGCGGTCCTGACGCTGAACTCCCAGGTCGCCGCGCGAGCCGTCGACGCGGTGCGGGAAGCGGGATCGGCCGCCACCGTCGCCACCTTCGATCTGAATTCCGATGTGGTGGAGGCGCTTCGGGCAGGCAGGCTGCTGTTCGCCGTCGATCAGCAGCAGTACGAGCAGGGCTACCTGCCGATCGTGCTGCTGCGGATGTACCGCACGAATCTGAACACCGTGGGAGGCGGCGCGCCGGTGCAGACCGGTCCCGGCTTCGTCGACAAGAACAATGTGGAAGCCGTCGCCGCGCTCGTCGCGCAGGGCACGCGGTGAGGTCGGGAGTGGATGAAATGACCGTTGCGACAAAGACCTCCGACACCACCCAGGAGCGATCGGCAGGCCTCTCGCCACTCCAGCGCCTGGCCGTGCGGCCGGAGATCGGCGCGGCGCTGGGCGCGCTGCTGGTGTTCGTGTTCTTCTCGATCATCACCGACCGGTTCCTGAGCCCGCTCGGCGTGGCGACCTGGCTGGACGACGCCTCCACACTCGGCATCATGGCGGTGGCCGTGGCCATGCTGATGATCGGCGGCGAGTTCGACCTGTCGGCGGGCGTGATGACCGCCTCCACCGCGCTGGTCACCGCGTTGCTGGCGGTGCACGCCGGGTGGAACGTGTGGTTCGCGCTGCTGGCATCGCTGGTGCTGGCGCTGGCGGTCGGGGCGTTCAACGGCTGGGTGGTGATGCGCACCGGCCTGCCCAGCTTCATCGTCACGCTGGGCACGTTCCTGGCATTGCAGGGCCTGAATCTCGGCGTGACGCGGCTGGTCACCGGCACGGTCCAGGTGTCGGGCGTGCGGAGTGCGGACGGGTACCAGTCGGCGGGCTGGGTGTTCGCCTCGACGCTCGACATCGGCGATGCGCACATCCAGGCGTCGGTGGTGTGGTGGGTCGTGCTGACCGCCCTCGCCGCGATCATCCTGGTGCGCACCAGGTTCGGCAACTGGATCTTCGCGGTGGGCGGCGCGTTGCCGAGTGCCCGCGCGGTCGGCGTCCCCGCGGACCGCACCAAGATCCTGCTGTTCATGGGCACCGCGTTCGCGGCCTGGGTGGTCGGTTCCTGCAATATCCTCCGGTTCGCGAGCGTGCAGGCCAACCAGGGCGTCGGGCTCGAACTGCACTACATCATCGCCGCCGTGGTGGGCGGGTGCCTGCTCACCGGCGGCTTCGGCTCCGCGGTCGGCGCCGCCATCGGCGCGCTGATCTTCGGCATGGCGCGCCAAGGCATCGTGTTCGCCCGCTGGGACAGCGACTGGTTCATGCTGTTCCTCGGCGTGCTGCTGCTGGCGGCGGTGCTGGTCAACAACAGATTCCAGAAACGAGCCGAAAGGGTGCGCCGATGACTTCCCTCATCGAGGCCGTCGATCTCGGCAAGAGCTACGGCGGCGTGGTCGCGCTGCGCGAGGTGTCCACCGTGGTGAACGCGGGCGAGGTGACCTGCGTGCTCGGCGACAACGGCGCCGGCAAGTCGACGCTGATCAAGATCCTGGCCGGGGTGCACCAGCACGACCGCGGCGAGCTGCGCGTCGAGGGTGGAACGGTCCGGTTCTCCTCGCCTCGGGAGGCATTGGATCGCGGCATCGCCACGGTGTATCAGGATCTCGCGGTGGTGCCGCTGATGAGCGTGTGGCGCAACTTCGTGCTCGGTTCCGAACCCACTGCCGGATACGGACCCTTCCGGCTGCTGGATCGCAAGAAGGGCCAGGAGATCGCGCGAACTGCTCTGGCGGACATGGGAATCGACATTCGCGACCTGGAGCAGCCGGTGGGCACGCTGTCCGGCGGCCAGCGGCAATGCATCGCCATCGCGCGCGCCGTGCACTACGGGGCGAAGGTGCTGATCCTCGACGAGCCGACCGCGGCGCTGGGTGTGAAACAGGCGGGTGTGGTGCTGAAGTACGTCGTGCAGGCGCGCGAACGCGGGCTCGGCGTCGTGCTCATCACGCACAACCCGCACCACGCCTATCCGGTCGGCGACCGGTTCCTGTTGCTCAAGCGGGGCGCGATGCTCGGTTCATACGAGAAATCGGAGATCGACCTGCCGGAATTGACCCGCCAGATGGCGGGTGGGGCGGAGCTGGACGCCTTGCAGCATGAACTGCAGCGGGTGGTGGACTCGTGACCGAGCTGGAGGCGCTGACCATCGGCCGGGTCGGGGTGGACCTCTATCCGGAACAGAGCGGCGTCGCCTTGGCACAGGTGCGCAGCTTCGCGAAGTTCCTGGGCGGCACCGCGACGAACGTGGCGGTGGCCGCCGCCCGGCTGGGCAGACGCTCGGCGGTGCTCACCAAAGTGGGCCCCGACGGCTTCGGCGATTTCGTGCGGAGCGCGCTGGAGGGTTTCGGCGTCTCATCCCGTTACGTGACGACCGCGCCGGACCTGCAGACCCCCGTGGTGTTCTGCGAGCTGACCCCGCCCGCCGATCCACCGCTGTTGTTCTACCGAGCGCCGATCGCGCCGGATCTCACCATCACCACGGAGGAAGTGCCGTGGGACGTAGTGGATTCCGTGCCGCTGTTATGGGTGACGGGCACCGGTGTGAGCGCCGAGCCGGGCCGCGGCACGCAGCGCGAGATTCTGCTGCGGCGCGCGCGACGTGGGCACACCGTGCTCGACCTGGACTACCGGCCGATGTTCTGGCCCGACTCCGACACCGCGCGGGCCGAGATCGGCTGGATGCTCGACCACGTGAACGTCGTGGTCGGCAACCGCGCCGAGGTCCACGTGGCGGTGGGCACCGCGGATCCGGACGCGGCGGCCGACCGGCTGCTCGCACGTGGTGTGCGCCTCGCGCTGATCAAACAGGGCGCCGAGGGGGTGCTGGTCGCCACCGACGCCGAGCGCTGGACCGTGCCACCCTGCCGAGTGGAGGTGGTGTGCGGACTCGGGGCGGGCGACGGATTCGGTGGCGCGTTGATCCACGGTCTGCTCTCGGACTGGGACCCGCGCCGCATTGCCACCTACGCCAACGCGGCGGGCGCACTGGTGGCCGCACGTCTCGCCTGCGCCGACGCCATGCCGACCGCCGCGGAAATCGAGGAATTGCTGTGTGGTTGAACCCGCCCGGACACGGAATGGAGGAACCGCTGTGGACGTGACCGACGAACGCAGGCGCGAGCTGCCGCGCGTCCGGTCAACGGATCCCGCGGCGATCCGGCGGGCCCATGTGCAGCGGGTCCGCCATCCGTCCCTGACGGCAGGCGAGCCGACTTCTTCCCGGACGCAGCGACAAAACCTGGCCTGTGGCATGCCATGGTGCCGTTCTTCCCCAGCAACGGCGACCGCGCCGGGTTCGCCCCGTCCTGCGCGTGGCGGCGGCGCGAACCTGCCGGCCGGTCCGGCGCCCGCGCGATCGATGGCGTTTTGCGACGAACCGATGCACGCGGGATGGGCGGCCCAACCGATCGACCCCTACTGCCCGGTCACCACTGACGAAGGAAGGATCGGATGAGACTGACGGCGGCGCAAGCGCTGGTGACCTGGTTGGTCGCCCAGCGCTCCGAAACACTCGACGGCCGCGAGGTGCCGCTCTTCCCCGCCGTTTTCGGGATCTTCGGGCACGGCAACGTGCTCGGCCTCGGTACCGCGCTGCACGAACGGCGCGACGAGCTTCCGGTCTGGCGCGGCCACACCGAAGAGGGGATGGCGCTCGCGGCGGTCGGCTATGCCAAGGCCACGCACCGGCGTCAGGTCGGCGTCGCGACCTCCTCGATCGGTCCAGGCGCGCTGAACATGGTGACCGCGGCAGGCGTCGCGCACGCGAATCGCCTTCCGCTGCTGCTGCTTCCGGGCGACACCTTCACCGGCCGCGCCCCCGACCCGGTCCTGCAGCAGGTCGAGCACTTCGGCGACGCCACCGTCACGGTGAACGACGCGTTCCGCGCGGTGAGCCGGTATTTCGACCGCGTCACCCGCCCGGAACAGCTGATGTCCACCCTGCCCCAAGCGGTTCGGGTGCTCACCGACCCGGCCGACGCCGGTCCGGTCGTCCTCGCGCTGCCGCAGGACGTCCAAGCCGAAAGCTACGACTTCCCCGACGCGCTCTTCACCCCGGTGGTGCACCGCTTCGCGCGGCCGCGCCCCGATCAGCGAGCCCTCGCCGACGCCGCCGCCGCGCTGCGCGCCGCGCGACGCCCGCTGCTGGTGCTCGGCGGCGGTGTCCGCTATTCGGGTGCCGGACGCGCCGTGCTCGATTTCGCCGAGCGCTATGGCATTCCGATCGTGGAGACCACCGCGGGCCGCACGTTGGTGGAGCACGACCATCCGCTGTACGCGGGACCGCTGGGTATCACCGGTTCGGCGTCGGCGAACGCGATGGCGGCCGAAGCGGAGCTGGTTCTCGCGGTCGGGACCCGATTGCAGGACTTCACCACGGCGTCCTGGACCGTCTTCGCGCCGGACGTCCGCCTCGTGACGATCAACGTGGCGCGGTTCGACGCCGTCAAGCACGGCGCCCTCGCTGTGGTCGGCGATGCCGACGCCACCGTGCGCGAGCTGGCCGACCAGCCGGGGGAGTGGCGTATCGATCCGGAGTGGACGGCCCGAGCCGCGGCGCTACGCAGCACCTGGGACGCGCACATCGACAAACTCCGCGCGCCGACTCCGGGCATGCCGAGCTACGCCCAGGTCGTCGGCGCGGTGAACGATTTGAGCGGGCCGGGCGACTACGTGATGACGGCCTCCGGTGGCCTGCCCGGCGAACTGGTGGGCGGCTGGCGCGCGACGGGCGGGGCGCCCACCATGGACGTGGAGTACGGCTTCTCCTGCATGGGCTACGAACTAGCGGGCGCGTGGGGTGCGGCCATGGCGCATACCGACGGCGTGGTCACGACGATGCTCGGGGACGGCTCCTATCTGATGCTGAACTCGGAATTGTTCTCGGCCGCCTTCGCCGGGCACCCGTTCGTCGCGGTGGTCTGCGACAACGACGGCTACGCCGTGATCGCCCGCCTGCAAGAAGGTCAAGGCGGCGCCCCGTTCAACAACTTCTACGCGAATTGCCGCACCACCCGAGACCATCCGCCCCGCGTCGACTTCGCCGGCCATGCCGCGGCACTGGGCTGTTGCGTCTTCACCGCCGCCGATTTGGACGAGTTCCGCGACGCCTACGCGCGGGCGCGCGCCGCTGCCGCTTCGGAATCCCGTCCGGCCGTGGTCGTGGTGCGGACACAGCCGTCGGCGTGGACCGAGGCGGGCGCTTGGTGGGAAGTCGGCGTGCCGGAGCACCTGCCCGGCCGTGGCGAGTACGACGAGACCAAACCGCGCCAGCTGCGCTATCTGCGTCCGTGAACAGAACTTAACGAACAGTGCGCCCAGCGGTCGGACGACGTACGCTGAGGTGACGGAGTCTGCCGTGCTGTAGGCTGTAAAGCATTGGGGCACAACGGAACTGGTAACAGCGGTCCCGTGCCGAGCCGCGTGGACAAAGGAAACGTTCATGGTGCCGGGTGGGGCGGCCTCATGCGATCGGGGTGTGTTCGTCGAAGGCGACGGCGGGCCCATCCGACTGGAAGTGCGGGTACCCGAATGGCTGGTGCGGCGAGGCCGTCCGCATCGGGGCCCAACGAGCGTGGGAGGTGAAGACGCGGTCCGCCGTGAGCGTCAGCGAGCGAATCGACAACACGGCGCGTCTCGCGCACGATGGAGTCGAGCGCCGGCACGGCGCGGTCGTGAGCGTTAGCTCACAGTTGGTGGGATCGAACGTGAGTAATTCGTCCGATCATGGCATCGTTGATCTACGAGACCGGGGCATATCTGAACACACACCTGGCTCGTCTACAGAAAGTATGAAATGGCTCAAGGCATTGTGAAGTGGTTCAACAGCGAGAAGGGCTTCGGCTTCATCGCGCAAGACGGCGGAGGACCCGACGTCTTCGTGCATTACTCGGCTGTGAGCGGCTCGGGTTTCCGGTCCCTCGATGAGGGGCAGCGCGTGGAGTTCGAGATCGGCCAGGGACAGAAGGGTCCCCAGGCCCAGGACGTCCGCGTTCTCTGATCGCGACAAAGCTTCCGAAAGGCTCCGCACCCGCTGGGTGCGGAGCCTTTCCCCTGTTCAGGGGGTATTACGCGAGCTCAGGCGGCCTTGGCGCGCAGCGCGTCGAGCAGGCGGTGCAGTGCGGCGGTGGTTTCGGCGAGCGCTGCCGGATCCTCGGTCGAGGCGAGCCAGAGCGCGGCCTCGTTCATCGCGCCGGACAGCAGGTGGGTCAGCGGCTCGATCGGCTGCGGCGCCAGCACGCCTTCCTCGATCAGCAGGTGTAGCGCCTCGCCGAGATGGCGGGCGGAATTCGCCTCGTCCATGGCTCGCCATTCGTGCCAGCCGAGCACCGCGGGGCCATCCACGAGCATGATTCGCTGAATCTCCGGAGCGGTGCAGGTGGTCAGGAAGGCTTCGCAGCCCGCCACCAACTGGGACCAGGCGTCGGACTCGGCCTCCGCCGCCGCGGCGACTCGCTCGCCGACTTCCTGCTGCACCTGGTCGAGCACCGCTCGGAACAGCGCGGCCTTGCTGTCGAAGTTGTGATAGAGCGCGCCTTTGGTCACCCCCGTGGCCGCGACGATCTCCGAGAGGCCAACGGCGCCATATCCTTTCGCCGCGAAAAGGCGTCGGCTGGTGCGCAGCAGGGCGCGGCGCGTCTCTTCGCGCTGCTTGGTGCGCATGGTGCTCGGCATCGATGGTTCTCCTGTTGACGTACCGAAAGTATGTGAACTAGCGTACTCGACATTCCATCGGTATGTGAAGGGCCAGGCTATGAAACTCACCAGCTTCTACCCCGTCGTCTGCACCACCCGCCTCGCGGAGTCGCGGGACTTCTACACCACGTTGTTCGGCTTCGAGATCACCTTCGAGGCCGACTGGTACGTCAGCCTGCGCAGGCCCGGCGGCGCCGGCGAGCCCGTGTACGAGCTGGCTCTGCTGGACTACACGCACCCGACGGTGCCCGCCGCCTTCCGTAAGCCGGTGCAGGGGCTGCTGCTGAACTTCGAGGTCGAGGACGTCGACGCGGAATGGGACCGCTTGGTGGTGCAGGGTGGCCTGCGCGCCGAAATGGACATCCGCACCGAGGAATTCGGTCAGCGGCACTTCATCGTGGCTGACCCTGGTGGCGTCCTGATCGACCTGATCACCGAGGTCCCGCCGAGCCAGGAGTACGCCGAGCAGTTCAGTGCCGACTACATGGCCGAGAAGTTCGGGGCGAGCTGACGGGGTGTGACGGGTGGATGGGCAAGGCCCGCTGCTCGACGCCGGGTCGATGGCTTTTCGTCGATCCGCTGAGGGAGTCGTGCCGCACTCGGCGCGCGTGGGCGTGGCCGTGCGCGCCACCGGCGGTGCGGAATGGCCGTGTCGGCGTCGCCACGCGGGCGTCCCGGCGATGTGGCCGGGGTCACCGTCTGCTTGTCTCGACACGCGTGGGCGGAAATCCCGCTCCGGCCTCGGATATCGGCGCCGATATGGCTCCGTTATTTGCGAGTCCGGGGCAAAGATGCGGAATCGGCAGTTATTCGGAAGCTCTATCGTCGAGCGTCCGTATCGGATGCGTGACTGTCCTGAATTTTCTCGATGTATCAGCCGAGTTCAATTTCCTCAGAATTTTCTTATGGACTCCTTAGTTTAGAAAATTAGACGCTTCAAAGGTGGCTACGACCTGGTCAAACGACTAAAAGTGCACGTCGGCGCCCTGCTGAAGAGTGGCATGCGTCACGATCAGACCGTAGCGTGCCCTGCATCACTAATTATTCGAATTCCGTAACCATCGCCGTCCAGCCCTCGATGTGCTCAATGTCAGCCAGTTCGACTGGATAATGTTTCGAGGAAGAGGTATTTCCATGATCCCCGTTATCATCGACACCGGTAGCGCTGCCGTGAACGGTCTTTTCAACACCCTCGGCGCCGCGTTGCACGGTCTTGTCGACACTCTGTGGACGGGCTCCTTCGGCGGCCGCTGACCGACGTGACGGTCGAGGAGATCGACCGGTTCTCGCGCCGACCGACGGCGTGATCGAGCGGGCCCCCGCACCCAGGCTGGTGCGGGGGCCCGCCGCTGTCCGAGAACACCCTGCGACGGCGCAGTGCTCAGGAGAAGGCGCGTGCTGAGGACGTTCGCGTAACTCGGCTCGTATGACGACAGACGCCCGGAGCGAGGTCAGTTGCGAGCGCCGACGGTGGACATCTGGATGAGTTCGGCCGCAAGCCGCTGCGGATGGGTCAGCTGCGGGTAGTGCCCAGTGTCCTCGATCGAAATCGACTCACTCGACGTCGGGATGGTGATCGGATCCGCGGCACCGGTGACGATCCGCACCGGCACCTCGACCCGATCCAGCAATGCGCGCAACTCCTCGCGCCGCGTGGAGGCGCTCGCGCGGCGCAGCGCGCCGAGAGTTCGTGCCGCGACACCAGGCCTGCGTAGATTCGCAGCGGCGCTCGCGATCGCCGCGCTTTCGGGCACTCCGAGCCGTTTCGCCAAGGCGGCGGCGGAGATTCGTCGCAAGGCCGGCGTCATCAGCGGCGAGCGCAGCAGCATCCCAGCCCGTGGTTGCAAGAACGCGGGGGCCACCAGAATCACACCGGAGATCCGCTCCGGATGCTCGGCCGCGTATCGCAGCACCGGTCCGCAGCCGAGCGAATGTCCGACCAGCACCGGCCGGGTGTGAACCGAGGCGAGCAGTCGCGGCAGTGCCGCATCGATGTCGCCGGGCGCCGAACGTCCGAGTCCGGGAAGGTCGATGGCGAGGCTCGGCGCGTCCAGTTCGGCGCGCACCGTGTTCCAGGATTCGCCGTCCAGCGGAAGACCGTGCACCAAGACATAGGCCGGACGTTCGCGGTCCCCGCTCACCCAGACGCCGTGGTCGAATCCCGCGGTCGGATCGTCCGCCACCGCGCCGAACCGGCTGGCGACGAGGTGATCTGCCCACGCCAGAATGGTCGCCTCGGTGGACGGAATGGTGAGCCCGGCGCGTCGCGCTACCTCCGCCGCCGCGGAGGTGTCGTAGCGGTCGTCGGCGATGAAGGTCATCGTCTCCGGATCGGCGCCGGTCAACGCGCGGGGAAGTTTGGCGATCACACCGGCCGGAATCGAGAACCGCGGTGCACGGACCCCCAGGTGCCCTGCCAGCAGCCGAATCAGTTTCGGCAGCACCGGAGTTCGATCGTCGAGGACGGTGTAGGACCGGCCCACGGTATCGGGGAGAGCGGGCAGACTGATCAGGAAATCGGTGAAGTAGTCCAGATCGACGATGGGCACGAAGGTCTCCGCGCCACCGGGAATCGCCGCGAGCTTTCCATTCCACAGATCCTCGACCACGCTCGACAATCCGATGTATTGGCCGGGGCCGATCACGCTGCTCGGATTCGCGATGGTGAGCCCGACGCCGAGTTCGGCCGCGCGCCGACGCAGCAGCGGATCCGACTCGAACTTGGAGGCGCCGTACGCGCCCCGCTCGTAATACTGTTCCTGGGACTCCTCGACGGTGATCCGGTATCCCGTGATGTGCACGACGCGCCGGAGTTCCGGCAGGGCTGCCGCCCAGTCGAGCACGCGCATGGCCCCGGTGACGTTGACCGCGTACGCGTCCTCGGGCGCGAGTCCGAACGCGAAGCGGGCCGCGCAGTTGTACACGTCGCGAATGCCGGACGAGTCGAAGCCGGCGGGCAGGCCGAGATCCGGCGCGGTGACGTCGCACGCGATGATCTCCAGCCTGCTCGCCTCCACTCCGCGCCGGCGCAACCAGCCGGTGAGCCGCTCCTCGCTACCGGGCCGCAAGGCGGCGGCGACGGAATGTCCTTGGGCGAGCAAGCGGGCGACCGCGTTGCGGCCGAGGAACCCCGCGGCGCCGAAGACGATGCTGTCGGACATGAGATGCTCCTTACTAGACCGGTCTACATATTTTGTGGACCTGCGGAAACGTACGGTGGGGTGACAGTGGATTCAGATCAGGTTGTGCAGGGTGCGCTCGACCCGTTCCAGCGGTTCACGACTGCGTTGCGCGCGAGCCAGCAGCAGTGCGCCCTCGACCATCGCGAGCACCGCGGCGGCCAGGTCGTCGGCGTCGTCGCGGCCGTCGGCCCGCAGGCGGATGCGCAGCGCCTCCTGCCAAGCCGTGTAGGCGGCGGCGCACTCGGCCTGGATCGGGTCGTTCGCCGCCGCCACGTCCAAGGCGACCGTGGCGACCGGGCAGCCCTGCTGCCAGCCGGACGCTTCCAGGCGGTCACCGAACGCGTTCAGCAGTCTGGTCGCCGCCGCGGCGGTGTCGCCGGGCTCGATGGTGTCGATCAGCATCGCGATGTCCTTGCCCGCTTGGGCGATCGCCGCCGCGACCAGTTCGTCCTTGCCGCCGGGGAAGTGGAAGTACAACGAGCCGCGCGGCGCCCCACTGCTCGCCAGGATCTGATTGAGGCCGGCGCCGTAGTAGCCGTGCCGCTCGACCAGCGCCCGTGTCGCGTCGACCAGCTTGCCGCGTGTCTCGGTGCCTTTCACGCCCATGCCGGAGACTGTAGACCGATCTTCATATTTTTGCCAGCGGGACGACTGAGGACGGCCGCCTACCAGGTGGTAGGAGCGGCCGAAACCGCGCGCACTAAGCTGGTCGGCGGTAACTGCCGACCCGATTCCCCCAGGAGTAACCCACGTGAGCCAAGCAGGCCGTCCTGTAGTTCTGATCGCCGACAAGCTCGCCCAGTCGACCGTCGACGCGCTCGGTGACGGTGTCGAGGTTCGGTGGGTCGACGGTCCCGACCGGCCGGCACTGCTGGCCGCGGTGCCCGAAGCCGACGCGCTGCTGGTGCGCTCGGCGACAACGGTCGACGCCGAGGTCCTGGAAGCCGGGAAGAACCTGAAGATCGTCGCCCGCGCCGGCGTCGGCCTGGACAACGTCGACGTGCCCGCCGCCACCGAGCGCGGCGTCATGGTCGTCAACGCGCCCACCTCGAACATCCACACCGCCGCCGAGCACGCGGTCACCCTGCTGCTGTCGGCCGCGCGTCAGATCCCCGCCGCCGACGCCACCCTGCGCGAGCACACCTGGAAGCGCAGCAAGTTCAACGGTGTGGAGATCTTCGGCAAGACCGTCGGCGTGGTCGGCCTCGGCCGCATCGGCCAGCTCTTCGCCGCGCGCCTGGCCGCGTTCGAGACCAAGGTCATCGCCTACGACCCGTATGTGTCGCCCGCGCGTGCCGCGCAGCTCGGCATCGAGCTGCTGCCCCTCGACGAACTGCTCGAGCGCGCCGACCTGATCTCCATCCACCTGCCGAAGACGCCGGAGACCAAGGGCATCATCGGCAAGGAGGCCATCGCCAAGACCAAGCCGGGCGTGATCATCGTCAACGCCGCCCGCGGTGGCCTGGTCGACGAGGCCGCGCTGGCCGAGGCGATCAAGTCCGGTCACGTGCGCGCCGCCGGCCTGGACGTCTTCGAGACCGAGCCCTGCACCGACAGCCCGCTGTTCGATCTGCCGCAGGTCGTCGTGACCCCGCACCTGGGCGCCTCCACCGCCGAGGCTCAGGACCGCGCGGGCACCGACGTCGCCAAGTCGGTGCTGCTGGCCCTGGCCGGGGAGTTCGTGCCCGGCGCGGTGAACGTCACCGGCGGCACTGTCAGCGAAGAGGTCGCGCCGTGGCTGGACATCGTGCGCAAGCAGGGCGCCCTGCTCGGCGCGCTGTCCAATGAGCTGCCGGTCAGCGTCGAGGTCCAGGTGCGCGGCGAGCTGGCCGCGCAGGAGGTCGGCGTGCTGGAGCTGTCCGCGCTGCGCGGGATCTTCTCCGCGCACGTCGAGGACCAGGTCACCTTCGTCAACGCGCCCGCCCTGGCCAAGGACCGCGGAATCAGCACCCAGGTCGCCACGGCGTCGGAGAGCCCGAGTCACCGCAGCGTGGTCGACCTGCGCGCCGTCTTCGGCGACGGCTCCACCCTGAACGTGGCGGGCACGCTGACCGAGCCGCAGCTGGTGGAGAAGATCGTCAACATCAACGGCCGCAACTACGACATGCGGGCCGAGGGCCTGAACCTGGCCATCCTGAACTACGAGGACAAGCCGGGCGCGCTGGGCAAGATCGGCACCAAGCTCGGCGAGGCCGGGGTCGACATCCTCGCCGCACAGCTGACCCAGGACGTGGACAAGACCGGCGCCACCGTGGTGCTGCGGGTCGCCCGCGAGGTCCCCGGCGACGTGCAGGCCGCGATCGCCGAGTCGGTCGGCGCGGCCAAGATCGTCTTGGTCGATCTGTTCTGATCGGATCGGGGGCCACGCCCCCGTTGCGGAGGGCCTGACGCCGCGCGCGAGACATTCGCGCGCGGCGTCGCTTGTCGGCCGGCCCCGCGTCCCGGGGTCTTGCGGTTGGCGCGAGGATCTGCGTCTGGCGGTTGGCGCGGGGCCTGTGTTCGGCGTTGGTGCGGGGCCTGTGTTCGGGGGTTGGTCCGGGAGCGGGTCGCGGTGGGGCGTGGGACCCTGCGCGTGGCGTCAGGACGGAACCGGCCTCTGCTGATCGGTTCCGGGTCCGGCCCATCCGGGTCCGGGCTTGTCTGTGCGCCGCGCCGCGTGTCCGCCGCCCAGTTCTCGACGGTCCGGCCGGGCCGAGTACCGTGACGGTGCTGCGGTCCCCGGCCGGAATGTCGTGTTCACCGACGGTCGAACCACGTGCCGCACATCGTGACGGCCGCGACCGGCAAACATCGAACGGAGCATTTGCATGAAGCTTGCTGTCATCCCGGGTGACGGGATCGGGCCCGAGGTCATCGCCGAGGCGCTCAAGGTGCTCGACGTGGTCGTGCCCGGTGTCGAGAAGACCGAATACGACCTCGGTGCGCGGCGCTACCACGCGACCGGCGAGATCCTGCCGGACTCGGTGTTGCCCGAGTTGAAGCAGCACGACGCGATCCTGCTCGGCGCGATCGGCGATCCGTCGGTGCCCAGCGGCGTACTCGAACGCGGGCTGCTGCTGCGCACCCGGTTCGCGCTGGACCACCACGTGAACCTGCGGCCGTCCAAACTCTTCCCCGGCGTGACCAGCCCGCTGGCGGGCAACCCCGACATCGACTTCGTGGTGGTCCGTGAAGGCACCGAGGGTCCCTACACCGGCACCGGCGGCGCGATCCGCGTCGACACACCGCACGAGGTGGCGACCGAGGTGAGCACCAACACCCGGTTCGGCATCGAGCGTGTGGTGCGGTACGCCTTCGGCAAGGCGCAGGCCCGGCGCAAGCACCTCACGCTGGTGCACAAGACCAACGTGCTCACCTTCGCCGGCTCGCTGTGGCAGCGCACCGTTGACGAGGTCGCCGCCGAATTCCCTGATGTCACAACGGCTTACCAGCACATCGACGCCGCGACCATCCACCTGGTCAACGATCCGGGCCGGTTCGACGTGATCGTCACCGACAACCTCTTCGGCGACATCATCACCGACCTGGCCGCCGCCGTGAGCGGCGGCATCGGCCTGGCCGCCAGCGGCAACATCGACGCCTCTGGGACGAACCCGAGCATGTTCGAGCCGGTGCACGGCAGCGCCCCCGACATCGCGGGCCAGTCCAAGGCCGACCCGACCGCCGCGATCCTCTCGGTCTCCCTGCTGCTCAACCATCTCGGCGACACCGAGGCCGCCGCCCGCATCGAGTCCGCGGTCGCCAAGGACCTCGCGTCTCGCTCCGGCGGCGCGTCGACCGTGGAGATCGGCGACCGCATCGCCGCCGCGGTCTGACCTCGACACACCCGAAGGTCCCGCCCCCGATCCGGGAGCGGGACCTGTGTTTGTCCGGGCTCGGTGGGATGGGCGCCTCGCTGCCCATCCCCGCGGCTCGCGGCACCGACGTGGTTTCCGTTGGTCGGCGGGAGAGCTTGCGGCAGAGGCTTATTCGGGGTCAGTGGGTACCAGGGGGACGGCTGCTACCGCGGCTGCGGCGGCGAGGAGGAACGCGGCGGGGAAGCCGCTCGCGGTGATGAGCGCGCCGGATACGGGAGGGATGGCGGCCATGGCCAGGTTCTGTCCGGTGTTCTGGATGCCGAGGCCACGGCCGCTCCAGTACGGGCCTGCGATTTCGGCTACCGCCGTGAAGGCCAGCCCGTTGTCGGAGACGGTGATCACGGACGCGGCGATCAGCAGCGGGATGGCGGCCCACCACCAGTGCGTCCACGCCGCCAGAGCCAAGCCCGCCATCGACAGCACAGCGGCGATCGCGACCGTGCGCAGCGGTCCCATTCGGCTGCCGACGCGATCCGACCAGGCACCCGCGCCGATGCGGCCCAGCGCGCCGAGAATCTGCGTGAACGTCACCAATGCGCCCGCGGCGGCCAACGACCATCCGACGTCGCGGTGCAGCCACAGCAGCGCGAATGTCCACACGGTGCCCTGGGGAACGACGAGCAGCACCGAGACCAAGTGGATGCGCCAAAGCGTGGCGTCATCGCGATAAGGATTGGCGCGCAAGGCCGGATCCGCGGCGGAACGCGCGGGGCGCGGCGGGTCGACGATGCCCGTCAGGCAGCCGAGGGCCGCCAGGCCCGCCATCAGCGCGGGAACCAGAATCGCCGCGGGCACACCATGGGCAGCGGCCACCGCGGGAATCGCCAACGCGCCGACGCCGACGCCGAGCGGCTGCGCGGTCTGCCGGATCCCCATCGCCAGCCCCCGCCGATGCGGTGGGAACCAGCCGACGATCACCCGCCCGCTGGCGCCGTTGGTACTGGCCGCCCCGACGCCGCCGAGAAACAGCAGCGCACCCAAGGCGATGTGGTCGGTGGTCGCCGCCGCGGCGCAGCCGGCCGCCAGCATCAGCAGCGGGCCGCCGACCAGCACCTTGCGCTCGCCGATCCGGTCGACCACGTAACCCCACGCGATGAGCGTGCACACCAGTCCGACAGTCGGCATGGCCACCAGCAGACCCGCGGTGGCCAGCGGCATGCCGCGGTCGGTCAGCGCGGGCAGCAGGAACGGAACACCGTGGATGAAGACCGCGCTGGAGGCTTGGGCGAAGACGCCGAGACCCAGCATGGACCAGCGCCGCATCTCGTCGATCTGGACCTCGGTCGCCATCGGCTTCACCTCAATATCTCAATATTTGGGATCACGATCTCACTTTGTGAACCTTGTTGCTCACCGTACACCCGGACGGCAGCGCGAATCGACGGCTGCGGATGTCGGACTGCTCACAGCACACGGTGGAAATTTCCGTACCACTCGGTCGGGCGCGTTCGGCCAGGTGACGGTGGGTCGATAGACTGCCGGGCATGCGTCTAGGTCGAGTTGCCAGTCCCGATGGGGTCGCCTTCGTCAGCATCGAAGGCGACGTAAGCGACAGCGCGGGCCAGAGCGAGGCCGGATCGGCGATCGCCAAGGAAATCGCGGAACACCCGTTCGGCACACCGACGTTCACCGGCCGGAGCTGGCCGCTGGCCGACGTGCGGTTGCTCGCCCCGATCCTGGCCAGCAAGGTGGTCTGCGTCGGCAAGAACTACGCCGCCCACGCCGCCGAAATGGGCGGTCCCGCACCCGAAGACCCGGTCATCTTCCTCAAGCCCAACACCGCGATCGTCGGTCCGAACGCCCCGATCATCCTGCCGCCCAGCTCTTCTCAGGTCGACTACGAGGGAGAGCTCGCCATCGTCATCGGCCGCCCGTGCAAGGACGTGCCCGCCGCCCGCGCGCTGGACGTGGTCCTCGGCTACACCGTCGCCAACGACGTGACCGCCCGCGACCAGCAGCGCCACGACGGGCAGTGGACCAGAGGGAAGGGCTACGACACGTTCTGCCCGCTGGGTCCGTGGATCGAAACCGCAATCGACCCTGCGGATCTGGAGATTGTCACCGAGCTCGACGGCGAGGTGCGCCAACGCAGCCGCACTTCGCTTCTGCTGCATGACATTCCGAAGCTCATCGAGTGGGTCACCACCGTGATGACGCTGCTGCCCGGTGACGTGATCCTCACCGGAACCCCCGAGGGCGTCGGCCCGCTCCAGGAGGGGCAGCAGGTGTCGGTGACCGTCGAGGGGATCGGAACGCTCACCAATCCCGTTGCCGCCAAACGCTGATCGAAAGAGAGCCATGACTGAAGTACGGGTCCGATTCTGCCCGTCGCCGACCGGAACACCGCACGTCGGCCTGATCCGGACGGCGCTGTTCAACTGGGCCTACGCCCGCCATCACGGTGGCACATTCGTCTTTCGTATCGAAGACACCGATGCCGCTCGCGATTCCGAGGAGTCCTACCGGGCGATTATCGACGCGCTGCGCTGGCTCGGCCTCACCTGGGACGAGGGACCGGAGGTCGGCGGGCCATATGAACCGTATCGCCAGTCGCAGCGAAAAGGTCTGCATCTGGACGTGGTGCGGCGTTTGCTGGAGGCCGGGGAAGCGTATGAATCATTCTCCACGCCAGAGGAAGTCGAGGCTCGCCACCGGGCTGCTGGACGCGACCCGAAGCTGGGTTACGACAACTACGACCGCGACCTGACGCCCGAGCAAATCGCGGCATACCGAGCCGAGGGGCGCCCCGCCGTGATCCGGCTGCGAATGCCCGACGAGGACCTTTCCTGGCACGATCTGGTGCGCGGCGAGACCACCTTCAAAGCGGGCTCCGTGCCGGACTTCGCGCTCACCCGCGGCACGGGCGACCCGCTGTACACCCTGGTCAACCCGGTCGACGACGCGCTGATGCGGATCACCCACGTGCTGCGCGGCGAGGATTTGCTCTCCTCCACCCCGCGGCAGCTCGCGCTGTATGCCGCACTGCGCCGGATCGGAGTCACCGATTTCACGCCGGAGTTCGGCCATCTGCCCTTCGTCATGGGGCAGGGCAACAAGAAGTTGTCCAAGCGTGATCCGGAGTCGAATCTGTTCGCCCACCGCGACCGCGGATTCATTCCCGAGGGTTTGCTGAATTATCTCGCACTACTCGGCTGGGGCCTCTCCGAGGACCGTGACGTGTTCACGATGACGGAGATGGTCGAAACCTTCGATATTTCGAAAGTAAATTCGAATCCGGCCCGTTTCGACCAGAAGAAGGCGGACGCGCTCAACGCCGAGCACATCCGATTGCTGGACCCGGGCGATTTCACCCATCGGCTTCGGGAGTATCTCACCGAACACGGCCATATCGGCGCGGAAATCGATGAGAAGGTGTTCGCCGCGGCAGCCGCGCTCGTGCAGACCAGGATCGTCGTGTTGGCGGACGCATGGGAACTGTTGCGTTTCTTGTTCGCACCCGCGGACGAGTTCGCGATCGACCCCGCCGCGGGCGCCAAGAATCTGGGGTCCGACGCCACCGAGGTATTGCAAGCCGCTATTGCCGCGGTGACGCCGTTGCCGGAGTGGACGACCGAAGCGATCGAAGAGGCGCTGAAAAAGGCGCTCATCGAAGATCTCGGGCTGAAACCGCGCAAAGCCTTCGCGCCGGTGCGGGTCGCGGTCACCGGATCGCATATCAGCCCGCCGCTGTACGAGTCGCTGGAACTGCTCGGGCGGGACGTCACGCTGGAGCGGCTGCGCTCGGCGCTGAGCTGGACCGCGCCGGGCCAGCCGCCGTCGTGACGCCGAAAATATGGCTTTGACCAGGCGATTTGTAGTAAACCGGTAGCCATTTGGTACTCTTCTTCTCGGCCCGGAACACGGTCTCGAGTCATCCAGACGCGAGACGGAACGACCTGGTCATTGGGGTATGGTGTAATTGGCAACACAGCTGATTCTGGTTCAGCCATTCTAGGTTCGAGTCCTGGTACCCCAGCGGAGAGTGTTGTTTCGACTTCGGTTCGCGGCCGAAATCATGACAGCAACCGGCGATTTGGTCGCCGGGCTTCGGCCGGTTAAGCTAGCCAAGCCTCCTGATCGAAAGATCACCACGGCGCTCCTCGCGACAGTGAGAAGCAGTCCTGGCCCCGTCGTCTAGCGGCCTAGGACGCCGCCCTCTCAAGGCGGTAGCGCGGGTTCGAATCCCGTCGGGGCTACACGAGTGGAAGGCCCATGCCCACAAGGGTGTGGGCCTTTCTCGTTTCGCTATGTTTTGTGGGGGTGCAACCCCCACGCCCCGCCCGGAGGGCTTCGCCCCCGGACCCCCACCCCGGGAGGCTTCGCCCCGGGGCCCCGGCTGGAGGGCTTCGCCCCCAGACCCCCTTGTTGGAGGGCTTCGCCTCCGGACTCGTGCCTGGGGAGTTTCGCGGCCGGCGCTGCTGGTTGGAGGGCTTCGCCTCCGGACTCGTGCCTGGGGAGTTTCGCGGCCGGCGCTGCTGGTTGGAGGGCTTCGCCTCCGGATCTAGGGGCTTCGTCCCCGGGCGTCCCTGGTTGGAGGGCTTTGCCTTGGCACCCACCCGGGGGAGCTTCGCCTCCGGAGCCATGGCTCGAGGGCTTTCATCTCCGGACATCGCTGTTGGAGGGCTTTGCTTCGGGCCTTCAACCAGGGGGAGCTTGGCCCCAGGGCTTGGGTTGAGGGCGTCGCCTCGAGACATCGCTGTTAGAGGGCTTCGCCCTCCGGACATTGCTGTTGGATGACTTTTGCTTTCGGACCCTGCCGGGGGAGCTGCGCCCCGGCGCCGCTGGCTGGCGGGCTTCGCCTTCGGATATCGCTGTTGGCTGGCTTTGCCTTCGGGTCCTCATCCGGTGAGTGCGCATCTGGGGCGTCTGGCTGCAGGGCTTCGTCTCCGGATATCGCTGTTGGCTGGCTTTGCCTTCGGGTCCTCACCCGGCGAGCGTGGCCCCGTGGGCGTGGCTAGAGGCTTCGGCTTCGGGCATCGCCGTTGGCTGGCTTTGCGTCCGGGACCTCACCTGAGAGTTTCGCTGGCGGGGCGTCTGGCCGGCGGGCTTCATCTTCGGATATCGCTGTTCGCGGACTTCGCCGCGGGACCTCACCTTGGGGAGCTTCGGCTTCCAGGGCGCCTGGCTGGCGGGCCTCGACTCCGGATATCGCTGTTGGCGGGCATTGCGTTCGGGGCCTCGCCTGGGGAGCTTCGGCTGTCGGGGCGTCCGGCTGGCAGGCTTCACCTTTGGGCTTCGCTGTTGGTGGGCTGCGCGTCCGGGCCTCGCCTGGGGAGCTTTGGCCTCCGGGCGCCTGGCGGGCTTCGACTCCGGATATCGCTGTTGGCGGGCATTGCGTTCGGGGCCTCGCCTGGGGAGCTTCGGCTGTCGGGGCGTCCGGCTGGCAGATTGTCTGCGGAGACCGCTGCTGGTGGTTTCGCCTCCGGACATCCCTGTGGCGCGGTTTCGCCCGAGCGCGCTTGCGCGAGTTTTCCCGAATCTCTGGCTTGGGCTTCGCTCTCAGGTTCTCGGCGTGGGATGTGTTGCGGGGTGCTCGGCGTGGGCTTTTGTTCCCGAACGCGTGGCTGAGGCTTTGCACTCAGGTTCTCGGCGCGAGCTTTGCTGCGGGGGTGCTCGGCATGGGCTTCTGTTCCCGAATCGCTGGCCTCAGCTTCGTGTCCAGATGGCTGGTGCCGGGGGGCTGCGGGTTTGCCCTGTCTGGTGGGTATATCGGCGTGGCGCGGGGGAGTGGTTCGCGTGCAGCTAGGTGGGGCTCGGCTCGGTTGGGCGTGGGACGGCGGGCGGTGTCTTGGTTGTGGGGTTGGTTGGTCGCACTGCCTGGTCGGTGATCCGGCCTTCTGGGGTGCAGGCTCGCGTGTGGCGGAGGGCACGGTTTCGGCCGTTCCACAGTGGTTGTTCGTGGGGGGGGGTGGTGCGAAACGGAAGGCCCTCCAGCGATCTTGCTGGAGGGCCTTCGGCGTGGTTGCGGACTATCCGCTCTTGCGGCGGAATTCCCGCTTGTGGGCGGCTGCGGTGTGTGTCGCGGACGCCTTGGACCGTCCGTCGAGGTGGTCGGCCGCGCGGGCGTGCTGCTGGTTCTTGCGCTCCAGTGCCTCCCGGAACTTGCGCTTCACCTCGTCGGCGCCATTGGACTTATCCGAATCCGCCATCGGCTGCTCCTCGTCGTCGCGGCCGCGCAGCGGGCCCTCACGGGCGGCGATGCCCGGCCGATTCTTGTCGAACACCTAGACACTAATGGACGCTGTCGGACGTAGTCCGTCCTGAGTCCGCGCACGGCCGGAGCGAAGGCACGGAGGTAGGCAAAACGCGCACGGCCGGAGCGAAGGCACGGAGGTAGGCAAAACGCGCACGGCCGGAGCGAAGGCACGGAGGTAGGCAAAACGCGCATGGCCGGAGCGAAGGCGGAGGTACGCCTATCCCGTGCGAGGTGGTTGTGTCAGTTCAATTTCGGGCACGTCGGCTGCCCGAACGTGCGTTGTTCAGTCCAGCGCGTGCGCGGTGGTGCCGCCGAGCGGCATGGGCGGAAGGCCGAGCTTGCGGTGATCCCAGCTACGCGTGCGCTCGGGCACCACGCGGACGGCGACCCGCTTGCTCAGCATGGCCTCCACCATCGGGCGCACTTCCTCACTGTAGGGGCCGGTGTAGCGCTCCCAGACGCTCACGCCGACGGCGAAGAGTTTCTCGGCGTCCTCGATGATCTCGGCGCGGCCTTCGATCGACACACCCCGCAGCTGGTCGTAGGTGTCGCCCGCTTCGACCAGGCAGGAGACCCGCGGATCGCGGCGCAGGTTGACCGCCTTCTGCGACTTGGCCTTCGTCTCGAACCAGATCTCGCCATCGATGAGCGCGTACCACATCGCGGTCAGGTGCGGCGTTCCCGTGGGACCGATGGTCGCCAGCGTCGCGATCCGGCTGCGCACGAGGAACTCGGTGATCTCGGTGTCGGACATCACGATCTGTGCCCGTTGGTTGACTCCCATGGGCCAACTCTAGAGAGTCCGTACTGAAACGTGTTACAGGCGCTTGTGCAATGCCTCGGCGGCCGCGACCAGATCCGCCGCCCAGCGCGCGCCGGGCCTGCGGCCCATCCGATCGATCGGGCCCGACACCGACACCGCCGCGACCACGGCGCCGCCGGCGTCGCGCACCGGCGCGGAAACGCTTGCCACACCGGCCGCGCGCTCGGCGGCACTCTGTGCCCAGCCGCGCTTGCGCACCTCGGCCAGTGCGCGCTCGCCGAATACCGCGTCGGCCAGGATGGTGCGCTGCAGCTCCGGGTCGGCCCACGCCAGCAAGACTTTGGCCGCCGAACCCGCGGTGAGCGGAAGCCGCGCTCCGACCGGAACGGTGTCGCGCAGGCCGACCGGGGGTTCCAGCGCCGCGACGCACACGCGCGCGTTGCCGTCGCGGCAGTAGAGCTGGACGCTCTCGCCGGTGATCTCGCGCAGGCGGGGCAGGATCGCCGACGCGGCCTCGAGCAGCGGGTCGTTGGCGCTGGTCGCGAGCTCGGCCAAGGCGGGTCCGGGGCGCCAGGTCCCGTTGCTGTCGCGGGCCAGCAGGCGATGCACCTCCAATCCGACGGCGAGACGATGCGCGGTGGCGCGGGGCAGGCCGGTGCGCGCGCACAGCTCGTTGAGACCGGAGGGATGCTCGGCTACGGCGTACAGGACCGCCACTGCTTTGTCGAGGACGCCGATGCCGCTATGCTGTCTCATAGAACGATACTAGCGTCTCGGATGCTGAGAAATCCACCAACATGGATTCCAGCCATCAGCGTTCCGACCAGGCATAGCTATCCAAAACTGTGCAACCGTCGCCGCGTCGAAGTCCAGATCGCGGAACGGCTGCTTCGTCCGAAAGGTGATCGACCATGGCCGAACCGCGCACGCTGGCCGAGAAGGTATGGGACCAGCATGTCGTCGCTCGCGGGGAGGGCGAGGGAGCCTCGCGTGAGCCAGACCTGATCTACATCGACCTGCACCTGGTCCACGAGGTGACCAGCCCGCAGGCCTTCGACGGACTGCGCGCGGCGGGCAGGCCGGTGCGGCGGCCGGATCTCACGATCGCGACCGAGGACCACAACGTGCCGACGATCGATATCGACAAGCCGATCGCCGACCCGATTTCGCGCACCCAGGTGGAGACGCTGCGGCGCAACTGCGCGGAATTCGGTGTGCGGCTGCACCCCATGGGGGACCTGGACCAGGGCATCGTGCACGTGGTCGGCCCGCAACTCGGCCTGACCCAGCCGGGGATGACGGTGGTCTGCGGCGACAGCCACACCTCGACGCACGGCGCGTTCGGCGCGCTGGCGATGGGAATCGGCACCTCCGAGGTCGAACATGTGCTTGCCACCCAGACCCTCTCGCTGCGCCCGTTCAAGACGATGGCGATCACCGTGGACGGCGCCATGCCCCCTGGTGTGACGAGCAAGGACCTGATCCTGGCCGTCATCGCGAAGATCGGCACCGGCGGCGGCCAGGGCTACGTCCTGGAGTACCGCGGCGAGGCCATCCGGGGCATGTCCATGGAGGCCCGAATGACGATCTGCAACATGTCCATCGAGGCGGGCGCTCGCGCCGGCATGATCGCCCCGGACGAGACGACCTACGAATTCCTCCGGGGACGCCCGCACGCCCCGCAGAATGCCGACTGGGACGCCGCGGTGGCCGCCTGGGAGGCGCTGAAGACGGACGAGGGCGCGGTTTTCGACGCGGAGGTGCACATCGACGCTTCCACGCTGACCCCGTTCGTCACCTGGGGCACCAATCCGGGCCAGGGCGCCCCGCTGGGCGAGGTGGTGCCCGACCCGGCCGCGATCGCCGACGAGGTGGCCCGCGAGTCCGCGGAGAAAGCGCTGCGTTACATGGACTTGGAGCCGGGTACTCCACTTCGGGAAGTGCCGATCGACACCGTATTCGTCGGTTCGTGCACCAACGGACGCATTGAGGATTTGCGTGCGGTGGCCGGGATTTTGAAGGGACGTCATGTCGCCGACGGCGTGCGAATGTTGGTTGTACCGGGGTCGATGCGGGTTCGCGCACAGGCGGAAAAAGAAGGACTGGGTAAGATTTTCACCGCGGCGGGCGCCGAATGGCGGCAGGCGGGCTGCTCAATGTGCCTGGGAATGAATCCGGACCAGCTCGCGCCCGGCCAGCGTTGTGCCTCCACCTCGAACCGCAACTTCGAAGGACGGCAGGGCAAAGGCGGCCGTACGCACCTGGTTTCTCCCCTCGTAGCGGCCGCGACGGCGGTCCGCGGAACTCTGTCCTCGCCTGCGGATCTGGACTGACCGGCCCCGATTCCCTCAATCAAACCCAGGAGATTCGTTATGGAAGCCTTCACCGTGCACAAGGGCATCGGGGTGCCGCTGCGCCGCTCCAATGTCGATACCGATCAGATCATCCCCGCCGTCTACCTGAAGCGGGTGACTCGTACGGGATTCGAGGACGGGTTGTTCGCCGCATGGCGCACCGATCCCGACTTCATTCTCAACATCGAGCCATACAACAGGGGTAGTGTGCTGGTGGCGGGGCCGGATTTCGGTACCGGATCCTCGCGTGAGCACGCGGTTTGGGCGCTGTCGGACTACGGCTTTCGGGTGGTCATCTCGTCGCGGTTCGCCGACATCTTCCGCGGCAATGCGGGTAAGGGCGGTCTGGTGGCCGCTCAGATGTCACAGAACGATGTCGAAATGCTCTGGAAGTTGCTCGAGGAACAGCCCGGCTTGGAATTGGTTGTGGACCTCGAGGCGCGCACTGTGACGGCTGGAACCGTCGTGTTGCCGTTCGATATTGATGACTACACCAGGTGGCGTCTGCTCGAGGGTTTGGACGACATCGGGCTCACGCTGCGGCAGGAAGACGCCATCGACCGCTTCGAAAAGGCAAGGCCAACATGGAAACCCGCCACCCTCCCGGCACATATTTCGCAGACGTAATCACCCCTGGCGGTTAGCTGGGCAGCCGGAGTTGCGGTAGCTGGACGTGTGCTAAACCACATGAATTTTGGCGTGGCACATAGACTCTTGCCCAAAGTGGGTTTACCGTGGTACCTAGTCGGTCCGACGACGGGCCATTAGTCTGCGGAGGATTCAATGAACAAGGCGGAACTGATCGACGTTCTGACCGAAAAGTTGGGTACGGACAGGCGCACGGCCACCGCGGCAGTCGAGCATGTGGTCGACACCATCGTGCGCGCGGTGCACAAAGGTCAGAGCGTCACAATCACCGGATTCGGTGTGTTCGAACAGCGCAAGCGTGCGGCTCGAGTCGCCAGGAACCCGCGCACCGGCGAAACCGTGAAGGTGAAGCCCACATCGGTGCCCGCGTTTCGCCCTGGCGCTCAGTTCAAGGCGGTGATCGCGGGTAAGCAGAAGCTGGCGGCGACCGGCCCCGCGGTCAAACGCGGTGTGGGTGCGCCGGTGGCCGCGAAGAAGGCGGCGAAGAAGGCGGCGAAGAAGACCACGGCGAAGAAGGCGACCCCCACCAAGGCGCCCGCCAAGACCACGGCACGCAAGGCCGCGGCCAAGGCTCCGGCGAAGACCACCGCCCGTAAGACCGCGGCCAAGAAGGCGCCCGCGAAGAAGGCCGCGGTCGCGAAGAAGGCTCCGGCCAAGAAGACGGCCACCAAGGCCACGGCGGCCAAGAAGACCACCGCCGCCAAGAAGACCGTCGCCAAGAAGGCGCCTGCGAAGAAGACCGCGGCCAAGAAGACCACGGCCCGCGCCCGCTGATCCCGAGCCACCGCCGGATCGGCGCCGAATGTGCGGCCCCGAAGACTGGGCCCATTCGCCTCAACGTCGAGACGGCCCCGGGAAACACCCGGGGCCGTTTTCGGATGTTCGTAGTCAGTAGCCGTCGGCAGTAGGCGGGTGAACGCCGACTGGCGGGCCCTCGAGTCGTCAGTCCTTCACGACGTAGGCCGACAGCGATCGATCCAGATGGTCGGCGGCCACCAAGCGCCGCCCGGCGAACGACAGCACCCATACGCTGCCCTTGCGGTTGCGCGCCGACTGCAGCGCGACGCCGTCTCGTTCGGCCAGCCAGCCCAGCAGGTCCGGGATCACCTTTCCCTGACTGCAGACGACGCGAACGGCTTTGTCGGACACCAAGTTTCGAAAACGCTCGCGGGCCTTGTCCGGGTCCGTGGTATAGCCTTGCTCGGAAAACAGTGGCTCGACGGTGATTTCGGCGTCGAGTCGCTCGGCCAGCGGTGCCACCGTTTGCACGCACCGCAGCGGATCGGCCGAGTAGATTTCGGATGCGTTGAACGCCAGCAGATTCGGTACCAGTGCCTGCGCCTGTTCTTTGCCTTCGCGTTCGAGCGGGCGCTGGTCGTCGGGTCCGGTGAAGCGGTCTCTGCGCCCCGCTTTCGCGTGCCGGATCAGCAGCAGAGTGCTGGTGCGCGCGGGCAGGCGGGTGAAGGCGCGCACCACCTGGCGGTCCATCGGATACGACAGCTGGTCCATCACGCGGTCGAGCGGGTACCAGCTGAGCACGTCCACCTCGGAATTGGCCGCGAACTCGCCGCCCACCAGTTCGGCGGCCCAGTAGTCGACCCGCTTCAGCTTGCGATGGCCGGGAATCGGGTAGGTCACGTGGCCGAGGTAGCGGCCGAGCTTGCTCGCGAGCCCGGTTTCCTCGGCGACCTCACGGACGGCGGTCAGCACCGGGGTCTCGCCGGGGTCCAGCTTTCCCTTCGGCAGGGACCAGTCCCCGTACTTGGGCCGGTGGACGACCGCGATCTCCACCGCTCCCTGCTTGGATACCCGCCACAGCACCGCTCCCGCGGCGTGGATATTGGCGGTGATGCGGGGATCCCAGAACGGGCCCCCCTCTTGTTCGAATCCGGATTCCGCGCTCACTGCTGCTCGGGTCTCCGCAACCGCATCAAGAACTCCTGGTGATCTCTGATTTTGTCGCCATTTCCGGATATCCCCGGCGATGCGCGCCAGGTGCCATCGGGTTGCAGCACCCAGCAGCGCGTCGTCGGGGACAGCGCCGAGTCGAATACGTCGCCGAGTTGCTCGGTCAGCCGCGGATCCTTCACCTGCGCCATCACCTCGACCCTCCGGTCGAGGTTGCGGTGCATCATGTCGGCGCTGCCGATCCAGTACTCGTCCTGTGCCTGGAAGTGCATGACCCGCGAGTGCTCCAGGAACCGTCCCAGGATCGAGCGGACCTCGATGTTCTCGCTCATGTCCGGCACGCCGGGGCGCAGGCCGCAGATACCGCGCACCACGATCCGCACCGGCACGCCCGCCTGCGAGGCTCGGTACAGCGCGTCGATGATCTCCTCGTCGACGATCGCGTTGGCCTTCAGCCGGATTCGGGCGTCGAGCCCCTGGGACGCCAGCTCGGTTTCGCGCTGGATGCGCTCGATGATGCCGGAGCGGACGCTGTGCGGGGCGACGAGCAGGTTGCGGTAGTGCTCTTTTCGCGAGTAACCGGTCAGCGAATTGAACAGGTCGGTCAGGTCGGCGCCGATTTCCGGTGCGGCGGTGAGCAATCCGACGTCCTCGTAGAGGCGGGCGGTCTTCGGGTTGTAGTTGCCGGTGCCGATGTGGCAGTAGCGGCGGATGGTCGCGCCCTCCCGGCGCACCACCAGGCAGGTCTTGCAGTGCGTCTTGAGGCCGATGAGGCCGTACACGACGTGCACGCCCGCCTGCTCCAGCGCGCGCGCCCACTTGATGTTGGCCTGCTCGTCGAACCGCGCCTTGATCTCCACCAAGGCGACGACCTGCTTGCCCGCCTCGGCGGCGTCGATGAGCGCGTTGACGATCGGGGAGTCGCCGGAGGTGCGGTAGAGCGTCTGCTTGATCGCGAGCACCTGCGGGTCGGCGGCGGCCTGTTCGATGAACCGCTGCACGCTGGTGGAGAACGAGTCGTACGGGTGGTGCACCAGCACGTCGCCCTCGCGCAGCGCCGCGAACACGTTGCGCGGCGTCTCGCGCTCGCCGAACGCGGGGGGCGTCGCGGGGACGTACGGGGCGTCCTTCAGATTCGGCCGGTCCACGCCGTACACCTGCCAGAGGCAGGACAGATCCAGCAGGCCCGGCACCTGGACGACGTCATCGGGATGGACGTCCAGCTCACGCAGGAGCAGATCGAGCATGTGCTCGGTCATGTCGTCGGAGACCTCCAGCCGCACCGGGGAACCGAACCGGCGCCGGGCCAGTTCGCGTTCCAGCGCTTGCAGCAGGTCCTCGTCGCGGTCCTCGTCGACCTCGAAGTCGGCGTTGCGGGTGATCCGGAACGAGTGGTGCTCGACCACGTCCATGCCGGGGAACAACAGGTCCAGATGCGCGGCGATGAGCGCTTCCATCGGCAGGAAAGCCGCGACGAGCGAGCCGGATTCGGTGCGGCGCACGCGGACGAACCGGTCGACGTTGTCGGGCACCTTGACGCGGGCGAAATGCTCGCCGCCGGTGGTGGAGTCCTTCACCGTGACGGCGAGATTGAGACTCAGCCCGCTGATGTACGGGAAAGGATGCGCCGGGTCCACCGCGAGCGGCGTGAGGACCGGGAAGACCTGGTCCTGGAAGTACCCCGAGAGGCGCTGGCGTTCGTCGTCGTCCAGGTCGGTCCAGTCGATGATCGCGATGCCCTCGGCGGTCAGCGCGGGCAGCACGCTGTCGAGGAAGACGCGGGCATGTCGCACCGCGATCTCCTGGGTGCGCGCGGCGATCAGCTCCAGTTGCTCGCCTGGTGAGCGGCCGTCGGCCGAGCGCACGAGCAGACCGGTCTCGGCGCGCCGTTTCAGGCCCGCCACCCGCACCATGTAGAACTCGTCGAGGTTGGAGGCGAAGATCGCGAGGAACTTCGCGCGCTCCAGCAACGGAAGCGAGGCGTCCTCGGCGAGGGCGAGCACCCGGGCGTTGAAGTCGAGCCAGCTCAATTCGCGATTCAGGTAGCGATCACGTGGCAACCGCGGCGCCGCCGGCTCGGCGGACAGGGGTGTCGCCGCCGGGGGTGGGGTGGGAAGCAACGGCTGCTGCTTGACGGTTTCCGTATCGCTCACGTCACCGATCATCCCCTACCGAAGAGCCCGTGTGCAGCCCCAAGGCCCGATTGACGTAAGTCTCACGCCACCGCGGCGACCGGCTAGCACACGTGCGGAACGTGTTCGTGAACAACGCCCGGCCAGCCGATGTCATGCAGGACAGCGCGGGTGGCGTCGCCGGTGCCGAGCGCCACAGCGCGGTCCAGATCGTCGGCGGTGTCCACGTCCAGGCGCAGCCCCGGCCAGTCCCCGGCGAGATCGACCGCGCCCGCGGCGATATGACTGCGGGCCGACCCCGGGCCGAAGCGCGGGTCGAGCGTGGCGACCGGGTCGCGGACCACGAGCGCGGCGGTTCCGCTGCCCGCGTGGTCGACCACGATCGACCGCAATCCGGGCGGGGCGGTGGCAAGCATGTCGGCGAGCTCGTCCGCGCGCAGCGCGGGCAGATCGGCCTGCAAGGCGAGCAGGTCGATGGGGCCGTGTGCGGCGCGCAGGGCGGCGGCGGTGGCGGCCAAGGCGGTGTTCAGTCCGTTGGAGTCGCGCTCCAGCGGCTCCGGATGGACGTCGGCGCCCAGCGTGCGGGCCAGATCGGCGACGGCCGGGTCGGGGGTGACCACGGTGACCGATACCACAGCGGCGACCGCTCCGGTTGCGGTCACGGTGTCGGCGAGCATGGCCAGCACCAGCCGCGCCCGTTGGTCAGGGCGCAGCCGATCGGCCAGTCGGCTCTTGGCCCGATCGAGGCTCTTGACCGCGATCACGGCATGCACGGAGTGCGGGCGCATGCGTGCAATCCTTCCATGGCATATTGGGCTGATGACGAGGGCAGCGGTGCTGGGCGCGGGATCGTGGGGCACCGCGTTCGCGAAGGTATTGGCGGACGCGGGAACCGAGGTCACGATCTGGGCCCGGCGGCCCGAGGTGGCCGCGACACTGGCCTCCGAACATCGCAATCCCGATTACCTGTCCGATATTCCGCTGCCGCCGATCGCGGCCACCCACGACCCCGCCGTGGCGCTGGACCGGGCCCAGCTCGTGGTGCTCGCGGTCCCGTCCCAGTCCCTGCGGGTCAACCTCGCGGAGTGGAAGGGCTTGATCGATCCGGACGCCACGCTGCTGAGCCTGGCCAAGGGCATCGAGACCGGGTCGCTGCTGCGGATGAGCCAGGTGATCGGGGAGGTGACCGGCGCGGAGCAGAGCCGCATCGCGGTGCTGTCCGGGCCGAATCTGGCGCGCGAGATCGCGGTGGGTCAGCCCGCCGCGACCGTGGTCGCCTGCTCGGACACCGATCGCGCGGTCGCGGTGCAGCACGCCAGCGCGACCGGCTATTTCCGGCCGTACACCAATACCGACGTGATCGGCTGCGAGATCGGCGGTGCCTGCAAGAACGTCATCGCGCTCGCCTGCGGCATCGCCGCCGGAATGGGTCTCGGCGACAACTCGATCGCCAGCCTGATCACCCGCGGCCTGGCCGAGATCATCCGGCTCGGGGTGGCCCTCGGCGCGGAACCCGCCACGCTGGCCGGCTTGGCCGGGATCGGCGACCTGGTCGCGACCTGCACTTCGCCGCTGTCGCGCAACCGCTCCTTCGGTCATGTGCTCGGCGCTGGCGGGTCGATGGATGCCGCCCAGTCGGCCACTCATGGCCAGGTCGCCGAGGGTGTGAAGTCCTGCACATCGATTCGCGCGCTGGCCGAGCGGCACGGGGTCGAGATGCCGCTGACGACCTCGGTGCACCAGGTCTGCCATGAGGGGCTCTCGGTCCGCGAAGCCGTCGACAACCTGCTCGGACGGCGGATGAAACCGGAGTGATCCGGATCCACCCGGCTGGGGGCGGGTAGCGCCGGAGCCGGACGGTCAACAGTGGATGCGCTCGCCGAAACGGGTACGGTTCCGGGCATGAGGAACCGGATCAGGGTTGCGGTGGTGTTCGGCGGACGCAGTAACGAGCACGCCGTTTCCTGCGTATCGGCCGGCAGCGTGCTGCGCAACCTGGATCCGGAGCGGTACGAGGTCGTGCCCATCGGCATCACCACGGCGGGCGGCTGGGTGCTCGGCGGCTCGGACGTGGCCGCCCTCGGCATTCACGACCGCGCCCTGCCGTCGGTGGACGCCACCGGCACGGCGCTGACCCTGGCCGCCGACCCGAGCCGCTCGGGGGCGCTGATCGCGCTCGACGATACGGCCGCCGCCCTCGGCTCGGTCGATGTGGTGTTCCCGATCCTGCACGGACCGTTCGGCGAGGACGGGACCCTGCAGGGGATGCTGGAGCTCGCCGGAATCCCCTACGTGGGGCCGGGGGTGCTGGCCAGCGCGGCGGGCATGGACAAGGAGTTCACCAAGAAGCTGCTCGCGGCCGAGGGACTGCCGATCGGCACCCAAGTGGTGCTGCGGCCCGGCACCGCGACGGTCACCGAGGAGGATCGGCGGCGCTTGGGATTGCCCGTGTTCGTCAAACCCGCGCGCGGCGGATCATCGATCGGCATCACCAGGGTGACCGATTGGAACCAGCTGGACGCGGCGATCGCCGCGGCGCGTGAACACGACCCGAAGGTGATCGTGGAAGCGGGCATCGTCGGACGCGAAGTGGAGTGCGGTGTCCTGGAATTCCCGGACGGGCGGGTCTCGGCGAGCGTGGTCGCGGAGATCCGGATGCCGGAGGACGACATTGCCGCCGCCGCGCCGGAGTTCTACGACTTCGACACCAAATACCTCGACGACGTCTGCGAATTCGACGTCCCGGCCAAGCTGGACGACGAGGTCTCCGACCAGATCAGGGAACTGGCGGTGCGCGCTTTCCACGCTCTGGACTGCCAGGGCCTGGCGCGGGTCGATTTCTTCGTCACCGAGCAGGGACCGGTGATCAACGAGATCAACACCATGCCCGGCTTCACCGCGATCTCCATGTACCCGCGCATGTGGGAGGCCACCGGCATCGACTACGCCACGCTGGTCTCCACGCTCATCGAAACGGCCCTCGCCCGGGGTACGGGCCTGCGCTGAACCGTGAGTTCCTCGGGTCGGCGGAAGTTGCACGGGCTCGGCTGAGGCAAGCAGCGTGCTCATGCGCGATCGTCGGCGCGTGGAACGGCTCTCCCATCGCGGGACAAATGCACGGATCCGACCACGTCGGACTCGACACTGCGCCTGGAGCGTCGGACACAAGAGGAGATGGTCGCGGCGCGGCTGGAATCTGCGACGAACGCACGCGAACGGCCCCCGGACACGGTCCACGTCGACCGGATCTTCCCGGCCACTGGGTGCTGACACCTCGTGCGGCACGCGGCGGGTGGACGCGGATGATGGCCACTCGCCGAGCAGCCGCACCGTGAGCGTGGCCCGGGCTGCTCAGTTGGGCAGCGGCCCCGGATCGATCGGCTGGGCGGGGAGGGTGGCGGTGATGGTGTCGGAGACTTCTTGCAGCGGGGTCGGCCCCGAACCCTCGGGGACGGTCAGGGCGATGTAGGTACTCCGGTCGACGGCGAACCACGTGCTCGCCTTCGCTGCCTGGTCCCGGACCTCGAACCACTGCACGCCGTTCACGATCTGCAAGGGCGAGGCGCGGTTGAATTCCAGCGGGCGGTCCAACCCGCAGCGCAGCACGATGGGGTCGCCGCCGTCCGTGCGCTGCCATGCGCGGGTTGCGGGTGGAGCGGGCTCCACGAGGGTCGATTTGCCGAATTCGCCGAGGTCAGCGGGCAAGGCAGGCAGCAGGGCGGCGCAGGCGGGACCGTCCGCCGCTGGTGCTGGGACCGGACCGAGGACCAGCGGTTCCCGCTCGACGGGTGCGCGGCGCGCCAGCACCGCGGCCACCAGGACCGCGACCACGAGGACGACGGGCAGCGCCACGGCGGTGGCGATCAGGGCCGGGGAGTACTGAGTTGATGCGGCGGCAGAGCCGTCCGGCTCGGTTGCCGCGCCGTCCACAGCGGCGGCTTCCGATTCCGCCCGTTGGGCGTCGGCGGCCTCCGATTCGGTCGGCCTGGCGTCGGCGGCTTCCGTTTCGGTCGGCCTGGCGTCGGTGGCATCCGATTCCCTCGGCTGGGCGTCGGTGGAAGCGGTTGGCGTGTCCGGCTCGGTGCCACCGGCCTCAGCCCCGGCTCCGTCCTCGCGGGCGTCGGACGCGGATTTCCCGGCGTCGACGCTTTCGTCCTCATGCTCCGTCGAATCGCGGTTCGACGAATCCGCCGCCATGTCACCGATCCTTCCTGTTCGCGCGCATCGGGCGTCGACCGGCGACCGCGGGTGCGCGGCGGCCCGGTGGACCGGCCCGGTGGTACTCGAGTACCTGGCGAAAGGGTACCGTCGGCCTCGTTCCAGCAAGCGGCGCGCCGGAAAGGATCGGTCATCAGCGCGAGCACAGACCCGAAGACAGTGCGGGAACTGGGGGAGTTCGCGCTGATCGATCGCATCAACGCGGGCCGGGTGCAGGCGCCGGGCGTGCTGCTCGGCCCCGGCGACGACGCGGCGCTGGTCGCGGCACCGGACGGCCGATTCGTAGTCACCACCGACATGCTGGTGCAGGATCGGCATTTCCGGCTGGACTGGTCCGGTCCCGAGGACATCGGTCGCAAGGCGATCGCGCAGAACGCCGCCGACGTGGTCGCGATGGGCGCGGTGCCGACCGCGTTCGTCGTCGCGCTCGGTTGCCCCGCCGACACCCCGCTCGAGCTGATCGACGGACTCGCGGACGGGATGTGGGCCGAGGCCGCCAGGGCGGGCGCGTCCATCGCGGGCGGCGACCTGGTCCGCAGCCGCGACCTGGTCATCTCGGTCACCGCCTTCGGCGACCTGCGTGGCGGCGCGCCGATCACGAGATCCGGTGCGCGCGTGGGAGATATCGTCGCGGTCGCGGGCCGCCTCGGCTGGTCGGCCGCCGGACTCGACGCGTTCAGCGCCGGCGTGACCGGCGCCGAAGTCGCGGAAGCGCTTGCCGCTCATCGTGTTCCGCAGCCGCCCTACGCCGCTGTGCTGGACGCGTTGCGGCGTGGGCCGGGCGCCACGGCCGGTTCGCCGGAAGCCGGGCCGCACGCGCTGACCGACGTGTCCGACGGGCTGCTCGCGGATCTGGGACATGTCGCCACGGCCTCCGGCGTCGCGATCGCTCTGAACTCGGCGGCGTTGCGTGATCCGGCGCTGGAACGCGTCGCCGTCGCGCTGGACGCCGATGCGGCGCAATGGATCCTGACTGGAGGCGAGGACCACGCCTTCGCGGGCACCTGGGCGCCGGGCCGTCCGCTACCGGCGGGATGGGTTGCGATCGGGCACGTTGTGGCCGGTCACGGGCTCACCGTCGACGGCGTGGCACAGACGGGCGACGGCGGGTGGGAATCGTTCCGTGGGGCGGCCTGGGCAACCGGAGACCAACCACGCTAAGTTGTGCGGTCATGAGCACGAAACCACTGCCGGAAATCATGGATCCGGGCTGGGCGAAGGCACTCGAGCCGGTGGCGGATCGGATTGCCGCCATGGGTGATTTCCTGCGTGCCGAGAACGCGGCGGGCCGTGGCTATCTACCGTCCGGTGAGAACGTCCTACGCGCCTTCCAGCGTCCGTTCGACGACGTGCACGTGCTGGTCGTCGGCCAAGACCCGTATCCGACGCCAGGCCATCCGATGGGATTGAGTTTCTCGGTGGCGCCGGACGTTTCGCCGATTCCGCGCAGCCTGGCCAATATCTTCGCCGAGTACAGCAAGGATCTCGGCCACCCCACGCCGTCCTGCGGCGACCTGAGCCCGTGGTCGGACCAGGGCGTGCTGATGCTGAACCGAGTGCTCACCGTGTCGCCCGGCAAGCCGGCCTCGCATCGGGGCAAGGGCTGGGAGGCGGTCACCGACCAGGCCATTCGCGCCTTGGTGGCCAGGGACGAGCCGCTGGTGGCGATCCTCTGGGGCAAGGACGCGGCGACGTTGAAGCCGCTGCTGCTCGAGTCCGAGGTCCCCTATATCGAGTCCGCGCATCCATCGCCGCTGTCCGCGTCGCGCGGGTTCTTCGGTTCGCGCCCCTTCTCGCGAGTGAACGAACTACTCGACGAACTAGGGGCCGAACCGGTTGACTGGCGCCTGCCCTGAATGGGCGCCTGTGTGTGATCGACCGAGAGTAAAACGAGTGAGGAGCTGTTCCATGCACAACACCACCGTCCGCGGCGCGCTGCGCGGCACCACCGCGACCCTGGCCGTCTGCGCCGCGCTCACCAGCGGCGCAGCCGTCGCCGGCGCGGCCCCGCTGCGGCTCGAGCCCGCCGCGGAGACCACCACGGCTCCCGTCGCCGAGGAGTACACCTCGAGCGGCTCCTCCACCATCTCCTCGTCGGTGCACGCCAAGATCGCATGCCTGTTCTTCGCGGGCAACCTCGCCTGCTGAGTAACAGATTCGCAGGTTCGCTTCGGCTAAGGCCGGCATTGTGCGATCCTACAGATCGTGAGTAATGCGAACGATCTTCTCGAACCGTCTCGGCTGCGGCTGCGCGGTTCGGGCGGAATCGAGCTGGCCGCCGACCAGTTCGGCCCGGTCGACGGCCCGCTCGTCGTCTTCCTGCACGGTGGCGGGCAGAACCGCCATTCGTGGAAGCAGACCGGCGCGCGGCTGGGCGCGTCGGGGATGCGGGTGGTCACCCTGGACGCGCGCGGCCACGGCGACAGCCAGTGGGCGCCCGACCGCGACTACCGGCGCTACACCATGGTCCAGGACTTGCTGCGCGTGCTGGAACAACTGGGCGGTCCCGCGGTGGTGGTGGGCGCCAGCATGGGTGGCATCACCGGACTGCTCGCCACCGCGCAGCCCGGCGGAGAGGCGATCAGCGCGCTGGTGCTGGTCGACATCGTGACCAGGCCGGAGCCGGAAGGCATCGCCCGGGTGATCGACTTCCTGGGCAAGCATCGAGGCGGGTTCGACAGCATCGAGCAGGCGGCCGACGCGGTCGCCGCCTACCTGCCGCACCGCCCACGGCCGAAGAACACCGACGGTCTGCTGCGCAACCTGCGCGAACGCGACGGCCGCTGGTACTGGCATTGGGACCCGGACATGCTCGACGGCCGCCTCGAGGACCCGTCCGCGATGATCGAGCAGATGGAGGACGCGGCGCGTGTCCTGAGCATTCCGGTGCTGCTGGTGCGCGGTATGCGATCGGACGTAGTGAGCCCCGAGGGAGCAGAGGCGTTCCAGCGGCTGGTGCCGCACGCCCAGCTCGTGGAGATCGGCGGCGCCGCGCACACCGCGGCCGGTGACGACAACGACTCGTTCACCGACGCGGTGGCGAAATTCGTGCTCTCGACCCGGGAATGACGCGGCCTCAGGCGAGCCCGGTGTAGTCGGGCTTGCGCTTCGCGACGAACGCGTCGACGCCCTCGCGACCGGCGGGCGAGTTCGCCGCCGCGGCGATATCGTCCCGTTCGCGGTCGAGCTGATCGCTCAGCGTCGCGGAACCCGATTCCCGCAGGAGCGTCTTGATGCGAGCGTGGGTGGAACGCGGTCCGCTGGCGAGGGTCCGCGCGAGGCGCTGCGCCTCGTCGGCGATATCCGCATCGGGGACCAGCCTGCTCAGGATGCCCAGGCGCACCGCCTCGTCGGCGTCCAGGACAGCGTCGGTGAGCAGGATCTCGCGGGCCCGTCCGGCGCCGACCAGACGCGGCAATGTCCAGGACATGCCCCCGTCGGGACTCAGTCCGATGCCGGGATAGGCGGGGCGCAGCTTGGTGCCCGGCCCACCGAGCGCGATGTCGGCCAGGCAGACCAGGCTCATTCCCGCGCCAGCGGCCCAGCCCTGCACCGCGGCCACCACCGGGACGGGCGTCGCGTCCAGCGCGCGGACGAATTCGTGCAGGTCGGTGGCCAGACCGTGGATGTGTGCGGAGCGGTCCGCCGCAGCGGCGAAGCCGCGCACGTTGCCGCCCGCGCAGAAGTTCGCGCCGGTGCCGCGCAGCAGCACCGCGCCGACGTCGGCGCCGAGCGAGCCCAATGCGGCCGTGCCCGCGGTGATGCCCGCGAAGTCCATCGACGTGCCGTTCGCCGTGGTGGCTATGGTGATCTGCAGAACGCCGTCGACGGTCGCCACGTAATCGGCTTGCTCGGTGGAGGTCATGGTCTGCACCCTAACGAAGGCGGGGCTACGCCTAGCGGGTGCCGCCCGGGGCTTCGGTAGGTGCGGATCCACCACTTGTCATCGGTGTGCGTCGCACCATGCGCACCTCGATCGCGGACGTGAACGATTCGACCTTGCGGGTGCCGTCGAGCACGAACCCGTGCCTGCGGTAGAAGGCCTGCGCGCGAGGATTCTGCTCGAACACCCACAGTGAACATGCCGCCGCGGGATCGAGCGCGGCGCGGATCAGGTCGTCGGCTACGCCGCTGCCGTGCCAAGGGGTGCGGACATAGAGGGCGTGCAACTCCAACGGGGCAACGGCGTGCGCGTCGCGCGACGGGCCCGCGCTGGCGAATCCGATCACCGTGTCGTCGACGATCGCGACATGCGTGCGGCCGGGATGCCGCACACGGTCGCGCTCCCACTGCTCGGCCCGGCGGCCGATGTCGAACGCGTCGAGCACATGCGCGGGTACCAGGTCGCGATAAGCCTCGCGCCAGCAGGCGATATGGCATTCGGCGAGGCTGTGGGTGTGCTCGGCGGCCAGCGGAAAGATCCGCCACGGATGCTCGGTCATACCGCCCATGTTCGCCGAACCGGCGCAGTCATGACGACGCCCCGGACCACCCGAGACGGGTGCCGGGGCGTGCCGGTGGTGCTGGTCGGCCGGAGGCCGGTATCAGCCGCGGACGACCTTGCCCGCCTTGAGGCACGAGGTGCACACGTTCATGCGGCGGGTGTTGCCCGGCGCGACCTGTGCGCGAACGGTCTGGATGTTCGGGTTCCAACGACGGTTGGTGCGCCGGTGCGAGTGCGAGACCGACTTCCCGAAGCCGGGGCCCTTGGCGCAGACGTCGCAGACGGCAGCCATAGTCGCGAACTCCTTCATGTCATGTGGGGACCGCCGCTTTCGCGATGCGGCGTTGTCCCGGTGCAATGTCGAGTGTTCCCTGTCAGCGTAAGCCGACCAGCGCAGACCGGTGACGGCCGCGCGAGGCAACCCTGCAAGGGTAGCTGTGCGGGCACCGATCCACCAAACCGGTCCGAAGGACGCGTGCCGGAACGGGTGCTGGGCACACCCTGATTGTAGTGGGGCGGTCTTGCCGGGTCCGTGTCGGCATCGCCCGCTAACCTGGCGGTCGGTGGTGGTGCGCAGGTGGCGGAAGGGAGAGGCGACGTGCCCGGAGCACGGGATGTGATGGACGGCACGGCATTGCTGTGCTGGGGTCGCACCTGCCTCACCGGCCTGGAACTGCGGCGCGAGGAGATCAACGCGCTCAATGTCTTTCCGGTCCCGGACGCCGACACCGGAACCAATCTGCTGGCCACCATGCGCGCCGCGGTCCATGCGGCGCAAGCGGCCGCGGCGAACAGCGACGATGGCGCGGTCCATACCGTCGCGGCCGCGATGGCGCACGGTGCGACGGTCGGCGCGCGCGGCAATTCCGGAATCATCCTGTCCCAGGTACTGCGCGGCGTCGCCGAGGCGGTGCGTGGTGGTCCGCTGACGGCGGACCGCCTGCGCGACGCGCTCGCCAGGGCCTCTGAGCTGGTACGCGAGGCGCTCAGCGTGCCCATCGAGGGAACCATCCTCACCGTTCTGGACTGCGCGGCCGCGGCCGCGGCCACCTGCCCGGATCAGACGCTGGGCGACGTTGCGCTCGCGGCGGCCGATGGCGCCGCCAAAGCGCTCGGCGATACGCCTTTCCAGCTCGGTGTGCTGCGCGCGGCCGGTGTCGTCGACGCGGGCGCCCGAGGGCTGGTCGTGCTGCTGGACAGCCTGGTCTCGGTGACCCGCGGCGAGGCGCCCACGCGGCCGGAATATCCGCGGGCCCCCGCGGCCGCGATGCGATCCGCTCCCGCCGACGCCGAGCCGCGATACGAAGTGATGTACCTGCTGGCCGATGCCGACGAGGCGAAAGTAGCGGCGCTGCGGGCCCGCCTCGCCGAACTCGGCGACTCGGTCGTGGTCGTGGGTGACGGCGACCGGTCCTGGTCGGCCCATGTGCACTGTGCCGACGCGGGAGCGGCGGTGGAGGCGGGGATCGCGGCGGGCACGCTCAGCCGGATCCGCATCGAGAACGTCGCGTTCGGGTCGCACCACGATCAGTGGGAGGAGCACGGCGAGACGGTCGTACCCCGGGGTGGAACCGGCAGCGTCGAGAGCTTCAGCGATCCCGCCGAAGGTGGCGGCCATGAAGCGGCCGCAGCGGTGGGACCTGCACCATCCGGCGGCACGGCCGTGGGGTCTACCGCGGCGGGCTGGGGTTCGGCCCAGGTGGCGGGGACACTCGGCACCGCGGCAATCGCGCGGACTCCCGCCGACCGCGGGATTCTGGCCGTGGTCGCCGGTGACGGTGCCGCGAACCTGTTCGAGGACGCGGGCGCGGTAGTGCTGGCGGCCGACCCGGCGGTCACCGCGGCGACGCTGCTGGCCGCGATCCGGCGGATGCCCCACCGCGAAGTGCTGGTGCTGCCCAACGGCGCGCTGCCCGCGCACGAGCTGGTTGCCGTCGGCGTCGCGGCCCGTGACGCGCATCGTGACGTGCTGCTGCTGCCGAGCGCGTCCATGGTGCAGGGCCTTGCCGCGCTGGCCGTGCACGACCGCGGACGGATCGCCGTCGACGATGCCTTCGCCATGTCCGAGGCCGCCGCCACGACGCGGTGGGGATCGCTGCGCGCCGCCACGGAGCGCGCGCTCACCCTGGTCGGCACCTGTGAATCGGGGGATGGGCTCGGCCTGGCCGGCCATGAGGTCGTCGTGATCGACCGCGACGTGCGCGCCGCCGGGCGGACGCTGCTCGACCGGTTGCTCGCCTTCGGCGGCGAGCTGGTCACCCTGCTGATGGGCGCGGAGGCGCCCGGCGAGCTCGGCGCCGAACTCGCCGCGCATATCGCACAGGGCTTCCCCGGTGTCGAGGTGATCGTGTATTCCGGTGGGCAGCAGGGCGATTTGGTGCAGATCGGAGTGGAGTAAGGGCATGGCGACACTGAGCGATCGGCTCGACCACATCCTTGGCGCGAAGGCGGCCGCGTCGCTGGCGGACGCGTTCGACATGCACACCGTCGAGGACCTGTTGCGGCACTATCCACTTCGGTACGCGACCCAGGGCCAGCCGCTCACGGAGGAGGCGCCCGAAGACGGTACGCACATCACCGTCATCGGGCGGATCACCAAGGCCGAGCTGCGGCCGATGCGCAACCGCCGCGGTTCGCTGCTGAAGGTGGTCCTCGACACCGGCTCCGGCCGCGGCGTCGACGTCACCTTCTTCCACGGCGACAAGGTGAAATACGTTGTGCGCGAGGGCCTGCGGGCGATGATGTCGGGCACGGTGAACTATTGGCGTCCCGGTCAGTGGAACCTCAGCCACCCCGGCTACCTGATCCTGCCGGAGGCCGACGGCGACGACTCGGTCGGCGCGCTGACCAAGGTGCGCGGCGGCGGGGATCTGCGCGGCCTCGCACAGAGCGCGAAAGGCGCAGGGGGAGTGGACACCTCGTTCATGGAGCGGGAATTCATCCCGGTTTACCCGGCGACGGCGAAGGTGCAGAGCTGGGACGTGCTCGCGTGCATCCGCCAGGTGCTCGACCAGCTGGACCCGATGGAGGACCCGCTGCCGGATGAAATGCGGGCCGAACGCGCACTGCTGAACCTGTCCGACGCGCTGCGCCTGATCCATCTGCCCGACCGCAAGTCCGACATCGATCGGGCCAAGGACCGGCTGCGTTTCGACGAAGCGCTGGCCTTGCAACTGGTCCTGGCCGAGCGGCGGCACGAGGTGTCCGGCCGGCGCGCGCGGGCCTGCCCGCCCCGTGCCGGCGGCATCGCCGCGGCCTTCGACCGTCAGCTGCCGTTCGACCTCACCGCGGGGCAGCAGCAGGTGGTCGGCGAGATCTCCGCCGATCTCGCCCGGGAGCAGCCGATGCACCGGCTGCTGCAAGGCGAGGTCGGTTCTGGCAAGACGATCGTCGCCTTGCACGCCATGCTGCAGGTGGTCGACGCCGGACTGCAGTGCGCGCTGCTCGCGCCGACGGAAGTGCTTGCCGCGCAACACTATCGGTCGTTACGCGGCATGCTCGGCGAGCTGGGCGCCGCGGGCGAGCTCGGCTCGGCCGAGCAGGCGACCCGCCTGGTGCTGGTGACCGGGTCGATGTCGGCCTCGGCGAAGAAGGCCGCGCTGCTGGAGGCGGTGTCCGGCGAGGCGGGCATCGTGATCGGCACGCACGCGCTGATCCAGGACAACGTCGAGTTCTTCGACCTGGGCATGGTGGTGGTCGATGAGCAGCATCGCTTCGGCGTCGAGCAGCGCGACGCCTTGCGCGCCAAGGCGAAAGCTGGTTCGAGCCCTCATCTGCTGGTGATGACCGCGACGCCGATCCCGCGCACCATCGCGATGACCACGCTCGGCGATCTGGAGACTTCCACGCTCACCGAACTACCGAAAGGCCGCTCGCCGATCGTCTCCAAGGTGGTGCCGCGCAGGCAGCATCCGAATTGGGTGGACCGCGCGTGGGAGCGGATCGTCGAGGAGGTCAGCGCCGGGCGCCAGGCCTACGTGGTGTGCTCGCGCATCGGCGACGACGAGGAAGGGACGGGCAAATCCCGCAACGGGCGCTCGAAGTCCGGCGACGGCGAGAAGGACGGCCCGACCACGCAGGCGGTGCTGGACGTGTTCGAGATGCTGCGCGGTGGTCCGCTGTCGGGCGTTCGCGTCGGCTTGCTGCACGGCAGGTTGCCCGCGGACGAAAAAGACCAGGTGATGCGGGCGTTCAACGACGGATCGGTGGACGTGCTGGTGTGCACCACGGTGGTCGAGGTCGGTGTCGACGTGCCGAACGCGACCGTGATGGTGATCGTCGACGCCGACCGCTTCGGCGTCAGTCAGCTGCACCAGCTGCGCGGCCGGATCGGGCGCGGCGCGCATCCGGGCCTGTGCCTGCTGATCACCGACGCCGCCCCGGGCGGCTCGGCGATGGCGCGGCTGGACGCCGTGGCCGCCACCACCGACGGCTTCGAACTCGCGGTGCTCGACCTACGCACCCGCCGCGAAGGCGACGTACTCGGCGCCGCCCAGTCCGGCACGGCCCGCTCCCTACGCCTGCTCTCGCTGCTGGACGACCTCGAGGTCATCACCGCCGCCCAGGAATTCGCCCGTTCGGTTGTGGCCTCCGATCCCGGCTTGACCAGGCACCCCGGTCTGGCGAGCATGATGCATGCGGCCGTGGATTCTGAGCGACTGGAGTATCTGGCCAAGTCGTGAAGCACAAGTCATGCCGATGACGCCGTAGACCACTCAGGGCACGAGTTCGAGACTCCTTTCGCAGATCAGAGCGTGACGCCGACCCATGACGCGAACCCGGCCAAGCTGTCGGTGCGTCGGCGTTCGGCCGCTGCAATCCCATACAGCGTTTCGCGGACGGAGGGGTGCAAGCGAGTCTGCTGCGGCGCGGCTGCCCGAGCCTTGTTGAGCGCCGCGCGCGCCCGCTCCGGCTTGCCGGACATCAGCCACGCCCGTGCGTTGTCATGCCAGTGGTGAGCGACCCGCGTCGGCGCCGCATCGGTCGAGTAGGTGAGCATCGATCCCTCGACAGCGGACTTGTTCGGGTCGCCTGCCTCGAGTTCGACTGCATGAGCGTGGATTTCGACGTTCAACGGTCCGAACGCGGTCATGTACAGATCTGTCTCGCCGGTCTGATCGGCAATCTCTCTAGCGGCATCGACGTGCGCAACCGCATTGGTGTAATCGAGTTTTCGCGCCTCATTGATCGCTCCAGCGAGGTGCGAGTATCCGGCGAGCACCATCCCGGAGCGGGAAGAGTCGGCGGCACCGATGGCCGAGTCGATGAGCTGCCCGGCAACCTCTGATTCACCGTAGTGGGTGAGCACGCGGGCGCGTGCCAGCGCCGAGAACGCGCCGTAATGGGGATCATCAGCGAGGGGCGCGTACGTGTCCGCGAGATCCAGCGCGGGAAGCGCCAGCATCATGTGCCCGGTGCGCCGCGCCGACCATTCCGCCAACACATACGCCGAAGTCAACAGGGTGTAGGCGTATGCCTGCGTGTCACTGGATGTTTCGCGGATCGCACCGTGTATTCGGCGGATCAACGCAGGCAGTGCCTCGATGGTTTGGCGGGTGCGGTCGCTGCGGTAGAGCTGCTGCGCCGCCTCCAGGTCGGCGGTCAGTGCCTCGATGGACCCCGGTTCGGTGGCGCGGGCGTAACGGCCCTCGGTGAGCAGCACGGACAGCTCGTTGATCGCATCTGACATCGGCTTGCCGTCGTCGAAGGGCGCGCCGGTCAACTGTTCAGGTGTGATCCGTAGCGCCTTGGCGACGGCGGAGATGAACCCGGGGCTCGCCACTTCCCGGCCCTGCTCAACCGCTTTCACCATCGACAGCGAGTAGCTGGCACGTAGAGCCAGCTGACGTTGCCCAAGACCGGCAATCTTGCGCTCTGCTGCTATTCGCTGACCTACATGTCCCATGAAGGCCAGCGTAGATCGATCGGCACTGTCCCTCTACTGGCCTTTCCGCTGTCCCCGAGCGGCGAACCTGGGTGACAGCACCCTCCCGGCGGGCGCGTCTCGCGGTGCCTCTCGATCCGGACGCACGGCCGGCGGTGAGCCGTTGGCGGTGACACCCACTCCGCCGGGTGGTGTGCCTCCAACAAGCAGGGAACACGACAGGGGTGAAGTGATGGCGTTCAACTGGTGGAAGGAAGCTGAGCCGGACGAGACATCGCCGCAGGCGATCATCGACCGTGTACAGGCCGAGTGGCGAGCCGAGCGCCAGCGCATCCAGGCCAAGGATGCCCAACCCGCCGACACCAGGCTATGGCCACAAGGTTGGCCGCACGAAGCGCCTGATCACCCACTGAGCGTGCCCGAAGCGCACGCCACCATGCAGCGCCATCGCGGATGCCGCGTGCAGGACTGCCCGCGTAAGACAGCGGCCCGGCAAACATTGATCGCCGCCGGGCGCATGAAGCCGGACACCTCACGGGAGTACTGAGCGGCACCGAACCGCTCGGGGAAAGAGAAGGAAACACTATGCGGTACATCATGTCTCGGCTCGGGGCCGCTCTTGCCGCCATTATCGCTGCCTTGCTGGCCGGTACCGGTTCGGTCGGCGCGGTCCCGGCATCGGTTCGAGCGCCGGCCTGTGACCTGCGCATCGTCTACGACAAACCGACCGTCCTTGCTCCGCTGGTTATCGCCGATGCTGCCGCGGTCTGCGATCACGCACCTGATCGTCACACCGTCGAATTCAGCCTCGACTACTACAACAGCGGGACATGGGTCCGCCAAGCGTTGATCTACGAATCAGGTGTCCCGACGCGCGGCCGACGCATCGACTATCACGTCAGCGCGGAGTGCCGTGTCGGTGATTGGCGCGCTGTCGCCCGCGCTACTGGTTCGATGCAGGGTCGCCCGTTCGATGCCAGGTTCATCAGCCAGACGCGTAGCATTTCGCGCACCGAATGTCCGGGAGGATGAACGCATGGGAGTTCTACACCGCAGTTACGGAGAGGTGGAGGAGCCAGCGCCGCTCTGGCGGCGTCTGCGTACCGGGCTCGGTCTGTACCGCCATCTGATCTGGATGCGGATACGCGGGCCACGCCACAGCGGTCCGGTGTCGCCCCGACCGCCCGAATGGTCCGGCGACATGTGAACCGACAACAATGCCAGCGGCCCCAGCTCCTCGAAAATGAAGGGCCGGGGCCGCTCGGTTGCTGACTGTATCGATCGCGTTACTCACAGTGCGGCTCGCGCCCTCCGGCAAAGTTTCAGATCCATTCGGCGCGAAAGTGATTGTCAGCGATCCCATCCGGCAGTCAGCCAGTAGGTCCGGTGAACTCCGAGTAGTCGAAGTGGGTGCGTCGTTCTAGTACCGGTGTGGTGGACGACATCGGTGGTGTGGCCGGGAGTCGATCGATTCCCAGCCACCTGCCGACCTCAGACCGCCGCGGGCTCGGTCGCCGACGCCGTGGACTCGGCATCCCCCCGCGCGTTGACGGTCCACAATCCAAGGATCGCGGCGACCACTCCGATGACGCCGCCGACGAACAGCGCCCGCCCGAACCCGGCATTCATCGCCTCGATCGGTGCGTGGCCGGCCGCGAGCTGCGCATTGGTGTGTGAGGTCGCGACGGCGGTGAGCACCGCGAGACCCAGCGCCCCGCCAAGTTGCTGCCCGGTATTGAGTAGCGCTGCGGCCAGACCGGCTTGTTCCGGCGGCACACCCGCGTTCGCCGCGGTGGTGTTCGCGACGAAGACACCACCGGCGCCCAGCGACATCACCAGCATGCCCGGTAGCAGATCGGTGAGATAGGACCCGTCGGTCGAGATACGCGACAACAGCAGAACGCCCAGCCCGCACAGCAGCGACCCGAGCACCGTGAAGACCCGGGTTCCGGTCTTGGCGAAGAACTTCGTCGCCAGACCCGCGGCCACGCCGATGGTCAGACTCACCGGAAGGTAGGCGACGCCCGCCTCGAACTCGCCGTAGCCGAGCACTGTCTGCATGTACAGCGTGACGAAGAAGAACATCGACAGCATGCCCGCGGCGATCACCAGGTGGGACAGGTTCGCCGCGGCCAATCCGCGGATGCCGAAGATCGACAACGGGACCAGCGGGTCGGCGGTGGCGCGCTCGTTGACGACGAACGCGACGAGCAGAACCGCGGAGGCGCCGAGCACGCCGATCGTGCGCGCGTCGCCCCATCCGTATTCGGGGGCCTTCACCAAGCCGAACACCAGCGTCATCAGGCCCGCGGTCGCCAATACCGTGCCGAGCACGTCGAAGCCGCGCCGGATGTCATTGCGCTGGTCGTTCGGAATCAGCAGCGGGATGGCCACCAGCACCAGCAGGCAGACCGGCGTGTTGACGTAGAAGACCCAACGCCAGCCGGGCCCTTCGGTGATCACCCCGCCGAGGAACACGCCAGCGGCCGATGCCAAACCCGCTGCGCCACCCCAGATTCCGACCGCGGTGTGCCGATCGGAGCCCTCCCGGAAACTGGTGGTGAGAATCGACAGGGCGGCGGGCAGCATCAGCGCGGCGCCGATGCCCTGTGCGAAGCGAGATCCGATCAGCAGCCCGCTGTTCTCGGCGAGCCCGCCGAGCGCGGAGGACACGCCGATGACGACGGTCCCGGCGATCAGGACCCGGCGGCGTCCGAGCAGATCGGCCAGTCTGCCGCCGAGCAGCAGCAACCCGCCGTAGGTGAGCAGATACCCGCTGGTGACCCACTGCAGCGTCGGCACCGACATGCCGAGTTCGCGTTGGATGGTGGGCAGCGCGACGTTCACGATGGAGGCGTCGACGAAGTCGAGGAAGGCGACCGTGCAGAGCAGGGCTAACGTGAGTTTGCCGCGGCGGGTCGCCAAGAACGATGGTGTTTCGGTTGGTGCGAGCACTCCGATGTCCTCTCTCGATGCGGACGTTGTCGTCCTTGCGAACCGAGAGCCGCGGCGCGCGGCGGATGTGACATCGCGACGCGGAGCCGAGAGACGGATCACAATCCGGGTCCGGACGTCACATATCGCGGCGCTGTCACGCTCCTATGCGTGAGACCGATGCAGGCGCGGTCGTCCGTATATAGAGGAGGTCCGATGACCGAGACCGCCGACGAAGCCGCCACGCGGGTGTTCGCCGACCACCGGGAACTGCTGTTCTCGGTGGTCTACGCCATGCTGGCCAGCGTCGCCGACACCGAGGACGTGCTGCAGGAGACCTGGCTTTCCTGGGCTGCCCGGGTGGGTGAGGGCAGCGAGGAGATCCGGCATCCCCGGGCGTATCTTGTGCGCATCGCGGTGAACCAGGCGCTCGCGCGGCGCGCGGCGATCAGTCGCAGGCGCGAGACCTATGTCGGCCCGTGGCTGCCCGAGCCGCTGGTCTCCGACGCGCCGCAGCTCACCGAGGACGCGGCGGAGGGCGCGCTGCGTGCCGAATCGGTGTCCATGGCGGTGCTCGTGGTGCTGGAGACGCTCACTCCGCTGGAGCGCGCGGTCTTCGTGCTGCACGAGGTGTTCGGCTATCCGCACGCCGACATCGCCGAGGTCCTCGGCCGCACCCCGGCCTCGGTCCGGCAACTCGCTCACCGGGCCAGGGAGCACGTGCACGCGCGGCGGCCACGCTACCGAGCCGATCCGCACACGCAGCGTCAGGTGACCGAGAAGCTCGTCGCCGCGCAGGCGGACGGCGACCTGGCCGGTCTGCTGGAACTGCTCGCGCCGGACGTCGCGTTCTGGTCCGACGGCGGCGGCAAGCGGCGGGCCGCGCTGCGTCCGATCCACGGCCGCGACAAGGTCGCCCGCCTGCTCACCGGGCCGAATCTACTCAGCGACGTGCCCGATTTCGGTGTCGGATACCGGTTCGTGAACGGCGACCCGGCCGCGCTGTTCTTCTCCGCGGGCGCGCCGTTCGCGGTCGTCGTCCTCGATATCGATCCGGCTACCGACCGGATTCGCGAGATCTACGCCGTGTCCAATCCGGACAAACTCACCAGGATCGAAGCCGGTCAGCGGCCGACGCGCGGGTAGGGCAGATCGGTGCTGGTGTGCTCGGTGATCGCCAGCGGGCTGCCGATGTGCGGGAACGCGCGCTGCGGGCAGGCGGGACGCTCGCAGACCTTGCAGCCCGCGCCGATCGGCACCGCGGACGCCGGGTCGTCCAGCTGCAAGCCCGCCGAATACACCAGGCGCTCGGCGTATTCGATGTCGCAGCCGAGCCCGATGGCGAAGCTCTTCGCCGCCGTGCCGAACCCGTGCGGCGCGACCGCGGCCGTGCGAGCGATCCACAGGTAGCGGCGTCCGTCCGGCATCTCGGCGACCTGGGTGAGAATGCGGCCGGGATGGGCGAACGCCTCGTGCACCACCCACAGCGGGCAGCTGCCGCCGACCCGGGAGAAGTGGAACGCGGTGGCGGACTGGCGTTTGGAGATATTGCCCGCGCGGTCGGTGCGGACCAAGAAGAACGGGACGCCGCGCTGTCCCTGCCGCTGCAGGGTACTGAGCCGATGGCAGATGGTTTCGAAGCCGACCTCGAAACGCAAGCTGAGCAGGTCGATGTCGTACTGCAGTTCCTCCGCCGACCGCAGGAACCGCCCATACGGCAGCACCAGCGCTCCCGCGAAGTAATTGGCCAGCCCGATCCGGGCCAGCGTGCGGGATTCGCCGGTCAACGACGGGGTCTCGGCCAGCACCGCGTCCAGCTCGGCGCCGTACAGCAGGAAGGCGAGGGTGGTGGCGATCTGGAAAGCGCGCTGGCCGGGACGCAATCGCCGGGCCAGCGTCAGCGTGCGGCTCTCCGGGTCGTAGTGCCGCTTGGGGATGGCCGGGTCCGCGCCGTCGCCGCGCACCAGAACCGTCATCCCGGCGCGTTCCTCGGCGATCCGCGCGAGCTGGCGATCGAGCGAGCCGATGGACAAGCCGGAGTTCTCGAACAGCTGCTCGGCGGCGATGTCCAGCTGCGGGATGTGGTTGTGGTGGTCGTAGAAGAAGTCGCGCACGTCCTCGTAGGGCATCGGCACCCCGGGCGCGCCCGCGGGCGCGGACACCCGCGCTGAGAGCAGATCGAGCTGGTCGGTAGCCGCCCGTAGTCGGCGGTGCATCGCCACCACGATCCTGGCTATCTCCGGCTGGCGCGTCGCCAGCTCCTCCACCTCGGTGAGCGGGGCGGTGTGCCCGCCCGCGGCGTCCACCAGCACTTCGTGCAGGTCGGACACGAGGCGCGCGTCCGAATCGGCGGCGAAGAACTGGACGTCGAGGTCGAAGGTGGAATTGAGTTTCAGCAGTACGGGAATGGTGAGGGGCCGCTGGTCGCGTTCGAGTTGATTGAGGTAGCTGGGCGACAGGTCCAGCGATTTCGCCAGGGCCGCCTGGGTCATCCTCCGCTCTTCGCGCAACCGCCGAAGCCGGGCGCCCGCATACATCTTGCGCACGTGCACGATGGTAACGGCGCCTATTCGCAATCATCGCAAAATCGGGGATTGTGTCCCGCGAAAATATGCTTTTGCGAGGTATTCAGCAATATGTCCGGCCTGCGTAGCGTGCGAAGAGGGATTGCACACGCTCGTGGAGGACGCATGAAGAGACACATCGTACGCGCACGCGCCGCCGCCGAGGCGTTTCCGCGCTCGGAACATCTCGCCACCAAGATCGCCGAGGTCGCCGCGGATCCGGTCGAGGTGACCGCCGAGGTCAGCGCGATGATCGTGAACCGGATCATCGACAACGCCGCCGTGGCCGCCGCCGCGCTTACCCGCCGCCCGGTGACCGCCGCGCGTGCCCAGGCCACCGCGCAGCCCTACCGCCCGCGCGCGGGCCGGTCAGGCGCGACGGTGTTCGGACTGCCTGCGCGGCAGCGGGTTCCGCCGGAGTGGGCGGCCTGGGCCAATGGCGTCGCGGTACGTGAATTGGATTTCCACGACACGTTTCTCGCCGCGGAATACTCGCATCCGGGCGACAACATTCCGCCGATCCTCGCCGTCGCCCAGCATCTCGGCCGCAGCGGCGCCGATCTGGTCCGCGGGCTGGCCACCGGCTACGAGATCCAGATCGACCTGGCGCGCGGCATCTGCCTGCACGAGCACAAGATCGATCATGTCGCCCACCTCGGCCCGTCCGCCGCGGCGGGCATCGGCACGCTGCTGCGGCTCGACACCGAAACGATCTATCAGGCCCTCGGTCAGGCGTTGCACACCACGACCGCGACGCGGCAATCCCGCAAGGGGGAGATCTCCAGCTGGAAGGCCTACGCTCCCGCCTTCGCGGGCAAGATGGCGGTCGAGGCGGTGGATCGCGCGCTGCGCGGTGAATCCGCGCCCGCGCCGATCTGGGAGGGTGCCGACGGCGTGCTCGCCCGCCTGCTCGGCGGCCCGGACGCCGAATACCATGTGCCGCTGCCCGGTCCGGGCGAGGTCAAACGCGCGATCCTGGACAGCTACACCAAGCAGCATTCGGCCGAGTACCAGAGCCAAGCGCCGATCGACTTGGCGCGCCGGATGCGTCCGCGAATCGGCGATCTGGATCGCATCGCCTCGATCGTGCTGCATACCAGCCACCACACGCACGTGGTGATCGGCACCGGATCCGGCGATCCGCAGAAGTTCGATCCGCACGCCAGCCGCGAAACACTGGATCATTCCGTTCCTTATATCTTTGCGGTGGCGCTGCAAGACGGAAGCTGGCATCACGAACGGTCGTACGCGCCGGAGCGGGCGCGGCGGCCGGACACCGTCGCGCTGTGGCGCAAGATCAGCACCACCGAGGACCCGGAGTGGACCAGGCGCTACCACGCCACGGATCCCGGCGAGAAGGCGTTCGGCGCGCGAGCTGTGGTGACGCTGACCAGCGGCGAGACGATCGTCGACGAACTGGCCGTCGCCGACGCGCATCCGCTCGGCGCACGTCCCTTCGGTCGAGCGGAGTACATCGAGAAATTCCGCACCCTCGCCGAAGGGGTGCTCGAGAAAACCGAGCAGGACCGCTTTCTGGATGCGGCCCAGCGGACGCCGGAACTGGCCGCCGGGGAACTCGACCAGCTGAACTTCACCGTGTCCGACGAGGTGCTCGACCGGGCGCCGCGCACTCCGGAGGGGATCTTCTGATGGTGGCGTCAGTCGTTGTCCAAGATCACCGCTTGCGCGGCGATCACGTTCTTGCCGTCGAAGGTGATCGCGGGCGAGCCGTGCAGCCGATACCCCTGCGCCAGCAGCTCGCTGATCCGCGCGCAGAATCGCGCGTCGTCCACGCCGGTGATGAGTCGGTAGCGCAAGGGTTCGTCGGTCATGCCCTGAGCGTAGGCCGGTGGGTGCGGTGACCGGCCTGCTGGCGGCCGGGACGAGCGCGGCGCAGAAGCGTGTGGCGTTCCGGGCGGGCCTCGGCTCGGGGCGCATCCAGCGACTACCCGGCGCGTTCGATCCGCTGGTGGCACGGCTGATCCAGGAGATCGGGTTCGAGGGCGTCTACCTCTCCGGCGCCGTGATGTCGGCCGAGCTGGCGTTGCCCGACATCGGGCTGACCAGCGCCGGCGAGGTGGCCGCGCGGGGGCAGCAGGTCGCCAGGGTCACCGATCTCCCGGTGCTCGTCGACGCCGACACCGGTTTCGGGGAGCCGATGAACGCCGCGCGGACCGTAACCCTTCTGGAAGACGCGGGGCTGGCAGGCTGCCATATCGAGGACCAGGTGAACCCCAAGCGCTGCGGCCACCTCGACGGCAAGGCCGTGGTCCCGGTCGAGGACATGGTGCGGCGCCTGCGGGCGGCCGTGTCGGCCCGGCGCGACCCGAACTTCGTCATCTGCGCCCGGACCGACGCGCGCGCCACCGAAGGATTGGCCGCCGCGATCGACCGGGCCGAGGCCTACGCCGACGCGGGCGCGGATCTGATCTTCACCGAAGCGCTGACCGACGCCGCGGAGTTCACGGAATTCCGTGCTGCCGTGGAAGTTCCGCTGCTGGCCAACATGACCGAGTTCGGCAAATCCGAGCTGCTGTCCGCATCCGCCCTCGAGGAGATCGGCTACAACGCGGTCATCTATCCGGTGACCACGCTCCGCCTGGCCATGTATGCCGTGGAGCACGGGCTGCGCGAGATCGCCCGCAGCGGAACGCAATCCGCGCTGCTCGGGTCAATGCAGCACCGGTCCAGGCTCTACGAGCTGCTGCGTTACCGGGAGTACGCCGAATTCGATGCTGGAATATTCACCTTCACCGGAAGCGAGTCGCTGACATGACCGAGATCAAGAAGGGCTTGGCCGGGGTGGTCGCCGACACCACCGCCATCTCGAAGGTGGAGCCGGAGACCAACTCGCTGACCTATCGCGGCTACGCCGTGCCGGACCTGGCGCGGCACTGCGGTTTCGAGGAGGTCGCGTACCTGCTCTGGTACGGCGAGCTGCCCGATGCCGCGCAGCTGGAGTTGCTGTGTCAGCGCGAGCGTGCGCAGCGGCGCGTCGACCGGTCGATCCTGTCGCTGGTCGAGAAGATGCCGGAGTCCTGTCATCCGATGGACGTTGTCCGCACGGTGGTGAGCTACCTCGGGGCCGAGGACGCGGAGGAGGATCTGGGCGGTACGCCCATCCAGCGGGCGTTGCTGGCAAAAGCGCTGCGCTTGACCGCGATGTTGCCGACCGTGATCGCCACGGCCATGCGGCGGCGGCGCGGCCTGGACCCCGTCCCGCCGCACCCGCATCTGGGCTTCGCGGCCAACTTCCTCAACATGTGCTTCGGCGCGGTGCCCGACCCGCTGATCGTGCGGGCATTCGAGACCTCGCTGATCCTCTACGCGGAGCACGGTTTCAACGCCTCCACCTTCGCCGCGCGGGTGGTCACCTCCACGCGATCGGATATCTACAGCGCGGTCACGGCCGCCATCGGGGCGCTGAAGGGCCCGCTGCACGGCGGTGCCAACGAGGCTGTCATGCACGCCATGCTGGAGATCGGCGAACCGGAGCTGGCCGGGGCGTGGCTGCGCGCAGAGCTCGCGGACAAGCGCAAGGTGATGGGCTTCGGTCACCGGGTCTACAAGAACGGCGATTCCCGCGTACCGGCCATGCGGGCGGAGCTGGAGCGCGTCGCGGCGGTGACCGGAGGTGAGCGCTGGTTGCGCATGTACGTCGAGCTGGAACGCGCGATGGCAGAGGCGACCGGGCTCGCGCCGAATCTCGATTTTCCCGCCGGCCCCGCCTATTACCTGATGGGGTTCGACATCGCGATGTTCACGCCGATCTTCGTGATGAGCCGGATCGCCGGGTGGACCGCGCACATCATCGAGCAAGCGGTATCGAACGCGTTGATCCGCCCGCTGTCGGAGTACACCGGCGTACCGCAGCGGGAGCTGGCCCTCAGGCGCTGACCGGAGCGACCTGCCCGGTGGGTGGGCCTTCGATTCCCTTCCCTACCGAGCAATTGCTTGGTTGAATCGAGGGGCGAACCCCGCCCGCCGGCTAGCAGGAAAGTGAGCCACGCGAATGCCGACTCCCGACGAGCTCGTCCGTGCGATGTGCCGAAGCTGGTCCGACCCCGATCCCGACCGGATCAGTGCGTACTTCGCCGAAGACGCTGTCTACCACAACATTCCGATGGAACCCATCGTCGGCCGCGCTGCCATCCGCGACTTCATCGCCGGCTTCCTGACCACCTTCGACGCCATCGACTTCGACATCCACCACCAGATCGCGTCCGGCAACGTGGTCATGAACGAACGCACCGACACCCTGCTCTCCGCAGGCCGCGCGACCCCACTCCCGGTCATGGGCTTCTTCGAGGTCACCGACGGCGCCATCAGCACCTGGCGCGACTACTTCGACATGGCGGTCATCAACAAGGCTTTCGGACTGTAGGGCTGGGTCAGCCGAAGGCTTCGTCCTCGGATTCGGCGGTGGCGGCTTTGCGAATCCAGGATTCGAGTTGGTCGATGTTCATGCACCCGGCGATCTTGACCCGCACGTGGTCCGCGATGGTGATCCCGCGAGCGTCGAGGGCCATGAGGAGCAGTCGCGCGGCTTCCTCGGCTCGTCCCTCGGCTCGTCCCTCGTCGCGCCCCTGTGCGACGTACTTGCGGGCGAAGTCGCTCTGATATTCGTACTTGAAGGCGGATGTCATGAGTTCCTCCAATTTGGCTGCGTCCGGAACATCTCTACGAGCACTTCGTGCTGCTGCGTCGGCATGGCAACGGAAGTTACACGGGGACAGCGATATTCGGTATCGCGGAAATTAGTCGCGATTGCCTGGAACCGAATCGGGTGAGCACGCGTCGAAGTAGGGCAAGAGGGGAAAGACCGAGTCGGAGATGACGTGCGAGGAGGGGTCTGCCGATGGAGCGTTGTTCCGGGTGTCATACGGCGTGGCGGAAGGGGATGCGGGCGCGGGCGCGGGTGCTGCCGGTGGCGCGGCGGGAGGAGCCGTGTGAGCGGTATACGTCACGGCGGCAGCGTCCACGGCCGGAACCGGAGCCCGAATGAGTCCGTAGGGGATTGGCTTCCGGGGAGGATATTTCGCTCGGCGGGTCAAGACTCGGTCGATGGGGATCGGGGCGAGCGCTCAGGACCGCAGGCAACGCGGTCGGTCGGGACGTGAGCCGGCGCCCCCTTCGCCGGGGGAAGGGGGCGCCGATCACCGCTCAGGCGGACGCGTTCACCGCACAGCCGCCGCCGCGGCGACCATATTGCGCAGCGAGGCTTCCACTTCGGCGCGTCCCCTGGTCTTCAATCCGCAATCCGGATTGACCCAGAGACGTTCGGCTGGAACGGCTTTCAGCGCGGCTCGCAGTGAGGTGGTGATCTCGTCCACGCTGGGCACCCGCGGCGAGTGGATGTCGTACACGCCCGGGCCGACGCCCAGATCGAAGCCCGCCGCATTGAGGTCGTCGAGCACCTCCATGTGCGAGCGTGCGGCCTCGATCGACGTGACGTCGGCATCCAGCCCGGCGATCGCGTCGATCACCTCGCCGAACTCCGAATAGCACAGGTGCGTGTGGATCTGCGTGGCATCCGAGACACCGGAGGTGGCGAGCCGGAACGACCGCACAGACCACTCCAGGTACGCGGGCTGGTCCGCCGCGCGCAGCGGAAGCAGCTCGCGCAGAGCCGGTTCGTCGACCTGGATGATCCGGATGCCCGCCGACTGCAGGTCCACGGTCTCGTCCCGGATCGCCAGCGCCACCTGGCGTGCGGATTCCTCCAGCGGCTGGTCGTCGCGGACGAACGACCACGCGAGAATGGTCACCGGGCCGGTCAGCATCCCTTTGACCGGCTTGTCGGTGAGCGACTGCGCGTAGCCGATCCACTCGACGGTCATCGGCTCCCGGCGCGCCACGTCTCCGAACAGGATCGGCGGCCGAACGCAACGCGTCCCGTACGACTGCACCCACCCGTGCTCGGTGGCCGCGAAACCGTCCAGCTGCTCGGCGAAGTACTGCACCATGTCATTGCGCTCCGGCTCGCCGTGCACCAGCACGTCCAAGCCCAGGTCCTCCTGGAGCGCGACGACGTCCGCGATCTCGGCGCGCATGCGGCGCACGTACTCCGCCTGATCGATCTCCCCCTTGCGCAGCGCGGCCCGCGCCAGCCGGATCGCGGAGGTCTGCGGATAGGAACCGATCGTCGTGGTCGGCAGCGCGGGCAGCCGCAAACGATCCCGTTGCAGCTCACGGCGCTGCTCGGCGGGCGCACGGTGGACGGCGTCCGGCCCGAGCGCGGCCAACCTGGCCCGCACCTGTGGGTTATTCAGTCGTGGATCCGACCGCCGCGCCGCCAGCGCCGCCTGCACCGCGGCCAAGTCGGCACCGATCGCTTCCGGTCCCTCGTGCAGGCCGGTGGCGAGAAGCTGTACCTCCGCTACCTTCTCCGCCCCGAAAGCCAGCCACCACCGCAGTCGCTCGTCCAACCGGGTCTCCGCGGCCAGCGTGTACGGCACGTGCAGCAACGAGCACGAGCTCGAAACCGCCACCCGCCCGGCGGATCCCAGCAAAGTGCCGAGGGTGGCGAGGGCGCGGTCCAGATCGGTGCGCCACACGTTGCGTCCGTCCACCACTCCGGCGACGACCAGCTTGCCCGCGAGGGCGGGCACCGCCGCCACCGCGGAAACATCGGTGCCGGAGGTGAAGTCGACGGCGACGGCCTCGATACCGGTTCCGGCCAGCGGGGCGAGCGCGGCACCCGGATCACCGAAGTAGGTCGCGACCAGGATCGCGGGACGCTCGGTCGCCTCGGCCAGTTCGGCGTAGGTGATCTGCACCAGGTCGATCTCCTCCGCCGTGAGGTCGGTGACCAGCACCGGTTCGTCGATCTGCATCCACTCCGCGCCCGCGACGGCGAGCCTGCGCAGCAGCTCCCGATACAGCGGAAGCAGCTCGAGCAGCCGGGCCAGTGCCGGGCCGCCGGTCGCCTTCGCCAGCTTCAGGAAGGTGATCGGACCGATCACCACCGGCCGCGCGGGTACGCCCAGCTCGAGCGCCTCCCGCAGTTCCTCCAGCAGCTTCTCCGGGTGCAGCGAGAACGCGGTGTCCGGGCCGATCTCCGGCACCAAGTAGTGGTAGTTGGTGTCGAACCACTTGGTCATTTCCAACGGTTCGACCGTGTCGGTGCCGCGAGCGGCGGCGAAGTACCGATCCAGCGGATCGGCGATCCCGGCGACCCGAGGCGGCAGCGCGCCGAGCAGCACGGCGGTGTCGAGCATCTGGTCGTAATAGGAGAAGGTCCCGACGGGGATCGAGTCCAAGCCCGCCGCGAGCAGTTCGGTGAGCTGAGCACGCCGTAGCTCACGTGCCACAGCGTGCAACTTCTCGGCGTCGATATTGCCTGCCCAATACGCCTCGATGGCCCGTTTGAGCTCGCGCCGCGGCCCCACTCGTGGTAGCCCGAGAACCGTTGCGGTGAACGGATTTTGCTGTGAAACAGTCACGATGTTTCTCCATTGCTGAGGACGAAAAGCCATCGCCATACGGGCAGGCGGAGAACCTTATGACATGCCGGAGATATTCCCGGCCGAGGAGCCCGACATGTCAGCTGGTGGTCCGCGCGCCCAATCCACGAGGCGGTGGCCGCCGGATACGGCGTACCCGGCACGGCTGGCAGGTCTTCGGACTCGCGGGCACCGGCCGGGGGACGGTCCGGCTCGCGCCGGTGTTCCCGATGGCCGACCTACTGGCCGTCGCTTCCCGAGTCGCGGCACCTTGCGGCCCGGTGAACTCAGTGCCTGATGACGGCGGTCGTTCCTGCATACCGCTGCGGGACAGTCCCGGATTCCCACCGGGTTCCCTCTCGCCCGCCGTGACGTCGCCGCACGGACGGGCTCGACTCCGTCGCGCGACGTAGGGGCTCCATCTCGCCGCGCACCGGTGAACCAGCTGCTCCTTCAGCATAGGCTGCCCCGCCTCTCCGGGCATGATTGCTCCCCCGAAGCTCATGTATCGGGACTGTGAACGCAACTTCGCAACGGTGCTAGGGGCCTTTGTGAAGAGCCTTGCGAAGGGGGATTCCTTGTTCGTGCTTTTCACGAAGCCGGGTACCTTAGGTCAATGTTCTCGAAAGTCTTGGTTGCCAACCGTGGCGAGATCGCCATCCGCGCCTTCCGCGCGGCCTACGAACTCGGCATCGGGACGGTCGCCGTGTTTCCCCATGAGGACCGCAATTCGGTTCATCGGCTGAAGGCGGCGGAGTCGTATCAGATCGGGGAGCCAGGCCATCCGGTCCGGGCGTACCTGTCCATCGATGCGATCATCGAGGCGGCCAAGTCGGCGGGGGCGGACGCCATCTACCCTGGCTACGGCTTTCTCTCGGAGAACCCGGACCTGGCGGCGGCCTGTGCCCGGGAGGGCATCACCTTCATCGGGCCCTCGGCCCAGGTGCTCGAGCTGGCCGGGAACAAAGCGCGCGCCATCGAGGCGGCCAAGGCGGCCGGGCTTCCGGTGCTGCGCTCCAGCGCGCCGTCGGCGGACGTGGACGAGTTGCTCGCCGCGTCCCGGGAGCTGCAGTACCCGATCTTCGTCAAGGCGGTCGCAGGCGGTGGCGGACGCGGCATGCGCCGCGTGGCCGCCCCCGAGCAGTTGCGTGAGTCGATCGAGGCGGCCTCGCGGGAGGCGGAGTCGGCGTTCGGCGATCCGACCGTGTTCCTCGAGCAAGCGGTGGTGAACCCGCGGCACATCGAGGTGCAGATCCTGGCCGATCAGCACGGCAACGTGATGCACCTGTTCGAGCGAGACTGCTCGATGCAGCGCCGTCACCAGAAGGTCATCGAGCTCGCGCCTGCGCCGAACCTGGATCCGGCGCTGCGGGAACGGATCTGCGCCGACGCGGTGGCCTTCGCACGCCAGATCGGCTACTCGTGCGCGGGCACCGTGGAGTTCCTGCTCGACGAGCGCGGCAACCATGTCTTCATCGAGATGAACCCGCGCATCCAGGTCGAGCACACGGTGACCGAGGAGATCACCGATGTGGACCTGGTGCAGTCGCAGTTGCGCATCGCCGCCGGAGAGACCCTCGCCGACCTCGGGTTGAGCCAGGACGCGGTGACGATCCGGGGCGCGGCGCTGCAGTGCCGGATCACGACCGAGGACCCGGCCAACGGATTCCGCCCGGACACCGGCCGCATCACCGCCTACCGCACGCCGGGCGGCGCGGGCATCCGGCTGGACGGCGGTGCGAATCTCGGTGCCGAGATCGGCGCCTACTTCGACTCGATGCTGGTCAAGCTCACGTGCCGCGGTCGCGACTTCCCGTCGGCGGTGGCGCGGGCGCGACGGGCGCTGGCGGAGTTCCGCATCCGCGGTGTGGCCACCAATATCCCGTTCCTGCTCGCGGTGCTCGATGATCCCGACTTCAAGGCGGGCCGGGTCACCACGTCGTTTATCGACGAGCGTCCGCAGCTGCTCACCCTGCGCCAATCCGCCGACCGCGGCACCAAGATCCTCGAGTACCTGGCCGATGTCACCGTGAACAAGCCGCACGGTGAGCGGCCGACCACGGTGTACCCGCACGACAAGCTGCCCGCGATCGACCTGAGCGTGCCGCCGCCGGACGGCTCGCGGCAGCGGCTGCTGGCGTTGGGTCCGGAGGGTTTCGCGCGGGCGTTGCGCGAGCAGAAGGCGGTCGGCGTCACCGACACCACCTTCCGCGACGCGCACCAGTCGCTGCTGGCCACCCGGGTGCGCACCAACGGCCTGCTCGGTGTGGCCAGGCACGTCGCGCGCCTGACGCCGGAGTTGCTGTCGATCGAGGCGTGGGGCGGCGCGACCTACGACGTCGCCTTGCGGTTCCTGTACGAGGACCCGTGGGAGCGGCTGGCCGCGCTGCGCGAGGCGGTACCGAACATCTGTTTGCAGATGCTGCTGCGCGGCCGCAACACCGTCGGCTACACCCCGTATCCGGAGCAGGTGACCCGCGCGTTCGTTTCCGAGGCAACCGCGACCGGCATCGACATCTTCCGTATCTTCGACGCGCTCAACAATGTCGACCAGATGCGTCCGGCCATCGACGCGGTGCGCGAAACCGGGACGGCGGTGGCGGAAGTCGCCATGAGCTACACCGGTGACCTGGCGAATCCGGACGAATCGCTCTACACCCTCGACTATTACCTGAAGCTGGCCGAGCAGATCGTCGACGCGGGCGCGCACGTGCTGGCCATCAAGGACATGGCCGGTCTGCTGCGCGCCCCGGCCGCTACCAAGCTGGTCACCGCGCTGCGCAGCAACTTCGATCTGCCGGTGCACGTGCACACCCACGACACCCCCGGCGGACAGCTGGCCACCTACCTCGCCGCCTGGCAGGCCGGTGCGGACGCCGTCGACGGTGCGAGCGCGGCGATGGCCGGAACCACCAGCCAGCCCGCGTTGTCGGCGATCGTCGCGGCGGCAGCGCACAGCGAGTACGACACCGGTCTCGATCTGCAGAATGTGTGCGATCTGGAGCCGTACTGGGAGGCGCTGCGGAAGGTGTACGCGCCGTTCGAGTCCGGGCTGCCCGCACCCACCGGCCGGGTCTACACCCACGAGATCCCCGGCGGTCAGCTGTCGAATCTGCGGCAGCAGGCCATCGCGCTCGGTCTCGGCGACCGGTTCGAAGAGGTCGAGGCCAAATACGCCGCGGCCGACCGGCTGCTGGGGCGTCTGGTGAAAGTCACGCCGTCATCGAAGGTCGTCGGCGACCTCGCGCTCGCGCTGGTCGGTACCGGCGTCGACATCGAGGACTTCGCCGCCGACCCGGGCCGCTACGACATCCCCGACTCCGTGATCGGGTTCCTCCGCGGCGAACTCGGCACTCCCGCAGGGGGATGGCCCGAGCCGTTCCGCAGCAAGGCGTTGGCCGGTCGCGGCGCGGCCAAGCCGGAGACACCGCTGACCCCCGCGGACGAGAAAGGGCTGGCCGGTACCTCCGAAGAGCGGCGCGCCACGCTCAACCGCCTGCTCTTCCCCGGCCCCACCGCCGAATTCCTCGCCCACCGGGAGAAGTACGGCGACACCTCCGGACTCTCGGCCAACCAGTTCCTCTACGGTCTGCGCCGTGGTGAGGAACACCGGGTGCAGCTGGAGAAAGGCGTCACCCTGCTCATCGGCCTGGAGGCGATCTCGGAGCCGGACGAGCGCGGCATGCGCACGGTGATGTGCATCCTGAACGGGCAGCTGCGGCCGATCTCGGTGCGTGACCGCTCGATCGCCAGCGACATCCCCGCCGCGGAGAAGGCCGACAAGGCCAATCCGGGGCACGTCGCGGCCCCGTTCGCCGGCGTGGTGACTCTCGCTGTGTCCGAAGGCGATTCGGTCGCCGCGGGCGAAACCATCGGCACCATCGAAGCCATGAAGATGGAAGCCGCGATCACCGCGCCGCGCGCGGGCATCGTCGGACGCGTCGCGATCGGCCCGGTGCAGCAGGTGGAAGGCGGCGATCTGCTCATCGAGCTGACCGTGCGGGAATCCTCCGCCCAATGACCCGGATCGTCGCGGGGACGGCGGGCGGGCGGCGCCTGCGGGTGCCGCCCTCGGGCACCCGCCCGACCTCCGATCGGGTACGGGAGGCGCTGTTCAGCGCCTTGGACGCGCGGCTGGACTTCGCGGGCGCCCGCGTGCTCGACCTTTACGCGGGCTCCGGCGCGCTCGGGTTGGAGGCGCTCTCGCGCGGCGCCGAGCACGCGTTGCTCATCGAGTCCGACCGCAAAGCGGCCGCGGTGGTGCGCGGCAATATCACCGAGCTCGGGCTGCCCGGCGCCGAGCTGCGCGTCGCGACGGTGGCCAGCGTGCTGCGGCTGGGCGGTGCAGGTGGCTTCGACGTGGTGTTCTCCGATCCGCCCTACGCGGTCGACAACGCCGCCGTTCTCGCCGACCTGCGCGCGCTGGCCGAGCACGGCTGGCTGCGTCCCGGCGCCGTGGTGGTGCTGGAGCGTTCGGCGCGTTCGCCCGAAACAGCTTGGCCCGCAGGCTTCCTCCCCGCGAAGCCGCGCCGGTACGGCGAAACGCGCATCGATCTGGCGGAGTTCGAGCCGGAGGAGTAGACGCGGGCGTGGCCACGCGTGCCGCAGGGCCGCGGCCCTGCTAGCGTCGCCTCATGGCAGGAGCACTGTGCCCCGGGTCGTTCGACCCCGTGACCAACGGACACCTCGACGTCTTCAACCGGGCGGCGGCCCAGTTCGACGAGGTGGTCGTCACCGTCCTGATCAACCCGAAGAAGCAGGGCATGTTCACCGTCGAGGAGCGCATCGAGATGCTGCGCGAGTCGACCGCGCACTTGTCCAACGTCCGGGTGGAGTCATGGCACGGCCTGCTCGTGGACTTCGCTCGGGAACAGGGGATCACCGCCATCGTGAAGGGCCTGCGCGACTTCGGCGACTTCGGCTATGAGCTGCAAATGGCGCAGATGAACAAGAAACTCTCCGGCGTGGACACTTTTTTCATCGCCACCAACCCGTCCTTCAGCTACTTGTCCAGTTCCCTTGTCAAGGAGGTCGCCGCGTACGGCGGCGACGTCACCGACATGCTCCCCCCGTCGGTCCACAAACGCCTCCTCGACCGCCTCGCGGAACGTAAGAGCTGAATCAGCCGGACAGCCTCAGAACACCAGACCGCGCAAGGCCAGGAAGCGCATGCCGCCGACCGCGGCGGTGATCGCCAGGATGGCCGCGGCCTGTGCGGTGCCCCCGAGGCCGGGCGCCCACACGCCGAGTGCGGCGAGGGCCGCGGTCGTGATGCCGAGACCGACGAGCGCCAGCCCGCCGCCTTCCCACTGGGCGGTGAACCAGCCGACCCGGCCCGCGGCGTGGAAGGTCAGCTGGCGGTGCAGTTCGTTGGCGATCATGGTGCTGACGACCGAGCCGGCGACGTTCGCGATCAGCGGCCCCGCGCCGTGTACGGCGAAGAACAGCAGCACGTAGGCGACGTTGCTGGATCCGCCGACGAGCGCGAAGCGGATCAGCTGGGCGAAGGCGCGGTCACCGCGCAGGTACTGGATCAGCTGTCCGAACTTCGCCGCGGCGTCCGCCTGCGGCAACACCGGGTACGGGCTCACCCACGGCGTGAACAAGCTGGTGGCGCTCACTCCCGCCGGTCGCGGTAGTTCCAGAACAGTCATCGTCATTCCGATCGAACACGAGCCATCGGCAGGGTCAACGGCGACGGGTCATCGCTTCCTTCCCCGTCGACTCTTGGCAGGTTCCGTACGTAGCGCATATTCAGCAATCGCTGAATGGTCGGACCCTGTCAACACTCGACGGGTAGTTGTCCATCCCTCCGGCTCTTCGTCCGCGATCCCGGCAGGACCGCGGTCCGTGCTGAAGATCCGAGTTCGATCTTCCAGACGAATGTAACACGAAGCGGAGAGGGGGGCTCCACTTGATTTCTGTGGCGTGCAAGACACTGCCGCGACACACCGGAAAGTGATTCGGCACGAGCCGTGACTAGGGGCACACTGGGTTTCGTCGTGAGTTCGCAGGAGGGTAGTGAGCATGTATCGCGTATTCGAAGCGCTCGACGAACTGGTCGCCATAGTCGAGGAGGCGCGCGGCATCCCGCCGACCCGCAGCTGCATCGTTCCGCGCGGCGACGTACTCGAACTGCTCGACGACGTCCGTGACGCGCTGCCCGGCGAACTCGACGACGCCCAGGACGTGCTCGATCACCGGGACAAGATCGTTTCCGATGCTCGGACCGCGGCCGAGACCACGGTGCAGGGCGCCAACGAGCAGGCCGAGCGCACCATCGGCTCGGCGCGTGAGGAGGCCGACCGCATCCTGGCCGACGCCAAGGCGCACGCCGACCGGATGGTCGCCGAGGCGAACGCGCACGCCGACCGCCTGGTCAGCTCCGCGCAAGAGGAGGCCGCGCGCGTGGTGGCCGACGGCAACGCCGAATACGAGGCGCTGACCGGCCGCGCGCGCACCGAGTCGGAGCGGATGATCGAGGCGGGGAAGGCCGCCTATGAGCGTTCCGTCGCGGAAGGTCTCGCCGAGCAGGAGCGTTTGGTCACGCAGACCGAGGTGGTGCGCGCAGCGCATGCCGAATCGGCCAGGGTGATCGACGCCGCGCACGCGGAATCCGATCGGCTGCGCGAAGAGTGCGACCACTATGTCGACTCCCGGCTGGCCGATTTCGAGGAAACGCTCACCAGCACGCTGCGCACCGTCGGCCGCGGGCGTCACCAGTTGCGCAGCGGGGCGGGCGCGCCCGACTACGCCACCGAATTCCGCAGGTAGCGGCACCCGGGATGATCAGCGGCGTTTGGGTGAGAACCACGTGGTCGCGTATTGTTGAGTGGTTGCCCGTATCCCCTCGATCGTGAGTGAGTCCGTGATGTCCGCCGGTTCCGGTTCCGCGTCGCGTTCCCATTCGGCCAAGCGCCGGATGCCGGACGCGGGTTTCGTGCTGGACGCCCGCAGCCTCGGCCGCAGGCCGGGGACGATGCGCGAGCTGCGTCGCACCGTGACCACCGAGGAGCGGATCGGCCTGGACCTGATCGCCGTCCCCGTCGGTGCGCAGGTGGAGCTCGACCTGCAGTTGCAGGCGGTGTCCGAGGGTGTGCTGGTCACCGGAACGGTGACCGCGCCGACCGAGGGGGAGTGCTCGCGCTGCCTGGAGCCGTTCACCGGCGAGGTCGGCCTGCGGCTCACCGAGTTGTTCGCCTATCCGGACAGCACCACCGAGCAGACCACCGAGGACGACGAGGTCTACCGCATGACCGACGACCTCATCGACCTCGAGCCCGTGGTCGTCGACGCGTTCGGCCTCGAGCTCCCGCTGCAGCCGCTGTGCACGCCGGATTGCGCCGGACTGTGCCCGGAATGCGGGGTGCGGATGGCGATTGCGGGTTCCGAGCACAAGCATGAGATACTTGACCCTCGCTGGGCCGGACTGGCTAACTTCGCCTCCGGATCGCCCGGCACCGGCAGCCCCGACGAGGGTGCGGCCGACCGAGACCACTGAGCAAGACCGATCAGCCGAACCGGCAAAGCAATTAGGACAGAGGAGAATTAGTCGTGGCCGTTCCCAAGCGCCGGATGTCCCGTTCCAACACCAGGTCGCGGCGCAGCCAGTGGAAGGCCGCAGCGCCGACCCTGATCACCTGCCCGAACCGCGGCTGCGGCGAGAAGACCCTGCCGCACATCGCCTGCCCGTCCTGCGGCACCTACAAGGGCCGCCAGGTCACCGCCGCGGTCTGATCGTTCGACCTGTCGTAGCGACGTGACCGACGAACCCGACTCGTCCGGTGAACACGCGAGCCTGATCGCCGCGCTAGGCGTCGACGTGCAGCCGGATCTGCTGCGCCTCGCGCTGACCCACCGGTCCTACGCGTACGAGAACGGCGGTCTGCCGACGAACGAGCGTCTCGAATTCCTCGGCGACTCCGTGCTCGGGCTGAGTATCACCGAGCGGCTGTATCACGAACATCCCTCGAAGACCGAGGGCGAGCTGGCTAAGCTGCGCGCGAGCGTGGTGAACATGCGCGCGCTCGCCGAGGTGGCCCGTGGTCTCGGCGACGGTGGCCTCGGTGCGCACCTGCTGCTGGGCAAGGGCGAAGAGCTCACCGGCGGCCGGGACAAGGACAGCATCCTCGCCGACGGCATGGAGTCGCTGCTCGGCGCGGTGCATTTGCAGCACGGCATCGAGGTGGCGCGCTCGGTGGTGTTGCGGCTGTTCGCCGAGTTGCTGGAGCGGGGCCCGCGCATGGGCGCCGGCTTGGACTGGAAGACCAGCCTGCAGGAGCTCACCGCCGAGCGTGGTCTCGGCGTGCCCAGCTACGAGATCACCTCGACGGGGCCGGACCACGACAAGGAGTTCACGGCCACCACGGTGATCGGCGGCCGGGCCTACGGGCAGGGCGTCGGCCGGTCCAAGAAGGACGCCGAACAGAAGGCCGCAGGGGCCGCCTACGAGGCGCTGACCGCCGAAACCTGACGTGCCCGAGCTTCCCGAGGTCGAGGTGGTTCGACGTGGCCTCGCCGAGCATGTGGTCGGCCGGGTCGTCGAATCGGTGGCGATCACCCATCCCCGTTCGGTGCGCCGCCATCTCGAAGGCGCCGCCGATCTCGCCGCGCGGCTGACCGGCCTGAAGGTCGAGTCGGCCGAGCGGCGCGGCAAATTCCTCTGGCTGACCTTCGACGACCCGGAAGCCGCATTGGTGGTGCATCTCGGGATGAGCGGTCAGATGCTGATCCAGCCCGCCGACGCGCCGCTGGAGAAACACGCGCACATCCGCGCCGGCTTCAGCGACGGCACGCAGCTGCGTTTCGTCGACCAGCGCACCTTCGGCGGTTGGGCGCTCGCCCCGCTGGTCGAGGTGGACGGCACCCTGGTGCCCGAGCCGGTCGCCCACATCGCCCGCGACCCGCTCGACCCGCGCTTCGACGTCGAATCCGTGGTCGCCGTCATCCGGGGCAAGCGCAGCGAAATCAAACGTGTTCTGCTCGACCAGGGCGTCGTCTCCGGCATCGGCAACATCTACGCCGACGAGGCACTGTGGCGCGCCAGGCTGCACGGAGCGCGGATCGCCGCGGGATTGTCCAGGCCCGCCGTGCGCGCCCTGCTCGCCGACGTACGCGAGGTGATGGGCGAAGCGCTCGCCGCGGGCGGCACGTCCTTCGACGCGCTGTATGTGAACATCAACGGTCAGTCCGGGTATTTCGAGCGCTCCCTCGCCGTCTACGGCCGGGAGGACGAGCCGTGCCGCCGCTGTGGCGCGCCGATCATCCGGGAGCGGTTCATGAACCGCTCCTCGTACTCGTGCCCGCGCTGCCAGCCGAAGCCGCGCCGCCGCTAGCGCGAGCGCGTTACCGTTTCCTCAGGGCGGTTCGGAATGTCACCCGACCCGTGAGGAAGGAAGCATGCGCAAGGTCACCTATTACGTCGCCTCGACCATCGATGGATTCATCGCCACCGAGGAGGGCTCGGTCGACTTCTTCCCGGTCGGCGGCGACCACGGCCCCGCGATCAACGCGCAGTACCCGGAGACACTGCCGACCAAAGTGCGCGAAGCGATCGGCGTCGAGCAACGCAATCGCTATTTCGACACCGTGCTGATGGGGCGCAAGACCCACGATTTCGGCGTGCGCACCGGCACCTCCAGCCCGTACGCGCATCTGCGGCAGTTCGTGGTCTCGACCACCCTGCCGGAGAGTCCTGATCCAGCCGTGGAGCTGATCTCGGCGGACCCGGTCGAGAAGGTCAGGGCGCTGAAGCGGGAAAGCGGGCTGGGCATCTGGCTGTGCGGCGGCGGTGAGCTGGCGCAGGTGCTGCTCCCGGAGATCGACCAGATCTTCCTCAAGCTGTACCCGATCGTGCTGGGCAGCGGGCGTCCGCTGTTCGGCGCGGGGTCGCGGCTGCCGGAACCGGCCAAGTTCCGGGTGATCACCAGCACGGTGTTCGAGGACGGCGTGGCCTTCGTCAAGTACAGCCGGATCCCGTAGTCCGGTGTTCGACCAGGATCCGAGCGGGACTCCGGACCGTGCGATCGCGCCCGGTCCGGTGGCGGCGTTGCGGGAGATCGGCTTCTGGCTGGAACGGGCCCGAGCCGAAACCCACCGGGTCAAGGCCTACCGGCGCGCCGCCGACGCCGTCGCGGGGCTGACCGACGAGGAGCGCGAGGCGCGTCGGGCGGCGGGGAGCTGGCAGGAGATCGCGGGCATCGGACCCAAGACCGCGGCCGTCATCGAACAGGCGTACGCGGGCACGGTGCCGCGGTACCTGGCCGAGCTGCGCGCTGCCGCGCAGCCGATCGGGGCGCCGGGCAAGTCGTTGCGCGAGCGTCTGCGCGGCGATCTGCACACGCACTCGAACTGGTCGGACGGCGGCAGCCCGATCGAGGAGATGATGCGCGTCGCGGCGGCGCTCGGCCACGAATACTGCGCCCTCACCGACCATTCACCGCGATTGACCGTGGCCAACGGGCTGTCCGCCGACCGGCTGCGCAAGCAATTGGACGTGGTCGCCGAACTCAACGACCGGATGGCGCCGCTGCGCATCCTCACCGGAATCGAGGTCGACATCCTGGACGACGGCACTCTCGATCAGCGGGCAGACCTGCTCGCCCGGTTGGACATCGTCGTGGCCAGCGTGCATTCGCATCTGCGCGACGACAGCGCGACGATGACCAAGCGCATGGCGTACGCGGTCGCCGATCCCAATGTCGACGTGCTCGGGCACTGCACCGGCCGTCTGGTCACGGGTGGTCGTGGGACCAGGCCGGAATCCACCTTCGACGCCGAGGTGGTTTTCGAGGCATGCCGCACCTACGGCACCGCCGTCGAGATCAACAGCAGGCCCGAACGACTCGATCCGCCATCGCGGTTGCTGCGCTTGGCTGTGGAGATGGGCTGTCACTTCGCCGTCGACACCGATGCGCACGCGCCCGGACAGCTCGACTGGCAGGGGTACGGATGCGAGCGCGCGGTCGCGAACGGTGTTGCCGCCGAACGGGTGATCAACACGTGGCCGCTGGCGGATCTGCTGGCGTGGACCCGCGCTGGTGCATGACCGGCGGGTTAACGGTTGTCGAACAGTTCTAATCCCGGTGTGCCGGAGCATGTTCGCCGCACAGAATGAGTGCCACACGGTTTTCTCGGGGAGTGGGATCATCTGGTGGGCGACTTGCCGCTCGACACCGTTCTGACGCTGATAGGTACCCTTGCCGCGGTCATAGCTCTCGTCGTGGCGGTCGTCGGGCCGTTATGGGAATTCGTTCTGGCGGGCCGCAAACGGCTCGGCTACCGGGTGCAGATGGATACGCCGGTAACCGGCGAGATCGAGTCGAGGTTTCCCGGGGTGCTCACCCAGCTGCGTCCCTCGGCCGACGGTGCGAGCCCGGACTTGAAGGACATCTCGGTCGTCTTGGTGCGCATCGAGAACGCGGGTATCACCAGCATCGATATCGAGGATTACACAGCGCCGAGCCAGCAGATCGGTCTGCACCTGCATTTTCCGCAGCGCCGGGTGATCGGCATGGCGGTGAACGAACTGAGCGATCCTTCGGCGCTGGCCGACCACCTCGGTCGCAACTCCGGCATCGACGTGCGCGAGGACACCGGCGGGCACATCGGCGTGATCGATTTGCCGAAGGTACCGCTCCGCAAGGACGATCACTACAAGATCCTGGCCATCCTGCAGCGCTCCGACGGCGGGGGGAACTACCCGGATCCGGTGCTGCGCGGCGGCATCAAGGGCGGCCGGATCATCGAAACCCGCGCGGGCACGTCCCGAAGGCTTGTCGCGTTCACGATGTCTCTGGTGCTGGTGATCGGGTTCCTGCTCGTGGTGATCTGGCGGGAGCCGTCGCCGCCGCCGCTCGAGTGCGCGTCGGGCAAGCTGACCGTGATCGGGTCCTCGGCGTTCGGCCCGGTCATCCAGGAGGCCGCCGACCAGTATCGGAAGCGCTGCACCGGAGCGGAATTCGCGTTCGACTTCGAGGGGACCGAGGACGGCTTGGACCGGCTCGCCGAGGAGGGCGCGGGCAATTCCGGTCTCCTCGCGATCAGCGACGGCGCCAAAGGCAGCGGGTACCCGAGCCTGGTGCACCGCCCGCTCGCGTTGTCACTGTTCACCATGATCGTGCATCCCGACATCGGTGTCCGTGACCTGACCGTCGCCCAGATCCAGGATCTCTACCGGGGCAAGATCGGCAACTGGCGCGAGGTGGGCGGTCCGGACCTGCCGGTGCTGCTGGTCAACCGCAATCCCGGTTCGGGTTCGCGAAACACCTTCGAGCGCGGGCTGCTCGATGGCGGGCAACCGGATCGCCCGCACATCAGCTGCACGGCGCTCAAGGACACGGTTATCACCGCGCTCGCGCACTGTGATGTGCAGGTCACCGCGGACATGCACAAGGCGGTCGCTGAACTTCGCGGCGCCATAGGCTATGTGGAGTTTTCCGAAGCGATCGCCGCGGGTTTGCCCACCGTCGCGATCGACGGCGTCGGCGCGGGCCGCGACGCCGCGGTGCGGCGCGCCTACCCGTTCTGGGGCGTCGAGTACGCCTACAGCAATGGCGAACTGCCCGGCGACTCGCTCGCCGCGAGCTTCTTGCACTTCCTGACCGATCAGACCGGCAAAGAGGTGCTGCGATCGCACGGCAACGCGCCGTGCGCCGACCTGCCCGACCCGGGGCGCTGCCTGCCCGACCGGTAATCCCGCACGCTCGCCGAGTACCGCGCCGTCACCGACCTGTCGGTGGTATCCGCGACGATGGACGCATGACGGAACTTTCGCTGCGCGAACTGAATCGGACGCTTCTCGTCCGCCAGAAGCTGGTGGAGCGGGTGGCGTTGACCCCGTTGGAACTCGTCCGGCATCTGGTCGCCGTGCAGGGCCAGGAGCCGAACTGGCCGTATGTGGGACTGTGGTCGCGGCTGGCGGCGTTCCGGCACGACGACTTGGCCGCGCTGCTGCGTGAGCGTCGGCTGGTGCGCTCCACCATGATCCGCCGGACCGTGCATCTGGCCGACGCCGCCGACTTCCGCTGGTTGCGGCCCACGGTGCAGCCGGTGGTCGATGCGGCGCTGAAGGCGCCGTACTTCCGCGATGAGATCGACGGCGTCGACCTCGAGGAACTCGCGGCGGCCGGACGCGAGATGCTGGCCGGTCGGCTGCTGCGCCGCGGGGAGCTGGGCGAGTTGCTCGCGGATCGCTTTCCGGACCGGCACACCCGTCGGCTGGCGGAGACGGTGGAGTTGCTGGTCCCGCTGGCGCACGGTTCGGAGACCGGTGTGTGGGGACGGTGGCGCAACCGGTACGTGACGGTGGGGCTGGCGGAGGAATGGATCGGCGCGCCCATGTCCGCCGCGCCGCAGCCCGAGACGCTGGTCCTGCGCTACCTGGCCGCGTTCGGGCCTGCCACGGTGGCCGATATGCAGGCGTGGGCCGGCATCACGCGGTTGGCCGAGGTCGTCGACGAGATGCGCACGCGGCTGCGGGTGTTCACCGACGACCAGCACCGCGTGCTGTTCGATCTACCGGATGCGCCCTTAGCGGAGCCGGATGTGCCCGTGCCCGTACGTTTTCTGCCCGCGTTCGACAACGTGCTGCTCGGCCACAAGGACCGCCGCAGGATCATCAGCGAGGAAGATCGCAAGCGCACTGCCAAGGAGGCGTCCGCGGGCGTGCCCATGTATCTGGTCGACGGCTTCGTGCACGGCCGCTGGTCGCTGGACGGCGCCACGCTGCGCATCCTGCCGTGGCATCCGCTGTCGGCGCCGGACGAGGCGGCGGTCCGCGCCGAAGCCGAGAATCTGCTGTCGTTCGTCGCGGCGGGCGCGGATGCCGACGAAGATCCGAAGGTTGTCATCGAGGCTTGACGAATCGGGGCCATCGGACTACCCACTGATTGCTGATTAATTGCTACTTCGTTGACTCTAGTCACATCGATGGGTTTGAAACGGCGCGTCTGAGGTACCTCCCAGACGGCCCCCCTGATCATGCCGACGGCGTGACCAGGCCAACCAAGCCCCATGGACGGCGGTGCAGCAAGGTCTTCACCTCCGCCGCGGGGGCCACTTAGTTCAGTTCGGCGCCCGGTACTCCGAGTGCTGGGTGAATGCGAGTGCTACTTGGTTGTCCCTGGAAGGAGGGTCATGAGCGCGATGTCCGTGCCGATTTCGGGGCAGAGGGAATTGTCCGATCTGCCGATGGCGGCGTCCGACTACTTATCGGTCGACCATTCCAGCGGTCCATTCCGCGTCGCGATGGTCGTGCCACCGTATTTCGACGTGCCGCCCAAGGCATACGGCGGTGTCGAGGCCGTGGTCGCCGATCTGGTCGACGCATTGGTGGCCCGCGGGCACGACGTGACCCTGTTCGGGGCGGGGGAGCCGGGCACCAAAGCCAAGTTCGTGCCGGTGTGGGATCGTGCCGTGCCCGAACGCCTCGGAGAGCCGTTCCCCGAGGTCGTGCACGCGATCCGGGTGCGCCGCGCGATCGAGAAGGTCGCGGCCACATCGGGTGTGGACCTGGTGCACGACCACACTTTCGCCGGGCCGCTCAACGCATCCGTCTTCCAGCGCCTCGGCCTGCCCACGGTGCTGACCGTGCACGGACCGGTCGAGGACGACATCTACCGGTACTACCAGGATCTGGGCGACGAGGTGGCGCTGGTCGCGATCAGCGACCGGCAGCGCGAACTCGCCGCCGGCCTGAACTGGTCTGGGCGCGTGCACAACGCGCTGAACGTCGACGACTGGCCGTTTCGCGTCGACAAGGACGACTACGCGCTGTTCCTCGGCCGGTTCAGCGAGTGCAAGGCCCCGCACCTGGCGGTGGAAGCCGCGCACGCCGCGGGCATCCCGCTGGTGCTGGCGGGCAAATGCAGCGAACGACCCGAGCAGATCTACTTCGAGGAGAAGGTGCGGCCGCTGCTGACCGACAACGACCACGTATTCGGCCTCGCCGACGCCACGGCCAAGCGTAAGCTACTGGCCAATGCGCGTTGCCTGTTGTTCCCGATTCGCTGGGAGGAACCGTTCGGCATGGTGATGATCGAATCCATGGTCTGTGGCACGCCGGTGGTCGCGCTGCGCGGCGGGGCGGTGTCCGAGGTGATCGTCGACGGCGTGACCGGCCGCATCTGTGACGACCCCGCCGAGTTGCCCGCGGCCATCGAGGAAGTCCGGGCGATGGACCCGTTCGCCTGCCGGGCCCATGTGAAGGCGAAATTCGGCTCCGACACCCTCGGCCTCGGCTACGAGCAGGTGTATCGCCGGGTGCTGCGGTCCAAGAAGCGGTTCGGCGCTGTGCCGGTCGACGCGGGCGTGCCCGCTTCGGCGCCGGCCAGGGTCGCCGCGAGCGGCTTGGCGTGAGCGGTACCCCACCAATGAGTCCCGCCCCCCTGAATTCCGGTGAACCGGCCGGGTTCGGGGGGTGCGGTTCGGTGACCCTGGTGGAAGGCGGCACGTTCTGCCTGTCGAACCGGCTCGGCGATGTGGAGCCGGGCAAGCCGCACGGGTTGTTCTTCCGCGACGCGCGCGTGCTCTCCCGCTGGGAGTTGCTGGTGAACGGCAAACCCGCCGAGTCGCTTTCGGTGCTGAGTCCGGAGGCGTTCGCCGCCAGGTTCGTGTTGCGCAGGCCGCCGCAAGCGGGCCTGGCCGACAGCACGCTGCTGGTGGTGCGCGAACGGATCGTCGCCGACGGCATGCACGAATTGCTCACCCTGGAGAACATGGGGCGCGAACCCACGGCGGTGCTGCTGGAGTTGCATGTGGACGCCGATTTCGTCGACCTGTTCGCGGTGAAAGAGGGCCGGGCCGGACACGCGAGGGCCGACGTGACGGTCGCCGACGGCGAACTGGTGTTGCATGACCATGCCGACCGCACCCGCGGGATCTCGATCTCGGCCACGGTGGAGCCCCAGGTGATGCCGGGCACGCTGCTGTGGCGGGTGATCGTGCCGGTCGGCGAGTGCTGGCAGACCGAGATCATCGCCCAGCCCACGGTGGGCAATCAGCGCTTCCAAGCGGTCGCTCCCGGCGAGCACTATGGAATCAGCGCGCCGGGGCGGAAGATCGAGGCGTGGCGGGATACCGCCACCGATATCCTCGCGTCCGATCCGGTGCTCACCCGGGTGCTGCGCCGCACCGAAAGCGATCTGGGCGCGTTGCAGATTCACGACGAATCCGGCGACGCCCGCCCGTTCGTCGCCGCGGGCGCGCCGTGGTTCATGACCCTGTTCGGTCGCGACAGCCTGCTCACCGCGTGGATGGCGCTGCCCTTGGAAGTCGACCTCGCGCTGGGCACGCTGCAGCAGCTGGCGGAACTGCAAGGGCAGGAGGTGAACCCGCTCACCGAAGAGGAGCCGGGACGCATCATGCACGAGATGCGCCGCGGCCCGGCCGGGGGCCAGGTGCTCGGCGGCAATATCTACTACGGAAGCGCCGACGCCACGCCGCTGTTCGTGATGCTGCTCGCCGAATGCCATCGGTGGGGCGCGGATCCCGAGGCGATCCGGCAACTGCTGCCGGCCGCCGACGCAGCCCTGCGCTGGATCACCGACTACGGCGACCGCGACGGCGACGGCTTCGTCGAGTACCGCCGTGCGACCGACCGCGGCCTGATCAACCAGGGGTGGAAGGACAGCTTCGACGGAATCAACGACGCCTCCGGCCATATCGCCGAGGCGCCCATCGCGCTGTGCGAGGTGCAGGGGTATGTGCACGCGGCGCTGCTGTCGAGAGCCGAGCTGGCCGATGCCTTCGACGATCCGCGGCTGGCCGCCCAACTGCGCGAGCGCGCCGCCGAGTTGCGCGGCAAGTTCGCCGAGCAGTTCTGGCTGCCCGACCGCGGCTGGTACGCCGTGGCGCTGGACGGCGGCAAGCGGCAGGTCGACGCGCTGACCAGCAATGCGGCGCACTGCCTCTGGTCGGGTATCGCAAGTGACGAGCACGCGGCCGAACTGGTGCGGCATATGGGGGGTCCGGAGATGGACTCCGGCTTCGGACTGCGCACGTTGGCGTCGAACATGGGTGCTTACAACCCGATGAGCTACCACTGCGGCTCGGTCTGGCCGCACGATACGGCGATCGCGGTGGCGGGCCTGCTGCGCTACCAGCATGTGCCGGGCGCGGTCGAACTCGCGACACAGCTGGCCATCGGATTGCTGGACGCGGCAGCTGTGTTCGACGGGCGGCTGCCGGAGTTGTACTGCGGCTTTCCCCGGTCGCGGTTCGCCACCCCGGTGCCGTATCCGACGTCCTGTTCGCCGCAGGCGTGGGCGAGCGCCGCGCCGCTGCTGCTGGTGCGCGCGTTTCTCGGGCTCGAGCCGGACGTTCCGACCCGGACGCTCACCGTGCGCCCGCACCTTCCCGAACGGTGGGGGCGGGTCTCGCTGCGCGCGTTGCGCCTCGGTGCGATCACCGTCGACCTGGAGGTGGAGGGCACCCAGATCACCGCGGCGCGCCTTCCCGACGACTGGCGATTGGTGACCCGATGACAAGGTCAGGTTGCCGGAAGCCGAGCCGGGGTATGCCTCCAGCGTAAGGATGTTGGCAAGCCTTCTCGCACTGAAACGCAGGCATGGGAGGTGCACGATGCAGACATCGCTGGATATGCAGGATCTGTGGCGCACGCAGCACCGGGACTGCACCGCGGAGCCCACGACCGATCTCGACCTGGACCGCGCGCTGTTCATACGCGGCGTGCACGCCGGTCACGGCCCGGAGTGCCGCCAATACCTCGCGGCGGCGGCATATTGCCTCGATCATTTGGACGGCAGCTGACCCACCGGCTCGTACCGCGAAGCGGCTGACGGGTGCGCGCGCCCCGCGATGACCTGCGCGTACGGTGACCGCTACAGAATCGCGAAGGCGACGACCAGGCCGAGCGCGAAATGCGCGGCCGCCACGACGAGGACCTCGGGGGTGTAGGTCTCGGCGTGCAACGCGGCGCCGATATCGATCCCGAGCGCCCGCTCGATGACCCGCACCGAGATGACCTGCGCGACAATGCCTACCAGCCCGAACACCAGCGCCGCGATCAGGCCTTCGGAGAGTTTGCCGCCGCCGCCCACCGCGAAGATGGCGAGCACGACGATGAACGCCATGCTGATCATGCCCGCGGCGGTCACGATGATGGCGTTCGGCTTGCCCGCCACCACCAGCTTGCGCAGCTTGCCCGGCGTGGTCAGGTCGACGGCGTAGAAGCCGACGAGCATGAGCACCAAACCGACAAGGGCGTAGAGGATGATCGCTCCCACACCCTCGCCCAGCGAACTCCAGTACCCCGATTCCAGGGCGACTGCGGTCATCTTGATCCTTCCGAAATGGGTTGGCCTGCGGTCGAGGCGGATTCGTGTTCGTCGGTGACGATGCTCAATCGGTGATGCGGTGCGGGACGAAGGCGGAGCCGTCGTCGGTGATCAGTCCCGCGGTCTCGCGGATGCCGAGACCGGCCGCGGAATCGCCGACGATCCACGCGCCGAGCACCGGGCGCATGTCGTCGAACTCCGGTAGTGGGTCCAGCAATTGGTACACGTAGCCTTCTTCGCCGTAGACGCCGCCGGTGGCGGTCTCCAAGCCGGCGCCGACGATGGTCATGTTCGCGCCCTCGCGGCCGAGCTTCGGTTTGCGGATGTACTCGGTGAGCTCATGAGGCTGGTCCAGGTAGGCGGGCAAGAGATTCGGGTGGCCCGGGTACATCTCCCACAGCACCGCGAGGATCGCCTTGTTGCTCAGCAGCGTCTTCCACAGCGGTTCGACCCACATGGTCTGCGGCAGGCTGTCCACGACGCGCTTGCCGAACTCGTCGTCGAGCACCCATTCCCAGGGATAGAGCTTGAAAATCGCCTCGACCGGCGCCTCGGCCAGGTCGACGAAACGCTCCAGCTCCGAATCGAACCCGACCTCCTCGATCGGCAGCGCGATGGTGTCGAACCCGGCCTCGGCCGCGGTTTCCTGCATATAGGCGGTCGTGACGTTGTCCTCACCCGTGGCGTCCGCGCCGGACCAGGTGAAATGCAGCTGCGGAGCGGGCAGCACGTCACGCAGCGCGCCCCACCGCTCGACGAGCCTCTCGTGCAGCGAGTTCCACTGGTCGCCGCCGGGGTAACGGTCGGTGAGCCAGTGCCACTGCACGATCGCCGCCTCCAGCAACGAGGTGGGGGTATCGGCGTTGTACTCCAGCAGTTTCGCTGGGCGGCGCGCGTCGTAGCGCAGGTCGAAACGTCCGTAGACGTGCGGGTCGGAGCGTTTCCAGGATTCCGCGATCGGGCCCCAGCTCCACTCGGGCAGGCCGAAATCGGCGAACCGCTCGGTGAGCACGATGTGCTCCACCGCGTTCAGGCACATCGAGTGCAGCAGTTCGACATCGGCCTCCAAAGCGAGGATTTCCGGCATCTCGAACTCGTAATGGACCGATTCGTCCCAGTACGGCCGCGGCTGCCCGCTCGCATCCCGTCCCGGCGAACCGTAGACCAAGCCCTGGCTTTCGATGATCTGCTGCCAGCCCGGCCGGGGCGTGTCCCGTACGCGCCGCATCTACGATCCTCCGCCGGTGCTCTTGCTGCCCAGTCCGCCGCGCTGGATCGTGGTGCCGCTCTTGGTCTTGATCTCGGCGCCCTTCGGCTTGATCGTGGTGCCGCCGGTGGGTGGTTTGCCGATGGTGCCGGTGCCGCCGTAGTAGTAGCGGTACTGCGGTCCGCCGCCGAGGATGATCACGCCGGGCACACCGCTGGTGAAGCCCGGACGGCCTTCACCGCAGTAGGAGTCGTCGACCACGATCTCTTGACCGTTCTCGGTCTTCACGCAGTGCGCCGTGACCCGGTCCGGCGCGGCGAGGGCGCGATAGGCGAGGTAGCCGCCGCCGACCAGACCGGCGACGCCGACGATGGCGACACCGCCGATCATGACCCGCTTGCGCTTGCGCTTCTTGGCCTCCTCGGCCGCCGCGGCCGCGCGCTGCGCTTCTTCGGCGCGCTTACGCGCTTTGTCTCTGGCCCTGGCCTCGGCCACCGTGGGCGGCCGCGGCTGCGTGACACCTGGTTCCTGACGCTGCACGCTGCCGCGCCGGGGTTGGGGCGCGGCGGGCTGCTCTTCAGGAGCGCCCTCTGCGGGCTCCTGGCCGGTCCCCGTGCCGGGCGGCACCGAAGTCGGCGTCGACCAGTCGATCTCCGATGGTTGCGCGGGTCCGCTCGGCGCGGACACGGGCGTCGACCAGTCCGTGCCGCCGGATGTGGGTGCCGGCCGCTCTTGCTGGTCGGCTGATTCGGGCGTGGTCGCAGGCGTGGGCCGGTCCTCGGCCGGTCGTTCGGGTTCGGCGTCGTCCGGCCGTTTGCCGTCACCCGGATCTCGCGTACTCACCGCTGCTCCCCCCTTGTCGCCCGAATCACCATTACCGCTCCTCGAAACCCGTCAAATCACCCCGCGCGGGCTCCCAGCTTTCCACAACCAACCGCACCCGACCAGGTGTATCCCCCGAACGCAACAGGTCGAGCAACCGCTCGCAGGCGGGGCGCGGGCCCTCCGCCACCACGTGCACCCGGCCGTCGCGGGCGTTGGTCGCGTGCCCGGCCAGCCCGAGCTCCAGCGCACGGGCGCGGGTCCACCAGCGGAATCCCACGCCCTGGACCAGGCCGTGCACCCATGCGCTCAACCGGATGGCGTCGTCCATCAGGCCTCGATGTCGAACGACAGCGTCACCTTCGATCCCGCCTTCAACGTCCGGCCCACCGTGCACACCTTGTCGATCGCGCGCTGCACGGTGACCAGCAGCCGCTCCCGCGCCTCGTCGTCGAGTTCGCTGAGGTCGAGTTCGAACACCTCGTCCAGTTGCGGGTAGACCTCGTTCTCCCGGTCGGCGTCGCCGGAGACCCGGATGGTCGCGTCGAAGCTGTCGCCCAGCTTGCGCGACAGCGCGAAGTCCGCGCTCAGGCCCGAGCAGGCGGCCAAGGCGATCTTCAGCAGCTCACCGGGGGTGAACACACCGGGAACACCCTGCGAACCGATCAGGACCTCGGCGCCGCGGGAGCTGCGGCCGGTGTAGGCCCTGGTTCCGGTGCGCTCGACCCACAACGTCGTCGGTTCCGGCGCGGTCGGCGCCGCGGTGGCGGTGGTAGCGGTCTGTTCAGCCATGGGTTCGATCCTGCCATTCTCGTCGCGATCGGCTCGCGCCTGGCAACGCCGCGCCATTCCGGACCGCCGGTTGCTGGTGGCTGGGATTACTCCTGGAAGCGGTAACCCATACCCGCCTCGGTGAGCAAGTGCTTCGGGTTCGACGGATCGTCCTCCAGCTTGCGCCGCAACTGGGCCAGATACACCCGCAGATAGTGCGTCTCGGTGGCGTAGGACGGGCCCCACACCTCCCGCAGCAGTTCGCGCCGCCCGACCAGCTTGCCGCGGTTGCGCACCAGCATCTCCAGCATGCCCCACTCGGTCGGCGTCAGATGCACCGTCTCGCCGTGCTTGGTCACCTTCTTGGCGGCCAGATCGACGGTGAACGACGCGGTCGTCACGACGGGAGCCGGGGAGTCGCCGTCGGCGGCGCCGCGGCGCACCGCGGCACGCAGCCGCGCCAGCAGCTCGTCCATGCCGAACGGCTTGGTGACGTAGTCGTCGGCGCCCGCGTCCAGGGCCTCGACCTTGTCGGCGGAGTCGGTTCGCGCGGACAGCACGAGCACCGGCGCCGAGGTCCAGCCGCGCAGCCCGGCGAGCACCTCGATGCCGTCCATGTCGGGTAGGCCCAAGTCGAGGATCACCACGTCCGGATGCCGGTCGGCGGCCGCGCGCAGGGCCGCGGCACCGGTGGCCGCGGTGATCACCTCGTAGCCGCGGACCGACAGATTGATCCGCAACGCCCGCACGATCTGCGGTTCGTCATCGACCACGAGCACCTTCGTCGCCACCGCCTCGGGCGTTTTCGTCACGACCGCCGCCTCCTGTGTCGTCAGGGACACCTCACTCACCTGCGCTCATCGTCTCGTGCGCGACCTCGCCGCCCACATCACTGGAGTTCGGCACTTCGTCGGCGGGTAGATCGACGAGCATGGTCAATCCTCCCCCGGGTGTGGGTTCGGCGTGCACCGTGCCGCCCATCGCCTCCACGAAACCGCGCACCACCGAGAGGCCGAGGCCGACGCCGGTGGTGTTGTCCCGGTCACCGAGGCGCTGGAACGGTTCGAACAGCTGCTCCTCGGTGCCGGGAGGCACGCCAGGGCCGGTATCGACGACGGTGATCGAGACGCGGTCGCCAGTGCGTTCTCCAGTGACCCGGACCAAGCTGTCGCGCGGCGCGTGCCGGAGCGCGTTGTCGATGAGATTGGCGAGCACTCGTTCAAGCAGGCCGCTGTCGGCGCGCACCGAGACGTCGCCGACCTCGACCTTGACCCGGTCCATCGCCGCGCGCCGCAGGCCCCGGGCGCCCATTCCGACGCTCACCAGCGCGCGATGCACCGCCTCGTCCAGATACACCCGCCGCAGCTGTGGCGTGATCACGCCGACGGCCAGCCGCGACGAGTCGAGCAGATTGCCGACCAGCGCGGTGAGCTGGTCCACCGATTCCTCGATCGTCTCCAGGAGTTCGGCGGTGTCCTCTGGGGAGAATTCGATGTCGTCGCTGCGCAGGCTGGACACCGCCGCTTTTGCTCCGGCCAGCGGGGTGCGCAGATCATGGCTGACGGCCGAGAGCAAGGCCCGCCGCAAACGGTCGGCCTCCAGCAGCGCCGCGGCAGCGCTGGCCTCCTCGGCCAATCGCGCTTGCCGCACCAGGGCGACGGCCTGGTTGGTTACCGCGTTGAGCACCGGCCGGTCCGCCGTCGCCAGCGGGCGGCCCGCGAGGAGCAAGAAGTGCTTCGCGTCGCCCGCCTCGACCACGGTGTTCGCATCGGAGGGTAGTCGCGGTGGATCGATGCCGACCTCGGCCAGCACTTGGTCACCCGCCATCAGGCTGACCGCGCGCTGGGCGAAGACCTCCCTGATCTGCTCGAGCAGCTTGGGCAGGTCTGCGCCGTGCAGAATGGCGCCGGAGAACATGGTCAGCAACTCGGCCTGACGGGAGGCCTTGCGCGCCTGTCTGGTCCGCTTCGCGGCCAGATCGACCAGTGCCGCCACCGCGACAGCGACGATGAGCAGCACCACCGCGGTCATGAAGTTGTTCGGCTCGGCAATGGTCAGGCTGTAGCGGGGCGAGGTAAAGAACCAGTTCAACAGCAAGCCGGAAAGGAGCGCGGAAACCGACGCGGGCACGACGCCGCCGAGCAACGCCACGGCGACCACGCCGACCACGAACATCGCGCTCATCCCACCCAGATCCAGCACCTTGTCCAGATACGCGACGCCGAGTGCGCACACCAAGGCGGGCACGAGGAACGCGGCGAGCCAGGCGGTCACGGGGTGACGGGTGTACAGGACCGAACGCCGGAGTCCGCGATGAGCCTCCTCGTGGGTCACCATGTGCACGTCGATCTTCCCGGACAGCTGCACCACCGTGGAGCCGATGCCCTCGTCGAAGATCCGCGCCCAGCGCGAGCGCCGCGAGGTGCCGAGCACCAGCTGGGTGGCGTTCACCTCACGGGCGAACTCGAGCAGGGCGGTAGGCACGTTGTCGCCGGTGACCGTGTGCAGCGAAGCGTCCAGGCTGGCCGCGAGTTCGCGCAGCCTGGCCAGGCGCCCGGTGGAGACCCCGGCCAGGCCGTCGCCGCGCACCACGTGCACGACCACCAGGTCGGCGCTGGATTTGGTGGCGATTCGGCTCGCCCTGCGCACGATCGTCTCCGACTCGGGTCCGCCGGTCACCGCGACCACGACGCGCTCGCGTGCTTCCCACAGCTCGGTGATCTTGTGGTCGGCCCGGTACTTGGCCAGCGCGGCGTCGACCTGGTCGGCCAGCCACAGCAGGGCCAATTCGCGCAGCGCGGTGAGGTTCCCCGCCCGGAAGTAATTGCGCAACGCCGCGTCGATCTTCTCGGCGGCGTATACGTTGCCGTGGGAAAGCCTGCGCCGCAGCGCTTCCGGCGTGATATCGACCAGTTCCACCTGGTCCGCACCGCGCACTACCGCGTCCGGCACCGTCTCGCGCTGCTGGATGCCGGTGATCTGTTCCACGACGTCGTTGAGGCTCTCCAGGTGTTGCACGTTGACCGTGGAGATCACGTCGATGCCCGCGTCGAGCAGCTCGGCCACGTCCTGCCAGCGCTTCTCGTGCTCGCTGCCGGGCGCGTTGGTGTGCGCCAGCTCGTCGACCAGCACCACCGCGGGGGCCCGCCGCAGCACCGCCTCGACATCGAGTTCGGGGAAGGTGGCGCCGCGATACTCGATCATCTTCGGCGGAATGCGCTCGATGCCCTCGAGCAGCCGCGCGGTCTTCTCCCTGCCGTGCGTTTCGACCACCGCGGCCACCACGTCGCGGCCGCGCTCCAGCCGTCGGTGCGCCTCGCCCAGCATGGCGTAGGTCTTGCCGACTCCCGGCGCGGCGCCGAGGTAGATGCGCAACTGACCGCGCTTCACGCGTTCATCATCGCGCGCCGCGCCTCTCCGGCCCAGCGGCCCCAGCCGATCCGGCGGGCTGTGCCTGGTATCTCCGCATCTTGCGCGCGTCACTGCCGCGCACCCTCCACTTCGATCACGACGGGTTGGGCGCACCGTGCCTGCTCGCGCACACTGAGCGCGCGGATGATCAGCGCGCAGCAGACGAATCCGACGACAATCGCGACTGCCGACATGACGATCCTCTCTTCCCTCCCCGGCGGATGACCCCGGGCGTGCTGGAGCCGTCTCCGGCCTTCCACTTCTACCTTCGTAGCGGGCGCCGACCTCGATCTTTACGGTGTGTTGACAGTTCGGCCGCGTACTTTGACGCGATACTTGCGGCCTTGTCCGGCGTGTCAACGAACCGCAAATGCCGAGCACCGGGGCGTCAAGAAGTCGTCAGGAAGCGATCGCGGCCGCCGCGTGGACGCTTCACTTGCTCTGATGCGCCGAAGCGTCGGCGCGCGGATGGAGGTTGACGAGTCATGTCGGTCGTCGTGTTCACGGCGCTCACCGTCGCGGTGTTCGCGCTGTTGGGACTGGTGCAGCGCGGGGTGGAGAAGCTGTGACCGCGAATCTGATCGGTCTGGTTCTCGCTGCCGGTGTCGCGGTCTACCTGGTCGCCGCGCTGCTGTTCCCCGAGAGGTTCTGAGTGAGCACGACAACCGCGGGGATCGCCTTCGTGGCCTCCCTGATACTGGCGCTCGCGTTGGTGCATGTACCGCTGGGCGACTACATGTACCGGGTCTACAACGGCCGCAAGCATTCTCGCGTCGAGCGCGTCGTCTATCGCGCGATCGGCGCGCAGCCCGAGGTCGAGCAGACGTGGCCGGTGTACGCGCGCAGCGTGCTGGCCTTCTCGGCCGCCGGCATCCTGTTGCTGTTCTTCTTCCAACTGGTGCAAGGCAAACTGCCGCTGCACCTGAACGACCCGGCCACCGAGATGACGCCGGCGCTGGCCTGGAACACCGCCGTCAGCTTCGTGACGAACACGAACTGGCAGAACTACTCCGGCGAATCGACCCAGGGCCACCTGGTGCAGATGGCCGGGCTCGCGGTGCAGAACTTCGTCTCCGCGGCGGTCGGCATGGCGGTGGCGGTCGCGCTGGTGCGCGGGTTCGCCCGCAAGCACACCGGGGATCTCGGCAACTTCTGGGTGGACCTGGTGCGCGGCACGCTGCGCATCCTGCTGCCGATCGCATTCGTGTTCGCGATCGTGCTGGTCGCGGGTGGCGCGATCCAGAACTTCCACGTGTACGACCAGGTGGCGCAGACGCTGAACGGCTCCCAGCAGACCATTCCGGGCGGCCCGGTGGCCAGCCAGGAGGCGATCAAGGACCTGGGCACCAATGGCGGCGGCTTCTACAACGTCAACTCGGCGCACCCGTTCGAGAACCCGGCCTCGTGGACCAACTGGGTGGAGATCTTCCTGCTGTTGGTGATCAGCTTCTCGCTGCCGCGCACCTTCGGCCGGATGATCGGCAGCCGCAAGCAGGGTTTCGCGATCGTCGCGGTGATGGGGACGATCGCACTGATCAGCGTGACGCTGACCAACCTGTTCCAGCTCCAGCACCACGGGACCGTGCCGACCGCGATCGGCGCGTCGATGGAAGGCGTGGAACAGCGCTTCGGCGTGGCGAATTCGGCTACCTTCGCCGCCTCGACCACGCTGACCTCGACCGGCTCGGTCGACTCGTTCCACGACTCCTACACCAGCCTCGGCGGCCTGATGCTGTTGTTCAACATGCAACTCGGTGAGGTCGCGCCGGGCGGTGTGGGGTCGGGCCTGTACGGCATGCTGATCCTGGCCGTGATCACGGTATTCGTGGCGGGCCTCATGGTCGGGCGCACACCGGAGTACGTCGGCAAGAAGATCACGCCGCGCGAGATCAAGCTCGCCGCGTCGTACTTTCTGATCAGTCCGCTGATCGTGCTGGTCGGCACGGCCACGGCAATGGCGCTGCCCGGGCAACGGGCGGGCATGGCCAACTCCGGGCCGCACGGCCTGTCGGAGGTGCTGTATGCCTTCACCTCGGCGGCCAACAACAACGGCTCGGCGTTCGCGGGCCTGACCGGCAACACCGAGTGGTACAACACCGCCCTCGGCCTCGCCATGGTCTTCGGCCGCTTCCTGCCGATCATCTTCGTGCTCGCGCTGGCCGGTTCGCTGGCGCAGCAAGGCACCACTCCCGAGTCGATCGGCACCTTGCCGACGCACCGGCCGCAGTTCGTCGGCATGGTCGTCGGTGTGACGGTGATCCTGGTCGCGCTCACCTTCCTGCCCGTGCTCGCGCTCGGGCCGCTCGCCGAAGGAATCCACTGACATGGCCGGTCCCGTCATCGAAAAGAACGTCTCGGCGGAGGCCGAACACCAGAAGCCGCTGCGGGGCAAGGGCGTCCAGGCCGGGGTGCTCGACCCCAAAATGCTGCTGACCTCGTTGCCGGACGCGGTCCGCAAGCTCGACCCGCGCACCCTGTGGCGCAACCCGGTCATGCTGATCGTCGAACTGGGCGCGGTGTGGTCGACCATCCTCGCGCTGGTGGATCCGAGCTTCTTCGCCTGGGCGATCGTCGTGTGGCTGTGGCTGACGGTGATCTTCGCCAACCTGGCCGAGGCAGTCGCCGAAGGCCGGGGCAAGGCGCAGGCCGACACGCTCCGCAAGGCCAAGACCGACACGGTCGCGCGGCGGCTGGTGGACTGGTCGCCGGGCGGGCGGGTCGTCGAAGAGCGGGTCGCCGCACCGGAACTGCGCCCAGGTGATCACGTCGTGGTCGAAGCAGGCCAGGTCATCCCTGGCGACGGCGACGTGGTGGAAGGCATCGCCTCCGTGGACGAGTCGGCGATCACCGGTGAGTCGGCTCCCGTGATCCGGGAGTCCGGCGGCGACCGTTCCGCGGTCACCGGTGGTACCACCGTGCTGTCGGACCGGATCGTCGTGCGAATCACCCAGGAGCCGGGCCAGAGCTTCATCGACAAGATGATCGCCCTGGTCGAAGGCGCGAGCAGGCAGAAGACGCCGAACGAGATCGCGCTGAACATCCTGCTGGCGGCGCTGACCATCATCTTCGTCTTCGCCGTCGCGACACTGCAGCCGCTGGCGATCTTCAGCAAAGCGAACAACCCCGGGGTGCCGGACAGCTCAGCGCTGGACGTGCACGGCGTCACCGGCATCGTGCTGGTCTCGCTGCTGGTCTGCCTGATCCCGACGACCATCGGCGCGCTGTTGTCGGCCATCGGCATCGCGGGCATGGACCGCCTCGTGCAGCGCAACGTGCTCGCCATGTCCGGCCGTGCCGTCGAGGCAGCGGGCGACGTGAACACGCTGCTGCTGGACAAGACCGGCACCATCACCCTCGGCAACCGCCAGGCCTCGGACTTCGTCCCGGTGCCCGGCGTGAGCAAGGACGAATTGGCCGACGCCGCACAACTGTCCAGCCTCGCCGACGAGACGCCGGAGGGCCGCTCCATCGTCGTTTACGCCAAGCTGGCCCACGGGCTGCGGGAACGGACGCCGGGCGAGCTGACCCACGCGCACTGGGTCGAGTTCACCGCGCAGACCCGGATGTCGGGTGTCGACCTGGACGGCCGCCAGTTGCGCAAAGGCGCGGCGAGCGCGGTCACCGAATGGGTGCGTGCCAAGGGCGGTGCGGTGCCCGACGAACTCGGCGCGACCGTCGACGGCATCTCCGCCGCGGGCGGCACGCCGCTGGTCGTGGGCCAAGTCACCGACGGCGCGGCCCGGGTGCTCGGCGTAATCCACCTCAAGGACGTCGTGAAGCAGGGCATGCGGGAGCGATTCGACGAGATGCGCCGGATGGGCATCCGCACCGTGATGATCACCGGCGACAATCCGTTGACGGCCAAGGCCATCGCGGACGAGGCTGGGGTGGACGACTTCCTCGCCGAGGCGACGCCGGAGGACAAGCTCGCACTGATCAAGAAGGAGCAGGACGGTGGGCGGCTGGTCGCGATGACCGGTGACGGCACCAACGACGCGCCCGCCCTGGCCCAGGCCGACGTGGGCGTGGCGATGAACACCGGCACTTCGGCGGCCAAAGAAGCGGGCAACATGGTCGACCTGGACTCCGATCCGACCAAGTTGATCGAGATCGTCGAGATCGGCAAGCAGTTGCTGATCACTCGCGGCGCGCTCACCACGTTCTCCATCGCCAACGACATCGCCAAGTACTTCGCGATCATTCCCGCGTTGTTCGTGACGCTGTTCCCCGGGCTGGACCTGCTCAACATCATGCGGCTGGCCAGCCCGCAGTCGGCGATTCTGTCCGCGGTCATCTTCAACGCCCTAGTCATCGTCGCGTTGATCCCGCTGGCGCTGCGCGGCGTGCGCTACCGGCCGTCGAACGCCTCGAAGTTGTTGAGCCGCAACCTGACCCGGTACGGGCTCGGCGGCATCATCGCGCCGTTCCTCGGCATCAAACTCATCGACCTCGTGGTCCAATTCCTCCCCGGGATGTCCTGACATGCGCTATTCGACCTGGATCCGGCAACATCTCGCCGCGCTGCGCGCGCTGCTCGTGCTCACGGCGATCACCGGAATCGTCTATCCGCTCGCGGTTTTCGCGGTCGCGCAGCTGCCCGGATTGCGTGAGAAGGCAGACGGCTCGCTGCTCGACGCGAACGCGACGACCGTGGGCTCCAGCCTGATCGGCCAGTCGTTCACCGACGCCGACGGCGCCGCTCTGGTGCAGTACTTCCAGAGCCGTCCGTCCGCCGCAGGCGACGGGTACGACCCGCTGTCCACCGCGGCGAGCAACCTCGGCCCGGAGGACATCGTCGACACCGAGTCGCGCGAGAGCCTGCTGACCCAGGTGTGCGCCCGGAGCAAGGAGGTCGGCGACCGTGAGGGCGTCGACGGCAGCCGTCCGTTCTGCACGAAAGAAGGGGTGGGCGCGGTGCTCTCGGTGATCGGCCCACGTGACGCCGGCGGAGACGTGTCGCGTCCGGTGCAGGTGGTCAGCGTGAACGAGGCGTGCCCGGCGAAGCCATTCCTCGACGCCTACCGCGGCGTGCGGGTCGAATGCGCCGAGCCCGGCCAGGACTACTCGGTCGGCCGCATCGTGCCGATCCACGGCGACGCCCCCGTCGGCCCGGCGGTGCCCGCGGACGCCGTCACGGCGAGCGGCAGCGGGCTGGACCCGCATATCTCCCCGGAGTACGCGGCCATCCAGGTGGCTCGTGTCGCGAAGGCGCGCGGGGTCTCCGAGGAGCAGGTGCGCGATGTGGTGGACGAGCACACGAGCGGGCGGGCTCTGCAGTTCCTGGGTGAGCCGCGCGTCGATGTCCTTCAGCTGAACCTGGAGCTCGACCACCGCTATCCGTACCGCGGCTGATCGACTCCCTCCGCCGGGCGCGCCCGCGCCCGGCGGAGGGGCGGATCCCTGTCGGCCTCGAAGCCTTTGCGTACTGATCGTTGAGGACGCTCGGTTTTGTAGGTATCGGCCGCGTAGGCGCGACAGGGGACCGCGCTGATGGCTGTGAGCGGGGCCCGAGCCGCGAAAACCTCCCGGCGGACGACCGCGGGCGATGCCGTGTCGCCCGCGGTCGTCAGTGGCCGCGGGCGATCCAGTCGGCCAGTCCGGGTTTCTCGGCGCCGATGGTGGTGGAGTCGCCGTGTCCGGTGTACACCGTGGTCTCCTCCGGGAGTGTCAGCAGCCGATCTCGGATCGACTCGATGATCGTGCCGAAATCCGAGAACGAGCGACCGGTCGCGCCGGGTCCGCCGGAGAACAGGGTGTCGCCGGTGAATACGGCCTTCGCCTCCGGTACGTGCAGCGAGACGGATCCGGGGGAGTGGCCAGGGGTGTGCAGGACATGGATTTCGGTGTCCGCCAGAGGAATCCGCTCGCCGTCCGCGAGTGGGCGATACGCGGCGTCCGGATGGGTCATGCGCCAGAGTGGCTCGTCGCCGGGGTGCAGCAGGATCGGTGCGTCCAAGCGCTCGGCGAGTTCGGGAGCGACCGTCACGTGGTCGTTGTGCCCGTGGGTGCACACGATCGCGCGGACGGCCCGGCCCGCCACCGCCGCCACGATCGGATCGGCGTCGTGCGCGGCGTCGATCACGACCACCTCGGCGTCGTCGCCGACCAGCCAGACGTTGTTGTCCACATCCCAGGTGCCGCCGTCCAGGGTGAAGGTGCCCGAGGTGACCACACGGTCGATGCGAGCGGTCACCAGACCACCACCGAGCGCAGCACGTCACCGGTGTGCATCTTGTTGAAAGCGTGCTCCACCTCGTCGAGTCCGATGCGTTCGGTGACGAAGCGGTCCAGCGGCAGGCGGCCCTGGCGGTACAGATCGATCAGGGCGGGGAAGTCGCGTTCCGGCAAACAGTCGCCATACCAGGAGGATTTCAGCGCGCCGCCGCGGGAGAACAGGTCGAGCAGCGGCATCTCGATGACCATGTCCGGGGTCGGCACGCCGACGAGGACGACCGTGCCCGCCAGGTCGCGGCCGTAGAACGCCTGCTTCCAGGTCTCCGGCCGGCCGACCGCGTCGATGACGACGTCGGCGCCCCAGCCGCCGGTGTACTCCTGGATCTTCTGCACCACGTCCTCCGTGGTCGCGTCGACGGTGTGCGTGGCCCCGAATTCGTTGGCCCACGACAGCTTCCGGGCGTCCCGGTCGACCGCGATGATGGTCTTCGCTCCGGCTAGGCGTGCACCGGCGATCGCCGCGTCCCCGACGCCACCGCAGCCGATCACCGCGACAGTGTCGCCGCGTGACACGTTGCCGGTGTGCATCGCCGCACCCAAGCCCGCCATCACGCCGCAGCCGAGCAGCCCCGCCACCGCCGGGTCGGCTTCCGGGTCGATCTTGGTGCACTGGCCTTCGTGTACCAGGGTCTTGTCCACGAACGCGCCGATACCGAGGGCGGGCGTCAGTTCGGTGGCGTCGGCGAGCGTCATCTTCTTGCTCGCGTTATCACTCGCGAAGCAGTACCAGGGACGGCCGCGTTTGCATGCTCGGCACTCTCCGCAGACGGCGCGCCAATTGAGGATCACATAGTCGCCCTGTGTCACGTGGGTGACCGCGGCGCCGACGGTTTCCACCACGCCCGCCGCCTCGTGGCCGAGCAGGAAAGGGAAGTCGTCGGTGATCCCGCCTTCGCGGTAGTGCAGATCGGTGTGGCAAACCCCGCAGGCCCGCACCCGCACCACCACGTCGTGCGGTCCCGGATCCGGAATCACCACGTCGACGAGGTCGACCGGTGCGCCTTTGCTCCGGGCCACGATCCCACGCACGGTTTCCGACATCTGTGCCTCCTGAGCGAATTCACCGATGGCGCGGTCCGGCCGCTCGGCGGGCCCGCGAGCTGAACACCTGTCCATACTCCTGTACCCGATGCCGCGAACGCTACCGCCGGGCCGTGCGAAGTCACGCCTTTCCGTAGTGGAAGCCCGAAGAGTTGACATTCCACTTTGGAGGGTTATGCTTGGTTTATATTCCACTATGGAGCATGGAAACGTCGATAGGACCAGGCATGGACATCTCCACCGGCACCCGGGCTTCGAATGCCGAACGCGAGACCGTGGTGCGACTGCTCGGCAGGCACATGGCGGACGGGCGGATCGACGCCGCCGAGTACGACCAGCGTGTCGCCCAGGTGTACGCCACCACGATCCGTGACGACCTGCGCTCGGTGCTTTCCGATCTGCCCGAGCTCGCCAAGGACGCCGCCGAACCGGCCGGCCCACGGCCGCGCATCCCGATCTGGCAGCGCATCGAGGGCGGCACGTGGCTCGGCGTCAGCGTGCTCGTGCTGGTGATCTGGGCCGCGATCTCGGTCGGCGTCGGAGCGTTCACCTACTTCTGGCCGATGTGGGTGATCGGTCCCTGGGGTGCCGTACTGGCGTTCCGCGTGCTGACCGGCTTCGAGGGCGGTCGTTTCTGCCACCGCGCGAGCTGAGCCGGATTCGGCGCCGTCATTCGGATCACCCAATGGTGCCGACGAATCCTGCTCTACGTCGTGGACCCATAGCTTCGAAATAGCCCGCCTACCATTGTCTTCCCCTGGCGGTGCTGGGCGCGTCGTGTGCCGTTCCCGGCTTACCTCCCGCAGATGGCCGCAACCCGTCGGCTTCCAGCGTGGTCAACCGGCTGTGGTTGCGGTCGGAGCCAGCTGCGGGGCGTTTGTGGGATCGGCGGTAGTCATATGGTGGCTGGCTCTTCGCCTTGCAACCGCCATTTGACTCCGCTCGATGCCCGCATCTTGTGTTCTACCAGCTGCGCCGCGGGGTCCGCTCTTGTGACGGGGAGGGGTGATCGCGTCGCGAGCGCTGGTCAGCGTTGCGGCGTCGCGGCGGAGGGTGGTCGGGGGTTCGTTCGGTGGCTTGGTCGCCCGGTGCGAGTCGGTCGCGACGTGTGCGCTCGGGCTGGCCGCGTCCGCCCGTCCTCGAATCCGGATCTGGTGGCGCGTACGGGTTTCGCTGGCGCCGGGATTCTCGAGGCGATTGGTGGGCGTCGGCCTCGTAGTCCGATCGTTGGTCGGGACTCGGCGGCGGGCTGTATCGCCCGGCGTGCCGGTCATCGGCAGGTGGTTCGTCGGCCGGTTCTCGACGGCGGCGTCGCGGCAGCTCGGGACGCCCGGGGGTCGGACGCAAGGGTTGGCCGGGTTCGGCGGCGGATTGCGGAAACTGGCCACTGTGGCGGGCCGGATCGGGATTGCTGCGATGGCGGCGCGCCGAGCGGGAGGGCCTGTCGTCGTCGGACCGCTGCTCCGTGGCCCGGGAGGCGGCGCTGCGGGATCGCCGATCGACTTCGGCGCGGCGGGACGAGGACTGCGGATCGGCGGCTCTTCCGCGCGGCGAGCGGCCTTCCCGGTGGGGCGGCAGCGGCTCGACGGTGGCCGGAGGTCTTTCCCGGCGGCCGGGGAACCGGGCATCGCGGACGTCCGCGATGGACGTCGTACGAGGGTGTCCGTCCTCCGGCGATTGCCGATGCGGCGCCCCTGGCCGGAGCGGGAGCCCGGGCTGGAGTACGGGAAGTTCCCGGGTGACCTCAGAGGCGGTGACGCCCTTCTCGCGATAGGTCCCGGGAATGTCGTGGGCACGCAGCCATGCGCCCGGGTCATGGCGGGCGCCGGCGTCGAGCCACGGAATGGTTTCCTCGAGCAGGTCCAGCAGATCACCGGACCGATCGCCGAGCGCGGCGCGGATGCCGGGGAACGCGTCGGGTTGGAATGTCCACCGCCATTCCGACCGCGGATGGGGACCACCGGTCGCGCGGCCGTGCACCACGAGATCGCCGGTGCGGGCGATCTTGACGCGGATCGTCCGCGTGCTGGACTCGATGACGAGTTCGCCCGTTTCGGTGCGCGTGATCTGCTCGAGCTCGTCGTGGTCGTCGAGGTCGTCGTCGAGGTCGCCGCGGCGCGCCCACTTCGTCACGGCGTTCCAGGTGGACAGCAGTGAACGCTCGTCCTCGGCGCCACTGCGGCCGATCCGCAATGTCCGCGCAATCCCGGCGACGAGGTCGGGGCGCGGGGAATGCTCGGTGGGTTCGAACTGGTCGTCCGCCCCGACCGGCGGCATGGGCCCCGGCCGCGCCCGGCGACCGGGGCGCTCGCCCGGCTCGTCTTCCGGGTACTCCTCGTCTTGGGATCGGCGGGCCGGCCGGGAAAAATTCCCACGAATGGGAGCCTCGACCTGCTCGGATTCGTACTCCCACCCGCTGTCGGCACCGGGACGCGCGTCGTCGCCCTCCTGCTCCTGCATCCTCAACTTGATTTCGAACCACGCCGCCGTCATCGCCGCCGCGACGAACGCGGCGGCGATGACGACTTCTCCCCACACGTCGCTGAGCACCGCGCTCTTGCTGCGCTCGCAGGCATGCAGAAACACCAGGCTGCCCAGCACCAGCGCCGCGATGCGGGCAAGGCGGAACGCCGTGGGAGACCCTGGTGAGGGGGCAGACATGGTTGGTGCGCTCCAGAACGTGCCGCTGGCGAATCAGAGGGATCGTATGTGGCGGGACGGCGCGGCGTCAGTGCCAGTTCAGAACTGCTCGGCATCGGCGCGGCGCGGCCGGGCGGGAGTGCGGGAGGACGGCACACCGCCTCGGGTCTTTCCCGCGCCACGGCAGGACGGCCCCGTGATGTGTCATGCTCGCGTTGCGCAAGGTGGCCGAGCGCGGTAGACAGCGATACGGGCCGTCCCGCAAATCTGGAGCACATCGCAATGCGCGGGATCACCGGGCGAGTCGATAACCTACGGGTAGGGCTGAACTGCCAGTCGGCCGCACGCTGTCGGGCCTCGGACAGTTCCGGCACGTGACGGAATACCATGACTGGTCGCCGAAAGCGCTGTAGAGCACACCGGACGCGGGCGGTACACGGAAAGGTCGTCGAATTTGCACTTGAAGAGCCTGACGTTGAAGGGCTTCAAGTCCTTCGCGTCCGCGACGACGCTGCGGTTGGAGCCGGGCATCACGTGTGTGGTCGGCCCGAACGGATCGGGCAAATCGAACGTCGTCGACGCGCTCACCTGGGTCATGGGGGAGCAGGGTGCGAAGGCGCTGCGGGGCGGCAAGATGCAGGACGTGATCTTCGCGGGCACCGCGGGACGCGCCCCGCTCGGCCGCGCCGAGGTCACGTTGACGATCGACAACTCCGACGGCGCGCTGCCGATCGACTACGCCGAGGTGTCCATCACCCGGCGGATGTTCCGCGACGGCGCGGGCGAATACGAGATCAACGGCAACTCCTGCCGCCTGATGGACGTGCAGGAACTGCTCAGCGACTCCGGCATCGGCCGGGAGATGCACGTCATCGTGGGACAGGGCCAGCTGTCGGCGATCCTGGAATCGCGCCCGGAGGACCGCCGCGCGTTCGTCGAAGAGGCCGCAGGCGTGCTCAAGCACCGCAAGCGCAAGGAAAGGGCGGTCCGCAAGCTCGAGGCCATGCAGGCCAATCTGGCGCGCCTCACCGACCTCACCACCGAGCTGCGCCGCCAGCTCAAACCCCTGGGCAGGCAGGCCGAGGTGGCCCGCAGAGCGCAGACCGTGCAGGCCGATCTGCGCGACGCCCGGCTGCGCCTGGCCGCGGACGACCTGGTCACCCGCCGCCGGGAACTGGAAAGCCAGCAGAGCAAAGAGGCTTACGCCCGCGAGCAGCAGATCACCGTGCAATCCGAGCTGGACGCCGCCAACGCGGCGCTCGCGGAGCAGGAGTTCCAGCTGTCCCGGCTGACCCCGAGTGCCGAGGCGGCCGCACAGATCTGGTTCCAGCTCTCCGCGCTGGCCGAGCGGGTCAACGCGACCATCCGGATCGCGGGCGACCGGGCCCGCCACCTGGACACCGCGGTACCGGTCGGCACCGGTCGCGACCCCGAGCAGCTGGAAGCCGAGGCCGAGCGAGTGGAGGCCGAGGAGGCCGAGCTACGCGAGGCGGTCGAGATCGCCGTCGAGACGCTGGAGGCGGCCAGGGACCAGCTGGCCGAACGCGAACACGCCGCCAAGGCCGCCGAACAGGCGCATCTGGCCGCCGTGCGGGCAATCGCCGACCGCCGCGAAGGCCTGGCCCGGCTGTCCGGCAAGGTCGACACCCTGCGGGCCAGGGCCCAATCGGTGGACGCCGAGATCGCCAGGCTCTCCGCCGCCATCGCCGAGGCCCGGCATCGCGGCGAGACCGCGCAGGCCGAATTCGACACGGTGCAGGCCGAACTCGCCGAACTTGACGCAGGCGAAGTGGGCTTGGACGCTCAGCACGAGCACGCGGTGCAGGCGCTGGAACTGGCCGATCAGCGCGTCACCGAACTGCGCGAGCAGGACCGTGAGGCGAGCAAGCGGGTGGCGTCGCTGAGCGCGCGCATCGAGGCGCTCGGGATGAACCTGGCCCGGCGTGACGGTGTGGCCTGGCTGGTGGAGAACCGGGAACAAGGGTTGCTGGGCCCGCTCTCGGCGCTGTTGCGCCTGCACGGTGGCTACGAGGCGGCGGTCGCGGCCGCGCTGGGTCCGCTCGCCGACGCCATCGCCGCCGACACCGACGAGTCCGCGCACGCCGCGATCATGGCGCTCAAGGACGCCGACGCCGGACGCGCCGCCGTCGTGTACGGCGCCGCGGAGGCCGATCGGCCGCCGCTCGCTGCACTGCCTGGCAACGCCAGATGGCTGATCGATGTGGTGGATTGCCCCGACAGCGTGCGCGCCGCGATGGCCGCGTTGACAGCTGACATCGCCGTGGTCGACGATCTGCCCACCGCGCGGGCAGTGGTCGCGGCCCGGCCCGAAGTCCGCGTGGTGACCCGTGACGGCGACCTGGCCGGAAACGGCTGGCTGCTCGGCGGTTCCGATCGCGCGCCGAGTCAGTTGGAGATCCAAGCCGACATCGATGCGGCCACCGCCGACCTGGCCGCGGCGCAGCGGCGTGCCGAGGAGCTCGAGGCCGCGCTGTCCGGCGCGCTGGACGAGCAGGCCGACCGCAAGGACGCCGTCGATCAGGCGCTGCTGGCCCTGCACGAATCCGACCAGGCGTTGGTGGCGATCTACGAGCGGCTCGGCAGGCTCGGTCACACCGCCCGCACCGCGCACGCCGAGAGCGAGCGCCTGCTGGCCCAGCGCACCGACGCGGAGACCAGCCGGGAGGAGGCGCTCGCCTTGCTCGCCGACCTGGAGGACCGCCTCCGCCACGCGGAACTCGAACAGTCCGAGGTCGACACCGACGGCGCGGGCGCGGCGGGCACCGAGTCCGCGGGTCGCGTGCGGGAGGAGGCGGCGGCCGCGCTGGCCGAGGCGCGGGCCATGGAAGTCGAGGCCAGGCTTGCCGTGCGTACTGCCGAGGAGCGGGCGGAATCGGTACGTGGCAAGGCGGATTCACTGCGCCGAGCGGCGCGGGCGGAACGGGAGACCCGGGCGCGCGCCGAACGCGCCCAAGCCGCGCGCAAGAAGGCGGCCGAGGTGGCCGCCGCGGTCGCCGAGTCTGGTGCGAAGGTCGCCGCCGAACTGGAGAAAGTGGTCGCGGAGGCGGGCAGCCGCCGCGACGAGCTGGTGCGCAGGCGCTCCGAATGCGCCGCCCAGGTCGAGCAGGTCAAGGAGCGGGTGCGCGCGCTCGGAACGCAACTGGCTCAGCTCACCGACGCGGTGCACCGCGACGAGGTGGCCAAGGCCCAGGCGGCGCTGCGCATCGAGCAGCTGGAGGCGACCATCGCCGAGCAGTTCGGCATCGCGCTCGACGATCTGATCGCCGAGTACGGTCCCGACGTGCCGCTGCCGCCGTCGGCGCTGGAATTGCAGGAGTACGAGCAGGCCGCCGAACGCGGTGAAAAGGTCAGCCCGCCTGCTCCGATGCCCTTCGACCGGCAGACCCAGGAGCGCCGGGCCAAGCGTGCCGAGAAGGACCTCGCCACGCTCGGCAAGGTGAATCCGCTCGCGCTGGAGGAGTTCGCCGCGCTGGAGGAGCGCTACAACTTCCTGGCCACGCAGCTCGAGGACGTCAAGAGCGCGCGCAAGGACCTGCTGGACGTGGTCGCCGAGGTCGACGCCCGCATCCTGCAGGTGTTCACCGAGGCCTACGCCGACGTCGAGCGCGAATTCGTCGAGGTGTTCGCGAAGCTGTTCCCCGGCGGCGAGGGCAGGCTGCTGCTCACCGACCCGTCGGACATGCTCACCACCGGCATCGAGGTGGAGGCCCGCCCGCCGGGGAAGAAGGTCAAGCGGCTGTCGCTGCTGTCCGGCGGCGAGAAGTCGCTGACCGCGGTCGCGCTGCTGGTGGCCATCTTCCGCGCCAGGCCCTCGCCGTTCTACGTGATGGACGAGGTCGAGGCCGCGCTGGACGACACCAACCTGCGCCGCCTGATCGGCCTGTTCGAACAGTTGCGGGAGAAGAGCCAGCTGATCGTCATCACCCACCAGAAGCCGACGATGGAGATCGCCGACGCCCTCTACGGCGTCAGCATGCGCGGCGACGGCATCACCCAGGTCATCTCGCAGCGGCTGCGCGGGGAGAACCTGGCTCCGGTGGGCGCGGCGAGCTGAGCGGGCGGGCGGTCAGTCGCGGCGCGCGGTGAGTGTGACGGTGCCGGAGTCCAAGTCGATCAGCGGTGTGTCACCGGAGATCCGATCGTCGAGCTTCGCCGTCGCCACCCATTCCTTGCGCTCGTGGATGTGCTTGCGCGACGGGCCGAATATCTCGTCGACTTCCGCACCCACCGGGTTGCGCCGGGGACGACGGGATCTTCTACCGAAACGTAGCACCGTGCCCACGGTACGCCGGACGTGCCGAGTCCCTTTGTGACCAGGGAGAATGACGCGTCCGGCGGAGCATCCCGCCGCTCGGATGCCCCGCCGTGCGTGCTCCGTGCGCGGGATCAGTTGTCCGTGAGCCTCGATATGAGCTCATGGCCCGCCGGAATCACTTGCCGCACTCACCTTTCATTGCGCAACAGCGCTTCCACCGGACCGCCGGGTATCCGGCCGTGACGGCCGAGTAGCCAGCCGTGCGTGATACGTGGACACCGAATTCGCGTGGCTTCGATCCGAGCGAGCCGTCATGATCGTTGGCATGCCTCCGACGTGGGTGATCGTGTGGTCGGTCCGGGCTTGGACCGGGCCGTCAGGGTATCCCGGCCGTCATGGTCGGATACCGCGCACCGCGGGATATGTGGGCGGTCCCCGGCCTCGATCCGAGCGAGCCATCGCGATCGTTGCCACGCCTCCCTCGGCTCGGGTGACCGGTCCGGTGCTGTGCGGCGTGGTGTCGACCTGGTCGGTAGGCCGCGCCGGTACGGCTCCGCGCAGCACGGCTCACCGCGCCGAAGTGACCTTTTCGCCGTCCAGCAGCGCTTTGATCTGCGCTGCACCGGTTTCGGCCAGCCAGGTGTCGAATGTCCTCAGGCCGGGGTGGATTTCGCGGATCTCGTCGACGTCGGCGTGCCAGCCGCCGGTGCGGCGCATCAGCCGCCAGGTGTTGCCGATCTCCGTGCCGATCGCTTCCGCCTCCTCCTCGGTGACCTCCTGATAGCGGATTTGGTGCCCGGTGGCCTTGCTGATCGCCTCGGCCGCCGCGGGTGGGGCGAGCGCGTCGCCGGCGAGTTCGAGGACGCGGCCGTGGAAGCGATCCGGATCGGCGAACGCGAGAGCCGCGATGTCGCCGATGTCGGCCAGAGCGATGATCTTCATCGGCCCGGCGGCGGGAAAGAGATGCCGGTGCACGCCGCCGGAGATGCCGTCGACCGGCGAGGTGCGCAGCAGGTAGTTCTCCATGAAGCGCACCGGACGCAGCAGCGTGTATCGGATACCACTGGCGATGATCGCGTCTTCGATGCGCTTCTTGCCCTGCGTGCCCCACGAGGTGTTGTCGCCCATCGACGCGATGCCAGTGAACACGATCTGCTGGACGCCGGCGCGGCGTGCCGCGTCCACGAGCGCCTCGCCGCGCGCGGCTTCCAGTTCCACGTCCCAGCCCTGCGAGCTGTAGGCGGCGGGCGGGACCGCGAACAGCCCGGTGACACCGTCCAGGGCCGCCGACACGGTGTCGGGGGAGTCGAAGTCGCCGACCGCGAGTTCCGCGCCCGCCGCAGACAATTCCCGTGCGGCGGGCGAGTGCGGGTCGCGGACCAGCGCGCGCACCGCACGGTCATCGGCCAGCAACTTGCGGGCAGTCACGCCGCCCTGCTTGCCGGTGGCTCCGGTGACCAGGATGAGATTGTGCTGAGGGGACATGCTTCGCCTTCTCTGCTCGATAGAATCGGGTTTGGTAACCCGGATTCGAACGATACGGGTGGCTCGACCCGATTCAACCGGACGAAAGAGGAAGGCCGTAACGAAATGACCGCATCGTTGGCCCCCGGCACCACGGCGCGCGCCGATGCCCGGCGCAACCGCGCTCTGGTGCTGGCGGCCGCGCAGCGCGCCTTCGCCGAACAGGGAGTCTCCGTGTCGCTCGCCGAGGTCGCCCGGCGCGCCGGCGTCGGCGCGGGCACCGTCTACCGGCACTTTCCGACGAAAGGCGATCTGCTGGAAGCGGTTATGCAGCAGCGCATCGATCGGCTGGCCGAACTCGCCGCCGAACACCTCGGCGCACCCGACGCCGGTACCGCCTTTTTCGACTTCTGCGCTGCGGTGATCGCGACGACGCCGGGCAACCAGGCACTCTGCGACATGGTCCGATCCGATGACGGCTGGCCCCGGGTGCTGGTGCGCAGCGCGGGCGAACGTTTTCACCGAGCACTGTCGGCCCTGCTGGTCGCGGCCCAGCGTGCAGGCGCGGTCCGGGCCGACGTCGAGCTGGAGGACGTGCTGGCGATTTTCACCGGATGCGTTGCGATTCAACAGCTCAGAAAGACGAGCGGCGGTCTCGACCGCACCGCCGCGATCGTGCTGGACGCGCTGCGGCCGCGTCCGGACGGACCGGTCGTAACGAAACAGGACGCGGACGCGGGAAACCGTAACGAATCAGTCGACCGTAACGAAAGCGGTGGCGAGTACTGCCCGATGTGTCACGCGGCGGTTCCCCGGGGCCGGACCGGTCGCCGGGCCACGTACTGCTCGGCGGCGTGCCGCCAAAAGGCGCACCGGCGCCGGGCCGCTGCGGCGCGCTAGCACCAGATGGCGCATTTGTGCCATCTGGCTCTCTGCTGCGCCACGAACCGATCGGAACCCGGCGAGTGTCCCGGTGCGACGGAGGGATGAGACGGCCGTCACAGGCGATCAGGAGAAGGTACGCCGACCGCTACGCAGCCGATCGCGCCGGTCGGCTGCTTCGGCGCAGGAGATGGGCGGCGCGACGCGAGCGACGGGATATGTGGCATCACTCGTGGAGCGGCTGCCCGCTGCGGCCGCTCTTCATCCTCGCGACGGAGAGTGCCGGACAAGGGTCCGGATGCGCGCAGCCCGCACCGCATCAGGGCAGCTCAGAGCAGGTCGCTGACGTCGTCCGGCACGTCGACGGCGTACTTGCGCAGGATGTCCATCGAGATCACTTCCAGGGCGTTCTCGTGCGTGGCGGCCAAGACGACGGGCGCGGCGACACCGTCCTCGTGCGCGTGCAACCACCGCACGGCCACGACGCACCAGCGGTCGCCCGGCTGCAGGCCGGGAAAGTTGTTCTCCGGACGCGGCGTGCTCAGATCGTTGCCGATGGAGGCTTGATGCTCCAGGAACTCCGCCGTGACGACGGTGCACACGGTGTGGCTGCCCAGATCCTCCGGCCCGGTACTGCAGCAGCCGTCCCGGTAGAAGCCGGTGAGAGGATCGGTGCCGCACTCTTCCAGCGGCCCCCCAAGCACGTTTCGATCGGTCACGTCGCCGATCCTATTGTCCCTTCGCGAGAAGTTCCGCAGGACAAGAAATCTCAGGGGCTGTGTCGGTGCCCGCCGAAGCCCGCCCGTGGCTCGGGACGCGCGGTGTTCGCCGAGCGTCTGCCGTGCTCGTGGGGTCGCGACGCGACCGTTCGGTGTGGCTCGGGGCCCGGCCCGTGACGACCGGTCTGCAAGGATGGTTCGCGTGAGTCCCGAAGTCTGGATCCTGATCGCCGCGGTCGCCGCACTGCTGCTGGTGGTGCTTGTCGCCGGTTTCGTCCGGTACAAGCGCGGCCGCGTGTCGCTTGCCCCGCCCGCGCAGGACAAAGAGGTGACCGACCGGTCCGGTGGCTACACCGCGTCCGGCGGATTCAACTTCAGCCGGGGCGGCACCGCTACCGCGCCGCCACCGCTCGAGCGCACCGACACCGAAGGACAGCCGCACATCGGCGACGACGCGGCGATCCCGCGCGACGCGCCCAAGCGCGGGATCACCAACGTGCCACTTCCGGAGGCGGATGTCGCTGAAGCGCCCCCCGCGTCCGGCGGCGCGGCGCCGGCGACGGCGCCCGCCGAGCCCGAGGCCGAACCCCCGACCGCCGAGGCGCCCGCGCCGACCGACAAGGTGGCGACGCCGGAAGACGTGGCCGACACGACCGCGCCCGTCATCGAACCTGCTACCCCGGAGGCTGCGCCCGATACCGCCGCCGCCCCGACGACCGAAGTCGTCGCCCCGGACACCCCCGCGGGCGTGGAGACCGCCGCGGCGCTGGAAGAGATCGCGCCCACCGAGGGCCGCCTGGTCCGGCTGCGCGGACGCCTGTCCCGCTCCCAGAACGCGGTCGGCAAGAGCCTGCTCGGCCTGCTCGGTGGCGGCGACCTGGACGACGAATCGTGGGAGGAGGTCGAGGACACCCTCGTCCTGGCCGACCTCGGCACCGCCAGCACGGCCGCGGTCGTCGCCCGGCTGCGCGCCGAGATGGCGGCGCGTAGCGTCCGCACCACCGACGAGGCTCGTACCGTGCTGCGTGAGGTGCTGATCGAGCAGTTGCGACCGGAGCTGGACCGTTCGGTCCGCGCGCTGCCGCACCCGGATCACCCATCCATCCTGCTGGTGGTCGGCGTGAACGGCACCGGAAAGACCACCACCACCGGCAAGCTGGCCCGGGTGCTGGTCGCCGACGGCCGCCGGGTGCTGCTCGGCGCCGCCGACACCTTCCGCGCCGCGGCCGCCGACCAGCTGCAGACCTGGGGCGAGCGGGTCGGGGCCGACACCGTCCGCGGCCGCGAAGGCGCCGACCCGGCCGCCGTCGCCTTCGACGCGGTGGCCGCGGGCGTCGAGCACGGTGTCGACGTGGTGCTCATCGACACCGCGGGCCGGCTGCACACCAAGACCGGCCTGATGGACGAGCTGGGCAAGGTCAAGCGCGTCGTGGAGAAGAAGGCCGCCGTCGACGAGGTCCTGCTGGTGCTGGACGCCACCGTCGGCCAGAACGGACTGAACCAGGCGCGGGTATTCGCCGAGGTGGTGGACATCACCGGCGTGGTGCTCACCAAGCTGGACGGGACGGCCAAGGGCGGCATCGTCTTCCAGGTCCAGCACGAATTGGGCGTGCCGGTGAAGCTGGTCGGTCTCGGTGAGGGCGCTGACGACCTGGCCCCGTTCGAGCCCGCCGCGTTCGTGGACGCGCTGTTGGGCTGATCCTCCTGGTCCTTCGAAAAGGGTTGAGCCCGCGGCCTTCCGCGTAAGCGGCGCGCCGCGGGCCGGAGTCCGCGCGCCCGCGGTATCGGTGGGAGGCAGGTCACACCCCAAATGTTTGCCGACTCCTCCTCGGCGCTAACGAATGTCCGATTTCGCCGACACGCCGCTCACGGCTTCGGCAAACATCTGGTGTACATCACGAAACGTGGTAGCAACACAGCTGCGCCATCCGTTCACACAGGCGAAACACCACAGCTCAACGGATGAAACACCGAGTGAGGACCCTTCTGTGCAGGTCCATTTGCCGGAATCGGCTGGGCCCGAGATGAGGAGGACATTAAGGTGGCATTTCCGCTTACCGGTGCGCCGGACACCGGTGATACCGCATGGATGCTGGCGAGTTCGGCGCTGGTGTTGCTGATGACACCGGGCCTGGCATTCTTCTACGGCGGCATGGTTCGGTCGAAGAACGTGCTCAACATGATCATGATGAGCATCAGCGCGATGGGCTTGGTCGGCGTGCTGTGGTCGCTGTACGGATACTCGACGGCCTTCGGCGACAACAAGTTCGGCGTGATCGGCGACCCGACGCAGTTCTTCGGCCTGAAGGGCTTGATCGGTGGTAACTCCGTCGCCGAGGTCAAGGACGCGGCCGGCGCCGTCACGACGGAGGCGGTGAACATTCCGCTCGCGGGCACGATTCCGGCGACGGTCTTCGTCGCGTTCCAGCTGATGTTCGCCATCATCACGGTTGCCCTCATCTCGGGCGCTGTCGCCGATCGCCTGAAGTTCAGCGCGTGGCTGCTGTTCGCGGGCATCTGGGCCACGGTGGTCTACTTCCCGGTCGCGCACTGGGTGTTCGACTTCGATGTGAAGGACGCCGACGGCAACGTCGTGCACGAGGGCGGCTGGATCGCCAACGACCTGCTCGCGGTCGACTTCGCCGGTGGCACGGCGGTGCACATCAACGCCGGTGCGGCCGGTCTGGCGCTGGTGCTGGTGCTCGGCAAGCGCAAGGGCTGGCCGACCACGCCGTTCCGCCCGCACAACCTGCCGTTCGTCATGCTCGGCGCCGGTCTGCTGTGGTTCGGCTGGTTCGGATTCAACGCCGGTTCCGCGGTGACCTCGGGCGGCCTCGCCGGTTCGACGTTCATCATCACCACCATCGCGACCTGCGCCGCGATGCTGGCCTGGCTGCTGGTGGAGAAGGTCCGCGACGGCAAGCCCACCTCGCTGGGCGCCGCCTCGGGCATCGTGGCCGGTCTGGTGGCCATCACCCCGTCGTGTTCCTCGGTGAACGTGCTCGGCGCGCTCGCCATCGGCGTGGTCGCGGGCGCGCTGTGCGCCCTCGCGGTGGGCCTGAAGTTCAAGTTCGGCTTCGACGACTCGCTCGACGTGGTCGGCGTGCACCTGGTCGGCGGCATCGTCGGCACCCTGATGGTCGGTTTCGTCGCGGCGCCCGAGGCGGGTGCGGCCAAGACCGGTCTGTTCTACGGCGGCGGTGTCGACCAGCTGTGGCGCCAAGCGGTGGGTGCCGGTGTGGTACTTGCCTTCTCCTTCATCGCGACGCTGATCATTGCCTATATCGTGAAGTTCACCATTGGGCTGCGCGTGAGCGAGGAAGAAGAGTCGGTGGGCTTGGACGAGTCCGAGCACGCGGAAACCGCCTACGACTTCGCCGCTCTGGGTAGCACGGCACGTTCTGCCAAGGAGGCATGACGAACATGAAACTGATCACCGCAATCGTCAAACCGTTTACGCTCGAGGACGTCAAGAGCGGGCTCGAGCAGGCGGGCGTGTTGGGCATGACCGTCAGCGAGGTACAAGGGTACGGCCGCCAGAAGGGGCACACCGAGGTGTACCGCGGCGCCGAGTACTCGGTCGATTTCGTGCCGAAGGTCCGCGTCGAGGTCGTGGTGGACGACGCGTCCGTCGACAAGGTCGTCGAGGTGATCGTTGAGGCGTCCCGGACCGGCAAGATCGGCGACGGCAAGGTCTGGGTCACCCCAGTGGAGTCGATCATCCGGGTGCGGACCGGCGAACGCGGCACCGACGCGCTGTAACGAATCTCGAATAGAGCGGCGGCCCCGCTCCCACCGGAGCTCCCGGTCGGAGCGGGGCCGCACGCGTGAAATGGGCGGTGGGTTGTGGGTAGTCAGCACGAGCACGGCGGTGACCCGAAGGTGACCGAAGAAGTCAACGGCAAGATCTCCAACGCGGCGGCCGACCTGGTCCGCGCACGAACCCAACTGCTCGACGGGGGCCTGCCCCGCAATCCTCGGCTCGACGCGGAGTCGCTGCGACACGCCCTGGTCGACCTCTTCGAACTCTGGCTCACCAGCAAGGGCGCCGAACTGGGCATCACCGCCGACAGCGGTCTGGCCGTGGTGGCGGTCGGCGGTCTGGGCCGCGGCGAGATGCTGCCGTACTCGGATCTGGATCTGATGCTGCTGCACGACGACGTCGACCCCGCCCGGGTCGCCGAGGTCGCCGACCAGCTCTGGTACCCGCTGTGGGACGCGCACATCAAGCTCGACCACAGCGTGCGGACCGTGCCGCAGGCGCTGCGGGTGGCCGCCGACGATCTCATCGCGGCGCTGGGCATGCTCGAAGCCAGGCACATCGTCGGCGACCAGGAATTGAGCAACTTGTTGATCGGCGGCGTACGCCGGGAATGGCGCACCGGAATCCGCAACCGCTTCGACGACCTCATCGCTCAGGCCCAGGCCCGATGGGAGCGCAACGGCGAGATCGCGCACCGCGCCGAGCCCGATCTGAAAAACGGGCGCGGCGGCCTGCGCGACATCCAGCTGCTCGACGCCCTGGCCATCGCCCAGCTCACCGACGCCATGCCCGGCCTCGGGCCGGACGTGCCCGGCGGCGGTTTGAAGCAGGCGCATCGTCGCCTGCTGGACGTGCGCACCGAACTGCACCGGGTCGCCGGCCGCTCCCGCGACCAGCTGCGCGCGCAGGACGCCGACGAGATCGGCGCGGCCCTGCGCATCGGCGACCGCTTCGATCTGGCTCGTACGCTGAGCGATTCGGCGCGCACGGTGAGCTATTCCGTGGACGTCGGGTTGCGCACCGCGGCCAACGCGCTCCCGCGCCGGGGGCTGGCGCGGCTGCGCCGGATGCCGGTGCGCAGGCCACTCGACGAGGGTGTCGTCGAGCATGCCGGTGAGGTCGTGCTCGCCCGCGACGCGCGCCCCCAGCGCGACCCCGGCCTGATCCTGCGGGTGGCGGCGGCCTCGGCGCAGACCGGGCTGCCGATGTCGGCCACCACGCTGAACCGGCTTTCCGAGGACGCGCCGGAGCTGCGCGAGCCGTGGCCCAAAGACGCCCTCAACGACCTGCTGGTCCTGCTCGGCACCGGCCGCGGCGCCATCGACGCGATCGAGGCGCTGGACCGGACCGGCCTGTGGGGCAGGCTCCTTCCGGAGTGGGGCGCCGTGCGCGATCTGCCCCCGCGCGATGTCATGCACACCTGGACTGTCGACCGTCACCTCGTGGAGGCGGTCGCCTACGCCAGCGCGATCAGCACCCGGGTGGCCCGGCCGGACCTGCTGGCTCTCGGCGCGCTGCTGCACGACATCGGCAAGGGCCGCGCAGGCGACCACAGCGTCGTCGGCGCGGAGCTGGCCACCCACATCGGCCGGCGGCTGGGCCTGTGGCCCTCGGACGTGCGCACGCTGAGCGCGGTCGTCCGCCACCATCTGCTGCTGCCGGACACCGCGACCCGGCGCGATCTGACCGACCCAGAGACGGTGCGGTTCGTGGTCGACACACTCGATGGCGATCCCCAGCTGCTGGAGCTGCTGCACACGCTGGCCGAGGCGGATTCGCTGGCCACCGGCCCCGGCGTGTGGGGTGACTGGAAGGCGTCGTTGATCGGCGAGCTGGTCCGGCGCTGCCGGTTGGTGATGGCGGGCGATCCGCTGCCGACGCCGGAGCCCATCGCGCCGGAACTGGTCGAGAAGGCGCGCGCGGGTGGGGTGCACGTCGACCTGAAGCCGGGGGACAGTAAATACACCTATACGGTCACCGTCATCGCACCCGACACCCCGGGCCTCCTCTCCGATGCCGCGGGGGTTCTCGCGTTGCACTCGTTGCGCGTACTGTCTGCGGCAGTGGGCGTCGAAGGCGATTTCGCCGTGGACACTTTCGTCGTCTCGCCCAAATTCGGCGACCCGCCGGATCCGGGGTTGCTGCGCCAGGAACTGATCCGCGCCACCGCTGGTGATCTGGACGTCTCCGCGGCGCTGGCCAAACGCGAGCGTGAGGCGAGCGGCATCGGCCGGGCCCGCTACGCGCAGGCGCCACCCCGGGTGATCTGGTTGGATACTTCGGTGCCCGGCCAAGTGATCCTGGAGCTGCGCGCCGAGGACCGCGTCGGGTTGCTCAGCCGTCTGGCCGCCGAACTGGCGAGCTGTGGGGCGGATGTCCGTTGGGCCAAAGTGGTCACGATGGGGTCGGCGGTGGTCGACAGTTTCTGTCTCGATCTAGGCCAGGAGGAAGCTCCCGCGCGCCGGGAAGCAATCGAGAAAGCGATTCTCGCAGTGGTTCCCAGAACTGCGCCAAAGCCGCCGGAAAACGACGCGACAAACTAAAAATGCGGTTTGACCGGTAATTTGTCCGGTGATCAATCTGTTGCCAGATATTTGCTAGATAACAGCTCCGACCTGGCGGCACGCCCCTACGATCTAGAGCGTCTGGCTATCGCGAGCACGAGGGGAGCAGGTCGGTGGCAATTGAAGTCGTTTCGGCGTCGACAATGACAAGTGACGAGACCACGCACATGGCGCGCTGCGTCGGCGGTGACCGCTGGGTGGTCTCCTGGCTCCCCGGGCGCACCTTGACCGGACGGCAGGCGGTGACCGCGATGACGATCGCGACCACGGTCGCCACCTCGCCCATGCCGAGCACGGCGGAATGGGCCGTCCTCGACAACCTGGCCCTAGAGCTGGGGCTGACCGCCAACGAGGCCGTGTTCATGGTCACCGAGGAGAACCGGGACTACCGCACACCGCCCAAACCGCGCCGTCGCGTGCTCGACTAGCGGACCCGCCGCGCCGGAAAGGACGCACCGCCTGCGCGATGACGCGGGCGATCCCATTACCCTGGGAGAGAATGTGACGTCCCCCGAGATCAGGAGCGCGATCGGTGTTCGAATCCCTGTCCGACCGGCTTACCGGTGCCCTCAAGGATCTGCGTGGTAAGGGGCGTCTGTCACCGGCCGACATCGACGCCACCTGTCGGGAAATCCGCCTCGCCCTGCTCGAGGCCGACGTGGCGCTGCCCGTGGTGCGCGGTTTCATCGGGCGTATCAAGGAGCGGGCCAAGGGCGCGGAGGTCTCCGCGGCGCTGAACCCGGCCCAGCAGGTCGTGAAGATCGTCAACGAGGAGCTCATCGGCATCCTCGGCGGCGAGACCAGACGGCTGAACCTGGCCAAGAATCCGCCGACGGTGATCATGCTCGCCGGTCTGCAGGGTTCCGGTAAGACCACGCTCGCGGGCAAGCTGGCGAAGCTGTTGAAGGGGCAGGGGCATCAGCCGCTGCTGGTGGCCTGTGACCTGCAGCGCCCCGGCGCCGTCACGCAGCTGCAAGTGGTCGGCGAGCGTGCCGGCGTGCCCGTCTACGCGCCGCATCCCGGCACCTCCGTCGGTGGTGGCGATAACCCGCTGGGCATCTCGGCCGCCGACCCGGTGAACGTGGCGAGCGGCGGTGTCGAGGAAGCGCGGCAGAGGCAGTACGACGTCGTCATCGTCGACACCGCGGGTCGCCTCGGTATCGACGAGGAACTGATGCGGCAGGCCGCGGGCATCCGCGACGCCGTGCAGCCGGACGAGACCCTCTTCGTGCTCGACGCGATGATCGGTCAGGACGCGGTCAGCACGGCGGAGGCGTTCCGCGACGGCGTCGGCTTCACCGGCGTGGTGCTCACCAAGCTCGACGGCGACGCCCGCGGTGGCGCGGCGCTGAGCGTCCGCGAGGTCACCGGTGTCCCCATCCTGTTCGCCTCCACCGGCGAGAAGCTGGAGGACTTCGACGTCTTCCATCCGGACCGCATGGCCAGCCGCATCCTCGGCATGGGCGACGTGCTCACCCTGATCGAGCAGGCCGAGCAGGTCTACGACGCCAAGCAGGCCGAGGAGGCCGCGCGCAAGATCGGCAGCGGCGAGCTCACCCTCGAGGACTTCCTCGACCAGATGCTGGCCATCCGCAAGATGGGCCCGATCGGCAACCTGCTCGGCATGCTGCCCGGCGCGGGTCAGATGAAAGACGTGCTCGCCCAGGTCGACGACAAGCAGCTCGACCGCGTGCAGGCGATCATCCGCGGCATGACCCCGGCCGAACGGGAGAACCCGAAGATCATCAACGCGTCGCGCCGGCTGCGCATCGCCAACGGCTCCGGCGTCCAGGTCTCCGAGGTCAACCAGCTCGTCGACCGCTTCTTCGAGGCCAAGAAGATGATGGCGATGATGGGCCGCCAGATGGGGCTGCCCGGCTCCCGCCGCGGCAGTGCGAAGAAGGGCAAGAAAGGCAAGAAGGGCGGCCGCGGCCCGACCCCGCCGAAGGTGCGCGGCGGGTTCCCGGGGATGGGCGGCATGCCGGGGATGCCCGCGGGCATGCCCGACCTGTCCAACATGCCCGCCGGGCTCGATGAGCTGCCTCCTGGTCTGGAGGGCTTCGACATCTCCAAGCTGAAGTTCCCGAAGAAGTAGACCGGTTGGAGGCAGCCGACGACGTCCGGGAGATTGCTGTGCATTTGCGAGGAGTGGTTCTCCCCGACGACGAGGTCTGCGATATCTGGGTGCGGGACGGGCTGGTGTCCTTCGAGCCCGTCCCCGGCGCCGAAACACTGTGCGCCAGCGGGTGGATCGTGCCCGGCCTCGTCGACGCGCACTGCCACGTCGGTATCCGGTACGGCGGAGGCCACGAGGACCGCGCGGGCGCCGTCGCGCAAGCCGAGGTCGAACGCGAGGCCGGTGCGCTGCTGCTGCGCGACGCGGGTTCGCCGATCGACACCCGGTTCATCGACGACCATGATGAACTGCCGCGCATCATCCGCGCCGGCCGCCATATCGCCCGGCCCAAGCGCTACATCCGCGAGCTCGGCATCGAACTCGACGACGAACGCGACCTGCCGGAGATCGTCGCCGAACAGGCCCGCCTCGGCGACGGCTGGGTGAAGATCGTCGGTGACTGGATCGACCGCTCCGTAGGCGACCTGCGCCCGCTGTGGAGCGACGCGATCCTGAAAGAGGCCATCGAGGCCGCGCACGCCCACGGCGCCCGGGTCACCGCGCACGTCTTCGGCGAGGACGCGCTGCCCGGCTTGATCAGCGCGGGCATCGACTGCCTGGAACACGGCACCGGCCTCACCGACGACACCATCGAGATGATGGTCGAGCACGGCACCGCCTTGGTCCCGACCTTGGTCAATATCGACACCTTCCCCGAGATCGCCGACAGTGCGGGCAAATTCCCGGTTTACGCCGCGCACATGCGCGACCTGCACCGCCGGGTACGCGGCACGGTCGCCGCCGCGCACGAGGCGGGCGTGCCCATTTTCGCGGGCACCGACGCCGGCGGTGCCATCCGGCACGGGCGCATCGCCGACGAGATCGCCGCGCTCGGCGCCGCGGGCCTGTCCCGGCACGACGCGCTCGGCGCGGCTTCCTGGGATGCCCGCGGCTGGCTCGGACGACCGGGCATCGAGCCCGGCGCGCCCGCGGATTTCGTTGTCTACCAGCAGGACCCGCGCACCCATCCGGAAGCGCTCACCGCACCGTACGCCGTCGTGCTGCGCGGGCGCGTGTACGGCGGGCGCGGTCCGGTCACCGGTCATCGGTAATTCGTCATTCGCGGCTCACCCGTTCGTTTCCGATCGAAGCGTAAGGTCGGATTTCGTGACCATTCGCCTCGGTTATCAGATGCCCAACTTCAGCTACGGCAAGTCGGTGCGCGAACTGTTCCCGACCGTCATCGCGCAGGCCAGGGAGGCCGAAGCCGCCGGTTTCGACACCGCCTTCGTGATGGACCACTTCTATCAGCTGCCCGGCATCGGCACCCCTGACGAGCCGATGCTCGAGGCGTACACCGCACTCGGCGGCCTCGCCACGGCCACGGAGCGAATCCAGTTGTCGGCCTTGGTAACCGGCAACACCTACCGCAACCCCGCCATGCTCGCCAAGACCGTCACCACGCTGGACGTAGTCAGCGGCGGCCGCGCGGTGCTGGGTATCGGCGCGGGCTGGTTCGAGCTCGAACACCGATCCTTCGGCTACGAGTTCGGCACGTTCACCGATCGCTTCGAGCGGCTAGAGGAGGCGCTGCAGATCATCCAGCCGATGCTGCGCGGCCAGCGCCCCACTTTCGACGGCAAGTGGTACCACGTCGAGAACGCGATGAACGAGCCGCGCGTGCGCGAGGACGTGCCGATCCTGCTCGGCGGCAGCGGCGAGAAGAAGACCTTCCGCCTGGCCGCCCGTTTCGCCGACCACCTCAACCTCATCTGCAACGCTTCCGAGCTGCCGCGCAAGATCGAGGTTCTGCGCGAACGCTGCGCCGAAGCCGGCCGCGACCCGGCGACGTTGGAAACCAGCTACCTGTGCTTCCTGATGGTGGACGAAGACGGCGACCTGGTCCGCAAGCAGCAACAGGATTACTTGAGCCGCATGGGAATCGACCTGTCGGCGCTGTCGGAGTCCGAGCGGAAGCAGACTCCGGCCGACCGCCAGTTCGTCGGCACGCCGGACGAGGTTGCCGAGCAGCTGCGGACTCGCGTTCTCGCCCACGGTGTCGATGGTCTGATCGTCAACATGGTCTTCCAGGGACACGAGCCGGGCGCGGTCGAACTCGTCGGACGCACCCTGGCGCCGCTGGTGGCCTGACGAGCGGGAACCGGACGCGAATGCCGTTGTCGCCGGATACAATCGGCCGATGATAGCCCCTCCGTGGCGCGCGTCGTACGGTGTCGACGCGCCGTCGGTGCTGCTGTTGCTGGGAGTTCTCGCGGTCGGTTACCTGGCCGCCGCACTGGTGGTGGCGCTGTTCCAGCAGCCGCGCCCGAGCCTGCTGCTCCTGCTGATCGGCATCGTGCTCGCCGCGCAGTTCGGGCTGTTCCTGCACGCGACCCTGCGGGGTAAATTCCGGGTCTGGGCGAGTCTGCTCGACGACCTCCAACTTCGCGGCGACGAACTGCTCCTCGACATGGGCTGCGGGCGCGGGGCGGTGCTGCTCGCGGCCGCCCGGCGGCTGCCCGCCGGGCGCGCCGTCGGCCTGGATCTGTGGTGCTCGGCCGATCACTGCGGCAACACGCCGGCCACCGCCGAGCAGAACGCGCTCGCCGAGAACGTCGCCGAACGCATCGAACTGCGCACGGGCGACATGACCCGGATGCCGTTCCCGGACGGCGCGTTCGACGTGGTGGTATCCAGCCTGGCCATTCACACCATCAGGACCGCGCAGGGGCGCGACGACGCCATCCGCGAGGCATGCCGTGTCCTGCGTCCCGGCGGCAAGCTGGTCATCGTCGACATCGGCAATACCCGGCAATACCGCGCCACCCTGGCCGGGAGCGGCGCCACCGGGCTCACCCACCGCGGCCTCGGCTGGCGGATGTGGTGGGGCGGCCCCTGGGTGCCCACCCGCGCCCTGACCGCCACCGCCTCCGGATAGCCCACCGCTTCCCCCGGATCGAGGGTAGTCGAGTGGCGGTTCGAATCAGCACGGCAACCGCCATTCGACTCCCCTCGATGCTCCAGTCTTGCAACGCAACCACAGCCGGTTGACCTGGCTGGAACCGCGGGCGCGGACACCGCTGCGGGAGGTAAGCCGGGTACGGCACTCAACGTGCCCAGCACTGCTCCACTACACCCCACGGAGGGTGCGCTCAACTACGCGGTGCGGCCAGAGATATCTCTGCCCCGGCCAGTTGAGTAATGCCCGCCTACCATTGTTTTCCTCTGGCGGTGCTGGGCGCGTCGGGTGCCGTACCCGGCTTACCTTCCACAGTTGGTCACATCCCGTGGGCTTCCGGCGTGGTCAACCGGCGGTGGTTGCGTTCAGAAATCCCGGGTGAGGGCTTCGCGGAATCGAGGGTAGTCAAATGGTGGCTCTGTTTTGGTCCGAAGCCGCCATTTGACTCCGCTCGATGCTCCAGTCGGCGTCTGTGCCCCACGCTTGGGGTTGCGGCGGAAGAGCCCATGCTCGGGTATGGCGGGGGCGGCGAGGCGTGAACACGGGAACGCGATTTCTGGCGCGATCGTCCCGTCTGGCACAATGGACCACCGTCCTTCCGGACAAGTGTCAGCCCGTCTCCGGTTACGTACCGCGCGGCGGTCACACACTCGAAAACGCAAAACCGGGCTCGCAGACCATGCGGGTCGCCGCATTGCGTCGTGACCAACCAACGAAAGGCAGATCAGCAGTGGCTGTTCGCATCAAGCTCACCCGCCTGGGCAAGATCCGCAACCCGCAGTACCGCGTCGTCGTCGCGGACGCCCGCACCCGCCGGGACGGCCGGGCCATCGAGTCCATCGGCAAGTACCACCCGAAGGAAGAGCCGTCGCTCATCGAGATCGACTCCGAGCGCGTGCAGTACTGGCTGGGTGTCGGCGCGCAGCCGACCGAGCCGGTTCTCCAGCTGCTGAAGATCACCGGTGACTGGCAGAAGTTCAAGGGCATCGACGGCGCCGAGGGCACCCTGAAGGTCAAGCCGGCGAAGCCGTCGAAGCTGGATCTGTTCAACGCCGCGCTGGCCGCCGCCGACAACGAGCCGGTCGCCGAGGCGGTCACCCCCAAGAAGAAGGCCGCCAAGAAGGACGCCGAAGAGGGCGCCGAGGCAGCTGAGGCCGCCGAGTAATGAGCGCCGTAGTCGCCGATGCCGTCGAGCACTTGGTGCGCGGCATCGTCGCCAACCCCGACGACGTCCGCGTCCATCTGATCACCGGTCGCCGCGGACGCACGGTCGAGGTGCACGTTCATCCCGATGACCTGGGCAAGGTGATCGGCCGCGGCGGACGCACCGCGACCGCGCTGCGCACCCTCGTCGCCGGTATCGGCGGCCGGGGCATCCGGGTCGACGTGGTCGACACCGACCAGTAGATGGAACTCGTCGTCGGACGGGTCGCCAAGGCGCACGGTGTGCGCGGCGAACTTGTCGTCGAGGTGCGCACGGACGAGCCCGAGGAGCGGTTCGCGCCCGGCGCCACGCTGCGCGGCCGACTGCCGCGCACCGACGATGTCCGCGACTTCACCGTGGAGTCGGCCCGGGAGCACTCGGGCCGGCTCCTGGTGTTTCTCGCCGGAGTCGCCGACCGCACCGCGGCGGACGCGCTGCGCGGCACGCTGCTGATGGTCGACAGCGCGGATCTGCCTCCGTCGGAGGATCCGGACGAGTTCTACGACTACCAGCTGGAAGGGCTGGAGGTCCGGCTCACCGACGAGACCGTGGTCGGGTCCGTGCGCGAGGTGCTGCATTCCGCGGCGGGAGAGTTGCTCGCGGTGCGTGCCGCCGACGACGGGCGCGAGATCCTGATCCCGTTCGTCACCGCGATCGTGCCCACCGTGTCGATCGCCGACGGTGTGATCGTCATCGATCCGCCCGAGGGCTTGCTCGACCCGGAATGAGGCGCTGGAGGACCCGATCGCGCGGCGCCCGCCCGGCTCGTGGCCGCGGCGACAGGAGACAGGCATGAGAATCGACGTCGTCACCATCTTCCCCGAGTATCTGGAGCCGCTGCGCACGGCGCTGCTCGGCAAGGCGATCGACAAGGGGCTGATCTCCCTGACGGTGCACGACCTGCGCGGTTGGACGCATGACGTGCACAAGTCGGTGGACGACGCGCCCTACGGCGGCGGGCCCGGCATGGTCATGAAGCCGACCGTCTGGGGTGACGCGCTCGACGAGGTCTGCCCCGACGAGGCGCTGCTCGTCGTCCCCACGCCGGCTGGCGTGCCGTTCACCCAGGCCACCGCGCACCGCTGGGCCGCCGAGCAGCACCTCGTCTTCGCCTGCGGTCGCTACGAGGGCATCGACCAGCGCGTCTTCGACGACGCCGCCCGCCGGGTGCGCGTCGAGGAGGTCAGCATCGGCGACTACGTGCTGATCGGCGGCGAGGCGGCGGTGCTGGTGATGACCGAGGCCGTGGTCCGGCTGCTGCCCGGCGTGCTCGGCAACCAGCAGTCCCACCAAGAGGATTCGTTCTCCGACGGACTGCTCGAAGGTCCCAGCTACACCCGCCCGGTCTCCTGGCGCGGACTCGAGGTCCCGCCGATCCTGCTCTCCGGCGACCACGCGAAGGTGGCGGCCTGGCGCCGCGAGCAATCCCTCGCCCGTACCCGCGAACGCCGCCCGGACCTGCTCGCCGATCACGACAGGGAGTCCGGACTCCAGTCGTAGGCGGAGTCGCCGGACGTCGACCTCACACTGAGCCGACGCCCGCCGGCACCCGTTTCGAACTGCACCATTGGGCGACCCAGCAGGGGGCACAGACGGTGCTGAGACATAAGACCCGCTGTCCGATTCTCACGGCAGCAGCCCGTGGCGGCGCGCCGCCACCACCGCCTCGTGCCGGGAATGGGCGTCCAGTTTCACCATCGCATTGCGGAGGTAGCTCTTCACGGTCTCCGGTCGGAGCGAGAGGCGTTGGGCCGCTTCCTGATTCGTGCAGCCAAGGGCTATCTGGGACAGCACGTCGAGTTCGCGGCGGGACAGCCGCGGACTGTCGGGGTGCGATTCGCCGACCAAGACGCGGGTGAGTCGTTCACACACCGCGTGCAGGCGTCCGCGCAACCGGTCGTCGTCGGCGGAGCGCGCCATGCCGCGGAGTTCGGCGTGGATGTCGCGGAGTTCCTCGGTGACGGCCGGCGCGGTACCGGCCGCCGGCGTGGCCAGCTCCAGCATCCGCACCCGGCGGTCGACTTCGTCGCGAATGGCGATCTCGGTAGCCAGGCGGCGACCGGCCTGGACGACGAGATCCGCGGTGCGATCACCCAGCGGCGCCGCGCCCCGGGTGGCGGCATAGAGCACCGCGCGGGAGCGCTGGTCCACGACCACCGGGACCGCGAGCACGGACCGGATGCCTTCACCGGAGACCGGCCCGTCGTAGTCGGGGGTGATCGAGGACGACGTGCGGTAGTCCGCCACCACGGCGGGCCGCCCCGAATCCATCACCCGGCCGCCCAGCCCCGACGTGCGCACGACCGCCAACCCGCGCAGCCCGTTGGTGAGCGTGCCGACGAACTCCGACAGCAGCAGGGCGTCGCCGTGCACTTCGCCGCCGAAGGCCACCGGCACGCCCGCGGTGCTCGCCACCCAGCGGATCTCGGCACGTAACGCGTCGGCGTCGCGCGGACGCAGCAGCGCGGTGTGGGTCACGGGGACTCACCCCTTTTCGGGGGTAGTGGCCGGCGGGATGTGACCCACATCCTATTGCACACCCGGGTGGAGCTGGATCACAGACAGAGGAGAACCGAAGATGGGCACCGATACCGATCAGCGGGTGCGCGAGCTGCTGGACTGTTACGACCGCGCGGACGCGTCGGCGGCGGACCTGCTGTGTGATCGGCACCCGGCCGACCGGGTGGCCTTCACGATCGTCGAGGCAGACCTGTCTTCGACCGACCTCACCTATGGCGAGCTGCGCGAACGCTCGGCCCGATTCGCCGCCGCACTCGCCGGACTCGGCGTCGAGCCGGGCGACCGGGTCGCCACGTTGATGGCGAAGTCGGCGGACCTGGTGGTGGCGCTGCTCGGCATCTGGCGCCGCGGTGCGGTACACGTCCCGCTGTTCACCGCGTTCGCACCGCCCGCCATCGCGCTGCGGCTGGATGCCGCCGAGGTCTCCCTCGTCGTCGCCGACTCGGATCAGGCGCCGAAACTGGCGCCAGGTCCGGATCTGCCCGCGGACCCGTCCTGGCGGCTGATCGTGTCGGGCGCCGAAATCCCGGACGTCGCGCTGCGGATGGCCGATCTGCTCGAGCGCCATTCGGCAACCCACCCGCAAGCTCGCCCGGTCGCGGTCGGCGGCGACGGCCTGCTGGTCCAGCTGTTCACCAGCGGCACCACCGGCACGCCCAAAGGCGTCCCGATTCCCCTGCGCGCGCTCGCCTCCTTCCACGCCTACCAGGAGTTCGCGCTGGACGTCCGGCCCGGCGACGTGTTCTGGAACGCCGCCGACCCGGGCTGGGCCTACGGCCTCTACTACGCCATCCTCGGCCCGCTGGCCACCGGCATCCGCAGCATCTTGCTGCACGCGGGCTTCTCCGCTCCGCTGACCTGGCAGGTGCTGGAGACCTTCGGCGTAACCAATTTCGCGGCCGCGCCAACGGTGTATCGCGCGCTGCGCGCCGAAAGCGCCGCGCCGCCGGTGCACTCCCGGTTGCGTCGCGCCTCCTCGGCGGGCGAGCCGCTGACGCCCGAGGTCGTGGCCTGGTCGACGGAATACCTGGGCGTCGCGGTGCGCGACCACTACGGGCAGACCGAGCACGGCATGGTCATCTGCAATGCCTGGCACGAAGACCTCGACACCGAGACTCCCGCGGGCTCGATGGGGCGCACACTGCCGGGCTGGTCCTGCGCGGTCCTCGCCGAAGACGCCGACACCATCGCTCCCACCGGCGCATTGGGCCGGGTCGCCATCGACACTGAGCACAGTCCGCTGCTGTGGTTCCTCGGCTACCTCGACGCCCCGGAACGCACCGCACAGCGCTACACCGCCGACGGCCGCTGGTATCTGACCGGCGATGCGGGCTCTCAGGACGCGGACGGCTTCTTCCACTTCTCCGCCCGCGACGACGACGTGATCATCATGGCGGGCTACCGCATCGGCCCGTTCGAAGTGGAGAGCGTCCTCCTGCTGCACGAGCAGGTCGCCGAGGCCGCCGTGGTCGGCATGCCGGACGACCTGCGCGGCGAGGTCCTGGAGGCGTTCGTCGTACTGCGCGACGGCGCCGAGGGCAGCCCCGAGCTGAAGTCCGAACTGCAGAGCTTGGTGAAACGGAAGTTCGCCGCGCACGCCTACCCGCGCAGAGTGCACTTCGTATCGAGCCTGCCGAAGACACCCAGTGGCAAGGTGCAGCGATTCGTGCTGCGGCAGGGAGGAATTCGGTGATGTCGTCGCACGAGCTGTCTCTGCCCAGCTACGCTTCCGGCGTTTCCGACGTCCCGCTGCTCGGCGACACCATCGGCGGCAACCTCGCCCGCACCGTCGCGGCGTTCCCGGATCGAGAAGCGCTGGTGGACCGTCCGTCCGGACGCCGCTGGAGCTACAGCGAACTCGGTGCGGCGGTCGACGCTCTGGCCAGTGGCCTCGCCGATCGCGGCATCGGCAAAGGGGACCGGGTCGGCATCTGGGCGCCGAACTGCGCGGAATGGTTTCTCGTGCAGTTCGCCACGGCGCGGATCGGCGCGATCCTGGTCAACATCAACCCGGCCTACCGCACCAGCGAACTGGAGTACGTGCTCCGTCAGGCAGGTGTGCGGATGCTCGTGGCGGCCGAGCGGTTCAAGTCCTCCGACTACGTCGCGATGATCGAGCAGGTACGACTGAACTGTGTAGCGCTGGAGCAGGTTCTCATACTGGGCACGCCCGAGTGGGACGCGCTGACTCGCACCGTGATCGACGCCGACCGGCTCACGGCGCTCGCCGCGCTGCTGTCGACCGATGACCCGATCAACATCCAATACACCTCGGGCACAACCGGTTTTCCGAAGGGCGCCACGCTCAGCCACCACAACATCCTGAACAACGGTTATTTCGTCGGCGAGCTGTGCGGTTACACCGAACACGACCGGATCTGCGTTCCGGTGCCGTTCTATCACTGCTTCGGCATGGTGATGGGCAACCTCGCGAGCACGAGTCACGGTGCGGCCATCGTGATTCCGGCGCCATCCTTCGATCCGAAGGTGACTCTGGCCGCGGTCGAGGCCGAGCGCTGCACTTCCCTGTATGGCGTGCCGACGATGTTCATCGACATGCTCACCGAACTGGATTCGGTCACCATGGATCTGGCCGGCCTGCGCACCGGGATCATGGCCGGCTCGCCGTGCCCGGTCGAGGTGATGAAGCGGGTGATCGACCGGATGGGCATGGACGAGGTATGCATTTGTTACGGCATGACGGAGACCTCACCGGTCTCGACACAGACCCGCCGCGATGACAGCATCGACCGGCGTACCGCCACGGTCGGCCGGGTCGGGCCGCACCTGGAGGTCAAGATCATCGACCCCGCAACGGGTCTGACGGTGCCGCGCGGCGAACCCGGCGAGCTGTGTACCCGCGGCTACTCGGTGATGCTCGGCTATTGGGACAACCCGGATAAAACCGCCGAAGCGATAGACGCCGCCCGCTGGATGCACACCGGCGACATCGGCGTGATGGACGACGACGGATACCTGGCCATCACCGGACGGATCAAGGACATGGTGATCCGCGGCGGCGAGAACATCTATCCGCGCGAGATCGAGGAATTCCTCTACACCCACCCCGACATCCTCGACGCCCAGGTGATCGGCGTGCCGGACCCGAAGTACGGCGAGGAGCTCATGGCGTGGATCCGGATGCGCGAGGGCGCAACGCCATTGGACGCGGCCGCGCTGCGTGAGTTCTGCACCGGCAAGCTGGCGCACTTCAAGATCCCGCGCTATGTGCACGTGGTCGAGGAGTTCCCCATGACGGTCACCGGCAAGATCCGCAAGGCCGAAATGCGAGAGCTGTCCCGGCGGATACTCGGCCTGGGCGACAGCTGATGTGGACCGGTTCACCTGGGCGTGGACAGCGTGTCAGGTGGCGACTGTAGTGTCTCCCAACGTGACGACAGCGCCCGAGACTTCCAGTGCAGAGTCCAACACCGTGCTCCCTCCCGCGCCGCCGCCTTCCGTCGCCGCGGCCGGAGCCAGCGTGACCCGTCGCATCGCCGAGGAGCTCGCGGTGCGCGAGACCCAGGTCCGCGCCGCCGTCGAGCTGCTCGACGCGGGCTCGACGGTGCCCTTCATCGCGCGCTACCGCAAGGAGGTCACCGGCGGTCTGGACGACGCGCAGCTGCGCCAGCTCGACGAGCGCCTGCACTACCTGCGCGAACTCGACGAGCGCCGGGCCGCGATCATCGAATCGATCCGCGGCCAGGGCAAACTCGACGACGCGCTGCACCAGCAGATCCTGCTCGCCGAGACCAAAGCCCGGCTCGAGGACATCTACCTGCCCTACAAGCCGAAGCGGCGCACCAAAGCGCAGATCGCGCGCGAGGCGGGGCACGAGCCGGTGGCCGACGCGCTGATCGGCGATCCGAACACCGATCCGGCGCAGTACAGCGCCGAGCAGCTCGACGGAGCGCGCGCCATCCTGGTCGAGCGCTTCGCCGAGGACGCCGACCTGGTCGGCGAACTGCGCGAGCTGATGTGGAACCGCGGGCAGGTCACCTCGACCGTGCGTGCGGGCAAGGAGGAGTCGGGCGCGAAGTTCGCCGACTACTTCGAGTTCAGCGAGCCGTTCGACAAGCTGCCCTCCCATCGCGTCCTGGCGCTGCTGCGCGGCGAGAAGGAGGAGGTGCTGACCCTGCACCTCGAGCCGGACACCGAGGAGCCGGAGCCGGGTCAGCGCACCATCTACGAGGGCCGCATCGCCGCCCGCTTCGGCATCGCCGACCGGGGCCGCCCCGCCGATTCCTGGCTGCTGGACACCGTGCGCTGGGCTTGGCGCACCAAACTGCAGGTCAGCCTCGGCATCGACACCAGGATGCGGCTGCGTCAGGCCGCCGAGAAGGACGCGGTCGACGTGTTCGCCGCGAACCTGCGTGACCTGCTGCTCGCCGCTCCCGCGGGCACCCGCACGACCATGGGCCTCGACCCCGGCTACCGCACCGGCGTGAAGGTCGCGGTGGTCGACGCCACCGGCAAGGTGGTCGCCACCGAGGTGATCTACCCGCACAAGCCGCAGGGCCAGACCGAGAAGTCGCTCGCGGTGCTGGGCGCGCTGGTCGCCCGGTTCGGCGTCGAGCTCATCGCGATCGGCAACGGCACCGCGTCACGCGAGACCGATGCCCTTGCCGCTGAACTGATCTCGCGCATTCCGGAGAACAAGCCCACCAAGATCGTGGTGTCCGAAGCGGGCGCCTCGGTGTACTCCGCCTCGGCCTACGCCTCCCAGGAACTGCCCGACCTGGACGTCTCCCTGCGCGGCGCGGTGTCGATCGCGCGGCGGCTGCAGGACCCGCTGGCCGAGCTGGTGAAGATCGACCCGAAGTCCATCGGGGTCGGCCAGTACCAGCACGACGTGTCCGAATCCCTGTTGGCGCGGTCGCTGGGCGCGGTCGTCGAGGACGCGGTGAACGCGGTCGGCGTGGACGTGAACACGGCCTCGGTTCCGCTGCTGTCGCGGGTGTCGGGTATCGCCGGGTCGGTGGCGGAAAGCATTGTCGCGCACCGGGATCAAAACGGCCCGTTCCGCAGCAGGACCGCGCTGCTCGACGTGCCGCGCCTGGGACCGAAGGCGTTCGAGCAGTGCGCGGGCTTCCTGCGCATCCGCGGAGGCGACGACCCACTGGACACCTCCGCCGTGCATCCCGAGGCGTACCCGGTGGTGCGGCGCATCCTCGAATCCACCGGGCGCGGCGTCGCGGAGATCATCGGCAACACCTCGGTGCTGCGCGCGCTGCGCGCCGACAACTTCACCGACGAGCGGTTCGGTGTCCCGACCGTCACCGACATCATCGCCGAGCTGGAAAAGCCCGGCCGAGACCCGCGGCCGGAGTTCAAGACCGCGGAGTTCGCCGCGGGCGTGGAAAAGGTCGCCGACCTGAAGCCGGGCATGGTGCTCGAGGGCGTGGTGACGAACGTGGCCGCCTTCGGCGCTTTCGTCGACGTGGGTGTCCACCAGGACGGGCTGGTGCACGTCTCGGCCATGTCGCACAACTTCGTGAAGGATCCGCGTGAGGTGGTCAAATCCGGCGACGTGGTCAAGGTGAAGGTGCTCGAGGTGGACGTGGCGCGTCAGCGCATCGGTCTGTCCTTGCGTCTCGACGACGAGCCCGGCGTGCCTGGGAAGGGCGGCGACAAGCAGCGTGGCCAGGGCGGCCGATCCGGCGGCGAGCAGCGGCAGCGGCAGAATGGCCAGAACAGGCAACAGGGCCAGGGCCGTAACCAGGGACAGGGGCGCGGAGGAAACCAGCGTCGCAATGCGCCCCCGCCGAGCGGTGCGATGGCCGACGCGTTGCGCAGGGCGGGTTTCGGCCAGTAGTCCTGCGCACGGGAGGGAGTAGGCGGGCATGCGACGGTGGCTCCAGGAGGACGTGATCGCCCAAGGGCGGCTGCCGTTGCTGTGCTTCCTCCTCGGGTTCATCGTCGGCTTCCTGTTCATCCGGCTCAGCGTCCGGTTGATCCGGGCGCGGGTGCGCTGGTGGCCAGGGAATCTGCGCGCCGGTGACACCCACATCCATCACATGGTGTTCGGGGTGATCCTGGTACTCGTGTCCGGCATCGGCATGGTCACGCTGTACCAGACCGCGGACACGGCGACGGCCAGCGCGCTCGCCGCGGCCTTCGGCGTCGGCGCCGCGCTGGTCCTCGACGAGTTCGCGCTGATCTTCTACTTGCGCGACGTGTACTGGGAGGAACAGGGACGCACGTCGGTCGACGCGGTGTTCGTCGCGTTGGCGGTGACCGGATTGCTGCTGCTCGGCTTCCACCCGCTGTGGTTGCTGGACATCAACGATTTCCGGCGCGATCCGAGCATCGAAGTGCGCGTCTTCGTCGTCGTGTTCGCGGTGGTGAACCTAGCGCTGGCCGCGATCGTCATCGCCAAAGGCAAGATCTGGACCGGGCTGTTCGGCATGTATTTCCTGCCGCTGCTGGTCGTCGGCGCGCTGCGGCTCAGCCGTCCTGGCGCGCCCTGGGCGCGCTGGCGTTACACCGACCGCAGGCGGCTGATGTACCGGGCCATCGTCCGGGAACGGCGATATCGCCGTCCGGTCATCCGTGCCAAGATCTTCGTCCAAGACTTGGTCGCTGGGAAACCGGATGTCGACCATGTCCGCACGGCGGCGGAGGCGGAACTCACCCGCACGGTGGTTCCCGCGCCGCCGGCGCCGCACGGCCACCACTCGCTGTGGCATGCCGACCACAACGGGCTGAAATCGCCCGGTCCACCGCCCACTCAGGACGCGATCTCCGGCGAGCCGAATCACTGACCGGCCGGGCCGAGCGGAACCGTTCGCGTTTGCCGCACCAGCGGGGAGCAGGTCGTACGCCAGGTCACTCGTGGCGTAAGCGATGTTCCGCCTTCGCTCCGGTCATGCGCATGCTGAAGACGGACTACGTCCGGCCGCGCCCATTAGAGTGGAGGAATAACCCAACGCGCTCCGCTCGGGCCGATTTCTTCCCCGCCGCGCTGGTCTGGCACAATGCTCAGGTTGCCCTGGGCGGTTGTCGACCCGGCGCACCCCCTAATTCGGAGCATGAACCGGCCGAGCACACGCAGTGCCGCCAGGGTCCTCTGTTCGCGCGAAACCAGAAGGATGGAAATGAACACCCTTGACTTCGTCGACGAAAAGTCGCTGCGCAGCGACGTCCCCGAGTTCCGCCCGGGCGACACGCTGAACGTGCATGTGAAGGTCATCGAAGGCTCGAAGGAGCGCATCCAGGTCTTCAAGGGCGTCGTGATCCGCCGCCAGGGTGGTGGCATCCGCGAGACCTTCACGGTCCGCAAGGTGTCGTTCGGTGTCGGCGTGGAGCGCACCTTCCCGGTGCACAGCCCGAACATCGACCACATCGATGTCGTCACCCGCGGTGACGTGCGCCGCGCCAAGCTCTACTACCTGCGTGAGCTGCGCGGTAAGGCTGCCAAGATCAAGGAAAAGCGCTGAGTTAGCTTTTCGGCACAACGGATTTTGCTCAGCCCGGCATCGAACGTCCGTCTCGATGCCGGGCTAATCTGTTCGGCGTGGCAGACGAAAGTGGGTCGGTGTCGGTGTCCGAATCGGACGACGAGGGTACGCGGGGAGTTCGCGCGAGGCGCGGGCAGAAGAAGAAGCAGCGGCCGTTTTGGCAGGAATTGCCGATCCTCATCGTGATCGCCGCGGTGATCGCCGCGCTGATGGTCACCTTCGTCGGCAGGCCGTACGTAATTCCATCGGAGTCGATGGAGACCACGCTGCACGGGTGCCCCGGATGCACCGGTGACCGCATCTACGTGCAGAAGCTCAGCTACTACTGGGGTGATCCGCAGCCGGGTGACGTAGTCGTGTTCGTCGGCCCACCGTCGTGGAACACTCACTACAAGTCGATCCGTTCGGACAACCCGGCCATTCGGGGCGTGCAGAACTTCTTCTCCTTCTTCGGCCTGGTGCCGCCCGACGAGAACGACCTCGTGAAGCGGGTGATCGCGGTCGGCGGCCAGACCGTGGAGTGCTGCGACCCGCAGGGGCGGGTCATCGTCGACGGCAAACCGCTGGACGAGCCGTACGCCCGTTATATCGCCCCGTACGTGCCCGGTCAGCCCTACGGCGCAGGCGGCGGGCGTGAGTTCAAGCCCGTGAAGGTGCCCGAGGGGCATCTGTGGGTGATGGGCGACAACCGCAACCAGTCCGCCGACTCCCGCGCGCACATCAGGGATGACCTGGACGGCACCATCCCCGTGGAGAACGTCCGCGGCAAGGCCGTGTTCAAGATCTGGCCGCCCGGCCGGATCGGACCGGTGCGCTCGGAGAATCCCCAGACGAACTGATCGTCCGGCGCGCAGGATAATTGGATCGTGGGGCAGGGTCGAGTGCCAGTGGGTAACGGTTGGCCGCCGCGCGTGGTCATGCGCAGGGCCGGGGGATTGCGCACGCTGGAGGCGGCGTTGATCCGCAGCGGCCTCGGTCCGGTGGCCGGGGTGGACGAGGCAGGTCGCGGTCCGTGCGCGGGACCGCTCGTGGTGGCGGCGTGCCTGCTCGCCCCGAAGGCCTATGACAAGCTGGCGGGCCTCGACGATTCCAAGAAGCTCACCGAGGCCACCCGCGAGGAGCTGTACCCGGTGATCATCCGCTTGGCGCTGGCCTACCAGGTCGTCGTCATCCCGGCCTGGGAGATCGACTCGATCGGCATCCACGTGGCGAACATCGAGGGAATGCGCCGTGCCGTCGCCGCGCTCGGCCAGGAGCCCGGTTATGTGCTCACCGACGGGTTCCGGGTGCCCGGCATCCCGGTGCCCTCACTGCCGGTGATCGGCGGCGACGGGTCGGCGGCCTGCATCGCGGCGGCCAGCATCCTGGCGAAGGTCACCCGGGACCGCATGATGGTCGAGCTGGACGAGCGATTCCCCGGCTACGGGTTCGCGGCGCACAAGGGGTACAACACCCCCGAGCACACGGCCGCGTTGCAACGCCTCGGCCCGTGCAGCGAGCATCGCCGGTCGTGGCGGAATGTGCGCGAGGCCGCCGGGTTGCGGCCGGTCGCGGTCGACGCCGAAGAGGCGGACGCGGTCCTGGCGGGCGAACTGGACGAGACGCTGTCCGAGCAGTTTCAGAACGCGCGTACGGCTGGCCGAGTGGCTACCGACGCGGCGCATGCGCGATGATGTCATCACACGACGCGATGCGGCGAGAAGGAGGACGTCCCACCCGATGAGTGCCGAGGACCTCGAGAAGTACGAGACCGAGATGGAACTCTCGCTGTATCGCGAGTACAAGGACATCGTCGGTCAGTTTTCGTACGTGGTGGAGACCGAGCGCCGCTTCTACTTGGCCAATTCCGTAGAACTGCGGCCGCAGAACGCCGATGGCGAGGTGTACTTCGAAGTGCGGATGAGCGACGCGTGGGTGTGGGACATGTATCGCCCCGCCCGGTTCGTCAAGCATGTCCGAGTCATCACCTTCAAGGATGTCAACATCGAGGAACTGGAGAAGCCGGACCTGCGGCTGCCCGAGTGATTCTCCACAGCAACGCGGTTATCAACAGGTTTTCTGAATGCCCAGCTCGGCGACGCTGACCTGATCCGGGCCCGGCGCACTCTGGCCGGGTGACAGACAAACAGGCGCTCGGCGCGCACGGGGAGGAATTGGCCGCGGCGTTCCTGCGCGCCGCGGGGATGCAGATCATCGCCAGGAATTGGCGATGCCGATACGGCGAGCTGGATCTGATCGCCCAAGACGGAGAGGTGACCGCGTTCGTCGAGGTCAAGACCCGTTCGGGCCTCGGCTACGGCACCCCGGCCGAGTCGGTCACCTTTCTCAAGCAACAGCGCATCCGGCGCTTGGCGCTGCTGTGGCTGGCCGAGCAGGACGGCCCGTGGCGGCGCATACGATTCGACGTCGTGTCGGTGTTGGTGGCACGCGGACGCCCACCGGTGATCGATCACCTCGAGGCGGTGTTCTGAATGGCGCTCGGGCGGGCGCATTCGGTCGCGGTCACCGGCGTGGACGGTCTGCTCGTCGAGATCGAGGCCGATATCGGCCAGGGTCTGCCGTCCGTGCACCTGGTCGGGCTACCCGACACCGCGTTGCAGGAATCCCGCGACCGGGTGCGCTCCGCGGTGGCCAACTCAGGGGAGAAATGGCCGGACGGCCGGGTGGTCCTGGCGCTGTCTCCCGCGACGTTGCCCAAGCTCGGCAGCGTCTACGACCTCGCGCTGGCCGTCGCGGTGCTGGACGCGTCCGGCGCGGTTCCCTCCGAGCGGCTCGCGAAGACGGTGCTGCTCGGCGAACTCGCGCTGGACGGACGGGTGCGGCGGGTGCGCGGTGTGCTGCCCGCCGTGCTCGCGGCCCGCAACGCTGGCTGGTCGACCGTCGTGGTGCCCGCGGTGACCATGGCCGAGGCCGGGCTGGTGGAGGGCATCCAGGTCTTCGGAGCCGGCAGCCTGCGCGGCGTGGTGGCCTGGCTGCGCGGCGAGGGCACGCTCGCCGAACCGGATGGCGACCTGCCCGATGCGGTGCGCCAGGGCGGCGATCTCAGCGAGGTGGTGGGGCAGGAAGAAGCGCGCTGGGCGCTGGAGGTGGCCGCGGCGGGCGGGCACCACTTGCTGCTCACCGGACCGCCGGGCATCGGCAAAACGATGCTGGCGCAACGTCTTCCGGGGCTGCTGCCGCCGCTCACGGAGACCGAGGCGCTGGAGGTGACTGCGATCCATTCGATGGCGGGCACGCTCGCAGGCGACCATCCGCTGGTCACGGCGCCACCGTTCGTCGCCCCGCACCATTCGACCTCGGTGACCGCGATGATCGGTGGCGGTTCGGGGATCGCGCGGCCCGGCGCGGTCAGCCGGGCCCACCGCGGCGTGCTGTTCCTCGACGAGTGCGCCGAACTCGGCACGAAGGTGCTCGAGGCGATGCGAACACCCCTGGAGGAAGGAGAGGTACGCATCGCGCGGCGCGACGGCGTTGCACGGTATCCCGCCCGATTCCAGCTGGTGCTGGCGGCGAATCCGTGCCCGTGCGCCCCGGCACGCGACGTCGACTGCATCTGCGCGCCGCTGGCTCGCCGCCGCTATCTCGGGAAGCTGTCGGGGCCGCTGATGGACCGCATCGACATCTGGGTGCGGATGCACGGCCAGTCGGGCGCCGCGTTCAGTACCGATGCCGCCGAGAGCAGCGAGGTGGTGCGCGGTCGTGTGGCCGTCGCCCGGCGCGCGGCGGCCGAGCGCTGGCGCGAATACGGGTGGCTGACCAATGCGGAAGTCCCCGGTCACGTCCTGCGCCAGAGGTTCCGCTTGCCGCGGGAATCCCTCGCTCCCGTGGAGGCCGCCTTGCGTCTCGGGCGCATGTCCGCGCGTGGCGCGGACCGCGCCATCCGGGTCGCATGGACCATCTGCGACCTGCGCGGCGGCGAAGTGCCATCAGCGCAAGACGTGCTGGCGGCGCTGAATTTCCGCCAGCGGGGCGCGCAATGAGCGCGGCGCCGCCGCGGGACGGCGGTGCCGCGGAGACGAGTGGCACATCCGCGAACCTCTCCGGTCCGGCATCCGGCGATCCCGATGCGCGGCGTTTGGCCTGGGTGTACCTGTCGCGAGTGGTGCAGGGCCCGTGCGCGCCGCTGTCGGCGCTGATCGACGCGATCGGGGTGGAGGAGGCGGCGCGTGCCGTGCGGGAGTGCGCGCTGCCCGAGCCGTTGCGCGGACCGACGGCGCAGCGGCGCGGCATCGACATCGCGAGACGGGATCTCGAGGTCATCGAACGGATCGGCGGACGAGTCGTGACGCCGGACGACCCGGAGTGGCCCGCCTGGCGGATGCTCGGTCTCGCACAGCTCGAACCAGGCCGGGACCGCGACGGGGCCGTGCCGCTCATGCTGTGGGCACGCGGCCCGCGATCCCTGCTCGAGTCCAGCGAACGCGCCGTGGCGGTGGTCGGCTCGCGGTGCAGCACCGGGTACGGCAACCGCGTGACAAGTGAGATCGCCGGGGATCTCGCCGCGCAAGGATGGACCATCGTGTCCGGTGCGGCGTTCGGGATCGACAGCGTGGCGCACCGAGCGGCATTGGCGGTGGACGGCTCGACGATCGCGGTGCTGGCCTGCGGCATCGACCGGCCGTACCCGGTCCAGCACGAGCGCCTGCTGTCCGACATCGCCGCATCCGGCCTGGTGGTCAGCGAGTACCCGCCCGGAGTCACCGCGCACAAGCACCAATTCCTCGCTCGCAATCGCCTGATCGCCGCCCTTGCCGATGGCGTACTGGTAGTGGAGGCGGGGCTGCGCAGCGGCGCGCGCAACACCGTGAAGTGGGCCCGCCGTCTCGGCCGCCCTGCCCTGGCCGTACCAGGCCCGGTGACGTCGGTGGCTTCGGTGGGTTGTCACCGGATGATCCGGGACGGTGAAGCCCGCCTGGTCACCCGTGCCGAGGAAGTCGTCGACGAGGCGGGTCCGCTCCGGCTGTCCCTCCCGGGTGCGACGGGACCTGCCGACAATCCGGAGGACCGGCTCACCGGGGACGAGGCCCTCGTCTTCGCCGCGCTGCCGAGGATCGGTTCCCGGTTGCCACTCGAGCTGTCCCGGCAGTGCGGCCTGTCGCTTCCCGTGGTCCGTGCGACCCTCCCAGCCCTCGAGTTAGCGGGTCTGGTTGCCGCCGACGAAAGTGGTTGGCATCGAATGGCACATCGCACATGAGTGAGCGGCCCTTGCTGACACGGTTTGTGGCGGAGCCGTGCGGTGGGGCGGTAGGGGAACGGGCGTGTGTGGGGGCGATGTCGATGCAGTTCGTTGATGTGATTGCGACGAAGCCCGGCGTTGGGAGGTGGTGGCGATGGGGGAGTGGCGCGGCGAGCATCGGTGCACTCGATGACGTGATTCGGGCCGGAGTCGAGCGGCAGCGACGTGCGGATCCGGCGCGGCCACTTGCCAATCGGGGCTGTGATCGCGACGGTGGGGGAATGGAGCGACTGCCCGAGGACCTGGAAGCGCTGTTGGTGGAGTACGGCAGGCACCTGCGGCTCGGGCGCAATCGCTCGGAGCACACGGTACGGGCGTATCTGGGCGATGCGCGCTCGCTGCTGGACCATCTCTATCTGCGGTCGGCCGATTCGGCGATCCGCGAGCTGGACCTGCCGCTGTTGCGGTCGTGGTTGGCGCGGCAGGCGGCCGCGGGCGCCGCGCGGACGACGTTGGCGCGGCGGGCGTCGTCCGCGCGTACCTTCACGGCGTGGCTCACCAGGACCGGGCGGCTGCCCGTCGACCCGGGCCTGCGGTTGGGTTCACCGAAGGCGCATCGCGTGCTCCCGGCCGTGCTCGGACCGCAGCAGGCCATCGGCGCCATGGACGCGGCGCGATCCGGTGCTGCCCAGTGCGACCCGATGGCGTTGCGGGATCGGGCGATCGTGGAGTTGCTCTACGCCACCGGCATCCGGGTGAGCGAACTGTGCGGGCTGGATATCGAGGATGTCGATCGCGAACGGCGCGTGGTGCGCGTACTCGGCAAGGGCAACAAGGAGCGATCGGCCCCGTTCGGCGCGCCCGCCGACGAGGCCGTCGGCAACTGGCTGCGTTACGGACGCCCCGCTTTCGCCACCGCCGCGTCCGGTCGCGCGCTGCTGCTCGGCCGCCGCGGCAAGCGCCTGGATCAGCGACAGGCGAGAACCGTTGTGCACGAGGTTGTCGCGGCTATCCCCGGCGCACCCGATATGGGCCCGCACGGCCTGCGGCACACCGCCGCGACCCACCTCCTCGAGGGCGGCGCCGACCTGCGTGTGGTCCAGGAACTCCTCGGCCACGCCAGCATGGCCACCACGCAGCTCTATACCCACGTCTCGATCGACCGCCTGAGGAAGGCACACGACCAAGCCCACCCGCGCGCCTGAGGAGACTCGGGGAGCGGCGGTCTGAGCGTGGGTGGGTGGTGGGTGAGCTGTGGTCCATCCGGCGGGCCTGAGGAGACTCGGGGAGCGGCGGTCTGAGCGTGGGTGGGTGGTGGGTGAGCTGTGGTCCATCCGGCGGGCCTGAGGAGACTCCGGGAGCGGCGGTCAGAGTGTCGATCGGCGATGAGCGAGGGGTCTTATGGGCTGACGTAGTAATGCATCCACGCCTCCTGTCCCTCCGCTGTATGCCAGCCGCCAGGTGCGCTGTGTACACGTCGCCAGCCGCTGCGCTCGTACATCGCGATCGCCGCCGCACCACCGGACTCCACGGTGAGCGCAGCACGCTGCCCCCGGCTCGCCGCCGTTCGCGCGGCCGCCGCCAGCAATTGCGAACCGACTCCGGCTCGACGCGCGGATGGTACAACGTACAAGCGGATGACCCATGCCACAGCGAGCGCGCCGGCTGTTCGACGCAAAGCCAACGGTGCTTCTCCGCTGGTGCCGAGACCGACGTGGCCGACCACCCTCCGCGCCTGCTCGGCGACATGAGCCGCGATGAGCTTCGACGGAGACAGCCAACCCATCGGGTCGGCAGGCCAGGTGTCCGGGTATCGGTCGACGTCGTGGACTTGCCGAAGAGCTGCGGCGCAGTCGCGCATATCGGCGGCGGTTCGTGCTCGGATGATCACGCTCATCCGACCACGCTGGCCTGTCGCCAGCGCAAGTACTCGTTCGCGTTGGGGAGATTCTCCGACCGTGGGTCTGTTTTGGCGTCCGACACGCGGGGTGCAGTATTCGTTTTCCTGGTCCTGTCACAAGATCGCGCTGAAGTAGTTGAATTCGGATGTGGTCGGTGCCGGGAGGGCGCACCCTGGTAGGTGCGAATCAGTGCCCGCAATCCATGACGTGCTCCGAGTGGGAATCAGGCGATGTCTACGTCGAGCGGACCACAGGCCCTGCATCGCGGACTGTATTCACTGCAAGAGCAGCCCGCGCAGCCGCAGCCGGGCGCGGTGTCGACGCTGTCCCAGCCGACGGGGCCGGGAACATGGCGTGAGATTCCCCTGAATGGTGACAGGCCCACCGTGACAATCGGGCGCTCGAGCGCGGCCGATATCACCGTCACAGCCGACGCCACCGTTTCTCGGCTGCACGCCATCATCGAACGCGTCTGCGATTGCTGGGTCGTCATCGATGACGGGCTGTCGAAAAACGGGACTTTCGTCAACGGCGAGCGCGTCGGCGGTCGCCGCAAACTCAGCTCCGGCGACCGGATTCGTGTGGGCCGCTCACTGCTCATTTTCCGGGACGGCACCTCCTCTGCAGAGGAAATGACGATCGCTCTTTCCGCGCAGCCCACCCGGAATTCGCTGACCGACGCCCAATATCTGGTGCTCGAGGCGCTGTGCCGCCCGTACGATGCCCGGAACGCGTATTCGTACCCCGCGTCGAACAGTCAGATCGCCCACGATTTGTGCCTGACTGTCTCAACGGTCAAGACGCACATGCGGGCACTGTTCGACAAATTCCGCGTCCCGGCCTTGCCGCCGAATCAGAAGCGCTCATTCCTGGTCGAACGCGCTATCGAAAGCGGCGTGGTAGTCGAGCACGAGCGGTGATTACTCGGCCGGGATGTCGCAGAGCGCCGCGCAGTGTACGGCTAGATCGGGTCGAACCCCGAACCAGCACCACCGCGCGCGTTCGCGTCATTCATGATGGCGATGATATTCGCGCCGACCTCCGGACCGAGGCACGGCACGCTCAGGTACCCGTTGACCATGCCGACGAGGGTCGTGCCCACCACAACCGGTGCGCCCGAATCACCGGGAACGACACATATCTGAGTCCAGGTGAGAGCACCGCCGCCGAATACGTCGCCGTAGGTCAGCCCGCAGGTCCGTCCGGTGCCCCTGCCTTCCTTGCAGGCGATGTCCGGGAACTGCGCCGGTCCCCCGACCCCGGTGATCGTCGTGCTGCCCACCTGGTTCACGGGCACGACCTTGCCCGGATCGAACACGATCACGGCGTAGTCGAGTTCGCTGTTGATGTAGTCGAAGGTGCCCACGACACCGGCGTCACGGTTGGTTTCGGCCTCGACCGCGGATCCCGCCGCACCACAGTGTGCCGCGGTGAACCCGACCAGCCGACCTCCGGCGTCGCGCCCGATCGTGGTGAGTGTGCAGACGTTCTGGTCCGCGACGATGATGCCGGAGCCGCCGCCCAGCACGGCCGATCCCTGGGCGTGCGCGGTAACTGACGACGCCCCGAATAGCGCGGCGGCCGCGGCGAGTGCCGCGGCAGCGCCCACGAGTTTCCTGAACATTGTCATCCGGTAATTGAACCGCATTTATCCGCGCGTCACGGATAAATGCCGATACGCACCCCCCACCGGGCGCATCGGTGGGCCGAGAACACATTCGGCCCGCGACGTCGAGCCCGGCTGGGGCTGCTTTGTCACCAGACGAGACGCCGCGCGTCAGGCCGCGGCCTCAGCCGCGACGCGTGGCGCTCTCGCCCTCGGTGCCGTTCTGTCGAGTGCGGTCAAACGGCGCACACGAACACGGCCACCGCGTTGATGACCGGCGGAAGGAGCAGCAATGGCGCACAGAATATGCCCAGAGGCCAGATCAGACCCAAGGTAGCGGGCTCGACCTGGGCCGGAACCGCGGAATTATCCGCCACGGGCACAGGGGCTACGTCCGGGGCCGCGGAAGCAAATCCGGAACCGAGGGCGATGACCGGTGCGACCGCTACTGCCGCCGCCGTTGCGCGCATTTTGTTCGTGATCATGATGTCTCCTGCGACTGATTGATTCACTGGCCCTCGTCTACTGAAGGCGAGCAGAATGCGAACACACCACCAACTTTGCTCGGCGGGCGCGCACGAGACCATCAGCCCCCGGGTCGGAATCATTCATACCGGGTGAATTCAGGACGCCGAGATCGCGATCTGGCGCCGATGCCGTTTGGTCGGCGGCGCCGCGATGGGGGTGAGCAACGACCACGGCGGCCCGCCGACACCGATCACGCGTTCGTCACCGCGGCGGGTTCCGGCTGCTCGGCCGATTCCGCCCGGCGGGCGCGCAGTAGGGCCGCGCCGAGCGCAGCGGCGGCGATGCTGAATCCAGCACTGATCCATGCTCCGGTCGACATGGCAGCGGTGAAGGCCTCCTTGGCCGGCTCGAGGTAGCCGAGCTGGAACGCCGCGCCGATGGATTCGCGCGCCGCGTCGGGGGCGTCCTCGGGCATGTTCGAGGTGAATACCCCGGCCAGCACGCTGCCCAGGATCGCGATGCTGATCGCCATGCCGACCTGCTGCAGTGTGTCGTTCATCGCGGACCCGACACCCGCGTGTTCGAGCGGGATGGCGCTCATGATGGCCGCATAGGCGGCCGGTCCAGCCAAACCGCCGCCGATGCCCATCACGAGCATGCTGGCCAGGATTCCCGGGTAGCCACTCGCGACGGCCAGGATGCCGAACGCCGCACCCATGACGAGCAGACCGGAGACGATGAGCGTCTTGTTGCTCAGCGTCTTTCCGAGGGTGGCGCCGAGCCCGTTGCAGACGGCCGCGGCCACGGCGTAGGGCAGCAGCGCCAGACCGGCCTTCATGGGCCCGTAGCCGAGCGCGAATTGCAGGTACTGGGTGAGCATCAGCATGACCGCACCCATGCCGAAGACCATCAGCAGCAGCGTGAAGCAGGTACCGGTGAAATCCCGGCTGCGGAACACCGCCAACGGCAGCATCGGATGCGCCGACCGGCTCTCCCACACAACGAACGCGAGCGCCGTCACGGCGGCCAGCGCGATCATGCCGATGTTCCATTCCCGCTCGATGATCACGTAGACGGTCGCGCTGAGCGCCACGATGGACAACAGCACGCCGACGAGGTCGACCGGCCGCTGCTCGCCGGTGGTCTCCGGCATCAGTACCAAGGCCGCCACGATCGCCAAGACCGCCACCGGGATGTTGAGCAGGAACACCGAACCCCACCAGTAGTGCTCGAGGAGAAAGCCGCCCAGTGTCGGTCCGGCGACGATGCCGACCATCGAGACCGTCGACCACGCCGCCATCGCCGTGCGGCGTTCGTCCTCGGCGAAGGTGGTCATCAGGATCGACAGGGTCGACGGCATGAGCAGCGAGCCGCCGACGCCCATCGCGGCGCGGGCGGCGACGACCTGCCACGGTTCGGTGGCCAGTACGGCGGCCAGTGACGCCACTCCGAACAGGGCCAGCCCGGTGATCAGTGCGCGCCGCCTGCCGAATCGATCGGACAGGCTTCCGGCGGTGAGCAGAAGCCCGGCGAAGACCAGCACGTAGGCGTCCAGGATCCACTGGATGTCCGACGGTGTGGCGTTCAGCTCCCGAATCAGCGACGGGATCGCGAGATTGAGCACGGTGCTGTCGAGCATCAGCACCAGCAGGGACAGGCACAGGACGACCAGAACCCACCAGCGGCGGGGGTCTCGTACAACGTTCGATTCCACTCGCACAGCGTACGACAACATCGAACAGTGTGCGAGTGAATATAAGATCTAGGGGTGACCAAGCAGTTCACCTCGGTATGGACCCGGGAACCGCGCCAGCCCAAGACGTCGGGGCTGAGCCGCGACCAGATCATCACCGCGGCCGTCGAGATTCTCGACGCCGAGGGGCTGGAGTCGCTGAGCATGCGCAAGCTCGGCGCGAAGCTCGGCGCGGGCGCGACCAGCCTGTACTGGCATGTCGCGAACAAGGAGGAGTTGCTCGAACTGGTGCTCGACCAGTTCTGGGGCATGGTGCGGACCCCGGAGCCCGAGCAGGCGTCCTGGCGTGAGCTGCTGACCACCTTCGCCTACAGTTTGCGCGCGACGATCCGGGAGCATCCGTGGATGGCGTCGCTGGTCGGGCAGTTGCCCAGTATCGGTCCGAATTCGCTACAGGTGAGCGATCGCCTGCGGCGTGCGTTCGGCCGGGCGGGTTTCCGGGGTGTGGACATCTATCTGGCCGGAGGAACGGTGATGGGTTTCGTGCTGGGCCAGGTGATTCCGGAGATCGCGTGGCAGAAGGCCTCGGGCGGGGCCGAGATGGACACCGACGGCATGCTGCGCGTGATGGAGGACCTCAGCGCCGACTATCCCGAAATGCTCGCGGATATGCGGGCCACCGCGCCGACGGATCCGGAGGTCGCGCGCGCGATGGCCTTCGATTTCGGCCTGCTCTGCGTGCTCGACGGCCTGGAGGCCCGCCTGCGCAACACACCGGGAACCACGTAGTCGTAGCCCACGCATCGGCTGGGAGAGAATTGAAACAAGTTCGGCTCGGGCCTCAGCATTGGGAAAGCTATTGTGCAGAAGATCTGACACGTGTTCTATAGAAATTAGCAGGCGGTACCCGCCCGCATGACACGCGGCGCACGGCTGCGCCGACGCGCGGAAAGGCGTTGACGTGAGCACGCACTCGGTTCTCGGCCGCGAAGTACGGATGCCGGTTCGCATCCGGCTCGCGCACGCTTTCCTGGCGACCTATCCGGTGCCCGCCGCGGCGGCGCAGCAGCTCATCGACTACTCGGGCCTGCGAATCCTGCGGGTGCCCGGTGGACGGGCGATGTGCACGCTGGTGTTCGTCGACTACGTCGACGGCGATCTCGGCCCCTACAACGAGTTCGGCGTCTCGTTCATGGTGCGCCACCACACGGCGAGTACGGCATCGGGATTCGGTGATCTGAGAGACCTGGCGACCGGACGGGCGGGCGTGTTGATCCATCGGCTGCCCGTGGACGGCGATTTCACGCTGGCAGCGGGCCGGGGCATCTGGGGATTCCCCAAGGAACTCGCCCAGTTCGTCGTCGATCACAAGGGCCGGACGCGCAGCGGTGCGCTGCACCAGGACGGACAGTTGATCGCCGATCTCACGATCCGCCCAGGGCTCATGACACCGGGCAGGCGCGCGACCACGTCCTCCTTCGACGCCTACTCGCATATCGACGGCATCACTCGCTGCACGCGGTGGCAGATGCGACCCTCCGGTATGCGAGTCCGTTTCGGCGGTGCGCGATTGACACTGGGCGACCATCCGATCGCGGAAGAATTGCGGTCGATCGGTTTGCCGCGCCGCGCGCTGATGTCCTCGGCCGTCTCGCGCCTGGCCATGACGTTCGAGGACGCGGTCGCGATCTGACGTAGCCCGCACATAACCGGCGGGTCACGGGGGTACTGGGAGCGTGGACGGTCTCCGGGCCTCCGGTTACGCTGACGTAGCGGATCGTTTGCCAACGCTACGAGCGATGGAGTGATGCCCGTGATCGCCGCCGACCAGCGCAGTGCTGTGGATCGACGCTGCGAACCCGGCCGGTCGCGTGCGGCGGTGCCGCGAGCGCGGAACGGTCCGGGCGGGTCGCTGGAAGGCCGCGTGCGCGCCGATGCCCGGCATCCCGCTACCAGAGCCGAGGCGGCGTGACGCTGCCGAACCCCGATGCCGAATCGGAAGAGGGCGAAGAGGAACTCGACTACCGCTTCACGCTCGCGAACGAACGCACCTTCCTGGCCTGGATGCGGACCTCGCTGGGGTTGCTGGCCGGTGGTGTCGCGGTGCACACGCTGGTGCAGTCGTTCCGAGTGGCCGGGCTCCGGCGCGCGATCGCGTTGAGCTGCCTGGTTCTGGGGGCGGTGGTCGCGGTCGGCGCGTACGCGCACTGGCGGCGCGTCGGCGTGGCCATGCGGCAGGGCAGGCCGTTGCCGGACACGGTGCTGGTGCCGATCCTGTCGGCGGGCATCGCGATCGTGTCCGTGCTGGCGGGCTTGGCGGTGCTGCTGCGATGAACGCGCCGCATCTGGCCGCCGAACGTACCGCACTGGCGTGGCGGCGTACCGCGGTGGCGTCGATGGTGGTCGCAACGCTGTTCCTGCACTACGCCATCGACAGCGGATGGCGTGCGGCCGCGATCGTGCCCATCGCCGCCGCGATCGCGATGGTGACGCTGGCAGGGGCCTGCTATTTGCGCAATCGCAGTCTGCGCCAAGGCCGGTACGCACACGGCGACCGCATTGTCGCCGGATCGGCGGTGGCGGTCGCTGTCGTCGCGGTCGCGGCCGCCGCAGCCGGGTTTCTCGATCCACGGCCGTGAAGGGGAAAGCAGCATGGTTGGTCGACACGTGAGGAGGACGACAATGAGCACAGCGAGTGAGCCGAGCGGCTTCATCATCGCGGAGCACCAGCGTGCCGCCGCCGCGCTGCCATCGGACGACACCGCCGATCTGGCCGACGCCGAACGCGGATTCATCGCCGCCCTCGAACCCGGCGTGGTCACCTCCGAAGACGGAACCGTCGTATGGGACAACGACTCCTACGCCTTCCTGCGGGAATCCTGCCCGGCGTCGGTTCATCCCAGCCTCTGGCGGCAGTCCGGGCTTGCGCTGAAACAGGGCTTGTTCGAGGTCACGGAGGGCATCTACCAGATCCGCGGCCTGGACATCTCCAATATGACGCTGGTCGAAGGCGACACGGGTGTCCTGGTGATCGATCCGCTGATCTCCGTGGAGACCGCGGCGGCGGGTCTCGCGCTCTACCGCGCACACCGCGGCGATCGTCCGGTGACGGGACTGATCTACACCCATTCGCACGCCGACCATTTCGGCGGCGGGTGGGGCGTCACGACCGCCGACGAGGTCGCGGCCGGCCGCTGCCCGGTGCTGGCGCCCGCGGGCTTCCTGGAACACGCGGTGGCCGAGAACATCTACGCGGGCACGGCGATGGCCCGCCGTGCGGGATACATGTACGGCGCTGTGCTGCCGCGCGGCCCGCTCGGCGCGGTGGGGTCGGGGCTGGGCCAGACCACCTCGGTCGGCAGCGTCACGCTGATCACCCCGACAGTCGAGGTCACCACGACCGGACAGGAGGAGACGGTCGACGGGATACGGATGGTCTTCCAGCTCACGCCGGGTACCGAGGCGCCCGCGGAGATGAACTTCTACTTCCCCGACCGTCGCGCACTGTGCATGGCGGAGAATGCGACCCACACCATGCACAACGTGCTCACGCTGCGCGGGGCGTTGGTGCGCGACGCGCACGTCTGGGCGAAGTACCTGACCGAGGCGATCAATCTCTTCGCCCGCGAATCCGATGTGGTCTTCGCGTCGCATCACTGGCCCACGTGGGGCACGTCGCGGCTTGTCGAGTTTCTCGCCCTGCAACGCGATATGTACGGATACCTGCACGACCAGACCGTGCGGCTGCTGAACCAGGGGTACGTCGGCGCCGAGATCGCCGAAATGCTCACGCTGCCACCGGCCGTCGAACAAGCATGGCACGCGCGCGGGTACTACGGCTCGGTCAGTCACAACGTCAAGGCCGTCTACCAGCGCTACATGGGCTGGTTCGACGGCAACCCCGCCCATCTCTGGGAGCATCCGCCGGTCGAATCCGCGCGGCGGCACGTCGAATTCATGGGTGGTGCGGAGGAAGTGCTGCGTAAGGCGCAAGTCTGCTACGACGCCGGGGACTACCGGTGGGTGGCGCAGGTGCTCAACTACGTCATCTTCGCCCAGCCGGACAACGACGCCGCAAAGGAATTGCAGGCCAGCACCTTCGAACAACTGGGCTACGGCGCCGAGAACGCGACCTGGCGCAATTTCTATCTCAGCGGAGCCTACGAGCTGCGCTACGGCTCGTTCGGCACGCCGACCAAGGCCGAATCGCCCACCGTGGCCGCCGCGCTGACCGTCGACCAGATCTTCGACGCCTTGGCGTTGCGCGTCGACGGGCCCAAGGCGTGGAACCATCGGCTGGTGACGGATTGGATTCTCACCGACGAGGACCGCACCCATCGGCTCGAGCTGCGCAACGGTCGCCTGACCCACTTCGATGCTTCCCCGGGCATGGCCCTTCCGGAACCCGACGCCGCGTTCACCCTGACCAAGGCCACCCTGATCCGAGTGTTGCTGGCGGGCGAGGATTTCGGCGTCGCCGCGGCCGCGGGTGACATCGTCATCGAGGGGGATGTCACCAAACTCGCCGAACTGGTCAACATCTTCGACGCGCCGGACCCGGATTTCGCCATCGTGACGCCCTGAGTGCCGGGACGATGTGGGCGCGCACGCTGCTGTTTCGGCGCTGCGCTCGGCGCGGGGCGCCGTCGACAATGCCGAGGCCGTCGACGTGGCCGAGCATCGGGCGGGTGGGCTGGAGCACAGTGCGACCGGGCTCGGTGTCGCCGAAGTCGCGCGCCGGAAGCTGACGCCCGCCAGGATGCTGGTCCGGCGACTTCGCCCCATGGCGCTCGAAGCCTCGCTGGGCCGCACTCGAGCCAGTTGCGGACCGCGCTCAGACGGTTGTCGGCAACGCCGCGATATATCTGCCCGCGACGAAGCGCTGGATGAGCCGCACCACCGGTCCGCCGAGTCGGGTGTACCAGGCGGCCGGGCGGGAGAACGCGATGACCAGCCCGTACACGGTTTCATCGCCCGAGTCGTATTCGACCGCGAAAAGTTCCTCGCCCGCCTCCGGATGCCCCGGCAATGTTCCATACGCGAACCCTCGCCGGTCGGGTTCATCGAGCACGTACACCACGCGGCACGGCGCGGTGATCGCCACCGGACCGGCTCCGAGCCGCACGGTGATGGCGCTGCCCGGCTCGGCCGTCGGAGTGTCGGCGTATTGGAATATCCCGGTGCCCTTCTGCATTCGATAGGCCAGGATCTCCGCGCCGACGTGCTCGAACAATGCGCGACCCCGGCCGATCGGACGCCGCAGCCGGAACCGGTGATACCCCTCCGGCAGCGCGCCCTTGGTCGCGCCCACCTCGCGATACGTGAACGGTGGCAGACCGAGCCCATCCTCCATACGTCGATCTTCACCTCCCACGGTGTGGCCCCGCCACTGCCGACCGCGCACCGGCGATTCGCGGCTTGCCCCGGGCGGCGACGCGGCCTCCCCGCGACGGTGTTCGGCGCGGCGGTCGGCGCGCGTCTGCTCTCACCGGCGGGCTCGGCCTGGTGCCGCGTGAGCGCGACGCCTCGGTATACAGCCATCGCACTGGTCGCGGTCTGCTGGCCGGCTTGCGCGCGGGTTCGCCCCGAAAGCCGTCGGCCGTTCCTGGACGGCACCATGACCGGCCCTCGCGAGCCCACCGGTTTGAGCCGCATCGGAGTCAGATGGAGCAGTCCGAGCGGGTCCAGGTACTCGCGCCCGCGACGCCCACTGCCCTCGGTACGCGCTCCCCAGTGCAGGCACGGCGTCGCGCAGCCCGGGTGGCCGGACTCCAGCGTGCCGATTCTGGTGCCGCGCCCGACTCGCCTGCCCGCCGGGACATCGGCGCGGACCGGCTCGTAGGTCGTGCGAAGCCCGCCGGGATGGTCGATCGACACGACCGGCTTGTCGGCCACCGCTCCGGCGAACATCACTATCCCTTCTCCCGCGGCGAGCACGGCCTGCCCCTCGGTTCCGGCCAGGTCGACCCCGCGATGTCCGGGCAGCCAGTTGTGCGCGGGCTTGTCGAAGCGCCGCACCACCGCGGGCCGCGGTTGCAGTGGCCAGCCGAACCGGTTCTCGGGTGCCGCGGTGGCCATCGGCTCCATCGAGACGACCGCGGCGACGCCGAGCCCCAGCACCCACGCGAGATGCCGACGTACCCTCGTGCCGCTCGACGGAGTCATCGGAGCCGGGTCGAGACCGCCGAGGCAACCGTCCCGGCTGTGCATGCGGATTCGGCCTGCTCACACGACGAAGCCCCTGACGATGCGGAACTGGATCCAGGACGGTCGTCCTCGGTCCCCGCGCCGGACTGCCGCAACCGGAACGGCGCGCGGCGCAGCAATCCGGGAAGGGACGGGAGGCAGACGGAACCCGCGCACGCCCCGAGCGTGGGTTCCGCGACGTGGGGATGGGCCGCGGCCGGCGGCGCGCATACGACGCCGAGGCCGAACAGCAGCGGGATGAGCAGCGGCGTCGTCGTGGAGATCGGTTTCATGCCTCCACTCTCCTGCGGCGCAGACGCCTCGGAGCGGGTGAACCGCAGAATGTGGATAATCTCCTCGGCTGTGAAAAATCAGTGTTCCACCTGGTCCAAGGCTTTGGATCCGGCCGATTTAGGTCTGGCCGCCCCCAGGCCGTAAACTGATCGAGCGGTCTGTGCGTGCACGGACCGACTTCGCGCGCCACCCGTGCTTGTTCGTAACGGCGCTGTTCGATCGAGCTCAACAGCTTTTTGGGTTCGCGGCAGCGTGTTCGGAACAGGGAATCGCCGGCTGGTCCCACCCTCGCGGTCGGGTCCGACGATTCGGCGGCGCCAGGGCAGCGGATCGCCGATTCGCTGCGTCAACCGGCAACGAAAGAGAGATACGAGAGCCATGGCTGTCGTAACCATGAAGCAGCTGCTCGACAGCGGCGCGCACTTCGGGCACCAGACGCGGCGCTGGAACCCGAAGATGAAGCGGTTCATCTTCACCGACCGCAACGGCATCTACATCATCGACCTGCAGCAGACGCTGACCTACATCGACAAGGCCTACGAGTTCGTCAAGGAGACCGTCGCCCACGGTGGCACCGTCCTCTTCGTCGGCACCAAGAAGCAGGCCCAGGAGTCGATCGCGGCCGAGGCGACGCGCGTCGGGATGCCCTATGTCAACCAGCGCTGGCTGGGTGGCATGCTCACCAACTTCTCCACCGTGCACAAGCGTCTGCAGCGCCTCAAGGAGCTCGAGGCCATGGAGCAGACCGGTGGCTTCGAGGGTCGCACCAAGAAGGAAATCCTCATGCTGACGCGTGAGATGAACAAGCTGGAGCGCACCCTCGGCGGTATCCGCGACATGCAGAAGGTGCCCTCGGCCATCTGGGTCGTCGACACCAACAAGGAGCACATCGCCGTCGGCGAGGCGCGCAAGCTGAATATCCCGGTCATCGCGATCCTGGACACCAACTGCGACCCCGACCTGGTCGACTACCCGATCCCGGGCAACGACGACGCGATCCGCTCCGCCGCCCTGCTCACCAAGGTTGTCGCCTCTGCGGTGGCCGAGGGCGTGCAGGCGCGCGCCGGTCTGTCCACGGGCGACGAGAAGCCCGAGGCGGGCGCTGGCGAGCCGCTGGCCGAGTGGGAGCAGGAACTGCTCGCGCAGGCCGCACCCGGTGCCGAGGCCGCCGAGTCCTCGGCCGAGGCCTGAGACTCGTAACCAGCCGTTTCGGCGGCGATCACGAGCGAGTGCCATCGTGATCGCCGCTACCAGAAACTCACACTTCCCAAAGGAGGCTCGCCGAGAATGGCGAACTACACCGCTGCCGATGTGAAGCGGCTCCGGGAGCTGACCGGCTCCGGCATGATGGACTGCAAGAACGCGCTGGCCGAGACCGACGGTGACTTCGACAAGGCCGTCGAGCTGCTGCGCATCAAGGGCGCCAAGGACGTCGGCAAGCGTGCCGAACGGACCACCGCCGAAGGCCTTGTCGCCGCCAAGGAAGGCGTCATGGTCGAGATCAACTCCGAGACCGACTTCGTCGCGAAGAACGCGGAGTTCCAGCAGCTGGCCGAGCAGGTCGTCGCCGCGGCGGCGGCCGCCAAGCCCGCCGACCTGGAGACGCTCAAGGCGCTGGACCTGGGCGGCAAGACCGTCGACGAGGCCGTGCAGGCGCTCGCCGCGAAGATCGGCGAGAAGCTCGAGCTGCGCCGGGTGATCTCGTTGAACGGCCCGGTCGCCACCTACCTGCACAAGCGTGCCTCGGACCTGCCGCCCGCCGTCGGCGTGCTGGTCGAGTACACCGGTGAGGGCGAGGCCGCGGCCGAGGCCGCCCGCGCCGCCGCCATGCAGGTCGCCGCGCTCAAGGCCAAGTACGTCACCCGCGACGAGGTTCCGGCCGATCTCGTGGAGAACGAGCGCCGCATCGCCGAGCAGACAGCTCGCGAGGAGGGCAAGCCCGAGGCCGCGCTGCCGAAGATCACCGAGGGCCGCGTGAACGGATTCTTCAAGGACGTCGTGCTGCTGGAGCAGCCGTCGGTCACCGACTCCAAGAAGACCGTCAAGGCGCTGCTGGACGAGGCCGGTGTCACCGTCACCCGCTTCGCCCGCTTCGAGGTCGGCGCGAACTGATCGCCGCACCCCAGCGTGCAGGCCCCCCGTCGACCGAGTGAACGCCGGTTGACGGGGGGCCTTCTGCTGCCGCTCGAACCGAATAAGGCAGGATAGGTGCCGCTCCGCTTTGTTCTATGTCACAGGCGCCTGCCGTGCGCACCACTCGCCGGAAGAACGACAATCCACCGCCGAAGGAGACTGGAGACCCATGACGGACCCGGGGACCGACCGCCCAGGATATCGCCGGGTGCTGCTCAAACTGGGCGGTGAGATGTTCGGTGGAGGCAAGGTCGGTCTCGACCCGGACGTGGTGCAGACCGTCGCCGAGCAGATCGCCGAGGTGGTCGCGACGGGGGTCCAGGTGGCCGTGGTGATCGGCGGCGGGAACTTCTTCCGCGGCGCCGAGCTCGAGGAGCGCGGCATGGAGCGCGCCCGCTCCGACTATATGGGCATGCTCGGCACGGTCATGAACAGCCTTGCGCTGCAAGACTTTCTGCAGCAGCAGGGCGTGGACACCCGGGTGCAGACCGCGATCACCATGGGGCAGGTCGCCGAGCCCTATCTCCCGCTGCGCGCCAAGCGGCACCTGGAGAAGGGGCGCGTGGTCATCTTCGGCGCCGGCATGGGCATGCCGTACTTCTCCACCGACACCACCGCCGCGCAGCGTGCCTTGGAGATCGGCGCGGACGTGGTGCTGATGGCCAAGGCGGTCGACGGCGTGTTCACCGCGGACCCGCGCGTCGACGAGACCGCGACCATGTATACCGAGATCACGCACAAGGAGGTCATCGAGCGCGACCTCAAGGTCGCCGACGCGACCGCCTTCAGCCTGTGCATGGACAACCAGATGCCGATTCTGGTGTTCAATTTGTTGACCAAGGGCAATATCGCCCGCGCGGTCGCCGGTGAGAAGATCGGCACATTGGTTCGGTCCTGATACCCGCGGACCGCGGATCATGACATGACGACGCTGTGGAGGAAACGGTCGTGATTGAAGAAGCGCTCTTCGACGCCGAGGAGAAGATGGAGAAGGCCGTCTCGGTAGCGAAGGACGATCTCGGAACCATTCGCACCGGTCGGGCGAATCCGGGCATGTTCTCCCGGGTCGTCGTCGACTACTACGGTGCGCCGACCCCGATCACCCAGATGTCCAGCATCACGGTGCCGGAGCCGCGCATGGTCGTGATCAAGCCCTACGAGGCGAACCAGCTCGGGCCGATCGAAACGGCGATCCGCAACTCGGACCTCGGTGTCAACCCGACCAACAACGGTGACATCATCCGGATCTCGGTGCCGCAGCTGACCGAGGAGCGCCGCCGCGAACTAGCCAAACAGGCCAGGGGCAAGGGCGAGGACGCCAAGGTCGCCATCCGCAATGTGCGCCGCAAGGCCATGGACGAGCTGGCGCGCATTCAGAAAGACGGCGAGGCGGGCGAGGACGAGGTCGGCCGCGCCGAGAAGGAACTCGACAAGACCACCGCCAAATATGTCGGACATGTCGATGAACTGGTGAAGCACAAGGAAGCCGAACTGCTCGAGGTCTGACGCCGACCGGCGGCAGGAGCCACCGGCGCGTAGGCCGGTCGGGGATGCCGCCCGGAGAACCAGCGGCATGAGCGGCAGGCCCGGAGGCGGTAGCTTGCGTAACCGCGAAGGGCGCCGGAACGCTGCCGGTGCGACACAGCGGAGGGCCCGCCAGGGCGGGGGATGAACGGAACGACGAGTGAGCGACGGGACAATCGTGGCCGAGAACGCCGCCGCGACCGGTGCGGCCGAAGAGCCGCCGGTGAACGGTAGAGCCGATGCGAGGCAAGTACACGCGAACGATGCCGGCGTGTCCGAACCTCTAGCCACGTCCGAGGGCGATGCGGTCGCCGCCCATCCCGACCCGGCATCGAGCGGTTCGCGGGCGGGCCGTAATCTGCCGGCCGCGCTGAGCGTAGGCCTCGGGCTCGGCTTGTCGCTGATCGCGATCCTGCTGTTCGTGCCGAAGGTGTTCATCGGTGTCGCGGCGGCCGGAGTGGGCGTGGCCACCTGGGAGGTCGCCAAGCGTCTGCGGGAAGCGGACGTGCTCGTTCCCCGGGTTCCGCTGATCCTGGGCGGCCAGGCGGTGTTCTGGCTCGGCTGGCCATACGGCGCGAGCGGTGTCACGGGCGCGTTCGCCGCCACCACGCTGGTCTGCATGGTGTGGCGGTTGTTCGACCACGGTCTGCGCACGGCGCCGCGAAACTTCTTGCGCGACACCGCCATCACGGTCTTCACGCTGGCGTGGATCCCGCTGCTCGCCTCGTTCGCGACCCTGCTGCTGCTCGAGCCGGACGGCAACCTGCGGGTGCTGACCTTCATGATCCTGGTGGTCTGCTCCGATGTCGGTGGCTACGTGGCGGGCGTGCTGTTCGGCAAGCACCCGATGGTGCCCTCGATCAGCCCGAAGAAGTCGTGGGAAGGGTTCGGCGGCTCGCTGGTGTTCAGCGTGATCGGCGGTCTGCTGACGGTGACGCTGCTGCTGGAGGCCAACTCGATGATCGGCGTCGTCCTCGGCGTCGGCTTGGTGCTGGTGGCCACCTGCGGTGATCTCATCGAATCGCAGATCAAGCGCGAATTGGGCATCAAGGACATGGGCACCCTGCTGCCGGGCCACGGCGGCATCATGGACCGCCTCGACTCCATGCTGCCTTCGGCGTTCGTTTCGTGGCTGGTGCTGTCCACCCTGCTCTGAGCGTTCAGTGTTGCTTGGCTCGGCGCCGCAACTGCAGAATGCGCACACCTCCGACCGACGCCATGACCAGCGCGCCGCCGATCACCGACAGCAGCACCGTGACGCCGAGCGGCAGGGTGAAGTCCCAGAAGAACAGGTGCACCTGCACCTCATCGAGGTTCTGCAGGATGAAGATCAGCAAGACGACCAGGATGAGGACGCCGACGACCAGCCCCGTCCAGGCGTAGCCGGTGCGCGAGGACAGTGGCTTCCCGGCCGTGGCCGGGGGCTCGGAGGCGCGGCCCGGCTGTGTGGTGCGCGGGTGCGCCAAGTCCGGGTCCGGCTCCGGTACGTGATCAGGGTGGTTGGACATGACTCGATCATTGCGGACCGCTATCACCGCCGCGGGGATTTCCCGGCAACGAACCGGATATGTCGGGCCGACGTGGGCGCGGTGCGCGTGGATGGGAGAATGGAGCAACTATGACGGTCTCCCTGCCCCTCGTTTTCGATGCACCGCGCCGCGGGATGCCGCCGCGCCATCTCGCCGACCTCGACGCCGAGGGCAGGCGTGCGGCCGTCGAGGAGCTGGGTCTGCCGAAGTTCCGCGCCGACCAGATCGCCCGGCAGTACTACGCGCGATTGCAGGCCGATCCGGCGGGAATGACCGACCTGCCCGCCGCCGTGCGGGAGAAGATCGGCGAGGCGCTGTTTCCGCCGCTGCTCACCGAGGTACGGCATGTGGTCTGCGATGAGGGCACCACCCGAAAGTCCCTCTGGCGCGCGGGCGATGGCACGCTGCTGGAAAGCGTGCTCATGCGCTACCCGGACCGCAACACCCTGTGCGTCTCCAGCCAGGCGGGCTGCGGCATGGCCTGCCCGTTCTGCGCCACGGGCCAAGGCGGCCTGAACCGCAACCTGTCCACCGCCGAGATCGTCGACCAGGTGCGCGCCGCGGCCGCCGCCCTGCGGGACGGCGAGGTGGCGGGCGGTCCCGGCCGTCTGTCGAACATCGTGTTCATGGGCATGGGCGAGCCGCTGGCCAACTACAAGCGCGTGGTAGCCGCCGTCCGCCGGATCACCTCGCCGGCTCCGGACGGTTTGGGCATCTCCCAGCGCAATGTGGTCGTCTCCACCGTCGGCCTGGCCCCCGCCATCCGCAAACTCGCCGATGAGGGCCTGTCGGTGACTCTCGCCGTCTCCCTGCACACTCCCGACGACGAGCTGCGTGACACGCTGGTACCGGTCAACAACCGCTGGCCGGTATCCGAAGTCCTCGATGCGGCGCGGTATTACGCCGACAAGACCGGGCGTCGGGTCTCGGTGGAATACGCCCTGATCCGTGACATCAACGATCACCCCTGGCGTGCCGACATGCTCGGCGAGAAGCTGCACAAGGCCCTCGGTTCCCGCGTGCACGTCAACCTCATCCCGCTCAACCCGACTCCCGGCAGCAAGTGGGACGCCAGCCCCAAACCCGTTGAGCGCGAATTCGTCCGCCGGGTGGAAGCCAAGGGCGTCCCGTGCACCGTCCGCGACACCCGTGGTCAGGAGATCGCCGCCGCCTGCGGGCAGCTCGCCGCCGAAGCCTGACGCGGCACCGGCGGCGAGAGCCGCTGCTTCATCGAGCGATGAGCGAGTCGAGGGCTCGTTGGGCGCGGGGCGCGTGCAGGGGTGAGAAGTAGGGGTTGGTTCGCAGCGCATCGGTCAGCGCGGCGGCGGCCTCATCGGTGCGGCCGAGCGCCGCGAGAATCATGCCGCGATGGTAGGCGAGGGCGGCGCTGCGCCAACCCAGGGTGGCCGCGCGGTCGGCGAAGACGATCGCCTCGTCATTGCGCCCGGCCTTGTGCAGCGCCCAGGCGAGCGCGTCGGCGGTGAGGATGCTCTGGCGGCGGTCGAATTCCAGCCGCGCCAGTCGCGCCGCCTCCACGGGATCGCCGTGGTCCGCGGCCAGCAGGGCGGCGTCCAGGTACTCCGTGGCTCCCTGCTCCTCGAGTCGCCGGAACTGGTCGGCGACCTCGCGATACTTGGCGGCCGCCGCATCGGGTCGTCCCGCTGAGTCGAGCAGCTCGCCGAACTCGATCAGGTACTCCGGCAGCGGCGCCCGGGTGGTCAACGCCGTGTATTGCGCGATCGCCTCGTCGACATCGCCGCGAGCGGTGCTCACCTTGGCGGTGCCTTGCAGCAGTGCCGCGTTGTCCTGGTTCGCCAGAAGGCCCGCGCGATACTGATTTTCGGCTTCGTCCAGGTTGCCGGTATTGAACGCGAGTTCGCCGAGGTGGTAGCGGCAGAAGGCGATCTGGTCGGCGGTGGTGGCGGCGGCGAGCGCCATCTGCAGCGCCTGCCGGGCGTCGCCGGTGCGACCGTGCAGTTCGAGGTCGTAGGCGGCGCGAGTGAACGACGGAACACCAGGACGCAGATCGAGCATCCGTTGGACCGCCGCGGTGGCGGCGTCGGCCTCGCCGAGCTGGGTCAGTGCGTCGATCAAGATGCCGTAGACGTCGGCGCTGTTCGGCCGCAATGCGAGGGCTTGTTCGCCGTAGCCGCGTGCGGCGGTGAAGTCGTGCCGGGCGTTGGCGAGCGCGCCGAGCCCGATCAGCGCCTCGGCATTCTCGTCGGGCTTCAACTCCAGCGATCGATCCAGCGCCCGCTGCGCCTGGCCGTAGTTCTCCGGATCCCCGGTTATGCGGGCCGATTCGACGTAAACGGCGCCCAGCGCGGCCCAGCCGGTCGCATTGCCCGGCACTCGGTCCTGCTGCTCTCGCATCTGCGCGATCTGCGCAGCCAACGGGTCGGCGGGGATCGGATCGGCGGTCGATGCCCTGTCGGGCAGTAGTGCGGTTGCGCTCACAATAGCGGCGATCAGCCCGATCGGGAGGAGCGCGAGCACTGGCTTCCGGCGCACGCGGGAAAGGATTGCGGACATGTCTGGTCCTCGAGTGGTACGGGAACGAATTCGGTGATTGCCGGGTGGCCGGATCGGATCCCGCCACCCGGGTCGGGATATCAGGCGCTCGGTGGCGAGTTGAGCGTTGTCGGCCGGTTCGCCCGGCGGCGCAGCACCAGCCAGCCGCCGCCTGCGACCAGCGCGGCGGCACTGGCACCTCCGGCGACGATCGGCATCCACGGCATACCGTCGTCGCCCTGCGGCGCCGCGGCGGGTCCGGTCGCGCTCGTCGACTGCCCAGGCGCGGTCGCGCCCTTCGCCGGCAGCGCGACATACGGGAAGCTCCTGGCGAACGGCGCGTCGTTGGCATCGACCTTGTCCCCGGTGGCGAGCGCGTCGACCAGCTTGCCGGTCTGCGCCGCGCCCTCGACGGCCTGCAGCGCGATATCGACCACGTCGTCGGTCAGTCGTCGGCCGTTGGGGAATCCCTGCAGGTCACCGGCGAGTACGCCGAGCCGGTTGGGCTGAGCCGTCGGCGGCACCGACATGTTCAGCCGCAGCATCTCCGACGGCCGGAACGCCGCGGCATTGGTATCGGCGTTGAGGATCTGCGAGTTCAGGTCGGCCTGGATGGGCGGCGCGCTGCCGTCCAGCGTCGGTGCCTTCTTCGCGATGCCGGTCAGGAAGATCTCCACCAGGTCATTGCGCGGGGTAGCGGGTGCGGGCACCTTGTAGATCGACTCGATCAACTGCGGCAACTCGGGTTTGGTGACCCGCTCGACCACCTGGGGAATCCCGGCGTCGCCGACCGGCTCGAGTCCGTTGAACGCGTCTTTGAGCCCGACCGGGACCACCAGCTCGTTCACGAGCGGGTTGCCGAGTCGCGAGACCTGCACCGACGCGCCGACCGGCGTGGCGGCGCCAGGGCTGAGCTGAAGCGTGCGGCGCTCGGTGTCGCTCCACACGCCGATCACCGGGTTGCGCGCCGGGTCGTTCTTCAGCGCGAGATCGCGCATCGGCACCTGCAGCACAACGGTGTTGACGTTCTTCCCGGCGAGTGTGTCGGTGCCGACCTCGGACAGGTCGCCGCCGTAGAGCAGGTCGAACACCCGCAGGTCGAGGAAAAACGGATCCTCCGCGGCGCCGGCGTACACGGTGCCGCCGCCCGGCAGATTCTCGGTTGCCTGCTTGCGCAGCTCGCCGTAGTCGGGCATCGAGGCCGGACCGGTGTAGGACGGAGCCGCCTGGCCGTGTGCGATCGGGCGCCAATCGTTCGCGCCGTGGCTGACCGACACGGTGTAGTTCTGGCGGAACAGCAGATTCTCGTCGTCGAGGCCGGTGACCGGCCCGTTGTTGTAGAGGAACGTGCGGGCGCCGCGCCGATCGTCGGTCGTGAAGGTGACTCGGTAGCTGATGTCCGGCTTCGCGTTGCCGTCGTTGTCGATGTTGATGTCGTAGTTGGCCTCGGTGGCCCACGGGTAGAAGTTCGGGCCGCCGTCGGGCTCCTGCAGGCCGAACCAGTTGGCGACGATGGTCACTGTGTCGGGTTTGTCCGGGCTGACGAACGCGTAGACGTCGGTGTTGTCCACCGCCGGATCACCGGCGATCAGCGGGGCCTCGCGATGACTGGAAGCGCCGGCGGTCGGCAGGACGAGGCCGCCCACCGTGCCGCCGAGCACAGTGACGCCGACAGCCAGGAGGGCACCGGCGACGCGGCGTCCGCGCCGAGGTGATCGGGACATGAGATTTCCCTTCGATAGGTGCGAAAGACGTTGTTGCCAATGGTCGGCGCGCGACCTGTCCGGCCACATCGGTCGATCGACCTATCCATTCGGAGAGTTCCGAATGACGCGCTGCCTGGGGCGAACTACCGTGGGAGGGTGTCGATCCCGCCCGCATCCATCCGGGTCACCGAGGTTCTCGCCGCGCTGTCGCTGACGACCGACCTCGCGACCGGGGCGCCGTTCGAGAAGGGCTTGGCGACCTGCCTGGTGGCCACCAGCCTCGCGGAACGGATCGGTCTGGACGAGGCGGACCGGCGGACCGTCTTTCACGCGGCCCTGCTCGGCGCGGTCGGCTGCACCAGCCGCGCGTCGGAAAACGCGGCGTCGTTCGCCGACGACATCGCCTTCCAGCGGGCCTACCATGTGCTGGACCCGGGCGATACGCCGATCTTCGCGACCCAGCTGGCGCAGTTCGGCTCGTGGGCGCCCGATAACCAGACACTGCTGCGGGACCGGTACGTCACGACCGCCCCGGCGCACGCGGCTGCAGCGGTCCGGTCGGTGTGCGAAGTCAGCCGTGCTCTCGGTCCCCGGCTCGGGCTTCCCGAGGCGGCGGTGGTGGCGCTCACCGAGGTGAAGGAGCGTTGGGACGGCCTCGGCGCACCGCAGCGGCTCGAGGGTGAGGCGATTTCGCTGACCGGGCGGATCGTGCACGTCGCCGAGCAGGCGGTGCTCGCCGCGGCCGATCGGGGCCGTCACGGTGCGGCGGAGGAGTTGCGGCGACGGGCCGGCGGGCATCTCGACCCCGAACTGGTGGCCCTGTTCGCCGCCGACGCGGACGCCGTGTGGGACTGCCTCGATGTACCGGACGTGCTCACTGCCGTGGTCCACGGGGAGCCCGGGGTGCCGGTGCGCATCAGGCCCGGTGAGCGGCTCCAGCTGTGCCTGGCCCTGGCGATCGTGGTGGATCTGAAAGGCCGCTGGCTGCTGGGGCATTCAGGGCATGTCGCCGATCTGGCGGGCGGGGCCGCGGAGCTGTGCGGGATGGACCCGGGCGATCGCGACGCGCTGCGCGCGGCGGCACTGCTGCACGATATCGGGCGCGTCGGGGTGTCCAGCGCGATCTGGGACCGGCCCGGACCGCTCGGGCCCGGCGACTGGGAGCGCGTTCGGCTGCACACCTACTGGACCGAGCGGGTGCTGCGACGCTGCCCCGGACTGGCCGACCTGGCGGACATCGCCGCCGGTCATCACGAACGCCTCGACGGCAGCGGCTATCACCGCGGCATCCGGGGGCGTGACCTCGCCAAACCGGCCCGGATCCTCGCCGCGGCCGACGTTTTCGCCGCGCTCACCGAGCCACGGCCGTATCGTCCCGCCTTCTCCCCGGACGACGCTGCCCGCGAACTCCTGGACGCCGCCTCGGCGGGCAACCTCGACCGGGAGGCGTGCGCCGCGGTGGTGGAGGCGGCCGGATTGCGCAAGCCCCGCACCGACCTGCCCTGCGGCCTCACCGAACGCGAGCTCGATGTGCTCCGGCTGGCCGCGCGCGGACTGTCGAACCGGCAAATCGCCACGCAATTGGTGCTGTCCGAGCGCACCGTGGGCCACCATCTCGCGCACATCTACGACAAGACCGGCCGCCGCACCCGCGCCGGGGCCGCGGTCTTCGCGATGGAACACGGGCTGCTGCCGGAGTAGGCCCTCCCGTCCGTAGTGGACGGTACGGCGCAGTCACCGCGCGGTGGCCCGGTGCGGTTGGGCCTGCAAGGATGCCCGGCATGAGTGCTGCCGACGAGCAACACGAACTGCGCCTCACGGCCGAGGAGTTCGCCGATGGCGCGGCGGCCGGGCTCGGCGACATCGAGATCGTTGACGGGCGCGTTGTGCGGCTGATGGCCCAGAGCCCTTTGCACAGCCGGGTGGTCCGGCGATTGGCTGGGTTGCTGGAGGCAGCCCGGCGTGATGGTGGGCCGTGCTTGGTGGTGGATTCCGGCATTGCCGCACGATTCGCTGACGCGGAGTGCTCTGGGGCCGATCGGCGGTTGAACATCCGCTATCCCGATATCTGGATTCGGGACTCTGAGCCGTACGACGTCAACACCGTACGGGAGCACTTGCTGCTCGTCGTGGAGGTGACGTCCGAATCAACCATCGACGTCGATATCACCGATAAGCGAATTCAGTACGCGGCTGCGGGCATTCCCCGGTACTTGATCGTCCGCCTGGACCAGAAGGAGGAGCGAATCGAGGATATCGAGGAATACCGCCTCGACGGGTCCGGCCGCCGCTACCTCGTGCACACGGTCCATCGCCGTGTGCTGCTGCTCGATGACCCGGTCGAGGCGACGATTCCGTTCGACGTACTGGAACAGGCCTAGATATCGGCCGGAGCGCGTCCGTGCCTGGCCGACCGTGCAATCCCTCGGGAGAAGCGAATCCTTTCGTGATTTCGAGCCTCTGATGTTCGTGTCAGCACGTCGGCTGGCACGGGACAGGAGGTTGTCGTGATCATTGCCGCCGTTGTCGTGGGTGTTGTACTGGTGTGTGCCTGCAGTATCGCCGTGCTGCGCAGGAAGGGGCGGACCCGTGGTTGAGACGATCTGGCCGGACACGGACCTGGTCGCTTCGGCGCGCGACGGTGACATCGGATCGATCGCCGCGCTGGTGTCCGGCTCGCATCCGCATGTGCGCCGATTCGCCTACTCGCTGTGTGCCACACCGGAGGACGCCGAGGACGCCGCGCAAGAGGCGTTGATCGTCCTGTATCGCAAGATCGGCACCTTACGTGCCTCGGGCGCGCTGGTGTCGTGGATGTTCCGCATCGTCCGCAACGAATGTCTGCGGCAGTTGCGGCTTCGCACTCGGCACATCGAGTCCCCGCCGGACTGCGCTGTGTCCTCGGCCGAGGAGCAAGCCATCCGCGCCTGGGAGGCCGAGCGGGTGGCCGCCGCCATCGCTGCCCTGCCCGGCGACCAGCGGCGGGTGCTGATCATGCGCGACGTTCAGGGCTACAGCGGTCGGATGGTGGCCGATGTGCTCGGCCTGAGTACCGCGGCCATGAAGTCGCGGCTGCACCGGGCCAGGGCGGCGGTCCAGCGCAGCCTGCGGGACGTGTCCGACCCGGGTGAGGAGGCGTCGTGACCGGCGAGCGCGGCTTCGCCAGTGCGTCCGTGCCGCGCCACCTACTGCGCGGGCTGGCCGGATTCGGCGCGGTGATAGCGGCGTTCGCACTGTATCCGCTGGTGGGATTCGTGAGTTTGCTGCTGGTGCCGGTCGGAATGGTCGTCCTGCGCGGCTGCCCGACTTGCTGGGCAATCGGACTCGTCCAGACGATCTCGCGTGGCCGCCTGCGCCGGTCCTGCGTCGATGGACACTGCACACTGGTCGGAACGGAAAGCCGTCCTGACTAGTCAACGCCTGGCAGCGTTCCTTGGCCGGTCGCACGGACAGTCGATCCGGTGGCGCGGACGTTCCCAGTTGTCGGTGGCCTACGCTTCCAGGCGTGAGCGGGTTGGAGTCGATCGACGTGGGGCGTCTGCGCTGGTTCGTCGCGGTCGCGGAGGAGTTGCATTTCGCGCGTGCGGCGAAGGCGCTGCGCATCTCGCGCGAGAAGCTGAGCCACACCGTCATCGACTTGGAAAAAGAACTCGGGACAAAACTTTTCGTGCCCGGTGCCCAGCCGACGCAGCTGACCGATGACGGGCGCGACTTGCTGGAGCGGGCGCGGGAGATCATCGAACGCGCCGAGTCGGAGGTCGATGAGCGGCCGCCGGTGCCGGCGGTGCTCCGAGTGGGCTTCGTGCCGGGTGTCACCGTCTCCAAGTGGACGAGAATCTGGGGCGAGCGTTTCCCCGAGACCCCGCTCGAGGTCGTCGCGCTGGCACAGGCCGACCAAGAGGCGGCGTTGCGCGAGGGACGGGTCGACATGTGCTTCGTCCGGTTGCCGATCGACCGTGCGGGCATGAGCGTGATTCCGCTCTACCGGGAGGTCCCGGTCGCGGTGGTGCAGAAGGACCATCCGATCTCGGTGTTCGACGAGGTCCGCATGGCGGACCTGGCCGACGAACACCTCCAGGACACCTCGGATGTCGACATGGTCGGCGGTGCGCTGGAACTCGTCGCCGCGGCGGGTGGGGCGGCCATCGTGCCGCACTCGCTCGCTCGTTTGCACCATCGCCGCGACCTCGTCTACCGCACGCTGGTCGATGTACCGGAGACGGAGATCGCCTTGGCGTGGCCTGCCGACCGCACCACGGAGGTGGTCGAGGATTTCGTCGGCGTGGTGCGCGGCCGCTCCGAGCGCAGCTCGCGCACTCCGGCCCGCGCCGAGAAAGCGGAGCCGCGGAAGAAGTCCCCGGCCAAACGCATCGGCCAGCGTCAGAGCCCAGCGAAGAAGAAGGCCGCTCGGCGGCGCGGGCGGTAGCGGCGCGAACCAGACGATCCGCGCCGCCGGTCGATCAGCCTTTGCAGACCCGGTTGAGTTCGTCGGTCGCGGCGTCCATGCTGGTGACGCTGTCGTCGGTGAGGGCGCGAGCGTACGCGGCTATGGCGTCCTTCTCCGCGCCTTCGGCGTTGATGGCCGAGAGCTTGGCGGCGAGGGACTGCTGCACGGTCGGGTCCAGGTTGCCACCCGACTCGGCGATGGCGGCGTTGATCGCGTCGATGGCCGCGCCGCATGCCGGTGACTGGGCGTGGGCAGGCGCCGCGGGCAGCAGGAGCAGGGAGCCGATGGCGCTCGCCGAGAGCAGGGCGGCGGAACAGGTCTTGATCATTGCGTCCTAAGCGTCGTGGGTACGGAAACCGGGGTCGGCGACCCGGTCGGGACGCGGACCCCGGACGCACACGGTACCGGACACGGTCGTCGGTATCGGACGAATGAAATTGTGCGAGAAGGCTATTCGTGCCGTGGAACTAGCGCGGCTTGCGCTGCAACCACGAGTCGCGGATGAGGATGCCCACGATCGCGGCGGCGAAGCCGATGAGGAAGATGTTCTCGACCTGGCCGCTGTGGTTGCCGACCAGCATGGCCAGCAGGATCACCGCGACGATCCAGCCCGCGATCCGGAAGGTGCGACGCGACTCGCCGCTCCAACCCCAGGCGGCGGAGGGAACTTCCGCGGGATCCACGCGAGTGACGATGCCGCGCTCGGTGTCGGCGTGTTCGAGTTCCGTGGCGGCCACGATCGCTCCTTTAGCTGTTTCCTGTACCGGGTTCCGGTACGCACTCGATGAGCTACTGCCGCATATCGTGACATACGACGGCGCGTCGTTGTAAGCCGGTATGGCCCGGAGGGGGCAGCGAAGCGTGACCACGGAGGGCTCCGCTCACGCCGAGAATGGGCACAGCCCCGCGCCCGTCGAACGGGTCCTCGGCGGTAGGACACAATGAGGTCGTGTCCGACATAGTCAGAGTCCTGCTGCTGGGCAGCACCGGATCCATCGGTACCCAAGCGCTCGAGGTGATCGCCGCCAATCCCGACCGCTTCGAAGTGGTGGGACTCGCCGCGCGCGGCGGCAACACCGAGCTGCTCGCCGCCCAGATGGCTGCCACCGGCACGCGCAACGTCGCCGTCGCCGATCCGGCCGCGGCGCGGCAGCTGGACCTGCCCCTGGGCGGTCCGGAGGCGGTGACCGAGCTGGTGCGTCGCACCGAGGCGGACGTCGTGCTCAACGCCTTGGTCGGCTCGCTCGGACTCGAGCCCACCCTCGCCACCCTCCAATCGGGCACCCGCCTGGCCCTGGCGAACAAGGAATCCCTGGTCGCGGGCGGTTCCCTGGTGACACGCGCCGCCGCGCCCGGCCAGATCGTTCCGGTCGACTCCGAGCATTCCGCGCTGGCGCAGTGCCTGCGCGGCGGTCGCGCCGAAGAGGTCGACCGGCTGGTGCTCACCGCGTCCGGCGGCCCGTTCCGGGGCTGGACGGCGGAAATGCTCGAATCGGTCGATCCCGCCGAGGCCAAGGCGCATCCCACCTGGTCGATGGGCCTGATGAACACGCTGAACTCGGCCTCGCTGGTGAACAAAGGACTCGAGCTGATCGAGACGCACCTGCTGTTCGGGATCCCCTACGACCGCATCGACGTCACCGTGCACCCGCAATCGATCGTGCACTCGATGGTCACCTTCACCGACGGCTCCACGCTCGCCCAGGCCAGTCCGCCGGACATGAAGCTTCCCATCGCGCTGGCCCTCGGCTGGCCGGACCGAGTGCCCGGCGCAGCCCCGGCCTGCGATTTCAGCACCGCCTCCACCTGGACATTCGAGCCGGTGGACAACGAGGTCTTCCCGGCCGTCGAGCTGGCCCGCGCGGCCGGGCAGGCGGGCGGCAGCGTCACCGCGGTCTACAACGCCGCGAACGAGGTGGCGGTACAGGCTTTCCTGGACGGCGCCATCCGTTTCCCGGACATCGTGCGGACGGTGGCCGCCGCGGTCGAGGCGGCCGGGCAGTGGCGCACCGAGCCGGATTCGCTCGACGAGGTCCTCGCCGCCGATTCCTGGGCCAGGGAATTCGCCGCCGCCCGGGTCCGCGGCTGACCGGGTGAGGCGGATCGGACTCGCGGAGCGACCGCGTCCTGGCACACTGAAGACACCGGGTCGGGCGGTGTCCGGTTAGGGTGATCAGAGTGCTCGCGGCCAGGAGCGGACGCGTGCGTGCGGGATATTCGAGCTGCGCAAACGCAGGAGGGCTGTAGAGCAAATGGTGTTCGCGTTGGGATTCGTGCTGTTCGCCCTCGGCATCACGCTGTCGATCGCGCTGCACGAATGTGGGCACATGTGGACCGCCCAGGCGACCGGAATGAAGGTGCGCCGGTATTTCATCGGCTTCGGCCCGCGCATCTTCTCGTTCCGCCGCGGCGAGACCGAATACGGCCTGAAGGCGCTCCCGCTCGGCGGCTTCTGCGACATCGCGGGCATGACGGCGCTGGACGAGCTGCGCCCGGAGGAGCTCGACCGCGCCATGTACCGCCAGGCCACCTGGAAACGGCTGCTGGTCATGTCCGGCGGCATCGCGATGAACTTCGTGCTCGGCTTCATCCTGATCGTGGTGCTCGCCGTCGGCTGGGGTCTGCCGAACCTGACCGAACCGCCCGCCACCGCACTGGGACCGATGAGCTGCGTGCCGCAGGGGAATCCGGATGGCTCGACCGTGCCGTGCACCGGCACCGGCCCTGCGCAGCGAGCCGGATTGCAGCGTGGCGACATCGTCAAGGAGGTGAACGGTGTCAAGGTGGACACCTGGAAGCAGTTCCAGGCCGAAACTCAGAAGCAGACGGGTCCGTTCACCTACCTCATCGAGCGTGACGGCCAGACCCTCGCCATTCCCGTGACTCCGGAGCGAGTGATGCGCTATCCCGAGGACGGTGGCGCCGGTCGCGAGGTGGGCGCCGTCGGCGTAGCGCCGGATCGCTACGAACCGGTGCAGTACAACGTGCTGGCCGCGATTCCCGCCGCGGGCGCGTTCACCGGCGACATGTTCGTACGCACCGTGGACTCGCTGGCCCAGATGCCCGCCAAGGTGTCCTCGCTGTGGGTCGCCGTCACCGGCGGTGAGCGTGATCCGGAAACCCCAGTGAGCGTGTACGGAGCCAGCAAAATCGGCGGTGAGACCGCCGAACGCGGTTATTGGAACATGTTCATCCTGGTGCTGGCCAGCTTGAACTTCTTCCTCGGCGTCTTCAACCTGCTCCCGCTGCTCCCGCTGGACGGCGGCCACATCGCGGTGGTGATCTACGAGAAGATCCGCAACACCATTCGCGGCTGGAAGGGCCTGGCACCGGGTGCGCCGGTGAACTACTTGAAGCTACTGCCGGTGACCTATGTGTTCGTCGTGATCGGCGGCGCCTACATGCTGCTCACCCTGGCCGCCGACATCGTCAATCCGATCAGGCTGTTCTGACCGGGGGCGATGGCCGGGCGATGTGGTTCGCGACGTAGTCTGTCGCGGTCGGCCGGGAAAGCGTTGTCGCTGCTGTCACAGGGTGGCCGGGCTGCGCCAAGGCTAGACTCGGCACCGAATGTGCCCGGACACGACGAAAGTAGGCAGCCGAAGGTGACCAGCACAATCGGATTGGGGATGCCGACCGCTCCCGCGGCCGTGCTCGCTCCCCGGCGCAAGACCCGCCAGCTGATGGTGGGCAATGTCGGGGTGGGCAGTGATCACCCGATCTCGGTGCAGTCCATGACCACGACCAAGACGCACGATGTGAACGCCACCTTGCAGCAGATCGCGGAGCTGACCGCGTCGGGCTGCGACATCGTGCGGGTGGCCTGCCCGCGTCAGGAGGACGCGGACGCGCTGGCCACGATCGCGCGCAAATCCCAGATTCCGGTGATCGCCGACATCCACTTCCAGCCGCGCTACATCTTCGCCGCGATCGACGCCGGGTGCGCCGCGGTGCGGGTCAACCCGGGCAACATCAAGGAGTTCGACGGCCGGGTCAAGGAGGTCGCCAAGGCCGCGGGCGCCGCCGGGATTCCGATCCGCATCGGCGTGAACGCCGGTTCGCTGGACAAGCGGATGATGGAGAAGTACGGCAAGGCCACGCCGGAGGCGCTGGTCGAGTCGGCGCTGTGGGAAGCGAGCCTGTTCGAGGAACACGGGTTCGGCGACATCAAGATCTCGGTCAAGCACAACGACCCGGTGATCATGGTGGAGGCCTACCGCCAGCTGGCCGCGCAGTGCGACTACCCGCTGCACCTGGGTGTCACCGAGGCGGGTCCGGCGTTCCAGGGCACGATCAAGTCGGCGGTGGCGTTCGGTGCGCTGCTGGCCGAGGGCATCGGCGACACCATCCGGGTCTCGCTGTCGGCGCCGCCCGCCGAGGAGGTCAAGGTCGGCGGGCAGATCCTGCAGTCGCTGAACCTGCGGCCGCGCAAGCTGGAGATCGTGTCGTGCCCGTCCTGCGGACGCGCGCAGGTCGATGTGTACACCCTGGCCAACGAGGTGACCGCCGGTCTGGAGGGCATGGAGGTGCCGCTGCGGGTGGCCGTCATGGGCTGCGTCGTGAACGGGCCCGGCGAGGCACGCGAGGCCGATCTGGGTGTGGCCTCCGGCAACGGCAAGGGCCAGATCTTCGTCAAGGGCGAGGTCATCAAGACCGTCCCGGAGGCGCAGATCGTCGAAACGCTCATCGAAGAGGCGATGCGGATCGCCGAGGAGATGGGCGAGGGCGCGGGCACCGGCGAACCGGTCGTCACGGTCGGCTGAGCCGAGACCCGCCGACCTGGGCTTTCGGCATAGCCGTACCGTATGGCGCCGGTTCGTGGCAGGCTGTCACCGTGCGGAGTCTGCTGGAGCCGGCGCGACGGGCCAAACACGCCCCTGCGCGGCAGCTCGCGAATCGGGACCTGGCGCAAGTACTGCGGGTGCTGGACGCCGATCCGGTGGCCTCCTGCATGGTCGCCGCCCGACTACAAGAGTTCGGTCTGGATACCCGATGTGGTCATGGCGAGCTGTGGAGCAGGGGCGGTCCGGCGGAGTCGCTGTGTTTCTCGGGCGCGAACCTGGTGCCGTTGCTGGGTGACCGAGACGCGCTGCGCGCGTTCGCCGAGCGGGCGGTCCGATGGCCGCGCATCTGTTCCTCGGTGGTGGGCCGCAGGGAGCTGGCGTTGCCGCTGTGGGAGATGCTGACCGTGCACTGGGGCCCGGAACGGGAACTGCGCGGCGAACAACCGCTGCTCGCCCTCTTCCAGCCGCCGCTGGCCACGCCCGATCCGGCGGTGCGCCGCGTGCGTCCGGCCGAGCTCGAGCGCTACCTGTCGGCCGCGATCGCGATGTTCATCGAGGAGGTCGGTGTCGATCCCCGCGCGGGCGACGGCGGGCGCGGCTACCGGCGCCGCATCCAGAGCCTCATCGAATCCGGTCGCGCCTGGGCCCGTTTCGAGGACGGGGAAGTCGTCTTCAAGGCCGAGGTGGGCTCGCTGTCCCGGCGCACCGGCCAGATCCAAGGGGTCTGGGTGCATCCGGACCATCGTGGAAAAGGCCGCGGCACCGCGGGCACGGCGGCGGTCGCGAGCGCGGTGGTCGCCTCCGGCCGTACCGCCAGCCTGTATGTGAACGACTACAACCAGATCGCTCGCCGCGCCTACAGCCGGGTCGGGTTCCGGCAGATCGCGACCTTCGCCACCGTCCTCGTCGACTGACCGCGCATCCGTGCTGAATTCCGGAGTGCCGCAGGCTTTTGCCGGCCGGTGGCCATTACCATCGGTGCCGATGCCGACTCGGATGCTCCTCTCGCTGGCCGTCGCGGTGACCGCGGTGGCCGCCGCGGGTTGCGCGAGCCAGGCGCAGGGTCCGGTGCCCGCCGCGGACGCGTTCGTCAAGGCATTCGCCGAGCATCGCGTGGACGCCGCCGCCGAACTCACCAATCTGCCCGAGAAGGCAAGCGACGCATTGCGTTCCGCCTGGAACCAGTTGCAGGCCGAGCAGCTCACCGCACGCACCGGCGCGGCACGGGTGACCGGCGACACCGCGACCGTCGACTACGCCTACGAATGGCGGTTGCCCAAGAACCGGACGTGGAGCTACTCGGGCCAGTTGCAGATGGGCCGCAGCAACGGGCGCTGGATGGTCCGCTGGACCTCCGCCAACGTCCATCCCCGGCTCGGCGACACCCAGACCATGGCGTTGCGCTCCAATCCGCCGCCCCGGGCGCGGGTCAACGAGCAGTCCGGCAGTGACGTGCTGGTGCCCGGCAAGGTGTCCCGGGTCGCTTTCGCCGCGGCGCAGGCACCCGATGCCGCGGCGGTGGCCACGACCCTGGCCGCGGCGCTGAACCGCTTCGACAAATCGCTGACTCCGCACTCGATCCTCGGCGCGGCGAAGGCCGCTACCGGCGCCTACACCGTCGCCCTGCTCAACGAGAACGAATCCGGCCAGGTGACTACCGATCTCATCGGCCTGCCCGGCGTCACGCTGACCCAGCAGTGGGATCTGGTCGCCACCGACCGCGATTTCGCGCCAGACCTGCTGGCCCAGGTGCGCAAGACGGTGATCGCGGAGGTGGACGGCAAGGCGGGCTGGAGCGTGGTCACCATGAACGCCAACGGCGCCGACACCGACGTGCTCATCGAAGTGCCGTCACAACCCGCGCCGTCGTTTTCGCTCAGCGTCGACCGCAATGTGCAGAACGCCGCGCAGCGCGCCGTGGACGCGCGCACCGAGCAGACCATGATGGTGGTGCTGCGCCCGTCCACCGGCGCGATCCTGGCGGTGGCGCAGAACAAGGCCGCCGACCGGGACGGTCCGATCGCGACGACCGGCCAATACCCGCCCGGTTCGATATTCAAGACGGTCACCGCGGCCGCGGCCATGTCGACCGGTGTGGCGACCCCCGACACGATGCTGCCGTGCCCGAGCCGCATCGTCATCGGCGAGCGGACCATCCCCAACTACAACCTGTTCACAGTCGGCAACGTGCCGCTGGCCACGGCGTACGAGCGGTCCTGCAACACGTCGTTCGCCAAACTCGCCAGTGAGCTGCCCGGCCGCGCGCTGCACGACGCCGCCGCGAAACTGGGTGTCGGCCCGGTCTATTCCGTGGTCGGCGTGCCGACGGCCTCCGGCTCGGTGCCGCCCGCCGACGATCTGGTCCAGCGCACCGAGGACGGCATCGGCCAGGGCAGAGTCGTGGTCAGCCCGTTCGGTATGGCGCTCATGGCGGCGACCATCGCGCACGGCTCGGCGCCCGTGCCCTACCTGCTCGCGGGACGGCCGACCCGCGTCGACGGCGACCGCCCCGCGCCGTCCCCTGACGTGATTGCGGGACTGCGCCTGATGATGCGCAAAGTGGTCATCGGCGGCACCGCCGAGCGGATCGCCGATCAGGGCGAGGTGTACGGCAAGACGGGCGAGGCCGAAGTCGACGGCGGTTCGCACTCCTGGTTCGTCGGCTTCCGCGGCGACATGGCGTTCGCCACGATGCTGGTCAAAGGCGGTAGTTCCGACAATGCCGTCGCCGTGACACGAGATATGTTCGCCGCGTTGCCCGCCGGGTACTGAAGCGCTCGCGTTTCCACACTGGAACAACCCAGAACAGCAGCTCACGGTGCCGTGGGCGGTCCAGCGGGAACCGCGCCACGGCAACCGTAGTCGACCGATACTTCACGAGTGCGCCCTTCTTCGTCGTGCCTGGCTGCCGAAGTGCCGCAGGACTACTCCCGCGACGCGATCAACAGGTGCTCCAAACTGGTCGTCCGGTCGGAGTACTCGTCGACGCCGATGACCGCGACGAACTCGCGATCACCGGCACGCTGCTGGAGCGGACTCCATGAGGTGGCCAGATACCAACCCGCTCCGGCAGTGCCGTGCGGACCCAGACCCCCGCAATAGATCCAATATCGGTCCGGGTGCACATCCGGACTGGGCCGCACCCGCGCGATGACGCCGATGTTGCGGTCGTCGTTCGAGTCGTATTCGCTGCCGTCGCTCAACCGCAGGCGCATCGAACGAGAGCCGTCCGAGGCCGTGCTGTCACGGATCGTGAACAGCGGACGCGCGACGGTCTCGAGATACAGATGGGTGCAGCCGTTGCCGCTCAGCCCGAAGCTGAAGAACGGCCGGTCGGCGCGGGCGACCATGTCGCGGTCGCTGCGGACCTCGGCGCGAATGCTGGTGTGGCGTTGCAGCAAGGAGAACACATACAGCAGTCCGCGAACATCGCTCTCCGTCACGACGGAGGGAAGGTCGACGCCGGTCTGCTCCCCGAAGGGATGAGAGATCCCCGCCACTCCCAGGGCGTCCACGGACGGTCTGGACAGCTCGAGACGCGGATACACCAGAGTGGTTCCCCTGGTGGTCATCTCGGTCCCGAGAAACGCCTCGAGCTGGATGTCGGTGCCGGACGGACCTACCCCGTGTGATCTGGGGTGGGCCGGTGTGGAGTTGGCCATCTGAAACAATCCTTCAACCGTCCAGCCAGGAAACATTCTCTCCAGCACCCGGCAGTGATAGTCGCGCGGAAGCCCGACCATCCGTCCCGACAACCACTGGTAGTACTGCGCCTTCGCCGGCCCATGCCCGGGCGGAATGGGCGGGTCGAGCTGCGCCGCGCACCTGTCGTACGCGACCAGGAAATCCGGATGACTTTTGAGATGCCGCTCCGCCAGCAGCATCTTGAGTACGGTCGCCAACGAAAACCCCCTTACCCCTGCAGCCCCCGTCCACGGTGACGAAGGCTCTGTTGTATTCGCTCAACCGCAACGAAACTGGGCCGCCGGCAATAGCCTGCCGACGGCCCAGCCGCATCAACCGTTAAACATAGGTGAAGGTGAGCCCATTACTTGCTCCTCCTGCGGTCGTGACGGTGAGTTGCACGGCTCCCGTCCCTGCGGGCGAGACGGCCGTGATCTGGGTTGCGGAGTCGACGGTGAACGACGCTGCCGGTGTGGCACCGAAGGTCACCGCTGTGGCTCCGGTCAGGTCCGTGCCGGTGATGACGACTGTCGTTCCACCTGCTTGCGGGCCTGAATTCGGTACCACCGTGGTGAGGGCGGGAGCCGGGACGTAGGTGAAGGAAACCCCGTTGCTGGTACCGCCCGCGGTGGTGGCGGTGACTTGCACGGTTCCGGTTCCCGCCGGGGAGACGGCGGTGATCTGGGTTGCGGAGTCGACGGTGAACGACGCTGCCGGTGTGGCTCCGAAGGTCACCGCGGTGGTTCCGGTCAGGTCCGTGCCCGTGATGACGACCGTCGTCCCGCCTGCCTCGGGTCCCACGATCGGAACCAGCGTGGTCAGGGCGGGCACCGCGACGTAGGTGTAGGCGACGCCGTTGCTGGTTCCACCTGCCGTGGTAACGGTGATGTTCACCGTTCCGGTGCCGGCCGGTGCGACGGCGGTGACCTGTGTCGCGGAGTCGACGGTGAACGAGGTTGCCGGTGTGGCACCGAAGTTCACCGCGGTGACTCCGGTCAGTCCCGTACCCGTGAGGACGACTGTCGTACCACCGGTCACCGGTCCCACATTCGGGACCGCCGCGGTGAGGGTGGGCACCGCCACGTAGGTGTAGGGCAGGCCGAGGCTGGTTCCACCTGCGGTGGTAACCGTGACCTGCGCTATTCCTGTGCCGGCAGGGGCTGTGGCAGTGATCTGGGTTGCGGAGTCGACGGTGAACGAGGTTGCCGGTGTGGCACCGAAGTTCACCGCGGTGGCTCCGGTCAGTCCCGTACCGGTGATGACGACTGTCGTACCGCCCGTTACCGAGCCCAGATTCGGAGCCAGCGTGGTGAGGGTGGGCAACGCCACGTAGGTGTAGGCGACGCCGTTGCTGGTTCCGCCCGCGGTGGTGGCGGTGACGTTCACAGTTCCGGTCCCGGCCGGGGCGACGGCCGTGATCTGCGTATCGGAGTCCACGATGAACGAGGTCGCCGGTGTCGCACCGAAGGTGACCGCGGAGGTGGTGGACAGCCCCGTTCCGGTGAGGACGACGATCGTCCCTCCCGATACCGGACCCACATTCGGCACCACCGTGGTAAGGGTGGGAATCGGAATGTAGGTGAATGCCACGCCGCTACTGGTTCCGCCCGCGGTGGTGACGGTGACCGCCACGGTTCCGGTCCCGGCAGGTGTCACAGCCGTGATCTGTGTTGCGGAGTCGACGGTGAACGAGGCCGCCGGTGTGGCACCGAAGTTGACCGCCGTGGCTCCGGTGAATCCCGTGCCCGTCAGGACGACCGTCGTACCGCCCGTTACCGAGCCCACATTCGGAACAACTGTGGTGATAGTTGGTACCGGAATGTAGGTGTAGGCGACGCCGTTGCTCGTGCCGCCCGCTGTGGTGACGGTGAGGTTCACCGTCCCGGTTCCGGCGGGGGCTGTGGCGGTGATCTGTGTCGCGGAGTCGACGGTGAACGAGGTTGCCGGTGTGGCACCGAAGTTCACGGCGGTGGCTCCGGTCAGACCCGTGCCGGTGATGATGACCGTCGTGCCGCCGGTCGCCGGGCCCACATTCGGAACAACTGTGGTGATAGCTGGTACCGGAATGTAGGTGTAGGCGACGCCGTTACTGGTTCCTCCGGCTGTGGTGACAGTGATGTTCACCGTTCCGGTCCCGGCGGGGGAGACGGCCGTGATCTGCGTGTCGGAGTTGACGGTGAACGACGTTGCCGGTGTGGCACCGAAGGTGACCGCTGTGGCTCCCGTCAGACCGGTACCGGTGATGACCACCGTTGTTCCGCCCGCTTCCACGCCGGCGTTGGGGACCACCGTGGTGAGGGCGGGCACCGCGACGTAGGTGTAGGCGACGCCGTTCGTCGTTCCGCCCGCGGTCGTGGCGGTGACTGCCACGGTTCCGGTCCCCGCTGGGGCGACGGCCGTGATCTGGGTGGCGGAGTTGACGATGAACGAGGTTGCCGGTGTGGCACCGAAGTTCACCGCGGTCGCTCCGGTCAGTCCGGTGCCGGTGAGGACGACGGTTGTCCCTCCGGTCACCGGGCCGACATTCGGCACCACCGTGGTGAGGGTGGGCACCGCGACGTAGGTGTAGGCGAGGCCGTTGCTGGTTCCGCCCGCGGTGGTGACCGTGACTGCCACGGTTCCGGTGCCCGCCGGGGCCACGGCCGTGATCTGGGTGGCCGAGTCGACGGTGAACGAGGCCGCCGGTGTCGCACCGAAGTTGACCGCGGTTGCTCCGGTCAGTCCGGTGCCGGTGATGACGACCGTCGTCCCGCCCGTCACAGGGCCCACATTCGGAACCAACGTGGTCAGTGTGGGAACCGGGATATAGGTGTAGGCGATACCGTTGCTCGTTCCGCCCGCTGTGGTGACGGTGATGTTCACCGTGCCGGTCCCGGCTGGGGCGACCGCCGTGATCTGGGTGGCGGAGTTGACGATGAACGACGTTGCCGGTGTGGCACCGAAGTTGACCGCCGTTGCTCCGGTGAGTCCCGTGCCGGTGAGGACGACCGTAGTCCCTCCGGACACCGGTCCACTGTTCGGAACCGCCGTCGTCAGGGTCGGCGCTCCGACGTAGGTGAAGCCGACGCCGTTACTGGTTCCACCGGCCGTTGTGACGGTGACCTGCACGGTTCCCGATCCGGCCGGGGTGACGGCCGTGATCTGCGTGTCGGAGTTGACGATGAACGAGGTCGCCGGTGTGGCACCGAAGTTGACCGCGGTCGTTGTGGTCAGACCCGTTCCCGTGAGGATTACCGTCGTCCCACCCGTCGTCGGGCCCGTGTTGGGAACGATGCTGGTCAGCGTGGGGACCCCGGCATAGGTGTAGGAGACGCCGTTGCTGGTTCCACCCGAGCCGGTGACCGTGACTTGTACCGTTCCCGGCGAGCCCGGGGGCGCGATCGCCGTGATCTGGGTCGGCGAATTGACGGTGAAAATGGTTGCGTTGGTGCCGAACCGTACCGTCAGGGGGCCAGTGAAGTTGGTGCCGGTGATCACGACACTGTTGCCGCCCGCCGCCGGTCCCGCGGTCGGGGAGATGGAGGTGATGGTCGGGACGATGACGTAGACGAAGGTGACCGGGTTGCTGGTTCCGCCCGGGCCGGTGACGGTAATCGACACGATGCCGGATCCGGCAGGGGAGACGGCGGTGATCTGGGTGTCGGAGTTGACCGTGAACGAAGTGGCCGGTGTGCTACCGAAATTGACCGCGGTGACTCCGGTCAGGCCCGATCCGGTGAGCGTGACGGTCGTTCCGCCCGAGGTCGACCCTTGGCTGGGGCTGACGCTGCTCAGGGAGGGAACCGGGAGATAGGTATAGGGAACCCCGTTGCTGGTACCCTCCGCGGTGGTCACGGTGACCTGCACCGTACCGGCCGAACCGGCGGGTGCGATGGCCGTGATCTGAGTGGGGGAGTCGATCGTGAACGTGGTAGCGGTACTACCGAATCTGACGGTCGTGGGACCGGTGAATCCGGTGCCGGTTATCGTCACACTGGTGCCACCTGTGGTGGGCCCTGATGTGGGGGAGATGGAAGTGATGGTAGGCATGGCGCTGCCTCCTCGTCGCCGTGGTGATCGTTCAACTGCACCGGGGGGTGCCCGACTCGCTCAATGGCCCGGCTATTTCCATTAACACTCCTGAACCAGCGCTGCGGCAATGAGTATCGAATCCGTTTTGGTCCGTTTTCGGATTGTCTGCGTGTCGGTCGTGACCAGGCCGTTAGGCATTGCGGCAGCGGCATTTTCGCCGAGCCGCCGCGACGCCGCCCGCCCAGGGCGCGTGCGGCCGTCGCCGAAAGCTCGGGGCTGCCGCGAGCGTTCGGCAACCACGGACGAAACGGACACGGCGTGGCTCGCCCCGGGGCGTGGTGACCTCGTCACAGGAACAGTTCGGGCGGGTCCTCGAATTCGAGGCCCGCCTGCCGCGCACGCGTCACCATCTTCCGATCCCATTCCCGGTGGGCTCGCAGTGCCATACGGAACTCGCCCATCTGCTCGGACATCAGTTGCGTTTGCGAAATGGCAAGGTCGCTCAGCACCTTCGCGGCGTCGGCCTTCGTCTTGGTCATGGTGGCGTCGACGTCGCCGCGCTTGAACCATGCCGTCACGATTGCCGACAGCACCGAGGAGCTGGCGATCAGCACGAGCGCCGCGAACACCGGCGACTGCTGGGCCATGTTCATGGCTCCTCCTTCATCTTCACCGCGTGCAGGGTCTGCACGTCCTGCAACACCTGCCGGCGCTTCCACAGGAACGCGAGACCCAGCGCGATAGGCAACGGCCCGCCGAGAATCGTGGCGGGCCCGAGAGTTCGATGCTGGAACTGCATCACCAATAGCTGAGCGCCGAATGCCATCAGCGACCAGCCGAGCGCCCCCAATCCGATCTGCTCGACCAGGTAGCCCCACACGCGCCGGGCGAACACGCCGACGAGTGTCGCGAGGCAGCCGATCAACATGAGGACCAGCCACAGCACCCGGAATGCCGGTGGCATGCTCGAGGTGGCGGAACCCGGTGGCGGACCGTAGAAGGTCTGCAACAGGGCTGACATCCCGAAGACAGCGCACAGGACGACTTCGAAGGGATCGTGGCGAGTCGTCGCCTTCGGAGACTTCATGCGGGTTCACCACTGTCCGGCGGCGCCGGGCTCACCCGGTGGCGCGCCGACTCGACGGCCGGAAGTCCCAGCGCCGCCGCGACAACGGCCAGGATGAATCCGGACGCATCGGCCGAAACGACACCCTTGGTGACCCCGTACCCGATGACCGCTACCAGCAGCGGGTACAGCAGGGCGCGAACGGGCTCGCTGCGCAGGGTGGTGAGTACTTTGTTCATTGGTTTCCCTTTCTCATTTGTGTGGGTTGTGCGGAAGAACTGTTTTGGTCGGCGCTGGGGTCGTGTCGTCTTACCGAGCCCGGTTTGTCGGAGTGGTCCGTATCCCAGCGGGTTTCGAACTGGCCGAGGTGGCTCTCGGGTCCGCCGGTTTCAGCGGTTCGCGGATCACCGCGGATACGGCAGGGCTTCCTGCCTTTGCGCCGGTTCAGCGTGTCCGGCTGGAAGTCTCTGCACCTCCCCGCCGCTCGCGGCTGGAGTCGTTCGGCTCGATGCGGTCGGAGCGTCGGATCGTCGACGAACAGCGGAACCTAGTCGAACCCGTATCTGGAAGAAGACGGTTCGTGGTGCCGTTCGTCCGCGCGCACCGAGGGACGGAGATCGGCTACGGTGCGGCCGGTTACGGTGACACGGGGCCCCCACGGGTGCTGCCCCGAGGGCGGGGAGAGGAAAGTCGGCATGCGCTGCCTCCTCGTTTGCTGATTCCTCTACACCGGGGGGCGCCCGACTGTGGTAGTGGCCCGGCTATATACCTCCATTAACACCCCGGGACCTGCACTTACGCAACGCGTCCCGGTATCCGTTTTTGTCCGTTTTCCGTATTGTTGCCAGGTGTTGACGGAGTCGGAACAGTTCGGCGCGGCAGGTGGCCGTCTGGCGTTGTGACAGTGGGTACTCGTGAACCGGTGCGCGGGCTGCCCGCATGCTGCACGACGTCCAGCCGAACCTGGCTATCTGCCACGGACTTTCGCCGCTGGACCTCGTCATCGGTCAGGCCGCCGACCGACCGTCCCCTGGTTTGCTACGGGCAGGTCTGCCAGTACGGCAGATCCGGGACCAGGGTGCGCCCACCGGTCGGAAGGCCAGCGTGCTCACCGCCCCGACATGGCGCACGGTGCCCGCCGATTGCCTCGGCCCGGGTTCGTGACGTCCCGCGGAGGATTCGATGCTTCGGGCCGCTGTCAGTGGTGGCGCGGCTTGGTGGCGATCCAGCGGCCGGTCGACTTCAACGCGGCGAGAACAAGAATGGGCTGCACCGGGATCGCCATTATCAGCAAAGCCGGGTCTTCTGCACGTATGACGGCGGCGAGGACGTAGATGAGTCCGAGCACGGAGTCGATGATCACCAGTATCCGACCGGCTGCGGTGCGACAGAACAGCAGGATCGCGCCGAGTGACCAAAGGATCGCCCCGACCCCCACCAAGCCGATCGACCGGATCGTTCGCCCGACAGGTACTCGTGGTTGTCAAACGCGACCGCGGCCCACGAGAAGGTGCCGAGCGCACATATCAGTCCGATGCCCAGCGCTAATGCAGCCGCGGCAATCGCGGTGGCTCCGCTGCGTTCGGGTTCTGGACGAGCGAAACCATGGCCGTGGTACCTCACCGCCATACGGATACCCCATTGAAATCCCCTCCTCTTCGATCGGAAACCCTACCAGCAGGCCTGACGTCACGTCCTGCCCTACGGCGACGGGCATGAGACCGGGACGCTAATTGCACTGCCATATCGCGCCTGCCAACTGGCGCATCGCAGGTCGGGCCAGGGTTCGGTTCGGTAAAGCAATTACCACTTTCGGGGCGGGCGGCTGCCAGGTGGCGGAGAGGTAGTCGATCGAGGATCTGAAGTAGGTGGGGAAATGTGGTGGCTCGAGAGTGGGACCGGCCGCTGGTTCCAGCCGTCGGACCCGTGGCTACCCGCTGGCGTGCGTGGTGACGCGGGGTTGGATCATTCGATGTCCGCCCGATCTTGGTGCTCTGCGTAGCGACGTCAACCGCTACGATCAGACCATGACCGGGGATGATGAGGATGGGCCATTGTTTCGTCAGGCATACCGTCATGCCGACGCTTTCGACAATTCGCCTGAGTCCGACAGGAGTAAGGGGGCGATCGCTCGTCTCATGGGGTGGGCAGTAGCAGCTTTCGCTGAAGGATTCCTGCGCTTCGAGTTGCTGGTCGGCGCAATATTTTTCTCGATCGTTGTTACCGTGATCGGGGCATCGACGGACAATCCGGCCTGGATGAGCGGCTACATCGCGGCCGGGCTTATCGGGATCGTCTTGGTGGCTGTCGCGTTGAAGCGTCGCTGGTCCTTCGGACGGCAGTGGGCTGTCATTGTCGGAGTGCTGGTCGCCGATTGGATCCTGATGACCGTGTTCTGGACAATTCACTGATTGAGCCATCTTGTACCCGTAGGGAATCGGCGTGGGCCATCGCCACGGCCCTCGTTCTGCTCCACATCGAGCGCGGTGCACCGCCTGATCGAGGGTCGACTGCGAGACTGCTATCAGTAGTCTCGCAGCCGACCGAGGTAGGCGCCGAAGGGAGTTGACGAGCGCGGCCTATCTGTATAGATCGTCAGGCTTTGGATCAAAACTCGTATCACCTTGGATCGACGCGGTTACCGCGCCGCCATGCTCGGCGAGCATGCGACTCACATGGCTGTCGAGCAAGTGGGAGTTGGATGACTTGCCGGAACAGAGTGATAGCCAACTTTCCTGGCCGCTCGAAACCAACGCAGCAGCCGACTGCATATCAGCGCCGAGTTCACCAGCAGCGGCCATTTTCTGCAGTTCTTGAAGATCTGCTGCGGTCGGCTGACCTTGCTGCTTATAGGTGTCGAGATCCTGCTTGGCCTGCGCGATAGCTGCGTCGAGCCGCTGGATCGCCGCCGCGATCGAGGAATCTGGAGTGCTTGTGGCCATCGTAATCCTTAACTGGTCGCCGGGGTGGGCAACGATTCCCTGGTGAACACGGCAGTGGTTGCCACTATGAACGACTTGATCATGACCAGCAATTGCCAGAAGGTCATGATCACCCCCCGGGCCTTATTGATCATGACGATACCGTCTTTTACGCTCTTGATCAGCTTGATTTGCCCGACGACGGGTATTGCCGCATTGGTCAGGGCAGCTGTGACTAAATTGATAACCGTCAGGATGATGTCCACCACCACCTGGGCCAGCTTGATCGCCTCGTCCAGTGCGTCGCTCAAGTGTTCAGCCATCTTCTGCATAGCGTTCTTCTGATTGCTCAGAGCGGTATTCCATTTATCGAACTGCCCAGCCGCGGAAGTCGATGCCTTTCCTGACCACGTTTTGGAGATCGCTTTCTGGCCCTGCTCGAGATTCGCTCGGACGGCCTCGGTGCACTCGGCGAGGTGCCGCCACGCCGAGACCTGTGTGCCAGCCTTGCCGATGTCTCCGGCGAGCCATTTCGTGATGTATTCGCGAGGGTCGGGCCCTCCGACGAGCACGACAAGGTCGGCAATTCGGTTGTAAAAGATACCCAAAGAGATTTCGGCGAGCGCCCGGGAATCGGCAGTCGGTGCAGCCAATTTACCTGCGCCGGACACTAGATCGCCGAATCCGTCGGCCACACCGTCGTCGATTACCGTCAGGGGAGTGTCGTCTAGCTTTGCGATTTCGCTGGCGAAGTTCCTGTCGGTCCTTCTGTATTCCTCGGCGGCATAAATTAGCGACAAACGCGCCTTGTCCTGGCCCTCGCTATCGGCCAGCGTGACATCATGGACCAATGGTAATAGTTTGGTGTACTCCTCTGTTATCAGCTCTAAGATCTTGCCGAAATCTCCATCCGCTATGTTGTGTTTCGCGTAGTTATGGGCTGCGAACATGTCTGTTCCGGCTCGACCCACTTGCTCCGCCCACCCTTTGAGGTCGGCCACCTCAACTGAAAAATTCAATCCCATCCCCTCCAGATACCGCCGCGACGACGTTGCGACCATGTGGCAGTGAACCACCTCAGTGTCGAACAATCAACTGATCGGCACTTTCCGCAGTGCATTCTCGTGTGCGTTAGCGCAGTTGCTACGCGACCGGCGGGGCAGGTGCGGCTGTGGAATCCAAGCGCAGCGCACGCCGGTGGCCCTGTGTCGTCATGGCACGCCCCCGTCAGTTTGCGCCGGTTACCAGGTTTCGGGGCGGGCGTCAGCGAGGTGGTGGAGGGCTTGGTCGATCCAGGTGGTGAAGTGGGTGGTCAGGTCGGTGGGGGTGGTGGGGCGGACGGTGATGTGGTGGGTGCGGTGTTCGGTGTAGCGGCCGTCGTTGGAGATGTCGTGCCACTGGAGGACTTTGGCGGGTTTGGCGGGGGTGTGCAGGGGAGTGGTGAGGAGGACAGCCGTGGCGCCGCCGTCGACTGGGCGGCCGAGGAGGCGGCGGTATTGCTCGCGCGGGGTGTTGCGGGCGTTGTCCTGGAGGTAGGTGTCGCGGCGCGGGGTCAGATCGTCGGGGTGGAAGGTGGCGGGTCGCTCAGTGCCGGGCTTGCAGGCGGGGATCGCGTTCACCAGGCGAGTAGGCAGTTGGTCGGCCGGGAACATGCGCGCGCGTATGGGGCCGTGCTCGTGTTGGTTGCCTGCCTGGCTGAGGACGACGGCGTGGTAGTCGGTGCGGGCGCCGAGGATCCGGTATTCGCGCAGGTCGTCGCGGCCGGTGCTGTTCTTGTGCTTGCAGGTGCCGCCGAGAATTTCGATGCGGAGCGCGGACGTGCCCAGGGTGTGCAAGGCGGCGTTGATCTCGTCGTGCTCGTCGGCGGAGTAGCGGTCCCAGACGGCGGCACGGTGGGCGTGGAACTCGTCGCGGAAAACGAAGCGGCTGGTGTAGCGCACTGGGCTGGGGATGCGGTCGTGGGCGTCGCTGAACCATAGGGCAGCGAAATCGTCTGGTTCCCAAGTCCATTCAGCCATGCGATGGTCCAATCCGGTCGCACCGGGGCGACCCGCTGTCATGCGCACACGCCCGTGGCTGTCGCCTGCGGGCGTGTGTCGAAGTCGAAAGGTTGGATGTCGTCACTCCGGGCGGCCCCGATGTCGATCCCGTGCACGCTGCGCGAGACGATCGGAGGGTGGGCCGCCCAAACCGCTGTCGAGCATCCCTCCAGGGTTGCGGTGCCCGGATTCGCGGGACGATCGGAGGCCGGGGCACCCGAATCGCCCGTGGGTATCCGATCGGGGGTGATGCGGAGTCGGATTCGCGAGTCGATCGGAGGCCGGGGCACCCGAATCGCCCGTGGGTATCCGACCGGGGGTGATGCGGAGTCGGATTCGCGAGTCGATCGGAGGCCGGGGCACCCGAATCGCTCGCGAGTATCCGACCGGGGGTGATGCGGAGTCGGATTCGCGAGTCGATCGGAGGCCGGGGCACCCGAATCGCCCGTGGGTATCCGATCGAGGGTGATGCGGAGTCGGATTCGCGAGTCGATCGGAGGCCGGGGCACCCGAATCGCCCGTGGGTATCCGATCGAGGGCGACGCGTACCCGGTTCTCGAGTCCGTCGAAGGCGTTCTCCGATGGCACGCTCAGTCCGGGATCTGGCCGATGACGCCGCCGGGCAGCGTCCTCGGGAGCTCGCCGAGCAATTCGTCGGTGTTGTCCTGATTGATCAGGTAGTCCGGTGTCTTGTGTTCGGACTCGTCGTCCTTGCCGCCACCGCGCGCGCCGGGAGACATCATGCCGGGGAGTCCCGCCGTTCCGCGTGCACCGGCGGTCGCCGCGGCGGCCGCGGGCTTCGCCGAGGGGGTCGGCGTTCCCGGCGTGCCCGGGATGCTGCGTCCCGGTTGCGGCTGGTTCGGCGTTCCTGGCATGCCGGGTGTGCCTGGGCCGTGAGGGGTTCCCGTACCGGTCGGCACGGTTCTGGCGGGGTCCGTTGTCGTGGTCGGGTTCGTCGCCGTGGGATCCACGCCGGCGGGTGTGGTCGACGTGTTGGCCGGTGTCGTGTCGGACGACTGCTGCTCCTGCGACGACTGGTCGGCAGGCTGCTGCTCCTGGGCGCTCGGTTCGTCGGGCTTGCCGTCGCCGTCCTTGTCGCCTGGGACGCCGGAGTCGGTGCTGCCGGGATTATTGCCCGGGCTGGTCGAGTTGGGACCGCCGTTGTCGCTGCTCTGGTATCCGCCCGGTGGGGGAGCCGGAATGTCCACCGACGCGGTCGGACCGACCGGCGTGGGCAGCACAGGAATCTTGCCGTCCATCTCGCTGAACGGCTGCACGTAGAACTGCTTCATCGCCGCGCGCGCGGCCTGCTCGGCCTCGGATTGCTCACCCGACAGACTCCAGCGGCTCGGGTGGAAAACACGTTCGGTCCAGGGGTAGTGGACGGTGTCCGGAAGCGCCTTCTTCGTATTCTCGATCGCGGTCGCGGCGTCGCGCACGCGGCAGTACAGCTCCTCCAGTGAGTTGGTGAGGTTCTGTGCTTCGCTGGTGTACTTGGCGATCGCGTTCTTGGACTGTTCCGCAGCCGGACCCGACCAGGCTTGGGCGATCGAGGTCTGGATGGACCGGGCGAAGGTTTCGACGCCCTGCTCCCACAGGTTGCGTACCTGCCAATACTTATTCGCTTGGTCGACCGCGTCTGTGACATCGAGCGGCTCGAAAGAGTCATTGATTCGTGAGTGTTCCCAGCTGTCGGGGTGTTCGCCGCCGCTCGGGATCCGTGTGTTCTCGTAGCCGCTCATCTGCCTGTTCCGTCTGGGAGCAGCACCGGTCCGGCCGGGCGTTGGACGGGTGGGCGCTCGGGAAGTGTAGCGTTCACGTGGTTGAACTCGGCGGCAAACTTGCTGTCCGCCTGAATCATCCGATCGCGGGCAATGCGATGTACCTCTTGAATGTCCTCGACGATTCGGTAGTGCTGCTCCGCAATCTCCCAGACCGCGTTGCCGTCTGCCGAGCCGCGAGCCTTTTCTTTAAAGCGCGCGACCAGGGTGCCGCCCGAAACCATGTCGTCGTTGTTCTCCCCCAGGCCCCAAGTGGGCTGATCCGATACCTCGGCCATAATCCGTTGGATCTGTCGAATCGTGCGCTTGAAGTACTCGCAATCTCGATCGATGTACACGAACTCTTCAGCCGTCATCTCAACGCCGATGCTGCCCTCCCGTGCAGCGCTGACCATGTTCATCATTGGCCGCTGCGTTGGGGCATTGTCCTCACCCATCTATCTCTCCCTCCCGGTTGAACAAGTCCTGCTCGGTAGCTTTACGCCGTGTCGGGAATCGTCGGTACCACCTTCTCGGCGAGTGTGCGCGCCAGATCACAGGTGTCGAGATGGCCGGTATTCCGGTTCGATGCAGGGTTTGTGAGACCGAACTCGAGACTCCCGCCCTCCATCTCGACATTGAGGGTGCACTCGGCCTTCGGATGGGCATCGGACTGGCGCGTCGAGACAGCGCGGCGACCGTCGATGGTGAAGTCGCGGGTGTCGGAGAATCCCTTCGCCGACACCATATCGACCGTAATGTTGGTCGTCCGGATGCTTGCAGCGTAGCCGTCTGTTTGGGCCCAGAGGCACCCACGCCACTTGATGCCGCCACTTGCGTTCGAGTCGTCCGGCGTCTTGTCGAGCAACTTCTCCGAACTGAGCACCGCCTGCGGGATGTCCTCACAGGGTCGGTAGCCCGACGGTACGTCGGCGGCGACGGTCGGCGTTGCGGATGCCCGGTTGTCGGTCGGCTGGCCTGTGCCACCATTCGAGCTCCCGCACGCGGCCAGCGCACACGTCAGGCTGGCGGTGAGAACCATTAGCTGCCACGCACTAGGCCTATTTGCCATGGGATCCCCTCTGCCGCCGGGCTTTAGCTTGGAATCTGCAGGGCCGGACCGGCTCCTCCGCCCCCCTCAGTGAATGTTGACGCTACCGGCGGGTTTCCCCGGGTGCAAGCGACCTGAACGCATCGCCCGTCCTGGAACCGCCGCTTGAAGCGAGTGCCCCGAACCTGCCGTGTGGGAGGGTTCGAGGCGGTGGCCGGGCAGCATAGTTAGGGCTGTGGCCGGTCGAGTTCGCCGCCGGTAATGCGGCCAGTGAACGAGTCCCACTCGCTCGGTGTGAACACGAGAGCCGGGCCGGTGGGATCCTTCGAGTCGCGAACGCCCACCGAGCCGCTGCCGAGAAACGCAACCTCGACGCATTCCTTGTCGGAGCTGCTGTAGCTGCTCTTGAACCACGAGGCAGCGGATAGATCGAGGTTCACTTGGCGTACTCCTTTGCGATCTTGCGGAGGAGGGATCGGCTGTGTGCCTCATCAAGTGCCGATCGCTGGATGTCGGCCCAAGCTTGCCGGTATCCCCTTACCTCTTCAGGCTTCTCAAGATACAGGTCGCCGGTGAAGCCCTGCATGTAGATGATCGGAGGCTCGGTGAGATGTGCGGTCGGGTGCTTGGGAAACTCGAGCATCACGAACGGGCCGACACGCAGGCCCGGATATGCCTCCGACTCGAGCGGAACCACCAACACCGAAATGTTCGGTTGCTGCTCACTGACTCTGGCCAGATGCTCGACCTGAGCACCCATGACCGATGGACCACCGATTGGTCGACGCAAAGCAGACTCATCGATGATCGCGTTGAGGCTCAAAGGGTCGGAGTCGCTGCCCAAGCGGGCCTTTCGTCGGGTGAACACCTCGATGCGTCGTTCAACCTCCGGACCGGGCAACATGGGGTAGTCGACCCATATCAGTGCCCGCCGGTATTCGTTGGTTTGCAGCAGTCCGGGCAGAAGAGTCGTTTGGTAGGAGAAGACGCGGCGGGCAGCTGCCTCCAATCCCACATAGTGGCTGAACCCCTTTGGGATCGCATCGTCGTAGTGGTACCACCACTCGGTGTGCTTGGTCTCCTCGGTCAGGTCGAGCAGGATGGCGGTCTGTTCGTCGGATGACCCGTACAGCTTGCACAGCCGCTCGATGAGCGGCGGAAGCAGCCGGACCTGTTGTCCGGTCTCCATCCGCCACAGGGTTTGCTTGCTTACGCCGAGCACGTCGCGGGCGTACTCGGCGCTGACACCCGCGCTGATCCTGAGCGCCCGCAGCTGACGGCCGAGCATGCGGCGGGGCAGGCTGGAACCTGTTGGATTCATGACGAATTCCTTTCGTAGCCAAACTACTGGCCAGGTTGCTAACTGGAACCTTTTGGCGGGGATCCTTGGAACCTGGGCGGTTTCCGCCCGATTCCACAACTGATTACGTTCCCGCCCAGCAATATCCGGTGCTCTACTGAACGCGCCCGGTCCGAATCGAAGAAGTGCTGAAACCTTAACCGCGACAACGGTTCCAGGTCCAGCGATCGGGCATTTGCTCTCATCGGACCAATTGAATCGAGGCTGGCGAATGAACCATGCGGCATTCGCGGATACACCCGCGTCCCGCTGCGCGTTTTACCGCCGTACCTGCGGCCTGCCCGCCGGGATACACCCGGAGATCGGGCGGATCGTCGTGAAGGCGGGTGTGGTCGGCGGCATCACGATGCCCGACCGGCTGGGGCAATGGGTGCGCGACGACATGCTTTTCCGAGGTAACTCGCTGGGTCCGGTTGTCGCGCATACCCGTTCGCGCCGTTGGACTTTCCTGTGCCGCCCTGACCTTCCCGACGACACGCGACTGTTCGCGGCGCTATTCCGGCTCGACGTCTCGGTCGTGCCCTTCGGCGGCGAAATTGCGCTACCGTCCCCCGCCGACGCAAACGGCGGTTTTCGCCGCTGGGTGATCGCACCGCGGGACACTTTCCGTCCATCCGCTGGGATGCTGGTGAATAGTGTGCTCACCTGCACGGGCCGGAGCATCGTCAGTGAGCGCGAGCGAGTAATCCGAGAAGACAGCGCGCGATCGCGCCCGGCGGACCCCAATCCCGGGGAGGCGCGACCGTGAGTACACGTCGGCGAGTGACCCGGGAACGCGGTGCTCGGTCGTGTCCACCGAAGCCGAGCTCGAGCGAGGCCCGGTCGTGAACGATGTGCTGCCGACGCGAAGTCAGCTGCTGCAAGCCTGCCGGGATGGCGAGCCGCCATCGGATCACCCGGTGCTGCTGCGTGCCCGCGCCCTGGCCGACCTGCACGTCCGCCGGCTCGACGCCAACCGGGGTGGCGTGTCCGATATCGATGCGTCTCGCGCCCACTTGGTCCGCGACATCGACCGCTGGGCCGAGCGGCGCTTGCCCGCCGCCCGCGGCGGCGCCTACCTCCACACCGAGTCCCTGGGTTCGGTGATAGACCGCCTAGCCAACCTCAGCGCCACCGCCTACGCGGCCCTTGCGGCCGACGAGGAATGGGACCTGTGGTTCGCCTGGGAGCGGCTGGCCGAACTGGCCATCGCTTATGAGGACCTGGTTACCGAACTGACCGCCGGACGTCGCCGCTTGCCGAACGCGTTCTAGTCCGGGTCGTGTGGATTCGATTGTGCAGGTCAAGGCGATGCTCGGACTATTCGAAGTTCTTGGTTCGACAATGTCGAACCCAGTGATCGCTGCGCCACACCCTTCCCGCCATTTGTGACCTGCGTCATAACACTCCGATTGATAGCAAACGCTGACGTGAGTGACTCAGGCCACTTTCGACGTTCGGCATTGTCGAACTTGCCCGGTGCCCGCGTCGGAAATCCGTCCGTAACGTCGGGGCTCATCACCGTCGCAACCGGCGCGGTAGGGCCACACGAATCCTCGAACCGGCACCACCCGGACCTGGACGAATCCGAAGGGGTGAGAGTCATTCCACTGTTATCCGAGACGCGCCTCATCGGACGTCGTCCAACCTGCTCACCGACGAACTCGTTCCGTGCGAGCCGTGGGATCGGGTCGACGCCGAGGGGTCGACCATGACCGCTGGCATTTCGCCGAGGCCGCAGGAAGCGGACGTTCACCTGTCGGTGTTCCTGCACGGGCTGCGAATGGACTTCCGGGCATGCATGACCGCCGCGAGCGTTTTCGTCCAGGAGTGGCGGCACATGCATTGGCATGAACCAGTCCAGGTCTTCACCGATGATGGCAGTCAGTACCCGAGGCTGCCGTGTGAGCGCCTGTATCTGCACCCTCGATGCCATGCCAGGGGATGCTCGGGCGGCTGGTCGTAGAGCGTCGTTCGTCCAGCTCGAGTCCTGGCCGGTGGCGGTGCGGACAACGGCGGCGATACTCAGCGCGCCTGAACCTCGCGCTCAGTCCCGCCGCAAGGTGGCGGCGAGGTGGTGTTGCAGCGGCTCGCCGACCGCCGCCATGCGCAGTGTGTAGTCGATGGTGTCGCCGGAGAGGCGGATGGAGCGGCCGAGGGCGGTCACCAGTTTCGCGGTGCCGCTGCGGCCGAGGCTGGTGGAGTCCAGTTCCAGGCGCAGGGTGCCGTCTTCGGCGGTGAGTGAACCCTCGCAGATTTCGGTGATCCGGGTGGGATGGGCGAGGATCAGTTGGTCGGCTCAGAATACGGTGTCGCTATCGGAAGTGGCCCGCTGATCCGAGTTACCGGCAGTTTCTGCAGCAGTAGAGTTGGCTCAATTCGGCTTCGATCGCCCGCGCGGCGTAATGGCGTCCGACCGCATGCAGCGAAGCGATCCGCGAGACCACGGCATCGAGTCCATAGGCGGCGACGATATCGACGAGAGTGATGCGGTGGTCGAGGATTCTCCGCAAGCTCGCTGGAGGCATCGTTTCAGACAGTACTTCCGGGCGGTGCGCCGATCTCTCCCCTCCATGCATTTCAGATCGGTGCACCGTCCGGAAGTACTGTTCTGCCCGTAGCCCTTCTCATCGAGAGCTCTCGAGTACCGCCCCTACCGCACGGTCGCTCGTCAATAATCGGCTGGGACGGGACCGGTTGTCGGCGGGGCGCATCGTGGGCACATCCAGGACCAACATCGTGTCCCGCGACATGCGGGCTCGGTGTTCTGGTCGCATCGCGTTCATCTGAATAGGGCCTGCCGGTGGCCCACTTGCCAGCGACGGCAACGACCGCTCGACACCGGCGCGTGGTCGCGCCCATCTCGCGACGGGACCTTGCACTCATACCTCGAATCTAGGGCGCATGGAAGGGCATGTCAACGCATCGGTGTGCATCTATGTGCGCTACGCCTCTGTCGCGTCGTTGGCTGCCGGGTGTGACAAGTCGTCGGAAGCTAAGGTACAGGCCAGGTTTGGTGATGGACTTGTCCAGTGACGATCAGCCGCGGATCGGATGTATGTGCATGGCGACCATCGCTGTGCGTCGAGGCGTTACGATGCAAGCTATGGATGGGCGGCGGTTCAGTCCGGAGCGTACCGATGAGTCCCGCCGGTCCGAGTCGGCTGGGCAACGATTCGGGCGGTTGATAAAGGCCTTCCGTCAGAGGGACCTCCCCGACGAGTTGATAACGCACCAGCGTATCCATGATCTCGGAGGTCCGACGCGGAACGTCCAGTCCCGAATCGAGGCCGGGCAGGTTCATGCGATCAGTGCTACCACCGAGGCGAAGTACAACCGGGCGCTCATGGCTTTGGGATTGCCGCCGGACAGCGCAACCGCGGCCATCTATCACGGCAGCACGTTCGATCCGATCCCTGGCGGGGACTCGACATCGGGAGTGCCGGACGATGTCGAAAGCGGCGTCCGGGCTCTGAAGAAGCTCAACCGTGAGCACAAGTCTGTCGCGGATCTGGTCACCGAGCTCGACCGGCTCGGCATCGAGTTGAAGCAGGCCCGCAGCCACGCGGACGGTTACCAACTGACATTCGCCAGATCAGCAATCGATCAACTGCTCCAGACGTTGCAGAACGCGACCGAGATGACGCGCAAATCCGGTCACGACGATCCGCCGCAGCTCTGAGAGCCGGTTGGCTGCTGTCCTAAGTGCATCCGGGTTCGTGGCAGCAGCGATTTCGCAGGTGCCCACAGCCGGAGCAAGGTGTCCTCGCCGGGCACGTCGGCTGCTTGCGCGGATGGCTCACCAGCCGAGTCGCCCGTGCGGCCTGCAGCACGCCGCTGAGCCGCGATGACCAGCTCGGTCACGAGCCGCGCCAACTCCTGATCGTCCTCGGCGATAGTGCTCTCGATCAACTCGTCGACGTCGGCAGGCAGCGGCCGCACGTACCTGGCGACGATCTCGGCCGCGTCACGTATCTCGATGCGCAGACGCTCCACGCGTTCCGCTGGGGAAGCGCCCCAGCGGTCACGCCAGCGCAGTGACAACACGACCTCCGGTGCGGCCGCGGTCAAGTCACGCCACAGTGGGTATAGCCGGGCCGACTGCCGCAGCCGCGCCGCCGCACGGACGCAGGATGGCACTACCACCAACGCCAGAACCGCCCCGAACAGCAGCTGCGGTTCACCCGAGGCGAGCCCGGCGGACGCGAAGTCGTACATCCGGCGGGTGAAGTCGGTACCGACTCCCAGCGCACCCGGCGCCGCGAAGAGCAGGAGCGAGCTAACCGGGACCACGCTGAGAACAGCGACGACGGCGAGTATGCGAACAATGTTCTTTTCCCGCGGTGAAGTCGCACGCCGTCGCAACGCGGGCAGGGTCCTTAGCATGTAACCGGATACGAATACCGCTGGCGCCGAAAGCAGTCCGACGTAGATGCCGTACCGCCAGCCTCCGTACTCCGCGATCGAGACGCCCTGTGCCCGTGCTGGACTGCTCAGCAACACCATCGTCACGCCGAGGGCTCCCGCCATTGCGATCGTGATCCGGAATCGGGTCTTGTAGCCCACCGGTCCGTACGCACGCAGCAGCCACAGTCCCAGCCCCCACGTCCAGGTCAACACAGTCGTCCAGTGCCACACGTCGAACAGGGTCGATAGTCCGCCGGGTACGAACGGGGCGACCTCGCGTGCGACGGCAGGTTCACGGAGAAGGACACCGACCGCGGTGATACCCGCCATTACATTGATCAGGTGGTCGGCCTCGGAAGCGCGGCGAACCAGCACGATCCGGACAATCGCGAGAGCGATGATGAATACCGTCGCCACGACGGTGACTGGTGTCGGCAACGTTTGCGGCCACATCAGAACACTTTCAGAAATCTGTCCCGGCGCGGACCGCCGGCGCGGACACGGGTCCTGATCATCGTCGCGAAGAGCTCGGCCTCGTACTCTTCCGGCGCGTCGTAGCTGGACGCGCCACGGAAGGCGCGGACCGTAGCGACGTCGTGGTCGAGCTCCACACCAGGCAGCAGCGTCGTCAGCTCCTCGGCCGGCGAATCCTGACCATGATCGAGCAACATGTGGCCGAGTTCATGGAAGACGTCGTGCGGATCCGGCGAACTGCGCAGAAAGAACACGTCATAACCACCGCACGCCAGCCACATCCCGCACAACCCGACCGGCGACTCCGGCGGCAGCGGCAAACGCACGATGCGCCGACCCCGCAGGCGTTCGACCGATGTGAACAGTTCCTCGGCCGTCCAGTCTTCGGGCAAAGTCTCATCGAGGCGATCGACAAGGGTATGCAGTCGGGCGCGTGTAGACCATTTGCGCCACCAGGTCCTCCGCACGCTACTGCCATCCTCGTTCGAACCGCGACGGGAGTTCATCGGGCGCGGCACCTGCCGGGTAGCGAAATGAACGGGGTGCCGGCATGGATCATGCTTCTGTTCGGTCGAGCCGGATTCCGAGCATGCGCTGGACGCGGGAATTCAGCATCGGCGCAATGCCTCCGAGGACTACACCCATCCGCATCTCGAACGGCGCGACCACGGTTTCGCCGATATCATCCTCGATCGCGCGGATCACCGCATCGGCGACCTGTCGCGGAGACGATGTACGGAATCCCGGAGGTAAACGCACACCACTGTCGGCGAACATCCCGGCCTCGCGCACGAATCCCGGCTCGACCAGAGACACTCCAACTCCACTGCCGCGCAACTCCTCGCGCATGCCCAAGGCGAAACCGCGTAGGCCGAATTTCGTCGCGTTGTAGACCGCTGTGTCGCCGGAAGTGACACGACCACCGATGGACCCGAGGAAAACGATGTGGCCCTTCCCCTTGGCCCGCATCGATTCAGCCACTTGCCGAGCCATCACAATCGGTGCCCGCAAATTCACAGCGATCGCATCGTCCAGATCAGCGATGGTGAAATCCAGTACCGGGCCGCCAGCGGGCACACCCGCTCCCGCGACGAACACGTCAATCGGCTCGACCGCCTCCAACAGTTTCGTCACATCGTCGGCGCAACCGAGATCAGCGGCGACAGGTCGAGCATCCAGCTCGGATGCTAAACGATCCAGCACTTCGAAGCGCCGACCCGTCAGAATCAGCTCAGCGCCCCGCGCTTTCAGAGATTTGGCGATCACGTGGCCGAGACCACCCGTGGCACCCGTCAACAGAACTTTCGCTCCCGACAACGTGGAGTTCCGGCTCATACAGTCGCCCCCTCAAAGCTCGAACCGGACGAAACCGACTTCACCGCGCGTCCAGCCACATCTCGCAGTTCACCCGATCGCCGAAGACGTGATCGCGGTCCACTGTCCGCCAAGGCTAATGCAGATGCCGCGCATGTGCGACGGACTCCTTCGGTCGACGCCTGAACCACGGCTTCACGCTCGTGGACGCGGCCCCGGCGCACCAGCCCTCGCGCTCAGTCCCGCCGCAAGGTGGCGGCGAGGTGCTGTTGCAGCGGCTCGCCGACCGCCGCCATGCGCAGTGTGTAGTCGATGGTGTCGCCGGAGAGGCGGATGGAGCGGCCGAGGGCGGTCACCAGTTTCGCGGTGCTGCTGCGGCCGATGCCGGTGGAGTCCAGTTCGAGGCGCAGGGTGCCGTCGTCGATGGTGAGTGAGCCCTCGCAGATTTCGGTGATCCCGGTGGGATGGGCGAGGATCAGTTCGACGCGGTCGGGACGCGGGCAGCGCAGATAGCCGGTTTCGGCGTGCAGCGGCCTGCCGTCGTCGCTGGCGCGGGTCTTCTGCCGGTAGGTGAGGAAGGGGCGGCCGAGATGGCCGAACCGGATCTCCTCGACGTAGCCGAAGGGCTGGATGGTCGGGTATTCACCCTGGCCGTTGCCGCGCCAAGTGCCGAGCAGTGGAGCGAGCGGGGCGATATCAGGATGCGGAGCAATTGGGGGCTGGGGTTCGACCACGGCGAACAGACTAGACCCGTACTCCGAGTACTGCTCATATACTCCCCGAATTGCGCCACGCTAAGGTTAGGTTCACCTAAGCACCAGGGTGCTGCCGGAAAGGAAACAGGAAAGTTGAACGGACGTTGGAATGAGTCGCGGCGCGGTGGTGCGCCCCGGTCGCGGGGCAGAAGCGGTCTGCTGCGCGTGTCGGCGCTGAGCGCCGCGCTGCTCGTCGCGGCCGCCTGCTCGGACTCGAAGTCCGACGAGGTGCCCGCCCTGGACGGCAACAAGTATGTCCAGACCAATCTCGCCGCCAACAACGCGGAGTACAAGGCGCAGTTCACCTTCCCCGACCTGGTGAACGCGTGGGGCCTCGCCGATCGGCCCAAGGGGGCGGGCGGGCACTTCTGGGTGGGCGCGGGCGGCAAGTCGTTCCAGTTCGTCGGTGACGTCACCAAGTCGTCGGACGAGCAGGTGCAGAAGCTCTTCCAGGACGGGCTGAAGCTCGTCACCATTCCCGGCGCCGACGCCGACACCTCGGACAACAGCGTGGGCAAGACCACCGGCGTGGTGTTCAACCCGGCGCCGATCACCTCGGATCTGTTCGTGGTGCACGACCAGCCCGTCGAGGCGGAGGGCGGTCCGCTGAACGGCTCGGCGCGGTTCATCTTCGCCACCGACTCGGGCAAGATCTCGGCGTGGACCGAGCAGGGCTTCGAGGGCCGGATCGTGCGGCACGACGGCCCGGCCAACCTGGTCTTCGACGGCCAGCCACAGGGCATGCAGTTCTTCGGGATCGCGCTGACCCCATCAGGCGACAAGCTGCTCGCCGCCGATTTCGGCGCCGACCCGCAGGTCCGGACGTTCGACAAGAACTGGCAGCTGATTCCCACCGCCGGCTTCGCCAACCCGTTCGCCACCGGTGACGCGATCGACCCGGCCACGCCGGAGAAGGGCAAGAAGGCCAAGCCGGGCGACCCCGCGCCGTTCAACGTCTCGACGATCGGCAACCGCGTTTTCGTCGCCTACGCCACCACGCAGCCTGATGAGGCGGACGCAACCAAATTCGATGCGGGCGAAGAGGATTCGCTGGACGCCGACCAGGAGAAGGCGGCAAGCGGCAAACCGGACAAGGGCAAGCTCGCCGAGTTCGACGCCGAGGGCAAGCTGGTGCGCATCATCGACGACGGCAACCGCCTGAACGCGCCGTGGGCGGTGACCGTCGCGCCGGAGGGCTTCGGCCCGCTCAGCGGCAAGCTGCTGGTCGGCAACTTCGGCGGCGCGGGACACGTGCTCGCCTACGACGACGCCACCGGCAAGTTCACCGATTACCTGCGCGACGCCGACGGCAAGCCGGTGGCGATCGAAGGTCTGTGGGCGCTGATGTTCGGCAACGGCGAGAGCCTGGGCGACGCCGACTCGCTGTACTTCACCGCGGGACCCGACGATGAGAAGGACGGCCTGTTCGGCAAGCTCCGCTTGAAGTAGATCCCCGTCGCAGCGGCCCGCGTCATCCGGCGCGGGCCGCTGCTGCGTCAGCGACCCCGGTCGGGGCCTGATCCAGCGTTCGGTGCGCCGCTCATGGATTGACGACTCGCCCCCATCGGCCGGACCGTCCCGGGGCGGGAACAGGTCGATCGGTGATGGCGCAACAGCAGCGACGTCGCCTTGCGGCCCGGCGGGCGTGCAACCTCCGCGGGCGGCGCGCCGAGGTGGCGCCGCCTCCGCGGTCGGTGCCGGAGATGGTGCGGGGCACTGCTCAGCCGGGTCGGTGCACTGCGCCGTGTTTGGCGCAGGTGAACTGCGCGACGTCGATGTAGCCGCGGCGGAAGTAGTCCGCGGACCCGGTCAGATACCTGAGGTAGGCGTTGTAGGTGTCCGGACCGGCGAGCTCGATCGCCCGGTCGCGGTGTTCACGGAGAGCGGAGGCCCAGTACTCCAGGGTGGTGGTGTAGTGCGGTCCCAGCTTCTGGACGCCGGTGACGCTGAACCCAGCCTCCTGCGCGTACTCGGTAATTCCTTTCGGCGTGTGACCGATGGGTGCGGTGAGCTGGCCGCCGGTGAAGATGGTTCCACGCAGGAACCGCAGGAACGCCAAATCGCTCCTGGTGAGATGTGTCCCTTGCGCACGCAAGTGATCGCGGTCGTAGCCGACGACGGTCTGCAACACCAGCACCCCGTCGGCAGGCATGAGCCGGTACGCGAAATCGAAGAATTCGCCATAGCGGTCCCGGCTCATGTGTTCCAGCGCGCCGATGCAGACGATCCGGTCCACTCGGCGGTCGAATCCCTCCCAGCCTTGCCGACGCACCCCACCGTAGGGGCGGCCTCGGACCAACCGGTCGACGAGCAGATTCCGCACATATCGGTACTGGTTGCGGCTGGAAGTCAGCCCGATCGCGTTCACCCCGTAGGCATCCATGGCGCGCACCATGGTCGAACCCCAGCCGCAACCGACGTCCAACAAGGTCATCCCCGGCCGCAGATCGCACTTGGCCAAGGCGAGGTCGATCTTCGCCGACTGGGCTTGCTCGAGGGTGTCGTCCGGGTGGGTCCAGAACGCGCAACTGTAGGTCAGGGTCGGGTCTAGAAACAGCGTGAAGAACTCATCCGGCAGCTCGGCGCGGGACCGGACCTCTGTGAAGGTCGGCTCCCAGGACAGTTCGGTGATGTTCCGATGGCCCTTGCTGAGGATCTGATGGCTCACACGTCTTCCTTCCTCCTGGTTTGCTGGGTGACGCACATTTCCTGTGCTTATGACACAGCGGAAGCGATAAGCTGACCGTGTCAATCTGAGACACGCCATTCACCAAGACGGCCGCCATCATGGGCAGTGACAAGCGTCGAGGTTACGAGGAGATGCCGGGTCCTCGGGCCGACACCGCCGTGAGCCTGGAGAAGGCACGCGAACAATTCCTCACCGCCGGTTCGCTCGAATTCCCTCCGGTGCGGGACACGGTGCTCGACTCGTGGCACCGATCGCGCGCCCTGAGAATCCATCCCGACCGCGTGGAATTGTCCTATGTGCGGGATCCGAACCTCGATTCTCCACTGGTGAACGCCGCGGCACCCGTGCTGCGGCGGCTGGCGAGCGACCTGGCCGACCATTCGGTCAGTGTCATCCTGACCTCGTCGGACGGGCTCCTGCTCGAGCGCTACGCCGACGATGCCTCGATCATGCGCACGCTCGACGGTGTGCAACTCGCTCCCGGCTACAGCTACGCCGAGGACTTCGTCGGCACCAACGGAATCGGCACCACGCTGGAAACGGCCACTCCGACGTTCATTCGCGGCCGCGAACACTATCTCGGCACTCTCGGCCGGCTCGCGTGTGCGGGCTCGCCCATTCGCCACCCGATGACCGGGTCGATGCTCGGCGTCATCGATCTCACCTGCTGGGCGAGCAGATCCGATCCGCTGCTGCTCGCCCTCGCCAACAGCGCGAGCAGCCAGATCGAGGACCGGCTCCGTATGCTCGCCAGCGAGACCGAGGGTGCGCTGCTCGAGACGTATCGGCGCCACTGCCGCAGGTACCCGCTGGGCGTGCTCGCGATCGGTCGGGATGTGGTGCTGATGAATCAGTACCTGCGCCGAGCACTCGATCCGCACGACCAAGCGGCGTTGCTGCAACATGCGGCCGACTTGGGCCGCCCCGGGGCTGTCGAAACCCTCCTGGCCCCGCTACCGAGCGGCCGGATCGCACGAGTGACAGCAGTCGAACGAATCCGGCTGCGTGGCGACAGTCTCAACATGGTCCTGCACATCCAATTCGCCGCCGAACGGCCCGTGCGACACCCGATCGCCCGCGATGCGCCCGCATTGCCCGGTGTCGCCGGTAGAAGCAGCTCATGGCGGCGCAGCTGCCAGCAGGTCGAGCGCTGCTGCCGGGATCGCGAATGGGTGCTCATCGATGGCGAAACGGGTTCCGGCCGAGCGAAACTCGCGAAATGTGTGGTCACGTACGTCAGTCCGGGCGCCATCGCCCGGGTGCTCCGGATGCCCGACTTCGCCGACGCCGAGGGCCTGCTGGCCGTGCTGAGAACCGAAACTGGCGACCGCGATTTCAACGTGGTGATCACCGATATGGACGGCCTGCCGACCGAGGCGATCAGGCCCCTCGCGGACATTCTCCAGGCCTGCGCCGGTCGTGGATGGATCGCGGCCACGACGCATTCGGCCACATCCACCACGGCCGTCGACGCGCTGCTGCCGCTGTTCACCCACACCGTCGGGGTGCCCGCGCTCCGGCACCGCATCGAAGACCTCGACGACCTGGTGCCCTTCCTGCTGCGCGAGCTGACCAAGGGCGCCGACGTCCGGCTCGCCCCCGACGCCATGCGCCAGCTCCGCAAACTGTCGTGGCCGGGCAACGTCGCCGAACTACGCAGCGTGCTGGCGGAAACGATTTCCGGGCAACGATTCGGTCTGATCCACGTCGACAAGCTGCCGCCGCAGTGCCGGTCGCTGACCCGGCGTCGGCTGAGCCGGATCGAGGCGCTGGAACGCGACGCGATCGTGCGCAGTCTGGCGGAGAACGGCGGCAACAAGACCGAAGCCGCAACGGCACTGGGGATGTCGCGGGCCACCATTTACCGCCGGATCAACGACTTCGGCATCGAGTAGCCGAGCCGCCTGCCTCAATCGAGGAAACGCGGCGGTCACTGTCCGACACCAGATACCGGTCGCCCCCCGGTCGGTGCCGATGCCCGGCGTTCTGTGCGCCGCTCGCGGATAGCCGCCTCGACGTCCTCTACCGCCGTGCGAATGAGAGTGCCGTAGCCGTCGTCGCCGAGGGTGTGCAAACTAGCGCGGGCGGCAGCGATCTCGCGCTGTGCGGCCGCGAACGAGCCGAGCCTTCGATAGTTGTCGGCGAGGTTGAGATGCAATGACGGGTAGAAGCCCGCCACCTGGAGTGAACTCTGGGCGCGATCGTTCGTGAGGCTGTCAGCGGCGTCCAACGCCCGGATATCCCAGGTGAGCGCTTCGGCGGCGTCGTCGTACAGGTCGGCCAGATAGTGGGCGAGTGCGCAGCGATGCAGTGGATCGCCCTGCGGCCCGAGCGAGGACCACAGGGCGAGCAGAGCGTCGCGCGCGTCATCCAGGTGACCGTCGTGACCAAGCGCGACCGCGTCGGTGATGGCGGTCATGGTCTGGTCTGAGGTGCTCATCGATCTCCTACGGGGTGGTGGATGGACTGGGTCGACACGGGGCGGTCGTCACGGTCAGTGGGTCAGACGATCGGACCGCATTCCGGCGGCTCCCGTCGGGGCGGACCGCAGGCCGGGCTGAGCTCGAGTAGGTGCTGAAATCGCTGGTGGCGGCCCATCGTCTGATCGGCTGGTGGGGTCGTTCGCGGCGCCCGGACCAGGCGCGACGGCATGCGGTGGTAGGCGAGCTCTCGTCGGTGGCTGGGGCGTTGGTCCTACGGGTGCGGCCCCGCGTGGTTCTGGTTGTCGGCGGATCGCGTGGGCATTGCCAGCGTGGTGAGGTCGCCGTCGGTGGCCGATCGCAGGACCACGGGCTGATCGGTACTGGTGATATCGAGCATGAGGTCGGGGCCGAGCGCAGTACGCACGGCGGGCAGCAGGGTCGCGGGGTCGAACGACAGGGTGATGGCCGAACCCGTGACGGTGGCGGGAAGACGGTGCGCCGCATCGCCGGCCGACACCTGGATGCCGGTAGGGTCGATTGCGAATCGCACTGTGGTAGGCGCAGATTCGAGTACAGACAGCAGGCAGCCGCGGGCGGCGATCACCCTGGTGCGGGCCGGTCCGAGCCCGGACAGCACGACGCGGTGATCCGGGAAGGGCTCATCGATGACGGCGGACCGATGCTCGGTGCCGTTCCCGGTCAGGACCAAGCCGTCGTCGGTCGGCGTGGCGACGACCTCGTCCACGGTGCGCAACCAGTCGGTGATCGAGCCGAGCCCGTCCGGTGCGAGGACTCGAGACCAGTCGCCGCCGTGCTGCGTGTTCGCTACCACGGTGCGAGTGGATAGGCGGTAGCGATCGGTTGCCGTGAGAGTCAGCGCGTTTCCGGCTGCTTCCAGCAGAACACCTGCCAGCACCGGGATCTCCCGAGTGCGCGCCGCGGCGGTGCGGACCTGCTCGAGTGCCTGGGTCAGGGCCGCCGAGGAGACCGCGACGTACGGCCCGAGTGACCGCTTGACCATCGCGGCGACGCGGGCGGCCTCGCTCGCCCGCCGCGCGAACTCGTCCACGTGACGGTCGAGCAGGTCGCGCGCCCGACCTGCGTCGCCGGAGAGGATCTCCGCGATCGTTTCGAGCGGCAGGTCGATCGCGCGCAACTGCCGGATGAGTGTCGCCCGTCCGCGCTGCGCCTCGGTGTAATAGCGGTATCCGGTCAACGGGTCGACCCGAGCCGGGACGAGCAGCCCGCAATCGTCGTAGAACCGCAGCGCGCTCGCCGTGAGCCCGCTGGCCCGTGCCAGCACGCCGATGGTGATCAATTCCGCCGATTCCGAACCCGTCACCCGGCCATCATGGAGTCTCAACCAACTAGAAGGTCAAACCTGGCAGACCAGCCCGAGGTTTCCGCCGAGCACACCGACAGATCGGACGAGCACTCGTCCGAGGTCGGCGAACGATGGGGGCGCGTCGCCAGTGCGGCGCACGACAGCTTCGGCGTATCACTTTGCACCCCTGCGCAGCGCCTCTGTCCGCCTGCCCGCAAACCTGTGCGAGGTCGGGCAATCAGGAGGCGGATTTCCAACAGCGCATTCCACATGTGAGCCCTAGCCCGCACAGCTCCGGATTCGTGGCTGGGCGGCCGTTGGCGCGGGTTGCTTCAGTCCGCCTGCGAGTCGGTCGGGGTTACGCGCCAGCGGCGGGACCAATCCCAGATCGGGCGCAGTGCCGCGCCGAGTTCGATACCCGCGGTGGTCAATTCGTAAGACTTGTCGGGGTTCTTCGCGATCAAGCCCGCGGATTGCAGGTGTTGCAGTCGCACCGAGAGCATGCTCGACGAGCAGTTGCCCATGCGGCGGCGCAGTTCGAGGAAGCCGAGGCGGTCGGGTTCCAGTTCCCACAGGATGCGCAGCATCCAGCGTTGGCCGAGGAGGTCCATCGTGGCCAGCAGCGGCGCGTTCGCCGGGTCGTCCCGGCCGCGCGGCGGCTTCGGTTCGTTTGCGCTTCTCATTTAGAACCAGCATAGTCGTTCTGAAATAGAAGCGTGGGCCGGGCTTCTCCTGGCGCGAGCGAAAGGGTGACGGTGGACGACACGACCGGACGGCGAATCGTCCTCATCACGGGCGCGTCCCGCGGTATCGGCGCGGAGACCGCGCGGGTGCTCGCGGCGCGCGGCGACCATGTGGTGATCAATTACCGGGAGAAGGCCAGGCGGGCCGAGCGGCTGGCCGACTCGATCCGGCAGGCAGGCGGCAGTGCGTCGACGGCGGGCGCCGACATCTCAGACGCGGATTCCACCGGCGCGCTGATCGCCGGAATCGCCGAGGAGTTCGGTCGCCTGGATGTGCTGGTGCTCAATGCCTCCGGCGGTCTCGAACTGCACGCCGGGCCAGGCTATGCGATGGCGCTCAACCGCGACGCGCAGGAAAGGCTGGTGCGACTCGCTGTGCCGCACATGCCATCCGGCTCCCGGATCGTCTTCGTGACGAGCCATCAAGCACACTTCCACGGCCGCAAGCCGGTTCCGGCCGAATACGAGCCGATCGCCGCGAGCAAACGCGCGGGCGAGGACGCCTTGCGCGCCATGATCCCCGAACTCGGCGCCCGCGGCGTCACCTTGCACGTCGTCTCCGGCGACATGATCGACGGCACGATCATCGTCCAACTTCTGGAACGCCGAAACCCCGACGCCGTCAGCGCCCGCCGCGACCAGGGCGCCTTGCCCACTGTGGCGGAGTTCGCCACCGCGGTCGCCCTGGCCACCACCGGCACGGGCGATTCGGGAAACACCACCTACGTCGGCGGTCAGGACTATTTCGACGAGCGAGAACCCATCGCCTGAAAGGGCTGGGCCGCCGAAGGGCTGGGTCTCCGTGCCGTTCATTCCGTTGCGGCGATGCGCCACGCCAACCACCGATCAGGACCTGCCGTGGTGTTGGGGCGCTTTGGTCTACCCGACGGCCGTGCGTTTCCCGCTGTAGGTACGTGCCGATTGCCGCTTGAACGACGGGCCGAGCGCTGCGAGTTACTAATGCTGGGAATATTCGATACTCAGTGCACAGAGGGTATGCCGCCACGGCGTCCGGCGGTCATGGGCGAGTGAGGTTACGGATGCTATTTGTCGGCGAGCGGAGACCGGCCGTGTGGGCCGCACCGGGTGGAGGGCGTGCATGACGACGACCTTCCAAGACATAGAAATCAATCTCGACCCTCCCGCCTACGCCAGTGCCGGTCTCGCAGCGGTCGTCGAGGCGGCGGAAGAATATATGCAGCGTTCGATCGTGCTGTTCGCGTCCGGTTGGAAGGGCGGACAACAGGACATGATCGCTTGGCTCGCGGACAACGATCTGCTCAGCGAGGAAGGGCGTTCGCTCACCAAGGACGGTGCCCAGAAGCTCGACGCGAAATCGTCGGCGATGACCGGCAACTACGACGACAAGCGCGGCTTGATCCTCGACAAGGCAACACAACTGCGATCGCAGAACAACGGTGTCAACGCAAGCGCCATCGCAAGCTTCGACACGTCGAATAAGGCGTTCCAGGACGTGATGGGGATCGTGGACGGACTCAAAGCCGAGCTGAGTGGGAACCATCAGCTGATCCAGTCGCCAGATGGCAGCTGGCACCTGACCGCCGCCGAGGAAGTCCGGTTGCTGCGCCTGATTCTCGAGGCCGTGGACCGTGTGCACGACAGGATCGAGGATGCGGACAGCGGCATGCAAAGGGACGCCGAGAATATCTACCGAATGATGCCGGACCTTCCCCGGAACCCCTACGGTAGCGCGCCGGATGCCGGGAACCGGGCTCCGTGGGCGCCGACCGCGAGCAGCGCCAGTTGGGCCCCCGGTAAGGGAACCCGGGACGATATTATCGCCAAGGCGCGGGAGCAGCTGAATCTCGATGTTGCTGAACGTGGCGGCGACAATGTTCCGGTCTTTTACGTGGATGGCAAACCCTACAAGGCCCCCTACAACATCAACGACGCGTGGTGCGCGGCCTTCTCCACCTGGGTGTGGGATCAGGCCGGTTACAACGTCGACTGGACCAACCCGAACTACGTGCCCACCATCTGGAACGACGCCAAGCACATGGGGTTGGCGTCGAGTATCGCGAATGCCCAGAAAGGTGACATGATCATCTTCGACTGGGAGGGCGATGGAACCCCGGACCATGTGGGAATCGTGGAATCCGTGGATCCCAGAACCGGCCGGATCCACACCATCGAAGGCAATTCCGGTGATCGTCTACAGACCCAGAGTTATGCCATGAACGCGGGATCGCTCGTCGGCGTCGTCAAGCCGCCACAGTCCTAGGTCCCCGGCCGATCAGCTGGCTGGCCTCCGTACGTCGACGCCTATTTCTGCCCAGTGGTCGTATTGCTCTGCCCGGCAAGCTGACGCGAGGTGACGGGCAGCGTTTCAGGATAATTCGGTAGCGTCCGATGAAGTGGCCTCGGACCATGGTCGGATGGTGGACTACCAGGACACTGCCTGTCGGATCGGCTGGGCGGAGTTGCCGGGCGCCGTACGGGCGGGCATCGAGCAAGTGCTCGGGGACGCGGTATGCGAGGTGGTGGATCAGCGGGGCGGCTTCAGTCACGGGGTGGCGGCGCGAATCAGGACGGTGGGTAACGCCGCCGTGTTCGTGAAAGCGATCGAGGCAGGGGATGGGCTCGCGCCGGTGTATCGGGCGGAGGCGCGGGTCGCCGGGGGGCTGCCCGCAACGGCACCCGCGGCGCGGTGCCGGTTCGCCGAGGAGATCGAGGGCTGGTTCGTCGCGGGGTTCGACGATGTGGCCGGGGCGTATCCGCGGCTGAGCGAACCGGAGGAGTTGCGGGACACCCTCGATCTGGTGGCGCGGTTGGCCACGGAGTTGACGCCGAGTCCGCTGACGGATGTGCCGACCATGGCCGAGGCCTATGGGCCGGTGCTGGTCGGCTGGCGGGAGTACGCGGCGGACGGGCCACCACCGGACCTGGATAGTTGGTCCGTCCGCCACCTGACGGCGCTGGCCGAGCTAGAAGCGACGTGGTCGGTGCACGCGGCGGGAGATACGTTGCTGCACACCGATCTTCGCCCGGACAACCTGCTGCGGCGGGCGGACGGGGTGGTGCTGGCGGTCGACTGGGCGTGGGCCTGCCGGGGCGCTGCTTGGATCGACCTCGTCGCGTTGGCGCCGTCGATCGCGGCTGCCGGTGTGGACCCGGAACCGATTCTCGCTACCCATCCGGTGACGCGCGACGTCGATCCCGCGGCAGTCGACGCCTTCGTCTGTGCGCTCGCCGGTTACTGGGCGGCCGCCTGCCGTAAGCCCGGGCCGCCGCGTTCGCCTCGGCTGCGCGCCCGTCAAGCGGCATATGCCCGACTCGCCGGAGATTGGCTGGCGTGTCGACTCGGCGGCGAGTAGTCGCCGGAAAACCGGACCTGTCTTTGGAAAGGACGAGGTCACTGGATGTTTGCCACGGCTTGGGGCCTGCGGCAGGGCGCCGGAAATCCGGTCGATGGGCGTGTCGTGTGAGCGGAACCGCGTGAAATGGACGCGCAGCAAGCCGGTCTCGTTCACGCTAGGCGCATGTGGATGTTCGGGCAGTGCCGGAACACCGGCACGACAAGGCATCGAGGACGCGATCGCAACGCGTCAGCCGTGGTCGGAATGGGGGTGCTGAGGATGAATCAGACGTCCGAAGATCGGGCGATTCCCGGAAAAGAACTGCTGCTGGCGGCTTTTCGCGGCCTGCCGCACATAGACCACCCGATGCTGGAGGCAGCCGGAGAATTAGCCCAGCTGCACCAGACTCGCGAACGCACTCCGCACAGCCGGTGCGACAAACTCGACCGGCGACGGGCGCAATTGGTGCGCGGGATCGACCGCTGGGTCACCTTGGCGGCGCCGATCCCAGGGCCCGCCGCGCCCGAACACACCGAGACCGTTGGCAGAATGGTGGACCGGCTGGCCATGCTCGCCGCGCAGGCGTTCGTCGCCCTCGCCCACGCGCCCGATGCCGTCTTCTACGACGCCTGGGTCCGGATCGACGAATTGGCCGACGGCTACCAAGATCTCATCGACGACCTGCGCACCGGAGCCAGGCGACTACCCGAGGCGCGCTACGACCGCTGGTAGCTACTTGCCCCGGCCGAACAGCCGGAACGACCGCGAGCGCCGTCGCGGCAACGTCGAGTAGACCATGGTCATGTCGGCGAACACCTCTGCTTCCCGCTCGCGGTCCGCGCCGAATTCGGCACGGCCGAGGACATGTTCGATGGATTGCGGCGAGATCGAGGGCAGGATGACGGCCAGCGCGGGCGGCAGCGGATCGCCGCGCTCGGCGTCTTTGTGATGGCCCAGCAGCATGTGACCGATTTCGTGCAGGATGATGTGATCGGCGTTGCGGCCGGTCGCCGCGGCGTCGTACACGATGATGTCGTCGTGTTTGCGCGCTACCCATAGACCGCCGCCGCCGCAGCCCGTATCGGCCAGCATCGCCTTCGGTACGGGGTGCAGGCTGATCGAGCGGCCGCGGTGCGCGGCCACCGCGGCTAGGTAGACGGTCAGGTTCCACGGGCTGGGGAGCGGCACGCTTCGGGTCGCATCACCCAAGCGCGCTTCCATGCTGGTCATCGGCGCCAACCTTACCTACATCGCGGCCACTCGTCATCCGCGGAACCGGACATACCGCCGGTAGGTAATGCGCTGGCGGAGCATACGATTGGTCACTCCGCGGGTGGCTCGGTGGCCAGGGGTTGCGCCCGCATGGCGCGGATGGCCAGGTAGTTCAGGCCCCACAGCGCGATGCCGATGGCCAGCAGCACGCCGGCGATGGCGTATTGCGCCGGATTGCGGTCGGTGAACGGTGTGACGAGGAAGCCGCAGCTCAGCGCGCCCAGGATCGGCAGCGGCGTCGGCGTGTGGAAGTGCTTGTGTGCCACTTTGTCTCGCCGCAGAACCAGCACGGCAATGTTAACCACGGTGAACACCGCCAGCAGCAGCAGGGCCGTAGTACCGCCGAGTTCGGGCACCTCGCCGACGAACAGGATGAGGCCGAGCGCGAGCAGCGTGGTGAAGATGATCGCGTTGTAGGGCGTCCGGCGCCGCTCGCCGACGTGGCCGAACGGCCGCGGCAGCACATTCTGCCTGGCCATGCCGTAGATCAGGCGGCTGGCCATCAGCATGTTGATCAGCGCCGAGTTCGCCACCGCGAACATGGTGATGTAAGCGAAGATGTGCGTCGGGAAGGCAGGCGCGCCGACTTCGACGACCTTCAGCAGTGGCGTATCGCCCTGGCCGAGCTCGGCGGCGGGGACGAGCGCGATCGCGCTGATGGACACCAGCACGTAGATGAGCCCCGTGAGCAACAGTCCGGCGAGCAGAACCTTCGGGAATATCCGGCTCGGTTCCTTGCACTCCTCGGCCATGTTCACCGAGTCCTCGAACCCGACCATGGCGAAGAACGCGAGCGTGGTAGCCACGATGACGCCGCCGACCGCGGTGCGCTCCCCGGTATCGAATTCCACGATGCGGGAGAAATCGCCGTCGCCGAAGCCCAGTGCCCAGAGGCCGATGGCGATGACGATCAGCAGGCCGGTCAGCTCCACGCAGGTGAGCAGCACGTTGAGCTTCACGCCCTCGCTGACCCCGCGCAGGTTCACCGCCGCCACCACCGTCATGAACACCAGCGCGATCGCCGTCACCGCGATGCCGTTGCCGATGTCCAGGTCGAAGGCTTCGGCGAAGTTGGCCGCGAAGGCTCGCGAGGCGGTGGAGGCTGAGGTGATACCGGAGCTCATCACCGCGAAGGCGACCATGAAGGTGAGGAAGTGGATGCCGAAAGCCTTGTGCGTATACAGCGCGGCACCAGCGGCGTGCGGGTACTTGGTGACCAGTTCCAGGTAGCTGAAGCCGGTGATGAGCGCGACCAGGAACGCGACGAGGAACGGCACCCACACGGCGCCGCCCACTTCGTTGGCCACCTTGCCGGTGAGCGCGTAGATGCCGGTGCCGAGAATGTCACCGACGACGAACAGCAGCAGCAACCCCGGCCCCATCACCCGCTTCAGTTCCGGCTCGGAATGGGCTGGTGGATTCACGGTGACGTCGGACATGCGTCCTCCCCTCGGCAGTAAGGCCGAGAGTACCCACTCCGCGGGGAAATAGTCGTCAGCCGGGCCGTTTACCGATGGGACGAATACGGCGGTGCGGTCGGGTCGCTCAGTCCATCCGGCGGGCGGCTTCCACGATCATGGTCGCGGAGTCGCGCGGGCTCAACGCCATGGCGCGCAACTGGTCGAAGATGACGCCGAAGCGCCGGATCTCGTTGTGGCCCTCGATGAGCTCGTCACCCGCGATGCCCTCGACATAGACCAGTTCGGGGTCGGCGGGGTCGGGGAAATCCAGCAGCGTGAACGGGCCGGCCATGCCCGGATGCGCGCCCGCGTCGAACGGCAGGATCTGCAGGATCACGTTCTTTCGCTTGGTCTCCTGCAGCAGCCGCTCGAGCTGGCCGCGCATCACCGAGGGGCCGCCGACCGTGCGCCGGATCGCGGCCTCATCCATCACCACCCAGAGCTCGAGTGGCTCCTCCTTGGAGAGGTTGGCGGCGCGATCCATCCTGGCCTTCGCCCTGCTCTCCATCACCGACGCCTCCAGCTTCGGCATCGAGGTGTCGATCACCGCCGTCGCGTACTCGTAGGTCTGCAAAAGCCCTGGGATGATGGATGTTTGGTAGTGGCGGGCGGACAGCGCCTCGGACTCGAAGTTGATGTAGGCGGCGTACACCTCCGACACGCTGCCCTCGTAGGCGCGTGACATGCCGGGCTTCAACGCGTCCGACAGCAATTCCAGGGCGTCTTCGCGCTGGTCATCGCCGATCTTGTAGAGGTCGAGCATCGCCATGAGGGTGCGGCGCTGCGGGCGGGCCTGCGCGGTCTCGATCCGGTACAGCGTGGTGACGTTGATCCCGGTCTTCGCGCTGACCTCCTCCTTGCTGAGCTGTGCGTTTTCGCGCATCTCGTGCAGCATTGCCGCCAGACGTCGCAACCGGACGGTCAGTACGGTGCGCTTGCCTGCCATCAGAACAACCCTTTCGGTCTTGCGCACTTGCTGGAACGCGTTACGGCGTTCTTCCGTGAATACGGCCTTCACGCAGCGGATCTGCGACGAAAGCGGGGCACAGCAACAGAGACTACCTCCAGTGATCCGCATTATGGTCAGTGTTTTCCGGGACGCGGACGATTGCGGGGAAGCCAGGGGTCAAACCGGGCCCGAGGGCAGACCGCGCCACGGTACCGATACTCGCGGGATGATCGGCGCCATTCTTCCCATCAAGGGGGATGCCGCCGACCGGCGGTGTGAGTGGGTATCGGCGTCGCTCGGCTTGACGGGATCGGGACCGGGGAAGCGCAAAACCGGCGAACAGGGCGCTCTCCTGCGCTGCTGTGACGGGAGCGGCGTCTGACGGTGATCCACGTCGGTCGGCGGGTTCACCCCGGGGTGCCCGGTCTGCGGACCGCGATATCGGATGCCGCGCGACCTATTCGTTGCGAACGGGTTGCCAACGGGATGTGCGCTGCATCAAATTCCCTATTTTTCTGGGAGATATCCCCGAACTCGGTGGATGCTGAGAGTTTGCTACAGTTCGATTTCGGATTGCGTTCCGCGCTGATGCGAGCCTGGAACGGTTGGATAATGACCCGCGTGACGAGGATGGATGACCTGGCGCTGACAAGCGCCTCCGCGGTCGAGAGCGTCGTCGCGGGCACGCCGCAGAGCGTGGGTAGCTTCCGTTTCTGGTTCGCGGATCAGCGATGGGAATGGTCGGATGGAGTCGCGGCCCTCTATGGCTACGCCGCCGGGAGCGCGCAACCCAGCACCGAGCTGCTGCTGGCGCACAAGCACCCCGACGACCGCTCGCTGGTCGCCCGGTCCATCGACGTCGCCTTGCGTACCGGGGAGCCGTTCTGCGGCCGCCATCGCGTCATCGATACCTCCGGGCGGATCCATCACGTGCTCGTCGTCGCCGACCGCATGCTCGACGAGCGGGGCCTGGTGGTCGGCACGAGCGGCTATTTCATCGACGTGTCCGACACTCTCGAGGAGAACCGGCAGGAGGTCCTCGACGACACCCTGCCCGAGCTCGTCGAATCCCGTGCGGTGATCGAGCAGGCCAAAGGGGTGCTCATGGTGGTCTACGGCATCAACGCCGAACAGGCGTTCCGGGTCCTGCAGTGGCGTTCTCAGGAGACCAACGTCAAACTGCGCACGCTGGCGCAGCGGCTGGTCACCGAGATTCCCGCCATGGGTGGCGGTCCGGCCTCGCAGCGAGCCCGCTTCGATCATCTGCTGCTGACCATGCACGGCGACGTCATGGCGACGGAGTGAGACCAGCCGCTCTCGGCGGACGCGGTGATCGGCAACCGAGTGCGCCGAGTCGCACTCCGCCTCGGGTGAATCCGGCGCAACCGCTCGATGGTGGCGGGTCGACGATGTCGGCAACTTCTGGTCACTCGACCAGTCCCACTGGTGATAAGCCGAGAGAATTTTAGGCGAGTTATCCATTGTGGGACGGAGTCGTTGTGGTCAGCGAGTACACATCGGCGCTCGAGCGGGACATCGTGAACATGCGCGGGCAGCACGAGGAGTTGCTGCGGACCGGTCGGCAGTGGTCGTTGCGCGCGATGTTCAGCACGCCCGACTGGGACATAGCCGACTACTGCCGCGACTTCCGGCCGAACCGGTTCGGGGCGCAGGCCTGTGCGGAGGTCGAACGATTCTGCCGCGCTCATGAGATCTGGCTCGAGCCGGGCGGCGAGCACTACAACAGCATGACGCCCTATCTGCACCCCGGCGCCATCTGCGCCGAGCGCATGACGATCATCGGTCTGTACAACGCAATCCTCTTCTGGCTCAACGACACTGTGGGCCGGGAGAAGTTCGGGCACTTGGACCGCGACGAGCAGCGACGGGCGCGCGTCGCGGTCGACCGGTTGTGCTCGCTGTTGCGCACACGTTCGGCGCCGGACGATCCGACCCCGCTGGAGGCCGCCGCGTCGGGCTTCCTCGCCATGCTGTCCGCACTCGCCGATCCGGCATGGCTCGATCGGTTCATCGAGTCCACCATCGATCACCTGCGGCCGGCGATCCAGGACCAGAATGCCCGCACCCGCGGTGGACTGCTCAGCGTCGCGGAGTACATCGACCTGCGCGCCCGGGTGTCGGGCATGTATCCGGCCATCGCCCTGTGCGAGTTCGGTCGCGACGACTATCTGCCCTGGGACCGGATCCGGCGCGCGGGGCTCGGCACGGACCTGTGCCGGCTGCGGGTGCTGACCGTCGAGATCGGGGCGTTGATGAACGACGTGTTCTCTTTCGAAAAGGAGTGCATCGTCGATCTCGCGGACTTCAACCTGATTCCGGCCGTGCTGCTGAATCAGCGCGGATCGTCTTTCGGGCACGCATCGTCTTTGCAGGACGCCGTGCACGCCGCCGGCGAGATCGTTCGCGCGCGGCTCGCGGAATTCCGGCAGGTCGGCGCGGCCACCGCCGAACGATGCGATCTTCTGGGAGCGGATGAGGCCGCTCTGGCGGCAACCGTCTCGACCCACATCGCCGATCTGGTCGCCTGTGTCCAGGCGACCTGGGCCTGGCAGATCACGACGCTGCGCTATAAAGGCGCCTCGATATTCACCGAGAACGGCTGGGGTTGGACCGCGCATCCTTATCAGCAGTGGGAATAGTTCCACGAGAGAGTACTCGACGGTATCGAACATCTGTGGATACGATGCGTCGGGGGCTATCTCCAGCCTGAATGGTGAGGGGGTTGCGTGGAACAGATCGAATTCGCCAGGTTGGCGAACTCGTGGTGGCGGGCATTGCGGGCCGTCACCGGAGAGTCCGTGTCCGTGCCCGCCCCCGAGATCCTCCTCCACGGCCTGGTCGAGGAGCTGGTTTCCGGGCTCGAAGCCGAACCGTTCGACGCCGGTGTCGGTGCCCGCGTCGGCGCCGCGCTGGCCGCCGCCGGGGTGATCGCCCCGGCTGTACCCAGCGTGTCCGCCGAGGTGCTGTTCGAATTGGCCGAACGCGCCGCGGACCCGAGCGGCGGCCGGCGGCTCGCAGCGCTGCTCGCCGCGGTCGGGCAAGGGTATGAAGCGCACCTGCGCCCGTACGAGCAGGGGCACCCGGATCCGCTGGTTGACGCGACCCGAGCGGCCGACGAGCGGTTCCGTGTCGTCTTCGACAACGCCGCCATCGCCATCGCCATCGGCGACACCGACGGGACGCTACTGGACGTCAACCGCGGTCTGGCCGACATGATCGGAGTCCCGATCGAAGCCCTGCGCGGGGTGTCGGTCTACGACTTCGCTCACCCCAATGACCGCGACGGCATCCGCACGCTGGTCTATGAGCAGCTGGTCCCCGCCGGGCACGGCACCGTGAAACTGGAGCAGCGGATTCGTCGCGCCGACGACAGCTACGGCTGGGCGGCGTTCGCCATCACCTTCGTCAAGGGCGTGGACGGTCAGAGCGACTATCTGCTCGCCGTCGGCGAAGACGTGACCGAGCAGCACCGGATGCGCGAAGAGTTGCACCGCCAGGCCCGCCACGACCCGCTCACCGGCCTGCCCAACCGGCGGCATCTCATCGAACGGATCGACGAGATGATCGCGGGCGCCGGCAATGGCGACCGCGCGGGGTTGTGTTTCGTCGACATCGATCGCTTCAAACACGTCAACGATCGCTACGGCCACGGAACGGGCGATCAGATCCTCACCGCGGTCGCCGCGCGTCTGCAGGACAGCGTGCACGGCTCGGGGTGCCTGATCGCCCGCATCGGCGGTGACGAGTTCGTCGCGCTGATCCCGCCGCCCGCCAGCGACCACCGGGTGGCCGCCGTGGCGAACAGCCTGCTGGAGGCGTTGGTCGATCCGATCATCGCGGGCGACCGGCGACTACGCATGTCCATCAGCATCGGCGCGGTCGTCACCGCGGTCGCGGGCGCGGACGCCGAATCGCTGCTCGATGCCGCCGACACCGGCCTCTACCGCGCCAAAGCCGACGGCAAGGGCCGGTGGGTGCTGCACATCCTCGACACGGATTCCTCTCGGGGGCCCCAGCCTGTGCGGTGAGCGCGGCTGGAAAGTCGGCCTGCGGCAAGGTTTTCAGCGTTCCAGCAACCTGTGCAGAAAAGCTCGGGGGACGATCGGCCATTCGTCTTTCCAGAGTCCTTCGCGCAAGTCGTAATTCAGGGTGTGCAGCAGTGACGTGATCCACGTGCCCTCATCGAGCAACGGCCGGATGAGCCCCACGTCGGCGTGCTTGGCCACCACCGGGACCAAGGCGTCCTTCGCGGCGTCGGTCCTCCCGGCCGCCGCGAGGCAGGAGGCGAGCAGCAGCTGTGCCTGCGCCGCGGCCCGTGGGCGGCGCGCGGTGTCGATCCCGTCGCGCAATTGCTGGGCGCGCGCGACCGCGGCGGCCGCCCGTTTCGCGGCTCCCGACCGCAGCAGCATCCGGATCGCCGAATCCTCGCGCATTTCCGCGACCATCGCAGAGATGCCGTCTTCACCGGTCGGCGGTTCGGTGACGTAAGTCGCGGTCAGTCCGAGCCGGACCTGCTCGTTGGCGATCCGGGTGGCCAGCCGCGGCAGCTTCAGTGCCCGCGCGGCCTCGGCGCCTTCGTCCAGGCGGCGCGCAGCGGCCGCGAGGTCGCCCCGCAGGGCCTTGATCCGCGCCCCCGTGGCGTAGGCGGCCATCATGAATTCGACCGGCCCGCCCTCGGTGCCCAGCCGCCCCGCCTCGTCCAGCAGCCGTTCCGCTGCGGCGAGCTGGTCGCGTTCGTAGAGCAATTCGCCGAGCAGAGCGCCGGCCAACCGGGCGGCGTAGGACTGGGGGCCGGCCGAGGTGCTGGCGATGTGCAGGGCGGTGCGGAAGCTGCGTTCGGCAGCGGGGATGTCGAGCTGCTCCCGCGCCGCGATGCCGACCAGGCTGTTGCTGTACATCAAACTGAACGTGTTGCGGGTCTCCCGGTAGTACGGCGCCGCCCAGTCGTGCCATTCGCGCGCTCGGTCGTAGTCGAACCGGCAGCTGGCGGAGAACGCGGCGAGGTTCGCGGCCGCGCTCAGCGCCCACGGCCCCAGCGTGTCGGCTCGGTTCAGGCACGCGGCGACCACCGCGTCCACGCCTTCCGGGCGGTCGGCGAACACGTGCTCCACGCACTCGACGAGGTCGGCCTCCACCGCGATGTCGGGTGCGGGCTCCGCGGATTTCTCCAGTGACGCCCGGATCAGTCGCAACGCTGCGTGCAGGTCGGTGGTCCGACGCAGCAAGGCATTCGTCCATGCGACGCCGATCTGGAGTTGCGGGCGTGCGCACGCTTCCGCCGGTGGCAGTTTGGCGACCAAACCCAGGAACGTCGCGAGCTGGCCGTCTTGCACCATGGCGCGGGCCTTCGCCTCGACGAAGTCGACGGCCTTCTTCTCGTCGCCGCAGTCCAGCGCGTGATCGATGGCTTCGCTGAGCATTTGGTGCTCGGCGAACCAGGCCGCGGCCGCGCGGTGCAGCTCGGGCACCTGCTCGGGATGGTCGCGTTCGAGTCGCTGCCGGAGGAACTCCACGAACAGATGGTGGTAGCGGAACCATTCACCGCCTTCGTCGATCCGGCGCAGGAACAGATTGCGTCGTTCGAGGTTCTCCAGCACGGCCTGACCGTGCGGCCGGCCGGTCAGCGCGGTCGCCAGGCTGCCGCAAATCCGTTCGGGCAGCGAGGTTTTGAGCAGGACATCGAGCAGATCCGGCTCGACGGTGTCGAGCACATTCTCGGCCAGGTATTCGCCGATGGTGTGATGACGCCCCGACAGGTGAGAGATCAGCGTCGCCGGGTCAGGGTGCTCACGCAGCGACAGCGAAGCCAGCTGCAATCCGGCCGCCCACCCTTCGGTGCAGTCGCGCAGCTCGGCGCTCTCCTTGTCGGCCAGCGCGACACCGCTCTGCTCGGCGAAGAACGCGCGCGCTTCATCGGCGTCGAAACGCAATGCCGCGGCATCGATTTCGACGATCTCATGGCGAACGCGCATGGTGCCGAGCGGCAGACTCTCCACCGATCGGCTGGTCAGAATGATCTGCAGGTGCTGCGAACCCTGCTCGACCAGGAAATGCAATGCGTCGACGGCGGCCGGGTCGGTGACCCGATCCCAGTCGTCGATGACGAGCGCGAAACGATCGCCGCGTTTGTGGATGGTGTTGATCAACGTGGTGAGCACATAGCGAGCGGCGCTGTCGTCACCCTCCTCGAGTATCCGCGCCAACTGCGGCGCCAACTCCGGGACCACCCGGTTGAACGCCTCGATCAGGTGGGTGAGGAACCACACGACGTTGTTGTCGTCCCGGTCGGCGTTCAACCACGCCACCTTGACGCCATCGGTTTCGGCCAGACGCTTCGCCCACTGGGCCGCCAGCGTGCTCTTGCCGAATCCGGCGGGAGCATGAATGACGGCAAGCCGCGGTCGCGGCTCGGTTTGCAACGCGTCCATCAGCCGGTCGCGGCGGACCAGCGGCCGGGAGGACATCGCCGGGCGGAACTTCGTCTCCGGTGTGGGCGGTGTCTTGGGGTGGGCCGATGGGTGTCGAGCTGTGGCCGCCATGGGCCGGGTGCTGAGGTCTTCCTTGATCGAGATCGCGTGGTCGACGGTAGGCAGCGTCATGCTCTGGATGGGCAGGCCGTTGGCGCGCTGGATTTCGCGCAGTGATTCGCCGAATGCGGCGGCGGAGCGCGGACGGTTCGCCGGATCGTGCGACATGCTGGACTCGATGGCGGCGCACACGTCGTCGGGGATGCCGTCGGGCCGCAGGTCCGGGAGCGGATCGGAGGCGATCCGCAGGAACTGGGCGACGATCTGCTCGCCGGAGCGACGTTCGTACGCCGCGTGACCGGTGATCATGGCGAACAGCGTCGCGCCGAGTCCATAGACGTCGGAGGCCACCGACGGAACACCCGAGCGCAGGACCTCGGGCGCGGTGAACGCCGGGGAACCGGTCACCACTCCGGCCGCGGTCTCGAATCCCCCTTCGACACGGGCGATCCCGAAGTCGGTGAGCTGCGGCTCGCCGTAGTCGGTGAGCAGGACGTTGTCCGGTTTGATGTCGCGATGCAGGATCCCCGCGCGATGCGCGGTCTCCAGAGCCCCGGACAGCTTGATGATGATCCCGATGGCCTCCTGCCACGGCAGGAAATTCTCCCGGCGGATGCGGTTGGCCAAGGAACCCTGCGAGTGATACGGCATAACCAGATACGGTCGTCCGCTGTCGGTGGTCCCTACGTGCAGGATCGGCACGATGTTGGGATGCCCCGACAGCGCGCCCATCGCCTGCTGCTCACGGAGGAATCGCTCGACATTCTCCGGCTCCAGATCCGGCCGCCCGGTGAGGACCTTGACCGCCACGCTGCGATTCAGCGCGCGCTGCCGGCAGCGGTAGACCACGCCGAACCCGCCCTTGCCGATCACCTGGGGGTCGTCGAGACCCGCGCCCTCCAGTTCCTGCTCGATACCTGAAGGCCGATCGCGTTGTGTGGCGAACGGGTCCGAACCAGCCATTGCCCTGCTCTGCCTCGGGTGTCTACGGTCCTGCGATAGATACCCAGTTTATGCCTGGCGAACCGTCCGGTTCGGTTATTGCGACCGGTACAGCCGGGAGGGGATCCATCCCGATGCGACGAACAGGATCACGCACATGACCATCGACGTCTGGGCGCAACACCCCACTCAGAGATTCCTCGCCCACGACATGTTCGCCTCACTCCGGCGCTGGACCGGTGACACGATCCCGACCGGCGACATCCCGCTGACGGTCACCTTGGACGCGATGGACGCCGCGGGAGTCGACCAGGCGCTGATCTCGGCCTGGCACGCGCCGGACGGCGTTCTCATCTCCAACGACGAGGTCGCGGCATGGGCCGCCGAGGCGCCGGAGCGCCTGTTTCCGCTCGCGTCGGTGGATCTGCGCAGGCCGATGGAGGCGGTGCGGGAACTGCGCCGCCGCGCCGGACAAGGATTCAAGGGTTTGCGGGTGCTGCCGTGGTTGTGGGAGCTTCCGCCGACCGACCGGCGCTTCTATCCGCTGTTCGCGGCCTGTGTCGACCTGGGGCTCCCGTTCTGTACGCAGGTGGGGCACACCGGTCCGCTGCGGCCGTCGGAGACCGGCCGTCCCATCCCGTATATCGATCAGGTCGCGCTCGACTTCCCGGAACTGACGATCGTGTGCGGACATATCGGCTATCCGTGGACGGAGGAAATGATCGCCGTCGCGCGCAAGCACGAGAACGTCGTCATCGACACGTCGGCGTACACGACGAAACGTCTTCCGGCGGAGCTGGTCTCATACCTGAAGTCGGGCAGCGGCCGCCGAAAGGTGTTGTTCGGTACGAACTACCCGATGATCTTTCCGCAACACGCGCTCGACGGGCTCGATGCTCTAGGCCTCGACGACGAGACACGCGAGCTGTATCTCGACGGCAACGCGCGTCGGGTATTCGGGCTGTAAGAGGCGGCGTGAGCCGCGGCGTGTCGGCGGTGCGTTCCGGAGGGCGACGCGGGCCGGGCCATAGGATGCGCGTCGGCATACCGGAGTCGCCCAGGCCGTCCGCGTCGGCTCGCCGCATGATCCGCGATCGCCGCCGATGTCCTCCGGCCGGTTCACTGCGTGAGGAGGTCACATGCTCTGGGTTGTCCAGGCACTGGCGGTCGCGGCCGCCCTGCTACACGTCGGCATCTTCGTCCTGGAGTCCGTGCGGTTCACCGATCCCAAGGTGTACAAGGGGATCTTTCAGATGTCCGAAGGCGAGATGCCCGCGGCGCGGCCGTGGGCGTTCAATCAAGGCTTCTACAACCTGTTCCTCGCGGTGACGACGCTGGTGGGGGTGGCGCTGCTGCGGCCGGTCCCGGAGGCGGGCTGGGCGCTGGTGTCGACGGGATGCGGGTCGATGCTGGCGGCCGCGGTCGTTCTGGTCGCGCACGACCGCCGGTTCGCCAGGGGTGCCGTCATGCAGGGCACGCTGCCCGCGCTGACGTTGCTGGCCGCGCTGACCGAGCTTTGAGGGTCGCCCCGAAGGACGCCGAAATCGATTGTGCTCGACGGCTTCTGGCATCGAGCGTCGTCAGGAGGCCTTTACCGCAGAAAGGCGGACGCAATCTTGCGTTCGTGCATCTGTACGTGCACTATCCCGCTATCCTTGTTGTGACAACCGATCCGATGACCGGGATAACCGAATCGAGAGCCAATTATGTTGGTACAAAGAGCGTTCGTGTCGGGTGAACTCGGAGTAGGGCGGTGAGCGCGCCGACGGTCGGCGCATTGCCGACCGCGCCGCAACTACTGTGTGCCTTCCAAGGACGCCGTTTCCAAGATCGGGAACTGCTACGGTCCGCACACGCGCTCGCCGAGCTACATCAGCGTCGCGCCGAGCTGAAGGACATCGCCCTCATCGCCGAAATCGACTGCCGGCGCAGAGAACTCGTCGACGACATCAACGACTGGGTGGCACAGGAGATGCCGCAGCACCGCAACGGGGCCTCACTGCACACCGAAAGCCTCGGCGCGGTGGTGGACCGGATGGCGCGTAGCTGGGTGGACGCGAATCAGGTCATCGATAGCGAAGGCGCGCGCAGCGACAACACCCATAAACACTGGTACCAGCTGGCCGAACTCGTCGACGGATACACTGATCTGGTAACCGACGTGGCCGGTGGTCGCCGACGCCTGCCCGAGCAGTGATCAGATCACCGGCGCTGTGACGGCGGGCGCAACGGGGCGCCGTGCCCGGCGTGCCGCGCGGTCGACTGGCGCGGCACGCCCGCCACTCCCGTTGCGCGGCAATCACTCCACGATGGCAGCAAGGTGCGGGGCGACCTTCGCGCCGAGCAGTTCGATGGTGTGCAAAACCTTTTCGTGCGGCAGTGTGCCCACGCTGGTGTGCAGCATGAAGCGGTCCAGTCCGAGTGTTTCGCCGACCGCGGCGACCTTGTCGGCGACGTAGTCGGGCGTACCGACGAACAGCGAGCCTGCGGGTGCGCGCAATGCGTCGAACTGGGCGCGGGTCATGGGACCCCATCCCCGCTCGCGCCCGATGGTGCTCATCGCCAGCGCGTACGGCTCGTAGAAGTCGGCGACGGCTTGTTCGTCGGTGTCCGCGACATAGCCGTGCGCGTGCACCGCGACCGCCTGTCTCGGGTGGCCGCCCTGTTCCAGAGCCCGGTGGTAGAGCTCGATCAGCGGCTTGAACCGGGCGGGCTGTCCGCCGATGATCGCGATGGCCAGCGGAAGCCCGAGCAGTCCGGCACGGATCACCGACTCCGGGCTGCCGCCCACCGCGATCCAGACCGGCAGCGGCCGATGGTCGGTGCGCGGGTAGACGACGGTGTCGCGCAGCGGCGGACGGAACTTGCCGCTCCAGGTGACCGGCTCGTTCTGGCGAATGCGCAGCAGCAGCGCCAGCTTCTCGTCGAACAGTTCGTCGTAGTCGGCCAGGTCGTAGCCGAACAGCGGGAACGATTCGGTGAACGAGCCGCGCCCGGCCATCAGCTCCGCGCGGCCCTCGGACAGGCCGTCCAGCGTGGCGAAGTCCTGGTAGACCCGGACCGGATCGTCCGAGCTCAACACGCTGACCGCGCTGGTGAGCCGGATCCGCTCGGTGCGGGCCGCGATCGCCGCGAGCACGACGGCGGGGGATGAGGCGGCGAAGTCCTTGCGGTGGTGCTCGCCGACGCCGTACACGTCGAGTCCGGCGCGCTCGGCGGCGACGGCCTCCTCGACCACTTCACGCAGCCGCTGGGCCGCCGTCGGTGCGGGCCGGTCCCCGACGGGGTAGAGCTCGGCGAACGTCGTGAGTCCCAGTTCCACGGTTCGAGCCTCTTTCCGAGTTGTTTCGATGTCAACCAACAATCTAAACGGACCGTGGTCCGAGACTATTCCGGCTGGCCTTCGGCGTCGGCCCGACCGGCCGATTACGCTGTTCGCTATGTCTGTCCGCACCCGCAAGCCGCTCGTTCCCGGCACGCTGTCGCCCACCCGTGAAGTCCCGCGCGCGATCGAGCGCCCGGAGTACGCGTGGAAGAAGACCGCCAACGAGGGGCGCGAGCCCTGGGTGCAGACGGCGGAGACGATCGAGAAGATGCGGATCGCGGGCAAGATCGCCGCGCAGGCCCTGGAGGAGGCGGGCAAGGCGGTCGCGCCGGGCGTCACCACCGACGAACTGGACCGCATCGCGCACGAGTACCTGTGCGACCACGGCGCGTATCCGTCGACCCTGGGCTACAAGGGATTTCCGAAATCCTGCTGCACCTCGCTGAACGAGGTGATCTGCCACGGCATCCCGGACTCCACCGTGATCGAGGACGGCGACATCGTCAACATCGATGTCACGGCCTATATCCACGGCGTACACGGCGACACCAACAAGACCTTCCTCGCCGGTGACGTCGCCGAGGAGGTGCGCCTGCTCGTCGAGCGCACCGAGGAGGCCACCATGCGGGCCGTCAAGGCGGTGCGGCCGGGCCGCGCGCTCAACGTGATCGGGCGGGTCATCGAGGCCTACGCCAACCGTTTCGGCTACGGCGTGGTGCGCGACTTCACCGGCCACGGCGTCGGACCCACGTTCCACAGCGGCTTGGTCGTGCTGCACTACGACCAGCCCGCGGTGGAGACCGTCATCGAACCGGGCATGACGTTCACCATCGAGCCGATGATCAACCTCGGCGGCATCGATTACGAGATCTGGGACGACGGCTGGACCGTCGTCACCAAGGACCGCAAGTGGACCGCGCAGTTCGAGCACACCCTGGTCGTGACCGAGTCGGGGGCCGAGATCCTGACCCTGCCGTGACCCGAGGTACGGTCTGGGTCCGTCTCGGGTGGTCGTTCGCGAGTTCGGCTGGTCCACTTCACCATTCGGATACTTGGGTTACCCGGTCGGCGAGCGTCCCGGGTGTGGTGCGATGAAGGGCGCGCTGCTGGTCGCGGGTACGACCTCCGACGCGGGTAAGAGCGTCGTGGTGGCCGGGATCTGCCGGATGCTGGCCCGGCGCGGTGTACGTGTCGCGCCGTTCAAGGCGCAGAACATGTCCAACAACTCCGTCGTCACGCTCGACGGCGGGGAGATCGGCCGGGCGCAGGCGTTGCAGGCGCAAGCATGCGGGCTCGAACCGAGCGTCCGCTTCAATCCGGTCCTGCTCAAGCCCGGCAGCGACCGGCGTTCGCAGCTCGTGGTGCGGGGTACGGCTGTCGGCACGGTCGGGGCGGAGGACTACTTCCGCCACCGCCGGGAGCTGCGCGCCGTCGTGGCCGCCGAACTCGCCGCGCTGCGCGCCGAATTCGATGTGGTGATCTGCGAGGGCGCCGGATCGCCCGCCGAAATCAACCTGCGCGCGACGGATCTGGCGAACATGGGCCTCGCGCGGGCGGCACGGCTGCCGGTGCTGCTGGTCGGCGACATCGACCGCGGCGGCGTGCTGGCCCACCTGTTCGGCACCCTGGCGATCCTCGAGCCCGAAGACCAGAAGTTGATCTCGGGCTTCGTCGTCAACAAGTTCCGCGGTGCCCAGCAGCTGCTGCGGCCCGGTTTGGACCGGCTCACCGAGCTCACCGGTCGCCCGACCCTCGGAGTGCTCCCGTACGCCGAGGGCCTCTGGATCGACGCCGAGGACTCGCTCGGCACCCTCGCCGACGCGCCGGTGGGCCGCCCGCGCCCGCCGATGGGCACCGAATGGCTGACCGTCGCCGCGATCCGGCTGCCGCGCATCTCCAACTCCACCGACATCGAGGCGCTTGCCTGCGAACCGGGCGTCGCGGTGCGCTGGGTGAGCGAGCCTTCCCGGCTCGCGGGCGCGGATCTGGTGATCGTGCCGGGCAGCAAGGCGACCGTGTCGGACCTGGGGTGGTTGCGGCGCACCGGTATCGCCGATGCGCTGCGCGCACGCGCCGCCGCGGGCGGTCCGATCCTGGGGATCTGCGGCGGGTACCAGATGCTCGGTACCCGCATCCTGGACCGGGTGGAGTCCGGCGAGGGCGAGGTGGACGGACTGGGGCTGCTCGACCTCACCATCGAATTCGCCGAGCCGAAGGTCTTGCGCCGCAGTGCAGGACATGCGGCGGGAATCCCAGTGGGCGGATACGAGATCCACCACGGCCGCGTGACACACCGGGGCGACTCGCCCTGGCTCACGGTCGACTGCGAGCCGGAGGGCAGCGTGCGCGGGGCGGTGTGGGGCACCCATCTGCACGGGTTGCTGGAGTCGGACGAATTGCGGCGCAGCTGGCTGCGCACGGTGGCCGCGGCCGCCGGGCGAACGGGTTTCGTTGTGGCCGAAGACGTTTCGGTGGCCGCCGTGCGGGCCGCGCAGATCGATCTGATAGCCGGGTTGGTCGAAGACCATCTCGATGTCGCGGCGATCGAGCGTCTCCTCATCGAGGGTGCGACCGCCGATCTGCCGATCTTGTCCACCGGCGCTGTTCTCGCTGGTGACCGTATCGGTTGACGCCGCGCATCCCGCGCCTTACCTTGCCGTAAGGAATCCGGCCCCAGGTAAGGCGGGGCCGATCGCAGCGAACGATCACGGTCGGGTGAGGAATATGGCGACGGACAAGAAGCCCAACAGCCGAGGGGGAAGCATCGTGTCGGCGACCGTGACCAGCAAAGGACAGATCACCATCCCGATCGACGTGCGCGTCGCGATGGGGCTGCGCGCCGGTGTGCGGGTCGCCTTCGTGCCCACGCCGACCGGCACCTACGAGCTGGTGCCGGAGACGCGCACGATCAAGTCGCTGAAGGGCATCGTCGGCTGGTCCGGCTCGCCGATCGGCCTTGCCGAGATGAACGAGGCGATCGCGGGCAACGTGGTGGAGGGCAAGCGGTGATGATCGGTCTGGACGCGAACGTGCTCATCCGCTACCTCACCCAGGACGACCCGGAACAGTCCGCGCGGGCCAACCAGGTGATCGACGGGCTCAGTGAGAGCAGGCCCGGCTACGTCACGATGATCGTGCTCGCCGAGATCCACTGGGTCCTGCGCCGCGGCTACAAACAGGACCCCGAAGCCGTCACCGATGTGCTGCTCGGCCTGCTCGACTCCAGCGAGATCGTGGTCGAGCGCGCCGACACCGTGCGGCAGGCGCTGCGCCGGGCCGCCGACGGCGCGGACTTCGCCGACGCGCTGATCCAGCAGCTCGGTCAGGAAGCGGGATGTGAGCTGACCGTCACCTTCGATCACAATGCAGGTGAGCGGGCCGGAATGCGGCTGCTCGCCTGAGTGCGGCCCCCAACACGCGCCCGCCGCGCGGTCATCCGTGTAGCGTGATTCGGCATGGAATCTCGGCGGATCACGGTAGGTGACCGGGCGTGGACCGTGCGGATCGACGGGCCGCAGTCCCGGCACAGCGTGCTGCTGCTGCCCGACGCGGGTGATCCGGCGGACGTCTACGACCAGGTCTGCGCCCGCCTGCACACCTCGGACCTGCGCACCTTCGCGGTGGAGTCGATCGAGGGCCTGAACGCGGCCGGTGTGACCGCGATCCTGGACGAACTCGGGCTGCCGTGGGTGAACGTCGCCGGACGCGGTGCGGGCGCCGTGCTGGCCTGGCAGGCGTGCGCACGCGGCTTCGGCCGGTTCCAGAGCCTCGTGGTCGCCGACCGCGGCCATCCGGCCGCTGCCGGCCCCGACGGCACGGTCCTGGACGAGACCACGGGTCCGGTGGAGGTTCCGACCACGCTGCTGGTCACCAAGGGCCTGCCGCGCTCGGTGGCCGACGCGTCCGGGCGGCTCGTCTACGGCGAGTTCCGGGTGATCGAGATCGACGTGACCAACGTGGCGACCGAAGCCGACCACGAGCTGGCCACCGAGATCGTGCTACGCACCAGCCTCTGGTGACTGCTCACGAGCGGCCTGGTAGCCCGCCAGCCAGTCCAGCCAGCTGTCCAACTCGGTGAACGCCTGAGCCAGCGCCGGAGGGCCGGACAGGAAGACGTCGTGCTTGGCGCCGTCGATCGGCACCATATTGGTGCGGTCGCCCAGGCAGCCCGACCAGCGCTGGATCTGCTTGACGTCGAGCACCGCGTCGGCCACGTCCACGGCGGGACCGTACCGCCGGGCGAACTTGGTTATCCGGGAGCGCAGGATCAGCGACGGCACGCCGATATCGAGGCCCTCGTGCAGCCGCGCGTGGCCGTTACGGATGGCGCGCAACCAGCCGAGCCGGACCGGAAAGCCCTCCAGCGGCTTCCAGTCCAGGTTGTAGTCCCACTCGCCGGACACCGATCGGTGCAGGCTGTCGCCGTAGGTGCTGACCTTGCCCCCGGGCAACTCGACCATCTTCCGGAACCGCCCCACGGCCTTGACGAACCGCGTTCCGATGGTCCGGTAGTACGCCGGCCCTTGCAGGTCGAACCACGGGCTGTTGAGCACCACTCCGGTGATTCCCGCGGCGGCCGTTCCCCGGGTGCGGTTGAGCCGGTCCAGCCACAGCGACGCGACCAACCCCCCGGTGGAGTGCGCGTTGATGACCACCGGCGCACCGGTCTCGGCCCGCACGATCCGCAACGACTCGTCCAGTTCCCGGTCGTAGAAAGCGAGATCCGTCACATAGTGCGGCGTGTGCCCGTCCCGCAGTGAGCGGCCGCACTTGCGCAGATCGAGCGCGTAGAACTGGAACCCTCGCTGGGCGAAGTGCTCGGCGAGGTGCTCCTGGAAGAAGTAATCGGTGAATCCGTGGACGTAGAGCACCGCGCCCGCGGTCTGCTCGACGGCACCGGAGGGCACGTAGCGCACCAGCGTGGCGACCACGTCGCCTTCGCCGTCGGGATCGGGGCCCAGCGGGAGCGTGCGCTGCTGGTAGTTCCCGCCCAGGACGTCGGGGCGCCAGCCTCCGCCATCCGGAGAGGTGCTGACCGGCTCGGCAAGCGACTGTTCGTTCGTCACGCGACCAATGTATTGGACGGCGCCGCGCGCCGACAGACCGTTGCGACCGCACTGCGGGGGAAGTGACGACGATCTCTGTCGCATTCCGCACATTCGGCAGGCTGGTCGCGTGCCGAGAGGGTGGTGAGGTGCACAATTGGGCCTAGGTGAACGGCGGGTAACCTAACTCCCGCCATGCAGTTCGGGAACGGCGGAGCCGGACCCGAGGACAACCACACACCGTGCCCAGGCAGGTCCACCCACCCGGTGGGCCCGCGCAGAAGGACAAGGAAGTCGATCTACCCGTGCCGAACGCTGCCCTCACTGAAAAGACCGATGTAGTACTCATCGGTGCCGGCATCATGAGCGCCACCCTCGGCGCGCTGCTGCGGCAGCTGCAGCCGGACTGGTCGATCTCCCTGTTCGAGCGGCTCGACGCCGCCGCGGCGGAGAGCAGCGACCCGTGGAACAACGCGGGCACCGGACATTCCGCTCTGTGTGAGCTGAACTACAGCCCGCAGAACCCCGACGGTTCGGTGGACATCACCAAGGCCGTCGACATCAACGAGCGCTTCCAGGTCTCCCGCCAGTTCTGGTCCTACGGCGTGGAGAACGGCATCCTCGGCGACCCCTCCGGCTTCATCAACCCGGTTCCGCACGTCAGCTTCGTGCACGGCGCCGACAACGTGGCGTACCTGCGCAAGCGGTACGAGGCGCTGGCGCCGCACCCGCTGTTCGAGGGCATGGAGTACATCGACAGCCCCGACGAGTTCGCCCGGCGCCTGCCGCTGATGACGCGCGGCCGGGACTTCTCCGAGCCGGTGGCGCTGAACTGGACCGACGGCGGCACGGACATCGACTTCGGCGCGCTCACCCAGGAGTTGCTCGCCTACCTCGGCGCCACCGGCGCCGACCTGGCCTTCGGCCACGAGGTGCGCGACCTGTCCAAGCGGTCCGACGGATCCTGGCTGGTCACCGTCCGCAACGTCCGCACCCGCGAAACCCGCACGCTGATCAGCAAATTCGTATTCGTCGGCGCGGGCGGCGGCGCGCTGCCACTGCTGCAGAAGGCGAATATCAAAGAAGCCAAGGGATTCGGCGGATTCCCGGTCAGCGGCCAGTTCTTCCGCTGCGTCAATCCGGCGCTGATCCAGCAGCACGAGGCCAAGGTCTACGGCAAGGCCGCGGTCGGCGCGCCGCCGATGTCGGTGCCGCACTTGGACACTCGCGTGATCAAGGGCAGGCCGGGCCTGCTGTTCGGCCCATACGCGGGCTGGACGCCGAAGTTCCTCAAGGACGGCAAGAACACCGACCTGTTCAAGTCGGTGCGGCCGAACAACATCTTCTCCCTGCTCGGCGTCGGCGTCACCGAGCTGGGGCTGACCAAGTACCTGGTCAGCGAGCTGCTGAAGTCCGAGGCGGGCAAGGTGGTCACACTGTCGGAGTTCATCCCGCGGGCCGAGGCCAGGGACTGGGAGCTGATCACCGCGGGCCAGCGCGTGCAGGTGATCCGGCGCAAGGGCGTCGGCGGCGTGCTCGAGTTCGGCACCGCCGTGATCGCCGCGAAGGACGGCTCCATCGCCGGTCTGCTCGGCGCATCGCCGGGCGCCTCGACCTGCGTCACCGCCATGCTCGACGTCTTGCAGCGCTGCTTCCCGCGGGAGTACGCCGAGTGGACGCCGAAGCTGAAGGAAATGGTGCCCTCCCTGGGCGTGAAGCTCTCGGACAACCCGGCGCTGTTCCACGAAGTGTGGGATTGGACATCCAAGGCGCTGAACCTCGTCGACGGTGGCGACAACACGCCGAGGCACACGGGGGTCGCGGCGAACGCCTAGGTTGTGATAGCAAGGCGCGATGATGTCAACGGTTGCTCTAAAACGGTCATGGGCGCAGGATCTCGACACCGCCACGCTCTACCAGCTGTTGAAACTTCGCGTCGAAGTCTTCGTCGTCGAACAGAAATGCGCTTACCCGGAATTGGACGGGAAGGACCTGCTGCCCGAGACCAGGCACTTCTGGCTCGATGACGAGGGCGAGGTGATCGCGACGCTGCGCCTGTGCGAGGAGCACCAGGACGGGGTGAAGAGCTTCCGCATCGGCAGGCTCTGCACGGCGGCGCCCGCGCGCGGGCACGGCTACACCACGCGGCTGCTGCAGGCGGCGCTGGCCGAGGTCGGTTCGGCGACGGTGCGGTTGTTCGCGCAGAGCTACCTGGTCGACCTGTACACCAAGCACGGTTTCAAGGTCGACGGCGAGGAATTCGACGAAGACGGCATCGCGCACGTGCCGATGCGCAGGGGTGGGGAGTAAGCACCGCTGTATCTGATTTCCAGCGCCTGCGGCGCTGGTTGTGCGCGGCCTCTCTATGGCTCGCGTCCGAGCGGGCGAGACTCGCGACTGCGTCACATGCGCTTCGCCCGCTCCGACGTGAGCCAGGCCGCGAACGGTCGCTCGTAAGACTCGCTCCCTGAGGTTGGGTGAGTGGTACAGCCGGCGGCTCCCGGGCGATGCGGTCGGTTGCGGGGCGTAGGGAGGGCACTGCTCGGCGTCCCTCGGGGCGCGCTTTAGAGTTTGGAGCGTGTCCGTGTCCCATGCCGAAACCGCGCCTATGTCCGACCAGCACGCCCGAACGCGTCCGGGTTCGGACGGTGAGGCCGGGTTTCCCTTCTCGGCCGTCGTCGGACAGGAGCGGCTGCAACTGGCGCTGATCCTGTGCGCGGTGCATCCCGGCATCGGCGGCGTGCTGGTTCGCGGCGAGAAGGGCACCGCCAAGTCGACCGTGGTGCGCGCGCTGGCCCAGTTGTTGCCGCCGGTGGTGGACGAGACCGGGGCGCGGCCCGCCCGGCTGGTGGAGCTGCCGGTGGGCGCGACCGAGGACCGCGTGGTCGGTTCCCTTGACCTGGAGCGGGTTCTTCGCGACGGGGAGCAGGCGTTCCGTCCCGGCCTGCTGGCCGCGGCACACCACGGTGTGCTCTACGTGGACGAGGTCAACCTGCTGCACGACCATCTGGTGGACGTTTTGCTCGACGCGGCGGCGATGGGCCGGGTGCACATCGAACGCGACGGCGTCTCGCATTCGCATCCCGCGCGTTTCGTGCTGGTCGGGACGATGAACCCGGAAGAAGGCGAGCTGCGCCCGCAGCTGCTGGACCGGTTCGGGCTGACCGTGGACGTGGCAGCTTCCCGAGATGTGGACGTGCGGATGGCGGTGGTGCGCCGCAGGCTGGACTACGAGGCCGATCCGGCCGGGTTCGCGGCGCGGTACGCCGAGGCCGACCGCGCGGTGGCCGAGCGGATCCTCGCCGCCCGGGAACGGATCGGCCTGGTGGAGCTCGATGACGTGGAGTTGCGCCGGATCGCCGCGCTGTGCGCCGCGTTCGACGTCGACGGGATGCGCGCCGATCTGGTCGTCGCGCGTGCCGCGACCGCGCATGCCGCTTGGCGCGGTGGCGACGCGGTGACCGAGAACGACGTGCGCGTCGCCGCGGAACTGGCGCTGCCGCACCGGCGCAGGCGTGATCCGTTCGACGAGCCCGGCATCAGCGAACAGCAGCTCGACGACGCCATGCGCGACGCGGCGGACGAGGCGCGGCGCGAGGAGCAATCATCTGCACAGACCGATGAATTGGGGCCGCCCGACGCGGAACCGGACGGCGTTTCCGGCGAGAACCCCGATGGCGGGTCCGAGGACCCTTCGCGACCGGGCGGATCGGGCGAGAACCCCGATGGCGGGCCCGAGGACCCTTCGCCACCGGACGGGCCGGGCGGCGGATCGGGCGAAGGGCACAGTGGCGCACCGGTTTCCGCGGCGGGTCGGCCGCCACGCTGGGAGGTGCCCGGCGTCGGCGAGGGCGCGCCGGGGAGGCGGTCGCGCGCCGAGTCGCGGCACGGGCGGGTCGTACGCTCGAGCATCGAGCCCGCGTCGGGGCTGCATCTGCTCGGTACCGTGTTCGCCGCCGCCCCCCATCAACGGTCCCGCGGACGTGACAGGGGGCCGTTGCGGCTGGCCGCCGACGACCTCCGCGGCGCGTATCGCGAGGGGCGAGAAGGCAATCTGATCGTCTTCGTGGTCGACGCGTCCGGCTCCATGGCCGCACGGGACCGGCTGTCGGCCGTCACCGGGGCGGTGGTCACGCTGCTGCGGGACGCCTACCAGCGCCGCGACAAGGTCGCCGTCGTCACCGTGCGCGGCGCGGACGCCGAACTCGTGTTGCCGCCGACCTCGTCGGTCGACATCGCCGTGCGGCGGTTGTCCGGGATGCGCACCGGCGGGAAGACTCCGCTCGCGGCCGGACTGCTGAAGGCGCGGGAGGTGGTGCGGCGCGAGCGCGTGCGCGACCCGCGCCGCAGGCCGATGCTGGTGCTGCTGACCGACGGCCGCGCGACCGGCGGCGCCGATCCGGTTCCGCGCGCCCGCGCCGCCGCGTCCCTGCTCGCGAAGGACGCGGTCACGTCCATCGTGGTCGATTGCGAACGCGGCATGATCCGCCTCGGCCTCGCCGCGGATCTGGCCCGCGAACTGCGCGGCGGATACCTGAGACTGGCCGAGCTGACCGGAGAGTCGGTGGCCGGCGTCGTCCGCGCGAGTTCGGGGAGCGTGCGCGGTGCCCCGGTGCGGGCCGCTTGAGCAGCGGGACAACGCCCTCGCACGCAAGGCATTCGGCCGCTGCGGGGGTGCTGACGTCACCCGGTGGTCGTGGTGCCCGGCCGACTGGTCGGCGATGGAGCCTTTCGACGCGGAATGCGGATCCAACCGCGCCGGCGGGCGGCGGGGCGGCACGAAGGCCCGGAACCGGTTTCGGAGTGAGCCGACAACAGCAAGGAGATGTCGATGCCCAAGGGTGTTCCGGAGACAGTTCCCGACGACGGGCTGACCACGCGGCAACGGCGCAATCAGCCGGTGCTCGCGGTGCATACCGGGCCGGGCAAGGGTAAGTCGACGGCCGCGTTCGGGATGGCGCTGCGGGCCTGGAATCAGGGCTTCGACGTGGCGGTGTTCCAATTCGTGAAGAGCGCCAAATGGAAAGTGGGTGAGGAGGCGGCTTTCCGCGCCCTCGGCGCGCTGCACGAGCAGAGCGGTGCGGGCGGGCCGGTCGAGTGGCACAAGATGGGCGAAGGCTGGTCTTGGACCCGCAAGCAGAGCACCGAGGAAGACCACGCCGCGGCCGCGCTGGCCGGCTGGCGGGAGATCGCCCGGCGCCTGAAGGCCGAGCAGCACCGCTTCTATGTCCTCGACGAATTCACCTACCCCTTGAAATGGGGTTGGGTGGACCTGGCCGAAGTGGTCGAAACCCTGGTCAACCGTCCCGGCAACCAACATGTCGTCATCACCGGCCGTGACGCCCCCGCCGCCCTCATCGAAGCCGCCGACCTCGTCACCGAAATGACCAAACTCAAACACCCCATGGACGCGGGCCGCAAAGGTCAACGAGGCATCGAATGGTAATCCGGTTCTCGATCGCGAGTGGCACATCCCTGCGGCGTATTGCGAGATGCCCACACCGTGGTGTGCCACTCGGCGAGCGGGGGACGGGATGAGGGCGGTGGTGGTGGCGGCTCCGGCGTCGGGGAGTGGGAAGACCACGGTCGCTACCGGTTTGGTAGGGGCGTTGCGGCGGGCGGGGCATCGGGTCGCGCCGTTCAAGGTGGGGCCCGATTACATCGATCCGGGATATCACGGGCTGGCGGCGGGGCGGCCAGGGAGAAATCTGGACCCGGTGCTGGTGGGGGCGGAACGTGTTGTGCCGCTGTTCCGGCATGGTGCGCAGGGGTGCGACCTGGCGGTTGTCGAGGGCGTGATGGGCCTGTTCGACGGGCGGATCGACGAGCGGCATTCCGGCCCGGTGGCGGAGGGGTCGACGGCCCAGGTCGCGGGTCTGCTCGGCGCGCCGGTGGTGCTGGTGGTGGACGCTCGCGGGCATAGTCAGAGCCTCGCGGCCCTGCTGCACGGGTTCGCTACGTTCGACAGCGGTGTCCGGCTCGGCGGGGTGGTCCTGAACCGGGTCGGCAGCGAACGGCACGACCAGGTATTGCGGGCGGCCTGCGACCGGGTCGGGTTGCCGGTGCTCGGATCGCTGCCGCGGATGGCCGAATTGGAAGTTCCCTCCCGGCATCTCGGCCTGATTCCCGCCGTGGAACACGGCCCCGCCGCCACGGCGGCCGTGGCGGCGATGACGGATCTCGTGGCCGCCCATGTGGACCTGCACGCGATCGCGGCGCTGGCCCGCTCGTCGGTCACCGGGCCGTCCTGGGACCCCGCCGCCGCCGTGCGCGATCTCGGCGGCGATGCCCTGGCATCCGCTGATGCGACCATGAGCGGTGCTGACTCGCGGGCATACGCCCGGGCAACGCGCAGTCGTCGTGATGCGCGGGGGCATGCCGAGGCGGCGCTCGATGGTGGTGGTGCGTGGGGGCATGGCGAGGCGGCACTTGGTGGTGGTGCGCCGGGAGATGCCGGGGCGGCGCTGAGGAGTGGTGGTGCGCGGGGAGATGGCGAGGCGGCACTTGGTGGTGTGCGGGGGCATACCGAGGCGGTGCGCGGTGGTGGCGCGCGGGGAGATGCCGAGAAGTCACTCGATCGTGGGAGCGCTCCCGATGCAGCCGGTGGCATCGTCGATCAGGAGGGACCGCTGATCGCCGTCGCGGGCGGGGCGGCATTCACATTCGGGTATGCCGAGCATCGGGAGTTGCTGGCGGCGGCGGGGGCGCGGGTGGCCGTATTCGATCCGCTGCATCAGGGATTGCCCTCTGCGACCGCGGGTTTGGTGTTGCCTGGCGGCTTCCCCGAGGAACATGCGGCTGAGCTGGCGGCGAACGTCCCGCTGTTGCGGGCGGTGGCCGAGGCCGCGCGGCGCGGGATGCCGGTGCACGCGGAATGTGCCGGGCTGCTGTACCTGGCGCGCTCACTCGACGGCAATTCGATGGCGGGGGTGATCGACGCCGACGCCGAGTTCGGCCCGCGACTGACGCTCGGCTACCGAGATGCCGTCGCCCTAGGCGACTCGCCGCTGTGGCGGGCGGGGGAACGGGTCCGCGGGCACGAGTTCCATCGAACCCGTCTGCTATCGCCCCCCTCGGCGACGCCCGCCTGGGGGTGGCACGGCAGCGAGGGCGAACGGATCCGTGAGGGCGTGCTCGTCGGCAATGTGCACGCGTCGTATCTGCACACCCATCCCGCAGGAAACCCGGACGCGATACGTCGTTTCGTCGCGGCGGCAGCGGTTTACGCCCGAGCTCGTGTCACGACCTGACCTAGCCGTCGGCGTCGGCATGCGCCCGGGCACCGACGAGGCCAGAATCCGTGCGGCATTGCGAGAAGCGCTGGGCGAGGACGACGTCATCGCCTGCTTGGCGACCATCGACCGGCGCGCCATCGAACCCGGCTTGCAAGCCGTTGCCGCGGACTTGGGAGTGCCGGTTCGCACCTACACCGCTCTGCAACTCGCCGACATGCGAGTGCCGAACCCGTCCGCACGCACCGCGGGCGCGCTCGGCACCGCGAGCGTCGCCGAAGCATCCGCCCTGCTCGCCGGAGATGGTCCGCTGCTGGTCTCGAAGACGACGATCAATGGGGTTGTGATCGCTGCGGCTGCCGCGCGCTGAGTTTTGGTTTGTCCGGTGCCGCGAGCGTCGCCGAAGCATCCGCTGTGTTGGCTGGAGATGGTCTGTTGTTGGTCTCGAGGACGACGATCAACGGGGTTGTAATCGCTGCGGCCGGCGCGCGCTGAGCGCTGATCCGCCGCGGCACTGTCGATGAGCCATGGCGAGACGCACGCTTCGGCCGTTGCATGTCGCTCCAGCCACGTGATGGGCCGTGGCAAGTTCGGTTCGGTGCGTGACCGGTGCGGCGGCTACGGTGCCAGCGATCCCCAGTCGGCGAAGCCGGTGGGGTCGTGGCGGCCGATGCTGGCGTGCTCGAACAGGCCCCAGCCCTCGGCGTCGCCGCAGCGGGCGTGGGCGACGTGGTCGATCACGCCGTAGGGGGTGCGGGCGACGATGGCCGGGTCGGTCAGGTCGTAGCGGCTGGCGAAGGACCAGTCCCGGCCCTTCCACTGACCGTGCTGCCAGTCGGGATCGCCGCCGTAGCCGCAGCCGACGTGCAGCGGGATGCCGGTGCCCGGCGTGATCTCGATCTCCAGCGGCTTGCCGTCCGGCGTGCTCAACTCCAGCCGGGCCGCGACGGGAAGTCTTGTGCCGGAACGGTACTCGAGCGCGATGCGCGGCCAGCCGAGTTGCTCGGTGCGCCCGTCCGGCCAGACCCGGGTCGCGTCGTTGAGTGTGCGCCTGCCGTCCGGCTCTTCCTGCACGATCACCACCACGGCGAAATCCTCGAAACGCAGCGGCACGTACAGCCACCAGAACCCACCCGAGGGCTCGGCGGCCGCGCGGCCGGGCGGCTCGGTCTCGCCGACCGGGCGGATGCCCCACGAGCGGTCCCTGGTTCCGGTCCACACCGCCGGGTCGACGGCGATGTCGTCGCCGTCCACGTGCAGCGTGCCCGACCACGAGCCGACCTGCGCGAACCGGGACGCGTCGATGATCGGCCGGTTGCCGGCCAGAATCAGGTGCGGTTGTTCCTGCACGGCGGGGAAGGCGCCGGTCCAGGTGAGATCGAAGCCCAGGTCGTCGTGGTCGCAGACCACCCGGATGCGGCGCAGCGGCTCCAGCACCTCGACGCGGTAGCCGCCGACGCGCTGGTCGAGGCCGCGGTCGCCGAGCGCGTCGGAGAACCGCACCGCCCGCAGCGTGTCGCCGCGGCGGACCGCGGCGTAGGCGTCGGTCACCCCGAGGTTGGGGTACACGCCGAGCCCGGTGATCAGCAGGGTGCCGCCGTCGCGGTCGTGGGCGTTGAAGTAGCTGCGGTCGTAGAAGTTCCGATCGCTGCTGGCCACCCTGGCCAGCGAGAGCGGTGTCTGGTGGATCGGGTATTCGTCCAAAGGCACAGGCATGGTCAGTCCCATTCGTAGGTTCCGGCGAGCAGCGCTTCCAAGCCGGCCCGGTGCATGACGTAGTCGTCGCGATCCGGCGTGTCGGTGTCCTCGCCGAAGTGGATCATCCGGCGCTTCACCCTGGCCATCACGATGGCGTGCCGCAACGCTGCGTAGATGAGGTAGAAATCGAGATCGCGCACCGGATAACCCGTCAGGGCTTGGTATTTCGCCACCACGTCGTCGCGGCGGAGGAAGTCGGGCAGGCCCGGTTGGCCGAAACGGGTGGCCAGGTCCTGGAAGAACCGGTGGATGAAGATCACCCAGGCCAGGTCGAGTTCACGCGGCCCGAGCGCGGCCATCTCCCAGTCCAGCACCGCCACCGGATCGAACCCGTGGTAGATGATGTTGCCCGGGCGTGCGTCGCCCCAGCTGAGCACGTCCGGGCCGGGGGCGGTGGGCCAGTGCTCGTCGAGCCACGCGAAACTCCGTTCGATGAGCGGGACCGCGAAGCCGTCGTCGGCGAGCGCCCACCGGTACCACGCGTGTTGCGCCGCGACGTGCCTGCGCAGGGACTGGCCCGGTCCGTTCAGCATCGGGAACCGCGCCGCGGGATCGGGGATGTCGTGGATCTTCGCGATCACCTCGACCGTGTTGTGGGTGAGCTGGAGCCGCTCGGCGGGACTCGCGTCGAACAGCCAGCCGACGAAGACGTACGGCGGGTTGTCCGCGGGCACCCTGCCGTCGACGCGGCGCATCACGAAGAACGGTGTTCCCAGCGGCTTGTCGTCGTTCTCCAGCCAGCACAGCTCGGGCACCGGCACGTCGGTGGCCGCGGCCACGCCCGCCATCACGTGGTACTGCGTGGCAAGGTCGTAGGTCTGGAAGACCGGGAACGATCCGGCCTCCGGCGCCATCCGCGCGACGAACGACCCGCGCTCCGAGCGCCCCGCGGCGCTCCATTCGGCGTCGAACAGGATCGACGTGCTCGACATGCCGCCGGACTGCGGACGCGATAAGCCGGAGACCCGGGGCAGGTGGTCGGCGCCGGTCTTCGCATGCAGCCAGCGGGCGAGATTCTCGGCGAGCGTGTCCAGGTCGCGTTCGCTGACGGTCAGCTGCTGTCGCTGTGCCGGGTCCGGATCGTCGGTCATCTTGTCCTCCTGACACGTGCCGCCCGGGTGCACCACCCGCCCGGGTTACGCGACTGTAACGCGTTCTAGTTGCGTCATGGGCGAAAACCGGACAGGAGTCCCGATGACCGGGACCATTGGCGATCAGCCGGTGGGGTCAGCACGTAGGCCGAAAGATGTACGCGGAACTCCAGGGTTTTCCCTGAGGTCATCCCACCATCCATTCGGATACTTTCGGCTCGCGGAAATCTGTTGGCGAGCGAGGGGTTTGTGTGCGCACGGTCGGAACGAATGTCCTGGATTCTCGCAGCGACGAGGCCCCGCTCGCGGTCGAGCGACGGCCGTGGAGCCTGCCGACCCGGATCGGGTTCCGGTTCGTCTTCGCGTATCTGCTGCTGTTCTGCCTGCTGTTCGCGCAGATCCTCTTCGTGTTTACGGGGATCGTGAGCAAGTGGCTGCCGGACAGCGCGATTTTGTGGCAGATGCGTGCGACGAACCCGCTGACCGGCTGGGTCGGCGAGCACGTCTTCGGAGTCCAAGCCGTTCTGCACGAGGATTCCGGCAGCGGCGATCAAGCCGCCATCTGGGTGCTGATCTGCTGTGAACTCATCGCGGCCACGGTGATCACGGTCGTCTGGTCGGTCCTCGATCGACGCCGTCGCGAGTACACCACACTCGGCGCGTGGTTCGTGCTGTTCATCCGGCTGTGCCTGGGCGGCCAGATGCTCTTCTACGGCATGGCCAAGGCCATCCCGACCCAGATGCCCGCGCCCTCGCTCACCACGCTGCTACAGCCGTACGGGACCATGAGCCCGGCTTCCGTGCTGTGGAACCAGGTCGGGGCCGCGCACTCGTACGAGATCCTGCTCGGCACCGCCGAAGTGCTCGGCGGAGTGCTGCTGTTCGTGCCGCGCACCGCGACGATCGGCGCGATGCTCAGCCTGGTGAGCATGGCGCAGGTCTTTGTGCTGAACATGACCTACGACGTGCCGGTGAAGATCCTCTCGTTCCACTTGCTGCTGCTCTGCCTGGTTGTTCTGGCGCCGCAGGCCCGGCGATTGGCGAATGTGCTCGTGCTGGAACGCCCGTCGGAGCCCGCCACCCAGCCCGCCCTGTTCGGGTCCCGGCGCGCGAACCGTATCGTGGCGGCGCTCCAGGTGGCTCTGGGGCTGTGGATACTGATCGGCGCCGCGCAGATCGGCTGGCAGGCATGGCGCGAGACGAACGGGGCGCCGAAGCCCCCGCTCTACGGCATCTGGACTGTCGGGGAGTTCACCAGCGCGGGGCATCCGGTGCCGCCGCTGCTCACCGACGAGAACCGCTGGCGTCGAGTGATCTTCGACCGGCCCGACGCGAGCGTGCAGAAAATGGACGACTCGTTCATGCCGGTGGTGGCGGAGGTCGACGACACCGCCCACACACTCGTGCTCATGCAGCCGCCGCGATCGCCGGACGCGTCGCCGAACCGCCTGGCGAGTTTCACCTTCACCCAGCCCACCGCGGACACGCTGCTGCTGACCGGCGAGCTGAACGGGACGCCGGTGCGGCTGTCACTGGATCGGGTGGATCTGAACTCGTTCCCGCTGCGCAGCCGCGGATTTCACTGGGTGCAGGAGTATCCGTACTTTCGCTGACCGAGACCTCGCGCCGCTGCGCCGGGTCCGCGGATCCCATCGAAACCCCGAACGGGTCCCGGAACTTTCGGTACCTTCGGTCTGCGTCAACTGGGAGTGAAAGGGACCGCCGTGACCGCGGAAGCGATCCTCGATCGGGCAGACGGCGCCGCGAGCGCCGTGGATCCCGGTACCCGGCCCTGGAGCGGCGCCACCCGCGTGGCGTTCCGCTTCGGTCTTCTGTACTTCGGGCTGTTCTGCCTGGTGTATCCGTCGATCGTGCCGGAGTTTCTCGGCATGGCCCGGCAATGGCTGCCCGACTCGGTCAACTACGGGGTCGCCCGGGCGCTCCGGCCGATCGTCGAGTGGACCGGCACGCGGGTGTTCGGCGCCTCCGTCGCGGCGAACACGGCGTCCATCAGCGGAGATCAGGCCTACTTCTGGGTGCTGGTGTTCGTCGTCGCGGTGGTTGCGGTGGCCGGGACTCTGATCTGGAGCGTGCTGGATCGGAAACGGCCGGACTACCGCGCCGTGCAGCCGTGGTTCCTGCTGTTCCTGCGGTTGTGCCTGGCCGGGCAGATGATCTCGTACGGAATTGCCAAGGCCATCCCGACGCAGATGCCGCCCACACCGCTGAGCCGACTGATCCAGCCGTACGGGGACTTCAGCCCCATGGCGGTGCTCTGGAACCAGATCGGGGTGTCGCAACCGTACGAAATCCTGCTGGGCTGCGCGGAACTGCTCGCTGGAGTGCTGCTGTTCGTGCCGCGCACCGCACTGGTGGGCGCGATGCTGAGCCTGGTGTGCACAACCCAGGTGTTCGTGCTGGACATGACCTACGACGTGCCCGCGAAGATCCTGTCGTTCCACCTCGTGCTGCTGTGCCTGGTGCTGCTCGCGCCGGAGGTCCGGCGCCTGGTGAGCGTGCTGGTGCTGGACCGGCCCACCGGCTCGTCGACGACGCCTCCGCTGTTCCGGACGGCGCGAGCCAACCGATTCGCGGCCGCGGCACAGATCGCGCTCGGGCTGTGGTTGCTGTTATCGAACGCCTACACCGGCTGGGATCGATGGACCGAACAGGGTGCGGGAAAGCCGGAACCTCCGCTGTACGGCATCTGGGCGGTCACCGAATTCAGCGTGGACGGCAAGTCGCTCCCGCCGCTTACCACCGACGAAGTGCGTTGGCAGCGGGTGGTTTTCGATCGCGATGGCGCCGCGGTGCAGCGGATGGACGGCCGGCTGGTCCCGGTGCTCGCGATGGTCGACTCCGACGCCCGCAGCCTGGCCCTGCTCGCGCCGCCGAGCACGATGACCGAGCGACCGGTGGTGATCGGCAGCTTCGGCTTCGACCGGCCCGACCCCGAGCGTTTGACGCTGACCGGCACTATCGCCGGACAGCCGGTGTCGATCGCGCTGACCTCGGTGAACCTGGACGATTTCCCGTTGCGCAGCCGCGGCTTCCACTGGGTCCAGGAGTATCCGTACTTCCGCTGACTGGCGTGGACAGGGAGTTCACGCCTCGAGTTCGTCGGCGACGCCGATGTCCTCGTACCACAGCGCGGGATGCTCGGCGATGAACTGGGTCATCAGGTCGACGCAGCGCCGGTCCTGCAGGACGGTTACCGCGACACCGTGGTCGGCGAGCCAGTCGTGACCGCCGGAGAAGGTCTGCGATTCCCCGACGATCAGCGAGCCGATACCGAATTGGCGAATCAGGCCGCTGCAATACCAGCACGGCGAGAGGGTGGTGACCATGGTCGTGCGGCGGTAGTCGCGCCGCCGCCCGGCCGCCCGGAACGCGTCGGTCTCGGCGTGGACGCTGGGATCCCCGGACTGCACCCGGCGGTTGCGGCCGCGTCCGAGCAGCGTGCCGTCGGCGTCGAAGAGAGCGGCGCCGATCGGGATCCCGCCCTCGGCGAGCCCGTGGAGCGCTTCCTCGTAGGCCACGTCGAGTAGCTCCTGCGCCGGTGTCACCGATGTCATGCGTCCACCTTCCAAGCCGGTCGGTCCGGCCACGACACCGAGTCCGTCGGTGGAGCCGGGTGGGGTGAATGACATATCCGACCGTATGTCACCCGAGGTAGCGTGAGCTACCCATCGCCCCGTCGGCCGCGGTGTGTCGTCGCAGGTCACAGTGGATTGGCCGGGCGCGCCGCGGTCGCTTACGCGAGATCGGGAGCGGATCCACTACTGTCTGGTAACCCATGCGGCGTCGGTCCGCTTGGTGACGCGGGCACGTCGCGGCGTCTCGCGGCGCGCGACCGCTATGCGGGCGGTGGGGTGTGTTCCGGAGTGCGGATACCGGCGATCCCGGCTCGCCCTAGCGTTGCTGCCGCACGAGAGCACGCGTTCACCTATCAGCAGCCCGACGCGGTCACCCTGATCCTCGACGGTCAACTCGGCCGGACGACCCGTCCGCCTGCGCATGGAGCTGGTCGAGAAAGGCAGCTTCCCGCTGATCGCGCGCGGCTTCCACTGGGTTCAGGAGGCGCGCTATCGCCGGTAGGCGGCGACCTTGCTCTCGGTCGTCGGCGCGGCGATCGCGAAACGACGCCGTAGGGGTGGCCGGTCGATTGCCGGTGCCCGGCGGTCAGGCCGTAGGCTCGAAACTTGTGCCGAACACGTCAGACGCAACGCAAGACCAGCCCACCGGCGACCCGAACTACCTGGTCGGGCTCGATCTGCGCGGCCGGCGCGTCGTCGTGGTCGGTGGGGGCACGGTGGCGCAGCGCAGGCTGGGCCTGCTGATCGCCTCCGGTGCGGACGTCCACGTGGTGAGCCGCGCGGTCACGCCCGCGGTCGAGGGCATGGCGACGTCGGGTCAGCTCACCATCGCGCTGCGCGCTTACGCCGACGGCGACCTCGACGGCGCCTGGTATGCCATCGCCTGCACCAACGAGCCGGAGACCAACGCCGCGGTGGTCGCCGAGGCGACGCGGCGGCGGATCTTCTGCGTGCGGGCCGACACGGCGCGACTGGGCACCGCGGTCACCCCCGCCACCGCCCGTTATGACGGACTGACCCTCGGCGTGCTGGCCAGTGGACAACACCGGCGTTCGGCGGCGGTACGCACCGCGCTGCTCGAGGCTCTGCAATCCGGTGTGGTGACCGACGACTCGACGCCGATTACGCCCGGTGTCGCCCTGGTCGGCGGCGGACCTGGCGATCCCGATCTGATCACCGTGCGCGGGCGGCGGTTGCTGGCCAGGGCGGATCTGGTGGTCGCCGACCGGCTCGCTCCCCCCGAACTGCTCGCCGAACTCGGGCCCGAGGTCGAGGTGGTCGACGCCGCGAAGATCCCGTACGGGCGGGCGATGGCGCAGGACGCGATCAACACCGCGCTCATCGAAGGCGCGAAGGCGGGCAAGTTCGTGGTGCGGCTCAAAGGCGGCGACCCATACGTGTTCGGGCGCGGCTACGAGGAGCTGGAAGCCTGCGTCGCGGCCGGGGTACCGGTCACGGTGGTGCCCGGTGTGACCAGCCCCATCGCGGTACCCGCCGCCGCGGGGATCCCGGTGACGCACCGCGGCGTCACCCACGAGTTCGTGGTGGTGAGCGGGCATGTCGCGCCGGACCATCCGGACTCGCTGGTCGACTGGCCCGCACTGGGCCGGCTGCGCGGCACCTTGGTGCTGATGATGGCGGTGGAGCGGATCGAACAGTTCGCCACCGCGCTGCTCGACGGCGGGCGCCCCGCCGATACACCTGTCACGGTCATCCAGGAGGGCACGCTGCGCACCCAGCGCGTGTTGCGCGCCGATCTCGGGACGGTCGCCGGCCGGGTTCGCGCGGAAGGCATCCGTCCACCCGCCATCGTGGTGATCGGCCCCACCGCCGGATTCTCCGCCGCCTCCGCCCCTTCACACGCCGACTCCGCGACGGGGTAGTTCCGTAGACCACCTGCGCCCGATCCGGTGGGCCGCGCGGCGGAGGCGACGGGGAGCATGAATTACAGTTGCTCACTGTGCTTCGGAATCCCGCTGCGACGATGCAGTATCCAGTGACGCAGCGGGCCTTCGGGCTCGCGATCCTAGTGCTGAGCGGGTTGCAGCTCATGGTCGTGCTCGACGGCACGGTCGTGATCTTCGCGCTGCCGCGGCTGCAAGAGGAGATGGGGCTGTCCAGCGCGGGAAGCGCGTGGACGGTGACGTCCTACGGGCTCACCTTCGCGGGCCTGATGCTGCTCGGTGGCAGGCTCGGCGACGCCTTCGGCCGCAAGCGCATGCTGGTCGTCGGCGTGGCGGTGTTCACCTTCGCCTCGCTGCTGTGCGGGCTCGCGCAGAACCAGGGCATGCTGATCGCGGCGCGCGCCTTCCAGGGCGCGGGCGCGGCGGTCGCGGCGCCGACCGCCTTCGCCCTCGTGGCCACCACGTTCGCGCCGGGTAAGGCGCGCAATCAGGCGATCGCGATCGTCGGCTCGATGGTCGGCATCGGCTCGGTGGGCGGCCTGGTGGTCGGCGGCGCGCTGACCCAGCTGTCCTGGCGGTGGATCTTCCTGATCAACGTCCCGATCGGCGCGCTGATCATCCTCGGCGCGGCATACAAACTCGCCGATACCGAGCACCACCGCTCGGCGCTGGACGTGCCCGGTGCGGTGCTGGGCACCATCGCGTGCGCCTCCATCGTGTTCGGCGCCACCGAGGGACCGGAGCTCGGATGGGGGCATCCCGCCATCATCGGCTCGCTGATCGCGGGCGTCGTGCTGCTCATCGTCTTCGTGGCGCTGGAACGGCGTGTGGACGACCCGCTGCTGCCCTGGTCGCTGTTCGACAGCAGGGACCGCGTCGCCACCTTCCTGCTGATCTTCCTCGCGGGCGGCGTGCTGGGTGCGATGACCTTCTTCGTCGCCCAGTTCATGCAGAACGTGATCGGTTACGGCCCGCTCAAGGCGGGCGTGGCGGCGATTCCGTTCACCGTGGGGATCGGTATCGGCGGCGCGGTGGCGTCCAAGGCGGCGCTGTATATCGCGCCCCGCTGGCTGCTCGCGGGTGCGGCCGCGGTGCTGGGCATCGGGTTGCTGTTCGGCTCGACCCTCGACGGCGAGGTGCTGTATTTCGCGACGTTGCTGCCGCTGCTGACGGTGATCGGTTTCGGCGTCGGCATCGCGATGGTGCTCGCGCCGCTGTGTGTGCTGGTCGGCGTGCCCCCGGCGAACATCGGTCCGCTGGCCGCGGTCGGCCAGATGTTCATGAACCTGGCGACGCCGGTCTTCATCGGCCTGCTCACCCCGATCGCCGCCTCGCGCACGCTCTCGCTCGGCGGCAGCACCGGCAAAGTCGCCCGGATGACGCCGGAGGAGATCGCCGCGCTGGGCAACGGCTACACCCTGGTGCTGTTCGTCTGCGCGCTCATCGCCTTCGCGGCCGGACTTGTCGCGCTGACGTTGCGGTTCACACCGCAGCAGCTGGCGAAGGCGCAGCACGCCCAGGAAGAAGCCCAGCAAGCCTGAGATTTGTGTCGGCTGAAGCCTGGCTCGCGGGCGCGCATGTCCAAGCAAGCAACGCCGCGCGTCGGGCCAGAGGAAATTCAGCGCGGCGGGCTAGCACGGCGTCTCAGCGGCCGGTCACAGTCGGCCCGCCACGCGACGCGGTGTGACTCGGACGATGATGCGCGGGCCGTCGTTCACCGACGCCGGGTTGAAATCCGCGTACTTCTTGCCGGTGTACTTCAACGAGAGCTCGTTGGGCAGCGTCTTCTCCGGGTCCGGGGTGATCGTGGCGTTGCCCCTGATCTCCGCGTAGACATACGGGTTGTCCGGGGGATTGATCAGCACCGTGATCTTCGGGTCGCGCGCGAGGTTCTTGCCCTGCTGGCGGTCGGCCGTGGTGGAGAACAGCAGATCGTCGCCGTCGCGCTTCAGCCAGATCACGGTGAGGTGCGGTTGCCCGTTCGGCCCGACCGTGGCGGCGGTGGCGAACACCCGCTCCTCGTCCAGGTACTTCTTCAGGTCATCGGAAAGCACAGCGGTACTGGTCACGTTTGGAGCGAACAATGCGGTGCGCCAGGGCATTCCCGCATCAGGCTGGTCCACCTCACCGCGTCCCACGACCCGGCGGCCGACGACCCTAACGGCAATGTGCTCTGCAACGCGGACCTGGCGATCCTCGCCGCCGACGCCTCCGGCTACGCCGCGTACACGCAGGCGGTTTAGTCAGGTGATGATCAACAGCTCAGTGGGTGAGGCGATCTCGGTACGCAATCCGGCTTTGGCCGCCACCCGCGCCACCCCGCGCACATCCCCCGGTTCGGCCCGAGTGAGCACGAGGGCGCGAGCGAGCAGGCCCTTGTGGTGCTTGTTGAAGTGACTCACCACCGTGCGTGACCCGTCCGGATGCTCGGTGAGCACGTTCGCGGTGACCGCGCCGGGAACCCGGCCCAGCTGCTGATAGGTGCCCGAGCGCAGATCGACGACGAGCTCGCCCGCGGCCTCGGCGTGCAGCGCTGCGGCCAGCTCGTCGCGCCAGACGGCCGAAAGAGTAGGCAAGCCGGGCAATTTGGAGCCGCCGGAGAGCCGGTAGGCGGGAATCGGGTCACCCGCGCGGACCGCGCCGAACAGGGCCGAACCGATGCCGAGCCGGGCGTACGCCTTTGCCCGTTGGATTTTCGTGAACGAGCGCGCGTCCAGCGCGTCATAGAGGACACCGGTGTAGCGCTCCAGCGCGGGCCGGGTCGGCGACGTGCGCAGCGCCGCATTCCGGGCGATCTCGCCGTCGGCGCCCTTGCCGAGCCCGAGCGCCGCGCGGGCGCGGTCCGGGTCGGCCGCCAAACGCACCACTTCCTCGACCAGCCGCGCGCGCACCGCCGTGAGCTGCGGCATCGCCAGCGCGTCCAGCGCGAGAGGCGCTCCGGCGCCGCCGTCGGACTTGGTTTCGGAGGGAGGCAGCAGCACCAGCACGAACGAATACGGTAATGCGCTGTGAGCAGCGTCGGGCCAGCGACTACCCTGTGCTTCCGTGATCACCCGCCTCTCCCGCCTGTTCCTGCGAACCCTGCGCGACGATCCCGCCGACGCGGAGGTGCCCAGCCACAAACTCTTGGTCCGCGCCGGCTACGTGCGCCGCGTCGCCCCGGGTGTCTACTCGTGGCTGCCGCTCGGCCTGCGCGTGCTGCGCAAGGTCGAGGACGTGGTTCGCGAGGAGATGGACGCGATCGGCGCCCAGGAGATCTCGCTACCCGCGCTGCTGCCCCGCGACCCGTACGAGACCACCAACCGGTGGACCGAGTACGGCGACGGCCTGTTCCGGTTGCGCGACCGCAAGGGCGCGGACTACCTGCTCGGCCCGACCCACGAGGAGCTCTTCGCGCTCACCGTGAAGAGCGAGTACAGCTCCTACAAGGACCTTCCGGTCACGCTGTACCAGATCCAGACCAAGTACCGCGACGAGGAACGTCCCCGCGCCGGCATCCTGCGCGGGCGCGAGTTCGTCATGAAGGACTCCTACTCCTTCGACCTCGACGAGGACGGCCTCAAAGCCAGCTACGACGCGCACCGGCAGGCCTACCAGCGCATCTTCGACCGGCTGCGGGTCAAGTACGTCATCGTGGCGGCCACCTCGGGCGCGATGGGCGGCAGCGCGTCGGAGGAATTCCTGGCCGACAGCCCGGTCGGCGAGGACACCTACGTGCGCTGCCTGGAATCCGGCTACGCGGCCAACGTGGAGGCGGTGGTCACGCCCGCTCCCGAGCCGCTGCCGATCGAGGGCAGGCCTGCCGCGGTCGTGCACGACACCCCGGACACCCCCACCATCGCGACGCTGGTCGACTGGGCCAACAGCGCCGGCCTCGCCGAGCACTACGGCCGCCCGGTCACCGCGGCCGACACGCTGAAGAACGTCATGGTCAAGCTGCGGCACCCGGACGGGAAGACCGAGATCATCGGCATCGGCGTCCCCGGCGACCGTGAGGTGGACGACAAGCGCCTCGGCGCCTCGGTCGAACCGGCCGAGGTGGAGTTGCTCACCGACGCCGATTTCGCCGAGAACCCATTCCTGGTGAAGGGCTACATCGGTCCGAAAGCATTGCAGACCAATGGTATTCGCTACCTTGTCGACCCCCGTGTCGGCACCGGGACGAGCTGGATCACCGGCGCCGACGAACCGGGCAAGCACGTCGTCGGACTGGTGGCCGGACGGGACTTCACGCCCGACGGCACCATCGAGGCGGCCGAGGTCCGCGACGGCGATCCCTCGCCGGACGGGCGCGGAGCGTTGGTGGCGGCGCGCGGCATCGAGATCGGCCACATCTTCCAGCTCGGCAACAAGTACACCGACGCGTTCGAGGTGGACGTGCTCGGCGAGAACGGCAAGCCGGTCCGGCTGACCATGGGCTCCTATGGCATCGGTGTCTCGCGCATGGTCGCGGTGATCGCCGAACAGCAGCACGACGAGAAGGGGCTGCGCTGGCCCGCCGCCGTCGCGCCGTACGACGTGCACGTCGTCATCGCGAACAAGGACGACGCGGCACGCGCCGGCGCCGAAGAGGTGGTCGCCGGACTGCACGCCCAAGGCTTGGACGTGCTCTTCGACGACCGCACCGCCTCGCCCGGCGTGAAGTTCAAGGACGCCGAACTGCTCGGCATGCCGCTGGTCCTGGTGATCGGCCGCGGCTGGGCCGAGGGCAAGGTCGAACTGCGCGATCGCTTCACCGGCGAGACCGAGGAACTCCCTGCCGCGGCGGCGGTGGACGCGGTGGTGGCCAAAGTTCGCCGCTGACCGGCTGCGCCGCCTCCCCATTTCCGACGACCCCCTGACGCAGTGCGTCAGGGGGTCGGTCGCTTATGGCACCCGCGGGATGCGGCCTGGGGGCTACTCGAAGCGGGCAACACGAGGCAACCAACGGGGCGGCGGTCACCTACGCAACCGTAGCCTGAATTTGCTGGTCATAAATCCGCGTACCTGGTCCACGCTGCGATTACCCGCTGGTAAGTTAACCGCCATGGGAAACACAGACGCGCGGTTGTTCAACCCCGCCAGCTATGATCCGCAGCAGTTCGACGCCGAGACGCGGCGGCTGTTGCGCGCCACCATCGAGTGGTTCGAAGGCCGGGGCAAGCAGCGTCTGCTCGCCGACGACGCGAACGCGGTGTGGACCGCCGACTTCCTCGACTTCGTGAAGAAGGAGAAGTTGTTCGCGACCTTCCTGACCCCTGCGGCCTACGCCGACGGCGACCCGAACCGCCGGTGGGACGCGGCACGCAACGCGGCGCTGTCGGAGATCTTCGGCTTCTACGGTCTGGCCTACTGGTACGCCGAGCAGGTCACCATCCTCGGCCTCGGCCCGATCTGGCAGAGCGGCAACGAGGACGCCAAGAAGCGCGCGGCCGCCGATTTGTCCGCGGGCGAGGTGATGGCGTTCGGTCTGTCCGAGCAGACGCACGGCGCCGACATCTACAACACCGACCTGGTGCTGACGCCCACCGAACCCGGCAGCGCCGATGCCGAGGCCGGAATCCTGTTCCGCGCCAACGGCGAGAAGTACTACATCGGCAACGGCAACGTGGCCAGCATGGTGTCGGTTTTCTCCCGTCGCGCCGACCTGGAGGGGGCGGATGGCTACGTCTGGTTCGCCGCCGATTCGCGCCACGACAACTACCGTCTGCTCGGCAATGTCGTGCACCAGCAGATGTACGTCAGCACGTTCCGCCTGGAGAACTACCCGGTGCGCGCCGAGGACATCCTGCACACCGGGCCCGAGGCGTTCTCCGCGGCGCTGAACACCGTCAACGTGGGCAAGTTCAACCTCTGCCACGGCGGCATCGGCATGGTCGAGCACTCGTTCTACGAGGCGATCACGCATGCCAACAACCGCATCCTCTACGGCAACCCGGTCACCGATTTCCCGCACGTGCGCACGAACTTCGTCGACGCCTACGCGCGCATCCTCGCGATGAAGCTGTTCAGCGACCGCGCCGTCGACTACTTCCGCAGCGCGAGCCTGGAGGACCGCCGCTATCTGCTGTTCAACCCGATGACGAAGTCCAAGGTGACCTCCGAGGGCGAGACCGTCATGACGCTGCTGCTGGACGTGCTGGCCGCCAAGGGTTTCGAGAAGAACACCTACTTCGCCGAGGTGCAGCGGCTGATCAACACCCTGCCCCGGTTGGAGGGCACGGTGCACGTGAACGTCGGGCAGATCCTGAAGTTCATGCCGAACTACCTGTTCAACCCGCAGGACTACCCGGAGATCGAGACCAGGCAGGACGCGGCCGACGACGAGTTCTTCTGGCGGCAGGGCCCGGCGCGGGGCGCGGGCAAGGTGCGGTTCGCGGACTGGACGCCGAGCTACGACAAGCACGCCGACATCCCCAATGTCGGCCGGTTCTACGAGCAGGCGCAGGCGCTGCGCACGCTGTTGACCACGGCGGCGCCGGACGCCGAGCAGCAGAAGGACCTGGACTTCATGCTGACCATCGGCCACCTGTTCTCGCTGGTGGTCTACGGCCAGCTGATCCTGGAGCAGGCCGCGATCACCGGGCTGGACCGCGATCTGATCGACCAGATCTTCGACTTCCAGATCCGCGATTTCAACGCCTACGCCACCGCGCTGTACGGCAAGCCGTCGGCCACCCCGGACCAGCAGGGCTGGGCCGCGGCCGCGCTGCGGCCTCCGGTCGCCGACCGTCCGCGCTTCGACCGGGTGTGGGCCGAGGTGGTGTCCTACGACGGCGCCTACGAAATGCGTCCGTAGTCGAGGCGTTCGAGCTGAACGGCGGTCCGGGTTGCCCGGACCGCCGATCGGGCAGCTCGTAGGGCGCTGCACGTCCGGTATCGATCGGCCGACGCGATGGCAGTGGACGTCGAATTCGGCGTGCACGGCTGGGCGTGGTCACCACGGTCGGGTCGGCATGGTTCTTCGGACGCGACGAGCATCCTGCGACGCGCGATGAGCATCCCGACCCTCGTCGCATTCGGCAGCTGCGCACGCCGCCCGGCCTGCTCGGAGCTCACCGCTCGGCACGGACCGGGCGATGCGCGGCCGTGTCGGCCCCACGGGCCGCGCAGCGCGGTCAGGCTTTGCCGGGGAACGCGACGGTCGGCGGGTCGGCGCCGAGGATCGATTGCCAGGTCGCCAGCCGGACAGCGGCGTCGGTGAGCGCGTCGACACCCGTGCGGCGGACGGTCGCGGACGCACCGCGCTCGACTACCGCTCGCCAGGCGATCGCGGTGTCGGACTCGACCGTCGCGGCCAGCCGGGCGGCCGAGATCGGATCGGTGACCGGGAACGGCACGGTGTAGGCGGCGCCGGGCGGCGGCACCGTCGCACCGTCCGCGGCGAGCGCGTCGGCGGTGGTGTCGCGCCGGGCGCGGTGTGCTGCGGTGTGCTCGGCGATGAGTCTGGTGCGTTCGGGCGAGGCGTGCGCGGCGATCACGCCGTAGGCGTATACCGCGCCGTATTCGGCATTCAACGCCTCCAGCAGCGCCTGGCGTTCGGCTTCGGTCATGCCAGCAACACCCCCGCCTGAGCCGCGCAGGCGGCGCTGATCGAGGCGAGCAGCCCGGCGCGATATCCGGACAGTGCGCGGGCCAGGTCGGCGGCCGATTTCTGGGACGCGGCGAGCTGGGAGCGCAGCGCATCGATGCTCGGCGGCGCGGTAGGCGGAACGGCGCTGCCTGCGGCCACGGCGGACGGCCCTGGGCCATTGGCGCGGGTTCGGTGCACCGGTGTGGTTCCGTCGGCGTATACGCCGATCACGCGGTCGATCTCGGTGCGCAGCGCGTCGGCGTGCGCGGTGCGCTCGGCCGCTATCACGTTGAGGGCCGCGTGCCGTTCCGGTGCGACGGCGATGGCCGCGGACGCGGCGGCGGCATCGGCACGAGCCAGAATCTCCTGTGCGGCAAGCGGATCCGGTTCGTGGATCACTTCCTTTTCGGCGCAGCCCGCCAGCGCGCCGAGGGTGAGGATGCCGACCGTTCCTCCGCCCGCGAGGCGTAGCGCGCTGCGTCGGTCCAGGGCGGCGAGGCGGGGCTCGTGCCGGTCGGAGGGAATGCCGGAAGTGCACCCGGCACGCGGCGGGGCGGGAAGGCGGATGGGCACGGCACCATCGTGCCAGATTCGTGGCACGCCACCGGACGAGGCGTCGGCCGTGGCGCGCGTACTCCTCGACCAGTGGTCCTTTACACTCTCGTGGCGCGTTACGCTAGACCTTCGGTAGAGAAATTTCCCGCCGCGTCACAACTGAACCAGGAGCCGCCCACATGCCGATGCCGACCGAGGAAAGGGTGAGCCAGCTCGTTGCTGGTCTCGTCGAACGCCGAGGATTCGATCTGGAGGGCGTCGAGATCTCGACGGCGGGCAAGCGCGCGGACGCGCAGGCTCGGGTGCAGGTGATCGTGGACAGCGACGCGTCCGATCTGGATTCGATCGCTACGCTCAGCGCGGAGTTGTCGGCGCGGCTGGACGACGCGGGAGATTTCGGCGAGACGCCCTACCTCCTGGAAGTGACGACTCCGGGCACCGATCGCCCGCTGACCGCCGACCGGCACTGGCACCGCGCCCGGGGGCGGAAGGTGCGCGTCGCACTGCGCGACGGCGTCCAGCCGCCGGAGGGGGCGGCGACCTTCGAAGCCAGAGTCGGCGCGCTCACCGGCGATTCGGTGGCGCTGGTGCTGGGCGGCAAACACGACCCACACCGGGTGACGGTTCCGCTCGCCGACATCGCCAGCGCTGTGGTCCAAGTGGAGTTCTCCCCGCCGGGCGCGCGGGAGCTGGAACTCGCCGGCGGAGTCGTTCCGGGACGACCCGCTCCGGGCCAGGAAGACGCGGTGGATGTCGCCGACGCGGCGCAGAGCAGTCCCGCTAGAGCAACACCGAATGCACGACACCAATCCATAACAGCGTCCGATTCGCCGACCGAAGGGATCGTGGAATGAACATCGAAATCGAAGCCCTGCGCGCGATCGTCGCCGACAAGGGGATCTCGATCGAGACCGTGATCTCCGCGATCGAGTCGGCGCTGCTGACGGCGTACCGCCACACCGAGGGGCATCAGCCCAACGCGCGCATCGACATCAACCAGCGGACCGGCGTGGTCCGGGTGATGGCGCGTGAGCTGGACGCCGACGGCAACGTGATCTCCGAATGGGACGACACCCCGGAGGGGTTCGGCCGGATCGCGGCGACCACGGCCAGGCAGGTCGTGCTGCAGCGGCTGCGTGACGCGGAGAACGAGAAGTCCTTCGGCGAGTTCTCCACCCATGAGGGCGACATAGTCGGCGGCGTGGTGCAGCGCGACGCGCGCGCCAACGCCCGCGGCACGGTCGTCGTGCGCATCGGCAGCGAGTTGCACGGCGCGGAGGGACTGATCCCGCCCGCCGAACAGGTGCCCGGCGAGACCTATGAGCACGGCGATCGGATCAAGTGCTACGTCGTCGGCGTCTCGCGTGGTCAGCGTGGCCCCCAGATCACCTTGTCGCGCACCCACCCCAACCTGGTGCGGCGACTGTTCGCGCTGGAGGTACCCGAGATCGCCGACGGCTCGGTGGAGATCGTCGCCGTGGCGCGGGAGGCGGGACACCGTTCCAAGATCGCCGTGCGCAGCGCCGTGCCCGGCGTCAACGCGAAGGGCGCCTGCATCGGCCCGATGGGCCAGCGGGTGCGCAACGTGATGAGCGAGCTGGCCGGCGAGAAGATCGACATCATCGACTACGCCGACGACCCGGCGACGTTCGTCGGCAACGCGCTCTCGCCGTCGAAAGTGGTTTCGGTCACGATCGTCGACGCCGAGGCGCGCGCGGCCCGCGTCGTGGTGCCCGATTTCCAGCTTTCGCTGGCCATCGGCAAGGAGGGGCAGAATGCCCGCCTGGCCGCGCGGCTGACCGGTTGGCGCATCGATATCCGCAGCGATGCCGCGCCTGACATGGGCGGATCCCTCCGGACGGAGGCGCATCGGAGTTGACCGGAACCCGCCAGCGGAGTGCTCGGGATGACAGGTTCGTAACTTCCGCGGGGGAGGGGTTCGGCGTTCCGAGCGTGGCAGCGGTAGAGTGGTCCAAGGTTCAGTCCGAGCCTTCGGCACTGATGCCCGATCGCACCACCGAGCAACACGCGGCGCCCCGGCGCCGGGCGGCTCCCGTGCGGACGTGTATCGGGTGCCGGAAGCGCGAGCTGGCCGTCGATCTGTTGCGGATCGTGGCTCGGGATCGTGAGACCGGTGACGGCTCTCACGTCATCGAGATCGTTCCCGATCCGCGGCGCAGACTTCCCGGACGGGGTGCCTGGCTGCACCCCTTTTCGGCTTGTCTGAGCACGGCAGAGCGGCGCCGAGCCATCGGCAGAGCACTACGAGTGTCCGGACATCTGGATATCTCAGCCCTGGAGCATTACCTCGAGAACAGGCACGAGCACTCATGAGCACACCGTGAAGTACCAACGATGAACGTCCATCGGAGATAACCCGAGGTCGTGCGGGCCTCCGTCGTCAAGACGGTGGCGCTGCTCGGCCTCTCAGTGAGGAGAGCAGTGGCAGGCAAGGCCCGCGTGCACGAGTTGGCCAAAGAACTCGGTGTCACGAGCAAGGAACTACTCGCAACGCTCAAGGAGCAAGGCGAGTTCGTGAAGTCCGCGTCGTCGACGGTGGAAGCTCCCGTCGCGCGCAGGCTGCGTGAGTCGTTCGCGGCGAAGTCCGCCCCGTCGAACGGCACCAAGCCGGGTGCACGCCCCGGTCCGTCGTCGTCGGCCCGTCCGTCCGCGAAGCCCGCGGGCGGTGGCCCTCGCCCCGGCCCGCGTCCGTCGGCTCCGGCGCCTACTCCGGCGCCCGCGGCGCAGGAGACCCCTCGTCCCGCCGCGCGTACCGGCGAATCCCCGGCCGTGAAGCCGGGTCCGGCCGCGCGCCCGGGACCGGCTCCGGCCCCGAAGCCCGCAACGCGGGAATCGGTCGCTCCGGCCGCCGCGGCGTCCGCGGGCGCGACGGCACCGGCCCCGGCTGGTCCGCGCCCGACGCCGGGCGGTCCGCGTCCAGGTCAGCAGCAGCGTCCCGGCGCCCCCACGCCGGGTGGCCCGCGTCAGGGTGGCCCTACTCCCGGTCCCCGTCCCGGGCCGAAGACCCCGCGCGTCGGCAACAACCCCTATTCGTCGGCTCCTGAGCGTCCCGCGCCGCGTCCGGCCGGTGGGCCGCGCCCGGGTCCCGCGCAGGGTGGTCCGCGTCCCGGTCCGGCGCAGGGCGGTCCGCGTCCCGGCCCGGCCCAAGGCGCTCGTCCGACCCCCGGTCAGGGTGGTCCGCGTCCCGGCGGTCCGCGGCCGAGCCCCGGCTCGATGCCCCCGCGCCCGAACCCCGGCGCGATGCCGTCGCGTGCGGCGCGTCCGGGTGGCGCGGGCGGTCCCGGCGCAGGTCGTCCGGGTCGTCCCGGTGGAGCGGGCGCCGGTCGTCCCGGCGGCGGTGGCGGCGGCGGCGGTTACCGCGGCGGTGGCGGCGGTGCTCCCGGTGCGGGCACCGGTGCGCCCGGTGCCGGTGGTGGTGCGGCCGGTGGCTTCCGTGGTCGTCCCGGTGGCGGCGGTGGCGGCGGCGGTCGTCCCGGTGGTCCCGGCGGGCGCGGTGGCGCGGCCGGCGCGTTCGGCCGTCCCGGTGGCGCGCCCAGGCGTGGCCGCAAGTCGAAGCGGCAGAAGCGGCAAGAGTACGACTCGATGCAGGCGCCCGCCGTCGGCGGCGTGCGGCTGCCGCGCGGCAACGGCGAGATCATCCGGCTCGCCCGCGGCGCCTCGCTGTCGGACTTCGCGGAGAAGATCGACGCGAACCCGGCCGCGCTGGTCCAGGCCCTGTTCAACCTGGGCGAGATGGTCACCGCGACCCAGTCGGTGAACGACGAGACCCTCGAGCTGCTCGGCAGCGAGATGAACTACGTCGTGCACGTGGTCAGCCCCGAGGACGAGGACCGCGAGCTGCTGGAGTCGTTCGACCTGACCTACGGCGAGGACGAGGGCGGCGAGGAAGACCTCGAGCAGCGTCCGCCGGTGGTGACCGTCATGGGTCACGTCGACCACGGTAAGACCCGACTGCTGGACACCATCCGCAAGGCCAACGTCCGAGAGGGCGAGGCAGGCGGCATCACCCAGCACATCGGCGCCTACCAGGTGCTCACCCACCTGGGCGACGACAACCGGCTGATCACCTTCATCGACACCCCGGGTCACGAGGCGTTCACCGCCATGCGTGCCCGCGGTGCGAAGGCCACCGACATCGCGATCCTGGTGGTCGCCGCCGACGACGGCGTCATGCCGCAGACGGTGGAGGCGATCAACCACGCGCAGGCGGCCGACGTGCCGATCGTGGTCGCGGTCAACAAGATCGACAAGGAAGGCGCGAACCCGGAGAAGATCCGGCAGCAGCTGACCGAGTACAACCTGGTGGCCGAGGAGTACGGCGGCGACACCATGTTCGTCGACATCTCCGCCAAGCAGGGCACCAACATCGAAGCACTGCTCGAGGCGGTCCTGCTCACCGCGGACGCCGCCCTCGACCTGCGGGCGAACCCGGACATGGACGCGCAGGGTGTGGCCATCGAGGCGCACCTCGACCGCGGCCGCGGCCCGGTCGCCACAGTGCTGGTGCAGCGCGGCACGCTGCGCGTCGGCGACTCGATCGTCGCGGGCGACGCCTACGGTCGCGTGCGGCGCATGGTCGACGAGCACGGCGAGGACGTGGACGCGGCGCTGCCGTCGCGGCCGGTCCAGGTCATCGGCTTCACGTCGGTTCCCGGCGCCGGTGACAACCTGCTCGTCGTGGACGAGGACCGGATCGCGCGGCAGATCGCCGACCGGCGCAACGCGCGCAAGCGCAACGCGCTGGCCGCACGCAGCCGCAAGCGGATCAGCCTGGAAGATCTGGATGCCGCGCTGAAGGAAACCAGCGAGCTGAACCTGATCCTCAAGGGCGACAACTCCGGTACCGTCGAGGCCCTCGAAGAGGCGCTGCTCGGTATCCAGGTGGACGACGAGGTGCGGCTGCGGGTTATCGACCGCGGTGTCGGTGGCGTCACCGAAACCAATGTCAATCTGGCGTCGGCGTCGAACGCGATCATCATCGGGTTCAACGTCCGCGCCGAGGGCAAGGCGACCGAGCTGGCCAACCGCGAGGGCGTCGACATCCGGTACTACTCGGTGATCTACCAGGCCATCGATGAGATCGAGAAGGCCCTCAAAGGCATGCTCAAGCCGATCTACGAAGAGGTCGAGCTGGGTCGCGCCGAGATCAGGGCGATCTTCCGCTCGTCGAAGGTCGGCAACATCGCCGGTTGCATGGTCACCTCGGGTTCGGTCAAGCGCAACGCCAAGGCGCGCCTGCTCCGCGACAACATGGTGATCGCCGAGACGATGACGATTTCCTCGCTGAAACGGGAGAAGGACGATGCCGTCGAGGTCCGCGAGGGCTACGAATGCGGTATGACGGTCACCTACTCCGACATCAAGGAAGGCGACATCATCGAGGCCTACGAGCTGCGCGAGAAGCCGCGCGACTGATAGACCGAGACGAGTCCGGACGCCGCGCCGTGTGTGCGCGGCGTCCGGGCCGGTCGTCCCGATTACTGGAGGGGTGTCGGTGTACCTGGGTGCACTGGAGTTCGACGTGCTGCTCGGCGATGTGCATTCACTGAAACAGAAGCGTTCGGTGATCCGGCCGGTCCTGGCCGAATTGCAGCGCTTCGGCGTGAGTGCGGCCGAAGGCGGGGACCATGATCTCTACCGTCGCTCACTGCTGGGCGTCGCTATGGTCAGCCCGGGAATGGACCACCTGACCGAGGTGCTGGACAGATGTGAACGGCACGTCGCGGCCCGTCCGGAGTTACAGTTGCTGGCGGTGCGCCGCCGGATCTTCGGACCCGAAGACTGACCGTGGCGCCGGACACCGCGCGAGCGATGGGCACGGCGGTCTCCGGCCGCCATCGAACAGAGTGAGTAGTGAGGAGGAAACGGCCATGGTGGACCAAGCCAGGGCACGCCGACTCGCCAAGCGGATTTCCTCGATCGTGGCCACCGCGATCGAGTACGAGGTGAAGGATCCGCGGCTGCGTTTCGTGACCATCACCGACGCCAAGGTGACGGGCGATCTCCGCGAGGCGACGGTGTACTACACCGTGATGGGCGAAACTCTCGACGCCGAACCGGATTACGAAGGTGCGGCCGCCGGTCTGGCGAAAGCCAGGGGTGTGTTGCGCTCCAAGGTGGGTGCGGGAACCGGGGTGAAGTTCACCCCGTCGCTGGCGTTCGTACTGGACACCGTGCCCGACGCGGCGCGGCAGATGGAGGAACTGCTCGCCAAGGCGCGGGCCGCGGACGACGCGGTCGCCAAGGTGGCCGCCAACGCCAGGCCCGCGGGCGACGCCGACCCCTACAAGGTCGAACGCGACACCGACGAGTGACATACGGTAGTCGATGACGACAATGCGGGAAACGGCCGACCTGGAAGCGGCCGTGGCGGCGCTGGACGCGGCGCGCTCGGTGACCATCCTCTGCCATGTGCAGCCCGATGCGGACACCATTGGAAGCGGTCTGGCGCTGGCGCTGGTCCTGCATCGGCGCGGGACTGCGGTGCAGGTGTCGTTCGCCGAACCGGCCGAGTTGCCTTTCTCGATGCGGTCGTTGCCGGGTGTGCGGCATCTGGTGGCGCCCGCGGAGGTGCGCGCCGAGGTGGACCTGCTCGTCACGGTCGACTGCGGTAGCGCGACGCGGCTCGGCGTGCTCGCCGACCGATTGCCTGGCGCAGCAACGACAATGGTGATCGATCACCATCGGTCGAATACCCGCTTCGGCGCCATCAACGTGGTCGATTCCGCTGCCGAGTCCACGACGAGCGTGATCGCGCGGCTACTCGACGCCTGGCGCGTGCCGATCGATCCGGACGTGGCGCATTGCCTCTACGCCGGTCTGGTCACCGACACCGGCTCGTTCCGGTGGGTGCGGCCGGGTACCCACGAACTTGCCGAGCGCCTGCTGTCGACGGGAATCGATGGCGCGGAGATCGCCCGCACCTTGCTGGACACGCACCCGTTCGGGTGGCTGTCGATGCTGTCGCGAGTGCTGGGGACCGCGCGGCTGGTGCCGGACGCGCGCGGCGGCGTCGGGCTGGTGTACGCGTTCGTGCACCGCGACGACGTCGACGGGGTGCGGTCGGAGGAGGTCGAGAGCGTCATCGATATCGTGCGTACGACCGCGGAAGCGGGAATCGCCGCGGTATTCAAGCAATCCCACGGCGTGCCCGATCGGTGGACGGTGTCGCTCCGTTCGCGCGACACCGGGGTCTCGGTGGGCGACGGCGTGGACGTGGCGGAGGTGGCCACGGCGCTGGGCGGCGGCGGCCACCGTTTCGCCGCCGGATACACCGCGTACGGTACGCCCGAGGAGCTGGTCGCCGCGCTGCTGGCCGCGCTCGGGTGACGGTGTTCTCCGGCATCGGTCGGCACGAAGCACGCCACCACGAAAGTCGTTCGGCACTAAGCGATGTCGTGTCCTTTGATATGCCCGGTGCATACCTGAAGCCGTCGATCCCCGTCGCCGGACCCTTGCGGTGTCCGGGTCCGCGGCTGCGTGGCGAAGGGCCGGGGCGGGGTCCCGCCCGCCGGACGGAGCAGCTCGCTTCGCGCGTGTGCGCAGGTCCGCGCGAAATCGGCGGAGCTCCGTGCGGGAGGCGGCCGGCATTGGGCGGCATAGAGCCGGTTGCCATGAAATCCATTCGGCCCGAATCGTTGTCCTGTCCTCGCGGGCCCAGCGCATGGCCGCTGGTGTCCAGCTGCCCGGCGGTCGTTACGCCGGTGTGTGGTCGCCGACGCGTGGCCGATCTCCGGACAGCGCAGGGCTGGCTTCGCGCATGCGCACACGTCCGCGGATCTTTGCCGGGACATCTGCGTGGGTCGCGACCGAATCGGTTATCACGCGCAAGGTGGCCCCACGGCTCGCGCGACGACCGGTGTCGGCGGAGTCTGCCAGTCGGCGGTGTCATGTCGGGGCATCAACTGCACAGACGGCAGTCGCGACCGGATCCGGGTAGGGAAGGTGTTCGTGAACGCGAAAAGTTCCAGCGAGGCGGAGGTCACCGGCTCGGTATCGCAGGATGCCGAGACGCCGCTGCCAGAAGTCGACCGGGCCGCCGCGGCGGGGCCGAAACGGATCCTCGGGCTGGCGTTGCCGACGCTCGGCGTGCTGATCGCCGAGCCGCTCTATCTGCTGTTCGATCTCGCTGTCGTCGGTCGGCTCGGCGCGCTCGCACTGGCCGGTCTCGCGGTCGGGGGATTGATTCTGGCGCAGACGAGTTCACAGCTCACTTTTTTGTCCTATGGCACCACAGCGCGCTCGGCTCGTCGCCACGGCGCGGGCGATCACCGGGGTGCGGTCGGCGAAGGCGTGCAGGCGACGTGGATCGCGATCGTGGTCGGCGCCGCGATTCTGCTGTCGGCCGAGTTGTTCGCCGTGCCGCTGACCAACGCGATCGCGGGCGGCGGCGACATCGCGGGTGCGGCGCTGGGTTGGCTGCGGATCGCGCTGTTCGGTGTGCCGCTGATCCTGATCTCCATGGCGGGCAACGGCTGGTTGCGCGGCGTCCAAGAGACGCGCAGGCCGCTGGTTTATGTGGTTGCGGGACTAGTGGTTTCGGCGGTCTTGTGCCCGGTGCTGGTGCACGGGCTGTTCGGCGCGCCGCGTATGGAGTTGCCCGGCTCCGCGGTGGCGAATGTCGCCGGGCAGGTGGTCATGGCGGCGCTGTTTCTGAACGCGCTGATCCGGGAAGGCGTTTCGCTGGTGCCGCAGTGGTCGCTCATGAGCGCGCAGCTCGTCCTCGGTCGCGATCTGATCGTTCGCAGCTTCGCCTTCCAAGCCTGTTTCGTCTCGGCCGCCGCGGTCGCGGCCCGCTTCGGCGCGGCCTCGGTGGCTGCCCACCAGTTGGTCCTGCAGCTGTGGAACTTCCTGGCCCTCGCCTTGGACGCGCTGGCCATCGCGGCGCAGACCCTCACCGGCGCCGCGCTCGGCGCGGGCGACGCCGCCGGCGCTCGCGGCATCGCCCGGCGCGTCACCCGATGGTCGGAGATCTTCAGCCTCGCTCTCGCCGCCTTATTCGCGGCGGGCGCGCTGCTCATCCCGACGCTGTTCACAAGCGACCCGCAGGTCCTCGATCGCACCCACGTGGTGTGGTGGTTCTTCGTCGCCCTGATTCCAGTGGCAGGCATCGTCTTCGCCCTCGACGGCGTCCTGCTCGGCGCGGGGGACGCCGCCTATCTGCGCACTACCACGCTCACCGCGGCGCTGGCCGGTTTCCTGCCCGCCATCTGGCTGTCGCTGGCGTTCGACTGGGGCGTGGCCGGAATCTGGTCCGGCTTGGCCGCGTTCATGGTGTTGCGGCTGATCGCCGTGACGTGGCGGACGCTGTCGGGCCGGTGGGCCCGCGTCGGCGCCGAGGTGCCGGCGTGAGCGAGCGTCAGCGAGCGAACCGACAACGCAGCGCCCTCGCGCACGACGGAGCCGAGCGCCAGCGAGGCGTAGTCGTGCACGACACCCGGCTCGGCCGGTGCGTGCGAATCGGAACGGATGTGCCAAGGTAGGTGTGGTGATACCCAAGTTGATGGCGGTGAGCGACATTCATGTCGGGCACCAGGGGAATCGGCCGGTAGTCGAGCAGATCACGGCGGACTCGCCGGAGGACTGGCTCATCGTGGCCGGCGACGTGGGAGAGAAGACCGAGGACATCCGGTGGGCGCTGGAGCGGCTGCGCGGCCGGTTCGCCAAGGTGATCTGGGTGCCGGGCAACCATGAGCTGTGGACCACGGCGAAGGACCCGGTGCAGATGTCCGGGGTGGCGCGCTACGACTACTTGGTCGCCATGTGCCGCGACTTGGACGTGCTGACGCCGGAGGACCCGTTCCCGGTATGGGACGGCGCCGGTGCCGAGGAGTACGGCGGACCGGTGACCCTGGCGCCGATGTTCCTGCTGTACGACTACTCGTTCCTGCCGGAGGGCGCCACCACGAAGGCGGAGGGTCTCGCCATCGCCAGGGAGCGCAACGTGGTGGCGACCGACGAGTTCCTGCTGTCGCCGGAGCCGTACCTGACCAGGGACGCGTGGTGCCATGCCCGCGTGCAGGTGACCAAACGCAAGCTGGACGCGCTCGCACCCGGCACGCCGGTCGTCCTGATCAACCACTTTCCGCTGGTGCGGCAGCCGACCGATGTGCTGTTCTATCCGGAGTTCGCGCTGTGGTGCGGCACCGAACTGACCGCGGACTGGCACACCCGCTACAACGTGGTCTGCTCGGTCTACGGCCACCTGCACATCCCGCGTACCTCGCACTACGACGGTGTGCGGTTCGAGGAGGTCTCGCTCGGCTACCCGCGCGAGTGGCAGCGCCGCGGCCTGCCCGATCGACTGCTGCGCCAGATCCTGCCCACTCCGGAGTACCCGCCAGGGACGCTGAACAAGTGGGGTGGCCACTTCCAGGTGACGCCGGAAATGGAAGCCGCCGCGGCGGAAATGCGTAGCAAAGCGCAACAGCGGCGGGGACTGGCGTAGTCCCCGCGTCCGTCGCCGAGCCGTTTCGCGCCGAGCGCCCGATGTGACCGGGTCGGAGTGGTGCACTTCGACCGGCAACGGGGATCATCACTCGGTCCTGGTCACTTCGCCGAACGCGGTAGTCGACACGTGATCCGATTCCGCTGGCGGCCCAGGTAGCCTGCCGAGAGCGGAGCCGGTTGTGGACCACCTAGCGGTGACAGTGTCGGCGGCAGGCAGGTTCGCCGGGTCCGCGACGCCCAGCTCCTCAGCGGGCTCATGGCACTGCGCTACTGGCCGTTGCGGCTCGGCTAGGCTCGGCGGTGATGATCGAGAACATTCTGCCCGCCGGTGTGGCCTCTGCCGAGTTGCTGGCGTACCCGGAGGATCTGAAGCCGCATCCGGCGGAGGAGCATCTCATCGCCAAGTCGGTGGAGAAGCGGCGCCGCGATTTCATCGGTGCCCGGCACTGCGCCCGGCTGGCGCTGGCGCAGCTCGGCGAGCCGCCCGTCGCGATCGGCAAGGGAGAGCGGGGCGCTCCGGTATGGCCGCGCGGAATCGTCGGCAGCCTCACCCACTGTGACGGCTACCAGGCCGCCGCGCTGGGCCACAAGCTGCGGTTCCGTTCCATTGGCATCGACGCCGAGCCGCATGCCACGCTGCCCGACGGCGTGCTGGATTCGGTCAGCCTTCCGCAGGAGCGGGAGTGGCTGAAGACCACCGACTCCGCGCTGCACCTGGACCGGCTGCTGTTCTGCGCCAAAGAAGCCACCTACAAGGCCTGGTTCCCGCTGACGGTGCGCTGGCTCGGCTTCGAGGACGCGCACATCACCTTCGAGATCGAGAACAGCACCGCCGATTCCGGGTACGGCAGTTTCCACACCGAGCTGCTGGTTCCGGGCCAGACCACCGACGGCGGCGTGCCGCTGCGCTCCTTCGACGGCCGGTGGCTGATCGTCGACGGGTACATCCTGACCGCGATCGTGCACGTCTGATGGACGCTCTCGGCGGGCTGCTCATCATCGACAAGGCCGGTGGCTGGACCAGCCACGACGTCGTGGCGAAATGCCGGAAGCTGCTGCACACCAAGAAGATCGGGCACGCGGGCACGCTGGACCCGATGGCCACCGGCGTGCTGGTGCTCGGCGTGGAACGCGCGACCAAACTGCTCGGCCTGCTCACCCTGACCACCAAGGCGTACACCGCAACCATCCGCCTCGGGCAGGCCACCACCACCGACGACGCCGAGGGCGAGGTGCTCGCCACCACCCCGGCCGGCCACCTCACCGACGCCGACATCGCCCCGCGCATCACCGAACTCACCGGTGACATCGACCAAGTCCCCGCCACGGTGAGCGCGATCAAGGTCGGCGGCGAACGCGCGTACGCCCGTCACCGTGCCGGGGAGGACGTGCAGCTGGCCGCCCGCCCGGTCACGGTGTCGCGCTTCGACGTGCTGGCCCGCCGCGACGCCGGTGATTTCGTGGACCTGGACGTGGTGGTGGAGTGCTCCTCGGGCACCTACGTGCGGGCGCTCGCCCGTGACCTGGGCGCCGCGCTCGGCGTCGGCGGTCACCTGACCGCGTTGCGCCGCACCAGCGTCGGTCCGTTCACCCTCGAACACGCCCGCACCCTGGACGAGCTGGCCGCCGCCGCGGAATCGGGCGCGCCATCGCTGAGCCTGGATATCGACGCCGCGATTCGAACCGCGTTCCCGCACCGGGACATCGACGACAAGCAGGCCGACGACCTGCGCAACGGACGCTGGCTCGCCCCCGTCGGAATCCCCGGCGTCTACGCCGCCATCGACCCCGAAGGCCGAGCCATCGCCCTGCTGCGAGAGTCCGGCAACCGCGCGTCCTCGGTGATGGTCGTCCGCCCGGCCAACCTCTGATCCACCCACAGACGACACCGCGCCTGGTTGGACTCGTGCTGTGTCTGCCTGGTCGGGCGCTGTCATGGTGCTCGTAGCCGAGCTATGGCGGCGTGGTTGTGGTTAGGGTCGAGTGATATCGCGGCCGCCCAGGCGTGGGCGGCGCGCGCTCGTCGAAGGCGATGAACCCGCGCTGCCCTAACGGGATCGGCACGGTGCGGCCGTTGTTGCGCAGCCGGTAGGCCGGTGTCGTGTCGCGCTCATCGCGGGGGAAAAGGATCTCGATCTGGTGTCCCACCAGTCGCCATCCAGCGTGCGTGTCGCCGGATCGCCTTTGTTGTCGCGCAAGCTGGTGTTGTCGTATCCATGCGGAGAAGGTTTACCGAACGCGCTGGTCAGAGCTGGTCAAGCGGCAAAGATCCGAGAATTCGCAGGAATCGGCAGGATCGGTTCGCGACCGCCGCATATGCTGGATCGCATTGCGCCAAATGGAGTTCGTAATCGGACATTTCAGGTTTGGTGATCAGTTCAGTAGGCGTTTGCAGCTACCTGCGTCTGCCCCGTGGCCGTATGCCCGCTCGAAATCGGAATAATCCGGATCGACCTTGTCCAGGTAATACGGAATAACGGCCGCCTCGACGTCACCGCACACCCATTTCTCACCCGATTCGCTGTTTTCCATTTGGAAAGTTATGATGTGCCAGCCGGTTAAAGGAGCGCCCGCCGAGGCTGTGCATTCACGCCCCTTCACGGATCCGAAGTGGGGTTGGTCGAGCGTATATTTGCACGTGTAGGTCGGCAGGGCTTGCGCCGCAGCGGTGGGGGCGGTCACCAGACCGGCGGTAGCGGCCAGCATGAGTGCAGGCAGCCCGAGGCGGACCAGGCGGGTTGTGATCATCGCGGTTCCTGTTCGAAATCGAAATCAGTAATATTTGTGGGAAGCGGGCACTCGCTACGGCGTGCCGTGCGATCAGACCGGGCGACAGTTGCTCGCGTTCACCCCGGCGTTGAGCACCTCTTCCGCTTCGATTGCTCCCATTTCCGGATGGATCGGCTTCCCGAGGGACGGGAACGCGCCACCGCACTCCCATTTTTCACCGGTGACGCTGTTTTCCATCCTGACGGGGTGGAAATAATTACCGTCCAACGGGGCGCCCGGTGACGCTGTGCACCTGCGTGCTTTCATCAGGTTGAATATCGCGAAATGGTTTTCGACAGGTGTGTACTTGCAGGTGTATGTCGGCACCGGGGGTTGCGCCGCGGCGGTGGGAGCCATCGCCAGACCGGCAGTAGCGGCCAGCACGAGCGCGGGAAGCCCAAGGAGGATGGGACGGGTTGTGATCATCAAGGCTCCTGTTCTAAATCGAAATCACTGTCGCAGTAAGCGACTGTTCGGCATCGGAGTGCGAATCCGTGTAAAAACCATGAGTAGACAGCTGATTTCGCACTCACCCTCGCCGGTCGGCCTTAAGGAATCCTTAACGACAGGTAATAACGGTCGATCGGTCGCGACTCGCGTATGAGCACTCCCGGCTGTCTCTAGCGGTGCGCTTGTCGTGCTGGTTCGGGCTCGCGGTCTTCCCGGCAACCCACTGAACCGGATTCGCATCTTCCCAAGACATGGGAGCCTCGCCGACCTGCTACGGGATAGGATCCGGTTCGACTCGGATGGCAAGGAGCGCAATGACTTCGGCAGAACGATCGTTGAGTCCACAGTTGCTGCGGCAGCAGCGTTGATCATGGGCGCGCCATCGGCGGTCGCCGTGTCCCCGGGTCGGGAACGGCTGCGTTTACGAATGAAAGCCGTGAGCGACAACGCCTCGCGCATCAGCTTCCTGGACAACGGATGGGAGATTCGCAGCGGCAACACGCAGGTCTCCGGCGGCACCGGCACAGCGACGTGGACCCCGAGCACGACCGGCACACATGTCCTGACGGCGAAGGAAATCACCGGCGACCTCGCAGAGACGAGCATCACCGTGGAAGTCGGTACCGGCACAAACCTCGGCAGCGCGTGCGTGGTGCGGTAACGGCCGGCCAAGTTTCGAAAGTTAGGGGTTGAGCTCAATGAAGCGAACCGTTGCGGCGACAGTCGCTGTCCTTGTCGGCGGCGCGGCACTGGTCACCGCCACTGCCGGGGATGCGCTCGGTGCGCATCCCGCATCTGTGCAGGAAGGTCGCGGCCGAATAGTGGTGGGCTTGCCGGATTCCGACGATGAGCGGTCGATCAGGGTGGAAGTGTGGATCGATGGCCAGAACGTGAGCTGTAGCGGCCACCCATGCAGCGTCGGACAGGGACACGCCTATTCGTTGGCCTACAACCTGCCGGCAGGGCCGCATCGTGTCGAGATTCGACAGCCCGGCCAACCCGACTTGCTCGACCAGGTCGTGACTGTGCAACCCCCCGACCGCCTGCTCGACACCCTGCAATGCTGGCACCTGCCCGTGCCGCCGGATCCCACTCTCATCTGCTGATTTCCTCCGACCGGCCTCTGAGCTCGACGCCAGCGACTGCAGCCGAGGTGACGGTGCCACGCGGAGATGAGGAAGCCGGAGCGATCAGGCCGAGGGCGGCATTGTTTTGCTGATCCGATCCGACCTGCTGGCGCGGAAATTGGTTCAGTTCACCCGGCACTTGAGTAGCGAGATCATAAAGGGAGCAAGGGCGGCCGCCGAACACGGCGTCCGGCCCATCGCTCGTGGAGCCGGGGGCGCAGTCGAAGAACTTCGGAACGCTGATAAGGGGTTTCGCCGTCGTTTCGATGCCGGCGACCCGCCATCCCCACCTCCGCTGTCGGAGTCCGGCTCCGGACCGCTGGATACCTTTTATAACGGAGCACGTCTGTGGCAAGTCGAGCAAATATTTCCCAGGGCTTTTCGCGGAACAGTAGCCGCAGGCGAGGAAGGCTATATTCGCACAGCGTCGCACAGTTCCGCCGGAGACGTCGTCTACCTGACAGATGGCACTGACATCGCCGGCGTGTACGGAACGATCACTAGCTGGACCGATGTCCGTGACGGCACAATGCGGTTCCATCCCGCGGGCATGGTACTGGGTATCGACGCCAACCGTATCCGTGTGCATCCGATGGCCGCGGACGGGCACTCGGCAGCCAACTTCGTCGAAGGTGTCAGCGACCGGGTATTCACCACCCCCGGCCGCGTGGATACATCCAAGATCGTCAGCGTGAAATTTCAAACCTACGACAACATCATCGACAACCCCGATATAACACTGGTAGCCGACGGATTCCCCGGCTTCGATGGCCTGAGACAAGAGTCGCTGCGCGACCCCGCAATAGTCGCCGATCGGCTCTCCGACATCGCCGAGGCCGTGCGCAGAAACTACCCATCGATCGACGTCACCGTCGGCGCCAACCACCTCACCAGCGACGAAGCCATCAGAACCTTCCTGGCAACATGAACGAAGCCCGCAACGCTTCCAGCCCGACCTTGTCATCAGCTTCTCGCTGGTCTGCCGGGCGAGCGTCGAGCACCTGGTCGGAACCGAGGCGCGGACGGCCTGGTTCTGCGTGGCGTCGCAACCGATACGGCTGTTCGAGTCTTTCATCGGCTCTCGGTTTCCTTTGCCATGAGTTGACTTGTGCAACCAGGAGATTCGGCAACGCGAGTCCACGGTGTCGCCGCCAGGAATGCCCGCCGTAACGCACCCGGTGATTCGAAACGGGTATTCGCCTGCAACGAGCCGACCGATCGGTTGAACGGGCGTACAAGGCAGGGCCGCATCACTGTGGTCACCGACCATACGCGGACCGAGCGGCTGGGGTTTGCCCACAGCGAATCGGAGCCGCACTGCCCCAATGAAATCCGTACAGTGTGTGCGGTGGCCGTCGGACGCGGAGTCCGATGGCGGGTTGCAGTGGCGGCGAAGGTAGTGGGCGATGAGTGAACGACCGGTCGATACGTTCGGGTTGTGGGACCAGGACGGTGACGGACTCGTCTCGGTAGCGGATATCACGGCGGGGCTCCGGGCGCTCGGCCTGGAGGTCGATGAGGAAGCGGTGGAGCGGATGGTCGCCGCCGCCGACACCAACGGCGACTTCCTGGTCTCCCGTGCGGAATTCGACGCCGCGCTGGTCGCCGGCCGCATCGAGGTGACCGACGCGGACGCGGCGTTCAAGGTCTTCGACGTCAACGGCGACGGCCGCATCTCGGTCGAGGAACTCGAATCGCTCATCCGCCACGTCGGCGCGGGCCGCATCGACGAACCGGCCGACGCCTTGCTGGCCGCGGCCGACCGCGATGGCGACGGCTACCTGTCGCTCCCGGAGTTCCGCATGCTGCTCGATTTCCTCTCCCGTTGACCGCACCATGTACCCGAGAGCCGCATGGACGGTGTAGCCGGAGACATCCGCCCACAGTTTGCGCGGGGAGCGATGACTGAGGCGGTCGCGTGGATGGTGTAGCCGGAGACATCCGCACACAGCCTGCGCGGGGCCGAGCGATGACTGAGGCGGCCGCGCGAACGGTGCAGGGGGGACGTATTCGCCTACAGTCAGCGCGGGGGTGAGCGATGACTGTAGGCGGGCGCGCGGACGGTGCAGCCGGACGTATTCGCCTACAGCATGCGCCGGACGGACGAAGGTAGAGATAGCCGCAGAAACGGTGCAGTCGAACATAGTTCGTCTATTGCCCGCTCCGAGCCCGGGCGGAGGTTGCGGCAGCCGCGGAAAACGTGCAGTTGGACGCAGTCCGTCTGTAGCCTGCGCCGGGCCGAGCGAAGGTGCGGCAGCCCTAGCTGCCGATCTGGTGGCGCAGCCGTTGCACCGCGTCGTCCATGTGCTCGGCGAGGAGGGCGCGAGCTCGGTCGGGTGCGGCGGTGGCGATCGCTTCGCGCAGGTCGACGTGTTCGCGAGCCTGTTCGCGCAGGTCGGGGTAGGTGGTTTGCAAGGCGCCCAGGCACATTCGCGTCTCGATCAGCAAGGTGCGTGCGGCGCGCACCAGCCGCGGGCTGGCCGCGCTCTCCACCAGAGCTTCGTGGAATGCCTGGTCGGCGTCGGACACCCCAACTGCGTCACCGCGGTCGGCGCACGCGACCATCTCCTCGACACTGGGTCCGAGCGCTTCGTAGGCGATCGGGCGGCGGCCGTCGAGGATCAGCTCCAGCGCGCCGCCTTCCAGTGCCGTTCTGGCCCGGTAGACATCGATGACGTCGTCGAGGCTCAGTTCGATGACGAAGATCCCGCGGTGGCGGATGCTGTGCAGCAGGCCCTCGGACACCAAGCGCTGCATCGCCTCCCGCACCGGCCCGCGGGAGACGGCGAACTGCGCGGCCAGATCGGCTTCGCCGAGCTGCGATCCCGGCGCGAGATTGCCGCGCATGATCGCCTCGCGGAGCCGATCGGCGATCATCTCCGCGGTCGACTGCCGGTTCACCGGCTCGAAATCAACGACGGACATCGATCTGCCTTTCCGCGAACAAGGTGCCGAACCCGGAAACGACCCGATCGGCGCCGGCCAGCCGCAGGCCTGCCCAGATCGTGACCTGATTGGCCGTCAGCACCGGTTTGCCCAGCGTAGCTTCCAGGTCCGGCAGCACCGCCATGGTGTGCATGGCGGTATCGGGAACCAGTAGCGCCTGCGCGTCCGGGTGGTCGTTGTCGACCGCCAGCCGCAACACCTGGACCGGGGTGAGCGTGCCGACCTCGGCGGCGGTGTCGATACCCGCACTGGACATGGAGACGACGTCGATGCCCGCGTCGGCGAGGAACGCCACGAACAGCCGGGCCACCTCGTCGGGATAGCTGGCCGCGACCGCGACCGAACGCAACCCGAGCGTGTGCACGGCATCGACGAAGGCGAGGCTGGTGCTGGTCGCGGGCACGCCCGCCACCTCGGCCAGTGTGCGCACCTGCTCGCGAGCGCCCGTGGGTCCGTAGACGAAACTGCCGGAGGTACACGCCCAGACGACCGCCTCGGGCCGGTGCCGGGCGAGCAATGCCGCGCCGACGCGCAATTTCTCCGGGCTGCCCAGTTCGAGCAGTTCGGGGACGGCGTGCAGATCGGTGCCGTAGATGTGGGCTACCGGAAGGTGCGCGCCGAGGGCCGCCGCCGCGAGCGGGTAGTCGCCCTCGGCCGCGTGGTCGGGGTAGATGAAGCCGACGGTGGGTGCCTGCATGCGATGCTCTTCCTTCAGAAAACGTTGAGTAGCCACTTGCCCGGGCCCATCATCGGCAGCTTCATCCGGCCGAGGCAGGCCCACATGGTGAGCTGGTTGGCGGTGAGCACGGGTTTGCCGAGCGCCTGTTCGAGCGGCTCGATGACGTCGTAGGTCGGCAGGTTGGTGCAGCTGACGAAGACGGCCTGGGCGGCGGGATCGTCGGCGCCGGCGATGCGTTCGGCGATGGTGCGGTAGCTGACCTTCCAGATGCCGCCACCGAGCCCGAGGTGATCGGACCGCACCACCGCGCACCCGGCCTCGGCGAGGAATTCGTGCAGCCTGTGCGTGAGGATCTCGTCGTAGGGGGTGAGCACCGAGATCTGGGTGAGTTTCAGATGGCGGATCGCCTCCAGCAACGCGCCCGAGGTGGTGACCGCGTCCTGTGCCCCGGCCAGGCAGATGGTCTCACGCAGCGACTTCTCGTAGGCCAGGCCCTTGATGAAGCTTCCCGACGTGCACAAGTAGGCCACCACCTCGGGCTCCACGTGCAAGACGTTTCGCGTGGCCGCGGTCAGATGGGCCGCATCGGACACCAGTTCGGCCATCTCCAGCGACACCGGTACCGGTTCATAGGGTGTGCGAGCCAGGTGCAGGCTGACCTCCAAGGGCGCCCAGCGCCACAACTCCCGTTCCAGCGCGAGGTCGAACGGAGCGATGATCCCGATGCCCCGTTGCGCGACGGGGCCCTCCAGGTCGGGAAAGCTCAGATCCACTGCGGCCCCTCTCGCGCTCAGCCGGGACGACCTCCGAACACGATCGGATTGTTGACAATCATACGATGTGATCTTAGTGTGTCAATGTGGATCAGGGCCCGATTGTCACCGTCCTGCACAGTGACAGTGTGCCCGACATCGACGGCATGGCCCTGGTGGCAGACCGCGCCACGGTCCGGTACACGGAGGCCTCCGGCCTCGCGGACGCCCTGCGGGGGGCGGAAGTGTTGTTCGTCTACGACTTTCGCACTCGCGCGCTGCCCGGCGCGTGGCATGCCGCGGACCGCCTGCGCTGGGTGCACATGGGGTCGACCGGCGTCGACCCGGCGATGTTTCCCGAATTGCAGGCGAGTGAGGTGGTGGTGACCAATACCCGCGGCGTCTTCGATTCGGCGATCGCCGAATACGTCCTCGGGCAGATTCTCGGCTTCGCCAAGGACTTGTCCGGCTCGCTGCTGTTGCAGCAGCGGCACGAGTGGCGGCATAGGGAGTCCGAACGCGTCGAGGGTGCGCGCGCGCTGATCGTGGGCACTGGCTCGATCGCACGTCATATCGCCCGCTTGCTGCGCGCGGTGGGGATGACGGTGCATGCTGTGGGCAGGCGGGAGCGTGCCGCGGACCCGGATTTCGGCGTCGTCGCCACCGATCTGCACGCCGAGCTGGGCCGGGCCGACTACGTCATCGCGATCGCCCCGCTGACCGAGCAGACCAGGAACATGTTCGACGCCAGCGCTTTCGCCGCGATGCGGCCGCACGCCAGGTTTGTCAACGTGGGTCGCGGGGAACTCGTTGTGACCGACGATCTCGTCGCCGCGTTGCGCACCGGATCGATCGCCGCGGCGGCGCTCGATGTGGTGAACCCCGAGCCGCTCCCGGCCGACCATCCCCTGTGGGAACTGCCGAATGTCCGGATCACCCCGCACAACTCCGGTGACGTTGTCGGATGGCGCACCGAGATCGTCAACGCGTTCGCCGAGAACTTCGACAAATGGATCACCGGACGCCCGCTGGACAACGTGGTCGACAAAAGGCTGGGGTACGTGCCCGGCTGAAGGAGCCCATCCATGAGCTACCCCGACATGAACTCTCCCACCGATCCGACCGCGATGACGGCGGTCGAGCTGGTCTCCGCCTACGCGGCGGGCGCGCTGTCGCCGGTCGAGGCCACCGAGGCGATCCTGCGGGCGATCACCGATCGCGACGGCGCGCTCAACGCGTTCTGTCTCGTCGATTCCGACCGTGCCCTGGTGCAGGCGAAGGATTCCGAGGCGCGCTGGCAGTCCGGCCACGCTCGCGGATTGCTGGACGGCGTGCCGATCTCGATCAAGGACGTCTTCCTGACCGAGGGCTGGCCCACCCGGCGCGGATCCACCTCGATCGACCCGGCCGGGCCGTGGCCGGTGGACAGCCCGGTGGCGGCGCGGCTGCGCGAGGACGGCATGGTCTTCCTGGGCAAGACCACGACCCCGGAGATCGCGTGGAAAGCGGTCACCGACAGCCCGTTGACCGGAATCACCCGCAACCCGGCCGACGCGTCCACCACGGCGGGCGGATCCTCCGGCGGCAGCGCCGCGGCTGTCGCGGCGGGCATGGGGCCGGTTTCGGTGGGCACCGACGGCGGCGGCAGCGTGCGCATTCCGGCGGCCTTCTGCGGCATCGTCGGGTTCAAGCCCACCTACGGCCGGATTCCGCTGTACCCGGCCAGCCCCTTCGGTCCGCTGGCGCACGCGGGCCCGATGACCCGCACCGTCGAGGACGCGGCGCTGCTGATGGACATCCTGTCGCTCCCTGATCCGCGCGACCCGACCGCGCTTGCTCCCACGCTCACCACTTTCCGCGCCGAAATGCAGCGTGATGTGCGCGGATTGCGCGTGGCGTACTCGCCGACGCTGGGCTACGCCGAGGTGGACGCCGACGTCGCCGCGGTCGTCGACGCGGCGGTGGCTCGCCTCGCCGAGGCCGAACTGCTCGTCAGCGCGGCCGATCCCGGTTTCGGTGATCCGCGCGAGGCCTTCGAACTGCTCTGGGCGGCGGGGGCGGCCACGATGCTGTCCGGCTTCCCGGAGGGGACGCGCGAGCGGGTCGATCCGGGACTGCGCGCGGTGTGGGAACGCGGCGAGACCGTCAGCGCCGTCGACTATCTCGCCGCCCGCAACGTGGCGGCGCAGCTCGGCATCACCATGGGCGCGTTCCATACCGACTACGACGTCCTGATCACTCCGACCGTGCCGATTCCCGCGTTCGCGGCCGGCCATGACGTGCCCCCCGGCAGCGGGCTGCGCAGCTGGCCGCAGTGGACGCCGTTCACGTATCCGTTCAATCTCACCCAGCAGCCCGCGATCAGCATCCCGGTGGGCAGCACACCCGCGGGTCTTCCGGTCGGGCTGCAGATCGTCGGTCCGCGTCACTCCGACGACCTGGTGCTGGCGGTGGCCCGCTACGCTGAATTCGTGCTGGCCTCCTGAATGAACAGCGCCCCCGCGAGTGCGGCGGGGGCACTGGCTCGTTGGGTCAGGCGCGGGCGAAGGCGAGTGTTTCGCCTTGGACTCCGTGCAGCCACAGGGTGTTACACGCCGCGGCCATCTCGGCCAGGCCTTCCTCGATCGTGGCGAAGACGTTGCCGGGTACCCAGCCGAGATCGCCGTTGATCAGCAAATTGTTGCGGCCGTAGAACAGCGCGAGGTCGGTCGCGCCGCGCTCGTGCTCGGCCGCGGAGCCGGGCTCGTAGCCGTAGGCCGGATTGCCGATCTCCCACGGTTCGAAATCGAACAGGCACACGTCGCCGGGGATCGGCGTGACGGTGGGGTTCTCCCGATGCGGGGCCGCGCCGATCCGCGGGAGCAGAGTGTACACCTCGTTGCGGGCGTACTTGGCGTGGAAAGCGTCGCCTTCCTGCGGCAGCGCGTTCCACACCGCCGCACACGTGCGCGGCGCCTCCTCGTCGAGCAAACGCGCGCGGCAGGTCACTGCGGCCTTGGTGAGGGAAATGGTGATGTAGCGGGCCATGCGGTCCTGCTTCCTGATCTGGCCCGCCGGACGGGCACGGGTGGAGTCGGGAACAACGGCGGCGTGGCCGGGCAGGCATACCGGGGCGCGGACACTGCGGGGTTGCCGCACAGGCGCGTCGGCGGCGGGAGTCGCCGGGCTACAGCTCGGCGAGGACCTCCGACCAGATGGCGAGCGCGTCCTCGATCTGAGCATCGGTCACGATCAGCGGCGGAATCATCCGCACCACGTTCATCTGCGCGCCACAGGTCAGCAGCAGCAGTCCCTTGGCAATCGCGGCGCGCTGCGCGGCCGCGGCGGTGACCGGATCGGGTTCGCCGGTGGCCGTGGTGAATTCCGCGCCCGCCATCAGTCCGAGACCGCGCACGTCGCCGATCGCCTTGGTGGCGCTGTCGCGCAGACCGCGGAGCAGCTGCTCGCCCCTGACCGCCGCATTCTCCACCAGGCCTTCGGATTCGATGACGTCCAGCGTGGCGATCGCCGCCGCGCACGCCACCGCGTTGCCGCCGTAGGTGCCGCCCTGCGAGCCCGGCCATGCCCGCGCCATCAGCTCGCGCGGCGCCGCGATACCCGACAGCGGGAACCCACTGGCCAGCCCTTTCGCGATGGTGATCACGTCCGGCCGCACACCGAAGTGCTGATGGCCGAAGAATTTTCCGGTCCGTCCGAAGCCGGTCTGGATCTCGTCGAAAACCAGCAGTATGCCGTGCCGGTCCGCGCGTTCGCGCAGTCCGCGGAAGAACGCGGTGTTGCCGGGGATGTAGCCGCCCTCGCCGAGCACGGGCTCCACCAGGAACGCGGCGGTGTCGGCGGGGGAGGTGAGCGTGGTGAACAGGTAGTCGAGTTCGCGCAGCGCGAAGGCGGTGGCCTCTTGCTCGCTCCAGCCGTAGCGGAACGCGGTGGGGAAGGGCGCGACGTGCACGCCCGGCATGAGCGGGCTGAATCCGGCGGAGAACCGGGTGCCGGACGTCGTCATCGTGGCGGCCGCGACGGTGCGGCCGTGGAAACCGCCGTGGAAGACGATGACGTTCGGCCGCCCGGTCGCCTGGCGCACCAGCCGCAGCGCCGCCTCGACCGCCTCGCTACCGGAATTGGCGAAGAACAGCGCGTCCAAGCCCTCCGGCAGCACCGCGCCGAGGCGATCGGTGAGTTCCAGCAGCGGCCGGTGCAGGACGGTCGTGTACTGGCCGTGGATCAGCGAGGCGACCTGTGCCTGCGCCGCCGCGACCACGTGCGGGTGGCAGTGGCCGGTGCTGGTCACGCCGATGCCGGCGGTGAAGTCCAGGTAGCGGCGTCCGTCGGTGCCGTAGAGATAGCACCCCGACCCGTGGTCGACGGTCACCGGAGTGGCCTGTTTCAGGACGGGCGATAGCTCGGTCATGGTGATTCGCCTCCCGGAGCGGGTGGGATGACTGGCGTGATTGCATATTGTCGGATTGTCGACAATATGCATAACATGGCCGCACGGGTCGCAGCAATGGCCGAACGCTGCGCGGTCGAGAGGAGCCACCGACGATGCTCACCGAAAGCCCCCTCAGCACCGCTGAACGATCCGCGATCGACACGGTGCCGCGCGGCCTGTTCATCAACGGCGAGTGGCGTGAGACCGCCCGATCGCTACCTGTCATCGATCCCGCGACCGGCGAACTGCTCTGTTCCGTTGCCGACGCGGATCCCGCCGACGGCCTCGCGGCACTGGACGCGGCGTGCGGAGCGCAACCGGAGTGGGCGCGCACCCCACCACGAGAGCGCAGCGACCTGCTCATGCGCGTCCACCGCGCGTTGCTCGCCGACACCGAGCGGCTCGGGATGATCGCGACGCTGGAGATGGGCAAACCGCTGGCCGAGGCGCGCGGCGAGATCGCCTATGCCGCGGAGTTCTTCCGCTGGTTCGCCGAGGAGGCCGTGCGCTTGGACGGCGGGTACATGCCCGCGCCCACCGGCGGCTCCCGCTTCCTGGTGACCAGGCAGCCGGTCGGCCCCAGCCTGCTCATCACGCCGTGGAACTTCCCGATGGCCATGGGTGCGCGCAAGGTCGCTCCGGCCCTTGCCGCCGGCTGCACCTGCGTGGTGAAACCCGCTGAGCAGACGCCGCTTTCGATACTGGCGCTGGCCGAGATCATGTCCGCTGCCGGCCTGCCCGCCGGGGTGGTCAACGTGATCACCACCGCCGACCCCGCCGCCCTGATGACGCCGCTGATCCGCGATGAGCGCTCGCGCAAGCTGTCCTTCACGGGTTCGACCGCGGTCGGCAAACAGCTGCTCGCGCAGTGCGCTCGAACGGTAATGCGCACCTCGATGGAACTCGGTGGCAACGCCCCGCTGCTGGTATTCGACGACGCCGATCTGGACGAGGCGGTCGAGGGCGCGCTCGCGGCGAAGATGCGCAATATCGGCCAGGCATGCACCGCCGCCAACCGCATTCTGGTCCAGCGTGGCGTCGCGGACGTCTTCGCACGCAGGCTCGCCGATCGGATGGCGGCGCTGCCGATGGGTCGCGGGACCGAGCCGGACGTGGTGGTCGGCCCATTGATCGATGCCGACGCCGTCGCCAAGGTGCAGCGCTTGGTCGACGACGCCCGCGATCGCGGCGCCACGGTGCTCATCGGCGGGACCGCGCTGGACGGTCCTGGCACCTTCTATCCCGCGACCGTGCTGGTCGACGTCCCCGACGATGCCGAACTGTGCCAGACCGAGATCTTCGGCCCGGTCGCCGCGATCGGCGTGTTCGACACCGAGGAAGAAGCCATCGGCCGGGCCAACGACACGCCGTACGGGCTGGTGAGCTACGTATTCACCGAGAACCTGCGGCGGGGACTGCGGGTATGTGAGGCGCTGGAGACCGGCATGGTGGGACTCAACCAGGGCGTGGTGTCGAATCCGGCCGCGCCGTTCGGCGGCGTCAAAGAATCCGGGCTCGGCCGCGAGGGCGGGCCTACCGGAATCGACGAGTTCCTCGAGACCAAGTACATCGGCGTGAAGTTGTGAGTCCGGCGTGCCGAGCCGTACAGCGTGCGTCGCACAGCCGACGACCGCGGACAGCCTGGAACCAGAACCACAGCCCGGCTGATATTCGAGACCGTCGGAGGCCAGGTCGGCCGAACACAAGGGAGAGGGACCACGGGTGAGCGGATACCGGATCGCGACCATCCCAGGCGATGGCATCGGCGTCGACGTGACCGCAGAGGCGGTACGAGTGCTCGACGCGGTGCTGCCGGATATCGAATGGACCGAATTCGACTGGTCCTGTGAGCAGTACCTGCGCACGGGCGCGATGATGCCCGCCGACGGTCCGGACCGGCTCGGCCGATTCGACGCGATCCTGCTCGGCGCGGTCGGCTTTCCCGGTGTGCCCGATCATATTTCGCTGTGGGGTCTGCTCATCCCGTTGCGCCGGGCCTTCGGTCAGTACGTCAACCTGCGTCCGGTGCGCCTGCTGCCGGGCACCGAGTCGGCGCTGCGCGGCCGGACCGCTGACGATCTGGACATACTGATCGTGCGAGAGAATTCGGAGGGTGAGTATTCCGAGATCGGCGGCATGCACAATCCCGGCCGGCCCGACGAATTCGTGCTCCAGGAGTCGGTGTTCACCCGTGTCGGGTGCGAACGGATCATTCGCTACGCCTTCGAACGAGCCGCCGAACGCGGCGGGCGCCTCTGCTCGGCCACGAAGTCGAACGGGCTCATCCACTCAATGCCGTACTGGGACAGCGTATTCGAGCGCATCGCCGCGGAGTACCCGCAGGTGACGACGCGCCAGATGCATGTCGACGCGCTGGCCGCCGAGATCGTGCTGCACCCGGACCGCCTCGACGTCATCGTCGGTTCGAATCTGTTCGGCGACATACTCTCCGACCTGGCCGCCGCCGTCACCGGCGGGCTGGGTCTGGCGCCGTCGGGCAACATCAATCCCGACCGCGGTGCCCCGTCGATGTTCGAGGCCGTGCACGGCAGCGCTCCCGACATCGCCGGTCAGGGGATCGCGAATCCGGTCGCGCAGATACTGGCGGGCGCCATGCTGCTCGATCATCTCGGCGAGTCCGCTGCGGCGGTCGCGATCGACCGAGCGGTCGGCGACGTGCTCGCCTCGGGCAATGTCCTGACCCCCGACCTCGGCGGCACCGCCACCACCAGCGACCTCGGCAGTGCCATCGCCACCCGCGCCGCCGAGCTGATCGGCAGGCCCATCACCACCCACGCCTGATCTGTTCTGCGGAAAGTACGGTTCGACAGCGATATTCGGTTGTCCGCGCATTCGCCGGAATTGCTGCGGCAGTTCGAGGACCTCCTGAGCCGGATGCGGTCCACACTCGACGACCGGCTGGCCGCGGACCCACAAGAACGGTCAGCTGGTGAGCCAGATCGCCTCGGCGGCGGGGCGGCCCAAGTCGGTCGGTGACTCCGTCGCGCCGATGCGGACGGCGATGGTACCGGCGAAGTCCCGGCGTTCCACGACCGCGATGGTGGTGTCCAGGGCGATGCCCACGGAGTCGAAGTAGCGCAGCATGTCAGGGTCCGAATCGGAGATCCGGGCGACGCGACCGGATTCACCCGCGGCGAAGTCGCTTAGCCTGCGGGCGGGCGGGGTGGGTACCGCGCCGTCCACCGAGGGGATCGGGTCGCCGTGCGGATCGCGGTCGGGGTAGCCGAGTTTGGCGTCGATGCGCGCCATCAGCAGTTCGGAGACCGCGTGCTCGAGCACCTCGGCCTCGTCGTGCACCTCGTCCCAGCCGTAACCGAGCTCGTTGACCAGGAACGTCTCGATCAACCGGTGCCTGCGCACCATCGCGACGGCGGCACGGCGCCCTTCGGGAGTCAGCGCGATCGCGCCGTAGCGGGCATGCTCGACCAGCCCTTGGTCGGCCAGCTTGCGCACCGCTTCGGAGACGGTCGAGGCGGAGACACCGATCCGCTCCGCGAGCAACTTGGTGGACACCTTATCCTGCGACCACTCCTGCGCCGTCCAGATCACCTTCAGATAGTCCTGGGCGACCGACGAGAGCACCGGCGCGATCGTCGCGGTGCCACCTTGGGCTTCGCCTGGCACAGAGGTGTCGGCCAGCTCGCGTCGCGTGGCGATATCTCGTTTACCGGGCACACACCCGAGCTTAGGCGGGGTGGTGCCGATATACACATTCAGACATCCCGGGCGCCGGAATCCCCGTGGCCGGCGAACGCCGTGCCGTCGAATCTCCGGCCGGTCAGCAGCGCGGTCGCGGGCGGCCGCAGCGGCGCTCCCGTCAGGTCGTAAAACGTTGCTTCGGCTGATCCGGCGAACCGGTCGCCGGTCACCTCGAGCTCGAACGCGACGATCCCTTTGCCGATCACCGCCGGGTCGGCTCGATCGACGACGAACTCCAGGAACGCGCCGGTGACGCGGTTGCCATCGGAGCGCCACGTGCCCATTCCGTTGCTGTCGCTGGTGGCGCGGTTGCCGTAATCCGGGTTGGACTGCAGCATCGTGCCGCCGGGATGGAATTGCATCACGTGGTAGGCGAACGGAGCCCCGTCGGCGGTCACCTCCCAGGTGCCGAGGACGGGATGCCGGTCACTCATGTGGCCTCCTCGCAGAGTGCGGCCAGCACCGCGATGCCCCGGTCGATATCGTCTCCCGGCACGTTGGCGAAGCTCAGCCGCATCGTGTTGCGGTGGTCGGCGTCGTCGGCGTAGAAGGCGCTTCCCGGCAGGAAGGCGACACCCTCCCGCAGCGCCGTGCCCAGCAGCGCATCGGCGTCGAACCCCTGCGGGCCCTCCACCCACAGAAACATCCCGCCGTCGGGCGCGACCCACTGGAAGCCCGGCGGGAAGTGCCGCTCCACGGCGTCGGCCAGGGTGTCCAATTTGGCCGAGTACACCTCGACGAGGCGAGCGAGGTGCGCCGCCCCCGCCGCGCTGCCCAGGAACTCGGCGGCAATCGCCTGGCAGTACGTCGAGGTTTGCATATCGATGCCTTGCTTCAAAGCGAGCACACTGCGCAAGAGGTCCGGAGGCATGACGGTGATGCCGACACGAAGGGCCGGGGCAAGCGTTTTCGACAGCGAGGTGATGTAGACCGAATTGTCCGGTGCGAAGGACACGAGCGCGGGCGGTGCCACGCCGCGGTAGCGCAGGTCGGCATAGACGTCGTCCTCGATCACCAGCGTGTCGTGTCCGACGACGATCTGGGCGATCTGTTCACGCCGCGGAGTCGGCATCGTTCGCCCGGTCGGATTCTGGAAAGTCGGCAAGAGGTACACGAATGCGGCGTCATATCGGGCCAGTGCTTCCTCGAGTGCTTCCGGCACGATTCCGAAATCGTCCGACGGGACCCCGACAACGGTGGCGCCATGGCTACGGAATTCTTTGACCGCGGGCCCGTAGGTCGGGGTTTCCACCAGTACCACGTCCTGGGGGTCGAGCAGCGCCAAACATACGTTGTGCAATGCCCCGGATCCGCCCGTGGAGATGTGCAAGCTGTCGGGAGAGCATCGAATTCCGCGGGTGCGCAGAAGGTTTCGGGCTTCGTCCAGGAGCGGGCCGAATCCCTGGGTCATGCCGTACTGGAGGACGGCGCTTCCGTACTTGCCGATGACGTCCCGGGACAGCGCCGAGACGAGTTCGCCGGGCAGCAGTGCCGGGTCCGGCGCCCCGACGGCGAAGGAGACGACGTCAGGGCGCTTTGCGAGCGCCGCGAAGATGTCATCGATCGGCCCGCTGGCCACCGCGGCCGCGCCGCTGCTGCGTTTGACGAGCGCCATCTCACGAACCGGCCCGGTCACGGCGCAGGCGGGCAACGACTTCCGGCACGCGGGCGTCGTATTCCGGCGTCAGCACCACGTCGTCGTTGAACAAAGGGTCGGTTCGCATTTCCAGCGCGACGAGGTCGTCGGCCTCGGCCAAGTTCACCGCCACGTGCACGACGCCGTCCGGGATGTAGATGAACTCGCCGGGGCCGTGGAAATAGGGCCTCAGGTCCGGGCCGATCAGCGTGACCGCGCTACCGCGTAGGCAGACGACGACGATCTCGCTGTGCGCGTGGTAATGCGCCCTCGATACCGCGGCCGGAGCCATGTTGACCATGCCCGCCGAGATGCCGGTCGCACCGCAGGTTTCGGTGGTGACGCAGGGGACGAGGCGTTGTCGCTGCCGCCCGATTGTCTCCGCCGAATCGGACGGGTTGATCACACGAACCTGCTTGACTGCACTTTTCATGACTACTCCGGGGGCACTTCCGTCGCCAACGAAATCGGACGCTAGACGATTCGCGCTACTTGGGCGAGAAGAGCTTCTCGAGCCTGGAAAACCGTGGATGTACCGACTCTTTCGCGTACCCGTCCGGTGCGTTTCGGGTTGACGAAGTTTCCGTCGGGGATGTCGCGAACTGCGACGTTGTGCCGCAACGATCCGCACCGTGCAGCAGGGCGCGGTCACCGTTCGGCTATCTCCCGGATAGGGGGCGGGCATCCCCCAGGAGGTGGATCCGTTGCGATCAGGGAATCCACGGGCCGACGATGCGGATGGGCCGAGGTCCCTGCACCCCGCGATAGCTCGTCGGTTCCAGGCATCGGAATCGTTGTGTGACGTCGGCACGCCCGAATACTGTTCGCTACCTGATATGCGTAGGCTGCGCACTGTGCAGAGATGGCGAAGTCTCGACGAGGTGCCCGCGGATTGGGGGCGCTGCGTCCTCACGATCGGTGTGTTCGACGGTGTGCACCGCGGCCACGCGCAACTGATCAGCCGGGCCGTGAAGTCCGCCGCCGCACGCGGCATGCCCGCGGTACTGATGACCTTCGATCCGCACCCGATGGAGGTCGTCCGCCCCGGCTCCCATCCGGCTCAGCTGACCACCCTGACCCGCCGCGCCGAATTGGCCGAGGAACTGGGCGTCGACGTGTTCTGCGTCATGCCGTTCACCCAGGAATTCATGAAGCTGACCCCCGCCCGGTACGTCCACGATCTGCTGGTCGAGCGCTTGCACGTGGTCGAGGTGGTGGTCGGTGACAACTTCACCTTCGGCAAGAAGGCCGCCGGGACGGTCGAGACCATGCGGGAGCTCGGTCACCGATTCGGGTTCGAGGTCGACGCGGTGACACTGCTCGGCGAACACGCGGTCACCTTCTCCTCGACCTACATCCGCGCTTGCGTCGACGCGGGCGACATGGCGGCCGCGGCCGAGGCGCTGGGCCGGCCGCATCGGGTCGAGGGTGTCGTGGTGCACGGCGACGGCCGCGGCAAGAAGCTGGGCTTTCCCACCGCGAACGTCGCGCCGCCGATGCACGCCGCGATCCCGGCCGACGGCGTGTACGCGGGGTGGTTCACCGTGCTCGGACCCGGGCCCACGATCGGCACCGTCACACCGGGTGAGCGGGCCATGGCCGCCATCTCGGTGGGCACCAACCCGACGTTCTCCGGTCGTGCCCGCACGGTCGAGGCGTACGTGCTCGACCGCGAGGCCGACCTCTACGGCCAGCACGTCGCGGTCGATTTCGTCGAGCACGTCCGCGGCCAGCGCAAGTTCGACTCGGTGGACGAGCTCATCGAGACCATGGGCCGTGACGTGGAGACCGCGCGCAAGATCCTCACCGCCGGCGACGATCGGTGAGCGTCGAGCCCGCAGGGGTGGAACGCGCCCGCGATTTCGGCGGGGACGTGCTGGTCCGGTAGGGTGGACGCTCGGGTTTGCTGCGGTCCGCGGCGGCGCCCGCACCGGGTGACCGGGTCTTCGAGCGCGGAACTGAGAAACAGGAGTGGATGCCCCATGGCACTGACCACCGAGCAGAAGTCGGCGATTCTCGCCGAGTACGGCCTGCACGAGAAGGACACCGGTTCGCCGGAGGCGCAGATCGCGCTGCTGTCCAAGCGGATCGCCGACATCACCGAGCACCTCAAGAAGCACAAGCACGACCACCACACCCGCCACGGTCTGATGGCGCTGATCGGTCGTCGCAAGCGGCTGTCGAAGTACCTGCAGGACAACGACATCAACCGCTACCGTTCGCTGATCGAGCGTCTCGGGCTGCGGCGGTAATTCTTCTTCGACTCGCGTCCGAGCGGCCGGCGCCTACGACTTCATCGCGTACGCGTCGGCCGTTCGGTGTTCGAGGGTCCGAGCGATAGCTCGATCCATGCCGTGGCCGAGGCGGTCGATAGCTCGGCGAACGGGGAGACGTACAATCTTTTCGTTGGCTACTTGTGTATCAGGGGCGAATATGTCCCGTCGCACGACAACATTGCACAGCCGTATGCACCCGCCCGCGTGGCGTCGGTCTTCGGTAGTGGCCTTTCGGCTGAGTTTTCGCGCCGTCGGGCTTCGATCGATGACCGCCTCCGCGTCGCCGTCTCCAAGGGGATTCGGCCGGGTGTGCGCGTCGCAGCCAGGAGGGTTGCCGCGCGCCCGTGCCCGGTACGGCTGACGACAGCCGGATCGCGCTCACCACGCGCTCGAGCCGGCGAAGACGAGAGGTTGAGAGAGAAGAATGACTGAAACAACTGAGCGCAGGACTTCGGCCGTCGAGGTCGAGCCCGGCGTCTTCGAATCCGTCGCGCTGATCGACAACGGCAGCTACGGCACCCGCACCGTCCGGTTCGAGACCGGGCGCCTGGCCCGGCAGGCCGCCGGTTCGGTGGTCGCCTACCTGGACGACGAGACCATGCTGCTGTCGGCCACCACCGCAGGCAAGCAGCCCAAGGACCAGTTCGACTTCTTCCCGCTGACGGTCGACGTCGAGGAGCGGATGTACGCCGCTGGCCGCATCCCCGGATCGTTCTTCCGCCGCGAGGGCCGTCCCACCACCGACGCGATCCTGACCTGCCGCCTGATCGACCGTCCGCTGCGTCCGTCGTTCGTCGACGGCCTGCGCAACGAGATCCAGGTCGTGGTCACCGTGCTGAGCCTGGACCCGAAGGATCTCTACGACGTGGTGGCGATCAACGCCGCGTCCGCGTCCACCCAGCTCGCCGGCCTGCCGTTCTCCGGCCCGGTCGGCGGCGTGCGCGTCGCGCTGATCGAGGGGCAGTGGGTGGCGTTCCCGACCACCGAGCAGCTCGAGAACGCCGTGTTCGACATGGTCGTCGCGGGCCGTGTGGTCGAGTCCGGTGACGTCGCCATCATGATGGTCGAGGCCGAGGCGACCGAGAACGTCATCGCGCTGGTCGAGGGCGGCGCGCAGGCCCCGACCGAGGCCGTCGTGGCCGAGGGCCTCGAGGCCGCCAAGCCGTTCATCGCCCGCCTCTGCCGCGCGCAGCAGGACCTGGCCGAACTGGCTGCCAAGCCCACCGAGGAGTTCCCGCTCTTCCCGCCGTACGGCCAGGACATCTACGAGGCCGTCGAGGGCACCGCCAAGCGCGAGCTGAGCGAGGCGCTGAGCATCGCGGGCAAGCAGGAGCGCGAGGAGAAGATCGACGAGATCAAGCTCGCCGTGCTCGATCGTCTCGGCGACGACTTCGCCGGGCGCGAGAAGGAGCTCGGCTCGGCGTTCCGCTCGGTCACCAAGAAGCTGGTGCGCCAGCGCATCCTGTCCGACGGCTTCCGCATCGACGGCCGCGGTCTCGCCGACATCCGCGCGCTGTCGGCCGAGGTGGCGGTCGTGCCGCGGGCGCACGGCTCGGCGCTGTTCGAGCGCGGCGAGACCCAGATCCTGGGCGTCACCACGCTCGACATGGTGAAGATGGCCCAGCAGGTCGACTCGCTCGGCCCGGAGACCAGCAAGCGCTACATGCACCACTACAACTTCCCGCCGTTCTCCACCGGTGAGACCGGCCGCGTCGGTTCGCCCAAGCGCCGCGAGATCGGCCACGGCGCGCTGGCCGAGCGGGCGCTGATCCCGGTGCTGCCCAGCCAGGAGGAGTTCCCGTACGCCATCCGTCAGGTCTCCGAGGCGCTGGGCTCCAACGGCTCCACCTCGATGGGCTCGGTGTGCGCCTCCACCCTGTCGCTGCTGAACGCCGGTGTGCCGCTGAAGGCGCCGGTCGCCGGTATCGCCATGGGCCTGGTGTCCGACACCATCAGCAACGACCAGGGCGAGGACGAGGTCCGCTACGTCGCGCTGACCGACATCCTGGGCGCCGAAGACGCCTTCGGCGACATGGACTTCAAGGTCGCGGGCACCCGCGAGTTCGTCACCGCGCTGCAGCTGGACACCAAGCTGGACGGCATCCCCTCGCAGGTGCTGGCCGGTGCGCTGAGCCAGGCGCACGACGCGCGCACCACCATCCTGGACGTGATGGCCGAGGCCATCGCGTCCCCGGACGAGATGAGCCCGTACGCGCCGCGCGTCACCGCGATCAAGATCCCGGTCGACAAGATCGGCGAGGTGATCGGCCCCAAGGGCAAGGTGATCAACCAGATCACCGAGGACACCGGCGCCAACATCTCCATCGAGGACGACGGCACCGTGTTCGTCGGCGCGACCGACGGCCCGTCGGCGCAGGCCGCGATCGACGCGATCAACGCCATCGCCAACCCGCAGCTGCCCAAAGTCGGCGAGCGCTTCCTCGGCACGGTCGTCAAGACCACCGCCTTCGGCGCGTTCGTCTCGCTGCTGCCCGGCCGCGACGGCCTGGTGCACATCTCGAAGCTGGGCAACGGCAAGCGGGTGGCCAAGGTCGAGGACGTGGTGAACGTCGGTGACAAGCTGCGCGTGGAGATCGCCGACATCGACAACCGCGGCAAGATCTCGCTGGTGCCGGTCGACGAGACCGCCGAGGAGTCCGGCGACGACGCGGCCGATGCGGGCTCGGCCGGGACCGAGTAGTACTTGTCTCTGTGACGAAGAAGAAGACGACAACCCCTCTGCTCAACACCGGGCGGGGGGGTTCGTCACTCGAGCTGCGGGCAGACACGGACAGCGGAGTTCGGCGCACCGTGCTGCCCGGTGGATTGCGCGTGGTGACCGAGCACCTGCCCGGGGTGCGCTCGGCGTCCATCGGCGTCTGGGTGGGAGTCGGGTCGCGCGACGAAGGCCCGACGGTCGCGGGTGCCGCGCATTTCCTGGAACACCTGCTGTTCAAGGCGACCCCGACGCGGTCGGCACTCGACATCGCCGAGGCGATGGACGCGGTCGGCGGCGAACTCAACGCGTTCACCGCCAAGGAACAGACCTGCTACTACGCGCATGTCCTCGACGAGGACCTGCCGCTGGCCGTCGACATGGTCTCCGACGTGGTGCTCAATGGTCTGTGCCGGGCGGTGGACGTGGACCTGGAACGTCAGGTCGTGCTCGAGGAGATCGCCATGCGCGACGACGACCCCGAGGACCTGGTCGGCGACGCGTTCCTGACCGCGCTGTTCGGCGACCACCCGATCGGGCGTCCGGTGATCGGCTCGGTCGAATCCATCGAGGCCATGCGCCCGGACCAGCTGCGGTCCTTCCACGTGCGCCGCTACCGTCCCGACCGGATGGTGGTCGCGGTGGCGGGCAATGTGGAGCACGACCACACGGTGGAATTGGTGCACCGCGCCTTCGAGAACCGGCTCGATCCCGCGGCGACGCCCGCGCGGCGACGCGAGGGGAGGTTCCGCCCGCACGGCGCTCCGCAGCTGCAGTGGAACCGCCGAGACAGCGAACAGGCGCACCTCGCCTTCGGCGTGCGCGCCTTCGGACGGCACGAAGGGGAGCGGCGCTGGCCGCTGTCGGTGCTCAACACGGTGGTCGGCGGCGGGCTGAGTTCGCGGCTGTTCCAACGCATCCGGGAAGAACGCGGGCTGGCCTACTCGGTGTACTCCAGCGTCGACACCTTCGCCGACACCGGTGCGTTCTCGGTGTACATCGGCTGCCAGCCGGAGAACCTCGGCAACGTGGCGGCCTTGGCGCGCGGCGTGCTGGAAGAGGTGGCGGCCGACGGCATCAGCGACGCCGAGTGCGCCCGCGCCAAGGGCTCGCTGCGCGGCGGTCTGGTGCTCGGCCTGGAGGACTCCGCCTCGCGCATGAACCGGCTCGGGCGCAGCGAACTCAGTTACGGCAACCACCGCAGCGTGTCGGAGACCCTGGCTCGCATCGACGCCGTCACCACCGACGAGGTTTCCGCGGTCGCGCGGACGCTGCTGGCGCGGCCGTTCGCGGCGTCGGTCGCCGGGCCGTACAAGCGCGTCCGTGAGCTGCCCGCGGCCGTCCGGCGGCTGGTCCCGAACTGATCCCGGCGGGCCGCGGTCCTGGCCAAACCCGCGGCTCGGCGCGCAATTCCTTGGCGCGATACTGTTTCGGCCGTCTTGCCGTCCTCCGCGTCGGCAAGGCGCTGAACTCGATTGTCCGGGTGCCGAACCCGGCGATTTCTGGCAAGGAGTCGAGATGAACCGTACGTATCGTGCCCTTCGCGTGCTGGGCGCGATCTCGCTGCCGATCCTGGTGCTGGCCGGGTGCGGCGGGGAGGACGCGGACGCCGCGGGCAAGCCCGGCGAGCCGACCGCGGCCGCGCTGCGCGGGAAGGCGACCGAGCTGAACGCCGCTCTGGCAAGTCACGATTACGCGGCCGCTTACCAATTCCGTTCCGCCCGATGCAAGCTCACGCTGAACCAGGACGATTACGTGGCGTCCATGGCGCAGCTCTACGACGGCAGGGACCTGAAGACCAAGCCGTCCGAGGTCAGCGTCACCACGTCGGGGACGACGGGATCGGTTACGGTCAAGAACTTCGACGCCCGCGCGGCCGAGGACGACGCGAAGCCCAAGACCTGGACGTTCATCGACGGGCAGTGGCGCTTCGACAACTGCTGAACGCGTGCTCGCCCCGCCGGGTCACTCGGTGTGGGAGCGATTGGCGGCGTCGACGATCGCCGGGATCACGCCCGGCAGCGCGGATTCCAGGTCGTCGACGCGCAAGCGCTGGCAGGTGTGGCCATCCACGATCAGGCGCTCGGTGACGCCCGCCTCACGCAGGATCTTGAAGTGGTGAGTGGCGGTGGACTTGTTGATTGCTTCGTAGAGCGCGCCGCAGCGCACGGCCGTACCCGCATTGCTGAGCCGGCGCACCATCTCCAGGCGCACCGGATCCTGCAGCGCGCCGAGCACGGTGGACAGCCCGGCCACCGGAGGCGAGTCCTGCGCTGTGTCATTGGCGTCGGCCATGATCTGGCTCACTCTCAGGTTTGATGATTGTCGTACCGGATGTATCGTCGACTGCGGTTCGATCACTATCAAACTTACCTGATCGGAGATCTGATGGCAGCGACGATGGCGGTGGCCGCCGACGAGCAGACCGCGCAGCGCTGGGCCTACGCCTTGATTCTCGCGGCCAGCGGCGTCGCACTCGGGGTGTCCGGTGTGCCCGCGCCGCTCTACGGCATCTACGAGACGCAGTGGCATCTCTCGCCGCTCACCACGACCATCGTGTTCGCCGTCTATGCCATAGCAGCGCTCGGCGCCGTGCTGGTCTCCGGCCGGATCTCCGACGTGGTGGGCCGAAAACCGGTGCTGCTGGGCGCCTTCGGCACGATGATCGTCGGATTGGTGGTGTTCGTGCTGGCCGACAGCGTGCCCATGCTGCTGCTCGCGCGGGCGCTGCACGGGATGGCGGTCGGATCGACCGTGGTGGCGGGCGCTGCCGCGCTGCTGGATCTGCGGCCACACCGAGGAGCGCGGTCCGGGCAGCTCAGCGGCGTCGCGTTCAATGTCGGTATGGCGGTGGCGATTCTGGGCTCGGCCTTGCTGGCGCAGTACGCCCCGCATCCGCTGCGCACACCCTATGTTGTGATCACCGTCGTCTGCCTGGCGATCGGCGCCGGCGTGCTCGCACTGCGGGAACCGCACTCCGCGCGGGTGTCCGGACGCATCCGGATCGCGAAACCGGCTGTTCCGCCGGAAATCCGGGGCGACTTCTGGTTTTCCGCGATCGGCGTGATGGCGGCCTGGTCGGTGCTCGGCGTGCTGCTGTCGCTGTACCCGTCGCTGGCGGCGCAGCAGACCGGCATCCACAATCTGGTCTTCGGCGGCACGGTGGTCGCCTCGACCGCACTCTCCGGCGCGACCGCCCAGCTGTTCGCGACCGGTGTGCCGGCACGGTGGGCCGCGATCCTCGGCGACACCGGCATGGCGCTGTCGCTGCTGTCGACCGTGCCCGCGCTGGCCACGCACAACTGGGTCGCGGTCCTCGTCGCCGGCGTGACGCTCGGGGCGACCTTCGGCCTCGGCTTCGGCGGTTCGCTGCGTCATCTGTCGGACGTTGTGCCGCAACACAAGCGGGGCGAGACGATGTCGGCGTACTACCTGCTGGCCTACTCGGCCATGGCCCTGCCCACGATCCTGGCCGGGTGGGCCGCCACCACGTGGGGGTTGAGCACCGTGTTCCCGTGGTTCGTCGGCGTGGTGGCGGTGGCCTGCCTGATCGCTGCCGGGCTCGGCCTGCGCCGCAATCGGGCGACGGCCGAGCAGGCGGCATGAGCGGCGATTGGCTTTTCCCGCCGGGTGTCGGCTAATGTTCTGTGTCGCATCACGGACAACACCGCGATGCGAGTGCGGATGTAGCGCAGCTGGTAGCGCATCACCTTGCCAAGGTGAGGGTCGCGGGTTCGAATCCCGTCATCCGCTCCACGAATAATCGTCTTCTGAGGCAGCGATCGCCAACACGGACAATCTGAAGCGATCCGCGAATCGAAACTTCGGTCAGTGCTGGTCACACTCGACCCCTCGTGTCGCTGCGAACACCTGGCAGCCCCGGCCCGTATCGTCGCCATGTACGAGAAATGCGTATTTTTGCTCGTCCCCGGTCTGGTACGGCACTGGAGGCGGAGCGAGGGCGGCCCACACCACGAGCCGCCCGCGCCGGTCCGATGCTGAGAGCGCTATTCAGACGTCCTGACGTCGAGCTCGGTTTCCATGGGATTTTGCCGGATAGCCGGTGGATCGTCGAACAGCCACCACACTGGTAAGGAGAGCGATGTTCACCCATAACAAAGAGCTCCAGTTCGAGGTACGCGTGGACCGGCCTGATCCGCGTTTCGCGACATTGCTGCAAGAGCAGTTCGGCGGCGCCAACGGTGAACTGAAAGCCGCCATGCAGTACTTCAGTCAGGCGTTCCTGCTGCGTCGCAAGCATCCCAAGATCTACGACCTTTTCATGGACATCGCGACCGAGGAATTCAGCCACCTCGAGATCGTCGGCTCCATGATCACCATGCTGCTCGACGGGCTCAACGACGATTTGAAGCAGGCCAACGAGCGGTGTGACTGGATGCCGGTCGTGTCGACCTCCGGCGGACGCGACCAGGCCATCCACCAGGTCGCGATGAACCCGGTGTACTTCGCGCTGACCGGCGGCGGCGTCGACGTGAGCAACTCCGCGGGCGTGCCGTGGTCGGGCGCCTACGTCAACGCCAACGGTGAACCGTCGGTGGATCTGCGCAGCAACCTCGCGGCGGAATCGCGGGCCAAGATCGTCTACGAGTACCTCAAGCAGTTCACCGACGACCCGGGCGTGCAAGACACGCTGTCGTTCCTGATGACCAGGGAAGTCGCGCACTTCCAGCAGTTCACGGCCGCCCTCAACGAACTGCCGGTCAACTTCCCACCTGGCGTATTGCCCGGCGACGATCGGTTCCAGAACGTCGCGTTCAACATGTCCAACGGCGCCGCGAGCGCCCGGGGACCCTGGAACGAAGGGCAAGGCCCCTGGCCCTCGGGCACGGAATGGCGCTACATCGACAACCCTGTCGCCGAATGGCTCCCCTCCGATGAGCACGCGAACCATGGCGCCGAAAACAACCCGCAGGGCGAACCCGCGGTGCGGGGCAGCAAGCCGTTCACCCACGAATCGCACATACCCGGCTGAGCCGGTCTTTCGCAGATAGCCCCGGCGACGGCGCGGCCCATGGTCGCGCCGTCGCAGTTTGTGCCGGTCGTGCCGGTGTAGCGAGAAAACGCTCGGATGGCGGAGACCAGGTGTGCGGCCTCGATAACCGCAAATGAGAAATGTGCCGGGGACGGTTGCCCGAGAGCCATATTCTGCCAATGTGACCACCGAACCGGCATCCCCGGCACGACCATTCCGGCGACGGGTCGCGCTGCTGGCCGCTGGTGGAATGCTGGCGGTCGGTGGCGCCGCCACCCGGCGGTTCAGCTGGTCGGCCACGGCGTTGGTGGCCGTGCTCACGGTCGTGGCTTCGGCGCTGGCCTGGCGTGCGCGGCCCGTGCGGACTGCACCGAGCGCCCGGCTGCGGCGAGGCGTGGCACTGTGGTCGACGTTGCTGGTCGCGGCGGCGATCTGGGAGGTCTATGCCTTTGCGCGGCAACCGGATCGGATGCGGCCGAGTGTGGAACACCCGACCTTGTCGACGCTGCTGGATCCGGCACTCGAGCAGTGGCCGCTGCGGTTGGCCGGCTGGTTGGTGTGGCTGGGTGCCGGCTGGTGGCTGGTGTCGCGATGAGCGATCGGGCGATTGTCGTCATCGGGTTCGCGCTGGTCCTGGTGGCCACGCTAGGCGCGGTCGTACTGACGCACGTTCGCCGGGATCTGGTCGCGCCGGTCGGTGAAACGGTCAGGTACTTGACCCGCACTCGGGCGGCGCGCATCGCCGCCGTTCTTGTCTGGGCATGGCTCGGCTGGCACTTTCTGGCGCGGTAGGGAAACAGGGTGCTGCATCGGTGGTACTGTGGAGACGACCGAATGAACATTCAATCAGGAGGTCCTGATGTTCTGGAGTGCAGCGCAGATCCCGGACCAGCGCGGCCGGACGGCCGTGGTGACCGGCGCCAATAGTGGATTGGGACTCGAAACCGCGCGACAGCTCGCCGCGAAGGGCGCGCATGTCGTGATGGCAGTACGGAATCAGCGAAAAGCGGAGGCCGCGGTCGAGGAGATTCGCGGCAGCGCGCCGGATGCCTCGCTCGAGCTGGTGGCGTTGGATCTCGCGTCCCAAGCGTCGGTCCGGGCCGCGGCCGAGCAGATCCTCGGCGCCCATGAGCGTGTCGACCTGCTGGTCAACAATGCCGGTGTCATGGCGATCGGTGAGACCAAGACCGTCGACGGGTTCGAGACGCAGTTCGGTGTGGACCATCTCGGGCATTGGACACTGACCGCGCTGCTGATGCCCGCATTGCGGCGGGCCCATGGCGCGCGGGTCGTCACGGTGACGAGCACGGCGCATCACATGGGCCGCGCCGTCGATCCGGCCAACCCGCACCTCGATGGCCGCTACCGGCCGTGGCGCGCCTACGGGCAGGCCAAACTCGCCAACTTCCACTTCGGCCTCGGCCTGCAGCGCGAGTTCGACAAGGCGGGCGCGGCCACGGCGAGCCTGATCGCGCATCCGGGGTTGTCGGACACCAACCTGCAAGCGGTCAGCGTAGAAGAGTCCGGCGGAGGTCTCACTCAGCGCATCGGCCTCTGGGCAGCCCGGCACACGGGCATGTCCGCGGCCGACGGGGCGTTGCCACAGCTGCGTGCGGCGACGGACCCGGCGGCGAAGGGCGGCGAGTTCTACGGGCCGCTGTACGTCAACAACGGGCCGCCGGTACGCAAGCCGATATTCCGCAGGTTCGGCATGAGCACCGCGATCGCGAAGCTGTGGGAGGTCTCCGAGCGCGAGACCGGGGTGTCGATCGACGTGTCCGCCCCGGCGGGCAGATGACGACGGCGCCGGTGGACCGCGCCGCCGCGGTCCGCCGGTCGCTGCGTACTTTGGTGGCGCGCAATGGTTTTCACGGCACCTCGATGAACGCCGTCGCCAAACAGGCCGGTGTGGCGACCGGCACCGCCTACACGCACTACGCGTCCAAGGACGAACTGGTGCTGGCCGCCTACCGGGAAACGAAGGCTCAGCTCGCGGCGGCCGCCACGACCGGCCTAGATGCCGGTATGCCGCCGGCGGAGCGTTTTCGCGGTGTCTGGGTGAACAGCTACCGCTATCTCGAAGCACACCGCGATCACGCCCGTTTCCTGCTGCAGGTCGACAACTCGCCGTATCGCGAGGCCGCCCATCAGGCAGCGATCGCCGACGGTGACCCGCTGGTGGAGCAGGTGGCGCTGCCCGACGTCGCCGCCCGGCTGCTGCCGCTGCCGCTCGAGGTGCTCTACGAACTGGGCCTCGCGCCCGCCGTGCGGCTCGCGGCCGGCGGAATGGAGCTGACCGAGGACCAGCTCGGCGACATCGCCGCCGCGTGCTGGCGGGCGATCAGCCGACCGGGCTGAGTCCGGAGCCCGGCTCGGTCTCCAGCCGAACCCGCCGTCGTCGCGGTCGCCGAGCGGATCCGGCCGCGCATCGCTTTGCGCCTGATCGTCCCGGAAAAATCCGTTGTCCGGGACGGGATCGGACCGTAGCGTCCCTTCGGTTTGTCCACCGATCAACCGAAGGAGAACCGTCATGGAACCCGTCACCGAACGCGACATCCGATCGTCGTTCGTCAACTGTTCGAAGGGAGATGCCAAGCGGCTGCCCGTGCCAAGGGACCTGGACGAGCGGCCATGGGACGATCTGGACTTTCTCGGCTGGAGCGATCCTTCCTTGCCCGGCCGGGGCTACCTCGTCGTCCCGCAGGATGACCGCCTGGTCGGCGTCGCGCTGCGCTACGCCACCGGCGGCAACGGCCGGGCACAGATGTGCACGATCTGCCTGACCGGCCACGTCGGCGGCGGCGTATCCCTGATGACCGCGCACAAGGCGGGGGAATCCGGGCGGCGAGGTAACTCGGTCGGAACCTACATGTGCACCGATCTCGCCTGCCCGCTGTACGCGCGCAACAAGAAACGGCCCGCGCTCGGGAGCCGCTATCGAGAGGATCTCACGCTCGAGGAGAAGATCGAACGGGTGCGCGACAACATGACCGCGTTCCTCGCCAAGCTCTACGCCTGATCCTGCTCTCGATACCTGTCCACCCGGCAGCCGACGAGCTGCCCGCCCGAACGGAGGTAGATGCCATGTGCCGACACTCGAGGATCACCGGTCGAGCCGCCCGGGTTCTGCGGCTACACCGCAACAGGACCCGGGCGGTGCCGGATTCCTCGCCGGTCGTGTCGGCCCGGATTGCCCGGACCGTCCCGTCCGGCGAGGAATCCGCATTGCCAGAGCGGTTGGATCCCAATAGATTCCGTCTGGGCGATGCGCCCGCGGACGCATTATTGCGGCGGGTCCTGGCGCGCGGGTTCCCATCTCGCACAAGCTCGGTGCACCGGGCACGCGGTCGGGAGCGGCCGCCGCCGCTAGAGCTTCCCACTGCCGGGAGCATGACCGGGTGAGCAGGCAGTCAGTCCACTGGCGCTTCGGTTTCCTGCACGGTCAACCAGCGCACTGCGCCTGGGTCATCGATCGTCAGCACGGCGGTGACCCGCCGCCGGGTCACGCTTCCGGGCGCCCGGTGCGTCTCCAGGAAACGAACCACCGCCACGCTCTGCGACCGCATGAGTTCCTCGACTTCGGACACCTCGATGGCCATCCCCGGCACGGAGTTCCCAGCTCGGCGCACAACGGCGATCAGCTCGCTGCGGCTCAGCACGTCGCCGCCGGTCGTCACCATGGAAAACCGCTCGTGCTGCGCCGCCGCGAACCGCTCGAACACCTCGACCGGCGCCTGCGAGCCCAGCCACGTCGCGAGGTCGGCATGCAACCGCTCGACCACGCCGACAAGATCGATACCCATGCGCGGCATCGTACGTCCAGTGAAATCAAAAGCCGCCGTACGGGACGGTGATCAACTCCAGGTAATGACCACTGGGATCGAGGAAGTACACGCCGCGCCCGCCGTCGTTGTGATTGATCTCGCCAGGACGCTGCCGGCGCGGATCGGCCCAATGATCGAGTCGATAGCGCTGGATCTTGGCGTAGGCCGCGTCGAATTCGGCCTCGGAGATCAGGAACGCGTAATGCTGGGGCTGGATTTCGCCGAGATCGGCCGGCACGTTCGCGAAGTCGAAGGTGACGCCGTCCGCGAGGGACACCGGAATGAACGGTCCCCACGGTGCTCCGACTTCCAAGCCCAGGATATCCGCCCAGAATTCGGCGGACTCGCGGTTGTCGTGACAACCGACAATGGTGTGGTTGAACTGAACGGACAGTGGAATTGCTCCTCTGAGTCGTGACGATCCCGACCCCGGGCTCGGTACAAGGCGGCCAACGGGAGCACCGTCACGGTCGGCGAAGATAGCACCGAATCGCGGAACCCGCCAGCGCCGGGGAATCGAAGTCCCGTGGTGCTGCCGCCGCAGCGGCCAGACCCCGCTTTTCGAGCGCAGCAGGCGCTGCATGAACGAGCACAGCGCAGCGAACTAAACTCGGCGGAATGAGGATTCGTGGCGCGGTACTGGAACGGATCGCGGCGCCCGCACCGTTCGCCGAGTCGACGCCGATCACGGTATGCGACCTGGACCTGCGCGAACCGGGCCCCGGCGAACTGCTGGTCCGGATCGAAGCGGCGGGGCTGTGCCATTCCGACCTCTCCGTCGTGGACGGCAACCGGGTGCGGCCGGTGCCGATGCTGCTCGGTCACGAGGCCGCGGGACGCGTCGAGTCGGTCGGCCCCGGCGACAGTGATATCGCGGCCGGGCAGCGCGTCGTGATGACCTTCCTGCCCCGCTGCGGCGAATGCGCGGGCTGCGCGACCGATGGCCGCACGCCCTGCGTGCCCGGCAGCATCGCCAACAACGCGGGTGAACTGCTCGGCGGGGGACGGCGGTTGCTGCGCGACGGCGCCGAAGTGCACCATCACCTGGGCGTGTCGGCCTTCGCCACGCACGCGGTGGTGGACCGCAGGTCGGTGGTCCCGGTCGATGACGACGTCCCCCCGGAGGTCGCGGCCGTGCTCGGCTGCGCGGTGCTGACCGGCGGTGGCGCACTACTGAATTCGGCGAAGCCGCGTATCGGCGACCGGATCATGGTCGTCGGTCTCGGCGGTGTCGGCATGGCGGCGGTCCTGGTCGCGGTGTCGCTGGCCGCGGAAGGGCACGAGGTCATCGCGGTCGACACCGTGCCCGACAAGCTCACTCTCGCGCGGGAATTGGGGGCGCACGTGGTGTACACCCCGGCCGAAGTCGCCGAGCTCGGTGTGCAGGCCGAAGTCGTTGTCGAGGCCGCCGGCAATATCCGCGCCTTCGAGACCGCGGTCGCCGCGACCGCGCCGGGCGGCACCACGGTCACCGTCGGACTCCCCGCCCCCGACGCCCGTGCGAGCATTTCGCCGCTGGCGCTGGTCGCGCAGGGACGTTCGATCGTGGGCAGTTATCTCGGTTCCGCGGTGCCTTCCCGTGACATCCCCGAGTACGTCCGCATGTGGCGGTCGGGACGTCTGCCGGTGGAGCGGCTGGTGTCCGCGCGTGTTGGCCTCGGCGACATCAACCGCGCCATGGACGAACTCGCCGCGGGCCACGCCCTGCGTCAGGTGATCGTCTTCGACTGACGCGTGCGACCCGGTGTGCCGTTCACTCGGTGGCCCGGTCCATCGCGTCGACGAATCGTTCCAGCAGCCGTGCGAAGTCGGCGCGCTCGCTGGGGGTCCAGTCCGCCATGGCGGCGGCCATGGCGGCCCGACGCCGGGCCTTGGCGGTGGCGACGGCGTCGCGTCCGGCGGGGGTCAGGCGCAGTACCGCGCGCCGTCCGTCGCGCTGATCGGCGACCCGTTCCAGCAGTCCGGACGAGACTGCCTGGGCGACCAAGCGACTCGCACGCGGTTGGTCGACACCGAGAGCGGGAGCGAGTGCGCCGACCGTGTCGGCGGCACCGTCGGCGACGGCGTCGAGCACGCGGAACACGGCGACGGGAATCGCGCCGTCGCTGAGCGCTCCACGCGTCTGCCTGCGCCGGATCCGGACCATGGCCGCCTCCACGGCAATGGTGCTCGCGTCATCCTCGTCCATTTGCCCAGCCTGCCACGTCCGGCCAATATATGTAATACTACATGTAATTGTTAATTGACATGCATAAGGAGCCGTGATGGCTATCCAGCGCGGAATCGGATACTGGCTCGTGGAACTCGACCGGTTGATCAACCAGCGTTTCGACGAGGATCTCGCCGCGGGCGGGCTCGGCCGCAGACGTTGGCAGGTACTGCACTCACTGGAGGAGGGGCCGCAGCACGCCGGCGACGTCCGCGACGCGCTCGACACCTTCTGGTCCGACGACGCCGAATGGCCCGCCGAACTGGCCGACCTCATCGAAAACGGGCTGGTTTCCGAGAATGGAGGTGTGCTGTCGCTGACCGAGGCAGGACGAGCGACACACGACGAGGCGTGGGTCCGGATCGGCCGGCGCAGGCGGCAGATGGCCGACGGCATCACCGGCGAGCAGTTCGCCGAAACCGTGCGGATGCTGCAACGAATGGCGGCGAACCTGGCGGACGCGCCGACAGCGCAGGTCGGCAGTCCGGCGTAGGGTGCGGCTGCCTCGCTCCGCTCGGTCCGGCGCGATCTATGGATGGACTTAGTCCGGCAGCTCCCTTCTGCGGCTGCCTGTGCCTTCGCTCAGCCCGGCGCGGTCTGTGCACGGAGCGTCCGACATCGTTCGTTCGGCGGCTGTCTCGGGTTCGTCCGGCCCGGTGCGGGGCTGCGAGCGGATTGCGTCGACGGCGCACACTAGGCTGACACCGACCGAAGCGGAACGAGGAGGTGCGGTGACCATTCGGGTCGGAGTGCTCGGGGCGCGTGGAAAAGTCGGACAGGCGATCTGCGCGGCGGTGACGGCGGCGGATGACCTGGAATTGGTCGCGGAAGTCGACAAGGGCGACTCGCTCGACCTGTTCACCGCGGCCCGGACGCAGGTGGTCGTCGACTTCACCCACCCCGATGTGGTGATGGGGAACCTGAAGTTCCTCGTGGAGCACGGTATTCACGTCGTGGTCGGCACCACCGGGTTCGACGAGGCCCGCTTGGCCGAGGTGCGCGGCTGGCTGGCCGGCCGTGCGGACGTCGGCGTGCTGATCGCACCGAACTTCGCCATCGGCGCGGTGCTGTCCATGCGTTTCGCCGAGCAGGCCGCCCGGTTCTTCGACTCGGTCGAAGTCATCGAGCTGCACCACCCGAACAAGGCGGACGCGCCGTCCGGCACCGCCTACCGCACGGCGGGACTGATCGCCGCGGCCAGGGACAAGGCAGGGCTGGGCGGCAGCCCCGACGCGACGACGACCGAGCTAGCGGGCGCGCGCGGCGCCGACGTGGACGGGGTGCGGGTGCACTCGGTGCGTCTGGCAGGTCTCGTCGCCCATCAGGAGGTGCTGTTCGGCACCCAGGGGGAGACCCTCACCATCCGGCACGATTCGATCGATCGCTCGTCCTTCGCGCCCGGTGTGCTGCTCGGTGTGCGTGAAATCGCCAACCGCCCGGGCCTGACCGTCGGACTCGATCCGTTCCTGGACCTGTGAGCGAGCACCGGCGAGTGAATCATGGACGCGGCCGAGCATTCGCTCGTGCCGGAGCCGAGCGCGGGCGAGTGGACCGAGGAGACCGGGCGCGGTTGCGCAGGATGGCGCCGAGCCCGATCGAGGAGCGGTCGTGAGCAGCGCGGAACCGGTCGAGCCGAAGGGCGGCGCGGAGGTCGTCAAGGTCGTCGCGTTGATCGCGGCGCTCGTGCTGGTGCTCGGTTTCTACTTCCTGCTGCTGGGCCGGATCGCGTTCAGTCTGATCGGTTCCGGTGACGTGGCGGCGATCGTCATCGGTGTCGGTGTGCTGATCCTGCCGCTGCTGGGCGTCTGGATCGTCGCGGCCACCGTGCGCGCGGCGCTGGCGCATCAGCACCTGGCGCGGCGTATCCACGACGAGGGTCTGGAACTGGACACCGAAGAGCTGCCGCGCCTTCCGTCCGGGCGCATCGAGCGTGCGGCCGCCGACGAACTGTTCGCGAAGGTCAAGGCCGAATGGGAAGCCGATCCGGACAACTGGCGGGTCTCCTACCGTCTGGCGCGGGCCTACGACTACGCGGGTGACCGGACCAGAGCTCGCGAGACCATGCGCCGCGCGGTCGCGCTGGAACGGCACGAGCGCGACAACACCTGACCATCCCGGCGGCCGATACCATCGCAGGGTGGCCCGGTTGCTGATCATCCATCACACGCCGTCCCCGCACATGCAGGCGATGTTCGAGGCTGTCGTCTCCGGGGCCACCGACCCCGAGATCGAAGGCGTGGAGGTCGTACGCCGCGCCGCGCTGGCCGTCACCGCGTCCGACGTGCTGGCCGCCGACGGGTACCTGCTCGGCAGCCCGGCGAACCTGGGATACATGAGCGGTGCGCTCAAGCACGCCTTCGACACGTTCTACTACCCGTGCCTCGATTCCACCCGGGGTCGCCCGTACGGCCTATACCTGCACGGGAACGAAGGCACCGAGGGCGCCGAGCGCGGCGTGGTCGGCGTGACCACCGGACTGGGCTGGGAGCAGGCCGCCGCCGTTGTCGTGGTGTCCGGTCCACCCGACAAGGAAGACCTGCAGCGGTGCTGGGAACTCGGCGCGACGTTGGCCGCGGGACTCATGGTCTGAGTCGTCCCCCGATTTCTGGTGTCTGACCATTCCGCACCATCGACCGGCATACTGTCATGGCTGTTGTTCCGGTGGGGTTGTGAGTAGCTCGGATGGGAGAGTCAGGTGACGTGGGCCGAAGGGGGCGAGAACGCGCCGCGCCGGATCGGATTGGTCGAAGACCACGAATCGGTCGCGATCGGTCTCGCCGCGATGCTTGCGCCGGAAACCGACCTCGATCTGGTGCTGACCGCGGGCACCGTGCCGGAGCTGCTCGCCGCCGCCGACGGCGCCGCACCACTGGATCTGGTGGTGCTGGATCTGCGGTTGGCCGACGGGTCCTCGCCCGAGGACAACGTGCGCGCGCTGCGTGCGCGCGGCATCGAGGTCTTGGTCTTCACCGGCGCGGACAATGCCTTCCTGGTGCGCTCGGCCGCGCGGGCCGGTGTGCTCGGCGTCGTGCGTAAATCCGAGGACGTGCCAACGGTCGTCGCGGCGGTGCGCCGCGCGGCCTCCGGCGAACAGGTGGTCACCACCGATTGGGCGGCCGCCATCGATGGCGACCCGCAACTGTCCGACGTGGGGCTGAGCCCGCGTCAAGAAGAAGTGCTCACGTTGTACGCGTCCGGGGAGAAGGCCTCCCGGGTCGCGCGATTGACCGGTCTGTCCGAGCAGACGGTCAACGATTATCTCGGCCGGATCCGTCAGAAGTACGCCGACGCCGGTCGTCCGGCGCCGACCAAGACCGACCTGTACAAGCGGGCGGTGGAGGACGGATGGCTTCCGGTTCCCGAGCGGCATCCGCGCGGATGACCGCGTCCAGCATGCTGGACACCCCGTCGCACTCCCGCTCGCTCCCGCCCGACCGGCTCCGTCCGAGCCGTTGGTGCCGCGGTGTCGTCGCGCTGTCCCGAGAGAAGACCTCCGAGGGCGCTGCCGATCGCATCCTGCGCAGGCTGGGGCTCGCCATCGGCATCGCCGGGGTGATCGCCGCCGTTGTCGAGCTACCGGAGATCGCCGACCAGCGCCGGTTCGTGTCCGTCGGCTGGACGGCCGTCGAGGTGCTACTTGCCTTCGGGTGGTTTCCGGTGCTCGCGGTGGTCTCGATCGCACTGGGTCCGCGCGCGATCCAGCTGGTCGCCGGTGCGGCGGCGGTGAGTTTTCTCGCCGCTATGGCGGTGGTGCCGTTCGCGTACGCCGGGCCGGACGCCGAAGGTGCGGCCTCGGTGTGGTTGTACCGGGTCCTGGCGCTGGGCGTGCTCGCGGCGGTGCTCGCGTGGCGTCCGCCGTTCGCCGTGACCTACTTGATTGTCGGCGCCGCGTTCAGTGCGCTGGCGAATCTGACCGTGCTGCGCGAGACCACCGCGCTGGCGCTGCTCGGCGATTTCGCCAGGGCCGCCGGGCTCAGCGCGTTGTTCCTGTGGTGTGTGATCTACGCCAGGGCCGCGGCCGACCGGGTGGATCGGGAATCGGCGATCGAGAGCAGCCGGGCGGCGGCGGTCGCGGGCGCGGCGGCCAGAGAGCGGGAACGCGCGCGCTTCGCCGCGCTGATCCACGATGCGGTGCTGTCCACCCTGCTGGACGCCTCGCGGGCCGGGACCGAATCGCCGGTGCTGCGCCGCCAGGCCGAGCGAACTCTGGAACAACTCGACGAATGCCGGGTCGGGGAGACCGAACCCGACCGGCTTGACGCGCAGTCCGCGATCGGATTCCTGCGCTCGGCCGTGCACGAGGTGAACCCGGGCATCCGGTTCACGGCGCGGCGCTGGTCCGGATTCGACGATCTACACCTGCCGGTCGCCGCCGCCAGCACGATCGCCGCCGCACTCGCCGAGGCCGCGCGCAACAGTCTGCGCCACGCCACCGTCGCGGGGCGCGAAGTGCGGCGAACCGTCACCGTGACGATCAGCGCGGGCGGCATCCGGGTGGTGTTCCGCGACGACGGCGCGGGTTTCGATCTGAGCGAGGTGCCCGTCGATCGGCTCGGTATCTCGGTGAGCATCCTGGGCCGCATGCGACAGCTGGCGGGCGGCGCCGGGTTCGTGGAATCCCAGCCCGGCGAGGGAACGACCGTCACGCTGGTGTGGGGCGGCAATGGCTGAGCAGGACAGCGAATTCGGGCTGCGGGATCTGCTCGGCCTGCGCGACCGGGCGGCTTGGCTGTTCCTGGTCATCCTGCAGGCGACCATCGTGTTGTACATGGTCCGGAACTTCTCCGAAACGCCGCTGGTCGCCGCCGTCGCGGCGCTGGTCGTGCTGGCGCTGGCCGGTGTCGTGGTCGTGGCGTTGCCGGTCGATCCGCTGCCCTGGCCCGCGACCGTGTTCGTCGCCGCCGCCGGACCGGTGGCCACGATCCTGACCTCGTTCGACGTCGAACGAGGCTGGTCGAAGCAGGTGTGGACGGCGTTCGCCGCGTCGTATGTGCTCGCCGTTCTGGTGTTGCGCGGACGGCTGGCCGCGGCCTGGCTCGGCGTGATGGGCATCGGCGCGGTGATCGCGGTGGTGGGTATGGTGGCCGGGCTGCGGGCCGGTGTGGTCGTCGGTTCGATAGTGCCGGTCGCCACGGTCGCCGGGGTGTCGCTGTTCGCGGCGATCATGCGCCCCACACAGCGCTCGCTGCGCCTGTTGCGGGAGGAGGCGACCATGCGGGCCGCCGCCGAGGCCGCCATGGCCGCGGAGAACGGGGAACGCAACCGGCAGATCGCCCGTCTCGACGCCGTGGCGCGACCGATCCTGGAACGCATCGCCGACGGTGACGAACTCACCGCCTCCGAGCGGGAACAGTGCCGGCTTCTGGAAGCCGAGCTGCGCGATGGCCTTCGGGCCCCACACCTGGTCACCGACCAGCTCAGCAGTGCGGCGCGCGGGGCCCGCTCGCGTGGCGTCGAAGTGGTCCTGCTCGATGACGGCGGGTTCGCGGGCGTCCCGGCCCAGGTCCGGCAGCAGGTGATCGACGCGGCCACCCGCGAGCTGGACGCCGCGAACGAGGGCTCGGTCACGGTCCGCATCCTCCCGACCGGCCGCCGCATCCTGGCCACCGTCCTGGCGACCGCGTCGGACCGAGACCGCCGCACCGAGATCGACGCGACCGGCGCGGTCACCGTGTCGACCTGAAGCCGAGGCTGTCCGGCACTCCTGCGGCTTCGGACCGAGCGGAATGGTGCCTACGGTGAGTGTGGCTGTGCGCAGCGCCGCAGGCGCTGCAAATCGAACACTGTCGGTGGCCCATGGCATGGTTCGTCCATGCGGAAGATGGGTGCGGCGGCGGCGCGTCGAACGGCGTTGGCGGCGCAGGGTTTCGGGGGGCGTAAGCCCGGGCGGGCGACACGTCGATCGGTGCTCGGGGTACTGGACAGAACGCAGTTGCTCCAGCTGGATTCGGTGTCGGCGGTGGTGCGGGCGCATTACGCGCCGGTGTTCAGCCGAATCGGTCCTTACGATCGCGCTCTGCTCGATCAGGCCGCGTGGAGCAACGGGGTGCGGCGCCCCCGCGCGCTGGCCGAGTACTGGGCGCACGAGGCCGCGCTGATCCCGGTGCAGGACTGGCCGCTGCTGCGCTGGCGGATGCGGCGGTACGAGCACGGGCGCTGGTCCGGCATGCGCAAGGTGGTGGAGCGCAATCCCACCCTGGGCAAGGACATCCTGGACGTGATCACCGAGGTGGGGGCTGCCACCGCCGGTGAGGTGGAGCGCCATCTGGAACTGGACAAGCCGCGGCCCAAGGGTTCCTGGTGGAATCTCAGCGACACCAAGCTGATCTGCGAGCAGCTTTTCGCGGCGGGTGCGCTGTCGGTGGCCACCAGGGTCGGGTTCACCAGGCATTACGACCTCGCGGAGCGGGTGATCCCGCCGGATGTGCTGGCGCGCGACGTTTCCGAGCAAGATGCGGTCCGCGAGCTGGTGCTGCGGGCGGCCACCGCGCACGGTGTCGGCACCGAGGCCGACCTGCGCGACTATTACCGCTTGCAGCGCACCCAGACCGAGCCGGCCATCGCCGATCTGGTGGACGCGGGCGAGTTGATCCCGGTGGAGGTGGCGGGCTGGGGCAAACCGGCTTATCTGCGGGCCGGTGCGCCCACGCCGCGCCGCATCGAGGGCGCCGCGCTGCTGTGCCCGTTCGATCCGCTGATCTTCTTCCGCGCCCGCACCGAGCGGATTTTCGACTTCCATTACCGCATCGAGATCTACACGCCGGAACACAAACGGGTGCACGGCTATTACGTCTTTCCGTTCCTGCTCGACGGCGAACTCGTCGGCCGCGTCGACCTGCGCGCGGAACGCGCCGCCGGCCGGCTGTCGGTACCGGCCGCGTTCGCCGAGCCCGGCCACGACACCCCAGCCACCGCGCACGCGCTCACCGGCGCGCTGCGTGAACTGGCCGATTGGCTCGAACTCGACGACGTGGTGATCGGAGACCGGGGCAATCTCGCCGCGCTGCTGTAGCGCGAGCGGTGGCCGGACTCAGTCGTCGCGCTTCGGCCCGTGGCCGCGCATCTGGTCGCGCAGCGCGCCGTGCACGGCACTCGACAACCAGGAGTTCAGCGACTGACCGCTCTGTGCCGCAGCCTCTTCCGCGCGTGCCTTCATCTGCTCGACGAGCCGGAGTGTGACCCTGCTGATGTCTCCGGTCATCTCCTCGAACGTCGGCGGTTCGCCGGCCGTCGTGCTCTTGCGCACATCCACGGAGGCGTCCGTGCCGTCGACCGACACGTGCACGGTGCGGTCGCCGAGCGCCGCGCTGACCTCCGCGGCGAGCTCGGACAGCGCGGCGAGCAGCACCAACCGGGCCGAGCCCTCGGTTGCCGCGGCCAGCGCCGCCGCCGTGGCCTGCGTCTTCTCGTCGCCGAGCGCCGCGGCGGAGATCAGGTTCTCCCGCAGCTGCCCGGTGTACTTGTTCAAATCCATGACATCAGTCTGACGTCAAGAATGACGTCGGGCAAGGACGGAGATGACGCCATCAGGGGCCAGCCGCGGGCGATCGCCCCGTTGTTGCGGCCCGATCGCCGACGAGGGTGTCGAGGGTCTGTCCCAGACCGGGTAGCCTTTTTGACCATGACGAACGGTGAATCGACGCCAACGGAGCTGCGCGCGTCCGGCACGGTAGGTGTCGCGATGGTGACCCCCTTCAGCGCCGACGGCAAGCTCGACGTCGATGCCGGGGTCGCGCTCGCGGCCCGCCTTGTCGACCGCGGCGTCGACCTGCTCGCGATCTCCGGAACCACCGGCGAGTCGCCGACCACGACCGAGTCGGAGAAGGCCGATCTGCTGCGCGCCGTCGTCGACGCGGTCGGCGAGCGCGCCACCGTGATCGCGGGTGCGGGCACCTACGACACCGCGCACTCGATCGAACTCGCGCGCTGCGCACAGCGCGCGGGTGCGCACGGTTTGCTCGTGGTGACGCCGTACTACTCCCGGCCCACCCAGGCGGGGCTGCTCGCGCACTTCACCGCCGTCGCCGACGCTACCGACCTGCCGGTCACCCTGTACGACATCCCGGGCCGGTCGGTGGTGCCGATCGCCAGTGACACCATCCGCAAGCTCGCCGAGCACCCGCGCATCGTCGCGGTCAAGGACGCCAAAGGCGATCTCAACATGGGCGCCGAGCTCATCGCGAGCACCGGCCTGACCTTCTACTCCGGCGACGACGCGCTCAACCTTCCGTGGCTGTCGGTCGGCGCGGCGGGATTCATCAGTGTCATCGGGCATCTCGTGCCCGAACGGCTGCGTGCGATGCTGGAGGCGTATACCGCCGGTGAGGTGGTGCGCGCCCGCGAGATCAACACCACGCTGCTGCCGCTGCACGCCGCGATGGCGAGGCTGGGCGGCGTCGCGATGAGCAAGGGCGGGCTGCGCTTGCTCGGGGTCCAGGTGGGCGAGCCGCGGCTGCCGCAGCTGATGCCCAGCACCGAGGAACTGGAAGCGTTGGCAGCCGATCTGCGGACGGTCGGGGTGCTCTCGTGAGTGACTCCCTAGCTCCTCGCCGCCGCCGCAGCGCATCCCGCCCCGCGGGGGCGCCCGCCCCGTCCATGCCGGTCGAGCCAACGCCCGTACCGCCGAAGGAGGCCGAACCGAGCGAGGCGGCGCCCGTCGAAGTGGCGGTGGAGGCCGAACGGGTCGTGCCCGCCGAGGGGACCAAGCCCGCGCGGGCCCGACCGGAGCCCCGGGCGCAGGAGGCGCCTTCCCGGCGTCGTGGACGTGCTCCGTCCGGGGGCCGAGGGACGTCCGGCGCACGGCGGGTCGAGGCGCCCGCACCTCAGCCGGTTCCGCTCGCCACGCACGACCGGCTCGGTGCCCCGCCCGCCCTGCCGCGGAACGGGCTGCGCGTGTTCGCGCTCGGCGGCATCGGCGAAATCGGCCGCAACATGACCGTTTTCGAGTACGGCGGCAAGCTGCTGATCGTCGACTGCGGCGTGCTGTTCCCGGAGGACCAGCAGCCCGGCGTCGACTTGATCCTGCCCGACTTCCGTCCCATCGAGCACCGGATGGACGACGTGGTCGCCGTCGTTCTCACCCACGGCCACGAGGACCACATCGGCGCGGTGCCCTTCCTGCTGCGGCTGCGGCCGGATATCCCGGTTGTCGGCTCGAAGTTCACCCTCGCGCTGGTCGCCGCGAAATGCCGGGAGCATCGTCAGCATCCGAAGCTGGTCGAGGTCACCGAGGGACAGCACACTACGCACGGCCCGTTCGGCTGCGAGTACTTCGCGGTCAATCACTCCATTCCGGATGCGATCGCCGTCGCCATCCGCACGCCCGCGGGCGTCGCCCTGCACACCGGAGACATCAAGCTCGACCAGTTGCCGCTGGATGGACGGCTCACCGACCTGGCCGGATTCTCCCGGCTCGGCGACGAGGGCGTCGATCTGTTCCTGGTGGACTCCACGAATGCGGAGGTCCCCGGATTCGTCACGCCGGAACGCGAGATCGGCGGGGTACTGGACACGGTGATCGGCAAGGCGCGCAGCCGGGTGATCGTCGCGTCGTTCGCCAGCCACGTGCATCGCATCCAGCAGGTCGTCGACGTGGCCCAGAAGTACGGGCGCCGCGTGTGTTTCATCGGGCGCTCGATGGTCCGCAACATGCAGATCGCGCAGGATCTGGGCTATCTGACGGTGCCGGACGGCGTGGTCGTCGACCTCGACGTCGCCGCGACCCTGCCGGGTCACCGCCTGGTGCTGATCTCGACCGGGTCGCAGGGCGAGCCGTTGTCGGCGCTGTCGCGGATGGCGCGCGGCGAGCACCGGCAGATCAACATTCGCGCCGACGACCTGGTGGTGCTGGCCTCCTCGCTCATCCCCGGCAACGAGAACTCCGTGTTCGCCGTGGTGAACGGCCTGGCCCGGCTGGGTGCCACGGTGATCACCCAGCAGAACGCCAAGGTGCACGTCTCCGGGCACGCGTCCGCGGGTGAGCTGCTGTACCTGTACAACGCGGTGCGGCCGACCAACGCGATGCCGGTTCACGGCGAGTGGCGCCACCTGCGGGCGAACGCCGCCTTGGCGGTGGCGACCGGCGTGCCCGAGGACCGGGTGGTGCTTGCCGAGGACGGCGTGGTGGTCGATCTGGTCGACGGCATCGCCTCGATCGTCGGCCGAGTGGCGGTCGGGCACGTGTACGTGGACGGGCTGTCGGTGGGCGATGTCGGCGAGTCCACGCTGTCGGACCGGCTGGTGCTCGGTGAGGGCGGTTTCATCGCGATCACCGTCGCCATCGATGAGACCACCGGCAAGGCGGTCAGCACACCCGAACTCAGCGGGCGTGGCTTCTCCGACGATCCGACCGCACTGGTGGACGCGGCGGAACTGGTGGAGGCCGAGTTGCTGCGGCTGGCAGGCGAGGGCGTCACCGACACCCATCGGATCGCGCAGGGCGTGCGACGGGTGGTCGGGCGCTGGGTGGCCGACACCTATCGGCGTCGTCCGATGATCGTGCCGACGGTTATCGGAGTCTGATTCCCGAACGCGAAAAAGGGCCGGATAGCTCAGCTATCCGGCCCTTTAGCTCAGTCGTGCGCGGTCACTCCTGGCAGGCCGCGGACTCGATCTTCGCGCTCTTGACGATGTTGCAGGCGAAGGTGTGGTCGACCTTCCACTGGCCGCCCTCGGAGACGAACTGGATGAACGCGTCGTCCACCGGGGTGCCGTCGATGGTGACCTTGGCGTCGGCCTTGAGCTTGCCGTCCTTCGGGTCGCCCACATTGGTGACCTCGACGACGACCTTCTGCTTCTTCGCGGCGTCGACGAGGTTGGCGACCAGGTAGGGATCCTGCTCGGCGGCCTGGATCCAGCTGATCTTCTCCGCGTTGGGCACGTTCGGATCGAACGCCTTCTGCAGCCGTTCGTTCAGCTGCGCGACCGTGGGCTTGGCCAGTGCGGGCGAGGACGGAGTGGTCGGCGCGGAGCCGGCCTCCTTGTCGCCCTTGTCCATGCCACCCTCCAATTCACCCGCCGCATGGCTCGGGTTGGCGCTGGTGCTCGGGGACGAGGAGTCGTCGCCGGAAGCGCAGGCGGTCAGGGAGCAGGCCACTGCGGTGAGGACGACAGCCACGGCGGTCCGGAAAGTGCGGTGTTTCACGATGTTTCCTTCGACTCGAATACCGGGCATCAGCCGTGGTTGGACGTGCAGTTCCAGTGCACGATGTAGGCGTCGGAATCGTTGTGCAGCAGAGCTTGGCCCTGCGCGCTGCGCCGGGACGACGCGTACCCCCAGCTCCAGGTGCCGCTGCCGCTGGAGTACGCCACGGCGCCGCAGCCGTTGCGGAACCAGACCACCGACTGGCAGTCCGCGGCGCCGCAGGAGCTCACGGCGCGCCGCTGCGCGGAAGCCGAATCCGGGTAGTCGTAGGAGTACCCGATCAACCCGGTGGAGGTGGACAGCGCGATGGCGCCGTAGTTGTTGGTGTAGGCGTGCGCCGCGGGCGCGCTGACGGCCAGCGCGGTACCCGCCGCCGCCAACGCGGCCACACCGGTAGCAAACTTCTTCACGGAGGATTTGCCCCTTCTTGTCATTAGGCCCACGACCCGATGGACCGAGAGACAAGGTACAGAGCGGACTCTCGTTGCGCTAGCCGGAGATTTCCCGGCATGGGGAGCAACAGACTCTGTGGTATGAAACCGCGCATCTAATGGTGCCTGATCTTCGAATGGCCGCCGGAGTCGTGTTGCTCGATGTTTCCTGCCGCGCGATGGCCGTAGCGGGGTGCTGAGTATGGTCGACGTGTGACGATGGCGCAGCGGGAACGTCGAGGACTCGTCGAGGCCATGCGGGCCGCCGGGCCGGATGCGCCGACGCTGTGTGGTGGGTGGACCGTGCGAGACCTCGCCGCGCACTTGGTGGTTCGCGAACGGCGGCCGGACGCCGCCCCGGGCATCCTGCTGAAGCCGCTGGCCGGACATCTCGCCCGGGTGCAGGCGAAAGCGGCGAACCAGCCGTTCCCCGCGCTGCTGGACCAGGTGCGCGCGGGCCCGCCGTGGTGGTCGCCGCTGCGCCCGGTGGACGCGCTGGCCAATCTGCCGGAGATGTTCGTCCACCACGAAGACGTGCGTCGCGCCGAACCCGGTTGGCAGCCGCGCGAACTCACCGCCGCCGACCAGGACAAGTTGTGGTCGCTGGTACGCCGAATGGCGGCGAGGTCGTATCGCAAGGCGCCGGTCACGGTCGAGCTGGCGACGCCGGACGGCAAACGCACGAGGGTGCGGTCGGAGTCCGGCATCGTGGTCACGCTGACCGGCCTGCCCTCGGAACTATTACTGCACGCCTTCGGCCGGAACGAAGTCCGCCTGGAGACGGCCGGACCTCCCGACGCCGTCCGCGCGGTACTCGGCCTGGACCGCTCGGTGTGACGACTCGAACGGCCGGAAGACCCGGGAGAGGCGCAGCAGTGGGGGATTTGCGGCTAGCCTGGGGCCATGGCAGGTAAGTCCCGCAGCACCACGACGACTCGGGCGCGGGCGGGATCGGCGCGGGGGCGCACCACGACGGCACGGTCTCGCGCGGCCACGCCCCGCTCAACGGCGCCCCGCACGCCCGCCGCGCCCCGCGGGCGGACCGCGCGCACCCGGCGCCCGGTGCGCCGCACCTCGAACACGGCGCCGCTCGCGGTGATCGGTCGCGGCATCAGCAGCGGCTGGACGATGCTGGCCCGCGGCCTCGGCGCGACCACGCGCACGTTGAGCCGGGCCGGTGAGATCGAACACGGCCATCGGCGCGACGGGGTAGCGCTGGCTCTGATCGCGGTGAGCGCGGTGATCGCGGCGGCGGTGTGGTTGTCGGCGGGCGGGCCGGTCGGCCACTGGGTCGAGGACGTCATTCGCGCGATCTCCGGATCGGCGTCGGCCGCACTGCCGTTCGTCGCCTCCGGGATCGCGGTAGTGCTGATGCGTACCGAACCGCGCCCGGAGATCCGTCCGCGGCTGGTGCTCGGCGGCCTGCTCCTCGGCCTGCCCCTGCTGGGTTTGTGGCACATCGCGGCGGGCGCCCCCACCGATGCGCACGGACGTTCCCGCGCAGCGGGTTTCGTCGGCTTCGTGGTGGGCGGGCCGCTGACCAGCGGGCTGACCGCCTGGCTCGCGATACCGATCCTGTTGCTGGCCATCGCCTTCGGCCTGCTGCTGGTGACGGGTACGACCGTGCGCGAGGTGCCCGCCAAGCTGCGCGAGTACTTCGGCACTGAACGCGGAGGCGACGAATACGGCGACTACCGGGACTACGATTCGGCCGACTACGACGCCGACGGCTTCCCGGTGCACCGCTCGGGCCCCAAACGGCGCGGTCGCACGCCCGCGGAGAACTACCCGCCCGACGAGTTCGGCGACCCCGACGCGGTCACCGAGGCCCTCGGCGAACCGCCGCTGCGTGACGCCAAGCCGATCGCGGTCGAGGAACCGGCGGCGAAGCCGAAACCGAAGAAGCAGCGTCCGGCCGCGGCGGTCGAGGATCAGACCCCGCCGCCGCCGAAGCAGCTGGAGTTCGTCACCGACCGCGAAGTCGAGGGCGATTACCTGCTGCCGCCGCTGTCGCTGCTGACCGACGGCGATCCGCCCAAAAAGCGCAGCGCCGCCAACGAATCGATGATCGAGGCGATCACCGAGGTGCTGGTGCAGTTCAAGATCGATGCCGCGGTCACCGGTTTCGTGCGCGGTCCGACGGTCACCCGCTACGAGGTCGAACTCGGGCCGGGCGTGAAGGTCGAGAAGATCACCGCGCTGACCCGCAACATCGCTTACGCCGTCGCGACGGAGAACGTCCGGCTGCTCGCGCCGATCCCGGGGAAGTCCGCCGTCGGCATCGAGGTGCCCAACGCCGACCGCGAGCTGGTCCGGCTGGCCGACGTGCTCAAGGCACCGGCTACCCGCACCGACCACCATCCGCTGGTGATCGGTCTCGGGAAGAACATCGAGGGCGAGTTCGTCTCGGCCAATCTGGCCAAGATGCCGCATCTGCTGGTCGCCGGCTCCACCGGTTCGGGTAAGTCGAGCTTCGTGAACTCGATGCTGGTGTCGCTGCTGCAGCGGGCGACGCCGGACGAGGTGCGGATGATCCTGATCGATCCGAAGATGGTGGAACTCACGCCCTACGAGGGCATTCCGCACCTGATCACGCCCATCATCACGCAGCCGAAGAAGGCCGCCGCCGCGCTGGCCTGGCTGGTCGAGGAGATGGAGCAGCGGTATCACGACATGCAGGCGAACAAGGTGCGCCACATCGACGACTTCAACAAGAAGGTCAAGTCGGGTGCGATCACCGCGCCGCTGGGCAGCGAACGGGTGTACCGGCCCTACCCGTACATCCTCGCCATCGTCGACGAGCTGGCCGACCTGATGATGACCGCACCGCGCGATGTGGAGGACGCGATCGTCCGGATCACCCAGAAGGCCCGTGCGGCGGGCATTCACCTCGTGCTGGCGACGCAGCGTCCGTCGGTGGACGTGGTGACCGGTCTGATCAAGACCAATGTGCCCTCCCGGCTGGCGTTCGCGACATCGTCGCTGACCGACTCCCGGGTCATTCTCGATCAGCCCGGCGCCGAGAAGTTGATCGGCATGGGTGACGGGCTGTTCCTGCCGATGGGCGCGGGCAAGCCGACTCGCCTGCAGGGTGCGTTCATCAGCGACGAGGAGATCCACGCCGTCGTCGACTTCACCAAGAACCAGGCGGAGCCCGAATATCAAGAGGGCGTGACCGCGGCCAAGCCGGGCGAGAAGAAGGATGTCGACCCCGATATCGGCGACGACCTCGACGTCTTCCTGCAGGCGGTGGAACTCGTGGTCACCTCGCAATTCGGGTCCACCTCCATGCTGCAGCGCAAGCTGCGCGTCGGCTTCGCCAAGGCGGGGCGGCTGATGGACCTCATGGAGACCCGGGGCGTCGTCGGCCCGAGCGAAGGTTCGAAAGCGCGGGACGTGCTCGTCAAACCCGATGAGCTGGAAGGGCTGCTCTGGTCGATCCGCGGCGGTGGCGGGGAGAGCGGCGATCCCGACGAGCCACAGGAGTGATCCTGAGATGGTTCCCTCGGCGAGATTCGAACTCGCATCTCCCGGAATCTAGGTCCGGCGCCTCTACCTATTGGGCTACGAGGGATCGGCAGACCGTGCGGAAGCACGAAAAAGAGGCCACACCCTGGCGATTCGCCGCGGGATGGCCCCTTTCGTACGGTCTTGCGAAAGACACGTTCAGGGGCCGCTCCGCACGCTCATCCGCCAATCGAGGGCGGACGATGCGGATAGCGCAGCCTGGGCGCGCGACTGCCGGGCACCGCTGAGCGACAGCCGTCGCAGCACCGTCCGGGTCATCGCTTCGCCTCTCCTGTGATCTTCGTTGCTATTGAAACTAACATCCGATTCCGGTGTTGGGAACCGCTTTCCGCCGTCCTGGTGCGGTTCAGCTCGCGCACGCCCGATGGGTGCGTTCCGTGGTGCGGTAGGACGTCCGGCAACTGGCGATGACGGTCGAGGTCGCGCATGTGGAATCATGGTCGGCAACTACCCCGCAACCTAGTTAAACGGACAAACCGGGCATTATGGACGACATGACCTTCGCTTCCGATCGGCACACCGCATGCAGGTAACCGCACTCGAATGGGTGATCACCATCGCGGTGATCCTCGGATTGTTCGTCTTCGACTTCTACGCGCACGTCCGCACTCCGCACGAGCCGACGTTCCGGGAATCCGGGTTCTGGTCCGCGGTCTACATCGGGCTCGCGCTGGCGTTCGGCGGCGTGGTCGCCTGGCAATGGGGCTCGACGTACGCGGGGGAGTACTACGCGGGCTTCGTCACCGAGAAGGCGCTCTCGGTGGACAACTTGTTCGTCTTCTTGATCATCATGTCCACCTTCGCGGTGCCGCGGATCTACCAGCAGAAGGCGCTGCTGATCGGCATCGTGATCGCCTTGGTGATGCGCGGTGTGTTCATCGGCATCGGCGCGGCCGCGATCAGCGCGTTCAGCTGGGTGTTCTACCTGTTCGGTTTGTTCCTCGTCTACACGGCGGTGAACCTGATGCGGGAGAGCGGCCATGAGGTCGAAGTCGAGGAGAAGCGCGACAGCCGCATCATCGCGCTGGCCAAGCGGATCCTGCCGACCACCGACGAGTACGACGGCGACAAGCTGGTGACCAGGATCGACGGACGCCGCGCCGGCACCCCGCTGCTGCTGGCCTTGCTCGCCATCGGCTTCGCCGACCTGCTGTTCGCGCTGGACTCCATCCCGGCGATCTACGGCCTGACCGAGCAGCCCTACCTTGTCTTCACCGCCAACGCCTTCGCGCTGATGGGCTTGCGGCAGCTGTACTTCCTGATCGGCGGACTGCTCGACCGGCTGGTCTACCTGTCCTACGGCTTGGCGGCCATCCTCGCGTTCATCGGCGTGAAGCTGGTGTTGCACGCCCTGCACGAGAACACGTTGCCGTTCATCAACGGCGGCGAGCACGTCGCGGTCCCGGAGATCTCCACGCCGGTCTCCCTTGGCGTCATCATCACCATCCTGGTCGTCGCCACGGTCGCGAGCCTGCTCCGGACCCGCGCCCGGGTCGGGCGCTAGCGGCTCACGTGAAGGCGCCGAACACCGGCGCCCACTCGACCGCGCGGACGTCGTCGATCAGGGCCTCTCGGGCGAACGGATCCTGCGTGAGCAGGTTCTTCAACGCACCCGCGTCCTCCGACCGGAAGATCAGCAGCGCGCCGGACCCGTCCGGATACGGCCCGCTGCTGAGCAGGGTGCCCGACTCGAGCAGACCGGCCAGCCACGCGCGATGCTCGGGACGGTGGGTGTCGCGACCGGCGGCGGTGGCTTCGGAGTAGACGTAGTGGACGGCGAAGATCGGCACGGGTATCGCTTCCTGTGGGGACGGGCTCAAAGCGTGAGCAGCATTCGAGTATTGCCGAGGGTGTTCGGCTTCACATAGCTGAGATCGAGGAACTCCGCGACGCCGGTGTCGTACGAACGGCACATCTCCGCGTACACCTCGGCGGTGACCGGCGTGCCGTCGATCTCGACGAAACCGTGCCTGCCGAAGAACTCCACCTCGAAGGTCAGCACGAACAGCCGCTGCAGCTCGAGTTCGCGGGCCACGGCGATCAGCCGCTGCACGATGAGCTTGCCCACACCGGCGCCTTTGACGTCGGGATGCACCGCGACGGTGCGGACCTCGCCGAGATCGGCCCACAGCACGTGCAACGCGCCGCAGCCGACGACCCGGCCGTCCAGTTCCGCGACCCAGAACTCCTGCACCGCCTCGTAGAGCGTGACCAGGTTCTTCTCCAGCAGAATGCGGCCGGCGTACACGTCGACCAGGCGCTTGATCTCGGGCACGTCGGAGGTTCGGGCGCGTCGCACGACCGGGACGGAAGTCTGCGCGGCGGAGGCCGCGCCCGGGTGCGCGTCGCTTGTCGAACCACCTAGTGGTCCCCGAGAGGTCATGGGGTGCACAGTAGTCGGCCCGGTTACCGATAGTCTGAACGTGTGCCGCAGATCCAGTCGTTCCGCTCACCGCATCGCGCCGGGCAGCGCGACGGGATCACGGGGCGGGCATGACGCGGCAGGCCGCGGATGAGGCGGCGGTAATTCACACGCTCGTGCCGGAGCCCAGCGCCGGCGAGGCGCAGGCAATGAGGGAGCGTAGCGAGCGAATCAAGGGTGCGGCTGTGCGCACGCTCGTGCCGGAGCCGAGCGCCGGCGAGGCGCGGGCATGAGCGTGCAACCAGAGGAGACGGATCGTCCCTGGGCCGCGCCCGGCCCCGTCCGGCCCGGGTTCGCGACCGCCCCGGCCGAGACCGAGGCGCCGCTGCTGAATATCGCGAATGTGCTCACCATGCTGCGCATCGCGATCGTGCCGCTGTTCGTCGTGGCGCTGTTCGTCGGCGGCGGTCATCAGACGAGCTGGCGGATCGCCGCTGCCGCGCTGTTCGGCCTCGCCGCGATCACCGATCGGTTCGACGGGCAACTGGCGCGCAAATACGGTTTGGTCACGGATTTCGGGAAGCTCGCCGATCCCATCGCCGACAAGGCGCTGATCGGGTCCGCGGTGATCGGCCTGTCCCTGCTCGGCGACCTGGCCTGGTGGATCACGATCGTCATCTGCGGTCGCGAGATCGGTGTGACACTCCTGCGGCTGGTGGTGGTGCGGCGCGGGGTGATTCCCGCCGGACGCGGCGGCAAACTGAAGACCTTGCTGCAGTCGCTGGCGATCGCCCTGCTGCTGCTGCCGTTGTCGGGTTGGTTCGCCGAGCTCGGAATGGTGCTGATGTACGCGGCCGTCGCGCTGACCGTGATCACGGGGCTGGACTACGTCGGCCAGGCGGCCAGGGTCTGGTTCGCCGGGGCTCCGGGCCGGACCCGCGGCGCATGACCGATCCGCTCGTCGCCCAGGTGCCCGCGGCCGACCTCGTGCGGGCGTTGGTGACAGTGCGGCAAACCGTCGCGACCGCCGAATCGCTGACCGCCGGTCTGCTGGCCGCCACCATCGCCGGAGTTCCCGGCGCCAGCGCCGTACTGCGCGGCGGGTTGGTGGTGTACTCCACCGATCTCAAACACAGTCTCGCGGGCGTCGACGCGGACGTACTCGCGACGGAAGGCCCGGTGGCGGCCAGCACCGCCGAGCAACTGGCCGTCGGCGCGCGCAGCAGATGTGCGGCGGACTGGGGTGTGGGGCTGACCGGCGTCGCCGGGCCCGATTCGCAGGACGGTCACCCGGTCGGCACTGTCTTCCTCGGCATCGCGGGTCCGGTCCATTCCGAAGTGGTGCGGTTGAAACTCCCCGGCGACCGGTGGACGATCAGAATCGGCGCAACACGCACGGCGGTATCCGAGTTGCTGCGCTGCGTGCGGGAGACGGGTTCGGCCGGCCGCGCCGGGCGCAGCCATTGACGTTCGGCGGGAACCAACCGGCCCTGCTTCGACGTTGTGCGAGAAAGAACGGCATGCGTGGGGTCACGAATCGCGTCGGCCCGGCGACCGGGAGCGAAGGAGAACGAGATGACGCTGCTGCGAGAGGCGATCGGGGACAGTCTGCGGCGTGCTCGTCTCGCCCAGAACCGGACCCTGCGCGAGGTGTCGACGTCGGCGCGGGTGAGCTTGGGCTATCTCTCCGAAGTCGAGCGAGGTCGCAAGGAGGCATCGAGTGAACTGCTCGCCGCCATCTGCGAGGCGCTGGACGTGCCGCTGTCGCGGGTGCTGTGGGATGTGAGCACGATCATGGCGGGCGCCGACGGACTGCCCGTCGGCACGCCCGCGGAGGACACGGCCGCGGCCGCGGCCGAGTCGGAGCAGGCCGCCGCCGAGCCCGCGGCGACCGCCGAGCCCGCACCGGCCTCCGCCTCCATGTCGGCGGCCGGGGCCAGCCCGCTGCCGCTGGCCGATGACACCCGGATCGTCATTCCCGCGCCGAGAGCGGACATGCTGGTCTTGGTGAAGGGCATGTGACGCGGTATGAGACAGGGCCGTCGCGGCAACGCTGCGGGCCGATGCGAAAAGCGGATAGATTCTCCATAAGGCGTCGTTCGGGCCGGGCTCGCCCGGCCGGGGTGCCACATGGTGGAGGATAGGCACATATCGAGTGCGTGACGGTCGCGCACTGGAGTCGCGCCCCCGGCGCGGCATGTCAGATGGAGGCGGGATCAATCGATGGCTAATCCGTTCGTCAAGGCCTGGAAATACCTGATGGCCCTCTTCGACGCCAAGATCGAGGAGCACGCGGATCCGAAGGTCCAGATTCAGCAGGCTATCGAGGAAGCCCAGCGGCAGCACCAGGCCCTTTCGCAGCAGGCCGCGTCGGTCATCGGCAATCAGCGTCAGCTGGAGATGAAGCTGAACCGGCAACTGGACGAGGTCGAGAAGCTCAACGCCAATGCGCGCCAGGCCGTGTTGCTGGCCGATCAGGCTACCGCGGCAGGCGACACCGAGAAGGCGATCCAGTACACGAACGCCGCCGAGGCGTTCGCCGCGCAGCTGGTCACCGCCGAGCAGGCCGTCGAGGACCTGAAGGTCCTGCACGATCAGTCGCTGCAGGCCGCGGCGCAGGCGAAGAAGGCCGTGGAGCAGAACGCGATGCTGCTGCAGCAGAAGGTCGCCGAGCGCACCAAGCTGCTCAGCCAGCTGGAGCAGGCCAAGATGCAGGAGCAGGTCTCCGCGTCGCTGCAGCAGATGGATTCGACGCTGTCGGCGCCGGGCACCACGCCGAGCCTGGACGCGGTGCGGGAGAAGATCGAGCGCCGCTACGCCAACGCGCTCGGTGCCGCCGAGCTCGCGCAGAACTCGGTGCAGGGCCGTATGCTCGAGGTACAGCAGGCCAGCATTCAGATGGCCGGGCACAGCAAGCTCGAACAGATTCGCGCGTCCATGCGCGGCGACCAGTTGCCCGCCGGTGGCGCCCAGACCGCCATCAATCCGGCGCAGCCCAATGCGGCGCAGCCGCAGATGAACAAGGGGCAGGCCGCGCAGCAGTAGCTCGCGGACGGTCATTCGGCGAGGATGTGTCGGTGGGGGCTGCTTCACTGAAGGACATGGCACGGGTCCCTGACCGGCCGGCCGTCGGCCGGGTCGGCCCCGTGTCCGTCCGATGCGCGCGACCGGTGGGAGAGATGGCATGAGCGGCAGTGGATTTCGCGAGCGGCGGATCGAAACGCGGCGCCCGCGCGGATCCGCGCTGATCCGGGCGCAGGCCGCGCTCGCGCCGCAGCCGGGCAGCCTGCCGGACAGTATTCGCGAAGCCGGCGAGAACGCACTGGTCGCGGTGCGGCGCTGGGCCGATCCACGGGAGCGGGAGTTGCGCCGCCGCCGCAGGGCCCGCCGCCGCAGTTTTCAGCTCGGCACCGTCTCCGGCCTCACCACGGCGGGAACGGTTGGGCTCGTGGTCCTTTCGGCGCCGGTCTGGGCCGTGGTCATGGTCGGCGGCGGTGCGGTCGCGCTGGTGACCGGAGCGGCGCTGAGCACCCGCCGGTACCTGCGGCTGCGGGGCGCTCCGCTGCCGCAGGCGGCGTTCATCCCGCGGAAACAGCCGCCACTGTGGTCGAACGCCCGTCCGCCGATCGCGCGATTGGTGCGGGCGGAGAAGGCATTGCACGGGCTCGGCACACAGATCGCCCGCTCGCGGCGACTGCCTCCAGAAGAATTGGCCGACATGCTGGAGACGGCCGCGTCGGGGGCTGCGGCGCTGCACGCGCTCGCCGCCGACATCGCGGCGATGGAGCAGGGGCTGGCCGCGATGGGGCGCGCGGATTCGTCCGCGGCCGTGGCGCTCACAGAGAACCTGCGACTCATCCTGGGCAGGCTCGATACCGGCGTGGCGGAGTACGAACAGGTCGTCGCCGCAGCGGGCCGGATTCTCGCGGTCCCGGACAATACTGTGGTGCGGCACAATTTCGACGCCATCGTCGCGGATCTCCGGCATGCCTCCGACCGGCTGGACGGATGGGCTCAGGCCCTCACCGAGGTCGCCGACCGATCGGTGCCCGCGTCGCCGCGACCACCGACCTGATCGATGCGCCTCAGCGCGTCCGGTCCCGGCCGCGCAGCTCTTCGGCCCTGGCGCGGAGCGCCGCACCCACCAATTCGCGGCTCTCGGCCATGAGGTCGAGCACCTCCCAGGACGCTTTGCGCGCGGCGGAGCCGACGATCCCCGCGATCGCCGAACCGTGCCGTCGTGCCGCTGCCGCGAGTTCTTGTGCCAGCTCGCTCGTTTGTTCCATCAGGTCCGGCCGCTACGTGAGGTTCAGTGCATGACTGTGTGCTGAGTGGGGTATCGGCATGGATGGGCCATCCCTTCTTCTTGTCGTTCAAGGTCATTGCGCTCGGAAGATCAGAGTACATCCGTGCACTGAATTGGGGTACCGTCCAGGTGGCGCGCGGGCGGCTCCCAGGCGGACGCAAACACGCTGGTCGGCAAGGGAATTGACCAGCTCAGACCCGCCGCCCGAGCAAATCGGTAGGCTTCGGCGATGCGGTTTCTTCCGACTCGCAGGCGCGACACGCGCGTCGCCGGAATGGCGCGCGGCGTGGATCGCTGGTTGGTCGATCGCAGCGCACGCGTCCGGCCGACGCGGGCGGATCGGGTGCTGAAAGGGTTGAGCACAGCGGCCGACAAGAACCGCCTGTGGATCGCGCTCGGCGCGGTTCTGTTCGCCGCCGGAGATCGCTCGGCGCGGCGCGGCGCGGTGCGGGGTCTACTCGCGCTGGGAGTCGCCAGCGGCGTGGCCAACGGGATCGCCAAGCCTCTTTTCCCGCGCCGCCGTCCGCCCGACGAGTCCGTTCCTTTCGTGCGCAGGTTGGTCGCGCCGCCGGTGTCGTCGTCGTTCCCGTCCGGGCACTCGGCCTCGGCCGCCGCGTTCGCCACGGGGCTGGCGCTGGAATCACCGGCGGCGGGCGCGATGGTGGCTCCGGTGGCCGCCGCGGTCGGTTACTCGCGGGTGCACATCGGCGTGCACTGGCCGTCCGACGTCGTCGCCGGTGCGCTGTTCGGGGCCGCGGTCGCGCTGGTCACCAGACGGTGGTGGGCGGTGCGCGAGGACGAACCCGCCACACTCGGCCCGGTCGAACACATCGAGTCGCTGCCCGGCGGCGCCAGGCTCCTGCTGATCGGAAACCCACAGGCGGGAGGGGGCGACGACGTGCTCGCCGAGCTGCGCGAGCGGTTGCCCGCCGCCACGGTGCTGGAGATCGGCGGCGCGGAGGATGTCGAAACGCGGATCGAGGACATGGTGCGGCGCGAGGACATCGTCGCGCTCGGCGTGGTCGGCGGCGACGGAACGGTGTCCACCGTCGCGCAGTACGCGGTGCGGCACGGCTTGCCGCTCGCGGTTTTCGCGGGCGGCACACTGAACCATTTCGCCAGGGACGCCGGGGTGGAGGATCCCGAGGTGACCTTCGCCGCGCTGGACGCGGGCGATGCGGTCCGCGTGGACGTGGCCGAGGTGCGTTTCGACGACGTCGGCGAACGAATCTTCGTCAACACCGCCAGCCTCGGTGGGTATCCCGATTTCGTCCGCATCCGGGAACACTGGGAGCGCCGTGTCGGAAAGTGGCCCGCCGCGGGAATCGCCATGGTGCGCGTGCTGTTCCGCGCGCAGCCACTGCGGGTCACCGTGGACGGTACCCGTACCGCGCTGTGGATGCTGTTCGTCGGAAACGGCAGCTACCAGCCGGCCGACCAGATCCCGATGTCGCGCCCGAGGGTGCACGGCGGCACTCTCGATGTCCGCTACCTCCGCGCGGATGTCCCGCTCTCGCGGTTGCGCCTGATCTCGGCGGCGTTCACGGGCACGCTCGGATACTCCGCCACCTACGTGCACCGGCGGGTCGCTGGGCTCGACGTCCGGGTGGCCGAGGAACCGGTCTCGCTGGCGACCGACGGCGAAGTCGACCATCGGGGCAAGGTCTTCCGGTTCCGCAGCAGGCTCGCGGAGCTGGCCCTGATCAAGAGCGGACACACTGCGAATGATGCGGCGCACCACGACCACGGTAGGTAGCGCAGAAATTGCTGTCGAGCGAAGCGCCTGCGATGGATGCACTGAATTCGTTGCGAATTCGGTTTGGTCGGCAGCAGGAGGGGTAGTTGCCACCCTGTAGCTGATCGACCCCCGACCTGGCTCAGGGCCGGGACCATGCACAACTGGGTAGGAGCACGTCATGCTCGATGTTTCCCACCGGCAATCGCTGCTCGACGAGGATACCCAGCGGCTGGACATCAGCCGCTATCTGGCGTGTGAATCCGCCGACGACCCGGTGCGCAAGGCACGCAGGACACAGCGCGTCGACGCCGGACTCGGCGCCGATCGATCCACAAGCGACTGACCCCCTTTCTCGGTACGCGCGGTGTACGGCCGCGTTCTGTCGGGCTGCGCATCGCACCGAACGAACTGCGGAGGAACCCATGACCGAAATGCTGGAAACGCTCATCGGCAGCTCTGTGTACGACCCCGGCGGCGCCAAGATCGGCAAGGTCAAACGGGTCTACGTGGACAACAACTCCGGTTCGCCCACGTGGGTCGCGGTGTCCACCGGGCTGTTCAGCCCCGACGCCCTGGTCCCGCTGGCCGGAGCCGAGCATCGCGCCGACTCGGCCGTCTTGCAGGTGCAGGTCGAGAAGGAGGCGGTGAAGACCGCGCCCCAGCTGGACCATGACGGGCAGATCAGTCCGCAGGCGGAGCAGGAACTGTTCGACCACTACCAGATCGACCCGGACTGCGCCGCGTGGGACGTCTACGGCAGGCAGCCGCTTGCGGACCAGCCGCCGCGTGCCGAGACCGGGATGCCGCGCTTGGACGAACGCTGCGATCTCGGCGCCGATCAGCAGGATGCCGGCATGGCGCGGATGCGCACGTACCTGGAGAGCGAAGAGGAGACGCTGCGCATGCCCGCTACCGGCGACCCGATGCGGATCGAGCCCGAACCGATCGCCGACGCGTACGCTGTCGACTCGGCCGATCTCGGTATGCATGAGCCGGAGGTCGATCCGTACGAAGACCGCCGCACCGACGGCATGGAGGACCCCGAGCGCCCCAGGCGCTGACCGGGGGGCCGGACCGGCCGCGCCAGGGTGTCCACCCCGGCGCGACCGAGCCGGTCGACGCTGCTGGATCCCGCCATGTCGAACCGGAGTCCATTCGCCCTGCGAGCACGAGATCCGCACCCGTGGTGAAGCCCCGACCGAAGACGGTCCGCTGTGGGGGTGAACCCTGATTTACACCCGGATATCCCGTCTCACCTGGTGATTCCCGAACAGGCAGGTGTCATGCTCGAAGCGGAAACGGACTGCTGGGAGGCATGACATGTTGTGGAAGATCATCGGCGTTGTCGCGGTCGTCTGGATCGCGCTGGCCGTCATCGGGGCGCTGATCAAGGGGCTGTTCCCGATCCTCGTGATCAGCGCCATCGTGTTCGGGCTGTACCTGCTGTACAAGGCGGTGTCGGGCACGGACAAATCGACGGTGAGCAAGCTGTAGCGACAGCTGGGCCCGGGTGGCGTCGGTCGGGGCGTCGCCCGGGCGGTCACCGGCACGGCAATGCTTGAATGATCTCTCGTGGATCAAGTTCCGGAAGACTGGCAGCGCGGCTTGGTTATCGTCGCGCATCCTGACGATATCGAGTACGGCGCCGCCGCCGCGGTCGCACGGTGGACCCGGCAGGGCAAGGACGTTCGCTACGTGCTGGTGACCAGCGGAGAGGCCGGTATCGCCGGTGTGCGGCCCGCCATCGCCGGACCCCTCCGCGAGGCCGAGGAGATCGCGGCGGCCGAGGTGGTGGGCGTGCGCGAGGTGGAGTTCCTCGGCTACCCGGACGGCCGGGTGCAGGAGAGCCTGGAACTGCGCCGCGACTTGGCCGCCGCGATCCGCAGGCATCAGCCGGAAATGGTGGTGCTGTTCAACTTCGGCGACACCTGGGTGCCCGGCTACGCCAACAGCGCCGATCACCGCGCCGTCGGCCGCGCCGCCCTGGATGCCATCTCCGACGCGGGAAACGAGTGGATCTTCCCGGAGATCGCCGAGTGGAAACCGTGGTCGGCACGCTGGGCGGCGGTCGTCGGACCGGTCGCCACGCACGCCGTCGACGTCACGGAGACGCTCGACCAGGCGGTCGCCTCGCTCGCGGAACATCGCCGCTATCTCGAGGCGCTGAGCTCCGAGCCCCTCGCCGATCAGGTTCGCGCCGTCGTGGAGCGGGCGACCGGTCCCAAGGACGGATTCCCCGCCGCGCACGCGGTCGGTTTCGAGCTGTTCTACTTCGGCGGTTGACCCCGTTTCGCCAGCCGGACGCACGGCGTGGACGATGGCGCCACGGTGGCAGGAGGTCACCGAGGCATCGGACGCGCCACGACCGGGTGCCATCCGGCCCGGGTGGCCGTGTGGCAGGCTAGGCGAATGCGAGTAGCCGTTGTCGCAGGCCCCGATCCCGGGCACGCGTTTCCCGCTATCGCGTTGTGCTTGCGGTTTCTGGACGCCGGTGACGAGCCGGTGCTGTTCACCGGTCCGCGCTGGTTCGAGGCCGCGCTGGCGGCCGGGATCGGCGTGCGTCGGCTCAAGGGTCTGGCGCCGCGGCCGGTGGACGACGACACCGACGCGGGACAGCGTATCCACGAGCGGGCCGCGCATGTCTCTACCGAGATCCTGCCGGAATTGAGCGCCATGCTGCCCGAGTTGGTCGTCTCGGACGTGCTGACCGCGGGCGGCGGGATGGCCGCGGAACGACTCGGCGTGCCGTGGGTGGAACTGTCCCCGCATCCGCTGTATCTGCCGTCGAAGGCGTTGCCGCCCATCGGAAGTGGCCTTGCGCCCGGCGCGGGCCTGTGCGGGCGGATGCGCGACGGTCTGTTGCGCGGCATGACCGCCCGCGCTCTTCGCCACGGCCGCCGTCAGCGGGAGCGTGCACGCGAGAGCGTCGGGTTATCGGCCGCCGATCCAGGTCCCGCCGCCCGTCTGATCGCCACTTTGCCCGCGCTCGAGGTGCCGCGCCCCGACTGGCCGGACGCGGCTCACGTCATCGGTCCGCTGCTGTGGGAGCCGACCGAGGTGACCCTCGATCTTCCGCCTGGGGACGGGCCGCTCGTCATGGTCGCTCCGTCCACCGCGCACACCGGCGTCGCGGGGATGGTCGAGACCGCCCTGGAGGCGCTGGACGGCGCCGGTGTCCGCGTGGCGATCTCGATGCTGGACACGCCACCGGCCGATCTCCCTTCGTGGGCGACAGCCGGGCTGGGACGCCAAGACGAACTCCTGAGCCACGCCTCCGTCGTGGTGGGCGGCGGTGGTCACGGCCTGCTCGCCAAGTCGCTGTCCGCCGGCGTCCCGATCGTCACCGTTCCCGGCGGCGGCGACCAGTGGGAGCTGGCCAATCGCGCCGCGCGCCAAGGCAGTTCGATCGTCGTCCGCCCGTTGTCGCCCGGCGCTCTGCGTGCCGCGGTCGAAGAGATCCTCGCCGTCCCCGGCTACACCAAGGCCGCCGAAGCGGCCGCCGCGCACACCGAACTCCCGGACCCGGTCGCCCTCTGCCACCGGATACTCCAGCCCGTCCATCCCTGACCGGCACCGGGGCGTGCCACGACCTGGGCGCGCGTGGGAGGCGAGTAAGTTCGGTACGGTGCGGTTGACCGAGTTCCAAGAACTGTTGCACACCGAGTTCGGTGTCGCCCGGGGCGACGCCCTGCTGGCCGACCATGTGATTCCCGCCTTGGGCGGGCGCACCGGAGCCGACGCCATCGAGGCCGGCGTCGATCCCCGCGATGTGTGGCGCGCGTTGTGCGCGGAGTTCGACGTACCCAAGGCGCGCTGGTGAACGCGCCCGGCGGGGTGGAGCAGGACGACGGGCCGCTCTACCGGTTCGACGAGCGGCAGCGGATGATTCCGCACGACCCGGAGCGCCTCGCGGCGAGGGTGGCGCAGGCTCACCCCGTCGGTTTCGCGGATTTCCGGCAGACCGGTATCGAACTGATGCTGCTCGGTCGCTATGACGAGGCGCTGGATCACCTCGATCGCGCGCTGGAATTGGTGGACACCGAGCGTCGCAGGATCACCGTGTGGATCAACCTCGGCGACGTCTACCGCTACCGCGGCGACGCGGGCACGGCCGAGACGCTCTACCGCCGCGCCGTGGAGCACGCGCGGGCGGCCGCGCCGGACGTGCTCTCGTTCGCGTTGCAGCATTTGGGCAAGGCGCTCGCCGAGCGGAATCAGCTCTCGGAGGCGCAAACGCTGCTGACGGAGGCGATGCGGCTGCGCCTTGCCGAAGGCGAACCCGAGGAGATCGAATCCACCCGCGACGCCCTGGACACCCTGGCCGACCTGCCGATTCCATTGCCGCCCATGGTCGCCGCGCTGCTCGGCGAGTCGCCGACGTGGTCGGACGAGCACGAAGGCATGAGCGGCGACGTCGTGTTGGTGAACGGCGCCTATTGGCTCAAACGCGGACCGAAGGCGGTCGCGGAATACGAACGCCTGCATTGGTTGCGCGACCGCGGGATTCGCTTGCCGGAGGTGGCGGGGTTCGAGGACGACGTGTTGCTGCTGGCCGACGCGAGCGCGCCGAGCCTGGCCGCTCGAGCAGGCTGCGACGCCGAGTATCCGACCTCGATCGGCACGGTGCTCGGCACGGTGTTGCGGCGGTTGCACCGCATTCCGGTCGACGAGTGCCCGTTCGACGGACGGCTCGACGTGGTCTTGGCGCAGGCGCGCCGCCACGTGATCGAAGACCTCGTGGATCCGGACGACTTCGACGACGACAACCGCGGCTCGACTCCGGCGCAAATCCTCGCGCGACTGCTGGCGCAGCGCCCGGCACAGGAGGATCTGGTGGTCGCGCACGGTGATTTCACTCCCTCGAACGTGCTGGAGAACGAAATCCTGCTCGATCTCGGCGCGCTCGGCGTCGCCGACCGCTACCGCGATCTGGCGCCGGCCGTGCGCGATCTGCGCGAGGACTTCGGCGACGCCGAGGTGACCGCCTTCTTCGCGGCTTACGGCCTGGCCGAGCCGGACGAGAGCCGACTGGAGTACTACCGGCTCCTCGACGAATTGTTCTGAGCCTCGGTGTTCGCGCCTCACACCTTCCGCGCGTAGTGCCGGGCCGCTTTGGTGCGGTTGCCGCACGTGGCCATCGAGTGCCAGCGCCGGGTCCCGTTCTTCGAGGTGTCGTAGAAGAACAAGACGCATTCCGGGTGCGCGCACTGACGGATTCGGTCCGGCGCGGCGCGCAGTAGGTCCAACAGGTTGTCCGCGGCCAGCCAGGCGGGCAGCCAGGGTTTCTCGGGAACCTCCACCAGATCGGCGGGCCCCGACTCGGTGAGTGCGCGCCGGATCCGGCCGTGCGCCAGCACCTCGTTGAGCGCGTCCTGGGAACCATGCACGACCACGTCGTAGACGGCCGTGCGGGCGGCCAGCACCGCGGCCAGCGTGGCCTCGTCGGCGGTCGCTCGATCGGCAAGGCTCGCCGACGCCAGCCAGACGCGCAGTCCGGCGACGTCGGTGAGCAGATCCTGCGGTCCGTTCTCGATCCAGCGTGTGTTCAGCAGATCGAGCGCCAGGGGCTCACCGAGGTGGGGGCGTGGATCGGGCATGCCCGAGGGTATCGAGTCCGCGTCGGTGGGCACCGCGACCGCCTCCCTTCTAACTAGTAAAATATATTTCAGTGGTTGACACGGGTGTCGCGATGTCAGTATGTTCTAACCAATCAAACCGCTAAAGACGGTTGAACATTCCGAGGAGGAACACCATGACCGCAGTCGCCGCACCTCAGCTCGCTACCGGGCACATCGGCCTGAACGTCTCCGATCTGGATCGCTCGGTGGACTTCTATCGCCGCGCTCTCGGTTTCGAACAGCTCGCCGCGAGCACCGACGCCGAACGCCGCTGGGCCTTCCTCGGCGCGGACGGCAAGCTCGTCGTCACGCTGTGGGAGCAGAGCGACGGCACCTTCTCCACCGAAACGCCCGGGCTGCACCATCTCTCGTTCCAGGTCGACACCATCGACCAGGTGCGCGCGGTGGAGCGGGTGCTGCGCGAGTTGTCGGTCGCCTTCGCCCACGACGGAGTGGTGGCGCACGGTGAAGGCGTCGCCTCCGGCGGGATCTTCTTCACCGACCCCGACGGCATCCGGCTCGAGGTCTACGCGCCCAGCGGCGCCGAATCCGCCCCTGCTCCCAGCGGCGCGGCCCCGACCTGCGGGTTCTTCTGAGCTCTCGGCCGCGACACGACAGGAGAAGTGTGATGGAGCCGTTCCATGCCGGGGAGGTCGCCATCCAGCGCCGGATGGGCCAGGCGCACATCGCCGAGCGGGTCGGCCGCATGATCCGCCCCGAGATCCCAGCGGTCGCCGCCGGCTTCCTGGCCGAACAGCGGATGGTGGTGATCGCCGCCGCCGACGCGACGGGGCGGCTGTGGGCGAGCGAGCTGGTCGGTCCGCCGGGATTCGTGCACGCGGTCGACGACCGGACGATCGCGGTCGGCGCCCGGCCCGCCGCGGCGGACCCGCTGCACGAGACGCTGACCCACCAGGCCGGCATCGGCATGATCGCCCTGCAACCGCAGCGGCGCAGGCGGATGCGGGTCAACGGCACATCGACGCCAGAGGATGGGGGCCTGCGCATTGTCACCGATCAGGTGTACTCGAACTGTCCGAAGTACATCTCCCGCCGGGATATCGAGAGCTACACGCCGCAAGCCGCGGCGCAGGCGGCCCGGCGCAGCGGCGGACTCGACCGGGACCAGCAGGCCGCGGTGGCGGCGGCCGACACGTTCTTCGTCGCGACTGCCGACGCGGACGGCCACGTGGACGCCTCCCATCGCGGCGGGAATCCCGGCTTCCTGCAGGTGCTTTCGTCCACCCGGCTGCGCTGGCCGGATTACCGGGGCAATTCGATGTTCATGACGCTCGGGAACATCGAGGTGAATCCCCGGTGCGGAATCCTGATCCCGGATTGGGCCACCGGGGCGGCCCTCCAGCTGACCGGCACCGCCGAACTGGTCTGGGCGCCGGAGACCTTCGCCACCGGCGCGCAGTGCTCCCTCGACTTCACCATCGAGGAAGTGGTCGAGCGGCGTGGGGGAGCGCTGCGCTGGGGAGCCGCCGAGCTCTCGCCCGTCAACCCGTGAAATCTGTCTATGAGAAGGAGTCGTCCCATGCGACCTCCGCTACCGCCATTCGACGCGGCATCGGCCAGGCTCAAGGTGCAGGCCGCCGAAGACGCCTGGAACACCCGCGATCCCGAGCGGGTCGCCGCCGCGTACACCGAGGACTCGGTGTGGCGTAACCGCGACGAGTTCTTCACCGGCCGTGACGCCATCGTCGAGTTCTTGACCAGGAAGTGGTCCACCGAGAACGGATACGCGCTCCGCAAGGATCTGTGGGCATTCGAAGAAAACCGCATCGCCGTGCGTTTCCAGTACGAATGGCACGACGACTCGGGCCAATGGTGGCGCAGCTACGGCAACGAGCAGTGGGAGTTCGCGCCGGACGGGCTGATGTCCCGGCGTGAGGCCAGCATCAACGACGTCCGGATCGAGGAGGCCGACCGGCGCATCCTCGGGCCGCGCGAGCCGGGCGACGAGTCGGTGCTGCCGCAGCGGTAGGGATCCCGGACGCCACCGCCGCATCGTCCGGTGCGGCGGTGGCGAGGCGCGTTCGGTCGCCGTCGCGTCGAGCGAAGGCGGTCAGGCCGCCGCGACGTGCTGCTCGGCTCCGGCCGGGTCGACGTCTGCCCGCTGCCGGTGCAGCAGCCCGAACGCGACCAGTCCGAACGTGACGCCCACCGCGGCCGCGACCGCGAAGGCCGCGTCCAGCCCGGCGACGAAGTTCGGCAACGTCATCGGCTGCTCGGCGCCGGCGACGCCGCGGAACACGGTACCGAGCACCGCGACGCCCAGCGCCAGCCCCAGCTGCCGGGCGGTGTTCACCGCGCCCGCCGCGGTGCCGCCCTGCTGCGGCGGCGCCGCCGCCATGCCGACCGACACCAGCGCGGGCGCGTTGACGCCGATCCCGACGCCGATCACCGCGAAACCGGGAATCAGGGCCACCCAGGAGGATCCGGCGCCGATCAGCGTGAGCAGCCAGGTACCCAGACCGACCACCACCAAGCCCGCGCCGACGGTCCACTTCGGCGCCACGTCATGCAGCAGCCGCCCGAACGCACCCGCCACCACGAACGAGGTAGCGGCCATCGGCAGCATCGCGAGACCTGCCCCCAGCGGCGACATGTGCAGGTGCTGCTGCAGCCACAGCGAGATCAGCGGCATGCTGGCGAAGGCGGCGAAGGTCTGTCCGGAGGCGCCGAGCAGCGTGGCGCCGAGATCTCGGTTGCGTAGCAGCGCCGGCGGGAACATCGGCGCGGCGCCGCGAGATTCGACGAGACCGAAGACCAGCGTCGCGGCGGCGCCGAGCGCGAGCGCGGTGATCGCGGCCGCGTCGGTCCAGCCGTGCTCGCCGCCGCGGATGACGCCGTAGGTGATCGCCGTCGCCGCGGTCGCGAAGGCGAGCATGCCGGGCACATCCACCGGCCGGTCCGCCCGGCGGCGCGAGGGCGGGAACACGGTGGCGGTCAACCCGATCGCCAGCACCGCTATCGGCAGGTTGACGAAGAAGATCCAGCGCCAGGACAGTACCTCGGTGAGAACCCCGCCGAGCACGACTCCGATTCCGGCGGCCGCACCGGAGACCGCGCCCCAGATGCCGAAGGCCACGCTGCGATCGCGACCGGTGTAGGTCGCGTGCAGCAGCGAGAGCGTCGTCGCGAACATGGCCGCGCCGCCGACGCCTTGCAGCGCCCGGGCCGCGACGAGGCTCGCCGCGGATTCGGCGACACCGCACACGAGCGACGCGACCGCGAAGACGGCGAGTCCGCCGAGATACGCGCGCTCGGCCCCCACCCGGTCGGCGAGCGAGCCGAATACCAGCAGCAACGCTGCCAGCGCCAGCGCGTAGCCGTCCACCACCCACTGCAAGCCGGACAATCCGGTGCCGAGATCAGCGGCGATGTCGGGCAGCGCGACGTTCACGATGGTGACGTCGATGAGCAGCATGAGCGTGCCCAGGCACGCGGCGAACAGAGGGAGCCATTTCCTCACAGGAGCCTCCACGGCGGATCGAATGATTTCGACGCCAAGCGTGCGGTAATCGAATGCATCCCCCTAGCCGGAGGGCGATCTGCGCTAGATTCCTCCCATGCGCCGCAATGACTCAGGGGAATCCTCCGTGCTCGATGTGCTGGACAAGCAGATCATGCACGCGCTGGCGCAGGACGCCCGGATCTCGTTCGCCAAGCTCGGCGGCATCCTCGGGGTCTCCGAACAGACGGTGGCCCGGCGCTATCGCGCGCTGCGCGAACGGGGAATCCTGCATGTGGCGGGGCAGGTGAACGCGGTTCCGCTCGGGCACACGCGCTGGATGCTGCGGTTGAAATCGACGCCGGACAAGGCGCTGCGGCTGGCCGAGTCGCTGGCCAGGTTTCCGGATGTGAGCTGGGTGACCTTGCTGTCCACCGGATCCGAGGTGACCTGTGTGTGCCGGCCGCGCTCGGTCGAACGGCGCGACGCGCTGCTGCTGCACATCCTGCCGCGCGCTCCGCAGGTGCTCGAGCTGACCGCGCACGAGGTGATCCATCGGTTTCCGCTCGACGAGGAGTGGCCGCGCTACCGGCATTTGTTCACCGCCGCTCAACTCGAGGAGTTGGGTCCGGCCCGGTTCCGTCCGGCGAATGCGGGACCGGACGCGCCGGTGGGCTTGTCCCCGGCGGACGAGGCGATGCTCGCGCTGCTCGCGCGGGACGGGCGTGCGCCGTATGCCCAGCTCGCGGCCGAAACCGGATGGTCGGCGCCCCGGGTCGCGCGACGCATGGCCGAGCTGATGGCGGCCGGGGTGCTCTACTTCGACCTCGACGTCGCGATCGAGCGGATGGGCTACGGCGTGCGCGGTGCGCTGTGGTTGCGTGTGCGTCCGGCCGATCTGGACGCGGTGGGGCGGGCGATGGCGGCGCATCCCGAGATCGTCTACGTGGCCGCAACCACGGGGTCGTTCAATCTGATGGCGTCGATCATCTGCCGCGACACCGCGCACCTTTACCGGTATGTCACCCAGGGGCTCGGTGCGCTGGACGGGATCACCGGCCTCGAGGTGGCGCCCTCGCTGCGGGTGTTCAAGCAGGCGCAGACGCTGCTGGATACCGATCGGATCGCCCTGGTGCGGTGATCGCGCGGCGTTTGCCGAGGAGGCCGGGACGGTGGGGTGTGTCGGCGGGCGCGTCGCTTGACTCGAACATCTGTTCGTCTAGTGTTGGCGACAGAACTTGTCGGTGCCGCGCTCTACTGTAGGCGCCAACCACAGAACGAGACTCACCCGTCGAAAAGGGGATCAGGACATGGCACCACAGGCGTACGACCGGGACAAGGCGCTCGAGCTCGCGCTGGCCCAGGTGGAGAAGAGCTTCGGCAAGGGCGCCGTCATGCGCCTCGGCGAGGAGGCGCGCCAGCCCATCTCGGTGATCCCCACCGGTTCGATCGCCCTCGACGTCGCGCTGGGCATCGGCGGCCTGCCGCGCGGCCGCATCGTCGAGATCTACGGTCCGGAATCCTCGGGTAAGACCACCGTCGCGCTGCACGCGGTGGCCAACGCGCAGGCCGCGGGCGGTGTGGCGGCGTTCATCGACGCCGAGCACGCGCTCGACCCCGACTACGCCCGCAAGCTCGGCGTCGATACCGACGCGCTGCTCGTCTCCCAGCCCGACACCGGTGAGCAGGCGCTGGAGATCGCCGACATGCTGGTGCGCTCCGGCGCCATCGACATCATCGTCATCGACTCGGTGGCCGCGCTGGTGCCGCGCGCGGAGATCGAGGGCGAAATGGGCGACAGCCACGTCGGTCTGCAGGCCCGCCTGATGAGCCAGGCGCTGCGGAAGATGACCAGCGCGCTGAACAACTCCGGCACCACCGCGATCTTCATCAACCAGCTGCGCGAGAAGATCGGCGTGATGTTCGGCTCGCCGGAGACCACCACCGGCGGTAAGGCGTTGAAGTTCTACGCGTCGGTGCGCCTGGACGTGCGCCGCATCGAGACGCTCAAGGACGGCAGCGACGCGGTGGGCAACCGCACCCGCGTGAAGGTCGTGAAGAACAAGGTCTCGCCGCCGTTCAAGCAGGCCGAGTTCGACATCCTCTACGGGCACGGCATCTCCAAGGAGGGCTCGCTCATCGACATGGGCGTGGAGCAGGGCTTCATCCGTAAGTCCGGCTCCTGGTACACCTACGAGGGCGATCAGCTCGGTCAGGGCAAGGAGAACGCCCGCAAGTTCCTGCTGGAGAACGTCGACGTCCGCGACGAGATCGAGAAGAAGATCAAGGAAAAGCTCGGCATCGGCGCCGACGTGACGGCCGACGCTGCCGAGGTGCCCGCCGATTTCTGAGCCGATGCACGGCCGGCGCTCGCCCGGGGAGGGGCCGGCCGCTCCCCGGCAGCCGCGGTCGGACGCGGTGCAGGAGATGCGGCGTCGGCTGGAAGAACTCTTGGCCGCCTCCGGTCGGCCGGCCGACGTGTTGCCCGGCGAGCAGGCACCCGAGCCGGTCCGGCGAGCCGAAGGTGGTTCGGTTGCGCCGGACACCATGGGAACCCGGTCGAACACGTCCGATCCGCAGCGGGCGCGTTCGACCGGGTCCCGTCGCGGTCGCCGGGTTGGGAGAGGGTCCACGGGCCCGTGGACGGCCGACTCCGGGAACTCTGCAAGCCCCCCGTCGAATCCGGTGGCGGCCGGATCCGAAGGCGGGACGGTCGAGCAGGCGAAAGAGGTGTGTCTTCGCCTGCTCGCCGTCCGGGCGCGCAGTCGAGCGGAGCTGGCTCGGCGCCTGGCCGCCAGGGGGTACGCGCCCGAAGTGAGCGAACGGGCGCTCGATCGCCTGACCGAGGTCGGTCTCGTCGACGACGCCGCCTTCGCCGAGCAGTGGGTGCACTCCCGCCACACCTTCTCCGGCAAAGGAAAACAGGCGCTGGCTCAGGAACTCCGGCGCAAAGGCGTCGCGCAATCGGATGCCGTGTCCGCTCTCGCGGGGATCACCGCCGACGACGAGGAATCTCGCGCCGCCGACCTGGTCCGCCGCAAAATGCGGTCCCTCCCGCGAGACCTGGACCACGACAAGGCGGTCCGGCGTCTCGTCGGCATGCTCGCCCGACGTGGCTACAGCCAGTCCACGGCCTACCGTGTGGTCAAGGCGGCGCTGGCCGACCAGGGCGTCGAGAGCGATCTCATCGACCCCATCGACTGATGGTGCGGCGGGCAGCCGCCGATGGGACGAGTGTTGTGCTCAGCTCGACGCAATACTCGATGCGGCAAGCCGCTCGATCCCGCGTTCATGGCTCGCCGTAGAGCTTCTCTCCGGCGAGCTTGCGCCGCTCCAGTCCGCGCAGGATCTCCCGCACCGTGTCCAGGTTCAGATCGTCCAAGCGCTTGAACCGGATACAGGACTTCCCGCAGCTGACGTTCCCGAGCCGGTCGGCGTACCGCTCCGCCATGTACTCTCCGGCCTCCAGTGCCGAAATATAGAGCGACACATAGTTCTTGCGTGCAGCCAGCGCTACCACCGGCCATTCGCCCGGTTCCTTCATGCTCTTGGACTGGTACGGAATCATCCCGTACCCCAGCATGGGCGCACCCATTCCCTCGGTGAGCACCGCTTCGAAAGTCGGTGCGCTGGAGCGGATCACCACGTCCAGCGCACGCAACTCCGAAGCCCGGTCACCCGCCGCGGCAAGGAACCGTTCGAATTCCGGCTCGTCGATGCTCACGGTCTCGTGGCGATATCGACGCCGGGCGCCGCGTCTGTGATGACGGAGTCCGCGGCGACGACGGCGCCTGCGCCCTTCCCGCGCTTGCGTGCCCGCAGTCGCTGCTCCAGTTTGGTCGCCACCAGGGTCAGCGCGCTGTTGAGCGCGATCATGATGACCGCGATGACCATGAGCGCCGGGACGGTGTTCTGCTCGGCCGCGCCGAGCTGCTGGCCCGAGCGCACGATTTCGACGTAGGTGATCTGGTAACCCAGTGCCGAGTCCTTGAGCGCGACAACCATCTGCGAGATCAGCGCGGGCAGCATCGCCGTGATCGCCTGCGGCAGCAGGATCAAGCGCATCAGCTGGCTCTTGCGCATGCCCAGCGCGACGGCCGCCTCGGTCTGCCCCTTCGGCAGCGACCGGATGCCCGCCCGGACGATCTCCGCGATGACCGAGCCGTTGTAGACGGTCAGCGCGGTGACCACCGCGGCGAGCGCGAGATCCTCGGACTTGAACAGGTCGTAGTCGGAGTACACCGCGAACAGGAAGATCATCAGGATCAGCACCGGGATGGCGCGCGCCACCTCGACGATCGCACCCGCCACCCAGCGCACGGCCCGATGGTCCGACAGCCGCAGCACGCCGAAGATCATGCCGAGGATCAACGCGAGCACGATCGACAGCAGCGCGGCGACGATCGTTCCGCGCAGACCGGGCAGCAGGTAGGTCGACCAGACCTCGGCTTCCAGGAATGGCTTCCACTTCTCGGCGGTGAACTGTCCCTTGTCGGCGAACCCGCGGTAGAGCACCCACACCACCGCGGCCATGGCGACCACGACCAGGACCGAGTAGAAGTTGTTGCGCAGCCTCGCCTTCGGGCCCGGCGCGTCGAACAGAACCGAAGCACCTGAGCTCATCGGGCCACCTCGTAACGCTTGGCCAGCCAGCCGAAGAACAGGCCGGTCGGCAGGGTCAGGATCACGAAGCCGAGCGCGAAGATCGCGCCGATCGCCAGCACCGCGGCCTCGGTCTCGGTCATCTCCGCCATCAGGGTCGCGGCCTCGGCGACGCCGATGGCCGAGGCGATGGTGGAGTTCTTGGTCAGCGCGATCAGCACACTGCCCAGCGGCGCGATGACCGAGCGGAAGGCCTGTGGCAACACGACCAGCCACAGGTTCTGCAGGAACCCGAAGCCGAGCGAGCGGCCTGCCTCGGACTGGCCCATCGGCACGGTGTTGATGCCCGCGCGCAGCGATTCGCAGACGAAGGCGGCGGTGTAGATGCTCAGGCCGACCACAGCGAAGCGGAAGTTGTTCTGCGCCAGCGAATCCGGGCCCTCGCCCGCGAGCCGCCAGCCCATCGTGGTGTAGAGGCCCAGCGACATGAACACGATGATCAGCGTGAGCGGGGTGTTGCGGAAGATGGTGACGTAGCCGGTGCCGACCCAGCGCGCCACCGGCACGGGAGACACCCGCAGCGCGGCGACGACGGTGCCCAGGATCAGCGCGCCGATCGCCGACAGCACGGTCAGCTGGATGGTCACCCAGAAGGCTTCGAGGATTTCGGTGTCGTACCTCGAGATCAGGTCGAACACGACGGACGCGTCCCTCCGATCGGGTTTCGATGGTCAGGGGAAGTGCGGCGGATGGCCCGGCCCGGTCGGGGCCGGGCCACCCGTGCTGGGGAAGACGGAGGAACTCAGTACCGGTTCACCGTCGGCGGCTGCGGGGCTTGGTAGCCCGAGGCGCCGACGGTGGCGTCGAACGCCTTCTTCCAGGAGCCGTCGGCGATCATGGCCTCGATCGCGTCGTTGATCTTGTCGCGCAGTTCCTTGTCGCCCTTCTTCACCCCGATGCCGTAGTTCTCCGTGGTGAACGGCTTGCCGACCACCTTGAACGCGCCGGTGCTCTGCGCGGCGTAGCCGGCCAGGATGATGTCGTCGGTGGTCACCGCGTCCCACGAACCCGCACGCAGACCCTCGAGGCACAGCGAGTAGGTGTCGTTGGCCTGCAACTGGGTGTCGGGGAAGTTCTTGCTGATGTTCTGCGCCGGGGTGGAGCCCTTCACCGAGCAGACCTTCTTGCCCTTCAGGTCGTCGGGGCCGTTGATGGCGTTGTTGTCGGCGCGCACCAGCAGCGACTGGCCCGCGACGTAGTACGGACCGCCGAAGTCGACCTTCTCCTTGCGCTGGTCGTTGATCGAGTAGGTGGCGACGATGTAGTCGACCTGACCGTTCTCGATCAGCGTCTCGCGCTGGCCGGAGGGGGATTCCTTGAAGGTGATGCTCTCAGGCTGCACGCCGAGCTTGCCCGCGACGTACTTGGCCACCTCGACGTCGAAGCCGCTGTAAGAGCCATCCTTGTTGCGCAGGCCCAGACCCGGCTGGTCGAACTTGATGCCGACGGTGAGTTTGCCGTCCTTGGCGTGGTCAAGGGCGGATTTGTCGTCGCCGCCGCCACAGCCGGTGGCGGTCGCGGCGGCGAGTGCCAGGGCGATCGCCCCGACACCGATTCGCAGGGCACGGTTGATCCTCATCGGGTTTCCTTCTCCCTCTCGTGGGTGTTGCTGGCCGCTGTGTCCGGCGGGTCAGTGGCTCAAGATCTTGCCCAGGAAGTCCTTGGCGCGCTCGGACTTCGGGGCGGTGAAGAAGACGTCCGGCGGCGCGTCCTCCACCACCTGGCCGTCGGCCATGAACAGCACCCGGTTTCCGGCGCGGCGGGCGAACCCCATCTCGTGGGTGACGACCAGCATGGTCATCCCGTCCTTGGCCAGCGACACCATCACCTCGAGCACCTCGTTGACCATCTCCGGGTCCAGCGCCGAGGTCGGCTCGTCGAACAGCATCACTTTCGGGTTCATCGCCAGCGCGCGGGCGATCGCGACGCGCTGCTGCTGCCCGCCGGAGAGCTGGGCCGGGTACTTCTCGGCCTGATTGGCGATGCCGACCCGGTCGAGCAGTTCCATGGCCCGGGTGCGGGCGGCGTCCTTCTTGATCTTGCGGACCTTGATCGGCGCGAGCATGACGTTCTCCACGATCGTCTTGTGCGCGAACAAGTTGAACGACTGGAATACCATGCCGACATCGGCGCGCAGCGCGGCCAGCGCGCGGCCCTCGGCGGGCAGCGGGACACCGTCGACGGCGATGTCGCCGGAGTCGATGGGTTCCAGGCGGTTGATGGTGCGGCACAGCGTCGACTTGCCGGAACCCGAGGGGCCCAGAACGATGACGACCTGTCCTTTGGGGACCTCGAGGTTGATGTCCTGGAGTACGTGCAGGTCGCCGAAGTGTTTGTCCACATTGCGCATCGAGATCATCGGCGGCGCGCTGGTGGCGGCGCTGACGGCCCCGGCAGGAGCGTCCCCGGTCGTGTCGGGGATGGCGGCGTCATCGGTCATGGTCAAGACCTTAAGCAAAAAACGGGGATTTGCCCGGGTTTCGGCGACACACCGTCGCGACACGCCGATACAACACATCGGCGCAACGTTATGGCCCGTGCCGAGGGCGACCGGAGATTTGCCCGCGAGCCTGCACCGATGCCCGCGAAACCCGCCGGACGCGGCCCCGTACCCTTAATGGGTGGATTCGATCGGACAGGCGGTGTTGACTCCAGCGCCCGCCGAGGGCACAGCACGCAGTTACGAGGTCCGCACCTTCGGTTGCCAGATGAACGTGCACGATTCCGAACGCTTGTCGGGCCTGCTGGAGGACGCGGGATACGTGAAAGCCGCGCCCGGCGCGACGGCAGACCTCGTCGTGTTCAACACCTGCGCGGTGCGCGAGAACGCCGACAACAAGCTCTATGGCACGCTCGGCCACCTGGCGCCGATCAAGGCGGGCCGCCCCGGCATGCAGATCGCCGTCGGCGGCTGCCTGGCGCAGAAGGACCGCGACGTCGTGGTGCGCAAAGCGCCGTGGGTGGATGTCGTCTTCGGCACGCACAACATCGGCTCGCTGCCGGTGCTGCTGGAGCGGGCCCGGCACAACCGGGAAGCCCAGGTGGAGATCCTGGAATCGCTGGAGGCGTTCCCTTCCACCCTGCCGGCCAAGCGTGAATCGGCCTACGCGGGCTGGGTCTCCATCTCGGTCGGCTGCAACAACACCTGCACCTTCTGCATCGTGCCGGCCTTGCGCGGCAAGGAGGTCGACCGCCGCCCCGGTGACGTGCTCGCCGAGGTGCAGGCACTGGTCGGCCAAGGCGTGCTCGAGGTGACCTTGCTCGGCCAGAACGTGAACTCCTATGGCGCGTCGTTCGCCGACCCGGCCGAGCCGCGCGACCGCGGCGCGTTCGCAAAGCTGCTGCGCGCGTGCGGAAGCATCGACGGCTTGGAGCGGGTTCGCTTCACCTCGCCGCATCCGGCCGAGTTCACCGATGACGTGATCGAGGCGATGGCCGAGACCCCGAACATCTGCCCGCAGCTGCACATGCCCTTGCAGTCCGGTTCGGACCGGGTGCTCAAGGCCATGCGGCGCTCCTACCGCAAGGCCCGCTACCTGGGGATCATCGACAAAGTGCGTGCCGCGATGCCGCACGCGGCGATCACCACCGACATCATCGTCGGCTTCCCCGGCGAGACCGAGGAGGACTTCCAGGAGACCTTGGACGTGGTCCGGCAGGCGCGCTTCACCAGCGCGTACACCTTCCAGTACTCCAAGCGCCCCGGCACGCCCGCCGCCGACATGCCCGATCAGCTGCCCAAAGCCGTCGTGCAGGAGCGCTACGACCGGCTGATCGCGCTGCAGGAGGAGATCTCCCTGGCCGCCAACCAGGAGCTGATCGGCACCGAGGTGGAGCTGCTGGTCGCCGACGGGGCGGGCAAGAAGAACGCCGCGACCGCCAGGATGAGCGGCCGTGCCCGTGACGGCAGGCTGGTGCACTTCCGTCCCGGTGACACCGCGGAGCCGATCCGCCCCGGCGATCTGGTCACCGTCGACATCACCGGCGCCGCCCCGCATCATCTGATCGCCGACGCCGCGGTCAAGACCCATCGCCGCACCCGCGCCGGTGACGCGCACGAGCGCGGCGTCACGCCGAAGACCGAGCCCATCGGTGTGGGTCTGGGCCTGCCGCGCATCGGCGCTCCTGCTCCCGAGGCGGCGGCCGCGGGCTGCTCGACCGGCTGCGGCGCATGACTACTAGGCCGGACGACGAAGGCGCCCCGCGCGGCGCCGACGGGGCCGAACCCGTCTCCGGCGACGACGAGCGCGGCGCGTCCGCGGAGACCCCGCGGCAGGCAGGGGAGTCCCCGAGCGTCTCCGGCGACGACGAACGAAACGAGGATTCAGTGAGCTCGGTCGAGAGCACCAACGACTTCGAACAGTTCCGCGACGATCTGGACGCCGTCGAGCGCAGGATCGCGGGGGAGATCGACCCGGGCGTCCGCGCCATGGTGGTGGCGGGAGCGGTGTTCCTGCTGCTGGCGTCGCTGGTCCTGCCGCACGCGGGCACGGCACGCGGCTTCGACGTGCTGTTGAACACCGAAGTGGCGAGCACCGAGCACATCGGGCTGCCCTCCCGGGTCTTCGTATGGTTCCTCGTGGTCTTCGGCATCGGCTTCTCGACGCTGGCGCTGATGACACGCCGCTGGGTGCTGGCCTGGATCGCCGTCGCGGGCAGCGCCGTCGCCAGCGTGTTCGGCGTCCTCTCGATCTGGCACCGCCAGACCCCCGGTCTCGGCAACTACGTCGGCGCAGGCCCCGGCATCGGCCTGATCCTCGGCGCGATCGTTGCGATCGTGCTCACGTTCCACTGGGTGCGCGTGGTGTGGAGCCGCACCGCGCTGCACTTGGCCGCCGAAGAGCAGCGCCGCAACGCCGCCGCGGCCGCGGAGGAACGCGACCGCCGCCGCCTCACCGGCGAATCCTGACCGGAGCTTGCGCAAACGACAAGTCAGCTCGGGGTATTGGCCGCACAGCAACGGTCCCTCCGATCGGAGGGACCGCTGTCGTTGATCGGGGCCGGTACCCGGCCTAGTGAGTGTTGCCGGAGGTAGTCCGTCATCAAGCCCGCGCCGGGGCGAGCGGCGGCTCGAGGTAGTCGCTTGTGCGCCGGGCCGAGCGGAGGCTCGAGGCAGCCGCTCAGCGGTTGCTGACGGCCCCTTCGGCGGCCTCGGCCCACTCGCGCCACTGTTTGGCCTGCTCCAGCGCCTTCTCCGCGTCGCGGACGTTGCCCGCGGCCTGCGCCTTGGCGGCCTGTTCCTCGAATTGCGCCACACGCTCGCGGAACTGGGCGGCTCGTGCCACCGCCTCCGGGTCGGTGCGCCGCCACTGCGCGTCGACGGCGTCGCGGACGCGCTTCTCGATCGCGCGCAGCTTGCCTTCCAGTTCCTGCATGCGGTCGCGCGGCACCTTGCCGATGGCGTCCCATTTGTCCTGAAGCTCGCGCAGCGCGCTGCGGGCGGCCTCCAGGTCGGCGGCGGGGTCGATGTGCGCGTAGGCCTCGAGCAGTTGCTCTTTGTCCGCCGCGTGCTGCTCGAACTCGGCGTCGCGTTCGGAGACCGCGGCGTTGCGGGCGGCGAAGAACACGTCCTGTGCGCTCTTGAAGCGCCGCCACAGCGCCTCGTCGGCCTCGCGCGGCGCCCGACCGGCAGCCTTCCACTCGGCGAGCAGGTCACGGAAGATGCCTGCGGTGGTCACCCAGTCGGTGGAGCCGGACAGCTCCTCGGCGCGCACGCACAGTTCCTCCTTGCGTGCCTTCGCGGCGGCGCGTTCGCGATCCAGTTCGGCGAAGTGCGCGCCGCGGCGGCGGTTGAACGCCTCGCGTGCCTTGGAGTAGCGCTTCCACAGCGCGTCGTCGACCTTGCGGTCCACGCCGCGGATGGACTTCCACTCCTCGAGGATCTCGCGCAGCCGATCGCCCGCGGCCTTCCACTGAGTGGACTCGGCGGCGATCTTCTCCGCCTCAGCGGCCAGCGCCTCCTTGCGCTCGGTGTGCTCATGGCGGGCGCGCTCTTTCTCTTCCTTCGCGTGCGCGGCCGCTTCCTCGGAGTGCTCGGCGATGGCCTGCAGGCGCCGTGCCAGGCCCTCGATGTCGCCGATGACCGCGGCGGTCGGCAGCGATTCGGCCAGCGCCATGGCGGCGGCCTTGGTCTTGCGGGCGTCCGCGCCGGCCGCCAGCCTGGCCTCCAGCAGGGCGATCTCGGTGGCCAGGTCGTCGAACCGGCGGCCGAAGTGGGCCAGGCCTTCGGCGGCGTCACCGGCCTGCCAGGAGCCGACCTGGCGTTCGCCCTCGGCCGTCTTCACCCACGCGGTGCCGTCCTCGTCGACCCGGCCCCACAGGCTGGGATCGGAGACGGTGGGCACGACGACGGGGTGTGGGTGTTGCTGGGCCGGGCCCGGGGCGGGTTTGACCGCGTGCGGCTTGGGCGGTTGAACCGAGCTACCGGGTTTCGGAGCTCCGGAAGAGCGCGGCATCTTGCCGGGGCTGGCTTTCGCGGTTCCGTTGCTGTCGGTCATTTTTCCTCGTCCCTGCCGCGCGTCACGGCTGCCTGGTTACGCCCTAGCTCATCCCATTCAACCCGGTCCGAGCCCTTGTGACCATCGATCCTTGCCTTCCCGCGGAGGAAATCCCGGGGATTCCAACCCCTGATGACCTGGGTTGTAGCTTCTCGAACACTATCAATCCCGGGCGTGTTTACGGCAGAGACACTCGAAGCCGCGCGGGGCCGGTGGTCTGGGCAACGACTACGGTTACGACGTGTTCTCGATCGCCGCCCTCGTTCCCTCGCCGCCCATCCTGGTGCCCGAGCTGTGCGGCGGGTTGGCGGACGTGGCGGGGACGGGCGAACCCGACTCGCGCGCCGTGCTACGGGCTGCGGTACTCGACACCGTGCGCGCTTTCGCGTCGGTGACCGACCAGTGGGTGGTGGTCGGCCCGGGTGCGGCCGAGGCATGCTTCGGTCCGGCTTCCGTCGGCACGTTCCGTGGATTCGGCGCCGACGTCCGAGTGGGTTTCTCCGCAGCCGCGGTCGCAGGCGCGGCGCCGGCGGATCCGGAACTGCCGCTGGCCGTGCTGATCGCCGGGTGGCTGCGCGGGCAGGTCGCGCCGGGCGCCGTCGCCGAGGCACGCATCGTGGCGGCGGACGCACCGCCGGAGCATTGCGGCGAGCTCGGGGCGAAGCTGCGCGCCGACCTCGACGGCGCCACCGAGCGGCGCGGCGTGCTGGTGGTCGCCGACGGCGCGGCGACCCTGTCCACGAAGGCGCCCGGCTACCTGGACGAGCGGGCCCGTCCCGCGCAGGACGAACTCGATCGTGCTCTGACCGCGGGGGACCGCGCCGCGCTCACGGCGCTGGATCCGGGATTGTGCGCTGAACTGGTCCTCGCGGGACGTCCCGCCTACCAAGTGCTGGCCGGGCTTTTCCGCGCCGATCCGGTGGTCGAGACGCGCTATCGCGACGCGCCCTTCGGCGTCGGCTACCACGCGAGTCTCTGGCGCCCAGCGGAAGAGGACGCCCCGTGACGGATTCCGGCATCACGCCCATCGCTGTCGTCGGCCCCACCGCCACCGGCAAATCCGACCTCGCCTTGGATCTGGCCGAACGGCTCGGCGGCGAGATCGTGAACATCGACGCCATGCAGCTCTACCGCGGCATGGACGTCGGCACCGCGAAGCTGCCCGTCGCGCAGCGGCGCGGCATCCCGCACCACCAGCTCGACGTGCTCGAGGTGACCGACACCGCGTCCGTGGCCGCCTACCAGGCGGCGGCAGGCGCGGACGTCGACGCGATCATGCGGCGCGGGCATGTCCCGGTCATCGTGGGCGGTTCGATGATGTACGTCCAGGCGCTGCTGGATCAATGGGACTTCCCGGCTACCGATCCGGCCGTGCGGGCGCGCTGGGAAGCGGTGCTCGCCGAGAGCGGTGTCGCGGCGGTGCACGCGGCGCTGCGCGAGGCCGATCCGGCGGCGGCGGCCACCATCTTGCCCACCGACGGGCGGCGCCTGGTGCGCGCGCTCGAGGTCGTGGAACTCACCGGGCAACCGTTCGCCGCCTCGGCGCCGACGATAGGGCAGCCGCGCTGGGGCACGATCATCATCGGCGTGGACCGGGAGACAGCGGCACTGGACGCGCGGATCGAGCAGCGCACCGACGCGATGTTCGCGGGCGGGCTGGTCGAGGAGGTTCGCGGCCTGATCGAGCGTGGTCTGCGCGAGGGCGTCACGGCCCGCCGCGCCATCGGCTACGCACAAGTCCTGGCCTACCTGGACAACGAATACGACCTGAACCACGCGCGGGAACGCACGCTGATCGGCACCCGGCGCTACGTGCGCAGGCAGCGCTCCTGGTTCCGGCGCGATCCTCGGGTGCGGTGGGTGGACGGTGCCACGGCCGATCTGGTGGCGACGACGCTGGCCCTGCTCGATGAGAAAGAGAAAGAACGGACTCCGCAGTGACCCGACGTGTCAGCACACGCAACGCCTCCGTCCAGGTGTGGCAGGCCTATCTGAACAACCGCACCAAACGTCATCGAGACGGCCGGTTCCTGGTGCAGGGAGTTCGTCCGATCACCCAGGCCGTGGCCAACGACTGGCCGCTGGAGACACTGCTGTATCGCCTCGGCGGCCCGGAGCTGTCGAGCTGGGCGCGCCAGCTGCTGGACACCAGCGCGGTCCCGCAGGTCGGACTGGTGCCCGAGCTGATGGCCGAGCTCGGCGAAAAGAGCGGCGGGGTACCGGAACTGGTGGCCGTCGCGATGTCGCGGCAGCCGGAGCTGGAGACCTTCGAGCCGGGCGAGCCGGGGGAGGACGCGCCGGTGGTCGTGGTGTTCGACCGCCCCAACTCACCGGGCAATCTGGGCACGCTGATCCGCTCGGCCGACGCCTTCGGCGCCGACGGCGTCATCGTCACCGGGCACGGTGCCGATCAGTACGACCCGCAGGCCGTGCGCGCCTCGACGGGTTCGCTGTTCGCGGTGCCGGTGATGCGCGCCGCCGGGCCCGCGCAGGTGCTCGAGTTCCGCAACCGGCAGGTGCGCCGCGGCATTCCTACCCGGATCGTCGGCACAGACGAGCACGGGCATTGTGCCGCCTACGACTACGACTTCACCGACGCGACGATACTGGTCGTCGGCAACGAGACCAGCGGGATGAGTTCGGCCTGGCAGGCGGCCTGCGACGATATGGTGCACATTCCGATGGGTGGCACGGCCAGTTCACTGGGTGCGCCCTCGGCCGCGGCGGTGGCCCTCTACGAAATTTCCCGGCAGCGCCGCACGTTTGCCAAGTGACGACGAGAGAGGGAGACAGCGCACGTGCCGGATATCGAGTTCACCAAGGGGCACGGCACCCAGAACGACTTCGTGGTGCTGCCGGACCCGCATGCCGAGCTGGCGCTGACTCCGGCGCAGGTCGCCGCGCTGTGTGATCGGCAGCGCGGGCTCGGCGCGGACGGTGTGCTGCGGGTCGCGCGCGCCGGTGCGCTGTACGCCGCGGGTGTGCTCGCGGAGATTCCGGACGGCGTCGGAGCCGAGGACTGGTTCATGGACTACCGCAACGCCGACGGGTCGGTCGCCGAGATGTGCGGCAACGGCGTGCGCGTCTTCGCCCATTACCTGGCGGCGTCGGGCCTGGAGACCCGCGACAGCTACGTCGTCGGCAGCCGGGCCGGAGCGCGCCCGGTCACCGTGCACGCCGGGGACGCGGTCGACGGCGAGGTCACCGTCGGCATGGGACCGGTGCGCGAACTGGGCGAATCCACCGCGACCATCGCGGGCTGGGCGCTGTCCGGGATCGGAATCGACGTCGGCAACCCGCACTTGGCCTGCGTCGATCCAGGCATGTCCGTGGAGGCGCTCGGCAAGCTCGACCTGACCGTGCCGCCCGGCTTCGATCCGGACCTGTTCCCGCACGGGGTGAACGTGGAGATCGTCACCGCGCTGGACGACGAGCGCTCGGTCGACATGCGGGTCTATGAGCGCGGCGTCGGCGAAACGCGTTCCTGCGGCACCGGCACCGTCGCCGCGGCCGCCGCGGCGCTGGCCGCCGACGGTTTCCGGATCGCCGAGGACACCGGGCGGGTGACCGTCCGGGTGCCCGGCGGAGCGCTGACCGTCGGCTTGGAGCGCGGCTCGGCGTGGCTGCGCGGGCCGTCGGTCCTGGTGGCCAGCGGCCGCCTCGCCGAATCCTGGTGGAACGGCCTGTGAGCCGCAGCGCGCTCACACCCCTGCCGGTGGCGCGGTAACAGCGTCCCGCCGACCATCTGCGCGGTGCCTGGGCGCGACGGCGGTCGTCCCTGGGGCGCGGTGGTGCCACCGCTGCGCGCGGCCCGCGGATAACCGGGTGCGTGCTGCGGTGATGTCGTGGCAGCATGGATGGTGTATGAGGAAATCAAAGACGTATGAATTCACCCCGGCGGACGCGGATGATCGCTCCGCCGAGACCTCCGACGACCTTGCGACCGGTGCGGATGCCGTGACCGGTGACGTCGTCGCCGAGCACGCCGCCCGCATGCGGCGTTCGGGCTGGTCGGCAGATCCGACCGTGGGTGAGCTCCAGCTCGATGAGCGCAGCTCCCTGCGCCGCGTGGCGGGCCTGTCCACCGAGCTCACCGACATCACCGAGGTCGAGTACCGGCAGCTGCGCCTGGAACGCGTCGTGCTGGTCGGCGTCTGGACGGCGGGAACCGCCGCGCAGGCGGAGGCGAGCATGGCCGAGCTGGCGGCGCTGGCCGAAACAGCGGGCTCACAGGTGCTCGAGGCGCTGATCCAGCGCCGTGACCGCCCCGACCCGGCCACCTACATCGGCTCCGGCAAGGCCGACGAGCTGCGCTCCGTGGTGCTGGAAACCGGCGCCGACACCGTGATCTGCGACGGTGAGCTGACCCCGGCGCAGCTGACCGCGCTGGAGAAGGTCGTCAAGGTGAAGGTGGTCGACCGGACCGCGCTGATCCTGGACATCTTCGCTCAGCACGCCACCTCCCGCGAGGGCAAGGCGCAGGTCTCGCTGGCCCAGATGGAATACATGCTGCCGCGGCTGCGCGGTTGGGGCGAGTCCATGTCCCGGCAGGCCGGTGGTCGCGCGGGCAGCAACGGTGGCGTGGGTCTGCGTGGCCCCGGTGAGACCAAGATCGAAACCGATCGTCGGCGCATCCGCGAGCGGATGGCGAAACTGCGCCGCGAGATCCGGGAGATGAAGACCGCGCGCGACACCATGCGGGCGCGGCGCACCTCCAGCGGCATCCCGTCGGTGGCGATCGTCGGCTACACCAACGCGGGCAAGTCGAGCCTGATGAACGCCCTCACCGGCTCCGGAGTGCTGGTGCAGGACGCGCTGTTCGCCACCCTCGACCCGACCACCCGGCGAGCCGAGCTCGACGACGGCCGCGAGGTGGTCTTCACCGACACCGTCGGCTTCGTCCGCCACCTGCCCACCCAGCTGGTCGAGGCGTTCCGTTCCACGCTGGAGGAGGTGACCGGCGCCGACCTGCTGCTGCACGTGGTGGACGGCTCGGACGCGCTGCCCGCCGAGCAGATCAAGGCCGTGCGCGAGGTGATCACGGACGTGATCAAGGAATCCGGCACGCCGCCCCCGCCGGAACTGCTGGTGGTCAACAAGACCGACGCAACCTCACCCACTGATCTCACCCACCTGCGCGCGCTGTTGCCGGACGCCTCGTTCGTCTCCGTGCACCGCGGGCTGGGCATCGACGCGCTGCGCGAGCGGCTCGCCGAGATGCTCGGCGGTCTGGACGTGGAGATCAGTGTGCTGCTGCCGTACACGCGCGGCGACCTGCTGGCCCGCATCCACGCCGATGGCCGCATCCTGAGTTCCGACCACGAGGAGGGCGGCACGCGGGTTCGCGCGCGCGTCCCGCACGCACTCGCCGCCGCGGTGTCCGAGTACGCGCATGCGGGCACGGGCGGTGCGCATGGGGACGGCGAGCACGTCTCCGCGTAGACGTGTGGGTCCGGTGGTGTCGTTCGCTCGCTTCGAAGACGCCGGTGCGCCGATCGCGAGACGGACTCCGCCAGGGGCGGCGCGCTGCGCACGCCAGCGGTGTCGGGGTCGAGCGCCGATCGGTGACTTCCGCTGTCGTGTGGGCGTATTCACATCGAACCAGGACCCTGCGGCTGGCCGACCCGCGATGACGTGCGAATTCGTCGTGCGCTCCCCGGTGCGACCGGTGCGCCGGTCGATCGGCAACACCGGGCGTGTCGCGGCGTGACGCGCACATTCGATGCGACGCAGTCTATTTCGTTACGCTATCGTCAGCGAATCGACATCAGGAGGGTTCATGTCGGACGCCCGCTCCGGTTCCGGTACCAGCCGATCCGGCGCCGTGGACAGCGCTGATCCGGTGCTCAGCGACGGTGCGCCGCTGTCGGTTTCGCTGACCGACACCGATCTGCGGTTTATCGACACCCTGCTCGCGCCACTGCGTGCGTGGACCAGCCCGCGCTTCTACGGTTTGGAGAACATTCCCGCCGAGGGGCCGGTGCTGCTGGTCGGCAACCACAACCTGCTGGGTGGCATCGACGCCCCGTTGTTGCTACCCGAGGTGCTGCGCCGCCGCGGCCGCCTGATCCGCGGTCTCGCCGAGAACGTGCTGATCAACGTCCCCGGCGTGCGTCACCTGCTGCACCACTTCGGCTCGGTGCGCGGGACGAGGTCCAACTGCCTGACCCTGCTCGCCCGGGGCGAGGCAGTCATGGTCTTCCCCGGCGGCGGTCGCGAGGCGGTACGCCGCAAGAACGAGAAGTACATGCTGAAGTGGGAGGGACGAAGCGGCTTCGCGCACATGGCGATCGAGGCGGGCGCCCCGATCGTGCCGGTCGCGATGATCGGCGTCGACGACGCCTACGACATCGTGGTCGACGGCGACCATCCGCTCCTGCGCCCGCTGCGCTGGACCGTGGAGGCACTCGGGCTCAGCCGCGAGCTCACCCCTCCGCTGATCCGCGGTGTCGGACCCACCGTCATTCCGCGGCCCGAGCGTTTCTACTTCTCCGCAGGCGCGCCGATCGACCCTGCGCCCTGGCGCGGTTCACGCGACAAGCACACGGCTGCAACGGAATTCCGCGACGTCGTGCGTAAGGCACTGGAGGAGGAACTGAAGTTCCTCTTCGCCGAACGGGAGCGCGACCAAGGGCGCACCCTGGTGGGCCGTGTGCGTGGTTGGCTGAAACGCTGACGGCTCCCGCGCTTTTCGGAATCCGTAGCGTGGTGGTCGAGGGTGCGCCCCGGTGCTTTCCTCCGATCGCCGGTTAGGGCCCTGTCGAATATGTCCTGGACGATCACGGTCTAGCCGCCAGCGATTTGGTAGATCGTGGAAGACACGATGCGCGCTCGAGCCGATTTCAGGGGAGTCCTCTCCGTCCTTCAGGATGGTGTCCATGGTCGGTGAACCCCTGTGCGTGTCCCTCGACGAGCTGCGCCGAGCGATCGATGTGCTGCTGGATCATGTCGAGGCGGCTACGGCCGGCGAGACGGTTGCTTTGGATAAAGACTACTTTTGGTCCATCCCGCCGGGCGAGCTCTACGACGTGTACAACAAGCCAGCCGACCTGACGATCGGTCAGCTCTCCGAGTGCTGGCAGCATCTGAAGGATCTGCTCGCCGATTCGGATGGAGCGCTGGGATACCACCTGGTGTGGCTGGCCGACATCCTCCGGGCAATGGGCCACGAAATCTCCTGAAAGCGGCCAGCAACCCGACAACGCGTCCGCCACGGTTCTTCTCCCGTCCGAGCCGAGCGAGGATCGAGCATGCCCGTTCGGGGCCCAGGGGGGCCGTGACCGCGCCGTAGGTCCGCGGGTCGAACCCGCCGTTTGCCGAGAATCTCATCAGTCGCTCCGAGGCCGCGCCGCCGGTCCAGGTGAGACCGCTGTCCAGGCCCAGAAGTAAACAGCGATTCTCGTTCCGGGTACCGTATGAGGCAACGACTGGTCGGTGTGGACCGGCCGGTGTGGTCACTAGGAGGTTGGCGTGGAGCGCACACTGTTCGAACCCGAACATGAGCTGTTCCGGGAGTCGTTCCGCAAGTTTCTCGATCAGCACGTCGCGCCGAACCACGCGCAGTGGGAAGAGCAGGGGATCGTCGACCGGGAGGTCTGGCTCGAGGCCGGTAAGCAGGGCTTTCTCGGCATGGCCATGCCGGAGCAGTACGGCGGCGGCGGGGTGCAGGATTTCCGCTACAACGCCATCGTGGCCGAGGAGTCGGTGCGCGGGCAGTACTCCGGTCTCGGCTTCGCGCTGCACAACGATGTGATCGCCCCTTATCTGCTGGAGCTGGCCACCGACGAGCAGAAGCAGCGCTGGTTGCCCGGCTTTTGTTCCGGTGAGATCATCACCGCGATCGCGATGACCGAGCCCGGCACGGGTTCGGACCTGCAGGGCATCAAGACCCGCGCGGTGCGCGACGGCGACGACTGGATCCTCAACGGCGCCAAGACCTTCATCACCAACGGCATCAACTCCGACATCGTGATCGTGGTCGCCCAGACCGACCCGGACAAGGGCGCGATGGGCTTCAGTCTGTTCGTGGTGGAGCGCGGCATGCACGGCTTCGAGCGCGGCCGAAACCTGGACAAGCTCGGCCTCAAGGCTCAGGACACCGCCGAGCTGAGCTTCACCGACGTGCGCGTGCCCGGCGCGAACCTGCTCGGCACCGAGGGGATGGGTTTCCTGCACCTCATGCACAACCTGCCGCAGGAGCGTCTGTCGATCGCCGTCATGGCGGCCGCGGCCATGGAATCCTGCCTCGACATGACCATCCAGTACGTCCGCGATCGCAAGGCGTTCGGCAAGCCCATCGGCGCCCAGCAGAACACCCGCTTCGTGCTCGCCGAACTGGCCACCAAGACCACCGCGGTACGGCTGATGGTGGACAAGTTCATCGAACTGCTCAACGAGGGCAAGCTCACCGCCGAGGACGCCGCCATGGCCAAGTGGTGGACCACCGAAGAACAGCTCGACCTGATCAACCGCTGCCTGCAACTGCACGGCGGCTACGGCTACATGAAGGAATACCCGATCGCCAAGGCCTACATGGACGCCCGCGTCCAGACCATCTACGGCGGCACCACCGAGATCATGAAGGAAATCATCGGTCGCAGTTTGAAACTGTCCTGACAGAGGCGGTTTCTCACAAGGCCCCGCCGGTGGGCGGCCACCGGCGCCGGGCCCCACGTGCTCGGCTGCTACGGCCTCGGTCCCGACATTGCATCAGCGCTGATCTTCACCTCCAGTGACGACCATTCTGCTGGCGCTTGCCCGTTCAGCCGCCGTGCGCGCGACCGCTGGCCCGCCGTGCACCGATGGAGCGATCGCGCATAGGCCGGTCTCGTAGTGGCCGGGATGGTCGCGGCGATGGCGTACTGCTGCGCACCTGTGGTTTCTGGCCATGCCGATGCTGTTCCGCGCGTACTGGGTGATCCGGCGTCCGGTTCAACCCTCGGCAAGGCTTCCCAGGGCGCCGCGTTGACCGGCGGGCATCGATGCTGAGCCTCGGCCTGTTCTTCACCACCCCAACCCGCTGGAACTGCATCGACGAGCCGGTCCGAGGCAACTGCGTCGGCGGCGTTCGGGCGTCCAGCGTCGGCCGATACCCCCACATCGAGGATATTCAGGCTGCCCGGATCGCAGACCGAGCCGGGCGGGTTACTGGCTCTAGGCTGTGGTTTCGGTGGCAGCTTATCCGCGTTCCGCGTGGGTGTTTTCCAATGCTGCTGCGGTCCGGGCGATTTCCTCGGCTTCGCTGGGTGCTACGCCTAGTGCGATCAGGCAGGCGCGGGCTGCGGCCACTTCGGGTTCGGGTTCGGTCCAGGTCTCGTCGTTGCGTGCCTCGAGCAGGGCGAGAACGAGTCCGGCAAGGGCGCGGGAGATCACCTCGGCGGGGAGGTGGCTGGAGTACACGCCGAGTTGCTGGCCGTGGCGGAACATCGCGGTGCCGTGGTCGTGCACGGGTGCGAGCCGTTGGTCGATCCGCGCGTCCAGGTTGGTTTCGGTGAGTTTGAGCAGCAGGCGGTATTTGTCGCCGACTCGCCAGAGGGCGATCGTGCACCGGGCCGAGGTGACCGCGACCGGCTCGTCGGGGTCGAGTGGGCGGAGGGTGTGGGCGATGTCCTCCGAGGCCAGGTCGAGGATGCCGTCTATCAATGCCTCGCGGGTGGGGAAGTGGCCGTAGAGGGTGCGGCGCACAACGCCGGCCGCGGCGGCGATCTCCTCCATGCTGGCGGAAGGATTACGCGCCAGCTCACTGGCCGCGACGTCGAGAATTCGCCGCCGATTGGCTTGTGCCCGGCTGCCCGGTGTCGCGGATGAAGTCATGGTTCTGATCGCTGGCATGTGAGTCCTTTCACGTTCCAGCCTCGCACAGTTGCACGCTGCTGTGCAAATTCTATAGATTGCACAACAACGTGCAATTGCACATGGATGTGCATCTTAGTGAGAGGACTGAACGTGGCTCTGCTAGTCACCACACCGGTGGAACCGGGCACCATCTATGGCCGACGCTGGGCCGCGCTCGCGGTCCTGTGCCTGAGCCTGCTGATCGGCGTCATGGCCAATACGTCGCTGATCGTCGCCGCCCCCGATATGACCGTCGATCTGGGCTTGTCCAGCCAGGACCTGCAGTGGATCATCGACGCCTACACCATTCCCTACGCCGCGCTGATGCTGCTCATGGGCGCGATCGGCGACAAGTACAGCCGCCGCGGCATGCTGCTGCTGGGTCTCGCCGTTTTCGCGAGCGGCGCGGTGCTGGGTTCGATCGTCGACAGCGCCGACTGGGTGATCGCCGCCCGCGCGATCATGGGCACCGCGGCCGCGATGATCATGCCCGCGACGCTGTCCCTGTTGGTGGCAACGTTCCCGAAACGGGAGCGCGCCACCGCTATTACGATCTGGACGGCGACCACCGGCCTGGCCATCGCCGTCGGCCCGCTGGTGGCGGGCTGGCTGCTCCAGGACAACGGTTGGGCGTCGACCTTCCTGATCAACGTTCCCATCGCGGTCGTTTCGATCGGCGCGGCGCTGGTGCTGGTCCCGCCGTCGAAGGCGGACACGACACAGCGGCTGGATCTCACCGGCGGCGCACTGTCCGTGGTCGCTGTCGCAGCGCTCGTCTACATGATCATCGAAGGCCCCCGCAACGGCTGGCACACCTCCGCGGTGATTGCGGGCATCCTGGCCGCTCTCGCCACCGCCGGGTTCATCGCCTGGGAACTGCGCCACCCCAACCCCATGCTCGACATCCGCAAGTTCCGGGATCGCGCGTTCGCGGGCGCGAATCTCGCTGTGCTGCTGTTCTTCCTGGCCGCGTTCGGTTCGATCTACTACATCACCCAGCATCTGCAGTTCGTGCTCGAATACGACCCACTGGCCACCGGTGTGCGGCTGTTGCCGCTGGCGGGCGCGGTCTTCGTCGGCTCGGCGATCACCGGTGTGCTGACCCCGCGGCTCGGACTGCGGACCATGGTCGTGGCGGGCATGGCCGTCGGCACCCTCGCGCTGGTGATCCTGACCCAGGTCGACGCCCAATCCGGCTACGGGGCGTTCGTCTGGCCGCTGATCCTGCTGGGCCTCGCGATCGGCCTCAGCGTCTCTCCCGCCACCGACACCATCATGGATGCCTTCCCGGAGCGGCTGCTCGGCGTGGGCGGCGCGGTCAACGACACGTCCGTGGAGCTGGGCGGCACGCTGGGCATCGCCATCCTGGGCTCGCTGCTCGGCACCGCCTACACCGATGAGATCGCTCCCCTCGTCGACGGCCGACTGCCCGCCGAGGCGGCCGACGTCGCTCAGGATTCCATCGGCGGCGCGCTCATCGTGGCCCAGCGGATCGGCGAAGCCGGGATGCGTGAACAGGCCGCGCAACTCATCTCCGCCGCGGATGCCGCCTTCGCCCACGCGGTATCGCACACCAGCCTGATCGCAGCGATCGTGCTGGCGGTCGGCACCGCCGCCGTCGCCGCCCTGCTCCCGGCGCGGCGCAAGCCCACCCCCGCTCCTGCGCCGAGCACTACCGAGGAGGTCGTGATGGTCGGCTGACGATATCGACAGAGTCCGCCGACCAGCATGGCGCCGAGGCCGATGACCTGGAAGTTTTGAGCAGCTGTGAACCTCGCGTCTCGTGAAACCGGGCCACCATGGACCGGGTCGCGGTAATCCCCGACTCCTTCGGTGAGGAATGACCGTGAGCAGGACTCACACGCGAGCGGCGGGCAGGGTGACGACGAAGTGGGCGCCGCCGGCTACGCCGTCGGTGACGTGGATGGTGCCTCCGTGGTGCTCGACGACATCGCGGACGATGGCCAGGCCCAGACCCGCGCCGCCTTCGTCGCGGGTGCGGGCGTCGTCCAGCCGGACGAATCGCTGGAAGACGCGGTCTCGGTCGTTAGGCGGCACACCCGGGCCGTCATCGGTGACCGTCAGCAGGACTTGCCCGTCGCTGCTGGGTTCCACGGCGACGCGCACGGAGCTCTTGGCGTGGCGCTGGGCGTTGTCGACGAGGTTGCCCAGCACGCGGGCGAGCTGGGTCCGGCTGCCGGTGACCATGATCGGCTCATCGGGGACGGCGACGTCCACGGCGAGCCGGTCGCCGACCCGGTGGGCCAGCTCGTCGGGGACGAGGGCGGTCAGGTCGACGCGGTCGGAGCGCGGTTGCTCGCCCGCGTCGAGCCGAGCCAGCAGCAACAGGTCGGCGGCGAGGTGTTCCAGCCGGATGGTGTCGTCGATCAGCCCGTCGAGTTCCAACAGGTCCGGATGGGCTTGTGCCACTTCGAGTTGCGTGCGCAGGCTGGCGATGGGGCTGCGTAATTCGTGGGCGGCGTCGGCGATGAATTGGCGTTGGCGCTCCGAGGATTCCTCCAGGGCGGCGAGCGTGGCGTTGGTAGTAATTGCCAGCCTGGCGATTTCGTCGCGTGAGCCGGGTTCGGGAACGCGGCGGGAGAGGTCGCCGTCCATGATCTCCGCGAGCTGCGCGCGGATCGCCTCCACGGGGCGCAGGGCGCGCCGGGTGACCAACCAGGTCACGGCGGCAACGACGACGAGCAGTGGTGACAGGCCGATCAGCATGGCTTGCCTCGCGTCCGCCACCGCGCTGTCGGCGGTCTCCAGGGAGGCGCCCGCGTAGATCGTGGCGGGCTGCCCGCTCGGGAGGGTCACCGGAAGCGCGGCGACCCGGAACGGTTCGGGTCCGTCCTCGGCATCCACTGTCAGTCGTATGTCACCGAATTCCGCTTCGGCCGTCGCGGGATCGGCGGGCGTCGAGGTGCTCTGCTCGTCGTCGTCCTGCTCCTCCTCGTCGTCATCCTCTTCGTCGTCCTCGTCGTCGCGGGATTTCGCGTAGGGCCCGAAGTTGGCCATCGGCGGTTTGCCCTGGAGCTCCGGAGCGGCCGCCAAGACTCGGCCGTCAACTGAAACTAGGTGAACCGGATGGTCTTCGGCGTCGGGCAGCGTCAATCGGCTGAGGTCGCCTGCCGCCGCGATCTCGACCGCCACATCGCGTGCGGTGGTTTCCGCCTGCAAGCTCGCACTCTCGACCAAGTTGTGCCGCAACACCGCCAGCACCGCGAGCCCGGCCGCCGTCAACGCCACCGCGACCACGGCCGTCGCCGCGACCGTGGTGCGCGCCCGCACCGATCGCCACCACGCCCACCTCGGTAACCGGCGGGTCACGCCTCGGCCGCCAGCCGGTAGCCCGCGCCACGGACGGTGGTGATGGACCGGCGCCCGAACGGTGCGTCGATCTTGCGGCGCAGCGTGCTGATGTAGACCTCGACGATATTCGGATCGCCGTCGTAGGCGAAGTCCCAGACATGGTGCAGGATATCGGCTTTCGACACCACCTCTCCGGCGCGCACGGCCAGCTGCTCGAGGACAGCGAATTCCTTGGCGGTCAACGCGACATCCTGCGAGCCGCGACGGCAGGTGCGCGTGGCCGGGTCCACGATCAGATCGCCGACGCGCAGAACTCGTGCGCCGCCGCGGGTCCGGCGGCGCAGCAGGGCTCGGATGCGGGCCAAGAGCACCAGATAGGAGAAGGGCTTGCTGAGGTAGTCGTCGGCTCCGGTGTCCAGACCTTCGGCCTCGTCGTATTCGCCGTCCTTCGCGGTGAGCATGAGCACCGGTGTCTCGTTGCCCGCGGCGCGCAGCGCGGCGCACACCCGGTAGCCGTTCATGCCGGGCAGCATGATGTCGAGGATGATCAGGTCGTACTCGGTGGTGGTCGCCAGATGCAGGCCCTCGGCGCCGTCGTGCACCACGTCCACGGCAAATCCCTCCGCGGACAACCCTTTTGCGAGGGTGAGAGCCAACCGCTTTTCGTCCTCGACGATCAACAAACGCACCCACCAAGGGTCGCAGATGGATGCTGAAACGGTCTTCAGGTGGCTTCAGCTTGCCTTCAGCTTCCTCTTGCGACAGTGGTCCCAGCATTCGAGATCCATACTCCCGCAGGAGGTTCCCATGACAACCGCTTTCCGCCGCGCCTACGCCGGGCTTCGCTGGATCATCCTCGGCACCGCCGTCGCTGCGGTCGTCGCCGGAGTGAGCTTCGCCCTCGGCGCCATCGCCACCGGCGGCCACGATCACACCGTCGCCTTCAATCCCGCCACGCGGGACTGGTCGCTGGTCGCGAACCCCGGCATCAATCGGCAGCAGGCCATCGACAAAGCGATCGAGGCCGTGCCCGGCGGGCGCGTCGACTCCGCCGAACTCGACACCGATCGCGGCACCCCGGTGTGGGAGGTCGAGCTCACCACGCCCGACGGTGTGGAGCACGAGGTGACCATCGATGCGAACAGCGGCAAGGTGCTCGCGAATGTCAACCACGACTGATCCTCTGCAATCCCCGCACGGCGTGTAACGCGGAGCGGTTCGGGTATGCAGGATGCGTTGCTGCCGGTGTGGCCGAGACCAATGGATAGCGTCTCGGCCACAGCCGTATCTCGGCTGTTATGCGCCTGCTACCTCGGCTGACGAGTTCGCGGGAGCATTGACGATTCCACCCGCGTCCAGTTTGCCCGGGAGTAGCCTCAGAAGGGTCCGCTCGACGAATCGAGGTCGCGTTGCACGAAATGGCGATCACCCAGAGCGTCATCGACGCCGTCTGCGAGTATGCGGAGGGACGACGGGTGTACGCCGTCACCGTCGAGGTGGGCGCCCTGTGCGCCGTCGTGCCCGAGGCCATGCGGTTCTGCTTCGAAGTCGCGGCCGAGGACACCGTGGCCGAGGGCGCGGATCTGATCCTGGTGGAGATTCCCGGCGTCGCGGCATGCCGGACCTGCGGAGCCGAATTCCGGCTCGCCGATCCCATCCTGCTGTGTTCCTGCGGCAGCGCCGACGTCGACATCCGCTCCGGGCGCGAGCTGCGAATCCGATCGATGGAGGTGAGTGAGTCATGTGCGCAACCTGTGGATGCGGCGACGACACCACCGCGGTGATCCACGTACCGCACGACCATCAACACGATGACGGGCACGACCACGCCCACTCGGCAGACCATCAGGACGCACACGAGCACCACCATCACCATCACGGCGGGAGCGCCGACCACGTGCACCCGCCCACCACCGAGACGGTCAGCCTGGAGCTGAAGGTTCTGGCCAAGAACGACGAACTGGCGCAGCGTAACCGGGCGTGGCTGGCCGAGCGCGACATCGTCGCGCTGAACCTCACCAGCTCACCGGGCGCGGGCAAGACCACTCTGCTGGAGCGCACCATCCGCGAGTCCGGTCAGTTCCCGATCGCGGTGATCGAGGGCGATCAGGCGACGATGCTGGACGCCGAACGGATCGCGGCCACCGGTTGCCAGGTCGTGCAGATCAACACCGGCGCGGGCTGCCACCTGGACGCCGCGATGATGTACCGCGCGCTGGAGACGCTCGATCCCGCGCCCGGCACGCTGCTGCTGGTGGAGAACGTCGGAAACCTGGTCTGCCCGGCGCTGTTCGATCTGGGGGAGCGGGAGAAGGTGGTGATCATCTCGGTCACCGAAGGCACCGACAAACCGCTGAAATACCCGCACATGTTCCAGGCAGCGGGACTGGTGCTGGTGAACAAGATCGACCTGCTGCCCTACGTCGACTTCGACCTGGACCGATGCCGGGAATACATCGCCGCGATACACCCCGGCGTCGAGGTCCTACCGCTGTCGGTGAGCAGCGGTGCAGGCCTGTCGCACTGGTACGACTGGCTGGCCGCGCAACGGCGCGCGGCCGGTTCGGCGGCTCCCGATCGAGCCGCCGAGCGAGCTAACATGTAGCGATCAGGATCACATCTCCGGGTGACCCCTTCTTCGAGAAAGGTGAGATTCGGCCCCCGGTGGTCCGCTGCGGAAGGTGGCGAGGTATGCCCACTCAGGAAGCAGTACAAGCCGAAGAAACGTTGATCCACGTTCTCTGGATCAATGCAGGACTCAGTTGTGACGGTGACTCGGTCGCCTTGACGGCCGCCACCCAGCCGAGCATCGAAGAAATCGCCCTCGGCGCGTTACCCGGTCTGCCGAAGATCGCCGTGCACTGGCCGCTCATCGACTTCGAATGCGGCCCCAATGGCGGTGCCGACGATTTCCTGGAGTGGTTCTTCAAGGCCGACCGCGGCGAGCTCGAGCCGTTCGTCCTGGTGGTCGAGGGATCCATCCCGAACGAGCAACTGAAGGAGGAAGGCTACTGGTGCGGGTTCGGTAACAACCCAGCCACCGGTCAGCCCATGACGACCAGCGAATGGCTGGATCGTCTCGCGCCGAAGGCGACCGCCATCGTGGCGGCGGGTACCTGCGCGACCTACGGCGGCATCCATGCGATGGCCGGTAATCCGACCGGTGCCATGGGCGTCCCCGACTACCTCGGCTGGGAGTGGAAGAGCAAGGCGGGCATTCCGATCATCTGCGTGCCCGGCTGCCCCATCCAGCCGGACAACCTGGCCGAGACGCTCACCTACCTGCTCTATATGGCGACCGGACAGGCGCCGATGATCCCGCTCGACGACGCGCTGCGGCCGAAGTGGCTGTTCGGCGCGACCGTGCACGAAGGTTGTGATCGCGGGGGCTACTACGAGCAGGGTGAATTCGCCACCGAGTACGGCTCTCCGACCTGCCTGGTGAAACTGGGCTGCTGGGGGCCGGTGGTCAAGTGCAACGTGCCCAAGCGCGGGTGGATGAACGGGTTGGGCGGCTGCCCGAACGTCGGCGGCATTTGCATCGCCTGCACCATGCCGGGCTTCCCGGACAAATTCATGCCGTTCATGGACGAACCGCCCGGCGGAAAGTTCTCGTCCGCCACTTCGGGGCTCTACGGATCGGTGATCCGCGGACTCCGCCATATCACCGCACGCACGGTCGACAAGGAGCCGCACTGGCGGCACAAGGGCCGGAAGCTGGAAACCGGCGCGACCCGCACCTGGTAGGAGGATCTCCGATGACCCAGATCATCCCGGAGCCGTCGCACCGAACGATCGAACCGGACCGTCTCGTCGAGATGGCCTGGGATCCGATCACTCGCATCGTCGGCAGCCTCGGCATCTACACCAAGATCGACTTCGAGAATCGGGAAGTGGTCGAGTGCCACAGCACTTCGGCCATCTTCCGCGGCTATTCGATCTTCATGCGCGGCAAGGACCCGCGCGACGCGCACTTCATCACCAGCCGCATCTGCGGTATCTGCGGCGACAACCACGCCACCTGCTCGTGCTACTGCCAGAACATGGCCTACGGCGTGCGCCCGCCGCATCTGGGGGAGTGGATCGTCAACCTGGGCGAAGCCGCGGAATACATGTTCGACCACAACATCTTCCAGGAGAACCTGGTCGGCGTGGACTACTGCGAGAAGATGGTCTCGGAGACCAATCCCGGCGTGCTGGCCAGGGCGGAGAACACCGAGGCGCCGCACGCGGGCGAGCACGGCTACCGCACGATCGCCGACATCATGCGGGCGCTCAACCCGTTCACCGGCGAGTTCTACCGGGAGGCGCTGCAGGTCAGCCGGATCACCCGCGAGATGTTCTGCCTGATGGAAGGCAGGCATGTGCACCCGTCCACGCTGTATCCCGGCGGCGTCGGCACCGTGGCGACGATCCAGCTGATGACCGACTACATGACCCGGCTGATGCGCTACGTGGAGTTCATGAAGAAGGTCGTGCCCATGCACGACGACCTGTTCGACTTCTTCTACGAGGCGCTGCCGGGTTACGAGCAGGTCGGCCTGCGGCGCACGCTGCTGGGTTGCTGGGGCTCGTTGCAGGATCCCGAGTTCTGCAACTTCGAGTACAAGGACATGGAGGACTGGGGCCGCAAGATGTTCGTCACCCCCGGTGTCGTGGTCGACGGCAAGCTGCTGACCACCTCTCTGGTCGACATCAACCTGGGCCTCCGGATTCTTTTGGGCAGCTCGTACTACGACGACTGGACCGATCAGGAGATGTTCGTCAAGACCGATCCGCTCGGCAATCCGGTGGACCGGCGTCACCCCTGGAACCAGCACACCAACCCCAAGCCGCAGAAGCGGGACCTGGAAGACAAGTACAGCTGGGTGATGTCGCCCCGCTGGTTCGACGGCACCGACCACCTCGCCTTGGACACCGGCGGCGGCCCGCTGGCACGGCTGTGGACGACGGCGCTGGCCAACCTGGTCGACATCGGCTACGTGAAGTCGACCGGGAACAGCGTGCAGATCAATCTGCCCAAGACCGCGCTCAAAGGTCCGGTGACGCTGGAATGGAAGATCCCGGTGCACGGCAGCAACACCCTCGAGCGCAACCGCGCGCGCACCTACTTCCAGGCGTACGCCGCGGCCTGCGCGCTGCACTTCGCGGAGAAGGCGATGGCCGAGATCCGGGCGGGCCACACCAAGACCTGGGAGAAGTTCGAGGTCCCCGACGAGAGCATCGGCTGCGGCTTCACCGAGGCGGTGCGCGGCGTGCTGTCGCACCACATGGTGATCCGGGACGGGAAGATCGCCAACTACCACCCGTATCCGCCGACGCCGTGGAACGCCAGCCCGCGCGACAGCTTCGGCACGCCGGGGCCGTACGAAGACGCGGTGCAAGGACAGCCGATCTTCGAGGAGAACGACCGCGAGCACTTCAAGGGGATCGACATCATGCGCACAGTGCGCAGTTTCGACCCGTGCCTGCCGTGCGGTGTGCACATGTACCTCGGTAAGGGACAGACGCTGGAGAAGCTGCATTCACCGACGCAGACGCTGACTCCGGAGTGAGTCCGCGTCGGCCGAGCGACCGGAGGTGACGGTGGAGGATCGCCTGGACGACCAGGACGACGTGACGCTCGATGATTCCCGCTGGCGCGAAGCCGGGGATCGCATCGAAACCTTGCTGGAGGCGAGCTCGGCGGGCGGTGCGCTCGCCCGCGAGCGCGCCGAGCAACTCGTGCGCGAGATCGTCGAACTCTACGGCGCGGGACTGACCCGCGTGCTGCGGCTGCTCGACGCCGAGGCGATCGAGCGGCTGGCACGCGACGACCTGGTCGCGAGCCTGCTGCTGGTGCACGGGCTGCACCCGCACGACGTGGCTACCCGGGTGGGGACGGCGCTGGACAGCGTGCGTCCCTATCTCGGTTCGCACGGCGGCGATGTACACCTCGTCGACGTCACCGACGGGGTGGTCCGGCTGGAGCTGGCGGGCAGCTGCCGCAGCTGTCCGTCGTCGTCGGTGACGCTGGAGCTGGCCGTCGAGGACGCGGTGCGGGCCGCGGCGCCGGAAATCGAGTCCATCGAAGTCGTCGCGGCGCAGACGGAGTCGGCGGGGGTGATCTCCGCCGACTCGCTGTTCTCCCGAGTCCACGCAGGCGGGCAGCGGTCCGGCAACTGGGTCGCGGTCCCCGAGCTGGCCGAGCTGCGCGCGGGCGAGGTGGGCGGTTTCGCCGTCGCCGGGCTCGCCGTGCTGGCCTGCCGGGTGGGCGACGACGTGTACGCCTACCGCGACCACTGCCCCGCGTGCGACAACTCGCTCGCGGGCGCGGTCCTGGAGCGACGCGTCGGATTCCCGGTCGGTGACGCGGTGCTGCGCTGCCCGACCTGCCGGGCGCACTTCGACGTCGTGCACGCGGGCGCCCGCGTCGACGGTGACGGACACCTCGAGCCGTTGCCAGTCCTCGTGCGCTCCGGCGAGTTGTCGGTGGCGGTGCCGGTGGGGGTGCACGGGTGACCATGCCGTTCCGCGCACTGCAGCGGATCGCCGCCGATCGCACGCCTCCGCCCCGGGCCGGCGAGCGGTGCGAGATGTGCGCCGAGCCGATCGCCGACGAGCACCAGCACGTCGTGGACCTCGAAGGCAGGCAGCTGATGTGCGTGTGCCGCGGCTGCTATCTGCTGTTCGTCGATCAGAACGCGCAGCTGCGTTATCGGGCGGTGCCGGATCGGTATCTCGCGTTTCCCGATGTCACGATCAGCCAGGCGGAGTGGGACGCGCTGGAGATCCCGGTGGGTCTCGCGTTCTTCTTCCGCAACTCCGCGCTGGGGCGGACGGTCGCGTTCTATCCGGGCCCCGCCGGTGCCACCGAATCGGAGTTGCCGCTCGCGGCGTGGGATTCGATGCTCCAGCGCCATCCCGAGCTGGACGTGCTCCTGCCCGACGTGGAGGCGCTGCTGATCCGGATGCCCGAACGCGGGAGCGGGCAGGTCGGCTGCCTACTGCTGCCGATCGACGCCTGCTACGAATTCGTCGGCCGGATGCGCCTGCTGTGGCGCGGATTCGACGGCGGCCAGGACGTGCGGCGCTACCTGGAGGAATTCTTCGCCGCCGCGGCGGCGCGCGCGCAAACCGGCGGTGCGGCATGAGCCCGGTCTACTCCACGACCTTCGCCGTGCTCGGGATGAAACCGGAGCCGTACGCGGCGGCGCCGATGCTGTCCGCGCGCGTGGGCATCGCCGCGCTGGCGGAGGAACCCGTGCACGCCATCGCCTTACGCGCGCAGGTGCGCATCGAGCCGTTCCGCCGCGGCTACTCCGAGGACGAAGCCGATGGGCTGGTCGATCTGTTCGGTCCGCGTGAGCGGTGGCGCGACACCCAGCGCTCGTTCCTCTGGATGCACTGCGCCACAATGGTTCCCGGGTTCAGCGGGGGCGCCGAAGTCGATCTGCCGATGCCGTGCACCTATGACTTCGAGGTGACCGGATCGAAGTATCTGCACGCCTTGCGCGGAGGCGTGGTTCCGCTGCTGTTCCTGTTCAGCGGGACGGTCTTCATCAAAGGCGGCGGTGGATTCGCCATCCAGCAGATCCCCTGGGACCGGGAGGACAAGTTCGACATGCCGGTCTCGGTCTGGCATGACCTGGTGGCCGCGCACTTCCCCAACACCGGCTGGCTGCGCTTGCACAAGGACACCCTCGAGGCGCTCGCCGCCTACAAATCCGGCCACGGCCTGCTCGGTTTCGACGACGCGGTGACGAGGCTGCTGGCGCACGCCGAGGAGGTGCCGTGACCACCGCCGAATCCCGTGCCCGTGCCCGCGCCGTGGCCGACGCGGTGCTCTACGAGGGATACCTGCTTTACCCGTATCGCGCCGACGCGCGTAAGAACCAGTCGCGGTGGCAGTTCGGCGTGCTCGGCCCGGAGGGAGCCGCCGCGGCCGGGCTCGGCGAGGAGTCGGCGCTGTCGGCGCAGTGCCTGATCGACGCGGGGGAGAATCCCCAGCTCACCGTGGCGGTCCGTTTCCTTCAGCTCCAGCACAGGCAAGTGGTGGATGCCGACGGCACGCCCGTCACCGAGCTGACCGATGGCCGGCGGTCGTGGCTGTCCTGGGACGAGGCGGTCGAGCAGGAAGTCGTCATCGGCCCGGTCGCACCCGCGAATATCGCTCGGCCACTGCGTATCCCGGGTGGAACCGATACCGAGCAGCTTCCCGGGCCATCCGGTGCGGCCGAAGGCGCGTTGGTGCGGACCCGGCTTCCGCTCGCGGGCGAACTCACCCTCGCGACCGATTGCGACGACGGCTACCTGCGGCTGACCGTCGTGCTGCGCAACGAGGGGACGCCTGCGACCGACCAACGCGACGCCATCGCGCGCTCGCTGATCGGCGCCCACGTCATCGCGGAGATCACCGGCGGCCAGTTCATCTCGCTGCTGGACCCGCCGCCCGCCGCCGCGGCCGCGGTCGGTCGTTGCGAGCGGCGCCGCTGCTTCCCCGTGCTCGCCGGACCACCCGGCGACTACAGCATGCTGCTCATCTCGCCGATCATCCTCTACGACCATCCGGAGATCGCCGAGCAGAGCGAGGGCGCGCTTTTCGACTCCACCGAGATCGACGAGATCCTCACCCTGCGCGTGCTGACGATGACCGACGCGGAGAAGGCCCGAGCGCGGGCCACCGATCCGCGCGCGGCGGAGATCATCGACCGCTGCGAGGCAATGACACCGGAGGCGATGCGGCAGTTGCACGGCGTCCTGCGCGACCCGCATCCCGATCGTCCGCGGCTGATTCCGGAGATCCCCGAGGGCCTCGATTGGTGGGATCCGCTGGCGGACGGCGCCGTTCGCCCCGAGTCCGACGCGGTGCCGGTCGGGGGCGTGCTGGTGCGCCAGGGCAGCCGAGTCAGGTTGCGTCCGTCCCGGCGGGCGGACGCGCAGGACCTGTTCTTCGCCGGCAAGTGCGCACGAGTCGTCTCGGTGCACGAGGACGTGGACGGTCACGTGCACGTGGGGGTGGTCCTGGACGACGATCCGGCCGCCGATCTGCACGAGTGGTACGGGCGCTACCTGTATTTCGCACCCGACGAACTGGAGCCGCTCGACGGCCCCGACAAATGAAAGGAAGTCCGCGATGGAAAGGGTGGGAGTGATCTCGACGAGCATCGTCGCCGTGCTGGCGGCGGTGGGGCTGTACCTGGGTGTGCGGGCGATACCGGACCTGCGGCGATACCTGAAGATCCGGCAGATGTAGAGGACGACCGGAAAGGAACATCATGGGTGAGCAACGTGAAGAGCCACAGTCGGCTCGCGGCGCGCCGGGTTCGCGTGACACCGGCGCCGACACCGTCGCCGGAGGACCGGCCGACCGGGAACCGGGCGACATCGGCCACGAGGAGATCACCTCGGCCCACGGCACCGACACCGAAGGGGCGGCCGAGTTCACGACGGCGCCCCCCACCGGCGCCGAACCGGCGACCCCGCCCTTCGAAGGACGTAAGCAGACCGCCAATGCGCCCGACGAGACGGCAACGGGCAAGGTCGACGACGCGGAAGTCGGCGGCGCGACGGCGCCGACCGAAGGGGAGGAGTGAGCCGACGGCCACGGTGCTGATCGCCGGGATCGGCAACATCTTCCTGGGCGACGACGGATTCGGACCCGAGGTGGTGCGGCGCCTGCCGCACCACCCTGGCGTGCGCGCGGTGGACTACGGCATCCGCGGCATGCACCTCGCCTACGACCTGCTCGACCCCTGGGACGCGCTGGTGCTGGTCGACGCGGTGCCCGGCCGCGGAGCGCCCGGCCGCGTCGAGGTGTTCCGCGCCGCGCCGGAAGACGGCGACACCGCGCATCTCGACGCGCACGCGATGACTCCGGCCGCGGTCTTCGCCGGAGTGCGCGCGCTGGGCGGTGCGCTGCCGCCGACCGTCGTGGTCGGTTGCCAGGTCGCCTGCCTGGACGAGGGCATCGGCTTGTCCGCGCCGGTCGCCGCCGCGGTCGATGAGGCCGTCGCCGCCATCGGCGATGTGCTCACCGGGTTGCTCGGTGCACCGGTCGCGAGTCCCGGTGAAGCGGGGCAGCCAGGGGGCGCCTCGCCGCTTCCCCCGACCACGGTGCGACAGGAGGACTGACCCATGTGTCTGGGCATCCCGGGGCGGGTGGTGGAGATCCCCGAGGGCTACCACGACCAGATCGCGCTGGTGGACGTGTCCGGTGAGCAGCGGAAGGTCAATATCGGCCTGCTGGACGATGATCCGGCCCGACCGGGCGACTGGGTGATCATCCACATGGGCTTCGCCGTGGAGAAGACCGACGAGGCGGGCGCCGCGGCGGCGCTGGACGGGCTGCGCCTGCTGCAACGCGGAGACCTGCCATGACCGCCACGCGGCTGCGGCGGCGACTACTCGTGCGCGGCGTGGTCCAAGGCGTCGGGTTCCGTCCGTTCGTCTACACCACCGCGGCCGAGCTGGCTCTGTCCGGCAGCGTGAGCAACGACAGCAGCGGGGTCGTCATCGAAATCGAGGGCGCGCAGGCGGATCTGGACGCGTTCACCGAGCGGTTGCGCCTGCGGCCGCCCCCGCTGGCCGTGATCGAATCGGTCGACCAAGCCGAGATCGCGGTGCGCGGCGGCACCGGCTTCCATATCGCCGGGACCACCAGCGACGGCAGCGGTCGCACGCTGGCCTCGCCCGATGTCGCGATCTGCGCCGACTGCGAACGTGAGCTGCGCGATCCCCAGGACCGCCGCTATCGCCATCCGTTCATCAACTGCACCAACTGTGGTCCACGGTTCACCATCATCGCGAGCCTGCCCTACGACCGAGAGCGGACGTCCATGGCGGACTTCGCCATGTGTGACCGCTGCGCACGGGAATACGCCGATCCCACCGACCGGCGCTTTCATGCCCAGCCGATCGCCTGCCCCGACTGCGGCCCGGCACTGGCCTACTCCGGCCCCGGTAGCGGTGCGCCGCCTGCGGCCGCGCGGGAACTGCTGCGCACGGGCGGCATCCTGGCGGTCAAGGGCATCGGCGGGTACCACCTCGCCTGCGACGCCGCGAACGATGCGGCCGTCGCCGAGCTGCGCAGGCGTAAACGCCGCGGCGACAAGCCCTTCGCCGTGATGGTGCCCGACCTCGCCACCGCCCGCGCCATCGTCGAGGTCGACGACGCGGCCGCGGCGCTGCTGACCAGCCCGGCCCGGCCGATCGTCCTGCTCGCCCGCCGGTCCGCGCCCGTGCGATCGGCCGGCGCGCTTTCGGGAGCGGCGGCGTCCCCCGCTGCCGTCGGACCGTCGATGGCCGCAGGATCCGTTGCACCAGGCGACGCCGTTGCCGAAGCTCGGTGTCCGGTCCCGGCCGCCTCGGTCGCGCCCGGTAACCCGGACCTGGGCGTCATGCTGGCCTACACTCCGCTGCACTTGCTGCTGTTCGGCCTGCCCGGCGATCCGCCCGGCCCACAGGTGCTGGTGATGACCTCGGGCAACCTCGGTGGCGAACCGATCTGTTACGAGGACGACGACGCCCGCACCCGCTTGGCCGGACTGGCCGACGGGTGGCTGTCGCACAACCGGCGCATCCTGGTGCCCTGCGACGACTCGGTGGTGCGCGCGCTCGACGGCCGCGAGCTGCCGGTCCGGCGCTCCCGCGGCTACGCGCCGCTGCCGCTGATGCTGCCGGTGCCGCTGCCGCCGACGCTCGCGGTCGGCGCGGATCTGAAGAACACCTGCGCGGTGGCCGACGGACGCTATGCCTGGCTCAGTCAGCACATCGGCGACATGGATGATCTGGCGACTCTGCGGTCCTTCGACGCCGCGCAGCGGCACCTCGCGGAGCTCACCGGTGTCCGGCCCGCGCAACTGGTCGCCGACGCGCATCCCGGCTACCGCTCCACCGCCTGGGCGCGCAGGCACGCGGGCGAGCGATCTGTGTACACCGTGCAGCACCACCACGCGCACATCGCCGCCGTGATGGGCGAGCACGGCCTCGGCCCCACTGAGCGAGTGGTCGGGATGGCCTTCGACGGCACCGGATTCGGTCCGGATGGTGCGGTGTGGGGCGGCGAGGTCCTGCTCGCGGGCTACAAGGGTTACCGGCGCCTGGCCCACTTGAAGTATGTGCCGCTGGCGGGCGGCGATCTCGCGGTGCGCAGGCCCTACCGGATGGCACTGGCGCACCTGTGGGCGGCCGGGATCGACTGGACGGAGGACATTCCCGCGGTCGCCGCGTGTCCGGTCGCCGAGCGATCGGTGCTGGCCCATCAGTTCCGGACCGGGCTGGGCTGCGCGCCGACCTCGAGCATGGGCCGGTTGTTCGACGCGGTGTCCTCGCTGTGCGGCGTGCGGCACGCGGTCGACTACGAAGCCCAGGCGGCGATCGAGTTGGAGGGGCTGTCGCGCCGCGGCGGGGAAGGCGCCACCGAATACCGGTTCCACATCGAGGACGGCGATCCCGCCGCCATCGATCCCGCGCCGGTGCTCACGGCCGTGGTGGCCGACGTGCGCGCCGGTGAACCGGCCGAGGTGGTGGGCGCGCGGTTCCACGCGGCCCTGGCCCGGTTGGTGCTCGATCTCGCACTCCGCTACGCCGCCCCCGCGACGGTGGTCGCGCTGTCCGGCGGAGTCTTCCAGAACGCCCTGCTGCTCGCACGCTCGTGTGCGCTGCTGCGGGACAACGGTTTCACCGTGATCACCCACCGCCGACTGCCGCCCAACGACGGCGGCCTCGCGTTCGGGCAACTCCTCGCCTGCAGCGAGGGATGAGCGAAGGAGAACAACGATGTGTCTTGCGGTACCAGGCAAAGTGCTCAGCCTGCACGAGCGGGACGGCACGTTGATGTCGGTCGTCGATTTCGGCGGTGTGCACAAGGACGTGTGCCTGCAATACATCCCGGACGCGGCGGTCGGCGACTACGTCGTGGTCCATGTCGGCTTCGCGATCCAGCGGCTGGACGAGGAGTCCGCGCTGCGGACCCTGGCCGAGTTCGAGCACTTGGGCGTACTGAACGAGGAATTCGGCGACGGCTTCGAGATCGCCGCGAAGCAGGCGGGTGTGCAGAACCCCGCCGCCGAGCCACCACGCGAGGAACCGGAGGCGACGTCATGAAGTACCTGGACGAATTCAGCAACCCCGAGCTGGCCGGACGCCTGCTCGAGCGGATCCGCGCCGCGACCACCCGCCGCTGGGCGATCATGGAAGTCTGCGGCGGACAGACCCATTCGATCATCCGCCACGGCATCGACCAGCTGCTGCCCGACCAGATCGAGATGATCCACGGCCCCGGCTGTCCGGTCTGCGTCACCCCGCTCGAGGTGATCGACAAAGCGCTGGAGATCGCCGCGCAACCGGGCGTGATCTTCTGTTCCTTCGGTGACATGCTGCGTGTGCCCGGCAGTTCGAAGGACCTGTTCCGGGTCAAGAGCGAGGGCGGCGACGTCCGGGTGGTCTACTCCCCGCTGGACGCGCTCAATCTGGCGAAGGAGAATCCCGACCGCGAGGTCGTGTTCTTCGGCATCGGTTTCGAGACCACCGCCCCGGCCAACGCCATGACGGTGTACCAGGCGAAACGGCTCGGTATCCGGAATTTCTCGCTGCTGGTGTCGCACGTGCTCGTCCCGCCGGCCATTGGCGCGATCATGGAGTCACCCACCTGCCGGGTGCAGGGTTTCCTCGCCGCCGGGCATGTCTGCACCGTGATGGGCACCGACGAATATCCGCCGCTGGCCGAGAAGTATCGGGTGCCGATGGTGGTCACCGGCTTCGAGCCGCTGGACATCCTGGAGGGCATCCGGCGCACCGTGCTGCAACTCGAGTCGGGCAGGCACGAACTGGAGAACGCCTATCCGCGGGCGGTGTCCGCGGCGGGCAACCCCGCGGCGAAGACCATGCTGCAGGACGTCTTCGAGGTCACCGACCGGGCCTGGCGCGGCATCGGGATGATCCCGGGCAGCGGCTGGCGGCTGTCGGAGCGCTATCGCGAATTCGACGCCGAACAGCGGTTCGCCGTGGGTGACATGCATACCGCCGAGTCGACGATCTGCCGCTCCGGTGAAGTGCTGCAGGGGTTGATCAAACCGAACGAATGCGCGGCGTTCGGCAAGCAGTGCACGCCGCGAAACCCGTTGGGCGCCACCATGGTGTCCTCCGAAGGCGCGTGCGCCGCCTACTACCTCTACCGGCGGTTGGATCTGCCCGCGGAGGTGGCCCATGCGTGAGGAAGCCACCGCCCCCGCCACGATCGACATGGAGGGCTGGGTCTGCCCGATGCCGCTGCGGGACTCGCCGAACATCGTGATGGGGCACGGCGGCGGCGGCGCCATGTCCGGCGAACTGATCGAGCATCTGTTCCTGCCCGCGTTCGGCGCGGCGGCGCACGCGGATATGGGCGACTCCGCCGTGGTCACGCTCGGTGGTGCACGGCTGGCGTTCTCCACCGACTCGTTCGTGGTCAAGCCGATGGTGTTCCCCGGCGGCACGATCGGCGAGCTCGCGGTCAACGGCACGGTGAACGATCTGGCCATGGCCGGTGCGCGCCCGATGGTGCTGTCGACGGCGTTCATACTGGAGGAGGGCACCGCGCTCGCCGACATCGCCCGCATCGCACAGGACGTCGGCACCGCGGCCTTGGCGGCGGAAGTGCGGCTGGTCACCGGCGACACCAAGGTGGTCGACGCCGGGCATGGCGATGGTATCTACCTCAACACCACCGGAATCGGTCTGGTGGACCCCGGCGTGGACATCCGGCCGCAGCGCGCGACCGCAGGGGACGTCGTGCTGGTCAGCGGCGACATCGGCGTGCACGGCGTGGCGGTGCTCAGCTGCCGCGAGGGACTGGAGTTCGGCACCACCGTGCTCAGCGACACTGCGCCGCTGCACGGCTTGGTCGCCGCGATGCTGGCCACCGGAGCCGACGTGCACGTGCTGCGCGATCCCACGCGCGGTGGCGTCGCGGCGTCGCTGAACGAGATCGCGCGAGCGGCGAATGTCGGTGTGGCGCTCGATGAACGGCATCTTCCGGTGCCCTACGCGGTGCGCGACGCCTGCGGGCTGCTCGGACTTGACCCGATGTACGTGGCCAACGAGGGCAAGCTCTTGGCGTTCGTCGCTCCCGAGGACGCCGACCGGGTGCTCGCGGCTATGCGGGAACATCCGCTGGGCGCGCAGGCCGCGGTCATCGGCCGGTGTGTCTCCGAGCATCCCGGGATGGTGGTTGCCCGCACGGCGCTCGGCGGCACTCGCGTGGTGGATCTGCCTGCAGGCGAACAGCTTCCGCGAATCTGCTGACCCCGGCGGGTTCGGCGGAGCCCGGAGCGAGAAGGCGAGGTGCGTCATCGTTCGGATCGCAGACACGCGCGCGGCGTCGCGGGGCCCGTCGGCCCGGCGGCAGCCGCGCGGCGTCGCCGGGATGGCGTCGGTCGTCGTCACGTTGCACGTCGTCGGGTGGGTGGCGCTGCTGCTCCTCGTCGTTCCCGGCGGATACGTCGTGGACGGTGCGGTGTTCGGCGTCGGTCTCGGCGTCGCCGCCTACACGCTCGGCATGCGCCACGCCTTCGACGCCGATCACGTCGCCGCGATCGACAACGTCACCCGCAAGCTGAGGGCGGAGGGCCGGCAGCCGCTTTCGGTCGGGTTCTGGTTCGCCCTGGGCCATTCCACCATCGTTTTCCTCCTCGTCGCGCTACTGGCGTTCGGCGTCAAGTCGCTGGCAGGCGATCTGCGCGACGAGGATTCCGGACTGCACCGATGCACCGGGGTGTTCGGTGCCGGCGTGTCGGGAACCTTCCTCCTCGCTATCGGTCTGCTGAATCTCATCTCGCTGATCGGTATCTGGCGGGTGTTCCGCGGCATGCGTCGAGGCAGCATCGATGAGGCGGCGCTGCGGCGACATCTGGACGACCGCGGCGCACTGCACCGGGTGCTCGGACCGATGACCCGCGCGGTGCGCGCACCATGGCAGATGTACCCGGTCGGGTTGCTGTTCGGCCTGGGCTTCGACACCGTCACCGAGGTGAGCCTTCTGGTGATCGCGGGCGGCGCGGCGGCGACCGACCTGCCGTGGTACGCGATTCTGGTTCTGCCCGTGCTCTTCTCGGCGGGTATGACGCTGTTCGACGCGTTGGATGGTGCGTTCATGAACTACGCGTACGGGTGGGCGTTCGCCGGACCGCTACGCACGATCTACTACAACATCGTGGTGACCGGGCTGTCGGTCGCGGTCGCCCTGCTGATCGGCCTGCAGGAGTTGATCTCGCTGCTGGCCGAGGAACTCGGCATCGCCGACGGTCCGCTGGCCTGGGTCGGTGGTCTGGATCTCGGCGCCATGGGTTTCCTCGTCGTCGGCCTGTTCGTATTCACCTGGGCGGTCGCCGTCGCGGTGTGGCGATTCGGCCGGCTCGACCAGCGGTGGGCCCCCGACCGCCGCGGTGAAAGGGTCTGCTGATGTCCAGTGGCGGAGCGGAGATGTTCGCCCGGTACGCCTACGAGCCCAATCGGCTCGGCTACTGCGGGCCACCGGGCGCGGCCGCCTTGCGAGACGGGTCGGATGAGCAAGTGCGTGCGGTGGCGCGCCGGTTCAGTGGCGCGTGGCCCTATCTCCAGGTGATGGCGACGATGACCGGTATCGCCGATCCGCTGGATCGCCGTCTGGTCGAGTCCTATTGGCTGGGCGGCGGGGTAGGCGCGGCGCTGGACCCCGCCGAGTTCACCGCCGAGCTGCTGGCACTCCTCGGCCCGGTCGCGGGCGGGTACTGGACGCATCTCACCCCGCAGTTGGCCGAGGAAGCGGGGGCCAACCACTGCTTCCACGTCTTCGGCGTGTACCCATGGTCCCGGCTGCTCGGCCATGGCCATGAGTATCCGCTGCATGTGCTCGACAGTTGCCGGATCACTTGGGGGACGGTGCTCGACCGCACCGGCAACGAGATCGGGCTGCGTTGTCGCAGGCTCGGCTGGGACGGACAGCGCCTGGCGTTGTCACCGGAATCGGTGCAGCCCGTGCCGATTCGGGTGGACGGATATGCCGCGGTGCCGGATGTGTCAGTGGGGGAGCGGGTCGCGGTGCACTGGGGGCGACTGTGCGGACGTCTCGACGCTGTACAGGTTCGCGGCTTGGAGGCGATGACAACGCGTCAGCTGGAAGTGACCAACCGCCGGCTCGCCCGCTCGACGGCGCGGCCGGTCACTCGGTGATGTGATCGGCCGCCGGGACGTCAATGGCCGCGCGGATCACCGCGCGGCCATTGTCGTTCGCCCCGAGATGATCAGATCTTGCGGATGACCGTGACGACCTTGCCGAGGATCTGCGCGTCGTTGCCGGGGATCGGCTCGAAGACCGGGTTGTGCGGCATCAGCCAGACGTCCTTACCGGTGCGCTTGAAGGTCTTCACCGTGGCCTCGCCATCGATCATCGCCGCGACGATGTCACCGTTGTCGGCGACGTTCTGCTGGCGCACCACGACCCAGTCGCCATCACAGATGGCGGCGTCGATCATGGACTGACCGACAACCTTCAGCAAGAACAGCGAACCGTCGCCGACCAGTTCGCGCGGCAGTGGGAAGACGTCCTCGACGGCCTGCTCGGCCAGGATCGGGCCACCGGCGGCGATGCGGCCGAGCACCGGGACGAACGTGGGCACCGGCCGATCGGCCTCGGCGACGGCCGCGGTGTCGTCCACCGCGGTGACCGGCAGGCTGGTCACCGACCGCACCACTTCGTCCAAGCCTCGGACGTCCACCGCGCGCGGCCGGTTGGGATCGCGGCGCAGGTAGCCTTTGCGCTCCAAGGCCCGCAGCTGATGGGCCACCGACGAGGTGGACGTGAGGCCAACGGCGTCGCCGATCTCCCGGATGCTCGGCGGGTAGCCGCGCTCGCTCACCGAGGTCCGGATCACCTCCAGCACTTTGCGCTGACGCACGGTGAGATCCGCCCCGGTCCCCGTCGAGTCGGCGCCGATTTCGGTCTCGTCACCCGTGTCGTCTGTGTGCCTCACCGCAACCGCCCTTTCTTGCTGTGCCCGGCCGGTCCGCCCGGCGTGTGTGTTCCTGGCTTGTCAAGTCTTCGGTCCTTCGAATCTAGTCCGGTTACGCCGATGTATCAAACATCTGTTCGACGTATGTCGGGCGTTTCTGGTGACTTTGTGGACCGGGCGTGGTAGAAATCGAACATCAGTTCTTCGAACACTTGATCGAATAGAGCGCGAACAAGTGTTCGAATGGCGAGCATCGGCTCGAACGGCGGCGGAGCACCCACTACGGAGGTTTGTCCGATGAGCACTGCGATCAGCGAGATCACCCCATCGATCGGCAAGACGGACGCGGCGCTCGACCGCCGCAGCGCACACCTGGACGCGGCGGCAGACGATCTCGGCTATGACACCGCCCGGCGACTGCTGCACGGCGGCGCGCGATCGCGGGCGCTGACGCCCACGCATCGGTCCGCGGTCGATCGGCGCCCGCGGGATTCGCGCCCCGGCGGCGGTGTGGTCGGATATGGCGGCGGAGCAAGGGCTTTCGGGCGGCAACGAGCCTCCGGCGCGCATCCGATGCGTCGCGTCGAGCAGGCGCAGATCGGGTTCGCCGCGCTCGCCGTCGCGGCGCTGCTCACCGCCTTGGTGGTGGCGGGACTGATCGCACTGGCGCATGCGCGGGCGGGTGAATGGGGCGGTGCGTCCGGTGGATCGGTCCCTGCGGTGGTGGACGGTACCGCCGGGCACGGTGCTGAGCACCCGCGCTGACCGGGGGAATCGGCCACCGGAGGCGGCCGGAATTGTTGATCATCAAACTAGAACGTGTTGCTACCGTGCTGGAAACGTGATCTGGGCGACACTGCCCGAACGAGATCGGGACCTTTCAGCACATGACACTTCTCGCCGCAGGCCGCTCGGCCCGGGTCTTCGCACGGGCGGTCGGATTGTCCCTCTGTCTCGTCTTCGGATTCGGCGCGCAGCCGGCCGCACATGCGGAGCCCGTGTACGCGGCCTACCTCGATCTGCCCTCCGTCAACGGAGACGGTGTGGGCGCGGGTGGCCTGAATCCCCTTCTGCCGTTGGACGAAGCAGTTCTAGCGGAGGCGGTGCGGCAGGCGCGGAGCCACGGCGTCGCTGCACGCCGATATGCGACGCTGCTGCACCAGTATTGGTTGGTTGTCGCCGCCCGCAACGCTGAAATCGACCTAGCGGCTTGGGATCCCGGTCGTGGGGCGCGGGCGAATGAACGCACGTTCAATCAGGTGTACGTCAACTACCTGCGACTGGCCATCCAGCATCCGGAGTTCTATTGGGCGGGCCTGGCCGGGATCGCGGGTGGATCGTTCGCCTCCGGATTCTTCGACATGAGCGACGTGGGTGTCGCGCTCGACGTCCCCGGCATCCATCAGCTCGGCAACGCGGTGGCCGATCTGCTGCGCGCCACCCCGCCGGAATTGGTACAGGCGCTGCCGGAGGACATCCGGCTGCTGGCCACCGAGGGCTCCCGGCTGAGCGCCGGGGACGTCGCCTGGTACCAGACCCGTTTGATGATCATGCAGAAGCACATCTTCACGGACCTGGTGCCGATGCACGAGGCGTACGTCGCACTCGGTATGCCCGGCATCGAGGAGATGTACGCGGCGGGCTTGCTCGACGACGACATCCGCACCGCCTGGCAGTCGATCGCCGCGGGCACCCGGAACGGCTGTATCGACGCGCTGATCCGGATGACCGACCGGGAGCAGAACCGCATCGTCGCCGACCAGTGGGACGAGACGGCGGCGGGCCGCTCACCCATGGGCCGGGTACTGACCTATGTCAGCACCGTCGCCGGCAAACCCGGCGTCCCGGGCGTCCGCGCACCCGGTGTCTTCGCCCCGATCACGGTCCGCGCCGACGTTCCGGGCCGCATCCTGGCGCTGCGCGCACCGCTGCCCGACTTCAACTGGGCCGACCAGGAGACCCGCTGGAACTACATCACCGGTGACCTGGTGCCGCGCCACATCGATATGGAAACCGACCCGGTACTGGCCGGCGCCGTCCTCGGCGAGCCGTTCTGGAGCAAGCTCGCCCGCGGCCGTCTGGCGGCACGGCTGCCGGACCTGCTCACGGACTTGACCGGGCACTGGCAGATCGCCGGATGAGTGCGCCGATCCGGCTTCGACCGGGGTGAGCGGGACGTTCCGGGCACCCGGGCGGGTATTCTCGAAGTGTTATGCAGGTATTCCGCGTGTCGAACGGGGAATACTTGGTGCCGGGGTATAGACCTCTGTACACGTGCTCGCCGGAACGATCACCGCTATCGGTAGCCGGTCCGGACGCGAGCACGCGCATCGACGAAGGATTTCTCGGATGCATTGCCCGTACTGCCGACACCCAGACTCCCGGGTCGTGGACTCGCGCGAGGCCGACGAAGGCGCGGCCATTCGCCGTCGCCGCGCCTGTCCGCAGTGTGGGCGGCGGTTCACCACGGTGGAAACCGCGATCCTGTCCGTGGTGAAGCGCAGCGGGGTCACCGAGCCGTTCAGCCGCGAGAAGGTCATCCGTGGCGTGCGCCGGGCGTGCCAAGGCCGCGAAGTCGACGACGACGCGTTGAACCTGCTCGCGCAGCAGGTGGAGGACACGGTGCGCGCCAAGGGTTCTCCTGAGGTGCCCAGCCACGAGGTGGGCCTGGCCATTCTGGGGCCGCTGCGCGACTTGGACGAGGTGGCCTACCTCCGGTTCGCCTCGGTCTACCGGTCGTTCACCTCGGCGGAGGATTTCGAACGCGAGATCCTCCAGATGCGCCAGGCGCGCGCCGAGGCGCTGTCGGCCGCCGACTGACTCAGCGCCGCAGCGCGGCGATGGCCTTCTCGATTCGCTTGGCGGAGACCGGGAATGGGGTGCCGAGCTTCTGTGCGAACAGGCTGACCCGGAATTCCTCGATCATCCACCAGATGTCCGCGACAGCGGGCGCGTTCCTGCGGTGCTCCGGCAGGGAACCGGACAGACGGTCGTAGGCGCCCAGCACCCGATCGAGTTCGGCCATGCCCTGGCGATCGCGAACCGCCGAGCCGGGCAGTGCTTCCAGACGCAGTACCGCAGCCCGCAGATAGCGGGGAAGTTCGCGCAGCCTGGCGCTGCCCAGCTCGGCGACGAAGCCACGGAATACCAGGTTGTCGAGCTGGTCGCGCACGTCCTCGGCGATATCGCGCTCGCTCGTCCGGGCGAGTGCCACCGAAACCTGATGGGCCTCAGCCAGAATCGGCACCACCAAGCGAACGAAGCGCGCCACGGCGGAGGCGAAGTCCGGACGAATCCGGGCCACGAGAGCATCGAACTCCGCCGGGCTGCGGACCGGACCGCCCGCGGTCGCGAGCAGCTCGTCGGCGGCGGCCGCGCGGCAGTCCTCGATCAGCGCCTCCAGCGAGCCGTACGGGTTCTGGCTCAGCGCGAGCCGGTCCGTGGGCGACAGACCCGCGGTGGCGGTGCGGACCGCGGTGGGCAGCGCATGCAGCAGCAGTGCCCTGGTACCCAGGCGCATCGCGGCGGCTTGCTCGGCGGGGGAGCTCAGCACCCGGACTGCCACGCCGTCGCCTTCCGCGACCAGCGCGGGATACCCCGTAACGGTCTGGCCGGCTACCTCCCGGCGCACCGTCGGCTCGACGGTGCCGAGCGACTCGGAGGTCCACACCGTGGCGGGCGGGCGTTCCGCGCCCGCTGTCGCCCGCGCCACGGATGCGGAAACCTGTTCGGCGAGCTTTGTTTTCAGTGCGGAGAGGCTCTTGCCGCGAGCGAGCGTCGTGCCGTCGCCGCCGATGGCCGCGAAGGTCATGCGCAGGTGGTCGGGCAGCGCGGAGGGATCGAAGTCGGACGCGGCGATCGATACCGAACCCAATCGGGACAGTTCCCGCGCGAGTCCGGTGCGCAGTGGCTCGGCGCGCGGTGTCAGCGCGGCCAAGGCGGTGGCCGCGAAATCCGGCGCGGGAACGACGCTGCGGCGCAACGTCTTCGGCAGCGTCTTGATCAGCGCCGCGGCCAGCTCCTCGCGCATTCCGGGCACCAGCCAGTCGAAACCGACGGCGCGGACGTGGGCGAGCTGTTCCACCGGGATGCGCACCGTGACGCCGTCGTCGTCGTTGCCCGGCTCGAACTGGTAGGTGAGCGGGAAGCTGAGCTCGCCTTGACGCCAGGAGTCGGGGAAGTCCGCCGGGTCCAGCGCGGCGGCGCCCTCGTTGATCACCGTGGTGGAGGAGAAGTCCAGCAGCGTGGGGTCCGTGCGCCGCGCGGTGCGCCACCAGCTGTCGAAGTGACGCACCGAGACGATGTCGGCGGGCAGGCGTTTGTCGTAGAACTCGTACAGGACCTCGTCGTCGACCAGGATGTCGCGACGGCGCGCGCGGTGCTCCAAGTCGGCGACATCGTCGAGCAGCGCGCGATTACGGTGGAAGAACTCGTGCCGGGTCTGCCACTCGCCTTGGACCAAGGCGTGTCTGATGAACAGCTCACGCGACAACTCCGGATCGATCCGGCCGTAATCGACGGGCCTGCCGGTGACCAGCGGAATGCCGTACAGGGTGACCCGCTCGTAGGCGCGCGCCGCGCCCCGCTTGGCCGACCAGTGCGGTTCGGAGTAGGTTCGTTTTACCAGGTCGCCCGCGAGTCGTTCAGCCCATTCGGGCTCGATCTTCGCAGTCATCCGGCCCCACAGACGGGATGTTTCGACCAGCTCGGCAGCCATCACCCAGCGGGGCGGCTTCTTCGCCAGCGACGAACCGGGGAAGATCATGAACTTGGCGTTGCGCGCGCCGAGGAACTCCCTGGACTCCGCCTCCCTGACACCGATGTGCGACAGCATGCCCGCCAGCAGCGCTTGGTGGATGGCGGTGGAATCCCACGGGACACCGTCGTTATCGGCTGCTGCCACGGCGGCGGATCGCCCGTCGCCTCCGTGGCGTCTTCGATTGCCGGACTTGCGATCCGGCCCCGCCGCCTCGCGCGCGCCGCGCCCCGCGGTGTCGGCCGATGGTTCCGCGTGGGCGGACCATCCGAGGCCCTTGGTGATGGTGCGCAGTTGCCCGTGCAGGTCCTGCCACTCCCGGATCCGCAGGTAATGCAGGAACTCCTCCCGGCACATGCGCCGGAACTGGTTGGACGACAAGGTCTTGCGCTGCCCGCCGAGGTACTCCCACAGCCGGAGGTAGGCCAGGAAATCCGACCCCTCGACGGTGAACCGCGCGTGTTTGGTGTCGGCGGCCTGCTGGTGCTCGGCGGGTCGCTCCCGCACGTCCTGGATCGACAGCGCCGCCACGATGACCAGCACGTCGGCCAGGCAGCCGTTGCGATGCGCCTCCACCAGCATCCGGGCCATCCTGGGATCCACCGGCAGCTGGGCCATCTCGCGCCCGATCGGCGTCAGCGACAAACCCGTATCGTCGTCACGGCGGTTTGCTTTGTCCGGCCGGTCGCCGTCCGCTTCTTGCGCCGCAGAGGTGTTCGCCCGCGATCCGGGTTTGGCGTCGCGTCGCGCCAGTGCTCCCAGCTCTTCGAGCAGGGCGACGCCGTCGCGTATCGCGCGACGGTCGGGAGCCTCTACGAACGGGAAGTTCTCGATGTCACCGAGTCCGAGCGCGGTCATCTGCAGGATGACCGCGGCCAGGTTGGTGCGCAGGATCTCGGGTTCGGTGAAGGCGGGCCGGGACTCGAAATCGTCCTCGGAGTACAGCCGGACGCAGATGCCGTCGGCGACCCGGCCGCACCGCCCGGAGCGCTGCCGCGCCGATGCCTGCGACACCGGTTCGATCGGCAACCGCTGCACCTTGGTTCGCATCGAGTACCGCGAGATCCGCGCGGTCCCCGGGTCGACGACGTAACGGATGCCGGGCACGGTCAGCGAGGTCTCGGCGACGTTGGTCGCCAGCACCACCCGCCGCCCGGTATGCGGAGCGAACACCCGATGCTGCTCGGCGGTAGACAGCCTGGCATACAGCGGAAGGATCTCGGTGCGCGGCATTTTCAGATCGCGCAGCGCGTCCGCGGTGTCGCGAATCTCGCGTTCGCCGGACAGGAACACCAGCACGTCGCCATCGCCCGCGGCGAACAATTCGGTGACCGCGTCGCCGATCGCGTCGACCGGGTCCCGGTCGACGGTCCGGGTGTCCTCGTCGTCTTCGTCGTCGGCAGCCGGAAGTTCCAGTGCTAGAGGGCGATAGCGGATCTCCACCGGGTACGAACGGCCGGAAACCTCGACAATCGGTGCGGGAGTGCCTTTCTCGTCCGCGAAATGTCTGGCGAACAGCTCCGGATCGATCGTCGCCGAAGTGATGATCACCTTGAGGTCGGGCCGGCGGGGCAGCAGCTGTTTGAGGTAGCCGAGCAGGAAATCGATATTGAGGCTGCGTTCGTGCGCCTCGTCGATGACGATCGTGTCGTAGCGGCGCAGCAGCCGGTCGCGCTGGATCTCCGCGAGCAGGATGCCGTCGGTCATCAGCTTGATCAGCGTGTGCTCGGAGGCCTGGTCGGTGAACCGCACCGTGTAGCCGACGACGTCGCCGAGCTCGGTACCGAGTTCCTCGGCGATACGCTCGGCGACGGTGCGTGCGGCCAGCCTGCGCGGCTGGGTGTGTCCGATGGTGCCGCGGATGCCGCGGCCGAGCTCGAGGCAGATCTTGGGGATCTGGGTGGTCTTGCCCGAACCGGTCTCGCCCGCGACGATCACGACCTGGTGTGCCGCGATGGCCGCGGCGATGTCGTCACGGCGGGCGCTGACCGGCAGCTGCTCCGGATAGCGGACCCGCGGCACGGCGGCGCGGCGCGCCTCGACCCGGAGTTCGGCCGCCGTGATCTCGGCTTCCACCGCGCTCAGGTCGCCATCGCGGGCCCGGTCGAGCCGACGCCGCAGCCGGTGTTCGTCGCGAAGGGAGAGATTCGCCAGGCGGGTGCGAAGGTCGCGGTAGTCGGTGGCGGCTGTCCTGGTCATTGCTCGACCAGCCTAGCGAAGGCCGCCACTGAATATTCGTTCCAGGCGGCGGGCGCGGTTGCCGAGCGGGTGCCGGGGGCCCGCTCGATCCCGGCCGGTGGTCGCCGATATGCGAAGATCGGCCGAGGGGAACGCGGATGCGGGCGCGCCGTCGCTGCTAGCCGCAGACCACGCGGCTCGAGTACGTTCGCCCTGGTGAAGGCGCGCCACGGCAGACGCCAAGGCCCGAGATCCGGTAGAGGTGGAAACATGAGCGAGCGCAGCGAGGCGCAGACATGAGCGCGCTTTGGCACGGCTTCGCCGACATGGGCGCCGTCGAGCGAGACGGCGCGTTCGTCGTCGCCCGCGGCGACGGCGCCTACGTCTTCGACCAGGCGGGCAACCGCTACCTGGACGCGACCGCCGGCCTGTGGTTCGCCAACGTCGGACACGGTCGCGGCGAGATCGCCGACGCCGTCGCCGCGCAGCTGCGCGCGATCGCGCACTACTCCAATTTCGGTGACATCACCGAACCGGCCACCCAGGAACTGGCCGAGCGGCTCGCCGAGCTGGCCCCGGTACCGAACAGCAAGATCTTCTTCACCTCAGGCGGCTCCGACTCCGTCGACACCGCCGCCAAACTGGCCCGCCGCTACTGGCACGAACTCGGATACTCCGGCAAGACGATCGTGGTCGGGCGGCAGCGGGCCTACCACGGCATGCACGTCGCGGGCACCGCCCTCGCGGGCATACCGGTGAACCGCGAGGGTTACGGCGAACTGATGCCCGCGGCGCGAACCGTGGCATGGGACGACGCGAAAGCACTGCTCGCGCTGATCGAAGAGGTCGGAGCCGAGCGCATCGCCGCGTTCTTCTGTGAACCCGTGATCGGCGCGGGCGGCATCTACCTGCCGCCGGAGGGCTACCTCACCGAGGTGCGCCGCATCTGCCGCGACCACGACATCCTGTTCGTCGCCGACGAGGTGGTCACTGGCTTCGGCCGGATCGGCGGAGCCTGGTTCGCCTCCTCCCGTTTCGCCCTCGAACCCGACCTGATGACCACCGCGAAAGGCCTGACCTCCGGCTACCTGCCCATGGGCGCGGTCTTCGTGGCACCCCAGGTGGCGGAGCCGTTCTTCGCGGGCGGCGTCTGGTGGAGGCACGGCTACACCTACGGCGGGCACGCGGGCGCTGCGGCGGCCGCGCTGGCGAACCTCGACATCATCGAACGCGAGGCTCTTCTCGATGCCGCCCTGCGCCTGGAATCCAGCCTCCACGACCAGCTCGCGGTGCTCGCCGAGCATCCCCGCGTCGCAGAGGTCCGCAGCGGTCTCGGCGCGGTCGCCGCGATCCAGTTGGCCGACCCCGCGGAAGGTCTACCACTGGTGAAAACCCTCCGCGCGCATGGCATCTCGAGCCGCGCGGCAGGCCGAGGCGCGATGCAGATCTCCCCGGCGTTCGTCATGACCGACGACCAGGTGTCCGAACTCGTCGACGGATTCACCCGCGCACTAGGTCCTGGTTAGCGCGCCAGTGTGGTTGTCCGGCCAGGATGCCGGGATCTTCGCCACCGTTCGGGCAATCGTCAGGTCGCCTCCGTGCGGTGTTCGGCGCGCAGGCACGACCGGTGTTTACCCGACGTTGCGCCGCCCATTTGCGGATCAGAGGATGCGGGTCATGAACACGCTGTTTGGGTCGGGCCGGTAGTCGCCGAACGGCGCGCAGTAGTCGAAGCCGTGGGCCGCGTAAAGCCGACGGGCTGGCCGGAAGAAGCCGGAAGCCCCGGTTTCCAGGCTGAGACGACGGTAGCCGCGGGCGGTGGCCTCGGCGATGAGATGGCGCAGCAAGGTGGAAGCGACGCCGCGGCGGTGGTGCGTTTCGGCGGTGCGCATGGATTTGATCTCGGCGTGCTTGTCGTCGAGGCCTTTCAGGGCGGCGCAGCCCGCGAGGGTCTCCCCGTCCCATCCGGTCCAGAGGGTGATGCCGGGGTGGCGTAGCGCCGCGAGGTCCAGCGCGTGCATGCTCTCCGCGGGCGAGTGCTCGGCCATCTCGGCGAGGTGCTCGGTAAGCAGGGAAATGACGGCGGGGCCGGTCAGGTCGTCGACGGTGATGCGCAGCCCGCCGTTCGCCGTATCGGCGGCGCACTGCTCGATCTGGCGGGTCATTCGTCCATCATGGCGTGCTGTCCGGCCCGGCGCGCAGTTGGGGCTGGGTCGAAACTGTCGATGCAGGGGTCTGGCCAGCTGAGCCGCTCACGGGGAGGGGCCGGGCAATCATCTCCCGTCCGCGTAGCGCACTTCTGGAAAGGCTAGTCGCGCTGAGCAATAGTGTCGCTACGAATGAGTTCTCCTGGTGTCCTCGGTATCTCTTGCGACGTGCTGTTCGCACGAGCAGCGCACCCGCCAGCGCGGTGCTCGACTACACCGAGCGAATCTCGGTTCGCCGGCTGCGGGCGTGCCCAAGGTTAATGCGGCGCAATCGAAAAAGGGCACCTAACCGTCTCGGGATGCGAGCATGGAAGTGCGACGACCGGTGGTCGCCGTGATGAGAGGTGGTGGGGTGTGGCGCAATTCGTGCAGGAGTATGCCGTTTTGCGGTGGATGGTGGTGGCGGCGTTCTTGATCACCGCGGCGATCGTGCTCGCGCGGGTGACGGCGGTCGCGGTGTGGCTGCCCGGTCGTGAGGTCGAGCTGGCCGAGGTAGCCCCGAAACCGCGTCTCCCACAGGGTACTTCGGGCGAGCATGCCGAATCCGACGCCGCCCACGTGGTGATGTGCCTGGTCATGCTCGGCATGCTGCTGTTTCCCTCCGGCGCGAGCCCGCACGCGCTGCGTGGCGTGCTGACCGCGATGGCGGTGGTCTTCGCCGCGCTGCTGGTCACCCACGCCGCGGAGCACGCCGCGCAGGGCAAACCCCTGCCGATCGACCAGCTGGTCCCGCTCGGGTACCACATCGTGGCCACCGCGGCGATGCTCTACGCGATGTCCGGCCACACCGCCGCCGGGCACGCGGGCGGCCCCGCTGCCGGTCCTGCTCTCGGTCTCGCCGCACTGTTCCTGCTCGACGCGCTGCTCGTCGCCTTCGCCGCCCGCGGCGGGTGGACGCTCGCGCACAAGCGGGGACCGCTCGGGATGCTCATTCGTTCCGGGGGATGCGTTGCCGCTCTCACCGGGCCCGCCAGGCCATGGGCGGCGGTGCCGCACATTGTGATGGACGCGGGCACCGCCTACATGCTGGTCGCCGCGATATCCGGTTGACCAGGGCGACCAATCCGGCTCCTGGTGCATACCGAACCCCTGTTTATGCAGGCAGGGGATTCGGCGATGAGCAACGAACACGGTTCTGCTTCACCACACGGGTCCGGCTATCCGGCTGGCGAGCGGGACGAACCCGACGACCCGATTCTCGCGTGCCCGGCGCCCGCCGCCGGCGACCGTGCCCGGACCGGTCTGGCGACCCGTGAACTGGCCACGCTGCTGGCCGCGACGGGCGCGGGCGACCGCGGCGCATTCACCGAGTTCTACCAGCTGACCAGCCCGCGGGTCTTCGGGCTGACGGTGCGCATCTTGCGCAGTCACGCCGCAGCGGAAGAGGTGACCCAGGAGGTCTACCTCCAGGTGTGGTCGATGGCCGACCGCTACGACCCCACGCTGGCCAGCCCGGTCGGCTGGATCATGATGCTCGCGCACCGGCGCGCGGTGGACCGGGTACGTGCGGAGAGCTCGGCCAGCAGCCGCGAGCTCGTCTACGCACACGAGCAGCTGGGTCGCGCCCACGACGTCGTGGCCGAATCGGTGGCCCAGCGCATCGAAGAACAACAGGTGGCAGGCTGCCTGGACATGCTCACGCCCACTCAGCGCGAAGCGATCGTCCTCGCGTACTACGGCGGGCACACCTACCGTGAGGTCGCCGACCACCTCTCGGTCCCACTGCCCACGATCAAGACCCGCATCCGCGACGGGTTGAAGCGATTGGAGAAATGTTTGTCCGGGGAAGGTACCGATGGTTGACACCTCGCCGCGCGCGGACGCGGACCTCATCGACCTCGCCTATCCGTGTGCACTGGACGCGGTCGCCGATATCGAACGCAGGCATATCGATGCTCGGCTGGCCGCCGCCGACCCAGCCGTGCGTCAGGCGTTCTCCGACACCGTCTGGCAGGTGCGTGAGATCATGGGACGGCTGGCCGTGCTCGACGAGCACGCGCCGCCACCGGAACTGGAACGCCGCATTCTGGCGGCGTTGCCCGACCGTGGCGCCGGAAAACCGGTCACCCGGATCTCGTCGTGGCGGCGGCCTCCGCGGTGGGCTGTCTCGGTCGCCGCCGCGGCCTGCCTCGTGCTCGGCACCACCGTGGTGACCTCCCGATTCGTCGACTCGCCGCCATCACCGACCACGGCGAACCAGATCGAAGTCCAGCAGGAGGCGCAGACTGTGCGCAGTTCGGTCGCTGGTGGCGGCACGCTGGTCGTGGACGTTTCGCCGGAGTTCGGGCGCGCGGTCGTCGTTTTCGACCAGGTCGCGCCGCCGCCGCCGGGGCAGGTGTATCAGGTGTGGCTGGTCGGCTCCGACGGGCAGCCACGGTCGGCCGGGGTGCTGAGCGACACGCCGTCGGCCGATCGGCCGTTCGTGACGGGATTCCGGTCGGGCGAGCTGCTCGCGGTGAGCATCGAACCGCCCGGCGGTTCGGACGCGCCGAGCGCCGAGCCGATCGCCGGCGTGCCGCTGCCGTGAGCGAGCGTCAGCGAGCGAACCTAGAGCACAGCGCGCCCTCGCGCACGACGGAGCCGAGCGCCAGCGAGGCGTAGTCGTGAGCGAGCGTCAGCGAGTGAACCTAGAGCACAGCGCGCCCTCGCGCACGACGGAGCCGAGCGCCGGCGAGGCGTAGTCGTGAGCGAGCGTCAGCGAGTGAACCTAGAGCACAGCGCGCCCTCGCGCACGACGGAGCCGAGCGCCGGCGAGGCGCAGTCGTGCGCAGACTTAGATCTCCACCGGCTGGTCGGCGACGACCCGCCCGCCCAGGCGTACCCAGCCGTCGGAATCCCACTGGGTGAACAATTGGGAGCCCTTGCCCTGGACGATGACCAGGCTCTTGCGCAGCAGCGCGGTCAACGCCACGGCCGCGGCGCCGGTCGCTTCGTCCTCGACGATCCCCATGGTCGGCGCGAACATGCGGGAGCGCAGCGTCCCGCGATGTTCGTCGGTCCAGCTCCACAGATAGTGCGGGCCGCCGGGAAACTCGTCCGGTCGGAGGGTGGCGAGTTCCTCGGGGTCGTCGAGCTGGTGGAAGGTGAAGGCCGGCGCCCATTCGCCGCGCGCGGTGATCCAGGTCAGCCCGTCGGTGAGTTCCACCGCCACCGGACCGGCGGGGACGTCCAGTGTCCGCACCGGAGTCCCCTGGGCGGCGAACCACCACGCTGTCCCCACCGACGGGTGCCCGGCGAACGGGAGTTCCACCGTCGGCGTGTAGATCCGGACCGTGGCGATCTCGTCGACCGGTGGTTCGACCACCACGGTTTCGGCGTATCCGGCCTTCGCCGCCAGTTCCTGCCGGTCGGCCGTGGCCACGTCCGCGGCCCGGGCGATGCCCAGTTCGTTGCCGAACCGCCCGGCGGCGTCGGTGAACACTCGGACCACGTCAAGCTGTGTGCCCATGCTCGCCGAGCCTACTCGGCTGCCCGACCCGGAGCTGTGGTCCAGACCACACGGGGAACGCGAAGAGGCCCCGATCCGCGGATCGGGGCCTCTTCGCGACGACCTCAGATCGCGGCTGTGGTAAGCGCCTCCGTCGACTGCACGGCCTGGCCGACACCGGCCACGATGGCCGCGGCGCGCAGCGATTCGAAGATCACCTCGCGGGACACGCCCGCCTCGCGCAGCGTGTGCTCGTGCGCCTCCAGGCAGTGCGCGCAGCCGTTGATCGAGGAGACCGCGAACGACCAGAGCTCGAAGTCGGCCTTGTCGACGCCCGGCGAGCCGATGATCTGCATCCGCAGCCCGGCCCGCAGATCGTCGTAGCGGCCGCCGAGGAAAGCCTTGCCTCGGTAGAACACGTTGTTCATGCCCATGATCGAGGCGGCGCCGAGCGCGGCGTTGTACGCCTCCGCGGTCAGCACGTCGGCGGCGGCCTCGGCGATCTCGCGCAGCGTGGTCGTCGACCGGGTCGCGGCCGCCGACGCCAGCAGGGTGCCCCACAGCTGCTGTTCGTTCAGCACCGTGGTGCGCGCGATCGAGGACAGGTTGAGCTTGAGGTCCTTGGCGTACTCGGGAAGGGAGTTCTTCAGGTTCTCAATGCTCATGCGGCGATTCCTCTGCTCAGTTCAGCCCCTGTGGGGCAGGTCGTTTCTCGGTGGTCAAGGTGGTGCACCGGAAACTACCGGTGCGCGAGGGTTTTCAGACGCTGGCCGCGAGCAGCTCACCGGCGTTGATGGTCGGATCGCCCTTCTTCCAGTTGCAGGCGCAGAGCTCGTCGGACTGCAGCGCGTCCAGCACCCGCAGCACCTCGTCGACGTTGCGGCCCACGGAACCGGCGGTGACCGAGACGAACTGGATCTCGTTGTTCGGGTCGACGATGAAGGTGGCGCGGTCGGCGACGCCGTCGGCGTTGAGCACGCCGGTGGCCGTGGCCAATTCACGCTTCAGATCCGAGAGCATCGGGAAGGGGAGGGTCTTGAGGTCCTCGTGCTGCGCGCGCCACTGGAAGTGCACGAACTCGTTGTCCACCGACGCGCCGAGCACCTGCGCGTCCCGATCCTCGAATTCGTCGTTGAGCTTGCCGAACGCGGCGATCTCCGTCGGGCACACAAAGGTGAAGTCCTTGGGCCAGAAGAAGACGATCCGCCACTTGCCCGCGTGGTCGTCGCTGGTGATCCGGGTGAAGTAGTCGTCAGGCTGCTGAGCGTCGACCTTCGACAGATCACCGCCGATGACCGCGGTGAGGTTGTATGCCGGGAATTGGTCGCCGATGGTCAGCAGGGCCATGCTCATCTCCTCGTCATGTTGGTTTGCTAGCGCATGCAAAAGCTCACCGGTGATCTTGCCGGAAGGCCCGATAAAAGGTAAAGGTGATCAGTCGCACTAGACTGATAGGCGTGACTGATCAGACTTATCAGCCCACCCTGTCACAGCTGCGTGCGTTCGTAGCGGTCGCGGAATACCGCCATTTCGGCACCGCGGCCGCCCGGCTTCGTGTGAGCCAGCCCACGCTATCGCAGGCGCTCGCGGCGCTCGAACACGGGCTCGGCATCCAGTTGATCGAGCGGAGTACCAGGCGTGTGCTGGTCACGGCCGCCGGAATGCGCTTGCTGCCCAAGGCGATGGCCACGCTGGAGGCCGCCGACCGCTTCGTCGCCTCGGCGACCGGCGACGGGCTCGGCGGCACCTTGCGGATGGGCATCATTCCGACCGTGGCGCCCTACGTGCTGCCCGGGCTGCTGCCCGAACTGCGCAAGCGGCTGCCCGCGCTGCGCCCGCAGATCATCGAAGACCAGACCGCCCGGCTGTTGGACGGGCTCCGCACGGGCGTCTTGGACATCGCGTTGCTGGCGGTTCCCACCGACCTGCCCGGCTTGGTCGAGATACCGCTCTACACCGAGGAATTCGTGCTGGTCACTCCGCGTGGCCACGAACTGGCCGGGCGTACGGACCTGGCCGCGTCGGTGCTCGACGCCCAGCCGCTGCTGCTGCTGGACGAGGGGCACTGCCTGCGTGACCAGACCCTGGAGGCGTGCCGCTCGGCCGATGCCCACCCCGCCGCGGTCGGCGATACCAGGGCCGCCTCGCTGGCTACCGTGGTGCAGTGTGTCGCGGGCGGGCTCGGTGTGACCCTGATTCCGCAGATGGCCGTGGCGGCGGAAACAGCGGGCGGCGCACTGGATGTCGCGCATTTCGCGGACCCGGCGCCCGGCCGCACCATCGGCCTCGCGTTCCGTGCCTCCAGCGCCCGTGCCGACGACTATGAATACTTGGCCGCCATCATCCGCGCTCAGCGGCCGATGTAGGGATCGGACGCCCCTGCGTGGAGCGTGCGGGACAGGCACAGTGGGTAGCGGGTGAGAGGAGCGGTTGACATGGAATCGGCGGCGCTGGGCCCTGGGCGGCTGGGTGGTCTGTCCGGACTGGATCACGCGCTGTTCGTCTACGGCACGCTGCAATTTCCCCAAGTGCTGGAGGTGCTGCTCGGCAGGATTCCGTCTCTCGAACCGGCCGAGCTGCCCGGCTGGCGCGCGGCGGCGCTGCCGAGGCGGATCTATCCCGGATTGGTCGTCGCGCCGGACGGACTGACCCGGGGTGCCGTGCTCGATGGTCTCACCGCGGCGGAATGGGCGATCCTGGACGCGTTCGAGGACGACGAATACGACCTGCGCCGCGTACTCGTCGGCGACCGGGTGGGTCCGGTGTGGACCTACGTCTGGACGGCGGCCGCCGATCCGGCTGACTGGCAACGGGATCGGTTCGCCGCCGAGCATCTCGCGCATTTCGCCGCACGATCCGCGCGGTGGCGCTACGCTCCACCGGCCGCGGAAGGCGCAACGTGATACCTCGGCAGGGTTCGCGAGTTGCAATTTCAAGACGACCGGTCGTATATTCAATCCATGGCGCGACCGAGACGCAGTGAGGACACCCGGCGACTTCTGGTCGAGGAGGGTGCCGCCGGGTTCCTGACCAACGGCTACCACGGCACGGGGCTCAAGCAGATCCTGGACAAGGTCGGAGTGCCGAAGGGGTCGTTCTACAACTACTTCGACAGCAAGGAGAGCTTCGGGCGCGCGATCATCGAGTATCACTCGCTGTGTGTCCAGCGCAATCTGACCGAGGCGTTCGGCGCCGCGCCGGATCCGGTGAGCGGGCTGCGGGCGTTCTTCGAACGGCTGATGGACGATTTCGTCGCGGCCGATTTCACCGGCGGCTGCCTCATCGCGAACCTGGGCGGCGAACTGGAAGGCAGTGAGCTGCTGCGGGAATCGCTGTCGGCCGCGTGGGGCGCTTGGCGCGACCGCGTCGCCGAGCAACTGGCAGACGGGCAGCGGCTCGGCATGATCCGCGACGACATCGACGCCACCGAGCTGGCCGACCTGCTGCTCGAATCGTGGGAGGGGGCGGTGATCAGGATGAAGATCGATCGCACTCTCGCGCCGCTGCGCAAGTGCTTGGATCGCCTGCTCGGCGACTACTTCCTGCCCTGAGTCAGGGTTGTTCCGGCCGGCGCCTCCGATTACCCATTCCGAGACGACCGGTCGTATATGAGAGAGAAGGAGAGAAATGGCGAAGACGGTCATCGTGACCGGTTCCTCCAGTGGGATCGGCCGCGATATCGCACGCGCGTTCGTGGAACGCGGCGACAACGTCGTGCTCAACGGGCGTGACACCGCCAAGCTTTCGCGGGTTGCCGCCGAACTCGCCGCGCCTGGGCAGGTGGCCACGGTGGCCGGCGACATCGGCGCGCCCGCGACGGGTGCCGCCTTGGTCCGATCCGCCGTCGAGCGGTTCGGCGGCGTGGACGTGCTGGTCAACAATGCGGGCATATTCGGGGCCAAACCCTTCGTGGACGTCACCGAGCCGGACCTGGACCGCTATTTGAACGGAAACCTCAAAGGCACCTACTTCACTACGCAGGCCGTGGTGCGACGGCTGCTGGAGCAGGCCACCGGCGGCAGCATCGTGAACATCGGCACGGTCCTGATCGACCACGCCCTCCCCGGGCTGCCCGCGTCGGCAGCGCTGATCAGCAAGGGCGGCGTGCACGCGCTGACCACCAGCCTCGCCGCCGAACTCGCGGCCGACGGCATCCGGGTCAACGCGGTCGCGCCCGGCATCATCCGCACCCCGCTGTTCGGCGACGGCAACGAAGCGGCATCAAGCAGGCTGGCCTTGCTCAATCGCATCGGCGAAGTCGCCGAAACCACCGCCGCCGTGCTGTATCTCGCCGACGCCGCTTTCACCACCGGACACATCTTCCCCGTCGACGGCGGGTTCATCTCGGGAAGGGCAGCCTGATGCCATACGTGAACATCAAAGTGACCGACGAGGGTGTAACCCGCGAGGAGAAGGCGCGACTGATCAAGGGCGTGACCGATCTGCTGCACGACGTGCTCGGCAAGGCACCGGCGAGCACCTTCGTCGTCATCGACGAGGTTGCGCTGTCGGACTGGGGCGTCGGCGGGATGAACGTCGAAGAGTGGCGCAAGCTGCCATCCTGAACCGCGAAAGAGATTACCGCGCGGTATGATTCGGGCGTCGCCGAGCTCGTGCTGAGCAGTGGCGCCCGAACTCGGCCCACAAGTCATACCGAGGCCGTTGCGTTTCCATCGGTGTCCGAGATCCTGGTACGACCGACACAGCTCGACGGAGGGGAGCTGCGATGCCATCGCTGCTGGAAATCTCGACCCACTTCTTTCTGCAAATCGTGGTCATCCTGGTGACCTACCGACTGCTCTGGCCCCTCTTCCGGCGCCTGGGGCAAGTGCAAGTGGTCGCCATCATGATTGCGGGCTTCCTGCTCGGGCCATCGGTGCTCGGCTGGGCGTGGCCGCAGGCGCAAGAGTGGCTGTTCCCGACGAAGCTCGCGATCGGAGGCACGAGCATCGTCCACCCGAATCTGACCGCCATCTACGTGGTCGGCCAGATCGGATTGGTGCTGTATATGTTCCTGGTCGGCAGCTCGTTCCAGCTCGACATCTTCGGCAAGCACCTGCGCCAAGCGGGGGCCACCTCGGCGACCGGCGTCGCGGTGCCGATGGTGCTCGGCGGCGCGGTCGGCTGGTGGATGGCCGTGCAGGGCGGATTCTTCACCGACGGGGTGGCCGACTGGCAAGGCGCGCTTTTCCTCGCGGCCGCCGTCGCGGTCACCGCTTTCCCGATCCTGGCCTGGATCGTCTACGACTCCGGACTGATGAACACCAGGCTCGGCACGATGTCGCTGGCCGTAGCGGCCGTCGACGACGCGTGCGCGTGGGTGCTGCTGGCCGTGGTCGTCGCGACGGCGAAGGACAGCCCGGGCGGTGTCTACCTCGCGGTCGGCGGCGGGCTGGCCTACCTGCTGTTCATGGTGTTCGTCGCCCGCCGGTGGCTGGCGCGGCTGGAGACCTGGACGCCGCGGCGCGGTGACCGCGAACGCGCGGGCGGACTGCCGGTCGGTCAGTTGACCGTGGTCCTGCTGGTGGTGCTGCTGGCCGCCAGTGTCACCGACTTCGTCGGAATCCATTCCGTGCTCGGCGCTTTCGTCGCCGGTCTCGTCATGCCCCGCGGCGAGCTGCTGGACCGGATCCGGGACCGCTTCGAGCCACTGGTCGGATACCTGCTGCTCCCCGCCTTCTTCATCTACACCGGCCTGAACACGAAGCTGAGCCTCATCTTCGAGCCGAAGGTGCTGGTGATGACCGTGGTGGTGCTGGTGGTGTCGTTCGCGGGCAAGTTCGGCGCGGTCGGGCTGGTCGCCCGCTCCCAGGGCATGGGCTGGCGGGAGGCGGGGGCCATGGGCGCGCTGTCCAACGCGCGCGGGCTGATGGAGCTGGTGTTGCTCAATGTCGGGTTGTCGGCGGGGCTGATCACGCCCGAGCTGTACACCGTGCTCGCGATCATGACGACGGTCACCACCTTCGTCGCCACCCCGCTGCAGCGGATGTTCGAGCGCAGCGCGTGGAAGAACGGCATGGTGTTCGGGCCCAGCGGCGAGGAGCCGAAGGGGAGCACACCACCCGAGCAGCCGGAACTGCCGTCCGTGGACTCGGCCCGAGTCTGACACCGCCCGGATAGGCCGAACGCGCCGGATTCCGACCGGCGCGTTCGGAGTCGATCTGCCTACACCCGCAGCGCGTGCGGTTCGATCGCGCCGCGCACCAGCGCCCGCGCGTCGATGGTCTCGGCCTTGTACGGCAGCAGAGCCAGACGATCGGTCATGCCCTCGACCGGGTCGTCGATCCTGTCGACCAGGCCGAAAAGGAACGACCACTCGTGCTCGTCGCTGCCGTAGTGCACGACGGTGCCGAACTGCTCGTGGAAACGCTGCCAGGACCGCTTCAGCGTCTCGTTGCGCCACATGGTCGCGCATCCGGCTTGCGCGCTCAGCACGCCGCCGGGCGCGAGCAACGCACGACATCGGGACAGGAACTCCGCCTCGTAGAGCCGGTTGTGCTGCGCATCCTCGACGCGCTCGTCCGGCAGGTCGATCACGATGACGTCGTAGCGGGTGCCGGCTTGGGCCGCCGAGGCGAGGAAATCCCAGCCGTCGGCGTAGTGCACCGTGATCGGCCCCTCGCCCTTGACCGCGGCGTCCAGCTCGGCACTGGTGTAGCCGTAGGGCAGGTGCTGCGCGCACAGTTCGACCTCGAGCTGGTCGATGTCGACGTGATCGACGTGGGTGGCGCCTGCGGCGACCGACATCTGGCTGGCCACACCTTCGCCGGAGCCGATGATGAGCACGTTGTCCAGCTTCTCGGCCAGCGTGAAGGCCGGCACCATCATCGCCTCGTGGTAGGTCAGCTGCGAGAACTCGGTGGACTGGCGGTCGTCGTCGGAGAACAGGCTGATGCCTTGCTCGGTCCGCGCGATGACCATGTGCTGGAACGGCGTGTGTGTGTCGACGATCACTTCGTGCAGGTCCCAGATGCGGGTCAGTCCCGCGCCGACCGGTTCCTCGATCCGCTGGCTGCCGTGTCCCCTGCGGATTACCTGCATGCGAACATCCTTCGGGGACAACGCATCCCGGAGCAGCTCGACCGCTTTGGACGCTCCCGCGCCGATGCTGCCGCAGGTGAAGACGTCGACGAAGATGTCGCCGGACTCCGGATAAGTGTGAATCGAGGCGTGGGACTCCGACAACAGCGCGAGGACGGTCACCCCCTGCGGTTCGAACTTCTTGTGTACGACATCGCAGATGGTGACGCCCGCCGCGATCAGAGACTCACGCAACGCCGATTCGAGTCGTTCGAGATCGTCGCAGAGGGCTGCGTCGACACCACCGAACTCGGCCAGCACGTGCCAGCCGGTGAATTCCGCCGTCATGGGCAAACTCACTCTCGCTCAGCGCCCGAGACATGAACGGTCAAGGGCGGAAAACCATTGAAGGACACCGACGAATAGCTCGCGGTATAGGCGCCGGTGTCGGGGATTCGAATGCGATCACCGGCTCGCAACGTGGTCGGTAGGAGGACTCGCGTGCGTTGATACAGTACATCGTCGCCGTCGCAGGTCGGACCGGCTACCACCGCCTCGTCGACGGGGTCGCCGTCCCGGTCGGTGCAGAACCGGTAGGCGATGTACTCGTTCTCGGTCTCGGCCATGCCGTTGTAGCGGCCGATGTCGAGATACACCCAGCGTCGTCCGTCCGGCGCGGTGCGGACGCCGACGACCTCGGCGTGAATCATGCCCGCCGAACCGACCAGCGCCCGGCCTGGTTCGACGACCAATCCGGTTGTCCCGGAAAGGAATTCGGCTGCGGCGTGGTTCACCACCGCGGCGATCTCACCCAGTGCGGGCGCGGAGTCGGCGTAGGAGATCGGCAGCCCACCGCCGATGTTCACCCAGCCGACCGGAATGTCCTTGTCCGCCAATGCTTCCACGATCCGGCCCGCCTGTTCGATGCCGATCCGCCACGCGGTGGGGTCCAGTTGCTGGGAGCCGACGTGGAAGTACGGCCCGGCGACGACCAGTCCGAGGTCCCTGGCCCGGACCAGCAGCCGCAACGCCTCGCCCGGGGCGCAGCCGAACTTCGTGCCGAACGGCGTACGCGACTCGGGCGCCGAGGCGAGGAAGCGGCACTCCACCTCGGAGCCGGGCGCGTGCTCGACGATGCGCAGCAGGTCGTCTTCGGTGTCGAAGGCGAAGCGGCGCACCCCCAGGGCATAGGCCCGGGCGATGTGGGCGGCCTTCTTGATCGGGTTGCCGTAGCACAAGCGTTCCGGCGCCACCCCGAGCCCGAGGCACAGGTCGATCTCGCCGATGCTGGCGACGTCGAACTCCGCGCCCTCCTCGTCGAGCAGGCGCACGATCTCCGGCACCGGGCTCGCCTTGACAGCGAACCGGATCCTCGTCGCGGCCCGGTCCGCGGACAGGGCGGCATCGAGCGCGCGGTAGTTCTCGCGGACACGCTCGGGATGGATGACAAGGTACGGCGATTCGGGCATAGTTGATCTTTCGCTTGGGCAGCGGGGGAGAGAGTATCAGCGGCCCCTACCCAGAAACGAATCCGTCAAACCTTGGATTCGCCGCACGGTCGCCGAACCCCGTCCTGCTCCCAGGATGGGTGGACTGACCTGCGTGGACGCGGAGCCGACGTGCGGTGCTGGCTCAGCCGGCGGATACCGTGACGTCGTCGAAGACGACTTCGCCCGCGGCGTCGGACTCGGCGAGATCGACCACCGCGTCGATCGACCAGCCATGGTCGCCCGCCGGGTCGTCGAGCACCTGCCGCACCCGCCAGAAGCCCGGTCTTCGTTCCACCTGGAACAGCTGCGGTCCCCTGGCATCGGGGCCGGTGCCGATCCGCTCGTACTCGGCGAAGTAGTCGGCGAGCGCCTGCGCCCAGTCCAGGCCGGGGCTCAGTTCGGCCAGGTCGTCCCACCGCCGCAGCGCGGACAGTTCGACGCGGCGGAACATCGCGTTGCGGACCATGACCCGGAAGGCGCGCTCATTCGCGGAGATCGGACGCACCGTCTCCGCGCCGAAGGCGACCTGGTCGGCGTCGGTTTCCGCGCCGGGATTGGTCAGCTGCTCCCATTCGTCCAGCAGGCTCGAATCCACTTGGCGGACAAGCTCACCAAGCCACTCGGTGATGTCGTCGAGTTCCTCGGTGCGCGCGGACTCCGGCACCGTGCGCCGCAGTGCCCGGTAGGCGTCGGCGAGGTAGCGCAGCACCACGCCCTCGGAGCGGGCCAGCTCGTAGAAGGAGATCAGCTCGGCGAAGGTCATGGCGCGCTCGATCATGTCGCGCACCACAGATTTCGGCGCGGGTGCGAACTCCGACACCCACGGATGCCCGGACCGGTAGGTCTCGTAGGCCGGTTCGATCAGCTCGGCCAGCGGCTTGGGCCAGGTCACCTCTTCGAGCAGCTCCATCCGCTCGTCGTAGTCGATGCCGTCGGCCTTCATCTCGGCGATCGCCTCGCCGCGCGCCTTGTGCTGCTGGGCCATGAGCAGCTGGCGCGGATCCTCCAAGGTGGATTCGATGAGCGACACTACGTCGAGGGTATAGCTCGGCGAATCTTTGTCCAGCAGATCCAGCGCGGCCAGCGCGAACGGCGACAGCGGCTGGTCGAGGGCGAAGTCGCGTTGCAGGTCGACGGTCAGGCGGGCGCGGCGGCCCTGCGCGTCCGGCTCCGGCAGCTGCTGCACCACCCCGGCGTCGCGCAGCGCGCGGTAGAGCCGGATCGCGCGCAGGATGTGCCTGCGCTGGGCGGGTCGCGGTTCGTGATTGTCCTCGAGCAGGTGGCGCATGGCGTCGAAACAGTTGCCCGGCCGGGCGATCACGTTCAAGAGCATCGCGTTGGTGACGGTGAAGCGCGACACCATCGGCTCCGGCTGCGCCGCGACCAAGCGGTCGAATGTGTCCTCGCTCCACGAGACGAAGCCTTCCGGCGGCTTGCGCCGCTGCACCTTGCGCTGCTTCTTCGGGTCGTCGCCTGCCTTGGCCAGCAGCCGGGTGTTCTCCACCTCGTGCTCGGGCGCCTGCACCACGACCGTGCCCATGGTGTCGTAACCCGCCCGGCCCGCGCGGCCGGCGATCTGGTGGAACTCCCGCGCTTTCAACCGCCGGGTGCGCACGCCGTCGAATTTGGTCAGCCCCGTGAGCAGCACCGTGCGGATGGGCACATTGATGCCGACGCCGAGGGTGTCGGTGCCGCATACCACCTTCAGCAGGCCGTCCTGGGCGAGCCGCTCCACCAAGCGGCGGTATTTCGGCAGCATGCCCGCGTGATGGACGCCGATGCCGTGCCGGATCAGGCGGGACAGGGTCTTGCCGAAGCCGGCCGCGAACCGGAACTCGCCCAGCGCCTCGGCGATCGCGTCCTTCTCCGCGCGGGTGGCGAAGTTGACGCTGGTCAGCGCCTGGGCACGCTCCAGCGCGGCGGCCTGGGTGAAGTGCACCACGTACACCGGCGCCTGGTGGGTGGTGACCAGTTCTTCCAGGGTCTCGGTGATGGGGGTGCGCGCGTAGGAGAAGCTCAGCGGTACCGGGCGTTCGCTGCCCGCGACGACCGCGGTGGAGCGGCCGGTCCGGCGCTTCAGGTCGCGGGCGAAGAAGTCGACGTCGCCCAGCGTCGCCGACATGAGCAGGAACTGGGCGCGGGGCAGTTCCAGCAGCGGGACCTGCCAGGCCCAGCCTCGGTCGGGATCGGCGTAGAAATGGAATTCGTCCATCACGACCTGGCCGACGCCGGCGTCCGCACCTTCGCGCAGCGCGAGATTGGCCAGGATTTCCGCGGTGGCGCAGATGATCGGTGCGTCCGGGTTCACCGCGGCGTCGCCGGTGACCATGCCGACGCGCTCGGCGCCGAACACCTCGCAGAGGGCGAAGAATTTCTCGCTCACCAGCGCCTTGATCGGGGCGGTGTAGTAGGTGCGCAGGCCCTGGGTGAGGGCGAACAGGTGTGCGCCGACCGCGACCAGCGATTTTCCGGAGCCGGTTGGCGTGGCGAGGATGACGTTGGATCCGGAGGCCAGCTCCAGCAGCGCTTCGTCCTGCGCCGGGTACAGCGGAGTGCCCTGCTCGGCGGCCCACATCCCGAACGACTCGTAGAGCGCGTCGGCGTCGGTCCCCGGGATGTCGAGCAGTTCGGTCAAATCCACTCCGACCACCCTACGGCCTCGCTATCGGTGGCGAGTGCAGGGGCGATCGGTCCGGCGACCGCGCCGGGAGTCAGTCCTGCTCGCCTTTGTCGTCGCCGTTGTAGCCGCCCTGCTCGGCGAGGAATCGTTCGAACTCCGCGCCCAGCTCGTCTCCGCTGGGCAGCTCGCCGTCACCGGCCAGCAGGCTCGACTGCCGCTCCTGCGCGGTGACGAAGCTGTCGTACTGCCGCTCCAAGGCGTGCACCACGGTTTCCACCTCGGTATTGCCCGCGATGTGCTCGTTGACCTGTTCGCGCACCCGCGCGGCGGCCTCACCGAGCGCGGCCAGCGGAAATTCCAGGCCCGCGTTGTCGGCGACGTTCTCCAGCAGAGTCTGCGCGGCCTCTGGGTAGGCGGTCTGCGCCAGGTAGTGCGGCACGTGCACCGAGAAGCCGACCGACTCGTGACCGTGCTGGGCCATGCGGAATTCCAGCAGCGACGACGCGCTGCCCGGCACCTGCAGCTCGCCCGGCCACCGCTGATTCTCGGAGATCAGGTCGCGATCGGAGGAATGCGCGGTCACCCCGAGCGGGCGGGTGTGCGGAATGGCCATCGGAATCGCGCTGAGCCCGATGCTGCGGCGCACGCCGAGTTGTTCGGCGAGCAGGCGCACGGCGGTGGTGAACTTCTCCCAGCGGAGGTCCGGCTCCAGGCCCGCGAGCAACAGGAACGGGGTGCCCGCGGTGTCGCGCAGCGCCCAGAGGTTGAGCTCCGGTTCGGCGTACTCGGAGAAATGATCGGTCTTGAAGGTCATGAGCGGGCGTCGCGAGCGGTAGTCCAGCAGCTCGTCCACGTCGAACGAGGCGACCAGTTCGCTTTCGAGGCTCTCGCGCAGGTGCGTGGTGGCCAGCCGTACCGCGTGTCCGGCGTCGGTGAAGCCTTCCAGTCCGTGCACCAGGACCGGGCCGGAGCCGTCGGCGGACGACAGCTGCGGAGCGGGGAACTCCAGTTCGTACATTCGCGACTCGTAATCCATCGCGTACTCCTTCCTGCGCGGTTCCTGCGGCCCGGACGCGTACCTCACGCGCCAGTGTGGTTGCCTGCCCGATCGTTCGCCACCGGTGGTGGTAGTCGTGTGACGAGCAGTCGTCCGAGACGGGGACCACCGTCCATTGTCCCTCATGGCGATGACGGTCATCGCGCACGGCCGGACACCGACGCATACTCCGAGGCAACAGCATCGGTCTCTCGCGCATTCCCGGGCCGGCGGCGTGGCATCTCCGGCTGGATTCCGGGAGTTTGGCACAGTGAGCGTGTGACGGTGCTGGATTCGACGCGCAGGCGGCCGAGCTGGACGGTGCCGGTCGTGTGCGCCGTGCTGCTGGCCGGGTGCGGGGCGACTGTGCCGGGCCACCCGCTCTCGTCGGCGCCGGCCACGGTGACCCGGCAGGTGAGCGCGGAACTGCCGACGCTGCTGCCGGATCCGGCGCAGTTTCCCGCCCGGTATCCGGCGGTGGTGCTGCCGCAGGAGGCCGTGGCCCAGGCGGCGGGCGATCTGGACGGCATGGGACGCGGTGCCGGCGTGAAGCCCAGCCGGTGTGTGCCGCCCCGCCAGGACTTCGGACCTGATCGGACGGCGATGGCGGTGGGCACCGACGAGGCGACACGCGCCACGCTGACCGTCGAATTGGCGCGTACCGACGAGGCCTTGGCGTCGTTGCGCGCCCGGTTGACGCAGTGCCGGTCGGTGCGGGTCACCCGCGCGGGCGCGACGACCACCGTGCTGACCGAGCTGGACGCGCCACCACCCGCCGTCGCCGACGACGCCGTCGCGTTGCGCAGAACCGTGCGTCCCGAGGCGGGCGGCGCCGGGCTGACCCAGTCCATGCGTACGCTCGTGGCCCAGATCGATGATGTACGAATCTCTGTGACATATATGTCTTTCGACGACGAAGAGCCGGATACGGCGGCGCTGGACGCACTGTTCTCGACGGCCGTGCGAAAGGTGCGAGAGGGGTAGACCCCGGCCGATGCAGGGCCGGTCCCGGCGGCACGGTAGCAGCCGGCACCGACATCGATCGCGGTCGCGACGGCCGCACGGGTGATTCATGCACAGTGTTGAGTGAATTCCCCAGACCAGCCGAAACGTGAGGTCGGCATCGAAGACTCCAGCGCGGGAACCCGCAGACTCGGCGCATGACCACTTCCGCAACACCCCATCCAGCTCCTGAACCCGTCGACGCCGAGCGCACGGGCCGGAGCAGCGCGCTACGCCCTGGCCTGCGTAGCCGACGCGCATCGCCCTGCGCCGACTCCCCCGGTGCCCGGCAACCCGACGACGTCAGAGCCCTTGCACCAGAGTCGGTTTCGAAGCGGGCCCGGTGCTGCGACGAGTCTCCGCCCTTCGGCCGGGATATGCCGCAACCCGCCGTGTCCGTGGATGATCCGGGTGAGCTGATCGCGGCCGTACCCGCGATGCTGGGGTTCACTCCCGAGCGATCGGTGGTGGTGCTCGTCCTGCGGCGTGGAGCCGGGGACGCCGCGGTGGTCGACGCGGTGGTGCGGTTCGACCTGGACTCGCCTGGTGGACGGCGGGTGCGCTCCGGGCCGCTGGCCGCCGCCGTCACGCGGATCTGCGGATCCGAGGCGGCCGAAGTACTGGCGGTCCTGGTCGACGATCGCGCCACCGAACCGGAATCGCACGCCGACCGGAATCGCTGCGCCGCAGGACGATTCGACGTGCTGGTCGGCGCGCTGGGCAGACGCCTGGCGTTCGCCGACATCGCGCTCGGCGGGGTGTGGGCGACTCGCGAGATCGCCGCCGGGCAGCGCTGGTGGACATTGACCGGGCCGGACCGGCGTGGTGTGCTCCGGGATCCGGCCGCCTCGATGGTCGCGCTCACCCACGTGCTGGACGGCAGGCCGATCCGCGGCTCCCGTTCCGAACTCACCGACCTGGTCGCGGTGGATCCGCTGTCGTGCACGGAAGTGGCGGCGCACTTGGACAACGCGCTCACCCTCGCCCGGGAGCGGTTTGCGCGGGCCGCGCGCCGCGGTGACCCGGACGAATACAGCAGGCAGGCTCTCGACTACGTGCTGTGGCAGATCGCCAACGTCGCGTCCGGCACGGCGCTGATGGCGCCCGAACTCGCGAAACTGGCCGCCGCCCTACGGGATCGGGCGGTACGGGACACGATGTTCGCCTTGGCCGTCGGCGACCATGCCGCCGCGGCCGAGGCACTGTGGGGCGCGCTGACCCGCGCACTGTCCGGTCCCGATCGCGCGGAGGCCGCGGCACTGCTCGGCTACAGCGCCTACGTTCGCGGCGACGGCCCGCTCGCGGGCATCGCTCTGGAAGCTGCGCTGGAGGCGGATCCGGGACATCCGATGGCGGTGCTGCTCGATACCTCACTGCGTCTGGGCATGCGTCCGGAACAGTTGCGGCGGCTGGCCAGAAGCGGCTACCAGACTGCTGCGGGACTGGGCGTCGACCTCGGCACGCCGGCGCCGTGAACCCGTTGTGCGGCGTCGACCTCGTGCCCGCCCGAGCCGGGGCATGGCCGACTCGGGCAGCGCGGCGCCGACTACCGTGCGCTGTGCGCGCGGGAACCGAGCGACTGGAAGAAAGCCCAGGCGTCGGTCACGATCTCGTCGAGGTCGTTGTGTTCGGGTCGCCAGCCGAGTTCGGCGATGGCGCGCGCACTGGAGGCGATCAGCGTCGCCGGGTCGCCGGGGCGGCGCGGCGCGTCCTGTGCGGTGATCGGCAGACCGGTGACGCGTTCGCATGCCGAGATCACTTCGCGGACGGAGAATCCGGTACCGCTGCCGAGGTTGTAGATCCGATGGGTGCCCGCCTCCGCGGTCGCCAAGGCCAGCAGATGGGCTTGGGCGAGGTCGCGGATGTGGATGTAGTCGCGGACCGCGGTGCCGTCCGGGGTCGGCCAGTCGGTGCCGAAGACCGAGATCGCCTTGCGATGTCCGGCCGCGACTTGCAGCACCAGCGGGATGAGATGCGTTTCGACCACTCGGTTCTCGCCCAGACCACCGTAGGCGCCCGCGACGTTGAAATACCGGAGGCTGGTCGCCGCAAGCCCGTGCGCGATCGCATAGGAGGTGATGGCATGGTCGATTGCCAGCTTCGAGGCGCCGTAGGGATTGGTCGGGCGGGTAGGGGCGTCCTCCGTGATCGGCACCTGCTCCGGTTCCCCGTAGACGGCCGCGGTCGAGGAGAAGACCAGCCGCGGCGTTCCCGCACGCCGCATCGCCTCCAGCAGCTCGAACGTCTTCACCACGTTGCCGTGCCAGTATTTCTCCGGCTGCTGCACCGACTCGCCGACCAGCGACTGCGCCGCGAAATGCAGGACACCATCGAATGTTTCGGCGGCCAGCAGCGCGGGCGCGGCCACCGCCACGTCGCCCTCGACGAACCGGGCGCCGGAGGGGACGCCGTCGGCGTTACCGGTGGACAGGTCGTCGACCACGACGACCTCGTGGCCGGCTTCCAGCAGAACCTGCGCGCAGACGCCACCGACGTAGCCCGCGCCACCCGTGACCAGAAGTTTCACGCGTCAGACCAGCTTCACCTGGACAGCGTGCGCCATCTCGTCCGACAGCTCGAAACCGTCGTGCCCCGGCACGGTGATGACGACCGAGCCCGGCTTGTTCTCGACCGTGACGCGCGCGTCCGGCACGACGCCCGCTTCGCGCAGGCGGCCGATGACCTCCGGATCGGTCTGGATGTGCTCCGCGAGCCTGCGCACGACGACGGCGTGCACCTGCCCGTGCGGCAGATCCGACAGCCGCACCAGTTTCTCGTCGGTGGTGGCGGGCGGTACGATGCCCAGCTCGTCCAAACCCGGGATGGGGTTGCCGTACGGGGAGGTGGTGGGGTGGTTGAGGACCTCGACCAGGCGCCGTTCGACGTCCTCGCTCATCACGTGCTCCCAGCGACAGGCCTCCGCGTGCACGTTCTGCCAGTCGAGCCCGATGATGTCCACGAGCAGCCGCTCAGCCAGCCGGTGCTTGCGCATCACCGCCACCGCCATGCTGCGACCCTTCTCGGTCAGTTCCAGATGACGGTCTCCGGCGACCAGCAGCAGACCATCACGCTCCATCCGCGCCACGGTCTGGCTCACCGTCGGGCCGCTCTGCTCGAGGCGCTCGGCGATCCGGGCGCGCAGGGGCACTACGCCCTCCTCCTCGAGGTCGTAGATGGTACGGAGATACATCTCCGTGGTGTCGACCAGATCCTTCACCTGTTACCCCTTCGTCGGCACGAATTCTACCCACGCACGCCGACACCGCCGTGTGCCGGATCGTGTCGCTCCGCGCTGCGCCCGGCATCTCCGGTGGCGCCGCGGCAACCCGGTCGGCGCACGGCGGGCAGCCGCGACCGCACTTGCTTGTATTTGTACTGCATAGGAACGTTTCGCGGGGTCCCTTGCTTCCCGCTAGCGTTGCGAATATGGCCATTGCACCCCCCGGCGGACTTCCGGCGTCTGCGTCATCCGGGACGACCCGGCCGGGAACCGTCGTCTGGACCGATCGGTTTCTGGATTACGCCTGGACCCCGGAGCATCCGATGAAACCGGTGCGACTGAAGTTCACCATGGCGCTGGCGGAAAGTCTCGGATTGCTCGAGGGTGTTGAACTGCTCGAACCCGCAGGCGCGGAACGCCAGGACCTGCTGCGCATTCACACGCCCGACTACCTCGACGCCGTCGAACACGCCGTGCCGCCGATCGGTTCGCCCGTCGCACCGCCCTATGGCTTGGGTTCGCCGGATAATCCGGTGTTTCCGCGCATGCACCAGGCGGCGTCCACGATCGTCGGCGGCACCTTGGCCGCGGCCAGGGCGATCGCGGAGGGGCGCACCAAGCGCGCGGTGAGCATCGGCGGTGGCATGCATCACGCGATGGCCGATTCGGCCGCCGGGTTCTGCGTCTACAACGACCCAGCGGTGGCCATCTCCTGGCTGTTGGACCACGGCTTCGACCGCATCGCCTACATAGACGTGGACGTGCACCACGGCGACGGTGTGCAACGGGCTTTCTACGGCGATCCTCGGGTGCTGACCATTTCGCTGCACCAGCACCCGGCAACCCTGTGGCCGAACACCGGTTGGCCGGAGGAGACCGGCGCGGGTGCGGCCGAGGGCACGTCGATCAACCTGGCGCTGCTGCCCGGCACTCGGGATGCGCAGTGGCTGCGTGGGTTCCATGCGGTGGTCCCCGGCGCCGTGGCGGCGTTCCGTCCGCAGATCGTGGTCAGCCAGTGCGGGGTGGACACGCACCGGGAAGATCCCCTGGCCGACTTGGAACTCACCGTCGACGGCCAGCGCGCTGCGTTCCGCGCCATGCGCGACCTCGCCGACCAATACGCCGAAGGACGCTGGCTCGCCGTCGGCGGTGGCGGATACGGCCTGGTCCGGGTGGTGCCGCGAGCCTGGACGCATCTGCTGGCCACCGCGTTGGATCGCACTATCGACCCCGCGACGCCGATACCGCAGAACTGGATCGACGGAATCCGCGCCGCCGCGCCGCAGTCCGATCCGCCGCGCAGCATGGGCGATGGCGGTGACGTTGCTTACCGTCCGTGGGATGGTCCCGGCGGAACCGGGGAGACTGGGGACGTGCGGCTCGACCGCGCCCAACGCGCCGTCGACATGGCCGTGCTGGCCACCCGCCGAGCGACTTTCGGGTTGCTGGGCCTCGACCCGGAGGACCCTCGTGACTGACTTCCCCGACACCGGCGTCGCCGCCGTACCGCCCCCGCCGCCGCAGCACTGGTTCGCCGACGTCCTGGCCTCCGACGGCGGCGTCGTGCGGCTGCGTCCGATCACCCCCGACGACGCCGATCGCCTGCAGGAGTTCCACAGCGCGCTGTCCGATCGCACCAGGTATCTGCGGTATTTCGGTCCGTACCCGCGGATCTCGCCGAAGGACCTGTACCGGACCACGCATGTCGACTACCACGACCGGGTCGGGCTGGTGCTGGAACTGGGCGAGGCGATCGTGGCGGTGGGCCGCTACGAATTGCTGGACCGGGTCGGCCCGCGGGCGGCGGAGGTCGCGTTCGTGGTGGCGGACGGGCATCAGGGGCGCGGGCTCGGCTCGATTCTGCTGGAGCACCTGGCCGGCGCCGCCGCCGAGAACAAGATCGAAACCTTCGTCGCCGAGGTGCTGGCGGAGAACACCGTGATGGTGACGGTCTTCCGGGACGCGGGCTATCAGATCGAGCGCAGCAGGGACGGGTCGGTGCTGCATCTGGAGTTCGCCATCGACCCCACCGAAGCGCTCCTGTCGGTCCGCGATTCGCGCGAACGTGCCTCCGAGGCGCGCAGCGTGGGCAATCTGCTCGCCCCGCGATCGGTCGCGGTCATCGGCGCCACCCCGGCGGCGGGGCGGGTCGGCGGCGTGGTGCTGGCGAACCTGCTGTCCGGTGTGTTCCAGGGACCGGTGTTCCCGGTGAACCCCAACCGGAAGTGGGTGCGTGGCGTACGCGCGTACGCGACGGTCAGGGAGATCCCCGACGAGGTGGATCTCGCCGTGGTCGCGGTGCCGCCCGCCGCGATCGGGTCGGTGCTGGACGACTGTATGGCCAAGGGCGTCAAGGGACTCGTGGTGCTGACCGCCGGATTCGGCGAAACCGGCCAGGACGGCGTGGCGGCCGAACGCGAGTTGGTCGCCGCCGCCCGCGGCCACGGCATGCGCGTGGTCGGACCGAGCGCGCTCGGCATCGCGAACACCGACCCGAGTGTGGCCATGAACGCGACACTGGCCCCGGTCCTGCCCGGCCGTGGGCGGATCGGATTCTTCTGTCAATCCGGGCCGTTGGGCGCGGCCATCCTCGGCGAGGCCGCGGCGCGCAATCTCGGTCTCTCGACGTTCGTCTCGGCGGGTAACCGCGCCGACGTCTCCGGCAACGACCTGCTGCAGTACTGGGACAGCGACCCGGACACCGACGTGGTGCTGCTGTACCTGGAGAGCTTCGGTAATCCGCGCAAGTTCTCCCGGATCGCGCGCCGGGTGGCCAGGACGAAACCGATCGTGGCGGTGAGCAGTGGCCGCTCGGTCGCTCAGCAGGCCGGTGACATGGACCGCTCGATCGTGCGGGATCTGTTCGCGCAGGCGGGCATCGTCCAGGTCGACTCGATCTCCGAGCTCTTCGACTGTGCCGCCCTGCTCGGCTATCAACCGCTGCCGCGCGGCGAGCGGCTGGCGGTGGTCGGCAACAGCACGGCACTGAACTGGCTGGCCGTCGACGCGGCCAAAGGCGAAGGTCTCCAGGTCGGCGATCCGGTGAATCTGGGCCCGCAGGCGACGCCGGGTGCGTATCTGGACGCGCTGGTCGCGGTCCTGCGATCGGACGAGATCGATGCCGTGATAGTCGTTTTCGCGCCGCCGGTGCCCCTGCCGACCACCGGGTTCGCGGACGCCATCCGCGCGGCGGCGGCCGCGGTGCCCGAGGCCGAGAAGCCGATTCTCACCACGTTCGTCGCCGAGCAAGGGATTCCGAACCTGCTCGCCGTCCGCGGCGCGGGCGCAACCGCGGTGCACGGGTCGATTCCGTCGTATCCGGACCCCGAGCGCGCCGCACGGGCGCTGGCCCGGGTCCGGCGTTACGCCGAATGGCGCACCAGGCCGGTTTCCGCTGTGGTGCGGCCACGGGGCATCGACAGCGACCGCGCCCGCCAGTTGGTGGCGGACTGGATGGCCGGGTCGGGCGGTCGCTGGCTCACCGATCTGGAGACCGTGGAACTGCTTGCCTGCTACGGCATTTCGGTGGTGGAGTTTCGCGAGGTGCGCACTGCCGACGAGGCGGTCGCCGCCGCGGAGGAACTCGGCTACCCGGTGGCGGCCAAGGCGACCGGCGAACTGTGGCGGCGCAGGCCGGATCTCACCGGAGTCCGGCTCGACCTGTGGCGGCCGGAGGCGGTGCGGCAGGCGTACACCGATCTGGCCGAGCTGTGCGGGGATCCGCTGCTGCACATCCAGAAGATGGCCACCAAGGGTGTCGGCTGCATCCTGCGTGTGCAGGATGACCCGTCTTTCGGGTCGGTGATCGAGTTCGGCCTGTCCGGCCTGATCATCGAACTCCTCGGCGACCGCGCCTACCGGGCGCTGCCGCTGACCGCCGACGAGGCCGCCGCTTTGATCGACGCGCCGCGCGCCGCCCCGCTGCTGTCGGGTACTCCTGCCAGCCCGCGCGTCGACAAAGCCGCCCTCGCCGAACTCGCCCAGCGCATTTCGGCCCTCTTCGACGATCTACCGGAGATGCGAGAACTGTCCTTCGATCCGGTACTGGCGTCACCGAACTCGGCCGAGATCCTGTACGCGCGCGGCCGGATCGGCCCGGAACCGAGCCGATTCGACACCGGTCCGCGTCGGCTGGGCTGAAGGCGGTCAGGCCGGGCGGGCGCAAGCGCACCGGCGACGAGGACGATGGCGCGCCTGAGTCGTCGGCTCGCACAGGCCATGTCGCGGGTGCCGGATAACGGGCGATCGCTGTTGCCGCGATCTGTGGATGCCAGATTCGTCCGAAAGAAAGGCCGGTTCGCCATGAAGATCCGCATCCTTGCCCTGTTGTCGCTGCTCGCGGCGGCGCTCACCGCGTGCTCGGTCAGCATCGGCACCGCAAAGGTGGCGGAGGCCGACTTGGAGAAGTCGGTCAAGGACACGCTGACACAGAAAGTCGGCCAGGAACCCGATGCGATCGATTGTCCCGGCGATCTCACCGGCAAGACAGGGACGACGATGCGCTGCACGTTAACCGCAGGCGCCGACAACCTGGGTGTGACGTTGACCGTGACCTCGGTCGAGGGCGAGACCGTCAAGTACGACATCGCGGTGGATCAGAGCTGAGCACGGCAACAAGCCGAGGGAGGAAAGAATACGAGACCGCCGACCGGCTCGCGCGACGCCCGGAGGGGGCAGGCACGCGCGGTCACCGGTCGGCGCGGAAAGGTGACCTTCGCGGTGGTCACCGGGCCGAACGCCGGAGCTGTCTGCGAACTACCGGCGCCAGGGAGAATCAGCTGGCGTAGGCGCGCAGCCGGTCGGCCCGCTCGCCCTTGCGCAGCTTCGCCATCACTTCGCGCTCGATCTGGCGCACTCGCTCGCGGGAGAGGCCGAAGAGCTTGCCGATCTGGTCCAGGGTGCGCGGCTGCCCGTCGTCGAGGCCGAAACGCAGCCGGATCACCTGCTGTTCGCGCTCATCCAGGGTGGCGAGCACACTGCGGACGTCGTGGTGCAGCAGACCGGCGATGACCGCGGACTCGGCCGAAGTGGCCTCGGAGTCCTCGATGAAATCACCGAGCGGGGCCTCTTCGTCGTTGCCGACCGGCATGTCCAGGCTCACCGGGTCGCGGCTGTGGTCGAGCAGATCGGAGATCTTGTCCACCGGGATGCCCGATTCGACGGCCAGTTCCTCGTCGGTGGCCTCCCGGCCGAGTTGCTGGTGCAGTTCCCGCTTGATCCTGGCCAGCTTGTTCACCTGCTCGACCAAGTGGACGGGCAGGCGGATGGTGCGGCTCTGGTCGGCCATGCCGCGGGTGATGGCCTGGCGAATCCACCAGGTGGCGTACGTGGAGAACTTGAAACCCTTGGTGTAGTCGAACTTCTCCATGGCCCGGATCAGTCCGAGATTGCCTTCCTGGATGAGGTCGAGCAGCGGCATTCCGCGGCCGGTGTAGCGCTTGGCGAGCGAGACAACAAGGCGCAGGTTGGCTTCGAGCAGATGCGACCGGGCGGCCTGACCTTCGCGCACGACGAGGGCTAGATCCCGCTTCCGGCTGGCCGACAGCCGCTTACCGGTTTCCAGCAGATACTGCGCGTAGAGGCCCGCCTCGATGCGCTTGGCCAGCTCGACCTCGTCGGCAGCCGTGAGCAGCGCGGTACGGCCGATCCCGTTCAGGTACACACGTACCAGGTCGGCGGCGGGGCTCTGGGCGTCGAGGTCCGAATCGCTGGTGCGCACACGAGTGGTGGCGGGGCTTGTCATGACTTGCCTCCTGTCGGTGGTGTCTCACTCCGATCAACGGACCCGACACGGAGAAAGTTCCCCGTTACGGCTGACATAAACCGCTCTGAGCTGCGGTTTTCTGCCCTCTCGTCTGAGAAGTTCCTGAGAAGCACCGCGCCGCGGAGCGATCCCCTGGCCGGGACCCGCGCCGGCCGCCGCGTAGTTGCCGTACGGTTATACGGGCCGTACCAATCCGTGACGTACCAATCCGGTGACGACGGACAACGCGTCGGCCGCGAACTCGGCGGTCACCTCCTCGGAGCCGTGGGCGAGCGCCAGTAGTTCGACCAGCTGGTACAACGGCAGGCCGTCGGCTCGCATTCCCGCCAGCAGGGAGATCGTGGTCTCGTCCACTTCGTGGTGCCAGCGCGGGCCGTCGCCCCGGTGCAGCCGCGCCATCTCCGGCGCCCAGCCCTCGGGCCCGGGCAGGTACACGCGCTCGAGCGCGGTCGCGGAATCCACCGCGAAACGTGCCGACCAGGCGAGATTCTGATCTCCGGCGACAGCGCGCAGCCAGGCCGAGCGCTCGAAATACCTAACGGCCTCCTCGCCGAGCGGGTCGTCGAAGCCGTGCGTGAGGTCTTCTGCGAGCAGCTCGGCCGGACCGTCGATAGAGCGCAGGTAGACGAAACCGAAACCGATGCCATCGACATCGGCGGAAGCGAAGGCGTCCAGCCAGCTCTCCGCACGGGCTTGCGCGGCTGGATCGCGCGGGTCGAGGCCCGCATCGCGCAACCAGGTGCCGACATAGAGGGCCGGATCGGCGACATCGCGCTGCACCACCCAGGCGTCGACACCATGGGCGGGCAGCCACGAGGAGACTCGTTCGCGCCAGTCCTCGCCGTCGACGTGCACCCACGCGGCCAGCATCGCGGCGGTGCCGCCGGGTGCGAGCAGGTCGGCCGCCTGGGAGATCACCAGCTCACTTGCTCCGTCGAGCGCGAGACCGGAGTCGCGGTAGGTGTGCTCGACGCGGACGGGGCCGACCACGAACGGCGGATTGGCCACGATCTGGTCGAAGCGCCTTCCCCCGACCGGCTCGAACCAGGAGCCTTCGACCAATTCGATGTCCAGGTCGTTGAGCGCCGCGGTGGCTTCGGCCAGCCAGAGCGCGCGAGCGTTGACATCGGTGGCCGTGACGTGCCGGGCGTAGGAGGCAGCGTGTACCGCCTGCACTCCGCAACCGGTGCCGAGGTCGAGCACCGTGCCGACAGGGCGCGTCGGGGTGGCGCGCAGGAGCGAGAGCGAGGCGTGGCCGACGCCGAGCACGTGGTCCTCGGTCAGCGTGCGGCGGCGCATCGAGTCGTCGAGATCGGACAGAATCCATCGCGTGCCCGCGCCCGCGTCCAGCGGGCGGAGGTCCAGCGCGGCCCGCACGGCGTCGCCGTCGCGATCCAGCAGTCCGGCGGCCACGGCGTGGTCCAGGTCCACCGGCGCGAGCGCGGCGGCGACCTCCCGCTCGGGCAGCGCGTCGCCGAGCAGCAGCAGGCGGATGAGCGTGCCGAGTTCGCCTGCCTTGCGCGCCGCCCTGCGCACCGGAACCGGCTCCGAGCGGCCGAGTGCGGCGTGCGCGCCGCCGAGTACCTCGAGCAAGGTGTCGGCGTCGTAGCCGACCCTGGTCAGGGCGGTCCGCAGGTCCGGGCACAGCGCGGTCAGCAGCGATCCGGTGGTGGTCGGTCGGTTCGTAGGCACATCGGTACTCTGCCACCGCGACCGTCTGGCACGGACCGGGTGGTGATTCAGACGCCGTTCGGGTCGCGCGCGGTGACACAGTACAGCGCGTCGCCGGGATCGCTCAGGACGATCCAGTGCTCGTGCCGCCGCACCACCGTCGCGCCGAGCGATTCGTGCCAGGCCGCGGTGGCCTCGATGTCCTCCGCGGCCAGGTCCACGTGCGCACTGGTCGGACGATCTTCGCCGAGACGCTGCAGCAACAGATGCGCGGGCAGCTGCTCCTCCGCGCGCAGACGGGCGAACTCCGGCAGCCGCCCGGGCCGGTATGTCCACCCGGTCAACAACGTCCAGAATCGGGTCTCGATCTCGTAATCGGCGGGGCCGATGTCGAGGCATACCTGATCCAAGCGCGACAGCATGCCGTCGGGTGCCCGCACGGCCGGTGCGGGTGTGCTGGTGGCGCGGCCGCTCGGGGTGAGGCAGAACGTCTGGCCACCGGGGGAGCGCAGCACGGCGTAGTCGGGGTGGTTGGCGACCAGTTCGGCGCCCAGGTCGAGCGCGGTCCGGACGGCGGACGGGATGTCGTCGACGTCGAGGTCGAGATGGACCCCGGCGAGGCCGGTCACCGCCTGCATCTTGACGCTCGCGGCGGCGAACAGCGCCGGGTCGGGCAGCAGGGTGAGGAACTCGTCGTTCGTGCCGCGTCGCGGAGAGAGCTGGGTGCCGGTGACCGTGGACCAGAACTTCGCGCAGTCGTCGAAGCGCTGCGCCGGGCGGTCCAGGAAGACCCAGATCCACCGAATCATGTTCACTCCTGTCTGTTCCCCGCTACGTACCGAAGTGGGATCGTCGTGGCGACGGCTTCGATGACATTAGGGACCGGCACGCAGGTTGTCGAGCACATAGCGACGTCCGCCGAATGGCGCGAATTTAACGGTATGTGGCGTTCGGGCCACTCGTTGCGGACGCAACCTTCCGGCAGGCTCAGCGGGTGACCGAACTGCAGACGCCGACCCCGGTTCCCGTCGACTTCCCGCCCCGGACCCGCCTGCATCCGGCATGGCTTGTCGCGGGTATCGGCTTCATCGCGCTGCTGGGCGCCGCCGCCTTCCGGTCGGTGCCCAGCGTGTTGCTCGACCCGCTGCACGAGGAGTTCGGCTGGTCGCACGGCACCATCGGCACGGCCGTTTCGCTGAATCTCCTGCTGTACGGGCTGATCTCGCCGTTCGCGGCGGCGCTGATGGATCGCTTCGGTATCCGCACCGTGGTGGCCTGCGCTCTGGTGCTGGTCGCGGCGGGCAGCGGGCTGACGGTCTTCATGACCCAGCCCTGGCATCTGATCCTGACGTGGGGCCTGCTGGTCGGTATCGGGGTCGGCTCCATGTCGATGCCCTTCGTGGCGACCATCACCGGCCGGTGGTTCGTGCGCCAGCGCGGCCTGGTCACCGGCGTGCTCACCGCCGCAGGCGCGACCGGGCAGTTGGTCTTCCTGCCGCTGGTGTCCGCGCTGGCGCACGCGCACGGCTGGCGGCTGCCCTCGCTGATCGTCGCGGGAGCGGCGCTGGCCGTGGCGCCGCTGGTACTGCTGTTCATTCGCGACTACCCGAGCGACGTCGGCGTGCGGGCCTATGGGGCCGAGCCGGACAGCGCCGCCGGGATTCGCGTGCCCGCGGCCGGTGGCGCCTCGCGTGCGCTGATCGTGCTCGGCACGATCGCCCGCAGGCCCGGATTCTGGTTGCTGGCAGGAGGGTTCGCGGTCTGCGGCGCGTCGACCAACGGCCTGGTCGGCACTCATTTCGTCAGCGCGGCGCACGATCACGGCATGCCGCCGACCGCCGCGGCGAGCCTGCTGGCGCTCGTCGGCATCTTCGACGTGGCGGGCACCATCGCGTCCGGCTGGCTGACCGACCGGCTCGACCCGCGCTACCTGCTGATCGGTTACTACACGCTGCGCGGTTTGTCGCTGCTGATCCTGCCCGCGCTGCTGGGCCCGGACACGCAGCCGAGCCTCTGGGTGTTCATCGTCTTCTACGGCCTGGACTGGGTGGCCACGGTTCCGCCGACAGTCGTGCTGTGTCGTGAGCTGTTCGGCGCCGACGGCCCCGTCGCCTTCGGCTGGGTGTTCGCCTCCCACCAGATCGGCGCGGCAATGGCGGCGACCGGCGCGGGCGTCATCCGTGACATCCAGGGCAGCTACGACCTGGCCTGGTATCTCGCGGGCGCCCTGTGCGGAGCGGCCGCGGTGATGTCGGCGGTGCTACGCCGCGCGCCGCAACCGTCCTGACATCGGTTTTCGTGCTCGGCCTCGGTCGTCCACGACAGACGCCGTGGACGGGAGCCAGGTGGAGTTCCGGCCACCAGCCAGCCGGATGCCGCAGCAGGCGGCGCCCGATCAGCCGTCGATGGCGTTGTGCCGGCGGGACTCGATGGCGGTGCGGGGACGATCCCAGCGGCTGGGCTCGTCCTTGCGGCGGGGCGGGCGGTCGTTGGCGATCAGCACCGCGATCCAGGGCAGGGGAATGGACGCCACGATGATCAGGATGGACAGCAGCGGATTGCCGAACGCGCTGTAGGCGATCGCGGCGAGGACCAGGCAAGGGATGCGGAACGCCATGATGATCGTGTACCGGCGCACCCGCGCGCGGTGCTGATCGTCGAGCGAAGGGGCCGCCTCGGTGATCAGCGCGGGGTGCTTGCCGTCGCTGCCCGGGAAGTATCCGGAGGAACCGCGGGGCGGCGTCGGCATCGTCACGTCGGGGTGCTCTTGGCGGTCGCGGCCGTCGGCGGAGGAGGAGTCGCCGTTCTGCTGCATACTCCGAGTCTTCCACTAGTGGTCCGTCCACGCACAGACCGGGCTCCTGGTGGCCGCTCTCGTTCTCGGGGCGGCATGCGCCGCCGTGGTCGGCCACTGATCCAGCGATGCGGCATCATGGAATGCGTGAGCACCGACACCATGGTTCGCCCGGACACGACGACCGACGAGACGACGGGCGACGACACCCCGAAGTTCTTCCACTACGTGAAGAAGGACAAGATCGCCGAAAGCGCCGTCATGGGCACCCACGTGGTCGCGCTGTGCGGAGAGGTCTTCCCGGTGACCCGCTCGGCCAAGCCCGGCTCTCCGGTGTGCCCGGAGTGCAAGAAGGTCTACGACGGCCTACGCAAGGGCGACTGAGGCCCGGCTCTACTCCGGGGCCGGGGACGACACTCCCCGCCGGTCGAGCGCGGCCAGGGAGCGGCGGGGTCCGGCGTCGTCCGGGTCGGTCACGGCAGCGTCCTCGGTCAGCGCCTCCGTGCTCGCGCCGCTTTCGCCGCGCACTTGGTTGGCGATCCACTCCTTCACCTGCTCCATGCGCGTCGCGCGGGCAGGCCAGAACTCCTGCACGGCCGCGTTGAACTCCGCGCCGAGAATCACCGCGAAGCCGAGGAAGAACGTGAACAGCAAGAACGCGATCGGCGTCGCCAGCGCGCCGTAGGTGACGCCGGTTCTGGTGACCCAGGACAGGTAGCGCCGCAGCACCTCACTCGCCGCCATGAAGAACACCCCGGCCACCAGCGCGCCGCCGAAGAGGCGGTGCCACGGCAGTGAGGTGTGCAGCGCCAGCTTGTACAGGGTCGTGAGCCCGACGATCAGCAGCAGGCCGGCACCGGGGTAGTAGAAGAAATCCAGCAGCTGAAGTCCCGTCGCCCGCCACGCCGCGGGCAGCACCCGCCCGATCAGCGCTGGTCCCAGCGCCACCAAGGGCAGGATGAGCACCGCCGCCACCAGGAACAGCATGTACAGCAACAGCGCGAAGATGCGCTGCCACACCGGGTGCCGCGCGTCCTGCTGGTCATGGGCCTCGACGATCGCGTCGACGAATGTGGCCATCGCCGACGAGCCGGCCCACAGCGACAGCACGAAACCCACCGAGACCACCGCGCCACGGCCTCGCCCGAGGACGTCCTGCACCGTCGGCTCGATGAGGTCCGACACCACGCTCGCGCTGAACAACTCCTGGCTGAACGCGATGATCTTGGATTCCACGATCTGCACGGTGTCCGGGCCGAACCATCCGCCGACGTAACCGAGGCTGCCGAGCACACCGAGCAACAGGGGCGCCAGCGAGAGCGTCTGCCAGAACGCCGCCGCGGCCGACTTGGCGAAGATCGAGTCCGCCCATGCCTTCTCCGCCACCCGTACGACCAGCGCGACCGTGCGCCTGCTCGCGTGCGCGGCTCTGGCGCCCGCGCGCGTCCGCATGCGCACCGTTGCGGTGCGGGCCGACGGTGCGTCGGTCCGTGGCGGATCGCCCGGGAGGGCGCGGTGATCGGTCATCGTGCATACAGCATCGCGCACTTGCGTGATCCGTATCGGGGTCCGGGTGCGACGTGTCGGTGCGCACCGGGTGAACTTCCAGCGTCCTGGCTGGTGGCCGTGTGATGCCGGTCGCGCCTTTCGCGTCGGTTTGGCGACACGCCGTGCCGGGCCGCTAGGGTCGTCTGCGTGACTGGGTCGGGTGGCACCGCTGTGGCGGGAGAAGCGGGAGCGCCGGGCGATTCGAAAACAGCGAGTACCGCCGTAGGCGGATCTCTCCGTGCCTGGCAGCGGCGTGCGCTGACGAAGTATCTGGCCACCAAACCGCGGGATTTCCTCGCGGTGGCCACTCCAGGGGCCGGAAAGACCACGTTCGCGCTGCGCGTCGCGGCGGAACTGCTGGCCGACCGCACCGTGGACCAGATCACCGTCGTCGCGCCCACCGAACACCTCAAACATCAGTGGGCGCAGTCCGCGGCCCGTGCCGGGATCGCCTTGGATTCGCGGTTCTCCAACTCGACCGGAGGCACCTCGGGGGACTACCACGGCGTCGTCGTCACCTACGCGCAGGTCGCCGCGCATCCGTTCCGGCACCGTGTGCGCACCGAAAACCGCAGGACGCTCGTCATTCTCGACGAGATCCACCACGCGGGCGACGCGAAGAGCTGGGGTGAGGCGACAGCCGAGGCGTTCGGCGACGCCACCCGCCGCCTCGCGCTCACCGGTACGCCGTTCCGCAGCGACGACAGTCAAATCCCCTTCGTCGTCTACGAGCCCGACGAGTCCGGCTTCCCGAAGTCCCGCGCCGACCACACCTACGGCTACGCCGAGGCACTCGCCGACGGCGTCGTGCGGCCGGTGGTCTTCCTGGCCTATTCCGGTGAAGCGCACTGGCGTGACAGCGCGGGGGAGGAGTACTCCGCGCGCCTCGGCGAACCGCTCAACGCCGAGCAGACCGCCCGGGCCTGGCGCACCGCGCTGGATCCTGCGGGTGACTGGATGTCGGCCGTGCTGCGCGCCGCCGACATCCGGCTGCGTCAGAAGCGCGCTTCCGGCATGCCCGACGCGGGCGGACTGGTGATCGCCACCGATCAGGAGCGTGCCCGCGATTACGCCGAACTGCTGGAACACATCTCGGGCGAGAAACCGGCCCTGGTGCTCTCCGACGACCCGTCCTCGTCGAACCGGATCGCGGAGTTCAGCAACAGCACCCAGCCGTGGATGGTCGCGGTGCGCATGGTGTCGGAAGGTGTGGACGTGCCGCGCCTGGCCGTGGGTGTGTACGCCACCAGCGCCGCGACGCCGCTGTACTTCGCGCAGGCGATCGGTCGCTTCGTGCGTGCGCGTAAGCCCGGCGAGACCGCGACCGTGTTCCTGCCGTCGGTGCCGGTCCTGCTGGATCTGGCCGCCCAGTTGGAGTTGCAGCGCGACCATGTCATCGGCAAGCCGCACCGGGAGCAGAACGGACTCGACGACGACCTGCTGATCGAGGCCGCCAAGCAGAAGGACGAGCCCGGCGAGAAGGACAAGTCCTTCGTCGCGCTGGCCGCCGACGCCGAACTCGACCAGGTGATCTACGACGGCTCCTCGTTCGGTACCGCCACCTTCGCCGGCAGCGACGAGGAAGCGGACTACCTGGGCATCCCGGGTCTGCTCGACGCCGAGCAGATGCGCGCGCTGCTGCGTGAGCGGCAGGCCAGGCAGGTCGCTGAGCGCGGTGCGGCCGCGCCCGCACCGGAGCCGGGTCCGCAGGTGGCCAGCGCGGCGGAACGGGTCGCCACGGCCGACCGGCTCGGTGAGCTGCGCCGCGAGCTCAACAGCCTGGTGGCGATGCATCACCATCGCACCGGCAAACCGCACGGCGTGATCCACGGCGAGCTGCGGCGCGAGTGCGGCGGTCCGCCGACCGCGCTGGCCACCGCGGAGCAACTCGGCGATCGCATCGCGGCACTACGCCGGAAGTAGCGGTGCGGCGGGGAAATCCGGGTCAGGCGGGAACGGGCCAGGCGGCCATGGCGCAGTCGATGGACGCGGTGAGTTCGGCCGGCGAAGCGCCGTCCCGCGCCTGGATGGACAGGCCGTAGAGGACCGTGGCGTAGAAAGCCGCCAGGGCTGCCGTGTCGGTGCCCGTGGGCAGATCGCCGTCGGCCATACCGCGATCGAGGCGCCGACGGATGTCCTCGGTGGTCTCGCGGCGTTTGCCGATCAGGAAGTCGCGGATGTTCGCGTTGCGCGTGGTGTAGGTGGAGCCGGCGAGCACGACCATGCAGCCGTGCGGCTTGTCGCGCTCGGTGTAGGCCACGGCGTTGTCCCGCAACATCGCCTCTATGCTGCCGCGGGCGGTCGGCTCTTCGCGCAGCGCACGATCGGTGTAGCGGCCGTCGGTCCGTCCGTAGAGTTCGACGGCCTCGCGGAACAGTGACTCCTTGCCGCCGAAGGCGGCGTACAGGCTCGGCGAGTTGATGCCCATCGCGGCGGTGAGATCGCTCATCGAGGAGCCCTCGTAGCCGTGTTCCCAGAACACCTCCATGGCACGGCGCAACGCCTCGGCGCGGTCGAAGGCGCGCGGTCGTCCCCGTTCGGCCATGACGGAACCTTTCTGTGTCGATCGTTAAATATACCTATTGACACCGGAGGGCCGATCCGTTTGGCTAATTATGTACTGATTGACACAGAATTAGAGGAGCACTGATGTCGGACCTCATGGGCAAGGTCGCGCTGGTGACCGGCGGCAGCCGCGGAATCGGCGCGGCGATCGCACGTAGCCTCGCCGCGGCGGGTGCGGATGTCGCGCTGACCTACCAGCACGCCGAGGGGCCGGCGAAAACGGTGGCCGGCGAGCTCCAGGCGCTCGGGCGCCGAGCCATCGCGATCCAGGCCGACAGTGCCGACGCCACCGCGGTGCGTGCCGCAGTCGACCGGGCCGCGTCGGAGCTCGGCGGGCTGGACATCCTGGTCAACAACGCGGGAATCTTCCCGGCCAAGCCATTCGAAGAGTTCACCGTCGCGGAGATCGACAACGCGCTGCACGTGCACGCGCGCGCGGCGTTCGTCGGCGCGCAGGCGGCGGTCGCGTACATGACCGAGGGCGGCCGGATCATCAGTATCGGCACCAACCTGGCCGAGCACGCGCCCTTCGACGGCTTGACGCTCTACAACCTGAGCAAGTCCGCGCTCAACGGCTTCACCAAGGCGCTGGCCCGCGAACTCGGCCCGCGCGCGATCACGGTGAATCTCGTGCAACCGGGCTCCACCGACACCGACATGAACCCCGAGGACGGCGACCACGCCCCACAGCAGCGCGAGTTGACCGCGCTGGGCCGCTTCGGCACCGCCGACGACATCGCCGCCACGGTGGCTTTCCTGGCCGGTCCGTCCGGGCGCAGCATCACCGGCGCGTTCCTCACCGTGGACAGCGGTACCAACGCCTGATCACCCGGCGAAATACCGCTCTGGCGACACGCTGACCACCCCCGGAACCGACCTGGCCCCGGTCGCTCAGGCCGGCGCCGTCGTGAAGAACCGCGACGGATCGAGCGCGCTGATCGGCGTCCATCGCGCTGGTGGCGCCGACTCGTCCGAATCCTGCGGGCTCGCAGCGAAATAGCCCTGGATCTCCAGGGCGAGCCGTGGGTTCTCGTCGACCTTGCGCGCCATCTCGTAATAGACGGCGAGAACGTGCACGCACCGCACCGATCGTGCCGTGCAGGAGCAGTCGGTGCCCGCCAGGACCGGGGCGAGCGGGATTCCCGCCGCCGCGATCGCGCGATGCATGTCGTCGGTCAGCACGGACGGGTCCGGCACGATCGCGGCGATGGCCGTGATCGTCGCCCTGGTCAGCGGCGCCACTTCCAGGTGGGTCAGTGAGGCCTGACCGCCACGGTGAATGGTGGCCCGCACGACCCGTCCCTCGACGGTGACCTGCACGCCGCTGTTGCGTGCGATGCTGCGGGCGCGCGGGAGCAGGGGATCGGGTCGGGTCTGGCGCAGCGGCTCGGCGAGGCGCACCCAGTCCATGCCCCAGGCGGTATAGCCGAATTCGTTGTCCGCCATCAGTTCTCCCTTTTGCGGCGCAGGATCTCGATGAGCTGTTCGTCGCCGAGCGCGGCGAGAGCCGCGATGCCGGGTGCGTCGCCGAGGTCGGTCAGGGCCGCCTTGCGGTCGTGCATGCCCGCGATGTGCTCCTCCACGGTCGTGGCCGAGGTGAGTGTGGTGACGGTGACGGTGCGGGTCTGGCCGATCCGGTGGGCGCGGTCGGAGGCTTGGGCCTCCACCGCCGGGTTCCACCAGCGGTCGAAGTGGATGACATCGGCGGCGCGGGTCAGGGTGAGCCCGGTGCCCGCCGCGCGCAGGCTCAGCACCAGTATCGGCGGCCCGTCCTCGGCCTGGAACCGGGACACGATCTCGGCGCGTTCGGCCTGGTTCAGCCCGCCGTGGAAGAACGGCGCCGTCACCCCGAACTGCTCGGCGACATGGCGCACGAGCAGCTCACCGGTGCCGCGGTACTGGGTGAACACCAAGGTGGGGCTGGCGGTATCGAGATTGGTGGCCAGGATGTCGGTGCACAGGTCGAGTTTTCCGGATCGGCCGGCCAGCTCGCGCAGCTCACCGGTGACCAGCCCGGGATGGTTGCACACCTGCTTGAGCGAGGTCAGTGCGGCGAGCACGCGGCCGTGGCGCTCGATGCCCGCACCGAATCCGTCGTCGACGGCCTGGGCGAGCAGCTGATCGTAGAGCCGCTCCTGCTCGGTGGTGAGGTCGCAGAGCAGGTCGCTGTGGATCTTCGCGGGCAGCGCCGCAGCGACCTGACTCTTCTTGCGCGCCAGCACGACCGGTTCGATGGTGTCGCGCAACCGCGCCGCCGCGGTCGCTGAACCGTCCTGGATCGGCCGCACGAATCGCCGCCGGAACTGGGTGCGGTGCCCGAACAACTGTGGCGTCACCAGGTTCAGCAGCGCCCACAGCTCGTCGAGGTGGTTCTCCACGGGTGTGCCGGTCAGCGCGACCGTCGCGGCCGCGTCGATCGCCCGCGCCGCCTTCGCGACCTGGGTGCGCGGATTCTTCACCGCCTGCGCCTCGTCGAATACGGCCGTCGCCCAGCGCTGTCCGGTCAACAGGCGTCCATGCAGCCGCATGGTGGGATACCCGGTGACGACGACCGTCGCCGCGTCGGCCGCGATCTCGCCGCCGCGCCACGCGATCACGCGTAGGCCCGGCGCGAACCGGCCGATCTCGTGCGCCCAGTTGCCGACCAGCGAGGTCGGACAGACTACGAGTTGCGGCCCCGCCTCGGCACGGTCGAGCAAGAAACCGATGGTCTGCACGGTTTTGCCGAGGCCCATCTCGTCGGCGAGCACCGCGCCACCGTGTGTGTCCACGGTTTCGCGCAACCAGCCCACCCCGCGTGCCTGGTAGGGCCGCAGCTGCGCCTTCAGCGTTGCGCGCAGGTCCGCCGCCACGGCCTCGGTGTCACGCAATACCCGCAGCGCGCGCTGCGCCGACACGACCGAGGTGCCGGACGCATCCGGCACGGCATGCGCGGCTGTCGGCAGTTCGGGGTCGTCGGGCGCTTCCGGGACCGGCTCGGTGCGGGCGGTGCGCAGGATGTCCTGCCAGAGCAGGATCGAATGTCCCGGGTGCTCGACCGTCAGATCCGCGAAATCGTCCGGGCCCAGCAGCGCGGCGTCGACGTCGGTGACCTCGAGCGCGCCGTCGGCACCGGCGGGAAGCACCAGCGCGAGTGTCTCGCGGTCGCCAGAGCCGCGCGGGGCCGGTCCGGTACCCCTTCCCGCCCACGTCCACAGGGCGAACATGTGCCGATCCGGCAGGTATGTGGCGTGTGTGCTGGACAGAGCGCACTCCTCAAATCAACGTATAGTGTACGGAGTATCGTGACAACGTACACCGTACTGGATTTGTTCCGAGGAGTGCCGTGAGCGAGCGTCAGCGAGTGAACCGAGAACACAGCGCGCCCTCGCGCACGACGGAGCCGAGCGCCGGTCGTGAGCGCGCGTCAGTGAGGGAATCGGAGACGCAGAGCGAACTCGCGCACGAGGGAGCCGAGCGCCGGCGAGGCGCAGTCGTGAGCGAGGAGATCTCCGTCGAACAGGCGAAACAGGTGATGACACTGCTGTGGCGGCACGCGCGTCCCGCGCGTCCCGCGGGACGCGGCCCCAAGCAGACCGTCAGCGTCGACGCGGTGGTCGCGGCAGCGGTCGCACTGGCGGACCGAGAGGGCTACGAGAAGGTCTCCATTCGCGCGGTCGCGGCGGAGCTGGGGCTACGGCCGATGAGTCTCTACACGTATGTGCCGAGCAAAGAGGCGCTCACGCTCCTCATGGTCGACGCGGTGGCAGACGAGGACGCACCCATTGCGGGTGAACTCCCCCCGCGCGAGCGCATGGCGACGCTGGCCCGCCAGGTTCGGGCGGAACTGATCGCGCACCCCTGGCTGCTCGAGGTGCCCCCGTGGCGGCTGGTGCTCGGTCCGGGACGGATGCGCCGCTACGAACGGCAGCTCGCCGCGATCGAGGGGATCGGCCTGCCGGACGTGGCGATGGATCGGGTGATCGCCGTGCTGTCGGAGTTCGCGACCGGCAACGCGCGCATGGCGGTCGCCGCCGCCCGCGAGACCCGCAGGATGAGCGATACACGCTGGTGGGAGGTGCATGGTCCGCTGCTCACGGAGGTCATGCCGCCGAGTGAGTTCCCGCTGGCATCGCGGGTGGGCGCGACGGTGGGCGAGTTGTACCAGGCGCCCGCCGACCCGGACGGCGCGTTCGACTACGGGCTGGCCAGGCTGCTGGACGGCATCCTCGGCGCGGTGCCTGCGCGCTGACCGGGCGCCGGACACGCCAGCAGCGGGCGACCTGTGGGTCGCCCGCTGCCGATGGTTGACGGTGTTCTGTTGTCCGATGCTGTTGTGTCAGGACGCGAGGAGCGATCAGAGCGCGGGAGCGGACTCCGTGTCGATCACGGCGTCGAGCTCACGCAGCCGATCCATGTGTTCGTTCGCGTGGTGCTGGCAGAAGAGCAACTCTCCACCCGCGGGAAGTACGGCGCGCACTCGCGCCGCCGCCCCGCAACGGTCGCAACGATCGACCGCGGTCAGTGGGGTGCTTGTCAGGGTTCCTGGCATGACTCCTCCGTCCTGGCTCCCGGTCCCGTCGACCGTTCACCTGGTGTGGGGCCCGTGGTCACTCACCACGAGCTCGCTACCGCTACTTCCCAGCAGGGGTATGACTACTCTGTCAGACGTTCGGGACGGGGGACTTTGTTCCCGCGAATGATTCAGTGTGTTTTCGATAACACGACCTGGGATTTCGCTACGGGCGAACGCCACAGGTCAGGTTGTCGATGTGCACTCCATCACATCCTCGATCGGCCGATCCAGTTGTCCACCCGGAGATTACCCGTGACCTACGACACTCACACGCTGGTTCATCTATGCACTTCGGCGGAGTGGCTTTCCGCCCGGCAAATCGGGGAGTATCGCGCGCCCTCGCTCGGTGCGGCGGGGTTCATCCACCTCTCGGCGCCGGGGCAGGTACACCTGCCCGCGAACCGGTTGTTCGCGGGACGACGCGATCTGGTGCTGCTGCGCATCGACCCCGGCCGGGTGGGCTCGCCGATCAAATGGGAGCCGGGCGTGCCGAGCGACCCGGAGTCGATGCTCTTCCCTCATCTGTACGGGCCGCTGCCGCTGGTGGCGGTCACCGCGGTCGAGGAGTACCTGCCCGGCGTGGACGGGACATTCGCCCCGCTCGCCGGGTGATCACCGGTCGCGGATCTCCCGAGCGAGGATCGCGGCCTGAACCCGTGACCGCACACCGAGTTTCATCAGCACCCGCGAGACGTGCGTCTTGACCGTTGTCTCGCCGATGAACAGCCTGGCCGCGATCTGCGCGTTGGACAGACCGTCGCCGAGGCAGTGGAGCACTTCGCGTTCCCGCTCGGTGAGCTCCTCCAGCCCGGCCGGGACGGATTGCGACACAGCCTGATTCGACGCGGCGAATGCCGAGATCACAGACTTTGTCACTTCCGGGGCCAGTACGCCGTCACCTGCGGCGACCGAGCGCACCGCCTCGACCAGCGAGTTCCCCGACGCGGACTTCAGCACGAACCCCGACGCGCCGGCGCGCAGCGCGCGAAAGACGTACTCGTCCAGGTCGAACGTGGTCAGAATGAGTACCCTGGCCGAACTGTCGGCGGTGATCCGCTCGGTCGCTGCGATCCCGTCCATCCCGGGCATCCGCACGTCCATCAGCACGACCTGCGGCCGCAGCGCGGTGGCCTGCGCGATCGCGATATCGCCGTCGGCGGCCTCGCCGACCACCTCGATGTCGTCCTCGACGTCCAGGATCATCCGCAGTCCCGCGCGGATCGCCGCGTGGTCGTCGGCGATCACCACCCGGATCGTCATGACGCGCTCGGGGAGCCGAACGGCAAGCGGGCCAGCACTTCCCAGCAGCCGGAATCCATCCCCACACGAAGACTTCCGCCGAGCGCCGCAGCACGCTCGCGCATGTTCACCAGTCCGCGGTGCCCGGCCTGCGCCGCCGCATGGTGCGGCCGCACCGAGACGGCCGGGTTGCGGATCGTCACGCTCAACACTTCGTCCGCGGCGCGCACATCGATCGAGACCTCCTGTCCCGGAGCGTGTTTCATCGCGTTGGTCAACGCCTCCTGAACGATCCGGTAGGCGGCCTGGTCGACGGCGCTCGGCAGCGCCGCGCCGTCGAGCGCTTCGTGCACCCGCACCGAGATCCCCGCCGCACGTGCCGCGTCCACGAGGATCGATAGCTGGGCCAGCCTGCGGGGCGCGGCTACCTCCTCGGCCCCGTCGCTGTGCAGCAGACCGATCATGGTGCGCATCTCCTGCAGCGCGCCGACACTGTTGGAACGGATGGATCGCAGGATTCCGGCGACCGCGGGGTCGCCGTCGCCGCGGGCGAGCCTCCGCAACGCCGCCTCGGACTGGATGGCGATGGCCGACAGATGACCGGCGATCACGTCGTGCAGGTCGCGTGCCATCGTGGTGCGCTCGTCGGCGACGGCCGCGCGCCGGTCGAGTTCGGCGACCAGGGTCAACGCCTGCGCGCGTGTGCGCTCGGCAGCCGCGATCTCTTTGTGCGTGCGCACCGAGTTCGCCCACCAGAGCGGCGTCGCCACGAAACTGAACACCGCCACCAGCGCCAGCGCGACCGCACGCGGGTCGGCGGTCAGCGCCAGGGTGAGGATCACCATCAGGGCGGAGAACACCGACCAGCACAGCGTCGTGGTCCGCGAGGCCCGGCGCCCGGCGTAGAGCACGGCGGAATAGATCAGGTCGGCGTAGACGAGCCACACCGGCAGCGTCGCGCCGAGCCAGGCGTCCACCAGCAGGGGAACCAGTCCACCGAGCATGGCCGCCATCGGATTCCGGCGCCGGAAGAACGTCCCCAGGCACACCGCCAGCAGCACGCCGAACCGCACCCACAGCGACAGCTGCGTGCCACGCTCGGTCATCGTGGACAAGCCGGTGAGATACAGCGCGGTGCCGCCGGCGAACACGATCACCGCGCCGAGCGCGTCCCGCGTTCTCTCGGGTATCTCCGACCACCGCCGCACGGCTCCATCACAGCACAGGGCACACGACGCGCCATCGGCCGAAGTGATGACGGAACGGTTCAACGGCTGCGACATCCGGCTAATCTGGAGGGCGTGAACGTCGACGTCACCGCACTACCCGGCATCGGTGTCCGCAAGGACTTCGAAGTGCGCTCCGGTCGCCGAATCGGCGTGGTCGCCCACCGCGACGGTGATATCGACCTGATCGTCTCCAAGCTCGAGGATCCGGATGCCTGCGCCGCGCAGATCCCGCTGACCACCGACGAGGCGGCGGTGCTGGCCAATCTGCTCGGCGCGCCCCAGCTGGTCGCCAAGCTCAACGACGACCACCGCGACCTGCCCGGGATCACCACCCGGCAGCTACCGATCGCCGATGAGTCGCCCTACGACGGGCGCACCCTCGGCGAGACCCAGATGCGCACCCGCACCAAGGTCTCCATCGTCGCGGTCATGCGGGCGGGACAGCTGCATCCCTCGCCCGGTCCCGATTTCACCTTCACCGCGGGCGACCTGCTCGTGGTCGTCGGCACCCCGGAGGGTCTCGATGCCGCCGCGAAGATCTTGACGCACGGCTGAGCACGTGACGGACACCGCGCTCGCCCTGATCGAGCTCGGAGCGGTTCTCTTCGCCCTCGGCATGCTGGGTCGCGTCGCGGGCCGAGTCGGTATGTCACCGATCCCGCTGTACCTGATCGGCGGTGTCGCCTTCGGGCAGGGCGGTGTCATCGAACTCCATTCGGCCTACGAATTCGGCCATATCGCCGGAGAAATCGGCGTGGTGCTGCTGCTATTGCTGCTCGGGCTGGAGTACACCGCCACGGAACTGGTCACCGGACTGCGCCGCTCCTGGGCCGCCGGAATCGTCGACATCGCCGTCAACGCGACGCCCGGCGCGGTGGTGGCCCTGATGCTGGGCTGGGGTTTCACCGGCGCGATCACCATGGCGGGCGTCACCTACATCTCCTCCTCGGGCATCGTGGCGAAAGTCCTCGACGATCTCGGCCGCCTCGGCAACCGCGAGACGCCGGTGATCTTGTCCATCCTGGTGTTCGAGGATCTGGCGATGGCGGTGTACCTGCCGATCCTGACCACGGTGCTGGCCGGGCTGAGCTGGATGAGCGGAATGCGCGCACTGGGAGTGGCGCTGGTGACGATCACCCTGGTACTCCTGGTGGCGCTGCGGTACGGCCGCCACGTCTCGGCGATCGTCGACAGCGCGGACCGTGAAGTGTTCCTGCTGACGTTGCTCGGCGGGGCGCTGCTGGTGGCGGGCGTCTCCTCAGCGTTGAGCGTGTCGGCGGCGGTCGGCGCGTTCCTGCTGGGTATCGCGATCTCGGGGTCGACGGCGTACGAGGCGGCGAGGCTTCTCGAACCGCTGCGCGACCTGTTCGCGGCGATCTTCTTCGTGGCGTTCGGACTCAATACCGATCCGCGGGCGATTCCGCCGGTGCTGGGCTGGGCGATCGCGCTGGCGGTGGTCACGCTGGCCACGAAGGTGGCCACCGGCTGGTGGGCCGCGGCCAGGCAGGGCATCCGCCGGATGGGCCGGGCCAGGGCGGGCGCGGCGCTGGTGGCACGAGGCGAATTCTCCATCGTCATCGCGGGATTGGCGGTGGGCGCGGGTGCGATGGACGGGCAGCTCACCGCACTCGCGTCGACCTATGTGCTGCTGATGGCGGTGCTCGGCCCGATCGCGGCACGAGTGGTCGAGCCGATGGTGGGGTTGCTGCAACGCCGCGCGCGTCCCGAGCCCGCGATCTCCTGATCAGACGACGATGCACGGCGCCTGCTGGCGCGGCGGCGGTAAGCCGACGGGTGTGGACGGCCGAGCGGAAACGCCGCCGTTCCTTCTCGTGGTCGGCGAGAAATGCGGAATGAGCCGCAGAACAGCTGTTCTGCGGCTCATTCCAGAATCTGTCTCAGTCCAGGTAGTCGCGGACTACGAGCGTGTGAACGCTGTGCATCTCCAGGGAAGACCGGCGTTACCACTGAACGCTGTAGCCGCCGATATCTTGGAGTGAGCTTGATCCGGCTTGAACGGGAGCTTGCATCTTGCTCCGGTTCTTGCTGCACCGCTCCCGCAGACCGGATGGCAGGCGGACCGCGGTACCCTGACGGGCGTGATTTCTGCGGTCGTCTTCGATGTCGGTGAAACCCTGGTGGATGAGACGCGGGAGTATGGCACTTGGGCCGACTGGCTTGGCGTGCCGCGTCACACGTTCGCAGCGGTTTTCGGTGCCGTGATCGCGTCCGGACTTGACTACCGCGAGACTTTCCAGGTGTTTCGTCCAGGCTTCGATCTCACTGAGCAGAGGGAGGCCCGGGCCGCCGCGGGCCAGCCTGAGTGGTTCGGTGAAGACGACCTGTACGCGGATGTGCGACCCGCCCTCAGCAAGCTCCAGAAGATGGGCGTGTGGGTTGGTGTCGTCGGAAACCAGACGGTCCGGGCGGGAACGCTGCTCCGGCAGCTTGACCTGCCCACTGATTTCATTGCAACTTCCGATGACTGGGGTGTCCAGAAGCCCGACCCCGAGTTCTTCGTGAGGGTGATCGAGGCTGCCGGGCGACCGGCGGAAGAAATCATCTATGTCGGCGATCGGATCGACAACGATGTTGCACCGGCGAAGGCAGTCGGCATGCGTACCGCGTACGTCCGCCGAGGCCCTTGGGGCTGGATTCATCGAGACAAGAAGGAGGTCGCTGAGCTGTCAGACTGGCAGATCAGCGACCTTACGGAACTTGCTGGGATCGTTGCTACTGAAAACGGGTCCGCCTGAACTAACTGATCAGCGAGTTCACCGTGGTGTGCCAGTCGTACAGACGCTCGTCCAGTGCTCGGACCGCGGGCAGCGAGTCCCACTGACGAAGTGACTGCCGCACGGCCTTGATGCGATCAAGGGCGGTGGCATACCAGTTTCGTGCGAGAAGATCGAGTGCTTCCTCGAGCAAGCTGCACGCGGCCTCCGGGTTCTTCTCCAGAACGCAAGCAGCCGCGGCATCGGCCAGGTAGATCGGCTTCTGTTTGACCTCTTCAGGAGGCAGATCGCCGATGACCGCTACCAACGTCTCGCGTGCTTCACGGCCACGCCCTGCAGTGAGCAGCGTGTTGCCTTTGAATCCAGCCAGTCGTGTCGGCGAGAACCAATCCATCCACGATGGAGACGGATCGGTATCAGCGCTGTGGCCCCTGTACGCCTCTTCCGCGTGGTGAATCAGTGCTAGTGCGCGTCGTGTATCTCCAAATCGGGTTTCAACCTCAGCCTCAACGGCGTCGAGCCATGCCGTGAATTCGGCGTTTGCGCCGCCCCGTCGAGCGAACGCCCGGGCAGCCCGGACCCGTTCACGCGCCTCCTCTGCGCGCGCCGCATCGCCAGAGAAAGCCGGCGCGAACGCCATGTGCGCCAGTGCCGCGGCGCCGAGCTGCGAGTCGGACGCCTCATGTGCTGCTTGGAGGGCTAGGACGAGACTTGTGTGCGCTGCCTCTGGTTGCTGAAGGTCGAAGAACTCCAGCCTGCCAGCAAGCAGATTCGATTCTGAAACGGCGCGGGCAAGGACTTCTTTTGCGGCGCCAGGTACCTGCGGCAGCAGGTCGATTCCGAGCCGTGCATGCTCAGCAACGAGCCGATGCAGTCGCGCCGCCGGGATGGACCAATACAAGTGGCGATGCGAGACGGTGACCGTCGTGAAATCTGTTGCAACAGAAGGCGGAAGCTGATGCCCTGCCGCGTTGTGGAGCCGTTGACCAGCTGGGAAACGCGGCTCGGACAGGGCTCCGTTGCGATCAGTGGTTGGCCGTTCGTCCGCCCATGGGGGAGCGAATCCAAGCTCAGTGATCGGGCGGCGAAATAGTGCCTCAAGGGCCGATACATGGTCGTGGTGAGGCCACGGCGGCTCTGCTGACTCCCATCTACGCACTGTCCGGGGAGCAACCTCGGCTCGCAGTCCGATCTCACGGGCTGTGTCAGTCAGCGCCTTCGCCAAAGCCGCTTGAGACCGGATACCGAGAGCCTGCCTGGCTGCGCGAAGTGCTGCGTTACCTGCGGTTGACATGAGGACAGTCTAGTGCTGCCGTGCGGCCGTTGCATCAGAAAGGGCCATGATTTGGCCTATCAGTGACCTATATTTTGGCCTTTTTTAGGTCTTTGTGCCGAGAGACCCTGTCCTGGAAGAAGTTTCCGGATTTCCCAGGAGGACTCTCGATGACGCTCAATCTCCCTTCTATCCAGGTCCCCGAAGACCTCATCACCGTTAGAACTGCGGCGTCGCTTGTCGACGTCGACGCCAAGACCATCAAGAACTGGATCAAGGCGGGCGATCTACAGGGGTGGCTGGTCAACGGACGTCGATGGCGGGTTCGTCGCACTGCGGTGCTTGCACTCGTTCAGCCGGCCGACGCGTCCACTGCTGTCGGCGGTGGTGCCGAATGAGCACTACGCCAAGTGACCGCACTCTCCGTGCGCGGATTGCCGCGCACGAATCCTGGTCGCGGACCGAGAATCGCGCGGCGCGGACTGCAAAGGCACGCGATGCGCTGCTGGTGAAGTTCGATCGCCTGGTTGATCCAGATGGGCTGCTCAGTCCTGAGGAGCGCGCCTACCGCTCGGCGCAGGCTCGGAAGGCGCACTACATCCGGCTCGCGCTGAAGTCGGCGCAGGCTCGCCGTCGTCGGGGTCAGAACCACAAGGGCGGTGAGTTGTGATGCGCGCCCGGACATTCGGTTTCGCTGTGGCCGCGGTGTCGGTCGGGTTCCTGACGCTTACCCACCCGGAAGTAGTCGGGTTCACGGTGATGCTGCTGGGCGCGGTGGCGTTCTGGCGTGTGTCGCGGCGGTGGGGGGTTCGGCGATGAGCGTCAACGAGCCGTTGCACGATCCGGCTGACCTGTTGGACGAGTTGGACGCGGTCATCCGTGAGCAGGAGTTGTTGCGGCTGCGGGCGATTGCGTTGCAGGCCCGCTACCGGGCGTTGGAGCCGTTCGCGGGCCGGTACGACAAGCCGGGCAATACGCCGTGGGCGTGCGACGAGTACGGCGAGCTCAACGTCAAGTACACGGCGGAGGGTCTTGGTTCCGCGGCAGACGACATGGCCAGGACGCTGAAGTACGGGCTGCGATACGTGCGCGGTCTGGCGGCGAAGGTGCGTGAGTATCCGCAGCCGGAGCGTGAGCAGGTCGACCGGTCGCGGGTTGAGCGGGGGCGGTCGCGGTGACGGCGTCGTGGCGGCAGGACCCGCCTGTTCGGGGGTACACGGTCACCCATTTCGACCGCCGTGGTGGTCACAACCCGTTGCATTCGATGGCCGGTCCGGAGTTCACCGGGGTCGGTGCGGTGTACGCCCCGTTGGGGCTGTTACCGCCGATGGTGCGGGTCGCTGCGTTCGCTGTGCTGCTGCTCGTCGCGATGGGTGGTTGCACGGCGGCCTGGATCGATCAGCAGGACTACGTGCCGTCGCCGAATGTCTGCCGTCCGGTGGATGCCGGGGTTCCGCCGGAGCCGGCGGGGTCGTGTGTGCCACGTGAACAGCTGTCGCCGCAGGTGGTGACGCGATGAGCACCGAGAACGAGCGTCGCCGCGAGCACGCGGAGTTGGAGGCGGAGTTCCAGCGCCTGGACACCGCTCTTGGCGTGTTGAGCGACATGCTCGACGGCGCTGTCGAGTCTTCGCGGGCGAAGGACTGGACCGGCATCGCGTTCGAGAGGTCGCGCATCGCACAGACCGACTCGCTCAAGCAGGTCCATGCCGAGCAACGCGCGGTCTGGGATCGGCTGCTGGATTACCGGCACGGCCCGGAGGTGGCGGCCCAGATCCGAGCCCGTGTCGCCGAACGTGATGCCGAGCAGCGGCGTACGCAGCGTCCGGGGCGGTCGCGATGAGCAGCCGTTTTCACGATCCGGATGGTAAGCGGTTCGGTATTCCGACCTGGCCGTGGGGTTTGGCGCCGCAGCATCTGCGGACCCGCCGCCAGCTCGCCCGGGAGGGTAAGAGCCCGAGTCGTGAGTACGAGGCGCAGGTGCTGCGGGCGCGGGGCGGTTCGCGGGGTCCGCTGAAGGCGCACCTGTACGACGCGGAAAACGCGGTGCCGAAGCGTGTCTCATCGGAGGCGCAGTTGGAGGCGTTGCAGCTGGCGCGCTGGCAGCGCTCGGTCAATGCGTGTGAGCGCCGTGGCATCGATGCGACGGAGATGCGGGAGTTCATCTTGCAGGCTCGGGCGGATATCGCCGCGCGCCGCGGGTCGGCTGGTCGCAACCGTGAGGGTCGGGAGCGGAGCCGATGAGCGCGGCGGGCCGGTTTCCGGTGTGCCCGTGCGGGTGCGGCGGCCCTGGGTCTGAGGGTCGGGGGTTGTGTTCGCCTGCCTACAACCGGTTGCGGCGTCGTCAGATGGCCTACGGCCGGTGGCAGCCGCGCGTCGAGGCGGGTGAGGCGCGGGCGCATGTCGAGCGGTTGCTGGGTGCGGGGTTGCGGAAGGCGCATGTGGCGGCGTTGGCCGGGGTCTCCAAGGCGACGGTCGTGAACGTCACCCGCGCCGGCACCGAACGCATCAGCGCCGATATCGAACGCGCACTCCTCGCTGTCGAGGTCCCGGAGCGCGTCGCGGACGTCGCCGACGGCAACGCGCGGGTGCCGATCACTGGCGCCCGCCGGCGGGTGCAGGCGCTGGTGGCGTTCGGTTACCCGCAATCGCATCTGGCGAGGGAGCTGGGGATCGATCCCAGTCACGCGACGTTCGCGGCGTTGGTGCAGCGCCGTCTGCCGGTCGGCCACACCGGTCAGACGATCTCCGCGGAGCGGGAGCGGGCGATCAAGGCATTGTTCGACCGGTTGCAGCTGACGCCGGGTCCGTCGCAGCGGGCCCGGGACTACGGCCGGAAGCGGAAGTGGGCGTTGCCGTTCGAGTGGGACGAAACCGCCCTGGACGACCCGCGCGGTCGCCCGCAGCGGGGGCGCTGGACGCCGCCGAGCAGGACCGAACGCCGTGACGCGCGCCGGGAGCAAGTAGCGGCGCTGACCGCACAGGGGCTGTCGGCCGATCAGGTCGCCGAGCAACTGGGGGTCACGGCCCGCACCGTCGTCCGCGACCGCGCGGAAGCGGACAAGGCGGGACCTCAGTCGTCGCAATGGCATTCGGAGATCGCGGCGATGGGCGAGGTCGCGGTCCAGGCGCGTCGCGATATCGCCGCCCGCCGCGCGGCCCCTATCGATCGAAGGGAGCGAACCCGATGAACCACAACACGAAGACGGCGGCGCGGCCGGATCGCTACGCGGGGTTGGAGTTCGACTACCGCGATCAGATCATCGCCGGTCTGCGTGCCGCCGGCGCGACGTATCAGGAGATCGCCCGCACGCTCGGTGTCCGGGCGCGGCAGGTCGAACAGGTCCTCGGTGAGGTCGCCGCGCTGCGGGCCCGGGAGGTCAGCCAAGCCGAGATCGCGCGGCGGGTCGGGTTGCCGCGCACCACCGTTCAGGACCTTCTGCGCGGTGAGCGGGTGAGCCGGTCGACGCCGCGCAAGACCCAAGCGTTGCGCGGGTTGGTGGACATGCACGGCATGCAGTTGGACGTGCTGGGCTGGTTTCTGGGCATGGAACGCAACCACGTCTACAGCCTTGCCAAGCGGCTGCACGCCGAGGGCCGCATCTACGAGCTGGAAGACGTGCAGGCCGGGGAGAAGTGGGTGGTCCCGACGCGGGTGACCGCCGCTCGTTACCTCGGGTGGCGTCCCGCCGATTGGCATCCCCCGTTGGGGTTGGCCGAGCACTACCGCGCGGTGGCTCAAGCCCGAATCATGCTCGTCGGTTCCGACCCGCAGCTGTGGGTGTCCGAGCGCGTATTGCGGCATCGGGTCGACGCGACCGCCACCGGCAAGCCCAAGACCGCCGAGGTGGAGGTATCCACCGGGCACGAGCCGCGGTTGGGTCGCCCGCACGTGCACGACGGCCGGTTCCTCGGTGTGGTGAAGGGCCGTCACGGCTGGTGGGCGGTCGAGGTCGAGTTGTCGAAGAAGGACCCCGAGTACATGGATATCGCGCTGCGAGGCGCGATCCGCGCCGCCCGCGACAGCCGCGAGGAAGCGATGGTCGGCGTGCTGTACCTGTGCCGCACCCCCGCCGTGTTCAAGAACGTCACCGCGGCATCGGAGCGGTTGCCAGACAAAGAGTTCGGTGATCTCGCGCTGGACCTGGTGATCCGTGACTTCGACAGCGAGTGGGCGAAGTTCCTGCCCCGCTACGCCGCGATGCGCGAAGCCGCCAAGCAGCAAAGCCCCAACCGGCGCCGTCGCCGCAACCTCATTCATCTCACTCAGGAAGCAGCATCATGAGCAACCCGAATTGCACTCCGATCCTCACTCCCGACGACTGCGACCCTTTGCACACCGCCACCCCGGCTGTGCCCTCGATCAGCCAGGGGCCGCCGCCGACGGTCGTGCAGGACCCGCCGCCGTCCATCGAGATTCACCCCGAGAAGCCGCCGATCCGCCAGCTCGACGGCATCGACCTCCCCGACTTTTCGGCGGTCGGTGACTTCGCGGCCACAGCCACGGTGTGCGGTCTGGTGATCGTGGCCATGCTGGTCATGATCGTTGCGGTCGCGGCGCGGTGGCCGCTGGCGCCGCACCGGCTGCGGAACTTCGCCATTGCCTCCCTGCTGCTGCCCGCCACGTCGGCGCTGGCCGGCGGTTCCTGGACCACCCCCGCCTCCCTCTTGTGGTCCGGTGCCAGCCAGCTCGCCGATGGTGACTGGTCGGGGCTGCGGATGATGCTCGCCCTCGGTGTTGCGTTCGCGGCGTTGACCGCCACCTATGTGTGGGCGAAGTTCGTGCACAAGACCCACACCGTGGGGCTCAAGAGCTTGGGGCGCACGGAGCGGGTGAAGGACGCGATGCTGGCCCGCCAGTTCGCGCGGGCGGCGAGGGCCGCACGGCTGGGTGCGCCCTACACCACAGCGGACGGGATCGTGCTGGGTCCGTTGGCCAACCGCGCCACCGCGAAGACCCCAGGGTTGTGGCAGGAGCTGACCGCGCGACACCAGCAGTGGATGGTGATCCCGCACAAGCAAGCCCGCCGCCACCTCGCCGCCGTCGCCACCACCGGTGGCGGCAAAACCGAGCTGATCAAACGCTATTTCGCCGGGATGCTCGAATACGAGTGGACCCGCTGGCAGCAGTGGAAAGACGTGCCCGGCATGCGGGCCAAGCACCCGCGCCCGCTGCAGGTGCTCATCTCCTGCAAAGGCGGCCTGGACGACGAAGAACTCGGCCGCGAGATCCGCGACATCGCCCAAAGAAGGGGCATCGACCCCGCTCGCATCGCGATCGTGCGCCCGGGTGGGGACCGGCTGGAGCTGTGGAAACCCCTGTCCGCCCGCGACATGTGGGGCGTGGTCGGTGACCTGCTGAATGCCGGTCAGGCCACCACCAGCGAGGGCCAGCATTTCGATGAGATGCGCCGCCGCATCGTCTCGCTCGTGGTCAACGCGCCGGTGGGGCCGCCGCGCTCGTCGGCGGAGTTCTTGGAGCGGTTGAACGCCGATGTGCTGCTCGACCTTTGGGGCGGTGCTCCGGATGTGAAGCGGATGATCGCCGCGTTGCAGGCGGAGAAGGTGCCGCAACTGGATGACGCCCTGATCAAAGCGTCGAACTTGTTCGATCTGTTGCAGGACCAGCACGGGCGCATGGTGTTCGACGGCGGTAAGGACCTCGACGACCTCGACGTGCTGTATGTGACCGTGCCCGGGTTGGACAAGGACGCCGCCCGCGCTCAGGTCGCCGCGATCCTGCGCATGGTCATGCTGCGCGCTGGGCGCACCGCCAAGGACCAGCGGCGTTCGGTGACGGTGATCATCGACGAGGTTTCCGCGACCACCACCGAACAAGGCTCGATCGGCTTGGTCGATGTGTGTGAGCGGGGCCGTTCCCAGGGTGTGGCGTTGCTGTTCGCCGCCCAGTCCCAGGAAGGTCTGGCCCGGGATGAGTGGAGCCTGAAGCGGCTGCTGAAGGCATGCGCGGGTGGGTTGATCCTCGGCTACAACGAGAACGCCGGCGACCTGTGCGAACACCTCGGGTCCGTGCACGGCATGCTGCCAAGCCGCCATCTGATCAAGGGGCAGCGCACCGGCGACGAAGGCCAGGTCTCGATCGGCGAGAAATGGCTGATCAGCCCGGACGTGCTGCGGCAGCTCGACACCGGCGAATTCGTCTACGGCCGCGGCCGCCGCGCCCAATGGGGCCACGTCGTGCAAGTCAAACCCACCGAACTCACCCCGCTGCCGGGCACCCCCGCCGCCGAAGCCGCCGCAAAGGCCAAAACGAGCGGCAAGCCGCAGACCACCGGCGACACAGCCGTCGCCTGACCCTTCCCGCAACCCCAATTCGATTGAGAGGCAACACCTATGCGCATGATCCGTGACAACAACGACCACAACAGCGAAGACCCCGACGAGGGCCGCAGGCCCGCCAGCGAGCGGGATCAGGCCGAGATCCTCGCCGAGGAGATCGAGGACTACCTCGCCGACGTCCTGGCCTGCGCCCCACCTGACACTCAGGACTTCGAATCGGCGGCGCCACAGCCACGGCCGACGCTGCGCCTGGTGAAGACCGACGCCACCACCACCAGCACCGACCCGGACTGCGATAAGCCGCTCGATCCGGAGGTGTTCGCCGCGGCCGGGCGCGCAGCCCGCCGGCGGGCGGCACGCGTCGCGGCGGGCGGCTCCGCTGTTGTGGTCACCGCAACCGTGCTCGCCACCTGGGAACAGCCGTGGACCGTCACCGGCCCGCTCGCCGTCTACGGCACGGCGTGGCTGGCCTACCTGTGGTGGAACGCCGCCCTGCGCCCCAGCATCCCCGACGTCATCGGCAGCGCCATCAACGGTGTCAGCACGGCATTCGCCGTCATCGCCACCGCCATCACCGCGATCGTGCGCGGCCTGGCCAACCGCCGCGACACCGAGCCGGAAAACCAGCCTGCCAGTTCGGCGGCGCCGTCCCTGTAGCCCGACCAGTGAGAGGAATCCCCATGTCCGAGAACATGAACGACCCGATCCTGCCGATTCCGTGCGAGCTGGACCGGCAGCTGTGGGAGTTCGAAGAGCGCATCGAGCAGGTGCGCCGCGACCTGCTGACGATGCAGTGGCAGTTCAGCGAACTCCAGTGCGCGCCCGAGTCGATCGCCGTCGATTCGCTCGGTGAGCCGATCGACCCACAGCAGGCCACCGAGCGGGTGATCACCGCGCTGGTCGCCGCCGACGCGGCCCTGAGCGCGACCGCCGACACGATCGGCGGCGCCCGCCGCTACTCCAACCGGCTCAAACTCACCGACACCGCCGCCGAGGTGCGCGACCAGCGCCTCACCGCCGCCAAGCGCCGCCAGCGTCCCGACCGCTCCCGATAACCCCTATCCGAGAAAGGAATCCATCACCATGTCTGACCGCAGCGTCGAAGACGAGTTGATCGCCGAGGCCCGCAAGTTCGGCCACTCCCTCACCCACATGCTCCGGTTGCACGCCCAAGCCACCAACTGGTTGGAGCGGCGGAAGGTGCGCAAGCAGATCAGTTTGGCGTTGCGTGAACAGCGCCGCGCCGAGGAAACCGCCCGCAAGCACCAGTTGGTGTGGACACAGGGGATAGTCGACCGCTACCGCGCCCACGCCCTCGCGGTCGCCGAACGCGCGCACAACCCGAGCGTGGACCACGAACGCCGCTACCGCGACGCGCAATCGCTGACCCGGCACGCGAACGACCTGCGCGCCCGCATCGTGGCCAATGACCGGCTGACCAAAACCGAACAGGGCATCGCCCTCGACGGGCTGGACGCGGCCACCACATTCCCGCAGTTCGAGCCGGGCCGGTTGTTCCACAAGGCGCACAAGGTCCGCGGCATCGACGCGTTGCGCTACCGCGCGCAAGTCGCCCGCACCATCCGCGAGCAACGGACCCACAACCCGCCGCGCGAGCAGCGGCGAGCGCCGACGCCGGAGCAGGCCGAAGCGATCCAGCAGATCCGCCGCGCCGAGATCGACGGCGACGCTGCTCGGTGGTCGCAGCAGCGTCATGCGATGCGGCAACGTGCCGCGTCCGACGCCGTGCAGGCGGGACTGTCGAATCAGCAGATCACCCAGGAGTTCAACGACGCCCCCGTGAACTCCCTCTACCGTACGACCATCACCTCGCGGTACGGCACACACCAGCACGACGAGCCGGTCGGGTTGCACGCCACCGAGCCCGAAGCCGCGGTGTGGGCGGCCGGTCGTGTCAAGGGCACCTACTGGGGACCTGGAGTGAGCCTGTCGGTCACCACCACTGATAGCGATGGCCGGCGCCGGTTCTATTCGGGCCAGGGCAATCCGGAATTCGTCGCCGACGAGGTCATGCAGTGGCGTGACCGGGCCCCGAGCCGGAACGCCGAGGTCACCGGTGTGCGGGAACTCGACGAGCGTCTGCGTGGGGGCGACCGCACCGACCCACCTCCCGAGCAGCCCCGCCCAGACCACGACCGGTTGGCCGAGGTCGAGCGCCAGCTCCAAGACATGATCGCTGATCGCGACCGGCTCGGCTCACGGGTGGGGATGCTGCAGCGCGGTCTCGACTCTGTCACCGCCGACCGAAATGAGATGCGTCGCAAGCTCGATTCCGCTGAAGGGCATATCGAGGCGTTGAAGAACCGCAACCTGCGGTTGGCGTCCGAGATCGGCGAGTTGCGGGACCGGCCGGGTGTCGAGCAGTTGATCGCCGAGCGTGACCAGTTCAAGCAGCAACGCGACGAAGCGGTGCGCAAACTCGTCCAGTTCACGCCCGAGCAGCAGCGCTACGGCAACCGCCAGCGCAGCAACGGTAACGGCGGCAAATCCGAGCCGACCACGGAATCGGGTCGGCAGTCCGGCGACACCGGTCCGGTGGGCAAGCGCGCCAGCTACCTGCGCGACGTCGGGACCGGCCACGAGCAGGCCGGTCCGGACACCCAGTCGTGGCCGCGTCCGGGTCGGAATGGTCAGGGCCGCAACGGTATCGAGAGGAGCCGGTGATGCAGCGCGAGCATGAGGAAGCAATGCGCGCCGATTTCGACACTGCTGAGCGGATCAATGCCGGAGCCTTCCAGGATTTCCGCGCCGGGCAGTGCACTCACGCGGAGTTCCAGCAGCGGATCGAGGCGTATGCCGCGATCGGGGACCGGTGGGTCGAGGGCCCCTATCGGGAGCACTGGGTGTATCTCCGCGACGCCTGCACCAACTGGTACCTGCACCCGCAGGAGATGCAGCGCAAGCTCGCCGACATCGAAGCCGGCCACGAGCCCGCACACGACGGTTTCTCAGATGTCCAGCAGCGCAGCATCATCCAGGCCCGCGAGATCGAACAGCGCCGCCACACAGAACGCGACCACATCCAGCAACAACAGCAGCACCGGCGAATCGGAAGGAGCCGCTGAGATGGAACGCGAGCACGAGGAAGCGATGCGCGCCGATTTCACCACCTACGCCGAGCTTGAGCGGCAGATGTTTCGGCCGTCGGTCACCGAATACGAGATCCAGCTCATCGACGTGCGACAGCATGAGCTGGCTGGCCGCTGGGAGTCCGGCCCGCATGCCGAGCACTGGCGCTACCTGTCCGACGCCTACGAGGACTGGCGGCAGGCGCCAGACACCATGTTCCGGATCCTCGACAACATCGACCACAACGGCGGCGAAGGGGTCACCGACCTGCAGCACCGCAGTCTGCGCCAGGCCGGGCAACTGGCCGGTCGAAATAGCGAGAAAGTCCGCGACGCCGCCCGCCGCTACACCGACCGCGCCACCTCCCAGCAGCCCACGCCCCGATCGGGCCGCGGACAGATCGAGCGGGGGCGGTGAGCATGCACATCGAGCACGAAGAAGCGATGCGCGAAGCGTTCACCGAAGTCGACCGGCTGTCCCGGTTGCGGGACCGGCCGGGCGCCAGCGAGGCCGAGGTCCACAGCTTGTACGCCCAGTCGCAGGCGATCGACCGCGGGTGGCGCAACGGCCCGCATCCGGGGGAGTGGAAGTACCTGAACGACGTGCATGACATGTGGTCGCGTTCACCCAGCACCATGCGGCGGATGCTCGCCTCGCCGGGCGCTGGCGGGTTGGACGGGGTGCAGCGGCGCAGTATCGAGCAGGCCCGCATCCTCACCGCCGCCGCGCGGCCCCAGATAGAGCGGGGACGGTAACGATGACCGAACCGACACCGCAGCAAGGCCGTTCGTATCAGGTAGTGACCGACGCCCTGATCCGCCGAGTTGGTCCGGCCAGGTTCCCGCGGGAGCCGCAGCAGTGGACGAACTACCTGTGCCCGGTGCATGAGGGCGACGGCCACCACCACAACCCGTCGCTGGGTGTGCGCTATGACCCGCGGCAGAGCAAGACGATCGTGCGGTGCTGGGCACGCTGCGACGACCAGGAAGTCCTCGACCGGATCGGTCTTTCGGTCCGGGACATGTTCGACCGCCTGCCCGAACGCACCCACCAGCGGGGCTCCGCCCGTCGACCTTTCGAGGCCGGCGGGCGGGCCGCCCGCCCGCCGGTGCGGGTGGTGTCGCCGGTGGAGAAGGCGATCCAGGCCGCGCGGTTCCCGCTTCCGGTGAAGCGGGATCTGGGTGCGCAGATCGGACCGCCGGAACCGGTGGACACCTACGTCTACCGGTGGCCGGGCGGCCGGGTGGAAGGCGCAGTGGTGCGTCTGCACACGCCGCACGAACACGGGCACGCCAAGTCGTTCTACCAGCGGCGGTGGACCGGAACCGAATGGGAGAACAACGGTTTCGCGTCGATCCCGTGGAAGCTCGCCGACATTCGTGAAGCCCTCGACACCGGCCGTGAGCTGTATGTGTGCGAGGGCGAGAAGGACGTGCAGCGCGCGAACCGGGCTGGGCAGCTGGCGACGTGCAACGCGATGGGCGCCGGGAAATGGACCGACGAACACGCCCGCTGGCTGGCAGGAGCGGCCCGTGTGATCGTGGTCGCCGACCGCGATCGCCCCGGCTACCGGCACGCCGCCCGCGTCGCCGAAACCCTCACTGGCTGCGTCGGCGAAGTCCGGGTGATGCAGGCCCGCTCCGGCAAGGACCTCGCTGATCACTTCGACGCCGGATACGACCTGACTGACCTCGAACCGGTCCCGTACCTGGACCGCCCCCACCAGCAGCAGGAGCGATTTCGCACCCCGGCCATGAGCCGGGGCCGCACCCGCAGCCGCTGAACTGACCACAAACGAAGGGAAACAACAGACATGACCAACGCAGACCCGGGCGAGATCTACCAGCGTGCCAGCGAACTCGAGCGCGCCATGCTCGCCGCGACCACTGCCGCAAACAATCCGGACCTGGCCTATCCCGACTGGCCTGACACCAAGCCGTTGCCCGACCTCGGGCACCGGGAGGTCGCCGCCGAGATCGCCTATTACAGCTTCCTCGACGAGCACCGCGCCGAACTGGGACAGCACCCCGATTTCCGCATCGAGTACGGCGTGCTCGACGCCCTGGCCGCCGAGCAGCGCAGCGTGACCGACCTGTTCACCGACACCGGCGACCCCGAGGACCGTCACCGCGACAGCGACCGACGTCGCAGCCGGTGAGTCCTCCGCACCGATCACACCTGAGAGGAGAACCCTGAATCATGATCGAGAACGTGACCGGTGCGGAGGCGGTGCGCAGCAACGACGCTGCGCACCACAGCGCACCAACCAATGCACAACCCGGTGCGCGCGCCACCGCAAACCCGCTGCGGGCGTGGCCGGTTCTGCTGCTCGCATTGCCCGCGTTCGTGGCGATCTGGTCCGGTTGGGTCGGGCTTGGGCAGTTGACCGGATTCGGCCCGGTCCGCCCGTTGCCCGGTATTGCTGACGGTCTGGAGATCAATTCGGCGATCACGCTGCCGATCGGGATGGAGACCTACGCTTCGTATGCGCTGTATGTGTGGCTGTCGGGGCGGATCCGTTCGGACCGAACCCGCAGCTACGCGAAGTGGTCAGCCTTCGGCAGCCTCATCCTCGGCGCGGTCGGGCAGGTCGCCTACCACCTGATGAAGGCCGCTGGGGTCACCTCCGCGCCGTGGCCGGTCACCGTCCTCGTAGCGTGCCTGCCGGTTGCCGTGCTGGGCATGGGGGCTGCGCTGGCGCACATGATCGGCCGTGAGCACCACACCGCACCGACCGTGCGCCCCGAACCAGAACTAGCGCACCAGCCTGAACCAGTACGCACCGTCTCGGTGCGCGAGATCCACACCGAAACCCGGTCGACCTCTACCGAGCTGAGCGCCCACCGGGCGACACCGGAGTTGGACGGTGCGCATCAGACGAAGATCGAGGCCCCTGTGTACTACGAATCCACAAGTGCACCGAAGCGCACCGACCGGTGGGTGACGGTGGCGCAGCGGGTGTGCAGTGCCGACCCTGCCGGGCGCCGTGACCCCGACACGGTCGCCGCGATCCTGCGGTTACGACATGAGGAAGGTTGGTCGCACGCCCGGATTGCCGAGCGTGTCGAGGTCAGCTCGTCCACCGTCACCCGCACTCTTGCGGCAGCGCAGGCCCACACCACCTCACCGAACGACGAGTAGCCGAGAAACGGTGATGGGCCGTAATGCCGTCGCTTTGATATCAGGAATGCAAGCTGGGCCCGCCGAGCGTCGGCGGGCCCAGTGTCATGTCCGGAGGTATTCGCGGTGCTGAGTAGCTGCCTATCGGCTGATCGCTTCCTGGCTAGTTAATCCACCGCGCTCCTGGTTTCGTCCCCCAGCCTTTGGTCTTGCGCACGTACAGCCGCAGCCGCGGCGTGCCGTCGTCTTGCCCATCTGCCTGGGCATCGCTGTCTCTGTCATCGTCGGACCGTTGGCTGGCATCCCCCTCCGGATCGACGGCGCGAGCATCGTGTGGCCATCCTCCTGGGCAGCGCCCTGAGCGTGGCACTCACAATCAGCGCCGCCTTCATCACCCCTGTTCGCCCTGCCGTCCTAGCGGGCGCCGGACCACAACCCAATCCGGCCAACCGACGGACCGCTCGGCATCCGCCCAGTGGGCCTGCAAGGACGTCAGGATCCGGATGCGGTCGCGAAACGGGGTGTTGGGATACGTGTCGCCACGGCTGTACGACAACGAGTCAACACAGTTGTTGGACGGTTGTACCTTTCGACAATGTCGATCGACACATAACCGGCGCGGGTGACCTGGCCTTCCGAACACCACCACGCCGAGGCGCAGGAGTGCCCAAGAACCGAACGATTCTCGACACTCTCCTGTTGCCAAGCACTTCAACTTTCGGCGTCGTCGAGTTCCCCCCATTTCTCAAGCAAGCGGCTGAGTCTACCCAGAATGTATGCGGTGTCGGTGTCGGTGTCGGTGTCGGTGTCGGTGTCGGTGTCGAGGGCGCGGCGGTACCAGGTTTCGGCTTCGGTGAGATCACCCTGCGCCAGGAACAGGCCGCCGAGTTTGACCATGGCGTACGCGTAGTCGGGATCGGTGTCGAGGGCGCGGTGGTACCAGGTTTCGGCTTCGGTGAGATCACCCCGCGCCTGGAACAGGTCACCGAGGCTGCGCTTGGCGTATGCGTCATCTGAGGTTCACCCCGAGGAGTGGACACCGAGTTAGCAGGATCGTTGGTTCTGCTGGTAAGGATGTTCGTTATGCCTCCTCGCAAGCGTCGGTCGTTTACGGCCGAGTACAAGGTTGAGGCTGCTCACC
>NZ_JADLQX010000285.1 GCF_015477605.1 Nocardia amamiensis
GAGGGCCGCGACTCCTACATCCGGCTCGACCGGGTGCTGGAGGTGGAGGAGCACGGCATCCGCCGGGAGGGTGCGGTGCTGGACCGGGCCCGGTTCGACCGGGTCGCCGGCGAGCTGCGCTCGCGCTACGGCTGGCGCTGAAAACCGCTGGCGGCGGCGGCGCGGCCCGGGGTAGCGTCGCGCCCGACATGAGGCACTGACGACACCCGCCGACCGCGCCGCGGCCCTCGCCCGCGCGGTCCACCTCCGTTCCCCGGAGCCGTCGTGCCCGCACTCCCGTCCCTGGTC
>NZ_JADLQX010000286.1 GCF_015477605.1 Nocardia amamiensis
CTGGGACTGTATGAAATCATCCCGGGCTTCATTTTCGCCAGCATCGCCATTGTGGTGTTCACGCTGATGGGCCGTGAGCCATCAGCAGAAGCGCAGCAGCGCTTTGCCGCTGCAGAGGCGGAGTTCCAGACAAAATAAGCGAGGCGTTAATCGCCTGGCCCGTCCCGAAAGGGGCGGGCCGGTTTGCGTTTTCGGCCCTGTCCGGTGGGCCGGCTGTCCCGAAATACGCGCCTTGTGGGGTGCCGCGCTCGATGTGCAACGCCCTCGGGCCGGTCAACGGATGTTCCG
>NZ_JADLQX010000287.1 GCF_015477605.1 Nocardia amamiensis
GTTAAAACTGGGTCGGGCCCAGGGTGTGGTGATGGCCGCAGCTCTCTCCCGCAACATTCCGATTGTCGAATACGCCCCTCGCCGAATCAAACAGTCAGTGACGGGCAATGGTAATGCCACAAAAGATCAGGTGGCGCATATGGTTGGGCATCTGTTGAATCAGCAACTGGACCCACAGTTCTTTGATGCTACCGATGCGCTTGCCATCGCAGTGTGTCATCATTTTCATGCCAATGCTTTGCCCGTTGTCTCGAACAAGAAAACGAAAAAGGGGGCCTGGGGGGCAT
>NZ_JADLQX010000288.1 GCF_015477605.1 Nocardia amamiensis
CTGGCCTACCGGGTGCGGTTCGGTGCGACCCCGGGCCGCGGCAGCGAACACACCTCCAATGTGGAGACCGTGCTCTATTCGCCGTACCGCGCCGAGATCGAGTCCGACACCGGCGCCTACACCGGCTCCGAGCAGTTGCTGCCGTCCGGTAAGCAGCTGGCGACCGTGCCCGTCCGCTACGCGAACCGGGAGGAGGGCGGCGAACTCGTCACCCAGTCGGTCGCGGGCTGGTACTACATCGCGGTGAAGGCCGGGCAGACCGTCAGTCCGGACAAGCGCGCCGCCG
>NZ_JADLQX010000030.1 GCF_015477605.1 Nocardia amamiensis
CCCTCCGGACTTCGATCGGCTCGCGTACGGCCGTTGTGGCCGCCAGTGCTCCTCGAAAGGAAATGGGAGCGTCCATACGTCCGACTCCCAGTCCTCATCTGCCGTCATAGTCACGCAGTCTGCACCCTGACCCCTCCGTGATTAAGTACGACACGCCGACTTAGCCTAATCAGGTAATTCAGGGTCGGCATGGCTACACCCACAGCAAGTGCGGACATATAGAGAAATACGCATATGCGTATTATTGAATACTCCGGCCTATTGATCCATATGGATACTTTGCAGTTGGGATTCTCGACATGTCTGGGGAGTGCCACACCAGGACGTAAGTGCAGCGATAGCCTCAGCGCATGACAGATAGTCGGCGTGATGGCAATGATGGTCCAGCGGGTCGGCACCGGCGCCCTGATGACGCTGACGACACCACAGTTGCGGCGGTCGGGAAACTATCGGAAGCACTGGAAACGACTGAGCGGGCCCGCGGGCATTTGTACGCGTTCCACCAGCTAACCGGTGGTGCCGATCTTGCCCTTGATCGAGCGGTGGAACTCTTCCGCGAAGCGGGGCACTTGGAGCTCGCCGAGCGGATATCCACCGAGCTGATCGGGCGCAACGTCCTTCCGGGGCGATGGACATTCCAGGTTGTCGAGGAGTACGACGACGGCTACTACGACCTGTTCCGCCGCATCGAGCGCGCCGCCCGCGACGAGCTGCTCGCCGGACGTCGCCATATCTACGAAGCCGAGATGAAGGAAGCCCGCCGGACGCATGGCCGCGCAGGCCATGAAGCAACACCGAAATGAGTGTGGCGGCTGCGACCGCGGTGAACTGGGTCAGCCAGTAGCCTGACGCGGTGCCGATGCTGTCCGTGATCACCGCAGTGCATGGTGGTCGAGCAGATCTTCTTGTTCATGCTGGTGACAGTCTGGCGAAGCAGGAACTTCCTCCCGAGTGGGAACTGGAGTGGATTGTTCAGGAGGATGGCCCAACACCGCACCTTGCTGACGTGGTGAGCCGGTACCACTTCGCTCGGTATGCGCCGAATGGGGAACAACTGGGCATTGCGGCGACCCGCAACCTCGCACTGACTCGCGTTTCCGGAGAGCTGCTGCACTCGCTCGACTCGGACGACCTTCTACTCCCTGATGCGCTGCATGTCGCGATCGACGCCTTCGCTGCGCACCCTGACGTGCACTGGGTATCGGCCCAAGCAGACGACCTGCTTCCGAACGGAACTCGGCTGCCGTTCGCGCCACTGATCGGGCCCGGCCGGATCGAGATCGGTGTGGTCGAACAGTTCATCCGAGAACACGACATGGTGCCGATCGCGTGCCCAGGACTGACTATGCGTACCGCCACCGTGCGAGCACTCGGTGGTTGGGCAGCCAACCCGAGATGGGAAGACAGTATGTTGTTCGCCGCCTTGGCGGCTCTTACTCCAGGCTGGGTTGCGCCCGTGACCTGGCTGTATCGCCAGCACGGTGCACAGACGACTCGACAGGACGACTGGCCGCGCCTGCAAACGGAGCTGTGGGCAGCAGTCCATCAGCGGATCTCGGCGATCCGCGAGGCCGGCCTTTCGCTTGGATAGGCTGGCCGCTATGACCGCTGGTCCCGCAGTCCCGCTTTCCAGATGGCACGTCGGCCGCTGGACGATGCCCGCGGCCCAACGCGGGCAACCTGGCCAGGTGGGACGGGTTCTGACACGCGACGAAATGCTGCTCGATGTTATTCATATCGTGCGCAAGCGCCGATGGGGCGGGCAGGCAGAAACGCCAGCGGAAACCCGCGCATTGATGCGTGCCGAAGTCGTGTACATGCCGGAGAGCCTCCCGGTGGGCACTTGTACCGTGCCTGAGCCCGAACTCGTTGAGGTGCTGGAGACTGTGGCTCAACGTGCTCTGGACTGGCTGAATGATAGTTCGCCAGCCGGCTATCGCTTCACCATGGATGACGGTCTGCGCCTGGATCCAGTGATGGACCTGGACAGTGAACATGTCGCCCCAGAGGCAGTCATCGCGGCGGCGCGCTCACGAGGGCTCGAAATCCCGCCCGAGATCGAGCGACTAGCCGCCGCGCATGTGGTTGGGCCACCCCACGGCGAGAATTGGCGGGCGGTCTACAACGTGGCGTCCGTAGCAGCTGGACCGTTTGAAACGGAAGCGGCGGTCACTGCCGCCGTGCGCGCTGGCCGGAATCGGCTGAGTGAGCACCTGCGGTCCAGCGGCGCCCCCGACTTGGCCGATACCTTCACTCGCTGGATCGAGATTCCTGTTGACCGCTGATGCTGTCAGCATGCCGCGACTCTTGCGCTTCGCTGATCTTTCTGACGCGGAGCTCGCGGAGTTGTACGCCTACCCGGTTGACAGGCGGGTGTGGGTGCGGGCGAACTTCGTAGCGAGTATCGATGGTGCTGTCACCGTGGACGGCCGCGTTGGCGGCCTCACCACCCGTGATGACCAGCACATTCTGACCTTGCTGCGCAATCTTGCCGATGTGGTTCTTGTTGGCGCGGGCACTGTTCGGGTCGAAGGGTATACCGGCCTGCGGGTGAACTCCGAAATCCGAGAATGGCGACTCAGGCTTGGCCTGGCGCCAGTGCCGCCGTTGGCTGTCGTCTCGGGCCGGGCCAAACTCGACCCGCATTCGCCGTTGTTCACCGACACAGTCGTTCCGCCAGTAATCCTCACTTCAGCGGATGCACCAGTTGAGGCCAAGCAAGCGTTGAGGGATGCGGGCGGTGATGTGATCGAGCTGGACGCTGGCGCCCCAGACGCATCCGCACTCCTTGCAGCACTGGTTCAGCGCGGTTTGACGCGAATTCTGTGTGAAGGCGGCCCGACCTTGCTCGGTCAGCTGATCAGCGCCGGCGAGTTGGACGAGTTGTGTTTAACGACATCGCCAGTTCTGGTAGGCGGTTCATCGGATCGCATTGCGGTATCGGCGAGGGTAACCGACACCGCAATGCATTGCTCCCACGTCCTTTTCGCTGAGGATGGCAGCCAATTCGCCCGCTGGATCCGATGTTGAACTAGGCCGCGCGGTTGAGTGCCGCAGCGAGCGTCATCATGGCTTCGACCCGTTCCACAAGGAGATTTCGTCTCTGCTGCTTGTCCGCTGGATCCCGAACAACACGAGTGATCTGCCCAGGATGCTGTCGGTAATGCAGCCCAACCGATCTGATGAACCACCCATCGGTCAACGTGCTGATGGCAAGCAACATCCCGGTGTCCTCGCTCACTGGCAACGCCATCCAACCGCCCACCGCGACGAGCAGCTCGCGGCGAATGCATAGCGTCGTCGGGTGTACGTCGAGGAGCCAGTCATGGCTGCGCCAGTACCGATAGACGTGCCCACGCTGGAGACGGCCTTCCGGCGGGTCGCCTTCGAAGGCGACCAACTCGCCGTTGTCGAATAGATCCAAGGCTCGACAAGCCGTCCATCCCACATCGGGATTCTCGGAAAGGACGTCGATGCTATCCGCCAACGCTGTCGGTGTCAGAACGTCATCAGCGTCCAGATTGCGGATCAGCACACCCGATGCCCGCTCGAGAGCAAGATTCCGTGCTGTTCCCGGCCCGCCATGGGGTCCGGCAGCAGCGTGCACTCGTGCATCAGCGAGGGCACGCGCGGGCAGCGGCAAGTCGCCTTCGCCGTCGAGTTGTACCAACCACTCCCACTCCCATCCGCGCGGCAGCTGCTGAGCGCAAAGCGAGTCGTACGCCGCTGCGAGGTAGTCCGCCCGCGGTTGGTACGCGGGTGTGATCACCGAGATAAGCATGAGTCTCCAGTCAGTTCAGATCGAATTCGGCGCGATAGACGATCTGGTCGGCGACGACGATCGTTGTCGAGGTCTCAGCGGCTACCAAGTCTGTGTCGTACACGGTGCGGTTCCGGACCATGACCGGCAGCGCTGTTGGCATCGCCAGATCACGAGCCTCTTCTTCTGTCGGCAATCGTGACTCGATGGTCAGCACAACGTGCTTCAGTTGCACGCCGGCCTCGGTCAGCCAAGTGTTGGTGCTCTTTCCCGGCACTTCGTCGTCCGGGCTACGCAGGCCCGCCCGATTGGCGACGGACTCGGGCATCCAGCTCCGCATGATCTGGTGCGGGGTGCCCTGGATCAGATATCGGAACGTCCGGACAAGCACCGGTTCGTTTCCCAGCATTTCGGCGACATCCGTGGGAGCTTGCCTGGTGTAGGTGATTTGGACGTCGACGTCGTCGGCGCCGGTGCTGGCTTCGAAGGTGCGGTCTGCGCCGTCGCCTGCGAAGTGTGCGTCTATGGCACGAACCAATCGGGGCCGGGCTCGGACCCGGACTCCACGGCGTGGTGCCAACGGGTCTGTGATCAGGATTCCCTCACCGATCAAGTGCATGATCGCACGGTTCACCGTCGCATGACTGTTCGCGGCGTAATGGCTCGCGAGTTCTCGCATCGACGGCAGCGTCTCCCCAGGCGGCCATTCACCGGTGTCCACGCGCCGCCGCAGGTCAGCGGCAATTTCGCGCCACCTCGGGTTCGGAGTAGGCACCCGACTTCCCTCCTTTTTTGTTCTGTCCAAATCCTTGACTTGGCTGATGTTTGGACGTAACAATACATCCATGCTTTGTTCTGTCCAAACATTCGGGGAGGTGGTCCCGTGAAGTCCACTCTTGTCTTGATAGCGGCCCTGACCAGTATTTTCGCGCTGGCCAGTGCCCCGAGCTTGGTATTCGGGTGGCTGCTGCCCGCGGCGTTCTGTGTGGTCATGTGGCGCGTGCTGGTGCACCGTAACGGACCGTTGCGGCGGCGAAGGTTCCAGCGATGATCGGCCCGGTCGTGAAGACGGACGCCGCTGTGGCCCGTGCGGGCGCGAGCATGTTCGGAGCGTTGCCGTTGCAGGTGCGTGTCGTACTGCTGGCGTTGGGTGTGCTGGTCGCGATGGCTGGCTGCTCGGCGGCGTGGATCGATCAGCAGTCCTATGTGCCGTCGCCGAATATCTGCCGCGCGGATGAGGTCACTCGTACCGACTGCGTGCACGTGAATCGTGTTCCGGTTCAGCCGGTTCCGACTCCGGCGGGGTGGCAGCGGTGAGCCGCCGCGAGCTCGAACCGCGCGTGGATCGCGGTGTGCTGATCTTCGACACGGTTACGCGGGAACGGATCGGGAGCGCCCCCCACACCGGTCGGGATTTGTGGTCGATGCCGGTCGATGCCGTGCGGTCGATCCTGGCAGCGATGGTGGCCGGTCGATGACGACGATCGAGCCGCAGGACAGCATCCCGGTTTACGACTGGCGTTGCGCGCCTTCGCATCTCCGTACGCGTCGGCAGCTGGCTGCTCAGGGTCTGCGCCCGAATGGGCAGGACATCGCGGGCAAGGTGCAGCGTCCGCGCCGGTCGCGGGAGCCGTTGACCGCCTACCTCTACGACATCAACCTCGCCGCGGCGAAGCGGGAAGCGACGCCCGCCCAGCTTGAGGCGCTGGCGAAGGCCACGAGGGAGCGGCAGCTGCGCGCCGCGGAGCGGCACGGCATTGCTCGCGGCGAGTTCGAGCAGATCAATGACCCCGGCCCGGCGTGGGCCGATTCGACAACAACCCCGACTGCGCGGGCCCCGATTGCGGGTCATGCGTTCGCGGGGCTGGTCAACGGCCGTGGCCGTGACCGTGATGGATGGGAGCGATAGATGACGGCATATCGGATCGGTCCGGTGCCGATGACCGTGTTGACGATTCTGGCGTTCATGTACGGGGCGCCACTGGATGTGGTCGCCCAGATGCTGGGTGTACAGATGTCGAGCGCGTACCGGCACGTGGCGAAGTGGCGGGAAACCAGGCTGGTTTCGGCGTTGAAGCTGCGGCCGGTGCCGGGACCGACGTGGGTATTCCCGACCCGGTCGGCGACGGAGGGCCTGACGGGTCTGAGCACGCAGTTCTGGACGCCGACACCGAAGATGGCCGCGCATGTGCGCACCGTGCTGGAGCTGCGGTTGGCGCTGGTCGGGCTGGATCTCGAGCGGTGGATCTCCGAGCGGGAGCTGCGCGCCCAGGTCGGGCCGGTGCGGGCTGGTGAGCCGCGCCCGCACATCCACGATGGCCGCTACTACGACGAGCAGGGCCGGTTGTGGGCGGTCGAGGTCGAGCTGACCGCGAAGAACGCCGCCGCCGCCCGGATCGCGGTCGCCAAAGCCAAGCAGGCAGCGGCGAAAGCCGACTGCGACAAGCTCATCTACTACTGCCGCAACGGCGAGATCCGCACCGTGATCGCTGATGCCGCCCGCGCCGCAGCGGGTGTGGAAGGCCCGTCGATCCGCGTGGCCACCCTCGCCGAGGCATTCGGCACCACCAGCACGGTTCCGGGTTCTCGGCCCGGTCTGTCGCTGATCTCCGGCGGTGCCTCTGATCGCATCCACCAGGCCGCGCCCGGTGGCCGTGACACCGGAGAGGCGGTGTCGTGATGAGCACCGAATTCCCCATCCACCGCGACACGGACGCGGTGTGCCAGAAGGTGATCGATTTCCGTCCCGAGTGCGCCAAGACCTACCCGTCGCAGGTGCCCGCCGCCCCGGAGCTGTCCCAGGTTCCGGGTACCGGCGAGGCCCCGCACATCGAGATCGAGCCGAAGGCCCCGCCGATCTTCGGCGACAACGCCCCTGACGGTGACCTGTTCGGCATCACCCTGCCGGAGATCACCTTCGACGGCTTCCTCGACGCGTTGATGATCGCGGGCACCTGCGCGGTGTTCGGGCTGGTGTCGGCGGGCGCGATCTTCCTGGTCGCCAACCTGTTGGCGTGGTCCCCGGCCCGGCTGCGGAACTGGACGATCGGCGCGACCGTCGCGATGCCCGGCTCGGCGATCGTGTTCGGCGGTATGGATTGGTCGGCGCCGCTGACCCAGTTCACCGCGGGCGCGGCGGAGCTGGTGTCGGGCAACCCCGCCCACGGGTTGGCGGCGATGACGGTGCTGCTCATCCCGGCGGTGTGGCTGACGGCGATGATCGCGTTCACCAACCGGCGGGTGCGGATCGCGACCCACGGTTTGCAGTCCCCGGCCGACACCGAGCGGGCGTTGTCGCTGCGCACCCAGCGTGAGCAGCGTGCCGCGGCGCGGATGTCGCGGTATCGGCTGCCGTTCTCCACCGGCGGTTTGAACCCGCAGCCGGTTCTCGGCCGCCTGGCCGTGGAATCGACCCAGGCCCCAGCCAAGTCGCGGACGCGGACGCTGCTGGCGCGCACCGAGACCCGGCTGATCGTGCCGTGGATCAAGTTCAACGAGCACGGCACCGTCGTCGCGTCCTCGGGTAAGGGCAAGTCGACGCTGATGAACCGGATGTTGGTGTCGTGGTTCGTGACCGGCTGGCTTCGGCATCAGCAGTGGTGGCGTCCACGTCGGCCCGGCCGGCCGTTGGTGCTGGTGATCGACTGCAACGGCGGCCCGGAGTCGGTGAAGTCCGCGCGGACGATGGCGCGCTGGTTCGCGGCGCTGGGTGTCCCTGCCGACCGGATCGGTGTTGTGGGTGTCGAGGACACCGACCCGCTGCACACGCAGCTGAACGTGTGGGGCATCGCGGATCTCGATGACCTGCGGTCGGTGTTGTCGGCGATGATCTCCGGCGGCTCGACACCGACGACCGACACCGAACGCTACTTCCACAACCTGCGCGAGACCCTGATCCACCTGATCGTGGACGCCCCGGAGAAGGTTGTCGACGGCAAACCGGTCGGGCACAACCCGCCCCGGGATTGGGTCGAGTTCCTGTCCCGGTTCGATCCGGTCAAGCTGGCCAAGCTGTGGGGCGGGGTGTGGGACGACACCGTGCCGTGGGCTGGTGTGCCGGGTGTGGACCGCGAGATCGCCTCCACGATGGCCGGGAAACAGCCGGTGATGGATTCCGCGCGCAGCGAGTTCGGCATCCTCTACCGGCTGCTGGGTGACTCGTTCGAGGGCGACAAGCAGGTCACCGACTTCGATTTCCTCTACATCATCCTCGAAGGCGTCAAAGCCGCCGACCGGGCTCGCGCCCAGTTCGCGGCGCTGGGCTGCATGCTCGAGCAGCTCGCCGACAAAGACCACGGCCGCCAGGCCCTGCTGGCCGTCGACGAGTTCTCCGCCGTCTCCGATGGCAAGACCCGCGCCAAGGCGTGGGTGGAGCGGCTGCGCAAGGCCGGGATCGGCTCGTGGTGGTTCGCCCAGTCCTGGAACGGTCTCGGTCACGACGACGACGCCCGCGAGGCCCTGGTCACCGCCGCCTCCGGTGGTTCGCTGCTCGGCGGGCAGGAGAAGGGCGACAAGCTCGCTGAGATCTACGGCACCCGCCGCGATTTCGACTTCTCCCGCAAGCTCATCGGCGGCTCCGAGGCAGGCGACGAGGGCAACGTGCAGGCCAACGACAAGCTGCTGGTGCACCCGAACCGGCTGCGCGCCATGGCCAAAGGCGACGTCGTGCACGTCTCCGGCGGCGTCGCCCGCTTCGGCCGCGTCACCCCGCTCGATGAGCGGCAGCTGTCCTCGCTGCGCCCGCTGCCCGGCCTGTCCGAGATGCAGACCGTCACCCCCGATCCCGTCTCGTTGGCGCCGGTCATCGACCTGACCAAACACCGCCACGCCTGAACCCGCACACACGAAACCCGAAGGAGCACAACCATGTCCGACCCGAACCACGACACCGCCGAGGAATTCCGGCTTGACCCGAGCCTGCTCGCCGAACGCGCCGCCGTGCTGGCCGCCGCAGCTGGAGGAGCCAGCTTCGGCCGATGGTCCGGCCCCGATGCCCGGCTGCTGGGCGCGCTGATCAACCGCCGTCCCGCCTGAACCCGAGAGAGAGACCACGCATGTCTGTTCCGAACATCAACCCCGAGGACCACGGAGAGGAAATCTCCGGGCTGTCCGACGAGCAGCGGCAGGCCGAGATGGACCTGCTGGCTCCGCACGCCGCCGAACTGGCCAACCGCACCACCCAGAAGCTGGTCGAGCAGATCCAGCAGCACAAGCCCGTCGTCCCCGATGGTGGCCAGATCGGCCGCACGCTGGCCCCGCGCATCGACCGCGCCACCCGGATCCGGGACGGGCTGCGGCTGTGGGCACCGGCTTTGGGCACCACGACCGGGTTCGTGGTCGCCGTGTCCACCCTGCCGATGACCGGCCCGCTTGCCGTCTACGGCGCCGGGTTGACCGGGTTCTCGGTGTGGATGTGCGCCGGCCGCCCCGGCCCCGTCGAGTCGGTGCGCCTGAGCGGCTACGTCCTCGCCGATTCGGCCAGCTGGATCAAACGCCACACCACCCGCCGCCGCAGCGACGCGGCGGAGTCCGCATAACCCACACCGAAGGAGAACCGAACACATGGAATTCGACCGATTGTTGCCTTTCGCGACAACCGCCGAGGTGACTACCGCTCGCGGCTACCTGCGGGCCTGCGTGGAGCAGAACCCGCACTGGGAGCCGGAGGACTCCGAGGAAATCGAGGCCCTGACCCACGAGCAGGTCATTGCCCGCACGCTGCGGATCTGGCCGCACGGCTGGGAGGCCTTCCGCAGCTACTACGCCGACGACATCCGCGCCGCCGGAGAAGCCGAAAGCGCGGCGTGGTTCGCCGAAGCCACCCAGGCCGCGCGCGGGCACCTGTTCGCCTCTCGTCTGCCCAAGGCCGCGCTGCGGTGGGGCCGTTGCTCGCTGACCGCAACCGAAGCGGTGACCACGCTCGGCGCCGATCTCGCCGAGATCCGCCGCGACGCCGCCGAGTGGCACTGGATCGCCGAGATTCTCGGCGTCCCGGTCCCGGTCGCGATGGCGTGGGCGGTCGAGGGCCGTGCCCGTCAGCTCGCCGCCGTCATCGTCCGCCCGTTCCGCGCCGGACAGGCGTCGAAGTAACCCCGAAGGAGAACAAACCCAATGACCACCAGCACTTTTCAGAGGACGCCGGAGCTTCCGGCGTGGCTGTGGACGCTGCCGCCGGAGATCTTGCTGGCCGTGCTCGACGCCGACGGCGCCCAGTTCGGGCCGCTGCCGTCGATGCAGGACTACTACTGGGTGCAGCTGCGGGAGCTGGCGCTGCGCCTGGTCGTGGAGGCCCCGACCGGACCCGCCACCGGCACCGCCGATTTCCTGTCCCGGTTCGACTCCCACACCCTCGCGAAGCTGTGGGGCGGTGACTTCGACTCCGCCGTATGGACGGGTGTGCCGGGCGTGGACCAGCAGATCTACGCGCTGATCAGCGGCAAGCAGCCGATGCTGCCGCTGCTGCTGGCCGAATTCACCAACCGGTTCCGGCACTGGAGCGCCTTCCCCGAGCAGCTGCGCGCCGCGGTGCTCACCGCCGAGCCCGACTTCCCGATCGACACCCTCACCACCGAGAAGGAGAACTGATATGTCCGACTACAGCGTTGAAGACGAGATCTTCGCGCAGGCACGGCAGTTCAGTGCCGCGATGCGCGCGGCGATGCAGCGGCACGCCCAGGCCGCGAACTGGCTGGAGCGCCGCCGTGCCCGTAAGGAGATCTCGCGTCTGGTCCGCCAGGAGCGCCGGGAGCAGCAGCAGTCCCGCACCAACCACCTGGCCTGGACCAACCAGGCCGTCGACCGCTACCGCGTGCACGCCGAAACGGTCGCACAGCGTGCCAACGACCCGCGCGTGGATCACGACCGCCGCGCCCGCGACGCCCGCTCGCTGGCTGAGCATCGCGACCGGCTGGCCGCGCAGTTCGTCGGTGACGGGCATTTGACCCGCACCGAGCAGGGCATCGCGCTGGACGGTCTGGACGCGGCGACGGTGTTCCCGGAGTACAAGACCGGCAACCTGTTCTCCCGCGCGCACAAGGTCAAGGGCTTGGAGGCGCTGCACTACCGGGCGCGTGTTGCTCGCGAGACGGTCAGTGCCCGGCAGCGCGCCGACCAGGAACGGCAGGACTGGCAGAAGGGCTTGGATACCGCGCGCCGCGCCAATCTCGAGGAGGCGCTGCTGGCCCGCATCGACGCCGCCCAGGACCACCGCCACCGCTACACCGCGGAGATGACGTGGACCGACCCGGACGGCGGGAATCTCACCGAATCCCGTCCGTTCGCCACCGAGTACGCCGCGACCAGCTGGTTGCAGCGCAACATCAACGGCACGGCCTGGGCGGACGGCACCCGCCTCCGTGTCGAGACCCGCGATAACGACACCGCCGCGACGCAATACACCAACTGGGGCCGCCCCGAGACCGTCGCCGAGCAGCTCGCCGACCGGGAGGCCGTGTTGCGGGAGCGGACGCTGAGCGGGCAGGTGCACCGCGAATCGTTCAAGCTGCAGGCCGCCCGCGAGACCGAGCGGGAGCAGAAGCAGGAGCGTTTCAGCAGCACGGTCACCTACCTGCCCGAGCACGCCAACCAGGTGGTGCACGAGCGCGGCACTCATGCCAGCGAGGTGGAGTCCGCGCGCTGGACCGCGCAGCAGCTGACCGGGATTCGGCCGGCGCCCGGCACCACCGTGCACGTCGCCGCCTACGATCGCGCCGACGAATGGCGTCCGGAGCGGGTGTTCCGCGCCGAGGGCGGCCGGTCCATGGTCGCCGACGAGGTCACCCAATGGCGTGAAGGCATCGAACGAGCCTCGAACAAGCAGGAGCGCGACGAGCAGTTGCCCGCGTCGGCTCAGCAGATCGCGGCCGAGCGTGACCAGCTCGCCGAGGACCTCGCACAGCGCGGTCGCGAGATCGAGCAGCTGTCCGGCGATCTGGTTGACGCCGCCTCCCGCAACAACGAGCTGAGCAATCGGCATCGGTTGTCGATCGAGCACAACAACGACCTGACCGAGCAGAACGCGCGGTTGACGCGACAGCTGGCCGCGCTGACCGCCGAACGCGACACGCTGCGCGGCGAACGCGACGAGGCGGTGGCGAAGCTCGCCGAGCGCACCCCGGCGCATGAGCGCTACGGCAGCCCGGAACGCCAAGCCGAGCAGGCCGGGGCCGAGGCCGCCACCAACGGACACACCAACGGCCGCGAGCCGATCAAGGGCCACGCCTTCGCGGGCCTGGTCAACAACCGCAACCGGGACCGGGAAATGGAGATGGAGCTGTGAGCACCAACGAGCTGGACGACCTGTACATCACCCGCTACGCCGGGCGGGTCGAGAACGAGGAGGAGGTGCTGATGCGGGCGGACTTCGACCGGGCGAAGGACCTGAGCGAGACCGCGTTCCACGCCGAGTCCGACCAGGACGTCGACCGGATCTTCGACCAGGTCGACGAGATAACCGCCCGTTGGACCGGCCGCGGCGACGAACTCGGCGACGCCTACCGGTACCTGGAGGATGCGCACAGCGACTGGAAGTCCTCGCCGGACACTATGCGCCGGTTGTGCGAGCAGATCGCCGCGGACCGCGCTCAGGGTTTCCTCGCGATCAGCGAGATCGACTGGCGCAGCCAGCAGCACGCCCGCGAACTGACCGGCAACGGCCGCTGGATCGTGCAGCCGCGCACCATCGAGCAGGCCCGCCAGCAGCTCGCCGCCGCCGAACGCCGCGACTCCTGGTCGGATCCGGCCGAGGCCAACCCGAACGCGGCACCGGTCCCGGTGTCCGGCTCGTTCGCCGCCGCCCGCACCGCGGAGCTGGCCCAGCAGCGGCACTCGATTCCGGGCCACGCGTTCGCGGGCCTGGTCAACGGCCGTGACCGGGGACAGGAGATGGAGCGATGAGCACCGCGGTCCGGACCGTGGCCGAGCTGATGATCGATCTCGCCCGATCAGACGGTCTGGATGACGCGGTCACGGCCTACTACGCCAACCGCGTCCAGGACCCGCAGGAGGCGTTGTGGCGCACCGATTACGCCCTCGCCTACATCCGGTGGGATAAGGCCGAAGACGCCCCGTGGCGTGATCACCCGCGCGCGATCGAGCTGCAGGCGCAAGCCCGCGCGATCGAACAGCGATGGGCCGCTGACCCGATCGTCGGGCCCCGGTGGGCGGAGCTGGACCAGCTGCGCAGCGAGGGCGACTACGCGGTGCCGATCGGCGACGAAGAGCCGACCATGCAGGTCGAGGCACCGCCCGGCATGGACCCGATCACGTGGCGCAGTCATTTGCAGGCCAACGATATGACCGGCCACGGCCGGTGGCCCGCCTCCCACACCGCTGAGGTGGTCCAGGAGCGGCAGGCCCTGATTCCGGGGCACGCGTTCGCGGGCCTGGTCAACGGCCGGAACCGGGGACAGGAGATGGAGCGGTGACCACGATCCATGAGACCGATGCTCCCGCAGGCGGGTTCGAGCCGTTGCGCCCGTACGGCCCGACCGTCGCCGGCGAGTCCTACGCCGAGCTTCAGGCCCGGCTGATCGCGGCCAACGAACGCGCCGCGGTGCTGGAGGAACAGCTCGCCGCGGTGACCACAGCGCGGGATGCCGCCGAGCATCGCGTCGCCGATCTGGAGGACCGTAACCGGGAGCTTGCCAGCGATCTGGACAACGCGCTGGATCTCGCGAGTGAGAACGCGCTGCACGCCGATCGTGAGCGCCTGGTCCCGCAGCCGATCTACGGGCACGCCTTCGCGGGCCTTGTCAGCAACCGCAATCGAGAAGGGATCGAACGATGAGCGCCACCCTGTCGCCCCCCGACGCCACCGCGTCGCCGTCTGGCGTCGCCGCGTCGCACACCGCTGGCGATGTGTCGCCGCAGCCGTCGCCGCCGTCGTGGAACGCCGCTGAGGCTGTCGCCTTGCTGTCGCTCGCGGCAGTGAGCATCGCGGCCTTCTTCTGGTCTGCGATCGCGCTGCACGGCGTGGCGGTCATGTCCGGCATCGACTCCCGATTGGCGTGGGGTGCCCCGGTGATCGTGGACGGCCCGATCGTCCAGGCCGCGTTCTCGCTGGTGGCGTTGAACCGGCGCGAGAAGATCGGCGTGGTGATCCCGGCCGCGACTCGACGGTTCTTCTGGGCCGAACTCGCCGCCGCTGAGCTGGTGTCTTTGATCGGAAACGGCGTCCACGCCTGGAAGGCCGACGGTCTGCTGCTGCCCGCTCCCGCTGCCGCAGCGGTGGCAGGTGCCGCCCCGATCGCCGCGCTGGCGGTCACGCACGCGCTCACCGCGCTGATGGAGGTCCCCCGCGCCCCGGAACCGAAGGCGACAGCACCCGTCGCACCGGCGACAACTGGCGACACCTTCGGCGACACCGCCCCGAACTGGGGCGACACCGGGGCGACACCCGCCGAAGTGGAGGCGACACCGGTCGAAGTCGATGCGACAGCCGAACGCGACGCGGAGATTCTGCGGCTGCATCAGGCCGGCCTTTCCTACCGCGAGATCGCCCCGATCGTCGGTCTGCACCACGGTTCGGTCGGCAAGATCCTCGCCCGCCTCAAGACCGAGGGCGACACCCACCGCGAGCAGCTGGCGTTGCCCGCACCCTCGAACGTCCGGCTGATCGCCGGATAACCCCACCACCCATCACCGATAACCAAGGAGTAACCGCTATGACATCGTGGATCATGACCGAGGAGCCGAAGGTCATCCGCAGCGCGTTCGGCAAGGCCGACGAGCCCGGCACGACCGTGGCCGGTCTGGTCGTCTCGCAAGAGCTGGCCGTGCAGAAGGACCCGAAGACTGGCAAGCCGAAGCTGCGTCAGGGCAACCCGATCCGGCAGCTGGAGGTCGTCATCCTGACCGGCTGGCAGACCGATCCGGACGACGACGGCGCCCGCAAGCTGTTCGTGCGCGGCAACCTGCAGAAGGCTCTGCGGGCGGCGATCCTCGCCGCGGGTGATGACGACCTGCGCAACGGTGCCCGCGTGACGATCCAGTACACCGGCACCGGGCAGGCGTTCAACGCCGACTACGCGCCGCCGAAGCTGTACAAGGCCAAGTACGAGCCGCCCACCGACGCGTCCCTGGCCGAGGTCGCCGCGTACCTGGGCCAGGACGACGACGAGTAGCCGCCTGAACCGTATCTGACCAGCAAGAAGGCCCCTGCCGAGTCCCAGTCGGCAGGGGCCTTCGCGTGCCTGAAGCGGGATCACGTCCAGGCCCGTCTTATTCTTCGCCTCCCGCCCGCCGACCGGAACGCCGGGCGGGGTTTTGTCCCTGGTGCGGGGGCGCGTGCGCCTCCGCCGGGGCAGGCCACCGGCCTGCCCCGATAACGCCTGCTCTTCCCGCGCAGAGGCTCACGGGTCAAGGGTGGCCGCAGGCCATCGGCGTAGCCGACGCCGCAGGCGCCCTTGAGGCGTGAGTGGCGCGGGAACACAATGCAGGCGACCCCGCACCAGGGACACGCGGCCGAAGGCCGCGCACGGCGCACCGCGCCGCCATTCCAGGCGATTGCCGACCGGTAACAGAGATCTGCACGGGAGACTCCGAAGCGGATCTCGAAATCCTTCCATCCCTCCAGCCCAGCACCAGAGACTGGGGCTGGATTCCCGTGCTCTGATTGCGGGTCCGGCAGTTGATCTTGCGATCTGCCTGAGTGCGAAAACCCGGCGAGAACCGGGTAAAACGCCTGCGAAAAGGGGAGACAACTTGTCGCAACTTTTCGCAGGTGCACCTCACCCCCGCCTACCTCCCTGACCTGCGGAGACGACGCTGCGCGTCGTTGAATCCCTCCACCCACCCAGTTCCACATCTCATACCCACTTCGTGCGCACGAGATGTGGAACTGGGTGGGTGGAGGGATTCAAGATCAAATCAGGTCAGGGAGGTAGGCGGGGGTGAGGTGAAAAGAAGAGATGGTTGCGTTGGAGTGGGTATCGGTAGGTTTGCGAGTGGGTTGCGTTGGGAGACGATTCCAGCTGGTCGACTCGTCTGCGTCGGCTGCGGTCTACTGAACCGCGGCTCGGGATCGGCGCCGGAAATGCCTGGCGCGCTTTGTCATCGAGGTGGTGCGCGAGCGCTTGGGCGCCCGCGTCCGCGAGCTGAAGCTCGCGCTGTCCGGCGCGCGGGGTGTGCTGGGTGCTCCTCCGGTATGGCCTTATCCGGGGCTATCACGACGACAACGACCATCAAGGGCGCTTCGCGTCGCCTGCGGCGATGGCCTGGCGGCCGCACCCTTGACGCCCGCCGCCGTCGTGATCGAGTCGCCCCAGGCCATACCGGAGGAGCACCCAGCACGAGCCCGAAGCGCGCGCTATGAACCGAGGAAAGCTGCGCAGCCACAGGGCTGCGAGGCGGGGCTCTGCCCCAGCACCCCGCCCTCGCCGGGAGGCAGGGCCACCCAGAGGGGCACGGGTGCGCCCGCGGAAGTCGGCTGGTCTACCGCGGCTCGAATGCAGGCGGGCCAGTGCCGAGCCGCTGAGTTGGCCTGTCCGGCAGCAACTTTGCAGCATCGGAAACAGCTATCGATCGGCAGTCGTGCAGGTGCGGGGTTGATCGGCGGGGAATCCGGTCTACCGCCCGCGGGCGAAAACGGGCAAAAACGGCCGTTTTCGTGGACACGTCTTGTCGGCAGATCGGAGATGTGTATGGGCGGTTATGTGTCGCCCATACATTGCCCATACACGCGTATGTAGCGTGTACACCTCGGTATGGGCGTGCTGAGCCGCTACGGTCCAGACCCATGCGCATCTATGCAGTCGCGAACCAAAAGGGTGGTGTCGGCAAAACGGTCGACACGATCAACCTGGCCGCCGGATTGGCCGAACACGGTCGCCGCGTGCTGGCCATCGACTGGGATCCGCAAGGGCATCTCACCGAAGCGGTCGGCGCGCAGCCGGCGGGCGGGGCCTCGCTGGCTCGGGCGCTGCTGGGGCAGTGGAGCGGCGAGCTTGCCGAGCTGGTGCAGCAGGTCGCCGGCGGTTTGTTCGTGATCCCGACCAGCGATGACATGTTCTTGTTGGAACCGCAGATGTACGGCCGCTCAGGCCGGGAGTATCTGCTGAGCCGGTTCCTCGATGCCCTGGTCGGGATCTTCGATGACGTGGTGATCGATTGCCCGCCGTCGCTGGGTGCGCTCAACGACAACGCGCTGGTCGCCACCCGCCGCCGTCCCGACAACGACCAGGTGCAGGGAACGATCGTGATCCCGGTGCAGGCGGAGGACTCGAGCATCCGGGCGTTGCGGTTGTTCCTGCGGCAGATCACGACCTTGCAGGAGGCGCTGGGCATCCAGCTCGACGTCGCGGGCTTGATCGTGAACCTCTACGACGGACGCAAGGGGCGCATCGCGACGTCGACGCTCGAGGCGTTCCAGGCGCACCCGTTGGGTGTGCTGGCGGTGTTCAAGGACCTCAAGGAGGTCCGCGAGGCGTGGCGGTTGCGGACCACGGTGATCGCACACGCGCCGGAGAGCGAGACCGCCAACGGGTTCCGTGCGCTGGTCGGCCGTCTCGATCCGGAGCTTGCTTCGGTGGTGACGTCGTGACCGGCCGCGGTCGCGGGCAGCTGCCGGGCCCGGATCTGTCCGGCACTGATCCGAACGAGGTCCTGCGGTCGCGGATCGACCTGAATGTTCCGGTGAACCCGCCGCCGTCCACACCTGCCCATACACAGGTAAGGGCGGGTGGAGAGCGTGTACGGACGGGTAAGGGCGGTACCCGTCCTGATCCGGAGGGGATGCGCCGCGCCTCGTTCTACATCACCCGGGAGGCGGCAGACGCCCTCGAGCGTGCCGCCGACAAGATCGTGCAGCTGCTCGGCGACGGCACACCGCGGCACGTCGCCTTGTCGGCGCTGCTGCTGGCAGGCGCCGAACAGGTCGACGCCGTCGCGCAGGAGCTGGCCCGCCAGCGCGCCGCCGAGCTCGCCGCACGACTGGCCGCGTTGCCGCCCATACCCGAGTAACACGCGCCCGTACACAGGTACGGGCGTGTATGGGCAGATATGGACGGCACCGCGGAAGGTTGGTCGGCCGAAAGGTCGCGGCAAGAGCGCACTGTGATGGACTGCGGGACAGTTCGGGACGTCTGTCCTGAAACGGTTGCGAGTGTTGACCAGTCGGGTTTCGGGCCCGCCGGTGCCGATCGAGCGACGTCCGCTGCGGGTGGTGGCTGGTTGTGACTACGGTTACCGGGGTGAGTGACGCTCGAGGTCCTAAACGCGATGGTGATCTGACCGATGAGCAGGCTGCTGTTCTGCTGCGTTCGTTCACCGAAACCATCACCGAGGCCGGGGATATTGCGCAGATGCTGTCGCGGTACGTCCAGGCCGGCGGGCGGGACTGGGAGACCTACGAACGGTTACTGGATCATTGGGCCCGCCAGGGGTTGAAGATGGTGTTCTCCGGGCGCGGCGCTCTGCGCCCGGAACTGGGAGCGTTGTCGGATCGACTGATCACGCAAGCCGCGGGCGACGCTGCTCCGGTCACCGGGATGCGTGAGCATCTGCACCGGAAGTTGGCCGCCGCGGTGCTGGCCATGGTGTGGTACGCGGGCGAGCATCACCTGATCGAGGCCGAAGACTGGCCCGAGGAGTTGGCCGCCATCGTCCTCGCCGCCGTGCGATCCGCGCCCGGGATCAACGAAGACGCGATGATGAAAAACCTGTAGACCCCGAGCCGAATGGCGCGGTCAGCCGACGCCCATGTCTTTGCGGGCCCGGTGCTGCTGGGCGTGGTACTCGCGGCCGTAGGCGACGGCGGCGGCGACGACGGTGGCGGCGGGTTTGTCGGCCCACCGGTCGATGGCCATGCGCGCGAGGGTGCCCGCGGGCAGCCGGTACGCCTTGATCGGGATGTTCAGGCTTCCGACCACCGACATCATCCGCATGACGCGAGTAGTGGCATTCGCCCGGCCGGGCAGCTCGGCGAGCACTTGCTCGCGGGCCTGGTCCAGGGTGTCGGCGTGATGCTGCTGGGCGTCGGTGAGCAGCTGGTCGAGCCGATCGGCGTAGGACGGCGGCAGATAGAAACTGACCACCGATCCGGCCGGGAACGTGCCCGCGCGGTTGGCGCGCTGCTGCTCGCGCATCCGGTCGGCGTAGCGGACCAGCTCGAGGTGGCCCGGCCGCGCCCTGTCCAGCAGATCGGTCACCGCGGCGGCAATGCAGTCGGAACTGCTGGCCAGCGGCCGTTGATTGGGTGTGTTCCATTGCGGATCGGTGAGGGTCAGCTGCTGGCGCCACGTATTCACCGTGCGGGCCTGCGCCGAGGTCAGGCGCCCGGTGGAGTAGTGGCACGACGCGGTTTCCTCACCGCCGCCGTCCTCGTCGTCGGGCTGCTCGTCGGTCTCCGCCTCCGGAATAGTTTCCATATGGGAACTATAACCGCGTGGGCGGGTCGATGGCCGGACCGGTGGCAGGTCGGGCCGGGGCGGCAATGCCAGGGCGTCCCAGACCATCCGGTCGAGCACGTCGTCGTCGCGGTTGCGGTAGCTCGCGTACAGCGTGGCGCGGAGATCCTCGGGTAGGGCCGCGGCGTAGGTCTCCATGCGGCGCCGCGTCAGCTTCACCACGACCTCGCCGCCAACCTCCAGTTCGATCCGGCCGCGCATGACGTCGTACCAGCCGTGTTCCCATTCCGGGCGCAGCATTTCGACCGCCGTGTGGATGGTTCCGCCGGCGTGGGAGTCGAACAGGTACTCCATGCCCCAGTGCGAGCCGAGCGCGTAGGCGATCTGCCCGCTGCCCATGGCCGCGAGCAGGAACCGCTGATCTTCGGTCAGGCCGTGCAAGGTTTCGATATGGGTAGCTTTCTCGGTGTTCAGGAGGTGTCGCGGGTCCGCATCGCTGCCGTAGAACATCACCGGCGAACGAAGAGCATCCATATGGATACTTTACCGGACCGTGCTCCGGATCTCGAGGGCGCGCTCACGAGGACCCGTCCCGACGATCTGCAGCGTCACCACCACGGACCAGGCGCAGCGTGGGACGGGGCAGCTCGATGCCGAAGCCGTCCGCGACGTCGCGGTCCAGCTGCAGTTGCTTCTGCTTGGCTCCGTCTCGGCAGGATTGCGGCATTCCAGCGCACGCCAGGAACTTGTCGCCGGTGGCGGGGTCGGTCAGGATCTCGACCAGTCTGCGCAGCTCGAGCCAACCGTCGAACCCGCCGTTTCTTCCGGGCACGTGGGGGCGGTAGTCGGTCTCGCACAGCGCGCAGATCGGGGCGGTCCAGCCGTGCTCGCTCAGCAGGGCATCCAGCGCGCGGTCTTGGTTCACCCGCGGTGTGGTGCACCACCCGCACATGCACCAGGCGCGGACCTTCCGTCCGACGGGGGTGAATCCTGCGGGAAGGCAGATGCGGCGAGGGTTGGTCTCGGTCATCGGGCCCACCGCTCGTGTGCGGCCTGGCGGCTCATGCCCGCGGCTTTGCCGATCGCGTCCCACGACGCCCCATCGGCGCGGGCCTGGCGCACGGCCTCGGTGAGCCGGGCCTGCGCGGCGGTGACCTCGGCGGCGGCCAGCTCGACCGGGTACGTGCCCCGGAAGGGCGCGATGTGCTGCTCCCAGGAGCGCATGATCAGGTCTTGGGCGTCCTCGCTGAGACCCCACGGGCCCGGGGCGTATACGCGCTGGTGGGCGGCGTCTTGCTCGGCCTCGGTCGTGACCCGCGTCCACTCCGGGCCGCTCCAGCACCGCCGGTATCGGGAATCGGAGCAGTCGGTGCAGATCGCACGGAAGGCGACCACCTCATCCCAGGAACGGGTTTGCCACTCACTGACATCGAGCTCCGTGCCATCGCCGCGCTCAGTCACGGTCGGCCCACCCGACCATCCCGACCCGTACCAACCATCGGCGAAGATGTGCACGACCACGCCCTCGTGCCGACCGTCCTCGGTGACCCGTCCCATGTCTCCCCTGCCTCTCAGATGCGATGATGTCAGGATTTCCTGACACGAACAAGAATACCTGCATAGCGAGCATAAAACTAACCATATGGATACTTTTATGCTGAAAAGTGGACCCCTCCCTGGGCGCCCCCGGAGACCCCCTGGCACCCCCGGGTGTGGGGTGGGTGGCCGGTTCCAGGGGGTGGATCGAGGTAGTTTCGCGCGTGGAGGCGGCATGTGCGGTCCAGTTGAGCGAAGACTGGCGTTAGTGCCGGTAACTCCCGTTCGGCCCGACGCTCGGCCGATTTCACCGCTCCAATCGCCTAACCTTCCTGAAGTCGAACAGCCTTTTTCGGTCACGAGAGGGATATGAAGCCATGGCAGAGCATGAGCTCGAGTTTCCGGCGACCACCGCGGGAGACCAGGCGTCCGAAATCAAGCTCAAGCAGCTCGCGGACGACCCGAATGTCTACGACCTTTGCATGATGGATCGCGGCAGTGAGGGCAACCTCATCACGTACAAGACCCGCGACTGACCGCCGGTAACGACACGTTAACTTGGCCTAGGCCCGTGGGGTCCAGATTCCCGAGATCCGGCGCTTGCCCGATGTGCAGCGCCTTGACCTGCTGATTTCCCTGGTAGCAGTCCATTTCTGCGAAAACTGGCGGTAGCGGGTTACCGCACATAGCTGCGGCCTATGCGCGATAGCCCCGTCTACGAACTGGACAAATGCTGCGGCGGGGTCGGGCCGACTCCGGAAACTATGTGCGGTAGGCCGGGCTTACCGCCAGATCCGGCGGAGTTGGACCCCACGGGCCGAGGCATGGGTGCAAAGGGTGTGCCATCGCATACCCCGAGGGGGTTATCAGGGGTAGGAACCGAATACGCCAGAAAGGGGCCGTGGACATGGTGTGTCCGTCGACAGTCGAGCACGGGCGAGCCCAGTCGAGCCCAGTCGAGCCCAGTCGAGCACGGGCGAGGTCTGTGCGGCATGAAGGCCCGCCCTGGTGGGTTACCGGTCATGTTCTGGGCGGGCCTGGCCATCACCGCGTGAAATGTGTGGATCACGGGGGATTCGCGCCGGGCGGATACACCCGGGGACCCGCCCGGCGCGAGTGAGGTTACCGGGCGGGCCCCTGGGCGTGTAGCCATCCTCTTGCGTTGTCACGAGTGACTGGAGCCGAGCCCGTGACGGCGGAGATTGTAATGGTCCTGCTCGTCCTGGTTGCTGAAACCGCCGGTTCGCGCGTGTCTCGGCGTGTCCTTCGGGGTGTGACGGGGTATCCGGCTGGCCCCACCCGGGGGGGTGGGCACCCGCCGCCCCCCCCGGAGGCCCCCTGCGGGGGATCCTGTTGCGTCACACGAGAATCACGACTTCGGCCCCGGTGCAGGGCCGGGGCCGAAGCGGTAGTGACGCGGGTTCTCTCGACCACGAGGATCGAGGCTCTGCCGAGGTTACCCCTGCTCACCTGGGTTTATGGGCATCCCCGCCCCGAGTGTGTCGTGGTCGGGGATCGGCACTTGACATGCCGGACCAAAGTGGCAGCCTCTCGGGTGAGACCGGGGTCTGAGCTTGCGCGTTCGGGCACTGGTCGAAACGCCGCAGGTTCGGTCGTGACGCCAGGGCTGAGCCTGCGGTGTCGTGTTCAGAGGTGATGGCCAGGCCCGCCCGAACCTCCGCGATCGCAAATCAGCGAGGGCGGGCTTTTGCGCGTATTCGGATCGCCTCTACTTCTTCTTCGACTTCTTCTTCGCTGGAGCCGCAACTCGAAAGGCGCCGGTGGTGGATCGGGTAGCCGAAGTGCCGGTCCGCGAGATTCGAGCAACAAGCTGTCGGGTCCGCACGGTGCGGGCTGGCGCTGGCTCGGCTGCCGTGGCGTACTGCTGGACCAGGCCGAGCAGGGCGGAGACCGGGACGGTGTCGGTGGTGGTCTTGCGGGCAGCAACGGCGTTCTCGATGGCCTCGCGCAGCCACGCCCCGGTGGAGACACCCTGCTCTTTCGCGAGCACCCGCGCCTGGTTCAACACCTCGACAGGAAGCCGGACGCTGTATCCGGCCAGGGCGGAGCTTTCGGCCGGCTCGTGCGAGGTGAGATCCGCCGCCGCGATCTCGTCGCTGGCGTCGTGAGTGTCGTAGTAGTCGCGGGCGGCGCGGGATTTGTCGTCGGTGCTGATGTTCATGGGGTGTTACCTGGCCTTCCGGTGATACTCACGCTGCTCGGCAGCGGTCATGTCGCGGGCCGTCGCGACATAGAGATGGCCGTCCATGGCATCGCAGAGAACGACGAACAGGTACCGGCCGGCATATGTCCGGCCGAGAAGGATCGTGGTCTCCCCGCGGCCGTCGTAGGTGTGGAACGGGCGCCGAGCTGCCTCGTGAACTTCTTCGGGTTCGACGTTGTGCCGCGCGATGTGCGCTTCGGACTCGTCGGTCCACAAGAACTCGAACACGAGCAATCGTATCACGAACGAAATACGAACCCTCTCCTCTGACCACCGATAAGGTTCACTTATCGGCGGCGAGAAAATCGAACATGTGTTCGAATTTTTTGGAGGGTTACGCGGACTTCGCCTCAACGGGAATGGGCGTCCGGAGGAGTGCCGACACCGACCCGATTCCGACACCCAGCTCGTCGGCGATCTCGCGATAGCTCGCGCCCTCGCTACGCATCTGCTGGGCCCGCCGGCGCTTCTCGATTGCTCGTGCTTCGTAGTCGGCCCGTGGCTCCGCGATGATCCGCTGGACCGTGCGTGTGGACGAACCGAACGTCTCGGCGAGCTCGCGGGCGGTCTTCGTACGCCGGACAGGGTTCCTTGCACCCATCGTCATCCCTCCAGGGCTGCGGCAATGAACGCGGCCTCATCGTACTTCGTTGCGCGCTTCCGATTTGCCTCTCGCCGCGCGTCGGTCATGATCCGGCCAGCTTTGCTTGCCCTCTGCTGCCGCTCGTCTACGCTCAGGCTCGCGGCGGTCGCCGCACCACCCCGACTGCCGCGGCGTGCCTGCTCCTCGCTGAACGTGCGCTTTATCCGCCGCCAGGTCCAGGCTGATACTGATCGAGCGAGGGCTTGAGCCTCGCCGGGCTCCATCGGGCCCTTCGTGTAGGCGGCCCCGATAATGTCGAGATTGCGGTCCCATGCGTAGTCGTCGACGACCTGGCGCCAGGAGTTCCAGTCGTCGTAGTCGCCGCGGCGACGGTAGGACCAGCGGCGGGTGAGCTCAAACAGATCGACATTCCGGCCGGTGCCACTGGACGCCAGCGCTTTTCGGCGTTCGGTGGTCGTGTGGTACTTCGGCAGCGCGCCAAGTGCGGCGATGGGCTCCCACAGGTCGCGCAGCTCGTAGAGCGCGTAGTCCGGTCCCCAGAGCGTCAGATGGTCATCGTGGGTCGGGTTCTTGGTGAAGCGGTGCGCGTAGGCGACATCACCGGCCAGGACGTTGTTCAGGCCCGCCTCGACGCGGGCGAGCAGGTGCACCGGATCTCGCCGCGCGGGGTCGGTGAGAATCACCGGCTTCTTGAGGGCATAGACGATGTGTCCGTCGCGGGTGTATGGATTCATGGCGACGTAGCTGGGCACCGGCAGTCCGCACAAGGCCGCGATCTCATCGGCCCGGCCGCCGTCGTGATCGGTGATGACGAGAGACGTCATCGCTTTCGGATTGCTCTCCACGTACGGCAGCGTGAGCGCCCGATCTCGGCTGGTGCGGTAGTACCCTCCGGACTTCGATCGGCTCGCGTACGGCCGTTGTGGCCGCCAGTGCTCCTCGAAAGGAAATGGGAGCGTCCATACGTCCGACTCCCAGTCCTCATCTGCCGTCATAGTCACGCAGTCTGCACCCGGACTCGGTCTCGTGGCGGCGGCTCGACAGCAGTTCCGCTTGCGCGGACCGTGGGGCCTCGCGTTGCTCGGCAGCCGGACGCTGCGTGAGCTGATCGAGGTGGCGCAGCGCAGTGCCGGTCGCACCGTGCCGCTCGGCCGGCTGACCTTCGAGGAGGCCGACGGCGAAGCGCGACTGCTGTTCCAGGACGCCGAGATCCCGCCGGGCATGCGGGCGTTCTTCGCCGAAATGACGCTGGCAGGGCTGCCCGCCTTCGATCGAGAACTGTACTCCGCCGGCGTCCCCGTCCGGCGGGTGAGTTTCCGGCACGCGGCACCGCGCAACATCAAGCGCTATCGCGAGATATTCGGCATCGTACCGATTTTCGGTGCGACGGTGAGCGGGGTGGTCTTCGACCGCGGCCTGCTCGATCAGCCGCTGCCACCGGCGAACGACGCCGCGCGCGACACCTGCGGGCAACTGTGCCGCGATCTGCTCGACCGGCGCCGCAGCCGCACCGGCGTCGCCGCCTCGGTGCGTGATCTGCTGGTGCGCAATCCGGGTGAGATCCCCGATCAGGCGACGGTGGCGCTCGGCCTGTACCTGAGTTCGCGCACACTGTCGCGGCGCTTGCACGAAGAGGGAACGTCGTTCCGAGCTCTGCTCGACGAAGTGCGGCAGACGATGTCGGAAGTGTTGCTGACGCATACCGATATGACCACCGAACAGGTGGCTGCCCGGCTCGGCTATGCCGAAGCGGCCTCCTTCATCCGCGCGTTTCGTCGCTGGCAGGGCTGCCCGCCGCAGACCTTCCGCTCCCGCGGCCTCGAGCCCTGTCGCGCATCCTGAGTCGATCTGAGCGACGCCGGCGGGCGGCGTGCGTGTCGGCCGTATGCTGCCGCGCCGAGTGTGGCCGCAGGCAGACCCTCGGCTACCGCGATTTCGTCTGCAGGCCCCGCCGATCCAGCACTGGGATCTCGCACCCGGAACGCTCCCGTACTATCGCGATCGGAGTTGGCCGGGCGGGGAGACGAAGGAGGACGGTGTGGACGTTCGCACCAACAACGAGAGACTGTGGTTACGGTTGGGCCAACGACTTGCGGACAATGGTCGGATCGCGACGGCGTCGCCGGACGACCTCGGGATCGTGCCATGAGCGTGCTGGAGCCGAGCGTCGGCGAGGCGCGGGCCGTGAGTGAGCGCAGCGAGCGAACGATGGACACAGCCGGGCTCTCGCTCGTGCCGGAGCCGAGCGTCAGCGAGGCGCAGGTATGAGCGACGACGGCAGCGACCTACGCTGCGCCGGGTGTGCGGCCGTCGGGATGGACAGCCGCCATTGCCCATCCTGCGACCGCGAACTCGGTTACCGCTACGTCGCGCTGCCCGCCCACGATCCGACCCCGTGCGCGCAGTGCGGTGGAACCCGATTCGACACTGACGAGCGATGCGCGCACTGTGGACGGCGCCGGCGGCTGCCGGATCGCTCCGCCGCCGATCTCGGCGCGGTCGCGGTACTCACCGATCGCGGAATCGTCCATGGGCGCAATGAGGATGCCGTCGCCGCGGGGGTGCTCGACAGTGCGATCACCGGATCATCGACGGCCGTCGTGATCGCGGTCAGCGACGGAGTCTCGACCTCGGCGCGGCCGCAGGTGGCCTCCGGTGCGGCAGTACGCGCCGGCGTCGGCGCCACCGCCGCCGCGCTCGCCGCCGGACAGCCCGCGACCGACGCCATCATGCGCGGTCTCGCCGCCGCGGCGCAGGCCGTGCGCGAGGTCGACGTTCCCGATGGTCCGGCTCCATCGTGCACCTACGTGTCCGCCATCGTGCTGTACAGCGGCGCCGATACCGAGATCACCGTCGCCAATGTCGGTGACAGCCGGGCGTATTGGCTGGCGGAGGCGGGTGACGAGGCTTCGCGGCGGTTGACCGTCGACGATTCCTGGGCGCAAGCCCTGGTCGATGCCGGCGCGCTGGACGAGCGCGCCGCGATGGCCGATCCGCGGGCCCACACGCTGATCCGCTGGCTGGGTGCGGACAGTCCGCCAGAACCCTGGGCGGACAATTGCGTGCGGACGATGCGTGCCACGGGGCCGGGCATGCTGCTGCTGTGCTCGGACGGGTTGTGGAACTATCTGCCCGCAGCGTCCGCCTTGTCCGACAAGGTGGCCGGAGCCGCTCCCGCGGCGGCGGCCAACGCGCTCGCCGAGTTCGCATTGGGTTGCGGCGGCGGTGACAACATCACTGTTGCGCTGGCTCCGGTGCCGTGGCGGGGCCGCCGGGATGACGACCGGTGACAGCCGCCAGAAGGTGGCGAAACGCCGTTCTCCAGTTCCATAGACAGTGATGTTCATGGTTGCGTATGGTCGTCGACTATGACGAAGTTCGGCGGTAAGACCTGTTTGATCACCGGCGCGGCCAGCGGCCTCGGTCGGAGTACGGCACTCGCGGCCGCGGCCGAAGGCGCCGCGCTGGTGCTCACCGACATCGCCGCCGACGGACTCGCACAGACTGCCGCCGACGCGCGTGCGGCGGGCGCGACCGTGCACGTCGCCACGGCCGCCGACGTCAGTGACTACGACCAGGTCGTCGCGCTGGCGGCGGAGGCCCACGCCGCGGTCGGCAGTGTCGACATCGTCATGAACGTGGCCGGAATCGCCACCTGGGGAACCGTGGACCGGCTGACGCACGCGCAATGGCGGCGCACCATCGACATCGACCTGATGGGCCCGATTCATGTAATCGAAGCGTTCGTCCCCCAGATGATCGCCGCCGGACGCGGCGGGCATCTGGTGAACGTGTCGTCTGCGGCGGGATTGTTCGGACTGCCGTGGCATGCGCCCTACAGCGCGGGCAAGTTCGGCTTGCGCGGGGTGTCGGAAGTGTTGCGCTTCGATCTGGCCCGGCACGGCATCGGAGTGAGCCTGGTGTGTCCGGGGGCCATGGCCACACCGATGGTCGACAGCGTCGATATCGCGGGCGTCGACCGGACGGCCGAGGCGGTGCAGCGCGGGATGTCGCTGTTCATGCGGCACGCTGTGACGCCGGAGGCGGCGGCCCGATCGATCGTGCGCGGCGTCGAGCGGAATCGGTATCTGATCTTCACCTCGACCGACATCCGCGTCGGCTTCTGGGCCCAGCGCTACTTCCCGCCCGCATACGCTCTCGCGATGCGGGGGCTGAACTGGGCGATGACCCGCTACGTCGAGCAGAAGGCCAGCGCGCCCGCTCGCTGACGACTGGACGTACCCAGACCCCGATCAGGTTGTGCCCGGCAATCGCGACCAGGCGACCGGAAATTCGTTCGACGGTGACGCCGTGGTGCGCGATCATGATCATCATGGCGTCTGCCGTCTTTCTGATCACCGGGATCCAGGCCGCGGGCAAGTCCAGCGTCGCACAGGCACTCGCCGAACGGCTCCCGCGTTCCGCGCACGTTCGCGGCGACACCTTCCGCCGATTCGTCGTGAACGGACGTGCGGAGATGAGCCCTGAGCCGTCGCCGGAGGCGCTCGCCCAGCTCCGACTGCGCTACAGCTTGGCCGCGAGCACTGCCGACGCGTACGCCGACGCGGGGTTCACGGTAGTCGTGCAAGACGTAGTCCTCGGGGAATTCCTGCCGTGGATGGCGGATCTGATCATCACGCGTCCGCTGTACGTCGTTGTACTGGCGCCGCGCCCCGAGGTGGTCACCGCCCGTGAGGCCGGGCGTGGCAAGGACGCCTACGACGAGTTCACCGTCAGGGGTCTGGACGCCGTGTTGCGGGAAGGCACACCGCGGATCGGGCTCTGGTTGGACACGTCGGACCTGACAGTAGAGCAGACCGTCGACAAGATCCTCGCCGACGCTCGCCCCCTGGGCGGCTGACGCCGCTCAGGAGGTACCGCGCGGCATTTGGAGTGGAGTTAGGGATCGCGTCGCCGGACCCTCGAGCAACGTGCCGTCGGGCGCGAACCGCGAGCCGTGTAGCGGGCAATCCCAGGTGCGTTCGGCGTCGTTCCAGCTCACGATGCCGTACAGGTGCGGGCAGATGGCCGAGACCCGCGTCGTGGTGCCGTCCACCGTGCACACCGCCGTCGGGTGCAGGCCCTCACGCAGCACCGCGCCGCAGCCTTCGGCAGGGGCCGCGCCGTCGTGCCGGGTCACGGCACGCAGCCAGCCCGCGGAAAGGTGCTGGGCGACCGCGCCGTTCACCTTCGTCGCCGTGGGAAGCGCCTTCAGTTCACTCGGGCGCCAACTGGCCAGCGCGCCCGCCCAGTCCGGTGGATCGCCGACACGCCGACCGGCCAGCGCGATAGCCGCGGCGACGCCGTTGGTCAGCCCCCACTTGGCGTATCCGGTGGCCAGCTGGATGTCGTTCTGCCCAGGGAGCACCGGGCCCACATAGGGCAGTTCGTCGACCGGCGCGTAGTCCTGGGCGGACCACTGGTGCACTGGTGTCGCGGTGGGGAACCAGGTCCGCGCCCAGCTCACCAGGTCGTCGGCCTTGCGCCGAGTCGATCCGCCGCGGCCGACGACGTGGCCGTTGCCGCCGACGAGCAGCAACTCGCCGTCCGGTCCCTGCACGCGGCGCAGGGACCGCGTCGGGCTGCCCGCGCTGATGTACATGTCGTGCGGAATGGGCTCGTCCACGGCGAACGCCGCCAGATAGGACCGCTGCGGGGTGAGCCGGGCGAAGAATCCGCCGCGATCGAGAATCGGTGTTCCCGTAGCCAACACCACCTTGCGCGCGGCGAGTTCACCGTGTTCGGTGGACACCACCAGATCGCCCCGCTCGCCGTGGTGCACGCCGCGTACCAGGGTGGACTCGTAGATCGGCGCGCCGTGCGACTCCACCTCCGCCGCCAGCGCCGCGAGCAGCGCCATCGGATCGAGCTGCGCCTGATCGGCGAGGCGGACGGCGCCGTGCGCCGGGAACGGAACATCGACTTCGTCGAGCAGCTCGGTGGCCAGGCCCGCTTTCTGCGTCGCGGCGAATTCGGCTCGCACCGCGGACAATTCGTCCTCGTTCTGCGCGTAGGTCAGCGCGGCGACCCGCTCGGCCGGAACGCGATGCTCGGCGCAGAAACGCAACAACCATTCCTGTCCCGCGCGATTCGCCTCGACGTAGGCGCGCAGTGCGTGATCGGAGTGGTGCGCGGCGATCTGCTGAGCCCGGGTGCCCTGCAACAGGCTGATCTTTCCGGTGGTGGAACCGGTCGTTCCCGCGCCGACGCGTCTGCCTTCGACCACGGCCACCTCGATGCCGTTCTCCGCCATCAGCAGCGCCGTCACCAGGCCGGTGAGCCCGCCGCCGATCACGACCGTGTCGAAGCGCGAGCCCGGCGTCAACCGCAATCGTGCCGGGATCTGTGCGCCGTGCAGCCAGAGGGAGGTCATAACCCCGAAATAGCCGGTCTCGATAGGCCGAAACGCCCGAGGACACGCTCCTCACACCCGCACCTGGCTGGTGAGCTGCCGATCCGCGGCGGCGACCACCTCGGCGACGCTGATCAGGGCCAGCCCCGGCGCGGGCGCGTCGGCCAGCGGATCGTCGAGGCGGCCTGCCCAGAGGACGGTATGCGCCTCGCGTTCCGGCGGCGGGCCCCAGGTCGCCGGCGATTCCGGCCCGAAGATCAGCACCGACGGGATGCCGAACGCGGTGGCCAGGTGCCCCACACCCGTGTCGCCGCTCACCACCAGCGCCGCGCCCGCCACCGTGGCGGCGAGCTGGCGCAGCGTGAGTTCACCCGCCAGCGCGCTGGTTTCGGGTAATCCGGCCTGTTGCGCGATGCGGCGCACGAGCGGACGGTCCGCGGCGCTGCCGACCAGGCGCACCGGGTATCCCCAGTCGCGGAGGTCGGCCGCCACGGCCGCGAACCGCTCCTCGGGCCAGCGCCGCGCCGGCGCACCTCCAGGGTGCACGACGATGGATTCGCGCTCGCCGATGCTCTCCGGCGGCGGCGCGATGTCCAGGCGAGCGGGATCGGCCGGAATGCCCGCGTACTCCAGCAGTCGGCACCACCGTGCGGGCTCGGGCACGCCCGGCCGCCACGCCGGGCCGGGCACCCGAGGAAAGTCTTTGTGGCGGTGGGCGATCATGTGCGCCGGGCCGGTCGCGAGCAGCGCACCGATGCTCTCGGCGCCCGCACCGTGCAGATCGACCGCGAAAGCGGGCGGGGGCGCGTTCCAGCGCAACGCGGCAGGCAGCGGAGTCGCATGCAGTTCGTCGACGCAATCGGCCAGTTCGATGACGGGACGCAGCCAGCCCGGCGCCGCGAGAACCAGCCGGTGCGGTGACCGGGCGTCGTGCAACGCGCGCAAGGCCGGAACCACCGTCAGCAGCTCGCGCAGCCCATGCGCGCAGAGTGCGAGCGTGACCGTCACGGATGCCTCCACAGTGATCGCGAGGGGGAGACCCGCCGCCGGGACGACGTCGTTGGCGAACCCGGGGCGGGTGTGCCACCAGCTTCGAGCCGCTCGCCGGAAATCCTGCTCGGACGCCGGGAGAACGCGTCTCGAAGACGCCGGCCGATGTGCTCCTCGACGCCGTTGTCGGGGGCATGCGTCATCGGATTCCGGCAGTACTCCCGCTGGGGCGGCGCCTGGGTAACCCACGGCGGGAGCGGTATTCGGGATATGCCCGTAAGGCGCAGTTCGAAACCTGCCGTTTCCACTCCGACGCCGGGCAGCTCAGAGGCCTACTTCGGCACGAGAATGCCGGTGAGATCCGCCTTCCGGATCGGGGTATCCGGGTTGGCCTGTGCCGCGCACATCAATTCGATGGCCGCGATCGCGGCGTCCACGGTGTTGGCGTCCGGCGTTCCGTCACCTTCGCGCTCCTGCTCGAGGAACTTCTCCGTGGTGATGCGCTGCTTATCGGGATCCTGGGCGACGAATTCATTGCATGGGGTGTCGCCGCCCTTGTTCACGACCTTCTTCGGCTCATCCCCGCAGCCTGCCGCGCACATCGCCAGCACGGCCAGAACAGCTATGCCCAGACGACCGGGCCCGATCGCGGTGGTCATCGCCCGAACCCCGCGAGAGCCGAGGCCAGATCCGCCGCGTCCAGCGCCTCCAGCGCCTGCTGGCGCACGTCCGGGCAGTTCTGCGTGGTGACGGTGTCGACGACGCCGCGGTCGGTGACGATCAAGTCGTTGAGTCCTCCGTTGCGGACCGCCCAGTTGTGCACGGTGCCGTTGAAGCTCACCCTGGCGACCACGCTTCCCTGATCACGCCAGCTGTCGAGGTCGGAACGGGCCATGTCGCACAACTGCTGCGCCGCCTCCGGCGTGATCTGGTCCGGGTTCGGCACCTGCGTCTGCGCGGGGCCCGGCATGGTGATCGAGAAGGTCCCTGGAGCGGGCGTCGCCGGAACGGGGGCGCTGTCGTCGTTGCCGGAACACCCCGTGGTGAGCGCCGTACCCGCCGCGCAGGCACAGGTGAGCAGTACCAGGCGCGTCCACGCCCGGTTGCGATGGTCTGTCATTCTCTTCTCCCTCGAAATGGGTGATGGGGTCGCGACACCAGCCGCGTTGCCCGGCAAGACCAGAGCGCCCGTCGGTCCGATCAGTGACCGGCCGCGTCCCTCAGTCGCCTGCCTTCGCGCGCTTTGATCCGGCGATGCTCGGCGACGATCACGAGCACACCGGCGATGACGCACACGGCGCTGACGACACCGGCGACCACCGCCCAGCCCTCGAACCCGTAGCCGGCGGCGGTGAGCGTGAGCGCGATGGTCACGACGCCGATGCCGACGAGGATCATGCCCGGCCAGTTCCGGGCGTCCTCGATGGATTCCCCGGCGTGCGTGCGGACCGTGCGTGCGTGATCCGGAAAAGTCTCATGCGAGCGTCCGTGCTGCTCACCGGCGCCGGATCCCGCGTTCGATTCGTTCGGTGCTGGCAGCATCGGATTGTCCTTCCTGTTCAGCGGCAACGATTTCGGTGCTCGGCGGCCCTGCGCCGGAAGTGCTCCGAATCGGCGATCCGGGGCCGCCATATCGGTCGGATGCCCGCGTTACGGGATCCGAAACGCGGGTACGACGTGAGCGAGTCGACCGATTCTCGGGGGCTCGCACAATTCGATACGTCCCAGGAGGACACCGATGACAACAGCACGGGAAATCATGACCCCCGACGTGGAATGCATCCGCTCCAGCGACACGATCGTGACGGCCGCGCAGCGGATGGCGGAGCTGAATGTCGGCGCCCTGCCCATCTGCGGCGAGGACAACCGGCTGAAGGGCATGCTCACCGACCGCGACATCGTCGTCAAAGTGATCGCCCAGCGCAAGGACCCCCTCGGGGTGGACGCGGGCGAGCTCGGCGGCGAAGAACTGGTCACCGTCGACGCGAACGACGACGTACGCAAGGTCATGTCGGTGATGTCGCAGCATCAGGTACGGCGCGTGCCGGTGCTGGAGAACGGCCAGCTGGTCGGCATCATCGCTCAGGCGGACGTCGCCACCACCGTCGAGAACACCGAGGCGGGCAGCACGGTGGAGGCCATCTCGACCGACTTCTGATCCAGCGCGCTCAGACCGCGGCCGGGTGCAGGTCATAGACCGCGTACGCCGCACGAATCACCGGCTGGGCGACATTGCGCACCCGGATGCCGCCCGGAGTCGTGCCGCGCTCGGCGCCCGCGTGCGCGTGCCCGTGCAACGCCAGATCCGCGCCGTGCGCGTCGATCGCCTCGCCGAGCAGGTACGACCCCAGGAACGGATAGATCTCCCTGGGCTCGCCGTGCAACGTGTCGCTGATGGGGGAGTAGTGCGTGAGCGCTACCCTGACATCCGTATCCAGCGCGGCGAGGGCGCTGCCGAGCGCGGCGGCCACTTCTACGGTGTGCCCGGCGAATTCGCGCATCAGACGTTCGCCGAAGACGCTGGCGCACTTGCCCGCGAAGCCGCCGCCGAAGCCTTTCGTGCCCGCGACCCCGAGTGTTGTCCCGTCGACGGCGAGCGTCATCGATGTCCCTTCCAGGACCGTGATGTCGTGATCGCCGAGCACGGTAGCGATGTCGTGCTCGGCATCGCAGTGGTAATCGTGGTTGCCGAGCACTGCGGCGACCGGGACGCCGAGGTCCCCGAACTCCGTCGCGACGACCTTCGCTTCGTCGACGGTGCCGTGCCGGGTCAGATCGCCGGCAAGCAGGAGGATGTCGGCCCGCTCGGGCAGCTCACGCAGCGCGGGACGCCACTGCCCGCGCGAATCCAAGCCCATGTGTACGTCGCCGACCGCGGCTATCCGCATGCCGCTCAACTCCTTTCGGATCGGTCCGGTTCCAGCGTCTCGGTTTCCACGGGCGCCGCGGGACGGGTGACATGAACATCGTTGTGGATGCGGGCGTGCGGGAGTTGTTCGCGGACCACGGTTTCCATCTGTAGTTTGCGTTCTTCGCTGCTCACTTCGCCGCCGAGTACCACGACATCGCCACGGATGGTCACCTGCACGCCGAGTTCGGCGGTGCGCGGATCCTCGGCCAACGCGCGGCGCAGATGAGCGACGACGTATTGCGGCTGCTCCATTAGTCCACCTTTCCGGTGCGGGTGATGCCGAGATCATCCAGCAGGCCCAGGAAGGCCCGCGCGTACGGCGACGCCTTGGTCTCCTCGCGCACCACCTCCCAGTCCACCTGTTCCCGCAGGTCGCGCGCGATGTGCAGGATCGGGCTGAGGTCGAGCCGATGGGCGTCGAAGACCAGCATCTTGTCCACCATCAGGTCGGTGCCGCTGATCACCGGAGCCTTGGTCGGTCCGATCCGCAGCACGGTCGCGCGATCGAGCAGTTCGTCGGTCACCTCGCGGTCGTTCGGACGATAGATCAGGTCGATGAGGATGTCGTCGGCGTATACCTTGCGCAGCCAGTTCTCCGGGGGTTCGCACGCGCGAAGCCCGGCGCGCGTCAGCGCGTGGACCGCCCGCCCCACATCGGCCGGTTTGACGAAGAGGTCGACATCGTGTTGCGACTCCGGACCGCCGCGAGCGTAGACCGCGCAGCCGCCTGCCACCGCGAATCGGATATCTGTCGCGGCCAGCGCGTTCACCGCGCGGGTGAGCGCGTGCAGCAACTGATCGGTGGTGACGGCCATGCAGCGGTGGTACCCGGCGGACGCCGGGTTAATCGAGGTTTCTCCGGGTATGCGACCGGATACGAAGAGCCCGCGCAGACATGTCGCGAGCGGCTTTCGGACTACCGGACGTGACACGGAAGGGAGCGATCATGCCCAAGACGACGGCACGCGGCGAAGCCAAACAGTCCGAGTTGCCGAGCACCCTGCGCCGGTCGGACGAGAAGGCTCAGCGAACCTTCGCGGAAGCGCACGACGCCGCGCTCGAACAGTACAACGGCAACGAGCAGCGCGCCCATCGCGTCGCCTACGCCGCACTGAAACACAGCTACGAGAAGGTCGGCGACCACTGGGAGCCGAAACCACGTCGCGGTCCCTCCGACGAACGCGCCGAGGGCGGCGGTCCCAGGGCGCGGGGGAAGACCGCCGAAGGGGTCAACGCCAATGCGCCGAAGGAGCATCTGCTGGCCGTCGCCCGACGGCTATCGATATCCGGCCGCTCCCGGATGACCAAGGACGAACTCGTCGAGGCGATCCAGAAACGCAATCGCCAGGAGACCCGGAGTGCCAGAGAATGACGACGCCTGGGCGCGTCGAGAGCGTGGTGAGACCGAACTCGAACAGTTGGACCGCAATTGGGCAAGTCTGATCCAGGAACTGCGTGTCGTGCAGACCGGCGTGCAGTTCCTGTTCGGGGCATTGTTGATCTTGCCGTTCGAGGCGTCGTTCGGCACCTTGTCGCACGCCATGCGCATGCTGTATGTCGCGACCCTGGGTGCCGCTGTGGGGGCGACGGTCTTCCTGGTGGCGCCGGTGTCCTGGCATCGCATTCTGTTCCGGCGGCACCGGCTGGGTAACGTCGTCGCCGCGGCGCATCGGTGCGCGATGGCGGGCCTCGCGCTACTGGGGCTGGCCTTGATCGGGGCGGTGGTGCTCGTGGTGGACTATGTGGCGGGGAGGGCGGAAGCTGTGGTCGCTGGAATCATCCTCGCCGCGCTCTTTCTGGTGGCGTGGCTCATCGCGCCATGGCGCTGGCGCGGCACACCGACCGATCTCTGAGCACAGTCGTGCTCACCTGGCCCAGGACACGACCTCTCCGGCTCGCGCGGGAGCGCCGCGGTGGTAGGCGCTGAGCGTCTCGACCGCGACTCGATCCCAGGAATGGCGTCCCGCCGCACGCTGATAGCTTGCCGCGCCCCATGTTTCACGCAGCGTCTCGTCCTCGAGCAGCGGGCGAACCGCACGTGCGATCGCGTCCGGCTCCGGGGGAGCGACCAGCCGCCCGGTGACGCCGTCGACCACCATGTCCAGCAGGCCGCCCACGGGCGTGGCGATCACCGGCCTGCCGCATGCCATCGCCTCCAGCGCCACCGTGCCGAACGGCTCGTACCAGGGCGTGCACACCACGACGTCCGCGGAGCGGTACAGCCGCGGCAGCGCCGGGCGAGCCACCGGCCCGAGCAGCCGAACGCGTTCGCGCACGCCGTGTTCCGCTGCGACGCGGTGCAGCCTCCGGCCTTCGGTGTTGTCCTGGTCGCCGGTCGACGGGCCGCCCGCGATCACCAGTTCGGTGTCCTGCAGTTCCCGCAGCGCCTTGATCACCGCGTCGAATCCGTTGCGCCGCACCAGTTCTCCCGCCGCAACCAGCCGATGCGTGGCGTGCCGCTCGGCACGGCTTGCCTCGGGGGTGAACGCGGTGAGGTCGACGCCGCAGGGCACGATCGAGGTGCGGAAGCGCGGCACCCCCATCCTGGCCAATTCCGCGGCCTCGTCGGAGCAGTTCGCCACCACGTGCGCCGCCCTGGTCGCGATCAGCCGCTCGAAACGGATCCGCGAGCGCGGGCTCGGGTCCGCGAGACCTTCACAGCGCCGTTGCACCGTGCCGAGTCCGTGGAACGTCAGCACCACCGGGATGCCGTGCGCCCGCGCCGCCAGCTCGGCAGCCAACCCGGACAGCCAGTGATGTGCGTGCACGATGTCCGGCTGCTCGGCGGCCCAATGCCGCCGCAGAAACGTGCCGAATTCCCCGAGGTAGGGCAGTGTCCGGTCGCCGGGCAGCGGAGTGGGCGGTCCGGCCGGGACCGACACGACGCGGTAGCCGCCGTCGGCGACGTGCTCGGCGGGAGACGCCGGACTGGTGCGGCGGGTGTAGACCGTCACGTCGTGCCCACGGCGGGTGTAGGCCGCCGACAGTCCGGCCACGTGCGGACCGCGCCCGCTCGGATCGGCGGGACTTCCCTCGGCGAGCGGGCTGGCGTCTTCGGAAACCATGGCGATCTTCACCGGTTGCTCCGTTCTTGTCGCGGGCGGCGCAGGCGCGCGAATGCGCGCGGCTGCCCAACGACCGGCATCGCGTGACGTTCGGGGAATATGTGCCGGATATGCCCTCAGGCGGGCGGATGAAACCCCCGTCGCAGTCGTGACCACGGCCGATGCATGGATCGTTCGCTCGCGGGCATTCCGGGGATGCGAGGTTCTCTGGCCGAACGCTGTCGGGAACGGGCGGGCCGTGCCACACTGTAGGGAGGTTGAGATAACAGCCGACCCCGGTTCGACGCACGGCGCAGCCGGTCGATGGGACGGCATGACAACCGATTCGTTCGAGGCGCCGCCCCTCGTCCCAGCCGTCGCGGAGAGCTGGAATCCCCCAGATGGGAGGTTCGACTTGTCTGCCATTTCTCTGCTACGAGAGCATGCCGAGGGCGTGCATCTCAACGGTTCGGGACCCGGCCGCAGGCGCGACAACCGGTTGTGGGCACAGCGGGTGGATCGCCGCCGCGAGTGTGTAGTGGTCCGCGTCGAAGGCGAGTTGGACGCCGCCGTGTCGGCTGAGTTCTTCGCCACGGTCGACCATGCGCTGCAGTCACCGTGCGATGCCGTTGTGATCGATCTGCGGGCGGCCAGATTCATGAGTTTGCGCGCGGCAGTGCGGCTCGGCGCGCTCCGGAGGGCCGTGTCCAGCAGTCCCGACCTGCGCATCGTCGCTGGTGGATCGGGCGTGGAACGGGCTCTGGAAGTCACCGGCGTGCGGTCGCTGTTCCCGCACTATCCCTCGATGCGGGCGGCACTTGACGCCTGAGCTGACCTCGATCCCCGAACCTACGCACGCCGTCGGAACGCGTTCGGATCTGCTCGCACCGCGTGCGCGCGCAACAGATAATTCTGCTGTGAGAGAGAGTGGGTCGGTCCAGTCCGAGGAAGTCCTCGCGCTGGACCGGGTGATTGGGATGGGAACGCCGCAGAGCGTCGGTAGTTTTCGGTTTTGGTTCGCCGACCAGCGATGGGAGTGGTCGGACGAGGTGGCTGGGATCCACGGTTACGCGCCGGGGACGGTGACGCCGACCACGGAGTTGTTGTTGAACCACAAGCACCCGGACGACCGCGCCGCGGTGGCCAGCGCCTTGGCGAGGTCGATCGATTACGCGGAGCCGTTCTCCAGTCGTCATCGCATCATCGATACCGACGGCGAGGTCCACCACGTGATCCTGGTGGCCGATCGCATGGTGGACGAGTCCGGTGAGGTGGTCGGTACGTCCGGGTACTACATCGACGTCACCGAGACGCTCGAGGAACACCGGCAGGAAACGCTGGACGACGCGCTGCCCGAGCTATATGCCGCCCGTGCGGTGATCGAACAGGCGAAAGGCGCACTCATGCTGGTCTACGGCATCAGCGCGGAGCAGGCCTTCCGAGTGTTGAGCTGGCGTTCGCAGGAGACCAACGTGAAGTTGCGCACCCTGGCCACCCGGCTGGTCGCCGACCTGCCGGGGCTGACCGGCACCACAGTGGGCCTGCGTACCGAATTCGACCACTTGTTGCTCACCGCCCACGAACGGATCGACACCGACTGACCAGTGTTTCGATCCGTCGGCGCAGGGTACGTCAACGACCGAGGAGCGCGGCGGCCATTCGATTCACGTCCGCGGCGAAGACGCTGTTTCGGCGGCTCGGAAGACCTGGCGATATCCAGGCCGCCGCGGCGGCTGCGAGGACAAGGTGGTGATGGGTAATGGGGGAGTGGATTTCCCGATCCTCTACCGAGACAACGACCGTCGGGGTACGCGTGCCCGCTCAGTCGGAGCAGCTGACCATGTTGCGCGCCCTCGCCGAAACCGTCGCCCTGATCGCGGACTTCGCCTTGGACGAGGTGACCGACATCCGGCTCGCTCTGGACGAGGTGGCGACCTCGCTGATTCTCGATGCGGTGCCCGGCTCGATGCTCGATTGTGAGTTCACCTACGACGCCGACAAGATGTTCGTGCACGTCTCCTCGGTGGCGGTCTCGGAGTCGGTGATCGGCCAAGCCGGCTTCGGCTGGCACATCGTGCGGACCCTGACCGCGTCGATCGCCGCGGCCCAGGGCTCCTACGACGGAATGCTGGGCGGGTATCCGACGGTGATCGACTTCAGCTGGGTGCGGGGTGCCGCGGATGACGGGTGAGTCGAGATCGCGCGGCGACAGCTACGACAACATCGAACCGCTGTTCGAGAAGATCGCAGCCCTGGCCCCGGAGGATCCGCGCCGGGAGGCGATGCGCCAGGAACTCATCGAACGCTGCCTGCCGCTGGCCGAGCACATCGCCAGGAAGTTCTCCGGGCGCGGCGAGAACTTCGACGACCTGCTGCAGGTCGCGCGGCTGGGCTTGGTGCAGGCCGCGGATCGGTTCGATGTGGCGCGCGGATCGTCGTTCCTGTCGTTCGCGGTGCCGACCATCATGGGCGAGGTCCGGCGGCATTTCCGGGACAACACCTGGGCCGTACGCGTGCCGCGCCGGACGAAGGAGATCCAGTTGAGCATCGGCGCGACCGTCGAGACGCTGTCGCAGCGACTCGGCCGGATGCCGAAGGCCAGGGAGATCGCGGCGGAGCTGGACGTCGATCTGGTCGAAGTGACGCAGGCATTGATCGCGGGCAACGCCTACCAGTCGTCCTCCATCGACGCCGTGGCAGGCGACGACATCGAGAACGCGCCATTGCCCCTGTTGGACAGCCTCGGCACCGAGGAACCGTCCTATCACCTGGTCGAAGACTTCATGGCGGTGAAACCGCTGATCGGCGAGCTGCCCGAGCGCGAGCGCCAGGTGCTGATCATGCGATTCTTCGAGTCGCTGACGCAGAACCAGATCGCCGAGCGCCTCGGTGTTTCCCAGATGCATGTCTCGCGCATCCTGTCCAGGACGTTGAATTCCCTGCGTGAGCAGGCACTGCGCGACTGAGTATCCGGCCTATATCGGATTCGGGGGCGTCGGGTCCGGCGAAGGCCCAGGCGGCTGTGGGTCCGGAGAGGGTCCGCCGGGACCGGGCACCGGAGGCGGCGGCACCGGTCCTGGCGTCGGCGGCCGGGGAACCGGTCCTGGCACCGGCGGCAGCGGACCTGGACCCGGCGGAACGGGATTGGGATCCGGGATGGGATCCGGCTCCGGGATCGGCGGCACCGGATCCGGTTCCGGGATGGGGGGCACGGGGTCCGGCTCGGGCCTCGGCGGAACGGGCTCCGGGACCGGCCGCGCCGTGCTGACACTGCGCATCGCACTCCTCCTCGTTTCATGATCGGCGCCGCTCGGCGGCGTGCGCCGTGCGTAGGGGCCGACCATCGGCCGGTTACCCAACGATTGCGGGCCGAACCGGCCGGATGCTGGGATTACGGACGGTTCGGCCGACCAGTTTGCGGAGTATGTCCCCCGGGTAGTCAGTCAGGAGCCGGACAACAGATGCCGATGGCTCGAGGAGCTCGTCATGACCGACCAGCGCCGACCAGGCACCCGGAATCCGCTGGCGGGGCCGGGTGGTTCTGGGTCGCCGCCCCAGGCCAAGGGGATTTCCGTCACTAGGAATCACGACGTCATCCGTCGCTGGGCGCAGCAGCGTGGCGCCCGGCCCGCGACCGTGCCGGGCAGCGAATACGACGGACGGCTCGGAGTGCTGCGATTCGACTTCCCCGGGTACGGGGGCGCCGTGCTGCGCCGGGTGGGATGGGACGAATGGTTCGCCACCTTCGACGCGAGAAAGCTGCGCTTCTGGTACCAGGAGCGCAATGCCGACGGATCACCGAGTAACTTCAACCGCCTCGAAGCGCCGCGATAGCCGCAGGGCCGCTGCGACCGGGGTGAGTCCCGTCACCGTCGGTGGCCCCCCTCCGCATACGGTGACGAGGAGCACAGTGCGATCGCGGGTTCCGATTTGCTCGGTGTGCACCCCGGCCACGTTGACATTACGCAGACTGCATATGAAAGTGTCTGTGGCAGAACTGTTTTCGTGAACAAGTCGGTGGTCTGTGCGGTTGTGCGCCAGCGGCACATCTACGTCAGCCAATTGACTCGATCACCGCCGCACCGGTAGGCCATATAGCGTGTCCGGACGACCCGATGGGGCTCCGCGCCGGTCTGCCGGACGTTTACCGGCCGAGCCCCCCGGGTACTTGAAAGCGAGCAAGGTTGCTCGAAAGCGGAAGGTCGCGTCGGTATGGGGATGCGGTAATCCGCATCGTGACGCGCTTCCGCATGTCTGCAAGGGATAAGGTCTTGAGCGCAAACCTGATGATCGTGGAAGACGACGACCGGGTCCGTGGGGCGTTACGCCTCGCGATGGAGGATGAGGGCTACGACGTCGACGAGGCGGAGGAAGCCGAGGACGCGCTCACCCATCTGCGCAGCAACGGCGTGCCCGACGTGATGATCGTCGATCTCATGCTCGGCGGTATGGATGGATTCGAATGTATCCGCGAGATCCGCCGCGACCACGACGTGCCGATCATCGTGGTCAGCGCTCGCGACGACACCCATGACGTGGTGGCCGCCCTGGAGGCGGGCGCCGACGATTTCGTCACCAAGCCGTTCGAGATCAAGGAGATCACCGCGCGCATGCGCGCGGTGCGCAGGCGCGCCCGGGTAACGGTTGAGCGCGAGACGCCGCAAGAGATGGTGCTGGAGGCCGACGACACGGCTCCGCTGGTGCTCGCACAGGACAGCGGCGTGGTGCGCCGCGGCGACGAGGAGATCCGGCTCACGCTCACCGAGTTCCGGTTGCTGTGTGAGCTGGCGGAGTCACCCGGCCGGGTGCTCAGCCGCACCGTACTGCTCGAACGCGTCTGGGACCGTGGGTTCTTCGGGGACGAGCGGATCGTGGACGTGCACATGCGCAGGTTGCGCACCAAGATCGAACGGGATCCGTCCGACCCGCGCGTCGTGGTGACGGTGCGCGGGCTCGGCTACCGCCTCGATGTGCGGCGCTGAGCGCCGCTTCGATGCCAAACGCTGGAGCCCGGGCGCCTGGAGCCTGCGCGGTCGCGTGACGGCCGCGTTCGCGGCCATCGCCGCGTTGATGTCGCTGGTGCTGGTCGTGTCGGTGTTCGTCATCAGCCGCGGTTATCTGGAGGCGCAGCGCCAGCAGGCGGGCGCCGAGTCGTCCGGCGACCTGAATGCCGACCTGGAGCTGCTGCGCAATGTGCTGACCGGCTGTGCCGTCGCGGTCACCCTGATCGGCGCGGCGGTCGGCTGGTGGGCGAGCAGGCGGGTGCTGACCCCCCTGCACCAGCTCGCCGGCACGGCCGCGCGGATCGCCTCCGGCGACCTGGACTTGCGACTGTCTGCCACCGGGGACCAAGACCTGGCCATCACGGTCGAATCGTTCAACTCCATGGTCGATTCGCTGCAGCGGCGCATCGAACGCGAGCATCGCCTCTTCGGCGACGTCAGCCACGAGCTGCGCACCCCGCTGACCACCCTGATGGCCAGCGTCGACGTGCTCAATCGGCATCGCGCCGATCTGCCGGAACGTTCCCAGCGTGCGGTGGGCCTGGTCACCGCCGAGGTCGACCACCTGCGCAGGCTCCTGGACGATCTGCTCGCGCTGGCCCGGGTGGAGGCCGGCATGCACCACGGCGACGCCGAGCCACTGTCGGTGCGCGACCTGCTCACCCACACACTGGCCGATCGCCGCTATCCGGCGCGGCTGCTCACTGTCGATCAGGACGTCACCGTGCGCGGCCGCAAGCTGGAGCTGGAACGCGCGGTGGCCAACCTGCTGCACAACGCCGACCGGCACGGCGGCGGTGTGGTCGCGGTCACCGTGCATCGCGACGGCACCGACGCGGTGATCACCGTGGACGACGCGGGGCCCGGTGTGCCGCTCGCGGACCGGGCGCGCATCTTCGAACGGTTCGCGACCGCGCGCAGCCGCCGCTCGACCGGCGGGACCGGGATCGGCCTCGCGCTGGTGGCCGAGACCGTCGCCACGCATCACGGCCGGGTCGACTGTACCGAGCGGCCGGGCGGCGGCGCGCGATTCGTCGTGCGACTGCCCCGGTTGAGCGACATCCATCCGTAATACGACCGTAAAGAAGTCGACCACTTCAGCTCAAAGTCGCTTCGCAAGCCTGAATAAGTACTGCTGACCCGACGAGGGAGTTGTATGTCACTGCCAACCCTGTCCCCAGCGGAGCTCGAGCGATCGCGCGTCGAACACGCCGCGGCCGCTCTGGGAGCCACCCGGTCCCGGAACGACATCGGGCCGGCCGTGGTTCTGCGCACGCCCCGCTTGGGCGACGGCGCTCCGATGTGGCGGATCGCCAAGGACTCCGCCGTGCTCGACGCCAATTCGAGCTACGCCTACTTGCTGTGGTGCCGCGATTTCGCCGGAACCTCGCTGGTCGCCGAACTGGACGGCCACATAGTGGGATACGTGATCGGATTCATCCGCCCGCAGGCGACCGACACCGTTTTCGTCTGGCAGGTCGCGGTGGATCACGCACAGCGTGGCCGCGGAATCGGCACCGAGCTGCTGCACACCTTGCTCAACAGCGTCGCTGCCCAGGGGATTTCAGTACTCGAGACGACGATCTCACCGGACAACCCGGCGTCCATCGCCATGTTCACGTCGGTGGCGAGAGCGAGGGGAGCGGACATCACCAAGAGCCCCCTGTTCGATGCCGGCGACTTCCCGGACAGCCACGCACCCGAAGAGCTGTACCGCATCGCACCGACCGCCCGCACCACCGAGGAGGATCACCGATGATCAACGCCGACACCACCGTTTTCGAGAGTCTGGAGTCGAACGTGCGCGGTTACTGCCGCGCTTGGCCCACCGTGTTCACCACCGCGAAGGGCAGCTGGCTGCGCGACGAGGAAGGCAAGGAGTACCTGGACTTCTTCGCCGGCGCCGGTGCGCTGAACTACGGGCACAACAACGACGTGCTCAAGCGCTCGCTGCTGGACTACATCGCTGGTGACGGCATCACCCACGGCCTGGACATGTCGACCGCGGCCAAACGGGAGCTGCTGGAAGCATTGCGCGATACCGTGTTCGCGCCGCGCGGCCTGGATTACAAAGTCCAGTTCCCCGGCCCGACCGGCGCCAACGCCGTCGAGGCGGCGCTCAAGCTCGCGCGCAAGATCACCGGACGCGAGACGATCGTCAGCTTCACCAACGCCTTTCACGGCATGACCCTGGGTGCGCTGTCGGTCACGGGCAACGCGGCCAAGCGTGCGGGGGCGGGCGTGCCGCTGGTGCACGCCGCGCACATGCCCTACGACGGCTACTTCGACGGCACCACCGCCGACTTCCAGTGGATGGAGAAGGTGCTCGACGACACCTCATCGGGCTTCGACCGCCCCGCCGCGGTGATCGTGGAGACCGTGCAGGGCGAAGGCGGCGTCAACGTGGCGCGCGCCGAGTGGCTGCGGCATCTCGCCCAGCTGTGCACGGCTCGGGAGATCCTGCTCATCGTCGACGACGTGCAGATGGGCTGCGGGCGCACCGGACCGTTCTTCTCCTTCGAGGTCGCGGGCATCACCCCGGACATCGTCACGTTGTCGAAGTCGATCGGCGGCTACGGTTTGCCGATGGCGCTGGTGCTGTTCAAGCCGGAGTTGGACGAGTGGTCGCCGGGCGAGCACAACGGCACCTTCCGCGGCAACAATCCGGCGTTCGTCACCGCGACCACCGCGTTGCGCCACTACTGGTCCGACGACGCCCTGCAGTCCGCGACCCAGGTCAAGGGCGAGAAGATCGCACGCGCCCTGGGTGACCTGGCCGGATACTTTCCCGGCGTCTCGACACGCGGCCGGGGTCTCGTGCACGGCGTAGTGTTCGACGATCCCTCCCAGGCGGGCAAGGTCTGCCAGATCGCGTTCGAGCGTGGTCTGCTGGTGGAGACTTCCGGCTCCACCGACGAGGTGGTGAAGCTGCTTCCGCCGTTGACGATCACGGAGCAGGAATTGGACCAGGGCCTGCATGTTCTCACCGGCGCCGTCGAGTCGGTGTGCGGCGGAATGGGAGCGATCGCATGATCGTGCGCAGCACCGCCGAGATCACCGGCACCGAGCGGGACGTCAAGGGCGAGGGCTGGCGCAGCAAGCGCATCATCCTCGGCGGTGACGGCGTCGGATTCTCCTTCCACGAGACCACCATCGACGCCGGGACGGTGCACGAGTTCCACTACCTGCACCATGTGGAGGCGGTGTGGCTCATCGAGGGCGAGGGCACGTTGACCGATCTGGACAACGCCGTCAGCTACGAGCTCGCGCCCGGCTCGATGTACCTGCTCGACGGACACGAACGCCACCGCCTCGAGGTCCGTGCCCGGATGCGGATGATGTGCGTGTTCAACCCGCCGGTCACGGGGCAGGAGGTTCACGACAGCGACGGCGTCTACCCGCTGGTCGCCGCGACCATCGGAGGATGAGCACAGCAATGGTTCTGCAGCACACCGATACTCGGCCCGAGACCGCACGCTACGATCGCTACCCGACCCGGCTCGGCACACCCGTTCCGCACTTGGAGCGCGCCGACCCCACGGTCTGGGGGAAGATCGACAGCCCGGAACTCGCGTCGTTCGACACCGACGGGTTCGCCATCTTCGACGAGTTGCTCACTCCCGAAGAGGTGGCCGAGTTCAGCGGCGAGGTCACCCGTATCGCCGCGGATCCCGCGCTGCGTGACGACGACCGGCTCATCGTGGAGAAGTCGTCGAACCGGGTGCGCTCGATCTTCGAGGTGCACCAGCTCAGCGCCGCGGTCGCCGAGCTGGTGCGCCGGCCGCGGATACTCCGGTTGGCCGAGCAAGTGCTGGGATCGGAGGTGTACGTGCACCAGAGCCGGGTCAACTACATGCCCGGCTTCCGGGGCACCGGCTTCTACTGGCACTCGGATTTCGAGACCTGGCACGCCGAGGACGGGATGCCCGCCCCGCGCGCGGTGAGTCTGTCGATCGCGCTGACCGACAACTACCCGATCAACGGCAGCCTGATGGTCATGCCGGGCTCGCACCGTACTTTCGTACCGTGCCTGGGCAGCACCCCCGCCGAGCACTATCGGGAGTCGTTGCAGGAGCAGGAGATCGGGGTGCCGACCACCGAGGACATCACCACATTGGCGAACCGGTACGGGATCAGTCAGTTCACCGGCCGGGCCGGATCGGCGCTGCTGTTCGACTCCAACCTGATGCACGGATCGTCGAACAACATCACGCCCTTCCCCCGCTCGAACATCTTCGTGGTGTTCAACAGCGTGGAGAACACCCTCGTCGAGCCGTTCGCCGCGCCCGCGCCGCGGCCGAGCTACATCGGCAGCCGCGACTTCACGCCTCTGTCGGCCTGACCGAGCGCTCGGCTCGGGCTCGACCGCGCAGGTGGTCCGCCGCTGGACGATATCGGCATCATCGTGGCTGCCGGATTCGACCAGCAGGGGTAGGCCGGCCGCGTCATCTCCGGCGAATATTCATCGCCGAGACGACACGGCCGGCCCGCCTGCCTTCGTGATTCGGCGGGCGGATCCCGCGGGTACCCATTTCTTCGGCCGTCGCGCGAGCCTCGCCGTGTTCGGCCTCCGCTCGGCCGACCGGGCACTGCCGGTTCGGCGGGGTCGCCGTCCGGTCAGGTGCGCAGTGCTCGGTAAAGGGACGGCCAGCGATCGGCGGAGACCAGCCCGACCGGCTGGTCGAGCGGAACTCCGGCCGCCGCGCAGGATGCGCGTACGGCGCCGGCCGGGAATTCCCGGCGCAGTGACGCGGCCAGGCACCCGCCGACTCCAGAGAAACCGAGTTCGACCACCCTGCGGTAGTCGCCGATCAGTTCGCGGGGGAGCAGCGGATCGGGCCGGTTGCGCAGCCGGAGGATGGCGGTGTCGACTCGCGGCACCGGGTGGAAGTTGCGCCTGCCGATGCGGGCGCCGAGTTCGAACGCCGTCGTCGGCCAATGGCTGACGGTGAGCTTGGTCCAGCGGCCGTACTCACCGGAATGCTTACGGGCGAACTCGATTTGGGTCAGCAGTGTGGCGGATGTGAGCCGCCGCGCGGCCAGGCACCAGCGCACGACGTCGGTCGTGATGGCGAACGGCACGTCGGCCACAACGGCGAACGGCTCCCGCGGAGCCTGCACCGTGCGGAAATCTCTGTGGTACAAGTGGATTCGGGAATCGTTCGGGTACCTGCGGCGCAGCAGATCCGCGTAGTGGCGGTCCTTCTCATAGGCGCGGACGCGGCCTGCCGTATCGAGCAAATGCCGGGTCAGCATGCCGTCGCCGGGGCCGATCTCCAACACGAGGTCGTCGGCGCCCACACCGGAGGTGCACACGATCAAGCGTGCGGCACCGGCATCGGTGAGAAAGTTCTGCGACAGCCGCATTCGCGTGCTCGGGGTGGCGAGCCTGCTGGCTCGGGCACGCGGAAGAGAGCGATGGCGGGACATGGGTGTCCTCCGAACGGAGTGGTCGAATCAGGAAGGTGATTCGCCCGGACCCATGCCAGGGCACAGCGGAGCATAGGGGCCGCTACCCGTGGGAGTCGATTCCGATCGAACGGAATCAGTAGATCGAAGTGCTACGGTGCGCTGGCAGAGCCCAGGCCTCCGCACGCAGGCGGATGTAGTACGCGCCTACCGCGTACGGCGCGTTCACACCCGCACTGATCGACATGCTCCGCAACTTACGGCAGTCCCGCATTCGCGCGCCAATTCTTTTCCGACTGCGAATCCACGACCTCGCGGACGGTGCGTTCGGAGCCCATCGAGTCCTCCTCCGGGCCTTCGCGTTCGGGCAGCCGCAACGGCCGAGGGTATCCCGGTGCCACGCGCCTCCTCGACCCGAATATGTTCAGCTGGATGCCGGCTGACCGACGACATCGGAGGCTTGCTGCTCGGCGGCGTAGGTCCGCCACGAGGTCGCTTCGGCGTGCTTGCCCTGCTGGTCGAGCAGGTCGGCGAGTCCGGCGATGGCGCGCGGTTCGCCGCGTTCGGCGGCCGTGCGCCACCATGATTCGGCCCCGGCCGGGTCACCGTGCCGGTACCGGACCATCCCGAGTTCGTACGCGGCGCCCGCGTGCCCGGCCTCGGCGGCCTGGACCCACAATCCACAGGCTTGTTCTTCCTCGCCCATGGTGGACATGGCGACGCCGAGATCGTAGAGCGCGCCGCGATAGCCGGGGTCACTCGACTGCGTGGTCTCGGCCGCCGGCCGCGGCGGATCGACTGCCGCGGGTCGTTCGCCGGCCTGCCGGGACGACGGCGGATCGGTCGCGGTATCGACCGGTGGGGTAGGGGCGGAGCTGACAGTTCCTACGGGTGGTTGCGTGTTCTGGGACGGCGAACCGGGAGCTGGGTGCGTGCTGTTCGCGGCGCTCCGCATGGTCGTCGTTACCAGCGGGCCTAGCGAACGCTCCGGCGCGCCTGCGGGCTGCGTATTCGGTGCCTGCGGGCTGGGAGCTGAGTCCCAGGGGTACGGCGCAGGGTGTGTATTCGCAACCGGCGGGCCGAAGGGAGGTTCCGAAGCATCCGCGGTGTGCTGTGCCATGTTCGACACCTGTGAGCTGGAAAAAGTGCGCGGGATGTCCGTTACTGGGAGCGCGGGCCGCGGGCTGGGAGCGTCGAGCGGTGGTAATCGCGGGACTTCCGCCGCCGAGGGCGTGGGCGCGAACTCCGGGGCCGAGGTAGTGGCGGAGGCGTCTGCTGTGAGCTGTGTGTTCGGTGCTGAAAGCGGGGAATCTGCCCCGGAGTGTGGGTTTGTCAGCAGTGGACCGGCAGCGGCGAAGGAGGCATCTGCTGTGGTCTGGGTATTCGAAACCGGGCTGCGGTGAGCTAGAGGTGGCGGATCCACTGGGGCTTGCGCGTCGCCGCCCATCGATTCCGGTGCGGAACGCGGAGCTTCGGGGTCAGGCCGTGCGGTCCGTGACGACTGTAGGTTCGTAAAGAGACTGCCCGAGCGTCGGGCCGAGGCCGACTGTCCGTTGGCGGGTGGGCGGCCGTTACCGGCCTGCGCGGAATCTCCGGCGGCCGCACCGGCGGTTGTGGCGGGTTCGCCCACGCGCACAGCGGCGTCGATCCGGGGAACCGGCATCGTCGGTGCGGTGGGAGGGCCTTCTGTCGATGCGGGGGCAGCGATCGGCGCGCTCATCGCCATCGGCGTTGTCTCGGGCGCGTTCGTGGCCGGTATGTCCGGCACGACGATGGTGGGAGCGGTGGACACCTCCACGACCAGGTTGGCGAAGTTGGCCGGTCCCTCGCCGATGCTGCACCACAAGACGACTCGTCCCTCGGGCCGGTGCTCGACGACAATGCCGTAATTGCCGGTCCAGGACTTCTGGGTGCCGAATTCGTCCACCCAGACCGGCGTGAGCGTCACCAGCGTGCTCGGGGCCGTCGGTGTCACATGGAAACCGACGCCCTCGGCTAGTGCGTCGCTCCACGCATCGACTCCCGCGAGCGACCGTCCATGCAAGTCCACGTAGCCGTCGACGACGGATAGACCGATTCCCAGCCCGCGCAGCCCGGCGGGCGGCGCCGCGGAAAGCATTGTCACCGTGACGGTAGTCGGCGAAGGACCGATCTGCTCGGTGTACATCGGGTACACCATGCTGCCGTGCCAGCGGATCGGGTCCGCACTCTGATAGCGCGCGGCCAGTGGCAGATTTTCGGACGAATTCCGGGCAGCCCACGAGGAATACGGATCGTTCATGCTCGCGCCCGCCTTTCCGCCCGATCCCGACCGCCGCCCCCGCGCGCCGGGCGGCCAGCGTATACCGTACTAGCCGCGATCCGGAACCGCGCCGCTATCCCCTGCCGCTCGGCAACACCCTGTGCGACAACGCCACCGACGACCCACTCGGCGATCCAGCCGAGGTCATCACGAAGCTTCGGCGTCACGCGGTGTCAGACCTGTCGTGCTGGTGTCGGCCTGCGCCCCCGGCTATCGCCGCGCGGCCGCGAGGCGTTCCAGCGCGGCAAGGTCCTTTTCGAGCATTCGGAACAGCCAGTACACGCCGACGAAAGCCAGCGCGCTACCGACGCACAGCACCCGCAGCGGCACGATCACGGCAGGCATGTCCTCGACCGGAATGAAGGTCACGCCGGCCACGCCCAGTAGCGGCACCGCGGCGGCCAAGGCCAGGAAGTATGTGCTGGTCGCATCGAGTTGCCTCAGGCGATGCGCGTCTTCCGCGCCGAGTCCGCCATGCGGGAGAAACATCGGATACAGCGACCGGACGGCGTAGAAGGTCACCAGGAAGTAGGGATAGGCCATCGCGATGGCACCGCACACGAGCTGGTTGACGAAGAAATGAACATAGGAGGCAGCGGTGATCTGATTGCCGGACAGCTGCACCGACACCGGGACCACCACGCCCGAGATCGCCCACAGCGCGAAGCAGGTGAGCACACAGCGTGTGCCGAGCTGCAGCGTGTTGGCTCTGGCCCGGGCAAGGGTCCGTGGGGCATAGGACCTACCCTTGCGCAGCCCGCGCGCGATCGACCAAAGTCCGGCGAGCAGCAGATTGACGACGACGAAACCGATCAGGAACCCTGTGGAGGCGCCCGGGACCGCGATCTGATCGAAGCGATGCCCTGCCTGCGCGTCCAGTTTATCGATGATCAGCGTGCGATGGTGATCGAAGCTGTACAGGATCGCCAATGCGTTCGGCACGGCGATGGCAAGCAGGAGAATCGGGTGCATCAGCACGCGGGCGCGCATTCGCCAACTGCTGGGCGGCGGATCGACGAGGTCGCGGGCGCGGGCATCGAGGCACACCGCGAACTGCTGGGCCATGTCGGCGCCGGACGGCCAGCGGTTGGCCGGGTCAGGATCGAGCGCCCGCACCAGGGCCCGTCGCAAGGCCTCCGGGCAATCCGGCGGCAGATCCGCGTAGGGCAGTGCCTCCGGGCTGTGGGATCGACGCTCCAGCATTCCGTCCAGCGCGGTACGGTCGCCGCCGGTCACCGCGCCGTCCTCGAAGGGTTTGCGGCCGGTGAGCAACTCCCAGAGCACGACGGCCAAGGCGAAGAGATCGCTGCGGGTATCGAGATCCTCCGCCGAGGTCGGCAGATCCGGGTGCACCGCGGCGAGCTGCTCGGGTGACATGTATGCCAGCGAGCCGCCGAAGTAGGCGACCGGGCTAGCGCCGGAGACGTTGCCGCTGAAGCTGATATTGAAATCGGCGAGCTTGGGCACGCCGTCGGCGGTGAGCAGGACATTGGCCGGCTTCACGTCGCGGTGCAGCACGCCCGCCCGGCCCGCGTAGTCGAGCGCGTCGGCCAAGCGGCGCCCGAGCCACGCCACCGTCTCCGGCCACGACAACCCGGCCAGCTCCGCGCGCACGGGCGATTCACTGGGCTGGATCTCGCCTTTCGCGGCCAGTACGTGGTCGATGATCTCCAGCAGCAGTGGGCCGCCGCGCTGAGCCTGCGGTGTGACGCGGACGCGCTCGAGCACGGTGAACAGCGTGCCGCCCGGCACGTACTGCATATACAGCAGTCGCAGCTTCCGGCTCGCCAGCACACGCTGATCGAAGACGCGCACGATGTAGTCGTGGTCGAGCTGGGCCAGTGTCTGGGGTTCGGTGCCCTTGTCGTGCGAGATCTTCACCGCGACCAGTCGCTGCATCGACCGCTGCCGAGCCAGGAAGACCCGGGCGAAGGCGCCGCGGCCGAGGTCGGTCATCAGGTCGAAGTCATCGATCGTCTGGCCGGGCTCCAGGTCGTCGAGATTCGCCGGTTCGGTCGCGGCCGTGAGCATCGTGCTGTGGTAATCGTCGGTCGCGAGCATCTCCGAGAGCTGGCCGGCCTGCTCGGGGTAGGCGGCGGTGTACTCGGCGACCTCGACCGATCCGCCCGCGTGCCTGCGGACGTGGAATTCTTCATAGATCAGGTCCGGTGGCAATGGCCAGGTGCGTAGTTCCGGCAGTTCTTCGACATAGTCGGCCAGCCGTTTCGGCGCGGCTCCGCGGCCCCAGCGGTTGGCCAGGTCGACCTTGATCAGTTCGATCAGCGAAACGCGGCGGATCGCGGGGGAGTCGGGCAAATAGACGGCCAAGTCCGGCGGTGTCGTAGCCGTGCGCCACGCGTCGGCGAAGCGCGCCACCACCTCGGCGACTCCGGTGCCCCGCGATCCCACCGGCGAGCGGCCCGATGCGACCGTCGCCCCCGGAACAGCCGGGGCAGGGTGCGCCATGGGGGCATCGTATCGCCGACGTGGTTCGCGAACCGCCCGTTCGGCTGGGAATCCCGGCCGGCAGACAAAGAGGGATTTTCGAGTGCTTTCGAGGAACACCGAACAGCCGACCAAGCGCTTGCTACGCTCGATCGATGATCTCCACGGTGGTCTGGGGCACCGGCAATGTCGGCCGAGCGGCCATCCGAGCCGTCGACGCCCATCCAGCGCTGCATCTGACCGGCGTGCTCGTGCACAATCCGGACAAGATCGGCCGCGACGCGGGCGAACTCGGCGGCCTCGGCCACATCGTCGGCGTCGCGGCGACCGACGATATCGACGGTGTGCTCGCGGCGGGCCCGGGCGCCGTCGTTTATGCCGTCTCCGGTGATATCCGCCCCGACGATGCGCTCGCCGACATCGTGCGGGCGCTGCGCACGGGCGCGGTGGTCGTCACGCCCGCGCTCTACGCGTTGTACGACCCGCGCAACGCCGCGCCCGAGGTGCGCGAGCCGGTGCTGGACGCCATCGCCGAAGGCGGCGGCTCACTGTTCGTCTCCGGCATCGATCCCGGGTGGGGCAACGACGTGCTGCCACTGCTGATCAGCGGGCTCGGCAGCACGGTGGACACGATCCGGTGTCAGGAGATCTTCGACTATTCCACCTACGATCAACCGGATTCGGTGCGTTACCTGGTCGGCATGGGCCAGCCGATGGACTACCAGCCGCCGATGCTCGCACCCTCGGTGCCGACGATGGTGTGGGGCGGGCAGATTCGGCTCATGGCTCGAGCTCTGGGTGTCGAGCTCGACGAGATCCGCGAGACCCTGGACCGTCGCGCCCTGAACACGACCGTCGCCACCTCGTCCATGGGGGAGTTCGCCGCGGGTACCCAGGGCGCCGTGCGATTCGAGGTCCAGGGGATCGTGGAGGGGCAACCGCGCTTGGTCGTGGAGCATGTCACCCGCATCCATCCGTCCTGCGCTCCGGACTGGCCCACGCCCGCCGACGGCGGCGCGGGTGCGCACCGGGTGATCATCGAGGGCCACCCGCGCATCGAAGTGACCGTCGAGGCGACCGATGAAGACGGCAACCGGTCCGCGGGCGGCAACGCCACCGCCGTCGGCCGCCTGGTGGGCGCCATCGACTGGCTGGTAGCCGCGGAGCCCGGACTTTATGACGCCCTGGATATTCCGCTGCGACCGGCAGTCGGCAAACTCGGAAGGAAGCGCCCATGATCATCGACATTCCCGAGGGGAAGGACCCGATCGGCTATGTCTGGGGCGAAATGGTCCCCGGCATCGGAATCGCCGCGTCGAACTTCTCATTATCGGTCTATTCGCACAGCACCCTCGGCCTGCGCGAGTTCGAGGCCGCCAGGCTGCGCATCGCCCAGCTCAACGGCTGCCTGTTCTGCCTGGACTGGCGCACCGAGCGCGACGGCGAGAAGGTCGGGCCCGAATTCGCCGACGCCGTCGCGAACTGGCGCACCACCGACGCGTTCGACGAACGCACCCGCCTCGCCGCCGAATACGCCGAACGCTACGCCATCGATCACCACAACCTCGACGAGGAGTTCTTCGCCCGCATGTTCGCCCACTACAGGCAAGTGGAAGTGGTCGAACTGAGCATGAGCATCGGCTCATGGCTCGCCTTCGGCAGGCTCAACCACGTCCTCGGCTTGGACTCGGTCTGCGTACTCCCTGGCCACACCGCCGACCACTAGGACCGGACGCCGCGGAGCATCACGCCGGGAGCCGCGACACCCAGGCGGGCTGCCCGTCGACGAGGCCGAGTTCGAATTGCTCGGGAGCGTCGAGTACCTCGCTGAGCTGCCGGCAGGCTTGCTGGGCCGAGATCTCCGCGGGGAAGCGAATGTATTCCAGGGTGGCGCTCGGTATCCGGGCCTGGAATCGGTACCGGAACTCGACTTGACCCGCGTAGGTCAGCGCGATCCGCCCCTGCCAGTCGATGTCATGCTTGCCGTCCGCGCGCCGCGTGAACGACACCTCCTGGCCGGCGACCGAGTCGTGCCCCAGCAGATAGATGTTGAACGCCAGGCATTCGACGTCGTCCGCGTCGGACAAGGGCAGCGGGTCGACGGTGAGGCATTGCGGCTGTTCGGAGTTCAGTAGAAAGGGCCGGCCAGGCGTGGCGGCGCGCAGGCCGGTGCCTTCGTCCTCGCCCCAGTAGGTGGACGACAACGTGCAGCGGTGATAGTTCTGCCAAACGATCGGCGACAGCCAGTCCTCGATGTCACTGTCGTCGTCGCGGTCGTCGTCGGGCCTGTGTTCGGCGTCGTATTCCGCGGAACGCAGATGCAGATCGAACCAAAGGCCACCCGCCTGGTCCATGCGGCCGGTCCACGCGAACTCCTCGATCGCGTGCCCCTCGGGCCAGGGATTTCCAGGGAACACAATTCTCCCGGCGGGCGAAACACGTGCCAGGTCGGTCCTTTCCATGCCGACAAACCCTAGCGACCCGGGCCGACAAACTCGACACGCCAAAGTGGGGAACTCACCTCGCCGTGGCGGATCGCGTCAGACGACGGCGGGCGCCTCCGTCTCCGGCTCGCCGGCGGGCGGCTCGTCCACCGTCCGCTTCGGCCCGGTGAACCAGGTCCGCGCCGACACCAGCCACCAGACCCAGATCGCACCCACTACGCCTACCAGGGTCAGCGGCGCGTAATTCACTGTATTCCAGGTGAATTCGGGATGCCACGGGTAGCCGCGAGCGTCGGTGGGGAGGATGAACAAGCAGCTGATCACCGCGATCCAGAGCAGTGCGACCACCCCGACCGGGCGATACCACGCGCCGAGTTGCCATGGACCGGTGCGGAATCGGGTGCCGTGGCGTTGCCGCAGCAGGATCGGGATGCCGTAGGCGATGTACAGGCCGATGGTCGCGATCGAGGTGGCGGCCGCGTATGCGGTCGGCGCGTTCGGCGCGGGCACCAACATCGACGGGATCAGCAGCAAGAAGGCGAAGAACGAGATGAACAGCACCGCGTGCACCGGCACTTTCCGCGCCGAAAGCCTCGACCAGAGCTTCGCCCCGGGCACGGCGCCGTCTCGCGCGAACGCGAACAGCATGCGCGAGGCCGAGGTCACCGAGGCGTATCCGCAGAACAATTGCGCGACCGCCGCGATCACCAGCAGCAGGCCCGACCAGAACCCGTTCAGCGAGTTCTCCAGGATGTAGATCACCGGGTAGCCGCTGTTCTGCTCCGGATCCAGTGCGTCGTCGAGATTCGGGATCGCGAACGTCACCGCCAGGATGAGCAGATATCCGGCTATCGCCGACACGATGATCGTGTTGATGATGCCCTTCGCCGCCATGCGGGAGGCGTCGTGGGTTTCCTCCGACATGTGCGCGGACGCGTCGTAACCGGTGAACGTGTACTGCGCGTGCAGCAAGCCGAGCAGGAAACTGAACGCGACCCCGCCGAATCCGATCGCGCTGTTGTCGACCGTCTCGGTGAAGACGAATCCGACGCTCTGGTGGTGCTTCGCGCCGAACCCGAGCACGACGACGAAGATCACCACGCCGCCGACGTGCCACCACGCCGACACGTTGTTGATCACCGCCGACAGGTGCGGGCCGATCGCGTTCAGCACGGCGTGCAAGACCAGGATCGCGGCGAACACTCCGAAGATGGCCGTGCGGTCGGTGCCGATGTCGACGCCGATGACATTCAGCACGACGGTGGTGAAGATGGCCGCGCCGTAGTCGATCGCCGCCGTGACCGCGATCTGACCGATCAGGTTGAACCAGCCGGTGAACCAACCCCACACCGGACCGCCCAGCTCCGCGGCCCACCAGTACAACCCACCCGAGGTCGGATAGGCGGACGCCAGCTCCGCCATGGCGAGCCCGACGAACAACACCATGATCGAGACCAGGGGCCATCCCCACGCCATCGTGATCGGCCCGCCATTGGCCAATCCGATCCCATAACTGGCCAATCCGCCGGTGAGGATGGACACGATGGTGAAGCTGATGGCGAAATTCGAAAATCCGGACCAGGTTCTCGCCAGTTCCTGCTTATAGCCTAGTTCGGCGAGCCGGCGCTCGTCGTCGGAGGAGGATCGGGTGTCGGTCATGTGTGCTCCCGGGTGAAAACGCTGCCCTCATACCGCGTTTGCCAGAAGATCAGTGTGAATTAGTCGCGCGGCCACCGCATGGCAACCAGGAAATTCGCGAATCCAGCCCCCGGCGCCCGCCGCGTCTACGCCGAACGTAGCGTGAAGATCATGGGCGAGCGACTGGTCGTCATCGGTGGTGACGCGACAGGGATGTCGGCGGCCTCGCAGGCACGCCGGATGAAGGACGCGAGCGCACTGGAGATCGTGGTCTTCGAGCGCGGCGGTTTCGCGTCGTTCTCGGCGTGCGGCATTCCGTACTGGGTCGGCGGCCACGTCCTCGAGCGGGACGCCCTGATCGCGCGCACTCCCGAGGAACATCGCTCCCGGGATATCGATCTGCGGATGCACACCGAGGTGACCGAGATCGACGTCGCCGCAGGCCGGGTGCGTTTCCGCGCCCGCGATACCGGGGACGAGGCCTGGATGACCTACGACCACCTGGTGATCGCCACCGGCGCCCGGCCGGTCCGGCCACCGCTACCGGGCATCGATGCGAGCGGCGTGCACGGCGTGCAAACGCTCGACGACGGCCAGGCACTGCTGGAGACGCTGGAGCGGGCGCGCGGCAACCGTGCCGTGGTCGTAGGAGCGGGCTACATCGGCGTCGAAATGGCGGAGGCCCTGATCCGGCGCGGCTACGACGTCACGATGGTCAACCGCGCCGCCGAGCCGATGTCCACACTCGATCCGGACATGGGTGCCCTGGTCCGCGACGCCATGTGCGGAATGGGCATCAAGGTCGTCGGCAATGCGGAGGTCTCCGAGATCCGGACCGGGGACGACGGCCGGATCACCGCGGTGGTGACCGACACCGCGGAGTATCCGGCGGATGTCGTGGTGCTCGGCATCGGTGTACGTCCCGAGACGGAACTGGCCCGTGCCGCCGGGCTGCCGCTGGGGGAGCACGGCGGGCTGCTCACCGATCTCGCCATGCGGGTGCGCGGGCACGAGAACATCTGGGCGGGCGGCGATTGCGTCGAGGTGTTGGATCTGGTCTCCGGCCGCGAACGCCACATTCCGCTCGGCACGCACGCCAACAAGCACGGCCAGATCATCGGAGCAGGCATCGGCGGGGGATACGCCACCTTCCCCGGCGTCGTCGGCACTTCGGTGAGCAAGGTGTGCGACCTGGAAGTGGCGCGAACGGGTCTGCGCGAGAAGGACGCCAGGGTGGCAGGCCTGCAGTACGTGACGGTCACCATCGAATCCACCAGCCGCTCCGGCTATTACCCGGGCGCGGAGCCGATGACGGTGAAGATGCTCGCCGAGCGTCACACAGGCCGGCTGCTCGGCGTGCAGATCGTGGGACGCGAAGGCGCGGGCAAACGCGTCGACATCGCCGCGGTCGCGCTGACCGCGCGAATGACCGTCGAGCAGATGACGGTGTTGGATCTCGGTTACGCGCCGCCGTTCTCCCCGGTGTGGGATCCGGTTCTGGTGGCGGCACGCAAAGCGGTGAGCGCCGTCCGCGAGCGTGGGTAGTGCCGCGCTCCGCCGCCGGAGTCGTCAGCGCGCTGCCGCCGACTTTCCGAGCTGGGCCCGGACGACGCGCAGATCTGCGACGAACGCCGCGTAAGCCTCCGCGCGGTCGGGCGCGCGCAGCACTGCCGACGGGTGCACGGTGGCGACGACTCGATAGCCGTCGGCCTCGATCACCTCGCCGCGTTGTGCGCTGACTTTGAACGAAGGACCGAGTACCGCCTGTGCGGCGATCGCGCCGAGGCATACCACCAAGCGCGGACGCAACAGGTCGAGTTCGGCATCGAGCCATGCCGAGCAGGCGACCACCTCGGTGCGCCCCGGCGTCTTGTGGATCCGTCGTTTGCCGCGCTCGACGAATTTGAAGTGCTTGACCGCGTTGGTCACGTAGACCGCGTCGCGGTCGATGTCGGCCTCCGCCAGGGCGCGATCGAGCAACCGGCCGGCCGGACCCACGAACGGCTGACCGACCACGTCCTCCTGATCGCCGGGCTGCTCGCCGATCACCACGACGTCGGCGTCCGCGGGTCCCGCGCCGAACACCGTCTGAGTGGCATGCTGGTACAGATCGCATCCCCGGCAATGGCAGGCGGCCTGACGCAGCCGCGCCAAGTCCGCGCCCTCGGGGACGAACTCCGCGGCGCCAGGGGCCTTCATCGCCCATCGCCTCCCGCGTCGACCGGGATCGCGACCGTCATGTGCCGACCTCCTCTGCTGCCTCGCGCTGTAGGTGGCATACCCGTTTCCGTGGCCTTCACGCGACGAGCGCGACCGGACCGTGCCACATGCTGAATGCGCGGAGAGAGGTCGGTATAGTCGCCGCGGATGAGTAGTGTCAGCGCCACCGCCGAAACGCCGATGTCCCATAACCGTCGACTCGGGCGTGTGCTTCGGCTGGCACCGGTCCTCGCGGTCGCGTTCTCCGCCTTCTGTCTGCTGAAGCCGGTCTGGCCCTTCGACGAGATCACCGGCGGATTCATCGACCTGCAGGTATATCGGCTCGGCGTGGACGCCATGCGACACGGCGCCGACATGTACGGCCAACTGCCGCAGACCACCATCGGCGCGGGTCTTCCGTTCATCTATCCACCGTTCGCCGCGCTCGCGCTGGGCCCGTTCGCGATGCTGCCCTGGGATGTGGCGGCGCTGAGCTTCTTCGTCTCCTCGGTGGCCGCGCTCGCCATCACGTTCTACGTGGTGGCTCGGCGGGTGTGGCCGGAGGAGTCGCAGCGCAGATCGGCGGTCTGGGCGACGGCCTGCGCGACGCCACTGGGACTGCTGCTCGAGCCGATTCATTCGACGCTGGACTTCGGTCAGGTCAACCTGCTGCTGATGGCGCTGGTCGCCGCGGATTGCCTGACGCACAAGCCGCGCTGGCGCCGGGGCATGCTGATCGGCATCGCCGCCGCGATCAAGCTGACGCCGGCGGCGTTCGTGCTCTATTTCCTGGTGCGCCGGGACTACCGTGCGGCAGCGACCGCCGCCGTCACCGGTGCGGCAGCGACGGCAGTCGGCTTCGCGATCCTTCCGAAAGAGTCGGTCAAGTACTGGTTCGGTGGGCTCGGTAACGTGTCCGGGCTGAGCGGGTCGGCGTTCCATACCAATCAGTCGATTCAAGCGGTCTTCGCCCGATTCGAGGTGCCCGAGCCCGCGTTCACCGTGATCTGGCTGGTGCTGGGCGCCGCGCTGCTCGCTCTGGTCGTGGCTGCGATGCGCCGAGCCGCCGACCTCCCGGCGCTCGCTCTGGCGATCAACGCCGTTTTCACCCTGCTCGTCTCGCCGATCTCCTGGTCGCACCACTGGGTATGGATCGCGCCCGCGTTGTTCGCCCTGGTCGGATACGCGACTCGCCTTCCCGGCAGGCGGGCGATCGGCTGGTGGGTGACGTTCGTGGCGACCACGGCGGTCTTCGTGATCGGTCCGCACAACTGGCTGCCCGACGGCGAGCACCGCGAAACAACGTGGACGCCATGGCAGCACTTCATCGGCAACACCTACGTCTGGTTCAGCGTCGTGCTGGTCGCGCTGTTCTTGGTCGGCAGCAGGCGAGGCGCCGCCACGCCGCGAGCGGAGCGACCGGGCACGCAGGCGGCTGAGTCTTCCGAGGTCGCGACGCCGGCGCTCACCTCCGCCGAAGTGGTCGGCCGCTCCTAGCACGGCTCCTCGCCGCCCCGGGACCAGACCACACCGGACCGATCAGCCCACGCCGGGTGCGGAGGGCGCGACGAAGAGGAAGCTCTTCTCCTCGATCCGCTCCTTGATGCGCCACTGTTCGTTGACGCGGACGAACGTGTCGAGGTACCACAGACCGCACAGCATCATGGTCGGCGGGCCATCGCCGCCGGACACCAGCATCGGGTTGTGGCACATCGTCCGCCCCGTGGCGGTGTCACCGTCGACGGTGATCGACGAATTGCTGATCAGGTGTTGGAAGGCCGGGAAATTCGGTAGGACGGAGGCGAGGAACTTCTTGGTGGCGGCCAAGTCGCCCACCGAGCCGCCCATGGCCGAGTAGTCGATGTGCGCATCCGGGGTGAAGACCTCATCCAGCAGATCCCACTGCCGGGTATCGACCGCGTGCGAGTACCGCACCATCAAGTCTTCGATCTCGAGCCGATCCGAAATCTCCTGTAATGACAGCATGCCTGCCTCCGAGTCGCGTCGATGTGGCTAGATGCCACCAGGTTTCGACGGGCGGGGCAAGGGGCCGCCTCGTTATGTCCGGTGCGGCAGAATGTTCAGAACCAGTGTGACCCCGGCCACGATGCTCGCGCCGGCCACCAGGGTGGAGAAGGCGGACTGCGTGAGCGCAGCGATACCGAGCGAAAAGGCAAGGCACGTGGCGAAAGCGAGCGCGCCGGTTCCCCGTTCCACACCGGCTATCCGGGTTGGTCGGTGATCCGTCATAGCTATGTGATACCCAGGCGAAGCCGTTACGAAACCGTGATACCGAGTCTGTTTTCTCCGGTTCTGGCGGCGAGCGTACAATACGTACGTACGGTTTGGTAGCGATGTTCCGGAGCGGACTATGTGGGATCCCCAGCAATACCTGACCTTCGGCGACCATCGGTCCCGTCCGTTCTTCGACCTGCTGGCCAGGATCGGGGCGACCGAGCCACGTTCCGTGGTCGACCTCGGCTGCGGTCCAGGGCATCTCACCAGCGCACTCGCGCAGCGCTGGCCTGGCGCGAGAGTCCAGGCGCTCGACTCGTCACCCGACATGGTCGCGGCAGCGCGCGAGCGCGGCGTCGAAGCGAGCCTCGGCGCCGTGCAGGACTGGGAACCGGGCGGTGATACCGATGTCGTCGTATGCAACGCCGTCCTGCACTGGGTGCCCGAACATCCCGCCTTGTTGAGGCAATGGATGCGGCAACTTCCCACAGGGGCGTGGTTGGCCATCCAAGTTCCCGCAAACTTCGACGCGCCCTCCCATCGGGCCATCCACCAAGTAGCTGCCCGCGGCGAATGGCTCGACCGTCTCGGGCAGGCGGGCATCCTGGAACCCCAGGCCGTGCTCGATCCGGCGGGCTACGCCGACGTGCTCGCCGCCTCCGGCGGCGCCGTCGATGCTTGGGAAACGACCTACCTACAGCGTTTGTCCGGCGACAACCCCGTGCTCGGCTGGGTCGCGGGCACCGCGCTGCGCCCCGTCCGTGACGTCCTCGACGACGCGGAGTGGCGCGAGTTCACCGCCCAGCTCGCACCCCTGCTCCGTACCGCCTACCCCCGCCGGGCCGACGGCACTACCTGGTTGCCGTTCCGGCGAGTGTTCGCGGTCGCCCAGAAGCAGTAACGAACCCGTGCCGGCGCGGCACCGGCAGTACCGGACAACCATTTGTCCGCTCATGCCGTCCACAGGAGTTGGTCGAGCCGGCTGCGCAGCTCGGTGGTCACCGCGGGCGGGCAGACGGACGGCAGTTCGGCGGCCACTCTGGCGGCCAGAACTCGCAGCTTGGTGTTGGTTTCCTGGGAACGAACACGCAGCAGGGTGAACGCTTCCTCGGCGTCGACTCCGTAGGCCAGCATCACCGCGCCCTTGGCTTGCTCGATCACCGCCCGCGCAGCCGTCGGATCCAGGTCAGCGGCCGCCGCGCCGTCACCGTCGTCGCTCACAGTCGAGCACTACCCGTCGGCTGCGATCTGACACAGCTTCCGAGCTAACTTCCGACCGGCAGCGGGTCCTCCTCGTCCACTCGGAGGGTTGACGGATACCCCGCGGCTCGCGATACTTCGATCGTCATAGCGATTGCGTATAACTTGTCCAGCAGCAACGCGACGGAGACAGATCAATGATGATCCATACAGCAGTCGAAGCGTTCCTGATGGCTCAGGTGGAGGATCCCGTCCCGGAAGCACCACCCAATTCGGACAAGATCCTCCAGTTGCTCCGGTACTTCACATGGTTCGTGATTCTCTCCGGCGTCACCGGAATAATGTACGCGGGCGGGAAATTCGCCTGGGAGAAATGGCAGGGCGGTCCGCTCGCGTCGGCGAAAATGCTCGCAGGCGGCATGGTCGGCGGCGTCATCGCCACCAGTGCGGGGACGATCATGAACGCGCTGATCGGTTGAGCCGCCGGGTCGGCATGGTCGAGTCGAGTACGGCTCCACCATGCCGATCGGGTTCGCGGTTCATTCGGTGAGTTCGAGCTCCACCAATTGGCCTGGTGTGAACGATTTTTCGCGCCGATCGGCCTCCATGCCGAAAACCGCGACCACGAGATCGCCGCCGGGCTGGACCACTCCCGCTTGAGTGAGGGTGCCATACCCGACGACCGATTCGCCGATGTGGTCGGCGAGCTCTGCCGCGGGGATTCGAATTGTCTTGCTCATGGGGCACCTCTATCGATTCGAAGTCTCACTGTCGGCTGTGTCACTCTGCGCAGAACTCGATCCTAATCGGCGAGAACGTGGGCAGAACCCCCCTCTTGCCGCCGAATCACCTCCCGTCGACCGGATTGCCGCAAACTCAACCGTCAGAGCGGAAATCGGTGCGCGGTAACGATTTACACTCGGCGCCTTGATCGGTTCGTGACTGCCGGAGGCCGCGGTGCACCGCCCGCACCGGTCGCCAGCGCCAGCGCGTCGGCGACCTTCGCCCGGAAGTGCGGGCAGCCGCGGAAGTCCTCGGCGTCACAGTCCAGAGCATGCGAGATGGTCTCGAGTGCCGCTGTGGCCTGGGCGATGTGGACCACCAGCTGGTCGCGGTGCGCACGCAGCAGAGCGCGGCGGGCATTGCGGTCGGACGCTTCGGCGAACAGCGTGGCGAGCTCGTCGAGCGACAACCCGACCTGCTTGCCCAGCAGGATCATCGCCACCGTCTCCGCGTCGTCGTCGCGATATCGGCGGCGGTCCGCGCCGTCTCGGCGCGGAGCGAGCAATCCGGCGTCCTCCCAATGCCGCAGCACGTGGGTGGCCAGACCGAAACGTGCCGCGAGTTCACCGATCGACATATCGCCACCCGCCATACCCGCACTCTAGGCGGCGTGAGCCGTGAAGCGCGCGTACAGCCCGATCGGATATCGGCGCGGACGCACCGTTTCCCGACGCACCGTCGCCGCAGGGAAGGACTGGCGCAGCGCGCTGAGCGCGGGCGCCGCGGGCACGAATCGGAAGTCGTAGATCGCCACGGTGCCGCCGGGCCGCAGCACTCGCGCCAGCTCGGCGATCGCCCGGTCCACCTCGGGCCATTCGTGCAGGCTCAAGCTCGACACGACCAGGTCGAAACTGTCGTCGGGGTAGGGCAGCGCGCCGACGTCTCCCACCGAGAACTCCGCTCGGCCGGCGAGAGTCCGTTCGGCGATCTCGATCATGTGCGGCGACAGATCCACGCCGTGCAGCCGCAGATCCGGTCGCCGAGAACCCACCCGCGCCACCAACTTGCCCGGTCCGGTTCCCACGTCGAGCACCCACGCACCTGGGGCCGTCGCGGCGTCGACATCGGCCGCGATCAGCCGGTACAGGCCACCGAGCAGCCGAGTGGCCCGGCGATCGTAGCCGCGGCTCTGCTTTTCTCCGAATGTTGTCATGATTCCCCTTTACTCACGGTGCCCACAGCATGCGAGTTAAGGTGGACCTGAAGTCAAGGGAGCCGTGACTTCTACTGTCGCGCCGGGTACTTGTGGTCGAGCCACTCCTCGAACGTCGGCCCGGCGAGTATCGCCTCGGGGACCGGTCAGCAAGGCGCCACCTGCCTGCAGCTCATGATTCGGGCCGGTTTACCCTGTCGCGCGGCCGCTTTCGCCACGGCCGCGGCGAACTCGAACCCATGCGGCCCGGCGATCTCGATCATTTCGGCGCCGCTGTCCGCGATGGCCACGTCAGCCGGCTCCTCCGCGACCGTGCGGGCGGCGATTCGCATCGCCACGTCCTCCGTGTGGATTGTCCGGCGAGTAGACGAAGTGCGGCCGTCGAGTGTGACATCTCGAACGGAGGTGAGCTGATGACACCGAGAAAGGCGGCTCACCGCCGAATTCGGCTCGAGCACGCCCGAAAAATCTGCCGCCCGTGCGAATACATTCGAGCAGCGCGTGGGTGTTCGTTCGGTTTCGATGGGCAGCGTCGCCGCCTCGGCTGATCGATGGACGGCGACAACTGCTGGGCGGTCCCCTCCTTACTCATCTGACAAAGACTTCGAAATCAGTGCAGGCAAAGCCACATTCAGCTCGCTGTGGCCCGCTCGGACGGCGGCCTCAGATGCACCAGACGGCACTACCCGTAGGAATGCATATAACAACCGATCCCCAAGCCGGCGTAACCATGTCGGATGGCGTGGCGGCGGAAGCGGTGGGACCTGCGATAACGCCTAATGAGAGGACCATTGCGGTCGCGGCGCAGATTTTCGTGATTCTGGTGGACATTGTGATCCTTCTACTTGGGTGAACTCTTACCTATGACTCACGAATTTCATAGTTCACCGTATGGACGGCGAACGCTAGGCAAGGAAAAGTCAAGTTCCGCTAGGCCGCGTAACGGGAAGATTACCCCGGGTGAGTTTTCCGGGGCGCAGATCTTGTATCGGGCTCGAAAACATACCGGCGGTCTACCGATATGCGGAAAAACCGTCCGCAATGCATGGACTGAGTCACGCATAAAGATCGCTGGCCCAGGGAGAACCATCCGATTCGGCATAGGTTCGCCGCCCTGGAGACCGGCCGTGGAGGGGCTCGCGGCGCGCTGAACCGGCCGATTCCGCTCGCCAGTTCCGGCGAACCGGGCCTGTGCGCGGCCTGTTGGGGCCGGGGCTCCGGATGGCCTGCCCGACGCGCAGGCTTCCCACTGGAGGTAAGTTGCCGGCGAACTCCGATATCGCGCGGAGCCCATAAACTGAGGTTATGGTGCAGCCAACTCCGTGGCGGGCGAACGAGACCCACGACAGGAACGGCATGCCCGAACCAGCGGCGAGCGGCGCCGGGCCGAAGGCGTATCAGGTCGCGCTGCGTGGGTACTGGGGCTATGTCGCGGCGGCGGTTGGCAACCTGCTGACGTTCATACTGCTGTTCCAGGCGTGGATGACCGTCCGGGGTCCCGACGGCAGTGTCTCCGTCAATGCCTTCGGCCGGATGCAGATCAGCACGGTGTACCTGAACATCTGGTCATCACAAAGACCGCACGCTGCGCAGATCAGGGGCATCTGGGCCATCCTGGCCAGCGCGGCCATCACCGTCACCGTCCTGGCGGTGGTGATCAATCTGCGGCTTCGGATCGAGGCGCTCGCCCGCCTGACCACGTTGTCCACGCTGGTCACCGCGTTGTTCGTGCTGATCACCGTGCTCCACATCAACAGCAACGCCCCGCAGTTGAGGGCGATGGTCACACGCACCACCGATCTGGGCGGTCAGATCGGATCGTTCATGAACTGGGCCTTTGGCAATGGCAAACTCGCAGTGCCCGGAATGGGACAGGCCACTTACGCCTCCGCGACTCTCACCCAGTGGGCGCTGCTCGCCGGCTTTGCCGCGCTCGTCTCCGCCGTCGCCGCAGTCACGCAGTGGATCCGCAACGGTTCGAAGGGTCTTTTCCGCCTGCCGATGCGTGTTCGGGTGATCACATCGGAACGTGCTTCGGAGGCCGAGTCCGACAATTGACCAGCAGTTGGTGGCGACCCTCTTGCGCACCACGGGCCTGATCGGGTACGCCGGATACCAGGAGGTGTTCGATGAGTTCGGCACCCTATCCCTTGACGCGGACAGAAGAGGTCACCGTGCCGCCGGAATCCATCCGGCTGGCGGGGGTGCTGGCCGTCCCGCAGGACTGCACCGGCCTGGTCGCCTTCGCGCACGGCAGCGGTAGCGGCAGGCACAGTCCGAGAAATCGGTTCGTCGCCGAGGTCCTGAACCGGGCGGGGTTCGCGACAATGCTGGTCGACCTGCTGACCCCTGGCGAGGAGGGTGACCGCTCGCGTGTTTTCGACATCGAGTTGCTCGCCCATCGTCTGGTCGAGGTGACCCGATGGCTGCGGACGCGCCCGGAACTGGCCGGACTGCCCACCGGCTACTTCGGAGCGAGCACCGGCGCCGGTGCGGCGCTGTGGGCGGCCACCGAACCCGGCACCGAGATCGCCGCCATCGTCTCCCGCGGCGGTCGGCCCGACCTGACCGGTCCGCGGCTGGCACTGGTCCGCGCGCCCACGCTGCTCATCGTCGGCGGTAACGACCACTGGGTGCTGGAAGCCAACCGGGCGGCCCGGCTGCGGATGCCGTGCCCGAGCGAGGTCGACGTGGTGCCCGGCGCGACACATCTGTTCGAGGAACCCGGCGCGCTGGAACAGGTCGCGGATCTCGCCCGCGACTGGTTCCATCGCCATCTCACCGTCGTGCGGCGTTGAACACCACCGGGAAGTCATCGGGTCGCGACGCCACGCGGGTTCCGAAACCGTGGCTGATGTGCTCCATCATCTCGCACAGCCAGCGAGATTCGGCGCGTGCGGCCCACTCGAGACGCATATGCCGTTCGCGCAGCGGAATCATGCGCGTTTCCACCACGTCGGCATCGCTGGACACGAGGTACAGCAAATGCAGTTCGGTGCGGTACCGCTCGTGGCCGCGGATGCCCTCGTAGTCGTCGATGACATCGCCGCACCCGTACAGAATCGGTTTGCCGCGATAGATCTCGATCGGCCGGGGATGGTGTGCGGAATGTCCGTGTACCACGTCGACCCCGGCGTCGATCAGCCGATGGGCGAACTGTTTTTCGCTCAGCGCCACTCCGTAACCCCAATTCGGTCCCCAATGGACGGAGACGATCGTGATGTCGTGATCACGCTTGTGCGCCAATACTTTCGCGGCTACGTCATCGGCGGCCCGAGCGCTCGGTGATTCGCCGACCCGCCACAGCCCAGGCCGTTCGTCGCGCGCTGACCAGGATTCCGGAACGCCGCTCGATCCACTGGCGACCGAGACGATCACCACCCGATGTTCGTCGTCGAGTTCCACTATCGCGGGGGCATGCGCCTCGTTCAGATCCGCACCCGCCCCGGCACGGCGGATGCCTGCGGTGTCGAGTGCTTCGAGGGTGTCGGCCAGACCCGGGATACCGAAATCCAGGACGTGATTGTTGGCCAGAGCGCAAACGACCGGCGCGATCGCGGTCAACACCGGCACATTGTCCGGGTGCATCCGGTAGTGGACGCCTTTGCCCGGCGCGAACGCGCCGTCCGCGGTGATGGAGGTCTCCAGGTTGATCAGCCGTACCTCCGGCTCGACCTGTGCCAGCAGCGACAGGACATCACCCCAGGGGCGGCGGAAATCGACGGGATAATCGAACGCGCCATTCGCGCGTTCGGCCAGTTCGACATACGTTCGTGCATCGGTGACCCACCGTTCGCGCAGTGCCGGTTCGCCAGGATGCGGCAGAATCTGGTCCACACCCCGGCCCAGCATGACGTCGCCGCCCAACAGCACCGTCGTCATACCACCATTGTCGATCTTCTACCGGCCACGCGCTCGCCGCAGGCCGATTCGCCTTTGCGAGATGCTCACAGTCCGGCCACGGACGCGTGCCGCAGATCCCCGAGTACGAATGCTCGTCGCTTGCGGCGGAATTCCTTCTCGTCACGAAAGATGTCCCGGGCCATTCGTCGCAGCTCGGCGCCCTCGATCTCATTCAGATCGAACGTCCGCGACTGCTTCGCAGCCATCATCGCCCCCCACCGGGCCGGATGGGCGCACTCGTCGGCCAGTTCCGCCAGCCAGCCGTCGAACCGGACGCTCGGCGCCACCGCATCGATCAGTCCGAGATCGGCGGCGCCCGCCGCGTCGAGAGCTCGGCACTCGCGCAGCAGCCGCTGTGCCGTATCGCCTCCCACCCGCCGCGGCAGGCTGTAGGTGTGGAACTCCGACCCCGACAGGCCGATAGTCCGGTAATGCGGGTTGAACACCACACGATCGGCGGCGACAACGAGGTCCGCGGCCAAGGCGAGCATGACGCCACCCGCGCCGGCGTTTCCGGTCACGGCGGCGATCGTGACCTGCGTGGAACACGTCAGAATCGCCCGGCACACGTTATTGATCGCCAACAGGTTCCGCCAGGCCTCTCCTTCGGGGTCCTCGGACAGATGCACCGCACTGAGGTCGATGCCGTTGCTGAAGTACGCACCATCGTTCTCGAGGACGAGCACCTTCGTATCCTGCGCCGCTGTGTAGGCAAACGCTGCGAGCAACCTTCCGCATTGCCCAGGTCCCATCGCACCGTTGTAGAAGTCGATGGTGAGAAACCCGATTTCGCCCTTGCGTCGATACCGGATTTCCCGCGATTTCCGAGTCTCGTCGACGACCGGCAACGCCGGAACCGGAAACCCGGCCCTGGCCAGCACCTGGATAGCCGGCCCCTTGCACGAAGGATCGGCACCGCCGGAGAACCGGAGACGGCCGACCCAGATACTGCCATCTCCGCACGCGATCTCGATGGCTTCCTCTCGCCGTCCGAGCGCGGTGCCGGGCGGAGCAGGCGGATCGTCCCGCCCACGGTCGGCGTCGTAGACGAGCATCGGCAAGTCGGCGATGGTCGCCTGCGCGCCTGGTGATCCGTCGCTGGCATGGATGAGACTCAGGATCGTCGTGGCGTCGTCGCTCCAGCGAATCCGCCGGTCGCCGCGGCGCATGGCCGGCCTGGGCCGAGCGTGCGCGACCTGCTGTGGCGTCTCGGTTTGCGGAGTGGGGGAGAGGCCTCGGCCGGCCTTGTCGAGCGCCTCGAGCAGGCATTCGATCGCGGCATCGGCGATGACGGTGTTGTAGACGGCAGATTTGCGTCGCCACGGCAACGCGAAGGTCCGGGTGGACCATACGGGTCCCGCGTCCATTTCTTCGACCGCCGTCAGCGCCGTCACGCCCCATAGCGGCTCGCGTTCGCTGATCGCCCAGTCCAGTGCATGCGGACCGCGATCGCCTACCGGGCCGGGATGCAGGACGACGCAAGTCCACCGTAGGTGGATGTCAGCAGGGATCTTCGTCGTCAGGTACGGGCAGACAACGATATCGAAGCGGTTCGCTTCGACCGCACGGCGAATATCCGATTCGCAGTGCACGATCGCGATCCGTGCGGTGCGCCCGGATCGGCGCACCGCGAGCGTGGCTCGTTGGGTCAGACTGTTGTTCGCACTGGCGAGAATCAGCACACGCTGTGTCATGTTCGGTTCCCCGCGGATTCGCACGGTGTCCAGCCAAAACTGGCTCGGGCAGGGTGGATCAACGACTGGACATCGAGAGCAGCTGCTGGGGGTCGTCGGCATAAACCGTGGCGATGACGTTCGCGCGAGCGGCAAGATCGCGGGCGAGGTCACGGATATCGGCGGGCGCGGTGGGGTCGTTGTCGATGCCGATCAGCAAATCACGGGTATGGATCGCCGTCGCCTGTGCGCAGTGCCGCAGCCGCGCCTTGGCCACAGTGTCGAGCGCGGCGGGGCTCAGATAGCGCTGAATGTGCTCGCCGCGGTCGGTGATCTGGTTCACGACCGGTTCCGTGGCCGCGTCGGTGAGCCATCGCTCCGCGTCGGCCGTGATTTCGAAGACGAGATCGTGGTCCCGGATATCGGTCGGATTCAGGGAAGTGGTCAATAGAGCCATGCTCGCTCGCCCGATCGCGAGGAATCCGCTCATCGCGTGGGCCAGCTGGACGTCCGGGTTTGCTGTCGGCAACTGGTGTAGACGTTGCCCCACGACGGTGACCCAGCAAGCGAGATGTTCGGCTCCGGTGTCGATCGACGTCGTTGTCGGCATAGCGCGACGATACGCTGTTACCCACGTGCGACATACAACGAAACGCTGAAAGTTCGCCAGATGTCGTGGCCGCGCGTTGCGGATGGTCCGGCAGCGCCGGAATGGTATCCGGTTACCGGCATTCCGAGCCGAGCCGGTCCACCCAGCGAGCGGGTGCTTTCCCGACGTCGTCGACGGCTTTTCAGCTGAGTCGGAGCGGCCTGCGCAGCGTCTGTTCCGCGCGCCCGGACGGCGTCAATCCGGCATGACGGTGACGCGACTCTCTAGCCCGAGTGTTGCTGAACGTGATGCCGTGCGGTTTCCCGTCGCGGCGTGCGGATGCGTGCGACCAGGCGCCATGCGCTACTCGAGCATCCTGAAGAAACGGCCGCCACGGTATCGATCCGCGCCGAGCCGTCGCCCTGGGCGGCGGGGATTCGCATTCGCGGTTTTCGGTATCGGATGCCGGGTACGCCCGCTCAGAGCCGGTCCTGGCAGGCGACCGGCGTCTCCCAGCCGACAGGAGGTGGCGATGCGTATCGGATACAAACTGGCGGCCGAGGCATACGGTCCGAACGAGCTTGTCCGCCAGGCGATCCGGGCGGAGGAGGTCGGATTCGACTTCGTCGAGATCAGCGATCACTTCCATCCGTGGCTGGACAATCAGGGGCATTCACCGTTTGCCTGGACCGTGCTCGGCACCATCGCCGCGAAGACCGAGCGGATCGGTTTGGCCACCGGCGTGACCTGCCCGATTCTGCGGTACCACCCCGCGATCATCGCCCAGGCGGCAGCCACTCTCGCGATCCTGTCCGGCAACCGGTTCACCCTGGGGGTGGGCTCGGGCGAACGCCTCAACGAACACGTGGTCGGCGGTGAGTTTCCCCCGGTGCGCATCCGGCAGCGGATGCTCCGCGAGGCGCTCGAGATCATCCGGCTGCTCTGGCGGGGCGGCTATCACTCCTATGATGGCGAATTCCTGACCGTCTCCGAGGCCCGGGTTTTCGATCTGCCCGACGATCCGCCGCCGATCGCCGTCGCCGGTGGTGGGCCCGAGGCGGCCCGGATCGCCGCCGAGCTCGGTGACGGCCTGTTCGCCACCGAACCGAGATCGGACCTCGTCGAGCGCTACCGCGCCGCGGGCGGTGCGGGTCCGCGCTACGCCGAGGTCGGCATGGCCTGGGCTCCGGACGAGGAGACGGCCGCCAAGGCGGTGCTGGACACGACGCGGTGGGCGGTCACCGGCTGGAAGGTGATGAGCGAACTGCCCAACCCGGTCAACTTCGCCGCCGCCACCACCACGGTCCGCCTGGAGGACATCGTCGACAACTTCGCCTGCGGCCCCGAGCCCGCGCCCTATCTGGACGCCGCGAAGCAGTACGCCGACGCGGGCTTCGATCATCTCGTCATGCAGAACGCGGGCCCCGACCCCGACGGCTTCCTGGACTTCTACCGCCGCGAACTCGACGGACCCCTCCGCGCGTTGAACCCGGCCTGAGCGCAGGGCCAGGATGAGATCAGTCCTGGATCCAGGATCCGTGGATTCCACCAGGTACTCGGCGGGGCAACTCGACAGCCGCGATGGCAGGAGCGGTGAAGTCGTGGGCGTCGAGGATCAGTAGTTCCGAGGTCCCCGTGGCGGAATCGCCGACGATGGTGAGCAAGTAGCCGTCGTCCTCGCCGGTGGCCTGCGCACTGGGCACGAAGACGGCTTCGCCGGGCACCCGGCCGGGCCCGGTCGGCGCGAGGAACCGCTCGCCGGTGTCGTTGTCGTACTTGAGGATTCCGATGCCGTCGAACCCCGAGCCGGGGAACGCGACGGCGTAGCTGTAGCGGTTGCGACGGCCGGCGTAGGCGTCATTGATCGTGGGGAAGTCCGTGATCAAGGTGTCCAGCACTTCCTCGTAGGCCCGGGGTGCTCCGGGTTCGAGCACGTAGCGGTGTTGCAGGGCACCGCCGTTCGGGGAGATCGGGTGCCCTGGTGCGCCGATCCACCACTTCCACGATGTCTCCCAGGCCGAGCGGTCGAAGCGCGGTCCTTCCACCACGACGCGGCCCGCCGCGTCCTCGTGGGCGTTCGAGACATGCAGCAGGGCACCGGGTTCCACGTCGTACCAGGTCACCGCTCCGTTCCCGGACCGCGGCAGGATGCCTATGCGAGGCTGGTAGCTGTCGCTCCAACGGTAAGGAATGCCCGAGCTCTCGGCGGGATCGAAAACCACCGACATGTCCAGCCATACCAGATAGTGCTCGGTGATGGCGAAGTCGTGCATCAACGACGGCCCAGCTCCCTCGACGACCCGCTGATGAGTGATGATGCCTTCCGCGGAGGCGGCGTAGTAGATCAAGTGCGGCGGCACAGGGGAGTAGGCGAAGAAGTGCAGCTGCCCGGTGACCGGATCCTCCTTGGGGTGCGCGGTCATGGCGGTGGTGAGCTTGCCGCCGAAGTCGTAGGCCCCCAGCGTTTCCAGTTCAGGAGTCAACTCGAACGGCAGATTGGCCTCTTGCAGGGCGAGGATCCGTCCGGCGTGCTCGATGATGTGCGTGCCCGCCACGCTGGCGGCCAGATCGACGCTGCCGTCCGCGCGGAGCAGTGGCGCTCCGTCGAGGGCGGGAGTCCGCACCCATCGGTTGCGGTACCACTCGGCTCGACCGGCACGCAACCTGAGGCCGTGGATCATGCCCGCTCCCTTGAACCAATGCGTCGGCACATCACCGGGTTTCGGGTTGTGGCCGTTGCGGAAGTAGCGGCCGTTCAGCTCGGGAGGGATCGCACCCCGCACGGTCAGGTCGTGTGCGGTGATCTCGTCCGGGACGGGTTCGTAGTGTGCGGTGAGGTAGGGCTGGTCGGGCATGGCGGCCTCCTGTGGATTCGGGATGTGGAGCGGGACGGAGCGGCCGCGGGTCACGGCAGTTGTTCGGGGACGATGACGACCTTGCCGGTTACCGTGCGTGATTCCGCGAGGGCGAGAGCCCGGCTTGCGTCGGTAAGCGGGAAGCGTGCGGCGATCTGGGCGCGCAATTCGCCGCGTGCGGCCAGGTCGAGGACGGCTTCGAGGTCTTCGGCGAGGCGGCTGCGGAACCGAGCGCGACGGCGCTTGCCGGACCAGATGTTGTAGAAGTGGGCGGAACGCTTGTTGGGCAGCATGTTCCACCACATCAACTGTGCGAACAGCTTCAGCACCGGGAGCCGGGAGTTTCCGTCTTCGTCCTTCGTCGACGCGCTTCCGTAGGCGACGAGGGTTCCGCCGGTCGTGAGCAGGCCGAACGAGTCCACGATGCTGCGGCCTCCCAGGTGGTCGAATACCGCGTCCACGCCGCCGGGGGCCAGTGCCCGCACCTGCCGCGGCACATCGCCGCGGTAGTCGACCGGGATCGCGCCGAGCGCCTGTACCGCCGCGGCATTACGGGGCGAAGCAGTCCCGATCACCCGGATGCCTGCGACACGGGCCAACTGCACGAGTGTCGATCCGACACCGCCGTTCGCCCCGTGTACCAGGATCGTCTGCCCCGCATGGGCTTTCGCGATCCGGTGCAGCATCTGCCACGCGGTGATGCCATTGACCACGAATGTCTCCGCTTCCGCGGCCGTCAGGCCGGTGGGCACCGGGACCAGGTCGGCGGTCTCCAGCACGAGGTGGCTGCTCCAGCCGCCGACCTTCGTCAGCGCCGCGACCCGCTGTCCGAGCAGTGCCGCGTCGCCGTCGGCGCCGACGGCTGTCACTTCGCCGACCACGTCGTAGCCAGGGGTGAACGGAAACGGCGGCTGGTCGTAGTACTTGCCGCGCCGCATCTGCTGCTCGGCGAACGAGACCCCGGTGGCTTCGACGCGTACCAGCGCTTGGCCGGGCCGTGGCGGCGGCAATTCGCGCCGGCTGATCGTCAATCCGTGCGGCTCTACCCGCCCGGGCAGCACGACTACTACGGCGGTGATCGGCGTCGTGGCGGTGGTGTCGGACATGAGCAACTCCTAGTGTGTGACTGATCAATCACTCTGTGACTGAAGAAAATGCCCCTTGGGGGCTGAGAAGTATCGAATGGGGGTCAGGGCATGGTTCGACCAGCTGGCGTTCGCGTCACATCCCTTCGTCAGCGCCGCGAGCATTGGGGTGCCGAATGCCGGCGGTGAGGATCGATGCCCAGTTGCCCTCGTTGTCGTCGAGCCCGAGCGTGGTGATCAGATGGCACAGCTGCCCATAGGCCATGAACCGCTGCACCTGATCATCGGTCGCGTCCGAACGGGTCTTCGTGTAGTCGGTCACCCGTTGCAGACCACGGCGCACAGCGTCGGCGATTTCCGGGATGTCGGCGGCCGACTGCGCGTGAACCTGCAGCATGAGCAGGCTCTTGTCCGCGATCAGCTCGGCATACGCGCCACCCATCTCATGCAGAACCTTCTCCGGATCGCCGCCCGGTACGCGCGCGGCGCCGGTTGCCAACGATTGCTCGACCAGTTCGTAGCAGCGATCCAGCGCGGCCACGAACAGCTCGACCTTGCTGGGGAAAAGCTTGAATACGTACGCGGGGGAAATGCCCGCCGCCGAGGCCACGGTGTTGATCGGCGTCCCGTGGTATCCGGATTCGGCGAACTCCGCGATCGCCGCGTCGACGACAGCCTCGCGGCGGGCATCCGATGTAGAGAGCGTGGCTCGGCGCTTGGTCATGTGAGTGACTGTACACTCACTCTGACGCGCAGGCAATCCAGATCCGGATCACGGTCACCGCGTCAGCGGGCGACCAGCACTTTCCCGCGACGAGGTAGTGCATTGGAACCACTGGTGACGTCATCGCACCGTCGGGTCGATCAGGACACCGGGATTGAGAATGCCCGCCGGGTCGAGCGCCGATTTGGCCGCGCGCAGAGCGGCGGCGAAGGGATCGGGTCGCTGGCGGTCGTACCAAGGGCGGTGGTCGCGGCCGACGGCGTGGTGGTGCGTAATGGTGGCGCCGGAGGTCTCCAGCGCCTCCGATACCGCGTTCTTGATCTCGTCCCACTGCTCGACGGTCCGGCCCCAACGGCCACCGGCGTAGACGCCGAAGTAGGGCGCGGGCCCGTCCGGGTAGACGTGCGTGAACCGGCAGGTGACCACGCCGGTCACGCCGACGGAGCGGAACGCGGCGGTCGCCGCGGCGAGCACCGTCTCCCGCAGGGCCTCGAAGCGATCCCAGGTGCACGCGGTTTCGAATGTTTCGACGATCATCGACTGGGCGGCGAGCGCATCGCGCTGATACGGCATCCGCAGGAACGACGAGCGCCAGGAGTCCACTGCGCCCGGGCGCGCTGTGTCTTCCGCCGAATCGGTGGTGCGGACGCCATCAGGCGTCGTGCCGCCATGGTCGCGGCAGAGTTGCACCGCACGCCGCATCGGTTCGTCCACCGGATGGTCGGCGGACTCGAATCCGAGAACCAGGACACCCCCTGCGGCGCTGGTTCCGGCATTGATGAACGCCTCGACCGGATCGAGCAGGCGACAATTCGCCGGATACAGCCCGGCCTGGGCGATCGCCCTCGTCGCGGCGACGGCGTTTCCGTAATCGTCGAACACCACCGAGGCTCCGGCACGCCAGCGCGGACGATCCTGTAGTCGCATCCAGGCCTCGGTGATCACTCCGAGGATGCCCTCGGACCCGAGGAACATGCGGTCCGGCGAGGGGCCCGCGCCCGAAGCGGGCACCCGGCGCGATTCGCTGATCCCGATCGGTGTCACCACTCGCATCGACTCGACCATGTCGTCGATGTGGGTATAGACGGTCGCGTAATGACCGCCCGCCCGGGTGGCCAGCCAGCCGCCGAGCGTGGAGAACTCGAACGACTGCGGAAAGTGCCGCAGGGTCAAGCCATCGGGGCGCAGTGCGGCTTCCAGCGCTGGACCGAGTATGCCCGCTTGGATCCGGGCCGCGCGGCTGGTGCGATCGAGCTCGAGTATTCGCCCCAATCGGCCGAGATCCAATGCGATGGTGCCGGCGAAGTCGCCGGTGCACCGCGGTTCTACACCACCCACCACCGACGTTCCACCGCCGAACGGCACCGCCGCGACGCCCGCGCTCGCGCACCAGTCCAAAATGTCGACCACATCCTGCTCGGTCCTCGGCCGCACCACTTGATCGGGGACGTGATCGACCAGGCCGAGCAGATTACGGACTACGTCGCGGAACGCCTGCCCGTGCCCGTGCGAGACGCGATCACGGAGTTCTTCCGACGCCAGATGCGCCAGCGAACCCGGCGGCTGGACGCGGGGGGCGGGCACGTCCAACGACACCGGATCGGGCGCCTCGTGTACCGCGAGGTCGGCCCCGGGCAGCACGGCCGCGACGCGCTTCGTCAGCGCCGCTCGTTCGGCGCCGGTGACCGCGTCCTCGACGTTTCCCCATCCCCACCACGACCTCGTCACGGCCACTCCTTCGACCCGCTGCGCTGACATCGACCCGAACGTAAATTACGTTCCGGGCCGTGGTTCCGGGGCGACTTCTACTTCTGGAGCGAGTGGAACTCAGCTGAGGCGCATGGGCGCTACCTCAGGATGGGGCCTGCGACGCTAGCGAGCGCCTCGCTCTCCCCGCTGTCGCACTGGACAATTCAGCGCTGCCGGACCGCGGCGCGATGGCGGCTCGACGGTGCGGGCGAGTACCTGCGGACCGTAATAGCCTGATTCAGATGGAGTGATATTGGTCACATTCGGCTGCTCAGTTGAAAACCCTCTTATCCAGATGTTCTCCGCATCACACGATGTCATCGCACAACACCGGCCGGGGTACTCCTATGAGCTTTCCCAACCTCGCCGCGCCGATTCGATCGGCGTTCGCTAAGGTCCGTTCTGCACGCTCGGGTCATGGTTCACGCATTTGAGGCACTGCTTCTGGCTCCATAGCCAGAGCGGACACTGATCGACCAGAGAGTGAACTCGCCACCGTATGACCCCGTCACGTCGTTCCGCACGTCGCGCCCATCATTCACGAGCACGCAATCTCCTGTTCCCCCAGCTGCTCACCGCCGCGGTCGACACAGCGTTCGATTCCACCGCGCTCCGGTACAATCCCACCGGCGATCCGGCTGACCAGCGTGAGCTGACCTATCGGGAGCTGGACGCGATGTCGTCGCGGCTGGCCCGTTACCTGATCGGGTACGGCGTGGGTCCGGGGGACTTCGTCGCGGTGGCGATCACCCGTTCGGTCGAGTCGGTGCTGGCGATGTGGGCGGTCGCGAAGACAGGGGCCGCCTACGTGCCCGTCGACCCCGCGTACCCGGTCGATCGCATTGCGCACATGCTCTCCGACTCCGGTGCCGTGCTCGGTGTGACCGTCTCGGCCCATCGGGTAGGGCTGCCGAGCCCCGGTATCGAGTGGATCGAGCTGGATGTGCCGGTGCATCGGGAGAAGATCGCTGTGGAGGCGGCGCATTCGGTGTCGTATCTGGATCGGCTGCGTCCGTTGTCGGAGCAGCATTTGGCGTATGTGATCTATACGTCGGGGTCGACGGGTA
>NZ_JADLQX010000289.1 GCF_015477605.1 Nocardia amamiensis
CTAGAAAACACATGCACACCAATGTTCACAGTAACACTATTTACAATAGCCCGCAAACATGGAGGCAACCTGAACGTCCACTGACAAGTGAATGGTTAAGCAGAGGTAGTACAGATATATAACGGGGTATCACTCAGCCGTAACAGAGAATGAAATAACACCATTTGTAGCAACGTGAATGGACCTACAGGTTATCAAACTAAGTGAAAATTGGATAGAGAAAGACAATACCATATGATATCACTTATACGTGAAATCTAAAACGTGACGCAAACGAGCATGCCT
>NZ_JADLQX010000290.1 GCF_015477605.1 Nocardia amamiensis
TGAGCACCTCGACCAACCGCTCGAACGGCACGTCCGCGTGCGCGAACGCGTGCAGATCGGTCTCGCGGGCCTGGGCGAGCAGGTCGGCGAAGGAGTCACCGGCATTGACCGCGGTTCGCAGCACCAGGGTGTTGACGAACATTCCGATCAGGTCGTCCAGCGCGGCCTCGCCGCGACCGGCGACCGGCGTGCCGATGGCGATGTCGCTGGTGCCGCTGGCCCGCGCCAGCAGTACGGCGAGCGCGCTGTGCAGCACCATGAACAGCGAGGCGTTGTGCCTGC
>NZ_JADLQX010000291.1 GCF_015477605.1 Nocardia amamiensis
GCAGGCACAACGCCTCGCTGTTCATGGTGCTGCACAGCGCGCTCGCCGTACTGCTGGCGCGGGCCAGCGGCACCAGCGACATCGCCATCGGCACGCCGGTCGCCGGTCGCGGCGAGGCCGCGCTGGATGACCTGATCGGCATGTTCGTCAACACGCTGGTGCTGCGAACCGCGGTCAATGCCGGTGACTCCTTCGCCGACCTGCTCGCCCAGGCCCGCGAGACCGATCTGCACGCGTTCGCGCACGCGGACGTGCCGTTCGAGCGGTTGGTCGAGGTGCTCA
>NZ_JADLQX010000292.1 GCF_015477605.1 Nocardia amamiensis
ACGCGTTGTGGGACAAGGGAATCGGGCACACCGCAATCTGCAGGGCGCTCAACCTCGACGACAAGACGGTACGCCGCTACGCCCGAGCCTGCAGCGCCGACGAGTTGCTGACCCAGTCGCCCAAACGCGGCAGCGCGCTCGACCCACACACCACCTACCTGGCCGAACGCTGGCAGCAAGGGTGCACCAACGCCGCAACCCTGACCGGCGAGCTGCGCGAGCGCGGTTACCGGGGCGGTGAACGCCAGGTTCGCCGCCTCCTGCAGACCTGGCGAGCCGG
>NZ_JADLQX010000293.1 GCF_015477605.1 Nocardia amamiensis
TTCCGTGCTGCGGGTAAACTGCTGGATAGCCACAAAGGCCAGCTGCCAACCCGTCTGTGGGTGGCACCGCCAACCAAGATGGATGCGGCACAGCTGACCGAAGAAGGCTACTACAGCGTATTCGGCAAAAGCGGTGCGCGTATCGAGATCCCGGGCTGTTCACTCTGCATGGGTAACCAGGCACGTGTTGCAGATGGTTCGACGGTGGTCTCGACTTCGACCCGTAACTTCCCGAACCGTCTGGGTAACGGCGCTAACGTCTACCTGGCGTCAGCGGAGC
>NZ_JADLQX010000031.1 GCF_015477605.1 Nocardia amamiensis
CCCGACCCCGACACCACCGGCCCCGACACCACCCCCGAACCACTCACCACCACACCAGCAACCACCAAAGCCGAGACCGTCACCGGAGCAGAAACACGCATACGGCCACACCCAATCCCTCGACGTCGTCCGCGTCTCTCGGGACGGACGTATCCGCACGGGAGACAGCGGAGTCCTCCTTGCCGGGCCGTATCCCGACCCTGCTCCACCTCGGCAGGTGAAGTGAACCTCCAATAACATACGGTACACAGTGTGCAGCAAATCGGCCCGTGAGTTGCGGAAACACACGATAACTTATCGTCCGCGCGGCAACCTTGTCTCCAGGGTACCGGTCTCCGCGGCGATACGCCGTGACTCATCGCCGAGATACGTCTCGGTCCAAGCTCTTTCACGGGACCGCCGGTTATGAACTCCGGAAAGCTTTCGGCCTCCGACCGCTTCGCGTCCTCACGGACGCCGGGTGCGCTGCGGCTTTCGCGCGGCTTCCTCGGTCATCTGGGCGCGCCGCTCGGCGGGCACCAGAGCGCGGATGTCCTCCCGCGAGCCGATCATCAGTTTCTGCAGGACCGCGGCCATCTGGGCGTCCACGGTCTTGAAGGAGCTGCCGCGCCGCGCGGCGATCGCGGTGTTGGTCCAGCCCGCCGCGGCCAGCACGGCGACATCTTGTTCAGCCGTCGACAGTTCCTGCCAGCGTGAGGGCCGATCACGCCGGACCGGGTGGTCGACCGGCAAACGGTCCAGTGCCAGGCTGCCCAGCGCCAGCTGCGCGACCTCGCCGAGCTCGGGCCGCAGCAACGCTCCTTCTCGCTCCGCCACGGCGAAATCCTTCGCGCCGAGGACTTCTCGAGCAATCGCGGTGGCGGCGTCGGTCTCGGTCGCGAACGGTCCGAGATTGACGATGTTCACGCCGAGTTTGTGCCGCAGCGTAGCGGCGCCTCCGGCGAGCCGGGCGATGTCCCGCGCCCAGTCCGTCACGACGTCCGAGCGCTCGCCGGCCGCGGCGGTGATCAGGCGTGCCAGTGACCACGCGCGAACGTGGACGGCCCACACGGCGCCCCACTGATCGCGCATGGCCAGCTGCTTGGTCAGCGTCGTATGCCCCACGGCCAGTGCATCATTCGGGTCGCCGTGTTTGGTCAGTGCGATCGCCCAGGCCAATTCGGCCCAGGACTTGGCCCACCGCGCACCGGACCGATCCGCGTTGTCCAAGTGCCGCCGGGCGATCTCCAGCGCCTGCGTCGCCGTGCCGAGGAACGCGGCCGCCAACGCCTCGAACAACTCGCTCATCGCGGCGCCACCACGGTCGCCGCGCGCGGCGAATTTCGATCGGGCGCGGGCGAATACCGCGATCGCGCGCACATCGCGACGCACCAGCATCAGTTCGCTGCCCCTGCTGAACTCGACCGCGGCGGGCAGATCGAGATCGCGTTCGGGGTGCTCGCGCCACCCCGAACGCGCGACGGGGTCCGGCACGCAGGTGGCGACGCACTCGTCGAGCATGCGCTGGGCGTCGCCGTGCGCGCCCTGGCACATGCTGATCCACCCGATCAGCGCCAGCGCCGCGATCTGCAACTCGACCGGCTGCGGGTCGAGGCTACGGCTGGCGGCGAGCGTGCGCTCGGCCCATCGGCGCGGTTCGCGCAATGAGCCGGTGAAGAACGGGCTGCGCAGAGCGATGAGCCCGACCGCGATCTCCAAACCGGTCGCGGCCTCCCCCGGCGTGCTGAGGCTGCCCTCGATGGCGCACAACAGGTTGTCCCAGGCCGCCCGGGCCCACTCGAGCAGGTCCTGCTCGGCCGGGCCGAACCATTCGGCCTGCGCGGTGACGACTTTGTCCCGGTAGTAGCGACGGTGCCTACTGGCCAACCGCGCGAATTCGGCGCCGCGTTCGCGCAAACGCTGCTGAGCGAACACTCGAACGCTCTCCAGCAGCGAGTAGCGCACCGTGGTCGCGGTCAGATGGACCGCAACCAGGGATTGATCCGCCAGCCGCTCGAGCAGGTCTTCGATCTCGGTACGGGCCAAGCCGCCGGGCTCCTCGTCGGCGCAGACGGCTTCGATCGCCTCCAGCTCGGCGCCGACGTCGAGCCCGGGCGTGTCCGCGTCCTCGTGATCGTCGTAACCGGCGGCGAACACCGACAACCGCTCCAACAGCAGCCGCTCCTGGTCCCCGCACAGGTCGTAGGACCAGCCGATGACGTCGCGAATGCCCTGGTGCCGTTCCTCGGCGCCGACCCGGGGCCCGTGCGACCAGCGCAGGCGCCGATCGCTCGCCTCCCCGCTGAGGTCACGCAGGATCATCGCCAGCGGCTGGCGCAGCAGGCGCGCGGCGGCCAACCGGATATACAGCGGGTGATTGTGCACGTGCCTGCAGATCGCGGCGGCCGGCTCGACATCGCCGTCGGCGATGACGTGCCCGGTCAGTTCCGCCCGTGCGCGGAACAAGGTCAGCGCCTGCTGCTTGGACAGTGCGGGCACGGGCACGAGCTGCTCGTCGACCCAGCCGATCGCCTCTCGGCTGGTGGCCAGCACGGTGAGCCCGGGCGCCGCGTCGAGCAAGTCGGCGATCACCTGGCCCGCGCCCTGCAAGACGTGCTCGCAGTTGTCCATCACCAGGATCGTCTGCAGGGTGCGCCCGACCGCATCGCGACGCCGCAGCGTGTCGAGCACCGCCTCCCACGCCGACCGTCCAGAGAAGTCGGCGTCGATCAGCGACCGCGCGACCTGCTCCTCCACCGCACCCGCGTCCGCGTCGCGGGACAGCACTGCCAGCCGCACCCAGTGCACCGGCACCCGCCGCGCCTTGTGGAACCGGTGCACGGCCTCCGCCGCCAGTCTGGTCTTGCCGATGCCGCCCGCACCGATCAGGGTGACCAAGCGGGTCGCACCCAGCAGCGACATCCCGATCTTCTCCAGCTCGCGTTCGCGGCCGACGAAATCGCTGGTTGTCGCGGGTGGGAGACCCGGACCCGATGCACGCCTTACCGACACAGCAGTGCAGCGTAGTCGGCCTGCGGACCGGAACGCTCCGGGGAACGAGCGGGCGACAGAGCGGGCATCAGCCCATACCGATCGGCCCGGGATGCTGTCCCGGCGGCCGGCCAGGTCTCTACCGATGTGGCGCACCCACCTATTCCTCGACGATTCCGCTATCGCCGCAATCGATCTCACGACCGAAAGGACGCCATGGTGGGACAGGTACAGGTACTCGGAGCGGGCGAATGCGGGCTAACCCTCGCCCATTGTCTCGTGCGCGGCGGTAGCTCGGTCACGCTCGTGACCGACCGCGACGCCGAAGCGATCCTCGCGGGCACGGTGACCAGCACGCAGGTCAAGTTCCCTCGGACGCTCGACCTCGAATCGGATGCGGGCCTGGGCTTCTGGCGGACCAGCGCGCCGAACATCGAGGGCATCCGGTTCACCATGGCGGTCGACCGCACGGCCGTGGCCACCTGGGCCGGACGCTTGCCCCGGCCGGCGCAGAGCGTGGACCAGCGGACCGTCTTCGCACGCTGGCTGAGCGAATTCCTGGCCGCGGGCGGGGACCTGCGCGTCGCCGATCCATCGGTGACGGACGTCGACCGCGCCGCCGCCGACTACGACCTCACCGTGGTGACCCGCGCGTCACGCGAACTCGCCGCCTGTTTCGAGGACGACCCGGCGTGGACGGTGCCCGCCGCGCCCCAGCGGCGGCTCGCGGTGCTGTACCTCGACGGCGTCCAGCCCGATCCGCACCACCTCGGCACCTACACCGCACTACCCGAACACGGTGAGGTGATCTCCTATCCCGGACTGACCGGACGACCGGGCCAGGAACGCCGCTGCGAGATCACGCTTTTCGAGGCGCGGCCGGGTGGCGCCCTCGACGTCTTCGACCAGCACGGCACACCGGCGCAACGATTGCGGCAGGCCAAGCAGCTCATCGACGAGCACCTGCCCGCCGAGCTCGCCGAGCGGTATCGCGGCGCCGAGCTCACCGACGCCGGAGCGACGCTGGTCGGGGCCGTGGCACCGGCCATGCGCAGGCCGGTCGGCACCCTGCCCTCGGGCAGTCCGGTGCTCGGCGGCGGCGACGTCGTCTGCCGGATGGATCCGGGCGGCGCGCAGGGCGCCAACAATGCCGTGCACTGCGCCATCCGCTACGCGGAGGCGATCCTGCACACGCCCGACGGACGCTACGACAGGGACTGGATGGAGTGGGCGGCGGCGCCGTGGCTCACCGCCGTCGCGCATCCCGCGGCGCGATGGACCGCGACCGTGCTCGACCCACCTCCGGCGATGCAGGAACTGATGCTGGCCGCGCAGCACGATTCGACGCTGGCCGATGCGTTCGCCGCCACCTTCGCGCGGCCGTCCAGTATGGCGCAGTTCGCGGCGGCCGCCCCCTCCTGAGCCGTCGCGGGTGCGGTGTCACGGATGCCAGGGTGGGGTCTCGGGGAAGACGACCGGAAGCGCGGTCAGGGCTCGATGGAAAGGCCCTGGCCGCCAGGTCAATTCGTGCACCGGGACGGCCGGCCGCAGTTCCGGCAGCGCGTCCAGCAGCTGGTCGATCGCGTTCTGTCCGATCAAGTAGGCCGGGGTGCGGGCCGGACAGGCGTGCGGCCCGGCGCCCCACGCCAAATGCGACCGGTTTCCGCTGTGATTCTCGGCGCTGATCGCCGGATCGTTGTTACACGCAGCGAAACTGACGACGACCGGTTGATGGGCGGGCAGCCACACATCGTCGATCAGGATCGGCTGACGCGGGTAGGTGACGGAGAAGTTGGCCATCGGCGGGTCGGTGAACAGCACCTCGTCCAAGGCGTCGCGGGTGGACAGGCTCCCGCCGAGGACGTGGCCGCCGAAACGGTCGTCGGTCAGGATCAGTACGAGGCTGTTGACGATCAGGTTCTGTAGCGGCTCGATGCCCGCACCGTAGAGCACGACGAGCTGGTGGATCAGCTCCGCGTCGTCGAGGCGGGCCGGGTGCTGCAGCAGGCGGGTGGTGATGTCGTCGCCCGGTTCGGCGCGCTTGAGTTCGAGCAGCCGCAGCAGCGCGGCGCTGAGCATGCGATTGCCCGCTTCGGCGTCGACGCCGTCGAACACCGCGGCGGTCGCGGCGGCGACCTCCTTCCCGATCTCCGGTGGGCATCCCAGCATCGCGTTGATCACCTCGAAGGCGAGCGGTAACGCGTACTGGGAGACCAGATCGGCGCTGCCCGTCGTGCAGAAGGTGTTGATCAGCGGCACGGCGATCCGCTCCACCGTGGCGTGCAGGGCGTGCAGATCAACGGCATTGATGGCCGCGGTGTTGGCCTCGCGGTAACGGGCATGCTCGGCGCCCACGCTGCGCATCGCGTTGGGCCGCCATTCCAGCACCGGCAGCACCGGGCAGTCGGCGGGTACGCTCGCCTGCCAGGTACGCGGATCGGCCGGGAAATGCTGTGGGTCGTGCAGGATTCGCACAGCGGTGCGATAACTGAGCACCAGTGTCGCGGGCACGCCGGGCGCCAACTCCACGGGCGCCAGCGAACCGTAACGTGCCCGCATGTCCCGGTATGCCCGATGCGGATCGGCCGCGAACTCCCTGGAGTGCAGCGGTATTCGTTCGACGTCGGTGTCGATCGGCGAACCATGATGTGCGCCAGTAGTGTTGCTGGCCGGGACGAGATCTCGGGGCGTGGTCAACGCGCGACTCCCACAGTTGAAGCGAATTCGGCGGTCGGGCGAACTCGGCACGGACCGTCCGACGCCGCTGTCGTCCGGTTCTGCGGTGCACCAGCGCGACATGAGCTCCCGACCGCGGTTCTGATCGACACACAGGATGGTCAGGTAGGTATGCCATCGGCATCGGTAGCGGCGGATGACCTGCGCTTATGCAGCTCACTCAGAATGTTTCACAACGGGATTCGCGGCTACCGCGTCAAAGGCGTGGACGCGGTGGGATGGCTGTATCGACGGTCCACACCGTCACCTGTGCTATGGCCAGTCCACCGGCGCGAGCGGAGCGATCCTCGCACACAGCGCAATTCGTTCACGATGCTGTCGATTCGCTGTACCGAGCTCGGCTCGAGCACCGGTCCGGTACGAGTCCGACGCCGCTGGTGAAGCGCGGCGGAACAGCTCATATCGAAGGGAGCACAAGCACTTCGGCGCGCAGGGCCTGGTGTATAACTTCCATCGGCCCGGTCGACTCCACCGACAAGCGATAGCGAGACACGATGCACGGTTACCTGAACCAGGTCTCCCACGGCACCACCCCCTCCGGCTATCCGACACGCGAACCCGAAGTTCGCGTGGTCGAGCCGCCGCGCAAGGGGGATCTGGTCGTCAGCGCGCTGCTGTGGCTACTGCCCGCGGCGCTGGCCACGATGTCGGTGGTACTCGCGCCGTGGTTCCTGATGGCGGGCGGCATCTGCGCGTCCAAGCCCGACTGCCGGGTCGACACGAGCGCGGGCGTATGGATCATGGTGGGCGGCGGAATTTTCGGATTCGCCGTCGGCGCGGCACTGTCCGCCACGGCGGCCAGGCACGGGCGTGCACTCTTCCCCGGCGCGCTGGTCGGTGCCTTGCTGGTCCTGCTGGCGTGGTTCGCCGCCTCGTTCGTCATGGGCTGACCTTCCCGGCTCGGCGACGGAGACGCCGGGAAGGGGACCCCATCCCGCGGTGTCCGTTCGCCGGAATCACCGCACAATGCGAACTCGACCTGACAACCCGCGCTGCCTGCGCGCGTCCTTTGCCACCATAGAGGGGTGGGCCAGATCCGGATCGGCACGTCAGGATGGGTATATCCGCCCTGGCGGGGGACGTTCTATCCCGCGGGCGTGCGGCACAAGCGCGAGCTGGCCTATCTGTCGGAGCGACTCGACAGCGTCGAGATCAACGGCTCCTTCTATTCGCTGCAACGCCCGTCCAGCTACCGCAACTGGGCGGAGCAGACCCCGGACGACTTCGTGTTCGCGGTGAAGGGCAGTCGCTTCATCACCCACATGAAAAGGCTGCGGGACGGCGACGAGCCGCTGGCGAACTTCCTCGCGTCCGGCCCCTTGGCGCTGGGGCCCAAGCTCGGTCCGATGCTGTGGCAACTGCCACCGACCTTCCCCTTCGACTCCGACGTGCTCGACGCCTTCCTCTCCAGGCTGCCCCGCAGCACCGAGGAGGCCGCGGTGATCGCGCGAGGGCACGATCACCGCGTCGACCCCGCACACACCAGCACCGATGCCGACCGGCCGATGCGGCACGCACTGGAGATCCGGCACGCCAGCTTCCTGACCCCGGCGTTCACAGACCTGCTCACCCGCCACGGTGTGGCGCTCGTCGTCGCCGACGCGGCAGGCAAGTATCCGCTGATCGAAGAGGTCACCGCTGATTTCGTCTATATCCGGTTGCACGGGCACGACGAGCTCTACGTCAGCGGCTACACCGACGAAGGCCTGGACATGTGGGCGGAGAAGATCCGTTCCTGGGCTCGATTCGGCGATGTGTACACGTATTTCGACAACGACGCGAAGGTGATGGCGCCCCGCGACGCCATCGCATTGCGGGCACGGCTGACGTAAACGGTCGCGCGGAAATGATTCCGGATTTCGCCTGCCTCAGTTCGTTCTCCATCGTCGCGCGCGGGTCGGAAGAAGCGCGGCGGATGCCGAGAGAATGGTCGATGGTGTGTCGACAAGAGGGAGGTGACGCCGGTGCGGCAAATTGCGGTATGCGGGCCGAGAGAGTGCTCGTCGCAGGAAGCGGAGTGGGCGCGTGCGGTGGGCGAGCTTTTGGCTGCCGCAGGAAACGGACTCATCTTCCAGTGGCGCACTTGGGCGGGCGCTGTCGAGGCCGCGCGGCGACGAGGACCGCTGGGTGGCCGGGAGCAAGGCCCGCGCCGAGCCGGTGACTACGCCGACTGGCGCAGTGGATGCAGCGCGGCAAGCGCGCGCAGTGCGTCGGCGCGCGAGATGGGCTGGTCGTTTTCCAGGGCGGCCAGTTCCAGCTCGATCCAGTCGCGAAGCAACGCGGACATCGTCACGTTGCGCTGCTCGGCGGCCTTCTTCACCCGCTGATGCAGGTCGAGCGGGATGCGCAGCGAGGTGGTGACGGTGACCGTGTCCTCGGCGCGCAGCGGCGGCGGCAGCTCGGCCGGATCCACCGGCGCGTCGGTGTATTCGAGGCCGGATAGGAAGTCCTGGACGTCCTTCGGATTCGTCGGGTAGTCAGTCATCAGCGTGCTCCCAGCGCTCGAGTTCGGCCACCTGGGACTCGGTCATCTCGACCGCGCCCAGGATGTCCCACTGCCAGCCTTCGGTGCGGCGGACAGCGACGATCAGTGGCCGGCCCGTCTCGGTGCGGCCCCAGACCGTCAGCACCGAGAGCTCGTTCCGGCCACGCGCCTGCCGAGGCCATCGGCGGGCACCCATGAGCACCTGCAGCACTTCGCGAGGGTCGATCCCCACCAGCGACAACAGTGCCCACTCGGGCCAGTTATAACCCACGATCAGCGATAATACAAGTGTATTGCAATAGGGCTCACCGTGCTCGCGCCCGGGACAGGTTCCAGCTCCGCCAGGTGTCCGCGTCGAGATCGGCGCGCAGCCGGGTGCGCAGTTCGGTCCGCAGCGGCTCGGGAAGCCGATCGGTCGCGGGCAGGATGTCCGGCGAGAGACTGCCCAGATAGTCCGTGTCCAACGACTTGCCCTGCTGCCAGCGGTCGATGTTCTGCTCGGCGATCAACCGTTCCGGGTCGAGGACGGCGAGCGCGAGCAGCGTCGCCATGGCCGTGCCCAGCACGGCGCGTGGCAGCCAGTCTCGCCGCAACCGCACGACGGCGACCACGACCAAGACATAGACCAGCCCGAGCCAGACCTCACAGACCTCGACCAGCAGACGTAGCACCGTGAAGCCGTAGGCCCGCTGATAGGTCCACATCCGGCCGAGTGCCGAGGCGACGATGATCAGCGCGAGCCCGCTGACCGCCGTGAGCAGGCCACGCAACCACATGCGGTCGGCGGCGGTGTCCTGCGACGCCCAACGCAGCACGATCATGAGTACCGCGAGGGTGAGGACGGTGACGGCGGAGAGTTGCCAGAATCCGGTGCGCGCGTACTCGGCGTAAGTCAGGCCCGCGGTGCGCTGAACGTATCCGTCGCCGCCGAAGAGCACGACGAACTGAGTGCTGACGAACGCCGCGAAGAGAATCGCGAGCGCGCCGACGGGCAGTGCCCACTCGGTCCGGCGCAGACCGCGTCGCCGGGCGGTCGCGGTGGCGGGCAGCGGTGGACCGGCGAGCGCGAACAGCGCGCCGAGCGCGCCGAGGGCGGCCAGTGCAAACAACACGATCCACCGCACCACCGCGGGAGCGTCGAGATCCGGCGTCACGCTGCGGATCAGGCTCGCGAAGATCGCGTCCGCACTGCCCAGCAGCGGCACGAACACCGCGAGCAGCGTGACGGTCACCGCCGCCGACAGTGCGAGCCGCCATCTGCTGGTCGCGTCGGCGCCGCTGGCCCGGGCCGTGCCCGCATAGACCCAGGGCACCGCCGCCAATGCTTCGAGCGGTACCGCGAGCGTGTCGTAGAGGATGCCGTTAGCCGATCGGCGTCCGACGACGACCAGCGAACCGGCGAGACCCGCCGCCACCACGCACAACGCGAACAGCCAGCCCGCGGCGCGGAATGCCCCGACTGCCAGCAGGGCAAGCGCGAGGCCTGCCCACCACAGCCGCCCCAGGTGCTGCCTGCGGCGAAGGACACCCTTTGTCGCTGTCGTCTGGCCGTCCGTCGATGCCAGGCGGGATTCTCCGTTTTCCGACGTGCCGGACATCGCAGCCCGCACGCCCCGGCGCGCACGGCGGTCGACGAGAAAGACGGCCGCCGCGGCGGTGACGGCGGCGATCACCCAACCGATGCCAGGCCGATCCCACCGGATCAGGACCGCGGCGGCCAATCCGGAGATCAACGCGGCGGGCGCAACACCGGGCGGGCACACGACACGCCGCCACTTGGGCACGCGGTTCGGTCGCAGCTGTGTAGCCGCCGACGTCCGGAGCAGCGCCGGAGTGCCGCGCTGCTCATCTCCCGCGCTATCGGAGACCCGCTCCACCTTCTTCGGAGATTCATTCTGCTTCGTCAACGGCTTTGCACCCCCCGCCGCACCGGATTTCCCTGCCGTTGACGATGACGGCGAGGGTTCGGCTGACGACGCGGATTCGGTTCCTTCGGGCATGGCAGTTCCCTTCGATAGGCGTGCGGAATCGTCCCGGGTCCAGGTGAAGTCCGGGTCGGGTGACGTGGCAGGTCAGTGCTCGGGCAGGACCACTCGGATGCGCGAGCCGGGGTCGGCGACGGCGATGGTGCCGCCGTGCAGGTCGACCACCCAGCGCGAGATGGCGAGGCCGAGTCCGGTGCCGCCGCCCGCGGTGCGTCCGCCCCTGGTGAACCGGTCGAAGACCCTGGCGCGTTCGGCGGGCGGAATGCCCGGTCCGTCGTCCTCGACGTCGATGACGACCTCGCCCGGCAAGACACGCACGGCGATGCGGACTTCACCGCCGGCGGGTCCGTGCCGCGCGGCGTTGTCGAGCAGGTTGAGCAGCACCTGATGCAATCGCGCACGGTCGGCGTACACGCGGGCGGTGCCGGGCAGGACGTCGGTGTGGAAGCGCACGCCGCGACCGAGCGCGGCGGTCATGACTTCGGCCTCGGCGACGACGTCCGCCAGCAGCGGCGCGATCGGCAGCTCTTCGCGATCGAGCGGGAAGGCGCCCGCTTCGATGCTGGAGAGATCGAGGAGTTCGGATACCAGCAGGGTCAGCCGCTCGGTCTGGGCAAGAGCGGTGCGCAGGGTCGCCGGGTCTGGTTGTGAGACGCCATCGACCAGGTTCTCCAGTACCGCGTGCAAAGCGGTGACAGGCGTGCGCAATTCGTGCGAGACGTTCGCGATGAGGTCGCGGCGTTGCTGGTCGGCCGCGGCGAGGTCGGCGGCCATTTGGTTGAACGCCTCGGCCAATTGCCCGACTTCGTCGCGGGAGCTCGCCCGTACCCGGTGGGTGTAGTCACCGTGCGCCATCCGTTTGGCCGCCGCGGTCATCTCGCGTAGCGGCCGGGTGATGCCATGCGCGAGGACTTGCGAGGTCGCCAGCGCGATCACCATCGCGGCGAGCGTCGTGCGCGGCGGCAACCAGCCGATCTTGAACCGGAAGAACCCGAACGCGACCCCGCCGGAGCACAACATGAGGATCGCCAATTTCAGCTTGATCGATGTGACCGGGTCCAGCGGCCGCGGCAACAACTCGGCCACACGGTCGCTCGTCCGGCGCACCCACCGTCGCGCGGCGGGCATCCCGTGGTCGATCTGTTCCCTCCGTTTCGCTGCGGGGAACCGCCCACCGCGGGCAGCCATCGGACCCTGACCGGACTCGGCGCTCATCGGGCCTCCAGCGCGTACCCGACACCGCGCACGGTGCGGATGAGGTCGGCGCCGAGCTTGCGTCGCAAAGCCTTGATGTGACTGTCGACCGCGCGGGTACCCGCCGCGTCGGCCCAGTCCCAGACGTCTTCGAGCAGACGCTCGCGCGCGAGCACCGTGCGCGGGCGACGGGCCAGGCGGGCAAGCAGATCGAATTCGAGCGGCGTCAGCCGCGCCTCGACGTCGGCGCGCCACACCCGGCGCTGGTCGACATCGATGCGCAGGTCCCCGACCAGAATCGTCGCGCCGTCGCGATCGGCGGCACGCTCCATCCGGCGCAGCAGTGCGTGCACTCGCGCGGCGAGCACCCGGAGCGAGAACGGTTTGGTGAGGTAGTCGTCCGCGCCGACACCAAGACCGACCAGCTGGTCTGTTTCATCGGCGCGTGCGGTGAGCATGAGCACGGGAATCGGGCTCCGCGCCTGAATGCGCCGGCACACTTCCAGGCCGTCGAACCCGGGCAGCATGACGTCGAGCACCACCAGGTCGGGTTCGGCGGTCGCGACGGCGGCGACGGCGCTAGGGCCGTCGTGCGCGAGATCGACCGCGAATCCCTCCGCCCGCAGTCGCGCCGCGACCGACTGGGCGATGGTGATTTCGTCGTCCACCACCAGGATCCGCCGCGTGGCCGGCTGCGGAGCGGTCGCCGTGCTCTGTTCCATGCACCGAACCCTAGCCACCACCCGTGGAGGAACCCGTCGGCAATTGTGGAGATTTCGTGTGCACCCGTCCAGCGGCGGACGGGCTCACGGCCGGGGCCAGGGCCGCTTGGCGGCGCTCGTCGCGCTGGCCATCCCGGTCCGCAAGCCCGCCGGATCGATTCGGGATTCCGGCGCTCCCGAGCCCGCGATGGCGCACAGCCGAGCAGGCACGAGACCGACGGCGTCAGGCGAACAGGCGCGCGACGAACGGAGTGCTGTCGGGCAAGGACGCGGCCATCGTCGCGCTGTGGTCCTTGCCCGGATACACGTGCACTTCGGGCCGGACGCCGTGCACTTCCAGATCGGAGACGAGTTTCGCGGTCAGGGGTGCGGGAACGTCCGTGTCGTTGGTTCCCTGACCGATGAACAGCGGCCGGTCGTACCCCGTGAGCGGGACATCCATGACCGGCCGGGCGGTGGCGACGAAGTCTCCATCGGAAAGCGGACGGGAGAACATGCGGTTGACCGGGACCCCCTGTGCACGCTCGGCCAGCGGCTGGAAGCACAGCGTCTCCGCGGCGGTCGTCAATTGCTTGCCGAGCGGACCGAGGTACCCGTCCATGTCGAAGTCCGGCCGAGCCGCCCGCAGCCCGTTGAGTACGTAGGCGACGTAGGCCGTCAGGTGTGCGTTCTCCGGCGCGGGCGCACCCGGGCCGAGCAGCGCGGCGGCGTCGACGACATTGGAGGCGGGACCGGTCGCGACCGCGCCGCGGTAGTCCAGTTCCGGTGCGTACTTCGTGGCCAATGATGCGGTGAACACCGCGGCGCCGCCGCCTTGCGACTGGCCGATGGCCACCCACTTCGACGACAGCGAATCATCCACGGCGCGCGCGGCGCGGACCATATCGATCGCCGCGTGCGCCTCGGCGCGGCCATCGAGGTATGCGTGCGGCCCCGGAGTGCCCAGGCCGATGTAGTCGGTGGCGACGACGGCGTAACCCTGCCGGATCCAGTGCGCCAGATAGTCCAGGTCGCGCTTGCTGCGTCCGGCGGTGGATGGCGCGCATTCGTCGCCGAGGCCGACCGTCCCGTGCTCCCAGGACAACACCGGCCAGCCCCCGCTGGGCGGGGTACCGGCGGGAATGAAGACGGCGCCGGTGGACAGCGCGGGCCGATCATCGGAGGTGCGGGTCCAGTACGTCACACGCCGCCCCGTGCCGGTACCCGCGATCCACAGCTGTTCGGGCAGCGCCACGCTCTGCGCCACCGTGCCGGGCGCCTCACTCCGCGCGGCCGGGTCGGCTGCGGCAAGTCCCGCCGAGGGTGCCAGGGCGAGCACTGCCGCCGCGGCCATGGTGATTCCTGCGCGTCGCATCGACATGAGCGCCCGCCTCTCGGTCTTGATGTCTCAACGAGACACACTGTAGCGGCATTTTCCCGTAAAGTGTCACTTTGAGACATCAATGAGCGGTGGCATGCGAAGAAAGACTGCGGCATGACGAGCGGGAACGGTCCACGCGATCGCGAGAAAGCGCGAGTGCGGAGTGAATTGATCGACGCGGCGCTGTGCCTGTTCGAGCGACAAGGGTTCGAGCAGACCACGGTGCAGCAGATCGCGGATGCGGCGCAGGTGTCCCGGCGCACCTTCCACCGCCACTTTCCGTCGAAAATGGCGGTGGTCTTCAGCCATGAGGAAGATCTGATGGCGCAGCTGCTCGCCGCCGTCGAGCGGCGCCCGGCGAGCGAGTCGGTACTCACTGCCCTCCGAGCGGCCCTGCGCGATTTCCTGTTCGACGAGGGGGACGCGCCGTCGCGGCGACGCCAGGCCGACACGGCACGGCGGGCCAGGCACCTGCTGGTCGGCAATCCGGAGTTACGCAGGGAGAACTTCATCGGGGCACTGGGCCGCCAGCGCGCGATGGCGCGAAATTTCGCTGCGCGCGCCGGACTGTCCGCCGACGACCTGGGGCCGCAGCTCACAGCCGCCGCCTGTTTCGCCGCATTCGGCGTCGGCCTGGATCACTGGATGCTGGGCGAGGACCATTCGATCGCGGCTCTGCAGCGCGTCCTCGATCGCGCGGTGGCTTCACTGCAGCAGGGCATCGACCTCGATGGCGCAGACTGATCCTCAACCGCGCTGGTCAGTACCGCCCACGCCGCAACCGGTTTCACCCGTCACCTACCATCGCCAAGGTGATCACGGTGGCCAGTTGGAACGTTCTGCATCGCGTCCATGCCGAGAACTGGTACGAGGACGTCGCGATGCGGTGGCCGGACGAGGGCGCGCGGATCGCCGCGATCACCGCGCGCGTCGCCGGACGCACCGAGCGGATCATCGCACTGCAAGAAGTCAGCGGAGACCAGCTGGCCAGCCTCAGGATGGCCTTACCGGACAGGACCTTTCACGCGATGCGCTACCAGCGTCTGCCGACGCCGCGCCGCGTGCCCAGTTCGCTACTCGACGGTGGTGAGTACCTGGTGGTGCTCACCGCCGAGCCGAGCAGGGAACTCGCCGCCGAGTCGTTCGCGCAGGATCAGGGCAAGGGCGCGCTCGTCGTCGACGCGGGCGGACTCGTGGTGATCGCCACGCACGTGACCGGCGACCGGCGGCGCGCGCAGCAGCTGACCCGGCTGACCGAACTCGCGACCGCCGCACCGGGACATGCCGCCGTGCTGCTCGGCGACTTCAATACCGATCGTGGCACGGTCGCCGACGGGTTGGGCAACGGCTTCGTAGTCGCCGAGTGCGTCGCCGGCGCGCTCCCGACTCGGCCGCGCGCGTCGGGGTCGAAGTCCCAGTACATCGATCACGTGGTCGTGCACGGCGCGACCGTCACGCCGGCGTCGGTCGACGACGTGGGCGGGGTGTCCGATCACAACCTCGTCAGCGCGGCCGTCGCGATCTGAGTCGTTTCCGGCACATCACCAGCCGTGCCCCGTAGGTGGGCCGGCCACGACATGATCGTTCCCTGCACGCGCATTGACGGGCTCGATGAGCGAATACGTTGCACACCTTACTGCCTGGCACTTCGCGGTTTGGCGCGCGCCACGGGAGGGTCGGCGACTTGGGCGAGTCAGCCGGTCACGTGCCGACCCGCCGATCGCGATAGGTCGACCCCTGCGCCCGACTGCCGCCAGCGGGCGTGAATCCGTGATGTCCGGCAGTCCACCGCGATTCGCGTCCTCGGTGGCGACTCCGATCGGCCGAAGCTCACCGCGGGGTGCGCCGCAGAGCCGCCGTCGTGGGCTCGATCCGGTGCCGGCATCCGCTACGACAGGAAGTAGTATTGATCGGTGCGAACTCCGGCGAAAGTGGCGACGCGGCTGCGCGGCGCGTTCGTCGGATCCGCGGCCGGGGCGGTGAGCATTGCCGCGCATGCCATCGGCAGTGGAGCGATGTCCCCCGGCGCTGCACCGATCGCGGTGTTGATCCTCGCATGCGCGGCGGTGGGTGTCCTGGTCGGAGCGCGGCAGCACCGCCGTGGGCTCGGCGAGATCACGGCGATGCTGGCGATCGGCCAGACTGTCGCACATCTAGCGCTGACTCTCTCCGCCGGGCATCAGCACGACGCGAGTACGTCCTCGGTCATGCTCGGTGCGCATCTCGCGGCCATCCCGATCGGCGCGCTGCTCATCCACGCCGCCGAACGGGCGGCAGTACGAGCCGCATCCGACATCCAGCACACCGTGCGCATTCTGACAGTCGGTCCCACCACACCCGCCGGATGCTGCTCACCCGTGATCGACCGCGCTCTCGCCCGTCCGCGGCGCCTGCTGCTCGGTTCGGGCTCCGGCCTGCGTGGCCCGCCACTTCCCCGCTGACTTCCTGCACTGCCGGTGCACATCAGGCCTTGCTGCCCAATGCTTTTCCTGGGCGGCCGGATCACTGCGTTCCTATCCAGGGCCAGCCCGTTCGCCGCCGCAACCAGACATGCGGTTCGATGTTCATTTCGGATATCGCTGCCTGCTGATCGGAGCGTGCGCGCTACGCCATTGCACGAACAGCGCGGTGTCACAGGATCGGGCGACGAGTCAGGCTCCTGTTCGGCGGATTGCCGAAAGCATCTGCGGCCCAGTGGAACCAGATACACGTAACCGATCCGTCGCCATAGCGCCCCGCGATGCCTGTGCGGACAGCACATCAACCGCTCCTGTGAACCCGTTGCTGCGCCATAGAGCCGCCGGTCCAGGGCTGTGCCGAATCGGCACGAGACGGGAGCGGCCTCGTTCACCGGCGGAACTACCCCCACATCTCACATCTCCGGAGTTTCCATGCCTACCAGCACCTTCGACCCCGCACACGTCCTGTCGCGCACCGCTCGCCTGCTGCGCGGCGTGGCCGCCGCCGCGGCGGTGCCCGTCCTCGTGGTCGCCTGCTCGTCGAACGACAAGACCGACGCCGCGTCCGCCACCGACACCGTGACCATTTCCGATCAATGGGTCAAGGCGGCCGACAGCGGGATGTCGGCCGCGTTCGGCGACCTCACCAACACCAGTGACACGCCGCGCACCGTGGTGTCGGCGACCAGCCCCGCCTCCGACCGGATCGAGTTGCACGAAGTGGTCACCGACGCGAACGGAACGAAGACGATGCGACCCAAACAGGGCGGCTTCGTGATTCCGGCGCACGGCCAGAAACGGATGCGACCCGGCGGTGACCACATCATGTTCATGGATCTGCACGGACCGCTGCGCACCGGCTCGGCGACGTCGGTCACGCTGACCTTCGACGACGGCTCCACCACGACCTTCACCGCCCAGGTGCGCGACTTCTCCGGCAACCAGGAGAATTACGTGCCCGATCACGGTAGCGGCGCACCGCACGCCGGTGCGCAGACCCCCTCGCACGGTGGCTGAGCGGAACGGTTCGCGACCCGCACGGATCAACCGGCGGCGTCTGCTCGGTGGCGGCGCCGCCGCGGCAGGCGCCGCCGGGCTCGGGCTCGGCACGGCAGCGCTGACCGGGACGCGAGAATCCGGAATGGCGCGCGAGGTCGCGACGGTACCGTTCTACGGACCGCACCAAGCGGGTATCGCCACCGCCCCGCAGTCGCACGCGGCGTTCGTCGCGTTCGATCTGAAGCCGGGCACGCGGCGCGACGACCTCGTCGGGATGCTGAAGATCTGGACCGACGACGCCGCCCGGCTCACCCAGGGCCGCCCCGCCCTCGCCGACACCGAACCCGGCCTCGCCCGGCGTCCGGCACGGCTCACTGTCACAGTGGGCTTCGGGCCCGCCGTGTTCGAGGTGGCGGGCCTCGAGCGGCACCGGCCGTCCTGGCTGCGGCCGTTGCCGCCGTTCGCCATCGACCGGCTCGAACCGGCCTGGACCGGCGGCGATCTGCTGCTGCAGATCTGCGCCGACGAGGTGACCACGGTGTCGCACGCGGTGCGCGTGCTGTGCCGGAGCGTGTCCTCTTTGGTGGGCGTGCGCTGGGTGCAGCGCGGATTCCGCGATGCCGCGCCCGGAACGACGCCGCGCAATCTCATGGGCCAAGTGGACGGCACCGCGAATCTCGCGCCGGGCACCCCCGAGTTCGCACGCCTGGTGTGGGACGACGGCGCAACCCTGCCGTGGCTGGCCGGCGGCACCTCGTTCGTGCTGCGGCGGATCGCGATGACGCTCGACACGTGGGACGAAATCGACCAGGAGGAAAGGGAACTCACCGTCGGGCGCACCATCGCCAACGGCGCACCGCTGACCGGGACCGACGAGTTCGACGAACCTGATTTCACGGCCGCGGACGCGAACGGTATTCCGGTCATCCCGCCGTCGTCGCACATCGCTCGAGCCCATCACACGCACGACGGGGAACGGTTCCTCAGGCGTGGCTACAACTACGACGACGCACCCGCGCCCGGCCGGATCTCCAACTCGGGCTTGCTCTTCGCCGCCTACCAACGCGACATGGACACCCAGTTCCTGCCGGTCCAGCGCCGTCTCGCGGAGTTCGACGCGCTCAACGTCTGGACCACGCCGATCGGATCCGCGGTGTTCGCGATACCGCCGGGGGTGCCGTCGCAGGGCGGCTATCTCGGCCAGCCGCTGTTCGAGGCCTGACCCTCGTCGGGTGCCCGGAGCACTCGGGCCGTGCTCGCGCCCTCACCGTCGGGCGCGAGCACACCTGGTGTTTCAGGCGCGAGATCCCGGATATCCAGTGGCGGTGTCAGCTGTCTGGAGACAGTCCGGCGATCGCGCGCAGCGCGGAGATCATTCCGTTGACCGGAATGCCGGGATCGATTGTCCGGAACACGCCGAGCCCGACACCGAGCGCCAGCACAGCGACGGCGGCTTCGGCCGTCGGCACGTGGGTATCGACCTCGTCGGTCGTCTTCAGGGCCGTGCCGATCATGCTGACGATGGCGCCGAGCCGCGTCGCGAGTTCGCCGCGCAACTGGCCGTTGCGCCGCGCCTGCACACTGAACTCCAATTCCAGCTGTGTCCAGTTCGGATCGCCGATGACCTGCTCGGCCCATTCCGCGAGCCGCCGCAGACGATCCGCGGTCGTAGGCGCGGCGATAATGTCGGCGACCTCGGCCGCACGTTCGCCGTGAATTTCGTCGAGCACGGCCAAACACAGCTCGTCTTTGGTGCGGAAGTTCGAATACACCGCCCCTTTTGTGAAACCCGCGGCCTCGGCGACTTTATCGATGCTCGTGGCCTGATAGCCCTCGTCCAGGAACAGGCGCTTGGCAGTGGAGATCAACACCGCGCGCGTCTGTGCCTGACTCTGGGCTCGGGTCGGCCGTTCCACCTGCCCATATGCCTGAAGCCGCCGATTCTCATCCTGATTCGCAGACAACCGATATCCCTTCAGATACTCTCAGTATCCAATTGTAGATGCCAGCGGTATCCCAAATCGCAGGAAGGATCGAATCGTGAGGAGCCGAATAGGCAAAGTCGCCGCAGCTCTGACGGGAACCCTCCTCGTGGTCGGAGGCGGCGCGATCTCTGCACCACACGCATGGACGCAGCCGGCCGCGGAAGCCGCCGCTGACTTCTACCTGCCGCCGGTGCCGCTGCCATCGTCGGCGCCGGGCACGATCATCCGCACCGAACCGTCGCGTCTGGCGCTGTCGGTCCCAGGAGGGCCAGGAGCGATCCCGGCGACGGCGACCCGGGTCATGTACGTCAGCAGCGATACCCACGACGCACCGACCGCGGTCGTGGGAACGTATCTGGAGGCATCACAGCCGTGGACCGGCCCGGGAGAGCGCCCCCTGATCGCCTACGCGGTCGGCACGAAGGGACAGGGCGATCAGTGCGCGCCCTCGAAGTTGCTGGCGCAGTTCGTCCAGTATCAGCCTCCGCTCGACGTCATCGTGGAATATGACGTGCTGGCGATCTATACGCTCCTGGCCCGTGGCATGTCGGTCATGGTGACCGATTACCACGGCCTGGGCACGCCCGCAGTGCACGACTTCCTGAACCGGAAAGCGCAAGCTCACGCGCTGCTGGACGGGGCGCGTGCCGCGCTGCAACTGCCGGGCACCACCCTCGGGGCCAATGCTCCGGTCATTCTTTACGGCTACTCGCAGGGCGGCATGGCCTCGGCGGGCGCGGCTGAACTGGAACCGAGCTACGCCCCTGAACTGAACGTGCGTGGCGCCTACATCGGCGGGCCGGTGGTGGACGACGAGTACTTCATCGGACACAACGACGGCCGGGCCGCCATGGGGCCCGCCTTCGCCTGGATCCTCAACGGCATCGCCGCCAACTACCCGGAAACGCGCGCGGTGCTCGACGCCGAACTCAACGACACGGGTAAGGCGATCCTGCGCGAAGCCCAGGACAAATGCGCCGTTCCGCTCGGACTCGCCCAGCTGCATCAGTTCACGTCCCAATGGACCACTAGCGGAGAGCCTCTCACCGCCGTGATCGATCGGTCCCCGGCGCTGAAAGCGGCATTCGACGATCAGCGGGTCGGCTCACTCGCCCCGTCGGTGCCCGTGCTCGTCGCCTCGAGCCCGAACGACGAGGGAGCGCCGTATCCGCCCGTCCGCGATATGGCCGCCCGATGGTGTGGTGCCGGGGTGCCCGTCCGGCTGGAATCGAACGCCGATATTCCCAGCGTCATCACGGGCTTGAAGGTGACCCACGTGCTGGCTTTCTTCCCCTCGCTGGCGGCCTCGCAGGACTGGATGACCGCTCGACTCGCGGACGAGCCCGCACCGAGCAACTGCGGGGCTCTGCCGTAGGCACGCAGGCCCGGTTTGCGTAGGGACAACCGGCTCCGATACCGTCAGTATCCCAATCGGATGTACGGCCCCGCGCATCGCTCGAGCCGGACACGGATGAGGTGGTGCCGCTGCCCGGCGCGGGTCGGTCTCAGGTCCGGTCCGCGCCGGTGGCACTGGCCGAGGCGATCGCACAGCCCTGCGCGAAGCCAGCGAGATTCACCCACTGTTCTGCCGAAAGTTTCCGCGGTTGTCAGAGCCGACGGCTCGGTGCCATGGCATCGAACTCGGTGCACGGTTCCAGTGTTCGTTCGCTAGCTCGGAATTGTGAAGGGAGGGTCGAATGTCGGAGTTGGCTCACCGCCACCGTGATTTCGGTGACCCTGCCGTCAGATCGACTTCGTGCGCATTTCCCATGCCGGCCGGCGCCACGAGCCGGGACCGGGACAATAGACAGACGACACGGATCTCGCATGCCCACGCCATCTGCCCGGCGGCCACGCGCCGCACCGAGACGCCGGAGTGGAGCCGATGACCACGACGCGCAGTCTTTTTCGCGGAAATCGCGACAAGCCGGATCCGAAGCGCCCCCTGTGGGTGCTGAGCCTGCTGGCTCCCGCTTTCGGGCTGTTGCCGTCCCAACTGGTGTTGCACACCGGAGCCGCGGTGTTCTGGTGGATCGAGCCGATCATCATTCTGATCGTGATCCCGTTGCTGGACTGGATGATCGGTGAGGACGGCACCAATCCGCGCGAGGAAGACTACGAGTCGCTCTCCAACGACCGGTACTACCGGTGGTGCACGTATCTGTTCCTGCCCGTCCAATTCGTCGCTTTGCTGATCGCGGCCTTCCTGTGGGCCGGCGCGGAACTGACCGTCTTCGACAAGCTGGGTCTGGCGGTCACGATGGGTTTCATGTCGGGAATCGGCATCAACGCCGCGCATGAACTCGGCCACCGGGTCGAACGTCTCGAACGCTGGCTGGCGAAAATCGCACTCGCGCCGTCTGCTTACGGCCACTTCTACGTCGAGCACAACCGGGGCCACCACACGCGGGTCGCCACACCGGAGGACCCGGCCAGCGCGAGGCTCGGCGAGTCACTGTGGGCATTCCTCCCCCGCACCGTCGTCGGCGGATTCCGCTCGGCACTGCAGCTGGAACAAGAGCGCCTGCGGCGCAAGGGATCGCGCTGGTGGAGCAGCCAGAACAACATCCTGCAGGCGTGGGCGATGACGCTGGTGCTGTTCGGCGTCCTGCTCGCCGTCTTCGGCTGGGCCATCCTGCCATACCTGCTGGTCCAGGCGGTGATCGGTGCCGCGCTGCTGGAGACGGTGAACTATGTCGAGCACTACGGGCTGCTGCGGCGGCGACTGCCGAACGGCCGCTGGGCACGGTGCTCACCGGCCGACAGCTGGAACTCCGATCGCCTGCTCACCAACGTCGTCTTGTTCCACCTGCAGCGACACAGCGACCACCACGCCAATCCCGGGCGGCGTTACCAGACGCTGCGCAGTTCGCAGGATGCGCCGCAACTTCCCGCCGGGTACGCCACCATGATCGTGCTCGCCGCCGTGCCACCCCTGTGGCGTCGTGTCATGGACCCTCGGGTCCTGGCCCACTATGACGGCGACGTCACCCGCGCCAACATCGCGCCCCGTAAGCGCGATCGGCTCCTCGCGGCGTACAAGCCGCCCGATGCGGCCCGGCCTCGGGATCCGGACGACGATTTCCGCTCGGACCCGTCCCCCAGTCGCTGGTGAAGCCGGCCGGGGCCGGCTATCCGACGGAGATACTGCCGCCCTTGGGCAGGTAACCCAGCTTCTCCACGGGCAGCTCACCGAGCACCGTACCGGTGCAGTCGCGGCCGGAGTGGAGCGTGATCGGCCGATCGGTGCCGTTGCCGACGGTCACCTGGAGGGTGGAGAAGAAGGTGCCGTCGGTGTTCAGGCAGCCAACCGGGTCGACATGCGGCTCGCCGTTGATCGTCACCGTGCCGACCGCGGCCTGCGCCGTCCCAGCCGACAGCACGGCAGCGGCCCCGGCCAGGGCCAGCACACCGACAAACCCAGCAGTACGAATCATTCGTGCCTCCAGCTCTTTTCGATGCCGGCCAACCCCGAAGCCGACTTCTGGTGAAAATGCGCCTGCGATTCTGTCACGAGTTCCAACAGGACCCAACCGCGCTGGTCGGCAGACATGCCGGTGCGGGCCGGGTGACCATAGCTCCCGGCCCCGCGAGATCGGTGTCAGGCGGCCGCGGTGCGCAGGGCCTTGGCGTCCCTGCGGATCCCGAACGACACGATGATCTCCATGACGCCGAGCACGATCAGCCACACCCCCGCCAGAATGGCGAGCGTGGCCACCGATTGCACCGGCCAGACGATCAGCACGACACCCGCGATAGCCGTCACGATGCCGAAGAACACCTGCCACCAGCGTCCCGGCAACGCGGGCTCGGAGATCGCGGCCATCAGCAACGCGATCCCGCGAAACAGCCAGCCGATACCGATCCACAACCCCAGCAAGAAGAGCGAGGCCAGCTCGTCGCGGAAACAGAAGACGCCGATCACGATGGACAACACGCCGACGATGAAGGACAGCACCCGAACACCGGCACTCGCCGGGGCGCCGAACGCCGCCAGCAGCTGCAGAAAGCCGGTGACCACCAGGTACACACCGAAGATGATGCCGGCGGCCAGCAGCGTGATGTCCGGCCAGACCAGGATCAGGACACCGAGGATCACCGCGAGGATGCCGGCGACCAAGACGGTTTGCCACGCACGGCGGGCAACAGACTGCAGAGGACCCTCTAGCACGCTGTTTGTCGTCATGCCGTGATGCTATAGCTCGACCCGTCGGTTTACTGAACATTTGCCGCTAGGGGTCGGCGGTGGCGAGAAGGAATAACGAGGCAGCCACGCTCGCAGTTCACGTTTTATCGCCCGAGCGGTCGGGTAGTCATCCCTGAGTGACTCTTCGTGTACGCCCCTGGGTGGAGCGGGTGGGTCGGGTTCGGTGAGGCTCGGGGCTAGGAGACGAGGGTGGCGGTTCTGCTCGTGCTGCGGGCACGTGGGCTGGGTGATCTACTCACCGCGGTCCCGGCTTTACGTGCGCTGCGCCGGGCGAAGCCGCACGACCGGATCGTCCTCGCCGCTCCGCAGCGGCTCAAGCCGATCGTCGACCTCATCACGTCGGTCGATGCCCTGGTGCCGACCGCCGAACCAGGCAGCCTGCGCTGGGACGCGCCGCCGCCCGAACTGGCGATCAACCTGCACGGCCCGAGCGCCGAAAGTATCGTCACGCTGGCCAAAACACAGCCCGGACGCATCCTCACCTATCGCAACGCCGCGTTTCCCGAGCTGTCCGGCCCCGAATGGCAAACCGACATGCACGACGTCGACCGCTGGTGTCATCTGCTCGAATACGACGGCATCGGGGCGGATCGCCGCAATCTCGGACTAGTCCCACCGGTCGCGACGACCAGCCACCGCGACTGCGTGGTGGTGCACGTCGGCGCGGGCGCACCGGCCCGCCGCTGGCCGCCCGACCGGTTCGCCGCAGTCGTCCGGCACCTGCTGGTGCTCGGCCGGAACGTGGTGATCACCGGTGACGAGTACGAACGCGAACTCGCATTGAGCATCGCCGCGCGGGCGGGGCTGCCCGTCGGCCGTGTTCTCGCCGGGGAACAGAACCTCATCGAACTGTCCGCCACCATCGCCGAGGCCGCGCTCGTGATCTGCGGCGACACCGGCGTCGCGCACCTTGCCACCGCGTTCGGCACCCGTACGGTCCTGCTCTTCGGCCCCACGCCACCCCGGTGGGGCGGTCCTCCGGCGCACCTGCTGGGCAGGCACGCCGTGCTGTGGGCAGGTCAAGTCGGCGACCCGGACGCCGACACGCCCGACCCCGGCTTGCTGCGCATCGGCGTCACCGAGGTGATCAATGCCGTCGACAACCAGCTGAGCAAACGCACCTTGCCCGGCACGGGCGCCGACCGCCGAGGGACTGCCTACCGCCGCGTCGGATGACCGGACCGGACGCCGCCGCCATGCCCGCCGAGACGGCGCGACCCGGTCAGGCGGTCTCCGTCGCAGCGGTGTGCAGCGCGGCGGAGTAGGCGGCGATCGCGCTCGGCCAGAACTGTTCGAGGTAGTCGCGCGCATCGGCGAGGCCACGCGGGTCGAGCGAATACAGTCGGCGGTTGCCTTCCGGCCGCACCATGACCAGCCGGGCCTCGCGCAGCACGCGTAGATGCTGCGATACCGCAGAGCCGCTCACACCGACCTCCTGCGCCAGTTCTCCGACCGAACGCGCCTGCGGCAACGCCTCGAAAATCGCGCGGCGAGTCGGGTCGGCCAGCGCGGTAAGGGCGCGAACTCCATTAGTCGCCACTCACATAGTGTGATCACTTAGCGTTTCGCTGGTCAACTCCTGGCATCGCACCATTTCCCCAGGTCGTGCCGCAAACAACGGCATCCCGTTATCTCTTCGTAATACGCGAGCTGGGCGTTTATCCATCCGTGACAGTTGCCACAGGATTGCCGAAGGCCGCTTCCGCTCGCTTACGTTCGTTCCATGCCCGTGACCTTCCCGTTATCAATCCGTCGCGGCGCGACCCGGTTCCGCCGCCACCGCGCCGCCACTCGCGTGGCCGCCGTCTCCGCGATCGTCACCGCCTCGGTCTGCGTCCTCGCCGCAGCGCAACAGGACCAGGACACCGGCGCTTCCGCCCGGCTCGTCGCAGGAAAGATCGCGTCGGGCGAAATCGCTCCGGCCCAGGGCCAACCTCGCTTGGCCTCGTTCAACCTGCACGAAGCACCGGCGCCGCAGGCCGCTGCGGCTCCCGCGCCGTGGGATGCGAACCAGGCCGCGCAGGAATTCACTCGCCCGAAGACGGTCCGGCCCGTCGCCGGGAGGCTCACCTCCACCTTCGGCACGCGCTGGGGCGCGATGCACGCGGGCTTGGACTTCGGCGACCCGCTCGGCGCTCCGATCTTCGCGGTCACCGACGGCGTCGTGATCGAGGCCGGTCCCGCCTCCGGCTTCGGCCTCTGGGTCCGGGTGCAACAGGACGACGGAACCGTGGGCGTCTACGGCCACGTCAACGAGATCCTCGCCGCGGTCGGCCAGCCCGTTCGCGCCGGGGACGTCATCGCGACCGTCGGCAACCGCGGCCAATCCACCGGCCCGCACCTGCACTACGAGGTTCACCTGCCCGGCGGACAAAAGATCGATCCGGCGCCCTGGCTGGCCGAACGCGGCATCGACGTCATGCAGCATCCGGGCTGACGGACCCCCTTCGCGAGACATGAGGGGCTCGCGAACCGATTCGGCGACCCAGCCGTCGCCCGACGGGCCGCGAACGCAACGCCGCGTTCGCGGCCCGTCGGCGTCTTCGTTCGGCACAGGACACCTCCCGCGTAGCTGAAACCGCAACCCTCGATACCGGAGTACGAGGAACGAATAGCGCTCTGGCGGGACGCCCGCAGGGATCCATGATTCCTACGTTCTATCCATGGCCCCGATACATTTCGCCACCGCAGGAGAACCGAAGCCGGCGACCGAGCCACTCCGCAGCCGCACGCCGGACCCGCCGCGCGCCGTATCCCGACTGCACCGGCCGCTTTTGGTTACCGCGGCGGTCATGGCAGCGCTCGCGGCGGTCTCGCTCGGGGGCATACTCGCCGACGACCGCGTCCTGCTCGGCGAGTCGGTATGGCTCAAGCCGTTCAAGTTCGGCGTCGCCTTTGCCCTCTACAGCCTCACACTGGCGTGGCTGCTGTCGTTGCCGCACAGGGGAAGCCGTGCCACGTGGTGGCTCGGAACGGTATTCGCCGTGACCGGCCTTCTCGACGTCGGTTTCATCGCCGTGCAGGCCGGCCGAGGCACATTCAGTCACTTCAACAACGCCGACCCCGACCCGGTGAACCGGATCGGGCAGACCATCTTCATGTCCGGCGTGCCGGGGTTGTTCTTCGCGAATCTGCTGATCGTGCTGATCTTGTCCTGGCAGCGCGTCGCGGACCGTCCGACGGCACGTGCCATCCACGCCGGGCTCGGCCTCGCCGTGGCCGGTATGGCACTGGGTTACGTCATGGGATACACCGGCAAGCAGTTCGTACGCGACGCCGATGGCCGGGTGGTCGAACTGATCGCCGGGCATACGGTGCTGGACGACCCCACCCGCGCCGAGCATGCCCGGGACGGCCTCGCGGGCATGCCGATCACCCACTGGAGCACCGTCGGCGGCGATCTGCGCGTACCGCACTTCGTCGGCCTGCACGGCATCCAGGTGCTGTTGGCCGTCTCGTTCACGCTGGCCTGGCTGGCTCCGCGCTATCGCTGGCTGCGCTCCGAACGCGCCCGCGCCGCCATCGTCGGCGTGCTGGCGGCGGGTTACTCCGGCCTGCTCGCCCTCGTCTTCTGGCAGGCGATGCGCGCTCAGCCACTGGTCAACCCGGACAGCGTCACGGTGGCCGCGGCCGCCGGACTCGCCGCGACGGTCGCGGCGCTGCTCGGCGCGGTATACCGGCGTCACCGCGCCGGGGCACCGGCCGCCGAATCGGTCAGCGCAGGCGTTCCGCGTCGCGGGTGAGCTCGACCACGGTCTTGCCGAGCGCCGCCAGCTCCTCGGCCGTCGCCCCCTCGGCGATGGCCGTGGCGACGTCCTCGGCGGCGCAGCGGGCGGCGAACCAGCGGTCGGCCAGGTCGGCGGCCTCCTGGGCACTGAGCACCACCGAATCGTCGGGAATCCCGGTTCCCTTCAAGCTGTTGCGATGTTCGTAGGCGCGTTGGCGACAGGACTGACGGCAGTACCGGCGGCGACGTCCGGCTTCCGATTCCACGATTTCCCGTCCGCACCACAAACAGGACAGCAAGCGGCTGCGCGACATGAGGCAGAACACTAATAGCTCGCGGCAGGCGATCCGCTCAGCGACCCCCGGAACCGGCCCCCGGCGGGCATGGCGGGCTCAGCGCGCCGGTGGCACTACAATGGAACGGTTCACCGCGGCCGCGTCGGGAACTATCGGCGCAGGCCCGATCGTTGCACAGTAGGTCCAACGAGCGCCCCGCTCGTGCGGCCCCGGTCGCAGCGCACCAAGACTCGAGCACACAGGGAGAGGCACACCATGGCAGATCGCGTACTCCGAGGCAGTCGGCTCGGAGCGGTGAGCTACGAGACCGATCGCGACCACGACCTGGCTCCGCGCCGGATCGCCCGGTACCGGACCGACAACGGCGAGGAATTCGACGTACCGTTCGCCGACGACGCCGAGATCCCGCCGACCTGGCTGTGCCGCAACGGTCAGGAAGGCGTGCTGATCGAGGGCACCAGCCAGGAGACCAAGAAGGTCAAGCCGCCGCGCACCCATTGGGACATGCTGCTGGAACGGCGCAGCAAGGAGGAGTTGGAGGAATTGCTCAAGGAGCGCCTCGAACTGCTCAAGACGCGCCGCCGCGCCTGACGAAGTCCATCGGGACGAGAATGGCCGCCGCATCGTCGATGCGGCGGCCGTTCGCTGTCGGGGTCACGGTGCCGCGGTCAGCGGCTCGCCACCTTGCGGTAGCGCAGCAGCGCCAGCGGCACGGCCACCACGAGGATCGCCACCGAGCAGATCACCGCGTACTCGACGCAGTGATCCGCCGCCCAACCGGTGGGTGGGACGAAGGTCGGCGGAGCGCCGTTGTCGAACAACTTGCGCCCAGACGCCGACACCGCGGTGATCGGATTCCATTCCGCGATCGTGCGCAGCGGACCGGGAAGGGTCTCGGCGGAGATGAACGCCGAAGAGATGAACGTCAGCGGGAACAGCCAGATCAGCCCGGCGCTCTGAGCCACCTCGACGGTCGGCGACAGCAGGCCCGTCAGCGCGCCGACCCAGGACATCGCGAACGCGAACAACAAGATCACCGCGAACGCCAGCACGGCGTCGGCGACGCCGCCGTGGATGCGCCAGCCGACGACGTATCCGCACCCGACCATCACGGCGAGGCTGAGGATGTTGACCACCAGGTCCGACAGCGTGCGGCCCATGAGCACGGCCAGCCGCGACATCGGCAGCGCTCGCATCCGGTCGATGATGCCCTTCTGCAGGTCCCCGGCCAGACCGACGGTGGTGAACGCGGCGTTGAACGCGACGGTCTGGGTGAAGATGCCGGCGAGCAGGAACTCCCGGTACTGGCCGCCGCCGAGCGAGGCGCCGAAGATGTAGGCGAACAGGAACACGAACATCAGCGGCTGGATCGTGGCGGTCACCAGCAGCGTCGGCACGCGCAGGATGGTCAGCAGATTGCGGTGCGCAACGATCGCGCTGTCCCGGAACAACCGCAGCCGTGGACCCGAATCCCGGTGCCGCCCTGCCTTTTCCGTCTCCGGCTCCGCCTTCGGGGATGCCTCCCCGACCACTGCGGTACTCACGACATGATCTCCTCTTGTACGTCGTCGGTCTCCGGGTCCGCGACGGGCGCGCCGACCGGTTTGCCGGTGATGGAAAGGAAGACGTCGTCGAGGCTCGGGCGGTGCACGTTCGCGTCGACCACGCAGACGCCGGCGTCGTCGAGCCGGCGCAGCGCTTCCACCATGGTGCGCGAGCCGTCGCCGACCACCACCGACACCTCGTCGGTCCCGGCTTCGTGACCGGGTTCGCCGACGCCGATCTGCGCCAGCACCGCGAGGGCGGGCTCGGCCTCCTGGCCCGCGGCCAACGTCACGGTGAGCCGGTCGCCGCCGATGGAAGTCTTCAGCTCGTCCGCCGAGCCGCGTGCGATGACCCGCCCGTGGTCGATGACGGTGATGCGGTCGGCCAGCAGATCGGCCTCTTCCAGATATTGCGTCGTGAGCAGCACCGTGGTGCCGTCGTCGACCAGATCGCCGATGACGCTCCACATGTCCAGCCTGCCGCGCGGGTCCAGACCGGTGGTCGGCTCGTCCAGCACCACCACGGCCGGCCGGGCGACCAGCGCGCCGGCGAGGTCGAGGCGACGGGCCATGCCGCCGGAGTAGGTGCCCGCCCTGCGGTGCGCGGCGTACTCGAGGCCCAGCGCGCTGAGCAGCTCGTCCGCCCGAGCGGATGCCTGTCGCGGCGACATCCCGTACAGCCGCGCGACCATGCGCAAGTTCTCATAGCCGGAGAGGTTGGCGTCGACGGCGGCGTACTGGCCGGACAAACCGATCCGTTTGCGTGCCGCGGCTGGATCGCGCAGCACATCGATACCCGCCACCCGCACCGATCCGGCGCACGGCTTCAGCAACGTGGTGACGATCCGCACGGTCGTCGTCTTGCCCGCGCCGTTCGGTCCGAGCAGGCCCATCACCGTGCCGGCCGGGATCTGCAGGTCGACCTCGTCCAGCACCCGGATCCGGCCATAGTTCTTCACCAGGCCGGTGACTTCCACCGCGAAACTCACGACGTCACCTCGCCGGCGCTCGGCTTCGTCGCGTCCAGCCACGTCCGCAACACCGGCCCGATCACCGACAGCGCTTCCGGGGTGGTCATCGCGGAGTGCTCGCAGCGCAGCTCGTGATCGTGGATGACCCCGGTGACGTACGGCTGCCATGCGCCGGCCCGCCGATCCGGGTGGGACCGGTTGATCTCGTCGTCGCCCGCGGTGAAGAACACCACGTCGCCGTCGAACACGCCGGGCTGGAATCCGCTGGCTTGCACCGCACCGTCGTGGTAGCCGGTGTAGAGCCGCTCCAGATGCTCGACGGTCAGCGCCGCGAACGGTCCGGACCGGGCGCGCAGCAGCTCGGCCGCGTCGCGCAGGCTCATCCCCGGATCGATCTCGGCGCCGAGTTCATCGCTGCCGAGCTCACCGACGATCTCGGCGATACTCGGGGTCGCGTGCTCGATCAACTCTTCCGACAGCCGGTAGCTGTCCATCATCGACAGCAACGCGACCTCGTCACCGGCCTCCTGCAGTTGCACCGCCATCTCGTGCGCGATCAGGCCGCCCAGAGACCAGCCGAGCAGGTGGTAGGGGCCCTCGGGCTGGATCGTCTTGATCGCGTCCACGTAGTGGCTCGCCGCGTCGGCGATCGACCGGTAGCCTTCCTGCCCCGCGACATGCGGAGCCTGCAACCCGTACACCGGACGGTCCGGCGTCAGGTGCGCGAGCAGCCCCGAGTAGCACCAGGCCAACCCGATCGCCGGGTGGACGCAGAACAGTGGCGCCTGGTCCGGCGCCGTGCGCGGCCGGATCGGCAGCACCGGCTCCAGCACCGAAGCGACCGCCGCGCCCGCGGTCGCGCCCGCGCGGTCGAGGCGTGCGGCTATGGCCGCGGGGGTGGCATCGCCGAACATCAGCTGCACCGGCAGGTCGATGCCCCTTTCCCGAAGGTGGGCAACCACTTTCGTGGCCAGCAGCGAGTTGCCGCCGAGTTCGAAGAACCCGTCGTCCGCGCCGACCGACCCCGTGCCGAGCACCTCGGCGAAGGCCGCGCACAGCGCCGTCTCCGTCGGAGTGGACGGCGCCCGGTAGCCCTTGGTCGCGGTGAAGACCGGCTCGGGCAGCTTGGCGCGGTCCAGTTTGCCCACCGGGCTCAGCGGCACCTCGTCGAGCAGCATGATCGCCTGCGGGACCATGTAGTTCGGCACCTGGCCGGCCACATGCTCGGTCAGCTCGGACGCGGTGAGCGTGACGCCGTCCCGCGGCTTCACATACGACACCAGTGCCGTCGCGCCCGCCGGGGTGCGGTGCCCGATGGTGGTGGAGAACGCCACCGCGCCGTGGCGCGCGAGCGCGGCGTCGATCTCGCCGAGCTCGATACGGAAGCCGCGGATCTTCACCTGGTGATCGGTGCGGCCGACGTACTCGATCTCCTGCGCCGACTCCGCGGCAGGCCCATTGTTCCTCGATCCGGTCCACCACCGCACCAGGTCACCGGTCCGGTACATCCGCTCCCCTGGCTTCCCGAACGGATTCGCGACGAACCGCTGCGCGGTAAGGCCGGGCCGGTTCAGGTAGCCGCGCGCAAGCGCGTCTCCCGCGAGGTGCAATTCACCGGTGACCCGGACCGGTGCGGGATGCAGGCGCGCATCGAGGATGGTCGCGTTGACGCCACGGATGGGGCCGCCGATGGTGATCGGCCCGCCCGGCTCCATCGGCTGCGAGATCACCGTGACGATGGTGGTCTCGGTCGGCCCGTACACGTTGTACAGGTTGCGGCCGGGCGCCCACCTGGACACCAGGTCCGGCGGCAACGCCTCACCGCCGACCAGCACGTGCTGGAACTCGGTGATCCCGGTGGGGTCGACCGTGCCGAGGGCCGAGGTGGTGATGAACGCGTGCGTGATCCGCTCCTGGATGAGCACCCGCCGCAGGTCGTCGCCGCCGACCACGCCCGGGGGCGTGATCACCAGGGTCGCCGCGCCGCCGAGGGCCAGCAGCAGATCGAGCATCGCGGCGTCGAAGCTCGGTGTGGCGAAGTGCAGCACGCGGCACCCCGGCTCGACATCGAACCGCTGCGCGGTCTCGGCGGCGAAGTTGGACAACCCGCCGTGCGTGACCACGACGCCCTTCGGTGTACCGGTCGAGCCCGAGGTGTAGACCACGTACGCGGGGTTGTCGATCCGCAGCGGCGCGGGGCGTTCGGCGTCGGCGATCGGCGCATCCGGCGCATCGAGCACGAGCCCGCGGAAATGCGGGTCGTCCAGCACGATCCACTCCGTGTCCTCCGGCAGCTCGTCGCGGTAGCCCGACAGCGTGATGCCGAGCGCAGCACCGGAATCCGACAGCATGTGCGCGATGCGCTGGTGTGGGTACAGCGGGTCGACCGGCACGAACGCCGCGCCGGTCTTGGCGACCGCGAGCACCGTCGCCACCGACTCGATCGACCGCGGAATACCCAGCGCCACCAGAGTTTCGGGGCCTACACCGCGTCGGATGAGGACTCGCGCCAGCCGGTTTGTCCAGCGGTCCAGCGCACCATAGGTCACCTCGGTGCCGTCGGAGACCAGCGCGACCGCGGCGCGGTCGATGTCGGCCGCCTGCTCGAACACCTCGGGGAGGGTGACCGGCCGGTCCGGCTTCGCACCGCGCACCGGAGCCAGTCCCGACCATTCGGCGGGATCGAGCAGTTCCAGATCGCCGACGGCGGTGGTCGGGTTGGCGGCGACGGCCGCGAGCAGCCGGGTCAGTCGCTTGCCGAGGCGCTGTGCGGTCGACTCGTCGAACAGATCCGTCGCGTAGTTCACCGCGACGCTGATACCGGCCGGATCGCGGTGTGCGGTCTGCGCTTCGGTCAGCGTGAATTGGAGGTCGAACTTGGCGACTCCGGTGTCCAAGTCGGCCGCCTCGATCCGCAGCCGCGGCAGGTCGACCCCGCCGACCGGCTCGTTGCGGACCGACAACATCACCTGGAACATCGGGTGGTGCGCCTGAGATCTGGCCGGGTTGAGCACCTCCACGAGACGCTCGAACGGCAGGTCCCCGTGGGCGAAGGCGTCCAGGTCGGCTTCGCGCACGGTGTGCAGCAGATCGGTGAACCGGGCGCTCGGATCGATCCGCGTGCGCAGCACCAGCGTGTTGACGAACATGCCGACCATCCGGTCCAGCGCGGGGTGACCGCGGCCCGCGATCGGCGAGCCGATCGCTATGTCGTCGGTGGCGGTCATCCGGTGCAGCAGGACCGCGAGCGCGGCGTGCAGCACCATGAACAGGCTGACATTGTTGCTGCCCGCGATCGCCTGCAATTCGCGGTGGGTGACCGGGTCCACCGTGCACTCCACGGTGCCACCCCGATAGGACGGCGTGGGCGGGCGCGGGCGGTCGGCCGGGACGGTCAGCAACTCGGGGATGCCGTCCAGAGTGCGCCGCCAGTAGTCGAGCTGTCTGCTCACCAGCGAGTCCGGGTCGTCCTCGGTGCCGAGCAGGTCCTGTTGCCACAGGGTGTAATCGGCGTATTGGACCTCGGGCTCGGCCCAGTCGGGCGCGACGCCCGCGCAGGCCGCGCGGTAGGCGACGGCGACGTCGGCGGCCATCGGTTCGAGCGACCAGCCGTCCATCGCGATGTGGTGCACGACCAGCACCAGGACGTGCTCGTCGGATACGGCGGCGACGCCGGTCGGTACCGAGAGCAGCGCCGCACGGATCGGGACTGTGGTGGCGAGGTCGAACCCTGGTGCGGCGAAACGGCGTACGGCGGCCTCGACCTGGTCCGGCGGCGCCGTCGCGCGGTCCAGCGAGATCGCCGCCTCGTCCGGGTCGAGGACGACCTGGACGGGTTCGCCGCCGACCTCAGGGAACACTGTCCGCAACGTTTCGTGCCTGGCCTGCACCGCGTGCAGCGCGGAGGCGAGCGCGTCGACGTTCAGGCGGCCGGTCATGCGCAGCACGAGCGGGATGTTGTACGCGCCCGCCGACCGATCCGCGCCCGAGGCGCCGCCTGCGTTGAATCGGTTGAGGAACCACAGCCGCCGCTGTGCGGCCGAGAGCGGGATCCGCTCCGGACGGCTCCGGCGCACCAGCGGGGGACGTCCCTCCTCGGAGTGCGCGCCCGCGTCCAGCAGTTCGGCGAGAGCGGCGACCGTCGGCGTCGCGAAGACCGTGCGCACGGCGAGCCGCACGTTCGTCGCGGCGGCCAGCCGGGCCACGAGCTGCGTTGCCAGCAGCGAGTTCCCGCCGATGTCGAAGAAGCTGTCCTCGGCGCCCACGCTCGGCACGCCGACCAGCTCGCCCATGACCTGGGCGACCAGACGCTCGCTGTCGGTCCGCGGCTCGCGGCTCGCGGTATCGGCGGCGAGCCGCGGTTCCGGCAGCGCCTTGGTGTCCAGCTTGCCGACCGGCGTCAGCGGGATGGTGTCCAGCACGGTGATGCTCGCGGGCACCATGTGCGCGGGCAGGCGCCGCCCGAGAGCTGCACGCACGGCCGCGACGTCGACGCCGGCTTTCCGGTCGGCGGGCTGGATGTACGCGACGATCCGGTCGGCACCGGCGATGCGGCGTACTTCGGTGTGCGCGAACCGGACCGCCGGGTGGTCGAAGAGTGCGACGTTGATCTCGCCGAGTTCGATGCGGAACCCGCGCATCTTCACCTGGTGATCGCTGCGGCCCAGGTAGACCAGCTCGCCGGCCGCGTTCCAGCGCACGACGTCACCGGTTCGGTACATCCTGGTTCCGGCCGGGCCGTACGGGTCGGCCACGAAACGCGCGGCGGTGAGCCCGAATCGGTCCAAGTATCCGCGTGCCACGCCCAGGCCGCCGAGGTACAGCTCGCCCGGTACGCCGACCGGCACCGGACGCAACCGCTCGTCGAGCACCAGCGCTGTGGCACCCCGCACCAGCGTGCCGATGGTGATCGGCTCGCCGATCACCATCGGGCTGGTCGCGCTCACGACGATCGTGGTCTCGGTGGGCCCGTACACGTTGTACAAGTTGCGGTCCGGCGCCCACCTGGTAACCAGCTCCGGCGGCAACGCCTCGCCGCCGATCATCAGTGCACGCAGATGCGGCAGCGACCAGCGCCCGTGATCGATGGTGGCCAGGGCGGCGGTGGTCATGAAGGTGTGGGTGATCCGCTCGCGTTCCAGCAGTGCGGCCAGCTCGTCGCCGCCGTAGATGTCCGGCGGGCAGATCACCATGGCCGCACCGGCGCCCACCGCCAGCACCAGGTCGAATACCGCCGCGTCGAAGCTCGGCGTGGAGAAGTGCAGCGTGTTCGAGTGCTCATCGACGCCTGTGCGGTCGCGGACCTCGTCGGCGAAGTTGGACAGGCCGGCGTGGGTGACCGCGACTCCCTTGGGGACTCCGGTCGATCCGGAGGTGTAGATCAAGTAGGCGATGTCGGACACGTGGGTAGCGCGCACGCGCTCCATGTCGCCGATCGGCGTTCCATCGTAGCTACGCAATTCATCGACGAATTCGGCGTTGTCCAGCAGCAACCACTCGGTGTCCACGCCCGCCGCGGAACTCGCCCGCAGACGCTCGGCGTGCTCGCCGGCCGTGATGCCGACCGCGCAGCCGGAGTCGCTGAGCATGTGCCGAACCCGATCGGCCGGGTACTTCGGGTCGACCGGCACGAACGCGGCGCCGGACTTGGCCACGGCGAGCATCGCGACGACCGAGTCGATCGACCGGGTGAGGCCGAGCCCGACGCGGTCCTCCGTCCCGAGCCCGCGCGCGATCAACGCGCGCGCCAAACGATTCGAGCGCTGCTCCACTTCGGCGTATGTCAAGGACGTGGCACCCGAGCGCAGGAACGGGTGGTCCGGATACCTGCGCGCGGCGGCGGTGAAGAAGTCGCCCAGCGTGCACGGCGGGGCTGACGGCCCGCCCTTCGCGGGGGCGAGCGTGCGGCGCTCGTGTTCGGTGCGCGCGTCGATGGCGCGCACCGGCACGTGCGGGTCGGCGGTGACGGCGGTGAGCACCCGCAGGAACCGGTCGGCCAGCGTCTCGATCGTCGCCTCGTCGAAAAGCTCAGCAGCATAGACGAATTCGAAGCCCGGATCACCGAGGTGGGCTCCGGTGTCGAAGCCGATGTTCGCCACGCGCAGCTCCAGGTCGAATTTCGCCAGCGCAATGTCCAAGGGCTCCGCGCGCAGTGCGAGGCCGGGCAGCTCCAGCGTCGGCACGGGGCCGTCCTGCACGCTCAGCGCCACCTGGAACAAGGGGTGCCGGCCCGACGCCCGGGACTCGCGGCCGAGTTCCTCGACGATGCGCTCGAACGGGATGTCGGCGTGCGCCATCGCGGCCAGCTCGGTGTCGCGGTCGGCGCGCAGCAAGTCGGCGAAGCCACGGTCGGGATCCACGTCCGAGCGCAGCACCAGCGTGTTCACGAACATGCCGACCAGCTCGTCGAGCTTGGTGTCGGTCCGGCCCGCCACCGGGGTGCCGATCACGATGTCGCGGCCGCCGGTGACGCAACGCAGCAGCACCGCGAAGGCCGAACGCAGCACCATGAACTTGCTCACGCCCTGATCGCGGGCGATCTCGGAAAGCCTGCGCTGCACCGGCTCCGGCACCGTGAAACGCACGGTGCCGGCCCGCTGGGTCGGCTCCATGGGCCGTGGCCGGTCGTAGGGCAGCGGCAGTTGGTCGGGAATGTCCGCCAGCGCGGTCCGCCAGTACTCCAATTGGGTGCTCGCCACACTGGCCGGGTCGTCCTCCGCACCGAGGCAGGCGCGCTGCCAGAGCCCGAAGTCGGCGTACTGCACCGGAAGCGGAGCCCAGGATGGCGAATCGCCCTCGTGCCGTGCCGCATACGCGGCCGCCAGATCCTTGGTCAGCGGACCGAGCGACCAACCGTCGGCGGCGATGTGGTGCAGCACGATGCCGAGCAGATAGCGCTCGGGCGAGGTGCGCAGCAGCGACAGACGCACCGGCGTCTGCCTGGTGAGGTCGAAACCGGTGTGCGCCAAGGCTTCCAGCGCGGCCCTTGCCCCGGAATCGTCGATGTCGGTCGCCATCACGTCCGGCACCGCTCGCTCGACCGGCAGCACCACCTGCTGGGCGCCTTCGGCGTCTTCCGGGAAGACGGTCCGCAGCACTTCGTGCCGCCGCACCAGGTCGGCGATCGCGGCCCGCAAGGCAGGCACGTCCAGCTCACCGGCGATGCGGATCACGAAAGCGATGTTGTACGCGCTCGATTCGGGCGCATATCGGTTGAGGAACCACAGCCGCTGCTGCGGCAGCGACAATGGGATACGTCCTGGACGCGGCGTCTGCACCGCCAGCGCCGGCCGCTGCGTCCGGGGCGCCGCGGCCAGCTGCTCGGCGACCCCGGCGACGGTGGGCATCTCGAAGATCGACCGCACCGGCAGCTCCACGGCGAACTTCGCGTGGATCGCGGCGGCCAGCCTGGTGGCCAGCAGTGAGTTGCCGCCGAGATCGAAGAAACTGTCCTCGGCGCCGGTGACCGGGCGGCCGAGGATATCGCCGAACACGCCCGCGACCTGCAACTCCAGCTCGGTGCTCGGCGCACGGGAGGTGCCCGAAGCCGCGAACACCGGCTGCGGCAACGCCTTCCGGTCCAGCTTGCCCGCCGGAGTGAGCGGAACCTCGTCCAGCACGGCGATCGACGCGGGCACCATGTAGCCGGGCAACAGCTGGCGCGCGGTGTCCAGAACTGCCCTCGGCTCGACCGGCCGGTCGGCGGTCACGTAGGAGGCGAGCCGCACCTGGCCGTGCTCGTCGGTGTGCACGACGGTCAGCGCGAAGCGGACGCCGGGATGCAGGCGCAGCGCGTGGTCGACCTCGCGCAGTTCGATGCGGAAACCACGGATCTTGATCTGGTCGTCGGCGCGTCCGAGGAAGCGGAGCTGCCCCGACCGCTCCAAGACCACCAGATCGCCGGTGCGGTACATGCGCTCGCCGCGCCTGCCGTGCGGGTTGGCCACGAACCGTTGCGCGGTCAGACCGAAGCGGCCGAGGTAGCCGCGGGCCACGCCGGGGCCGGATACGTACAGTTCGCCCGGCGTGCCCGGCGGCACCGGGTGCAGACGGTCGTCCAGCACGAACAGCCGCATGCCGCGCACCGGCATGCCGAGCGGCACCGGGCGGCCCGGCACCATCGGCCCGGACGCGGTCGCGGCGACGGTGGCCTCGGACGGGCCGTACATGTTGTGCATGCGACGCCCGGTGGTCCAGGTCTCGACCAGTTCCTCGGAGCAGGCGTCACCGCCGACGATGACCACCTCGAGGTCGCCGAGTCCCTCGTCCGGCACGGTGGCCAGCGCGGCGGGCGTCACGAACGCGTGCGTCACCCGCTCCTCGCGCAGCAGCCTGCCCAGTTCGGCGCCGCCGTACATGCCCGCGGGGGCGATCACCATGGTGGCGCCCGCGGCGAAGCCGAGCAACATCTCCAGTACCGACGCGTCGAAGCTGGGCGAGGAGAAGTGCAGCGTCCGCGCCGAATCCGAGATGCCGAACAGGTAGGTCTGCTCGGCGGCGAGCGAGGCGATACCCCCGTGCGTGACGACGACCGCCTTGGGTGTGCCGGTGGAACCGGAGGTGTAGATGAGGTAGGCCGGTTGGCTCACCCGCATCGGGTGGTGCCGTTCTGCGTCGGTGATCGGATCGGCCGGATAGCAGGCGAGTTCGGCCGCCAGCTCGTCGGAGCCGAGCACCAGCCAGTCGACCTGGGACTTGCGGTGCCTGCCCTGCGCCTGCGGCCTGACGGGCATGGCGGCCAGGCTCGCGGAGTCGGTCAGCCCCACCATGACACCGGAGTCACCGATCATGTGCGCGATCCGCTCGCCGGGGTAGCTCGGGTCGATCGGCACGTAGGCCGCACCGGTTTTGGCGACAGCCCACACCGCGGTGATCGCGTCCAGGCCGCGGGGCAGTGCGATCGCGACGACCATCTCGGGACCGGCGCCGTGTTCGATGAGGGCGCGGGCCAGGGTGTTCGACCGCTCGTCGAGTTCCCGGTAGGTGGTGTCGGCGCCCAGGTAGCGCACCGCCACCGCGTCCGGCACCCGCATGGCGGTGCCGGTGAGCAACGTGGCCAGGGTGATCGGGGACTCGGCCGGTGCGCCCCCGAGGGGCACCAGGTTCTCGGTTTCCTTGCGGTCCAGGATGGGCACGTCGCCCACCGGAAGCTCGGGCGCGGCCACACCCCCGCTCAGCACGGCGACGAACCGGCGGGCGAACGACCGCACCGTGTTCTGATCGAAAATGTCAGTGGCATAGCCGAATTCGGCTGAAAGCGGCCCATCGCCGGTGTCGTCGTGCACGACCAGTTGCAAGTCGAACTTCGCGACGTCCGTCGCGATCGGCAGCACCTTCGCGCGCACACCGGGCAGGTCGATGCGCAGATCCGGCGCGTGATCGTAGGACAGCATCACCTGGAACAGCGGATGGCGGGACGGCGAGCGCTCCGGGTTGACCACCTCGACCAGCCGCTCGAACGGCACGTCGGCGTTGGCGAAGGCGTTGAGGTCGGTCTCGCGCACCACGTCGAGCATCCGGTCGAAGCCCGCGGCCGGGTCGACCTCGGTGCGCAGCACCAGCGTGTTGACGAACATGCCGACCAGATCGTCCAGCGCCGGGTCCGAACGCCCCGCGATGGGCGTGCCGATCGCGATGTCGCCGCTCGCGCACAGCCTGGACAGCAACGTGGCCAGGGCCGCGTGCAGCACCATGAACATGCTCACGCCGCGACTGGCCGCCAATTCCACTGCGGCGCGTCGGATCTCGGCCGGAATGGTGAACTCGACCCGGCCGCCGACGGTGGATCTGTGCAGTGGGCGCGGCCGGTCCAGCGGTAGGTCGAGCTGGTCGGGCAACCCGGCCAGCTCCGAGCGCCAATGCGTCAGCTGACGACTGAGCGCACTAGCCGGATCGGACTCCTCGCCGAGCAGTTCACGCTGCCAGAGCGCGAAGTCGGCGTACTGCACCGGCAGATCCGTCCACTGCGGCGCGACGCCGTTGGCACGCGCGGACACCGCGGTCATCAAGTCCCGGGCCAGTGGCGCGATGGACCACCCGTCGCCGCAGATGTGATGCAGCACGATGAGGAACACATGTTGCTGGGGTCCGGTGCGGTACAGCGCGACCCGGATCGGTGCCTGGCTGCGCAGGTCGAAACCGTAACCGGCGTATTCGGTGGCCAGCGCGGCCACGTCGGCGCCGGTGGCCTCGATCGGGTCGAGCATCAGCGGAATCGCGTCGGCCGGATGAATCAGCTGGTAGGGCCCCTCCGGTGACTCCGGGAAGGTGGTGCGCAGGCTCTCGTGCCGCTCGATGACGTCGACCAGACCCGCGCGCAGCGCCGCCACATCCAGCGGACCGTCGATCTCGACGGCCAGCGGCATGTTGTAGGCGGCGGCGTGCTCGGAGAACCGGTTGAGAATCCACAAACGCTGCTGTGCCTGGGACAGCGGGATGCGGTCCGGCCGCTCGGCGGGCGTCAACCGCGGCGACGACGCGTCGGAGGTCTCCATGGCGAAACGCTGGGTGAGCGCCGCGATGGTCGCGGCCTCGAACAGATCGCGAATGGTCAGCGCGGTGCCGAGCGCGGCGTTGATCCTCGCCACCGCACGCGCGGCGATGAGCGAGTTGCCGCCCATCTCGAAAAAGCTGTCCTCGACGCCGATCTCGGTCTCCAAGACCTCCGCGAAGATGCCGGCCAGCACCCGCTCCACCTCGGTGCGCGGCTCGGCCACCGGCCGCATCGGGCGGGTGCCGACCGCAGGCGCGGGCAACGCTTTGCGATCGATCTTGCCGTTGGCGTTCAGCGGAAGCTCGTCGAGCTGCATCAGCGCGGAGGGCACCATGTACCCCGGCAGCGTGCGCCGCAAGCCGGTCAGCAGCGCGGCGGTGTCCAAGCGGACGTCGCCGTCGGCCTGTTTGGCCGCGACGACGTAGGCGACCAGCTCGTCACCGGTGCGCCCGGTATGTGCCACGCAGACCGCCCTGGCCACTCCCGGGTCGTCCAGCAGCGCGGCCTCGATCTCCCCGAGTTCGATGCGCAAACCGCGGATCTTGACCTGGAAGTCGCTGCGCCCCAGGTATTCCAGCACGCCTGGCTCGTCGCCGGAGCGGCCGACCTGCCAGCGCGCCAGGTCACCGGTGCGATACATCCGCGCGCCGGGCGTGAACGGGCTGGCCACGAACCGGTCCGCGGTCAGCCGCGGTTGCCGCAGGTAACCGCGGGCCAATTGAACACCGGCGAGGTACAGCTCGCCGACCGCGCCGGGCGGGACCGGTTGCAGCCGCGAATCCAGCACGTAGGTCTGGGTGTTCCACACCGGCGAGCCGATCGGTACGCTGCTCGCGTCCGGTGCGCAAGGCCAGTAGGTGACGTCCACGGCGGCTTCGGTGGGACCGTACAGGTTGTGCAGCTCGCAGGTGGGTAATGCCGCGTAGAACTCCCGGACGGCGGCGGCGGGTAAGGCCTCGCCGCTGCAGAACACCTGGCGCAGGCCGGTGCAGCCGCTCAGGTCGGCCTCGGTGACGAACACCGACAGCATCGACGGCACGAAATGCGCTGTCGTGATGCCCTTTTCCGCGATGACGCGGGCGAGGTAGGCCGGGTCACGGTGGCCGTCGGGTGCGGCGACCACCAGGCGTGCGCCGATCTGCAAGGGCCAGAAGAACTCCCACACCGAGACATCGAAGGTCGCGGGTGTCTTCTGTAAGACGGCGTCGGTGCGGTCGAGCGGGTACTCGTGCTGCATCCAGCGCAGCCGGTTGACGATCGCGGCGTGCGTGACGCCGACGCCCTTGGGTTTTCCGGTCGAGCCGGAGGTGAAGATCACGTACGCGAGGTGATCGGGGCGCAGTTCGCCGCGGCGGTCGGCGTCGGTGATCGGCGCGTCGTCGAAACCGGATACCCGCACGGTGTCGATGTCCACCCTCGGCGCGACCTTCGGCAGGTCGAGCTCGTCGCGCGCCGCGGTGAGCACGCACAGCGGTTCGGCGTGCCGCAGGATCTGCCCGATCCGCTCGGCGGGATGCTCCGGGTCCAGCGGCAGGTACGCCGCGCCCGCCTTGACGATCGCGTACATGCCGACGACCAGGTCGGCGCTGCGACGCAGGCACAGCGCGACCGTGGTGTCCGGACCGGCGCCCCGGGCGATGAGTAGCCGGGCCAGGCGATTGGCGCGCGCGTCCAGTTCGGCGTAGGTCAGCGCCTCGTCGCCGAACTCGAGCGCGATCGTGTCCGGGTCGGCCGCGGCACGCTCGGCGAACAGGCTCGCGAGCGTGCCGTCCTGCCGGGGCGTCTCGGTGGCGTTCCATGCCCGCAGGACCTGTTCTCGCTCGCCGTCGGTGATCGCGACGAGCGACTCGGCGGGCGTCTGCGGATCCGCCTCCAAGAACCGGCCGAGAAAGTCCAGGTAGCGCGCGTGATGCACGCCGACCTCGGCGTCACTGTAGAGCCGGGGATTGGCTTCGAAGTCGATGCGGAGGCGATCGCCTGCGCCGTTGTAGACGTTGACCGACAGATCCTCGACCGGCCCGGTGGCCAGCACGTGGATCGAGCCGACCAGGTCGCCGAACCGCAGCTCGTTGTGGAACAGCATGAGGTTGACCATGGGTCCGAAGAATCCGCGCGCGTCGCGGGAGTAGCCGCTGTCGCGCCGGATGTCCTCATGCCGGTAGCGCTGATGGCGCAGGGCGCCGGTGATCTGCAGTTCGGCCGCTTTCACCAGGTCGGCGACCGTGGTGGAGTCGTCCATCCGCAACCGGATAGGCACGACGTTGGACACCACGCCCGCCGAGCGGCGCAACGACACCGTGGTGCGCGCTGAGACGGGCAGGCTCAAGACCACATCCCGGTTTCCGGTCACCGATCGCACATAAGCGGCCAGCGCCGCGACGAACATCGCGGCGTCGGTCGTGTCGTTCGCGGCGGTGGCCGCTTCGAGCGCGGCGTGGCGCTCGTCGTCGAGCATGGCGGTGGCGAGTCTGCGGCCCGCGTCGTGGGTGGCGGCGGTGAGCCGGGCGCCGCCCAGGGTCACCGGCTCGCCGGCCCCGGACAGCTGCTCGAGCCAGTACTCGCGATCGTTGTGGAAGCGGCTGGAGCTGTGGTAGCGCGCCTCGTCGGCGTAGATATCGGCCAGTGGGTTCGCACGCGAGGCAATCGGCTCGGTCTGGTTCTCCAGTGCCGTGTAGATCTCCGCCGTGCGGGTGAGCGCGTTCATCGCGCCGTAGCCATCGATGGTGATGTGGTGGGCGCAGGAATACCAGATGTAGTCGGACTCCCCGATCCGCAGCACCGCGTTGGAGGTCAGCGGGTCGCGCTCCAGATCGATCGGCGAGTTCGTGTGGTCGTGCATCCAGCGCAGCGCGGCCGCGTGCGGATCGGGCTCGGAGCGCAGGTCGATGCGGGCCCAGCCGGGCCGGTGGACCGGATCGACGAGCTGGTAGGGAGTGCCGTCGATCTCCGCCAAGCGAACCTGGCCGACCTGGGTCTCGGCGCCGAACCGCTCGATCGAGTACAGCAGCCGCCCCTCGTCCAGATCACCGTGGATCTCGACGTACTGCGAGATCGTCAGCGGTACGTCGGGGCGGATGCGCTGCGCGTACCAGAGAGCCGTCTGTGCGGGTGACAGAGCAAACGGTTGTGCCGAAAATTCGCCGGATGAACATTGGTCGACGCGATCCGTGGCCAATGAACTCATCAATCACTCCGTTCTGCCGCTATTGACGCAACTCCCCGAGCACCATCACAGCAAGCGCACGCGCGCCAGCCGGGACGTGATCCACGCCCTATGATTCGGAGCATCACATCAGCCGGATTGCCAGCGTTTTGGATTTGTTTCACATCCAACGCCCTTGGCAGAAGGCCACTTTGGTTGGTTACATTTCCGCAAACATTGCGACTCGATGAGGTCGAGCCAAAAGGAAACAGCACCTGACCAGACCGTCCAATGCTACTGCGACGCTCAGTGGAGTTATCGAGCTAACCCCGCGCAACGCAACACTGCCCCATTACTCCGTGGGCAAGTTGGGGGCTAGAACATACCGAGTGTTCGGTTATTTCTGGTTTGGTTGGACTACCGGTCGAGCGGTCACGCCAGCGTTGTCGGTCGAGTCGTCCTCGCGGGTGGATCGCCGCCGGATGATCGCGGCAAGTACGGCGGCAGCGGTCAGAATAGCGAAGATTCGCTCCGGGACAGGGCCAATTCGCGTCGCCAGCGTGTTGTCGTCGCGGAGCGGAAGCTCCGCGACCAAGGCGGCGGGCACGAACAGCGCCGTTTCCTGCCGCACGCTGCCATCGGCGGCGATGATCGCGCTCACACCCGAGGTCGCCGCGACGACCAAGGCCCTTCCGTGTTCGACGGCACGGATACGGGACATGGCCAGCTGCTGATAGGTCATCTCGCTGTCGCCGAAGGTAGCGTTGTTGGTGGGCACGGTGAGCAGCTCGGCGCCCGCGCGCATCGCGTCTTCGAACGCCCTGTCGAAGGCCACCTCATAGCAGGTGGCGACGCCGATGTCGATGCCGGCGGCCCGTACTACGCCGTCGCCGTGGCCGGGGACGAAATATCCTGCCCGATCGGCGTATTCGGAGAACAGCCGGAAGAAGCCGCGCATCGGCAGGTACTCGCCGAAGGGCTGGATGATCTTCTTGTCATGCCGCTCGCCCGGGCCCGCCGCGCCGTTCCACACCATCACCGAGTTGGTGGTCGTCCGATCCGAATTGACCAGCACCGCGCCGACCAGGATCGGTGCGCCGATCCGCTCGGAGGCCGCGGTGATCAAGGCGGCGGCGTCGCCGTTGCGCAGCGGATCGATGTCCGAGGAGTTCTCCGGCCAGATCACCACATCCGGTCGCGGCGCGCGGCCCGCCGCGACGTCCGCGGCCAGTTCCTCGGTACGGCGCACGTGGTTGTCCAGCACGGCGCGCCGCTGTTCGTTGAAATCCAGCCCGAGCCGCGGCACGCTCCCTTGGATCGCGGCGACCGTGACCGTTCGGTCGCCCGAGTCCGGGCCCGGCAAGGCGGAGCGGAGCAGCAGTCCGGCGACAGGCATGACGGCCACGGTGAGCACCGCCGCGGCATACCCGAGCCGGGCCGCGTGGGCCGCGGGCGCGGAGATTCCGGGCCCGGCGTCGGAGACCGATGCGTCAGCCCTTCTGGATGCGCGACGTGACCACAGCAGGGACGCCAGTGCCGCGGCACCGGTTCCGGTGAGGGCCACCGCGAACCCGACCAGCGGTGCGCCGCCGACCGCAGCCAGCGGCAGGAACCAGCCGTCGGCTTGGCCGAATGCCAAGCGGCCCCAGGGAAATCCGCCGAAGGGGAAGCTGGAGCGGCCCCACTCGGCGGTCGTCCAGGCCAGCGCCACCCACAGGGGCCAGCCGGGAAGCGTGCCGACGAGCCGGGCGAGCAGACCGAAGACGCCCACGTGGACCGCGCACGCGGTGGACAGCGCAAGCCACGGCACCGGCCCGACGTAGATGCCGGTCCACGGCAGCAACGGGAGGAAGAACGCCAGGCCGGCCAGGAATCCGTAACCGAAGCCCGCGCGCAGGCGTCCAGCACTTCGGGCCACCAGCGTAAGCAGGGCCATGCCGACCGGCGCGAGGAACCACCACGGCCGTGGCGGAAAGCTGCCGAACAGCAGCAGCCCGGCGAGGATCGCCGCCGCGGAGCGCGCCGGCACCGGATGCCTGCGCACCGCGGCCGCCAGCGACCGCATCCATTCCGCTACCCGCTCGCGCACCATCCCCTGGCTACCGTCCGCCATTCGGCCGTCGTTCGACACCCGGCGGACGTACGCCACTCGGCCCACACATGCCGTATAGGCCTGCGTTCCGCCGATTCCCGCCAGAACAACCGCAATGACCGATACCTGCCCTGTGATGGCGCCCACCACGGTCCGGGCTCACACCGAGCTCCGCTACGTAGTCGCGGTCTGCCGGTCGCCAAACGTCCGCGCCCCGGTGTACATGCGTCACCGCAACCCCAATAGCCACTGCATCAACATCTGCCACTTCAACCACCCGGCGACCGGCGAATTCGGGCGCCGGCTCGTCGCCGACTCGGTCATGCCGCATAGATCGTCGCTCCCCGGTGAACGGTGCGCAGGCACCTCGGCAGCGGTGAATCAGGTTCGAGCGCAGGCAATCCCGGGACACGCGACCGCGGGTCGGTGGACCAGCGCTGGACCGAGTCGGAGGCAGCGGCGACAACGAGTTCATCGGCGTCCCAGATCGCGTAGGATGCCGGCGCACCTGGTACCAGCGTGCCCGCCACACCGTCGCGGACTCCGCCCGCGCGCCAGGCGCCGCGCGTCGCCGCGGCGAAGGCGGCGCGCGGCGACAGTCCGTGCTCCGGGGTGCGATGGTTGGCCGCGGCCCGCACCGCCGCCCACGGATCGAGGGCGGTGACCGGGGCGTCGGAGCCGATCGCGAGGGCGACGCCGGAGGCGGCCATGGCGGCGAACGGGTTCAGGGTCGCCGCGCGATCGGCGCCGAGCCGCGCGGCGTACATGCCGTGCGATCCACCCCAGACGGCGTCGAATCCCGGCTGCACACTGGCGATTACGCCCCAGCGGGCGAGCTTCGCAATGTGCTCGGCGTCGATCAGTTCGGCATGCTCGACCCGGTGCCCGAGTGCGGCGACGGCGGGTCCGCCGAGATCGTCGACCACCCGCTCGATACCCGCGACGAGCGTATCCATCGCGGCGTCACCGATCGCGTGGAACCCGGCCTGGATACCCGCGACCGTGCAGGCGCGCACATGATCGGCGATCGTCTCCGCATCGAGATAGCTCCGGCCACAATGGGACTCGTCGGCGTAGGGCGCGCGCAGCCAGGCGGTGCGCGACCCGAGGGAGCCGTCGACGAACAGGTCGCCCCCCAAGGCGTGCACGCCGAGTTCCTCGACCAGGGCGCGTGCCTGTTCGGCGCTGCGCACCGCCTCGCCCCAATATGCCCGGACCTGCACGCCGTGGTCGAATTCGAGCAGTTCGCGAAGGTCCTCGCGCCCAGCGATCTCCGGGCCCGCGCATTCGTGCACCGCGACGATCCCGTGCGCGGCAGCGTGATCCAGTGCCGCGGCGCGCGCTTTATCCCGTTGCGCCCGAGAGAGACTCGCGAGCGCGGCGGTGCGCACCAGATGGTGGGCCGCGGCGCGCACCGGCTCGCCGCGGGTGAATCCGTCGGTCGAGGTCAGCCCGGGCAGTGTGTCCAGCAGTGCCGAGGACGCCACGGCGGAGTGCGTGTCCACGCGCGAGAGGTACACGTGGCGCCCGGCGCCCGCCGCCGCATCGATCTCCTCGACGCTGGGCGGCCTGCCCTCCCGCCAGGTGGTCTCGTCCCAGCCGTCACCCAGGACGGCGCCGTCGGGGTGTGCCTCGGCGAACGCGCGCAGCAGCCGCAGGCAGTGTCCGAGCGACTCCGCACCGGACAGGTCGAGACCGGTCAGCTTCAGCCCGAGTGCCGTGACGTGCACGTGTGGATCGACGAACGCGGGCGCGACGAAGGCGCCGTCGAGGTCGACGATCTCGGCGTCGATGTGCAGCGCGCGTCCTGGCTGCTCGGCGCCCAGCCAGACCACGGTCCCGTCGGTCACCGCCATGGCCGTGGCGTCGGGTGAACTCGCGCTGTAGAAACGACCACCGATCAGCAACTGGGTACTCACGGGGCACCAGTCTGCCGTATGCCCGAAGCGGCGGTTTCGGTCAGCCGTTCAGTGCGGGCCTGCGCGCCAGATCCTCCTGCTGCGCCAGTACCGTCATCACCTCCGCGTACGCCGGCGGCGCTGCACCGGTTCCGCCCGCCGCCGTGGACCGGCAGCCCGCCTCCATGGCGATCAGCTCCAGCCGCAGCGCCGCGGCCGTGAATCCGGAAATCGACTGTCCCGCTGAGGCCGCCGCACGTCGCACCGCAGCGGCCAGCTCCTCGCTCACCGTCACGGTGAGTTGCTCGGTGGCCATCGCGCCACGATAGCCCTTCGGCGCGCAGCGCGGAACCTGGCGTAGGCGGTTTCACCCTCAGGACGGGCTGATCGCGCGGCGGGCGTCGCCCTGTCCGTCGTCGTACCACTGCCGCACCACGTCGCCATCGATCACCTCGTCGCCGTCGATGACGACACCGCGATAGGGTGCGGCGGCGGCGATCCTGCCGAACCGTCGGGCCGCGAACGCCGTGACCAGCGGACGCACCAGAAACCGCGTCGGTGGCAGCAGCAGTAGCAGACCGAGCAGCGAGGTGACCAGGCCCGGCACGAACATCAGCACACCACCCGCCGCGACCAGCGCGCCATCGGCCACGGCGGTACCCGGCGCGATTTCTCCGCGACCGGCGCGGCGGAACTGCTCGAACACCCGGCGCCCTTGCGAGCCGATCAGCAGCATGCCCGCGGCCGATCCGGCGATCAGCACCAGAATCGTCGGCATGACGCCGATCAGCTGGCCGACCGCGACCAGCGCGGCGATCTCGACGACGACGTACAGCACGAACAACAACGCGGCCATGGCGATCCCTTCGGACGATCTACCCGGTCAACGTCCGGAACCGGCGTTTTTCTCCCGGCGCACCTGAAAAGACGCTGAGATCCGCCCTGGTCAGCCGCCCGGGCGCACCAAACCCGTCTCGTAGGCCAAGACGACCGCCTGAACGCGGTCCCGCAGACCGAGTTTGGTGAGCACCCTGCCGACGTGCGTCTTGACCGTGGCCTCGGACAGGTACAGCTGCTCGGCGATCTCGGCGTTGGAGCGGCCCGCCGCGATCTGCTCGAGCACCTCGCGTTCGCGGGCGGTGAGCACGTCGAGCACGCCCGGGTCGCGGGTCCGGGCCGGGTCCTCCGCGATGAGGCGGTCCAGCAGGCGCTTGGTCACCTTCGGCGAGACCACCGCGTCGCCCGCGGCGACACTGCGGATGGCGGAGATGAGGTCTTCCGGCGGGGTGTCCTTCAAGAGGAATCCGCTCGCTCCCGCGCGGAGCGCGCCGAGCGCGTGCTCGTCGAGGTCGAAGGTCGTCATGACGAGTACCCGGCTGCCGTGCCCGGCCTCCACGATCCTGGTGGTGGCGGCGACGCCGTCGACGACGGGCATCCGCACATCCATCAGCACGACGTCGGGCCGCAGCTCCGCCGCCCTGGCGACCGCGGCGGCGCCGTTGGCCGCCTCGCCGATCACTTCGATGCCGGGGTGCGCGCCGAGCACCATCTTCAATCCCATACGCATGAGTTCCTGGTCATCGACAACGAGAACGGTGATCGGCACGCCCCCAATGTAACGTGGGCGCTTCCGCGTCTCGGGCGTCCTGCGCCGCGACGACCCTGGCACCCCGCTCCCGACTTTGTCCCTGTGACCGAATCCACTTGGGGCGCATGGATTCACAGGCCGATGCCACCGAGCTCGGCTCACTCCGCCGAGCCCGGCCGCAGCGGGAGGCTCGCGTGTACCCGCCAGGCTCCGTCCGCGTCGGGGCCCGCGTCCAAGCTGCCGCCCAGCACGGCGACGCGCTCGCGCATCCCGACCAACCCGAGCCCGCTGCCCTCGATGCGCGTGGCGGGTTCGTGCAGCGGCACGCCGCCGCTGTCGGTGACGTCGATCACCACGTCGGAGTCGGTGCGGCGCACCCGCACCCACGCTTTCGGGTGCGGGCCCGCGTGCCGCAGCGTGTTGGTCAGCGATTCCTGCACGATGCGGTGCACGCCGAGACTGACCTCGGGTGCGATGTCGTCCAGCTCCCCGGTCAGCTCGAGCTCGACGGCGAGGCCGGTGCCGCGCATCATCTCCACGACCTTGGCGAGGCCGGCGGTGCCGTGCTGGGGCAGTTGGTCGGGCGCGTGCTCGGTCCGCAGCAGGGCCACGGTTCTGCGCAGTTCGCGCAGCGCTTCACGGCCGGTGCTCGCGATGGTGGTGAGCGCCTGCTCCGCCGCGTCCGGGTCGCGGCGCAGCGCGTATTTCGCGCCGTCGGCCTGCACGATGATCACGCTCACCGCGTGCGCCACCACGTCGTGCAGTTCCCGGGCGATGCGCGTGCGTTCGGCCGAGACGGCGTCGTGCGCGCGGCGCTCTTTGTCGTAGTCGGCGACCGCCAGGCGTGCCGCGACCTCGGCGTCGTAGGCGTGCCGAGCGCCGATGAACTCCGCCAGCGTCCAGGACAGCGCGTAGAACATGGCCGTGAAGACGATGTCGGGCCCGGCCGGCCGGTCGATCGCCGCGATCGAGAGCACGACGTCCACGCCGAGGCCGAGCCCGAACCACAGCCCCTCGCGCCGCCCGACGTAGGCCACCAGCGTGTACAGGATGATGCCCTGCGACAGCAACGCGATGTGGTCGGCGTCCTCCTGGGTCAGGAAGCCCACCAGCGACGCGGTCATCGATAGCGCCAGCGTGGCGACCGCCATCGTCCGCGGATACACCCGGCGCAGCACCACCGGAAGCGGAAGCAGCACGCCGACGGCCAGATACGCGAGCTTGTTGTGCGCGTTGCCAACGCTGACGATCTCGAGCAGCAGAAGCAGCGCCGCCAGCGCCGAATCGGCGACGATGGGCTTGCCCCGAAGCCACAGACTGAACCGACGCACGGGGTTCAGCCTAGGTGCGCCCGGTACGCGGCCACGCAACCCCACGGACGCAGGGCCGAATGCCCCGCATGATTCGGGCGGGGCGCCGATGCCAGTCAGCGGATGAACCGATGATCTGGTTGTCTTACCCGCGTGGAGATCGGAGACTGGGCGGTTCTGTTGACGGCGGCGACGGCCGCGGGATGGGTGGACGCGGTGGTCGGCGGGGGTGGGCTGATCATTCTGCCCACGCTGTTCGTGGTGGCGCCCGGCATCGCGCCGCAGACCGCGCTCGGCACCAACAAGCTCGCCGCGGTCGCCGGGACCAGCGCCGCGGTGGCTACCTTCGCGCGCAAGGTGCCGATGCGCTGGCGCGTGCTGGTGCCCGCCGCCGTGATCGCCGCGGTGGCGGCCGCGGTCGGCGCCGCCGCGGTCTCCCTGATCGACCGCGAGCTGTTCGTCCCGATCGTGATGGTGGTGCTGGTCGGCGTCGCGGTGTTCGTCACGATGCGTCCGTCAATCGGCGTCACGCTGGCCACTCACCCGCCCACGCGGCGCAAGGCCGTCCTCACCGTGGCGCTGGCCGCGGGATTGATCGGCTTCTACGACGGCCTGCTCGGGCCCGGCACCGGAACGTTCCTGATCATCACCTTCGCCACCCTGCTCGGGACCGAGTTCGTGCGGGCGGCAGCCATGGCCAAGGTGATCAACTGCGGCTCGAATCTCGGCGCGCTGGTCTTCTTCGGGGCGACCGGCCACATCCTGTGGGCGCTCGGTGCCGCGATGGCCGCGGCGAACGTGCTCGGCGCGGTGGTCGGCTCGCGGATGGCGGTGCGCAAGGGCGCCGAATTCGTGCGCGTCGTGCTGCTGGTGGTGGTGATCGCGATGGTGATCCGGTTGGGTTGGCAGCAGTTCGGCTGATCAGCCCACCGGTTCCACCCGATGAGTGGCCAGCCACGGTTGCAGGGCGCGCGAAGTCGTCTCGTGAATCCGGTGGTGCAGGCGCTCACCGTCCTCGGCCCCCACCACCGGATGCTGGAACAACACGGTCAACGCACCCGACACCGCGCCGACGACCGCGCCGACCAGCGCGGCGGCGCCCACCTCGTCGAGTTCGGCGGGGAACGCGCCGTGCAGCTGCCTGGCGATCTCGCGCTGCGCGACGAGCTGGGCGTGTGCGGCGCGGCCGCTCACCGCGGGCACGGTTCGCGACACCTTGGCACGCAGCGCGGCGATCCGGGCGGAAAGGTCGTCGATGAGGTGTTCGCCGGGGTTGTCCCCCGCGGCACGCAGCGCGCGCAGCATGACCTCCACCGGACGTTCTCCGGGGCGCCTGCTTGCGATCGCGGCCACCGCGGCGCGCACCCGCTCGTCGGATTCCGGGAAGAGCAGTTCTTCTTTGCTGGCGAAGTAGTTGAAGAACGTACGCGTGCCGACGTCCGCCGCGGCGGCGATGTCGGCCACCGTCGTGTCCTCGTAGCCTCTGGTCTCGAACAGCTCGGCGGCGGCTTCGAGGATGGCTCGGCGGGTACGTTCGCGCTTGCGGTCACGGAGAGCGGATGGCGGCACGCGGGCACAGTACGGCATTCGGTGAGAAACACGCGGTAAGCGAAGGTGTCGCGCGCGCCGTTCACACTGCACGATCGCGCATTCTACGCAAATCGGCACTCGATGCAGCTTCGCACTACAGCCGCGGCCTTGGCTCGGCCTGCGCGGGCTGTGGGCGGACGTTGTCCGACCGGGCGATTATGTTGGTCGGGTGAGCATCGCGACTTCCAAAGACGTGGACGCCGAGTTCCTCGGTCTGCCACTGACCGCGCTCGCCGACGCCGCGCTCACCGCGGCGACGGCGGCCGGCGCCGAGCACGCCGACCTGCGGGTGCACCGGTTGGTCACCCAGTCGATCCGATTGCGCGACGGACGTGTGGAGGCCATCACCGACAGCACCGAACTCGGCTTCGCCGTGCGCGTCATCGTGGACGGCACTTGGGGTTTCGCGTCGCACGCCGCGCTCACGCCCGACGTCGCCGCCGAGGTGGCCCGCACCGCGGTCACCGTCGCCACCACACTGCGCGCACTCAACCGGGAGCGGGTCGAACTCGCCGCCGAGCCACGCTACGCAGGCGTGCGCTGGGTCTCGGACTACGACATCGATCCGTTCACCGTGCCGACCGGCGAGAAGGTCGCTCTGCTGCAGGACTATTCGGAGCGGCTCTCGCACGCCGACGGCGTCGATCACGTCACCGCGGGTCTGCTCCAGGTCAAGGAGCAGACTTTCTACGCCGACACCGCCGGGTCGTCGATCATCCAGCAGCGCGTCCGGCTGCATCCGAGTCTGGAAGCCATCACGGTGGACTCCGCGGCGGGGGTCTTCGAGACGATGCGCACGCTGGCCGCGCCGGCGGGTCGCGGGTGGGAGTACGTCACCGGCGCCGACGGTATCTGGGACTGGGACGACGAACTCGCGCGGATCCCGGAGTGGCTCGCCGAGAAGGTGAAGGCGCCCAGCGTGCAGGCGGGGCCGACCGATCTCGTCATCGATCCGACCAACCTGTGGCTCACCATCCACGAATCCATCGGCCACGCCACCGAGTACGACCGCGCAATCGGCTACGAATCCGCCTACGCGGGCACCTCTTTCGCCACGCCGGACAAATTGGGCACGCTGCGCTATGGGACGCCGATCATGCACGTGACCGGCGACCGCACCGAAGCGCACGGCTTGGCCAGTGTCGGCTACGACGACGAAGGTGTCGCCGGGCAGCGGTGGGATCTGGTGCGCGACGGCATCCTGGTCGGGTATCAACTGGACCGGGCGTTCGCCCCGCGGCTGGGCCTGGAGCGATCCAACGGCTGCTCGTATGCCGACTCGGCCCATCACGTGCCGATCCAGCGGATGGCCAACGTCTCGCTGCAGCCGGATCCCGACCGCGACACCAGCACCGAGGAACTGATCTCCCGGGTGGACGACGGTATCTACATCGTCGGCGACAAATCGTGGTCGATCGACATGCAGCGATACAACTTCCAGTTCACCGGTCAGCGATTCTTCCGCATCCGCGGCGGCAAGCTGGACGGGCAGCTGCGCGACGTCGCCTACCAGGCCACGACCACCGATTTCTGGGGCGCGATGGAGGCAGTCGGCGGACCGTCCACCTGGCGGCTGGGCGGGGCGTTCAACTGCGGCAAAGCGCAGCCCGGTCAGGTCGCGTCGGTCAGCCACGGCTGCCCGTCGATCCTGGTGCGCGGCATCGATGTTCTCAACACCCGGACGGAGGCCGGCCAGTGACCGACGACCTGTTCCCCGCGAGTGCGACCGTGGAGCGGGCGCTCGCGCTGTCGACCGCCGACGAGACGATGGTGATCGTCCGTGACGAGCACGAAGCCTCGTTGCGCTGGGCCGGGAACTCGATGACCACCAATGGGTCATCGGTATCGCGCAGCTGGGCGGTGATCTCGGTGTTCCGCGACGGGCCCACCCTCGCTCGGGTCGGTACGATCGCCTCGAGCAGCGTGGACCCCGATGACATCGCGGCGGTGGTGCGGGCTGGCGAGGAGGCCGCGCGCACCGCGGAACCGGCCAGGGACGCCATGCCACTGCTGGAACCGGACACCGTCGACGACGACTGGTCCGCCCCGGCGGCCGGCACCGGCATCGAAGTGTTCACCGATCTCGCCCACGATTTGGCCGCCGGTTTCGACAGCGCCGACCGCCTCTACGGTTTCGCCCACCACCAGATGCACACCACATGGCTGGGTACCTCGACCGGCGTCCGCCGCCGCTTCGTCCAACCCACCGGTTCGGTGGAGATCAACGGCAAACGCGGCGCGGACGCGGATCTGGCCAGCGCGTGGGCCGGGGTGGGGACCACCGACTTCACCGACGTCGACGTGACCGGGCTGCTCGCCGAACTGTCCCGGCGCCTGGACTGGGCCAAGCGCAAGGTCGAGTTGCCCGCGGGCCGCTACGAAACCCTGCTGCCGCCGTCCACCGTCGCCGACTTGATGATCTACCTGGCCTGGTCGATGGAAGGCCGCGGCGCGCAGGAGGGTCACACAGCGTTCGCGCGGGCGGGCGGGACCAGGGTCGGCGAGCGCCTGACCGACATTCCGCTCACGCTCTACTCGGACCCGTACGCGCCCGGCTTGGCATATCGCCCGTTCGTCGCGACCACCGCGTCATCGGAGTCGATGTCGGTCTTCGACAACGGCATGCCCGCCGAACGCGTCGACTGGCTGCGCGACGGCGTGATCTCCGCGCTGATCTACCCGCGCGCGACGGCCGCCGAGTTCGGCGTCCCCGTGACGGTGCCTGGGGAGAACCTGCTGATGACCGGAGGTTCCGACGCGAGCATCGACGAGATGATCGCCCGCACCGAGCGCGGCCTGCTGCTGACGACGCTGTGGTACATCCGCGAGGTCGATCCGGCGACGCTGCTGCTCACCGGGCTCACCCGGGACGGGGTGTACCTCGTGGAGAACGGAGAGGTCACCGCCGCGGTGAACAATTTCCGGTTCAACGAGAGCCCGCTGGATCTGCTGCGGCGGGTGAGCGAAGCGGGCGCCACCGAGACCACGCTGCCGCGCGAATGGAAGGACTGGTTCACCCGGACTGCCATGCCGCCCTTGCGGATTCCCGACTTCCACATGTCCTCGGTCAGCCAGGCGACCTGACACCGCTGCCCGGTGGTCCGGGCGGGACTGAGCGGCACGCGGTGTGGCGACCGGGCGATTTCCTACGCCGCGGCGGTCGCCCGCCGCAGGGTCAGGCCGCGGGCGTGATCTCGATGCCGATGGTGCCGGACTTGCCGCGGCGCAGATTGCTGCCGAGGATGATCAGCGGGCCGGTGAGCCAGTACTTCCGCCGCAGCAGTTTGCGAACCCGTTCCGTGCCTTCGGCGTCCAGGATCCTGGCGGTCCCTTCGACCACCTCGCCGTGCGGCTTGCCCGTCGCACCGCAAGGCTGCAGGGTGACCGCCGGGTTGCGGCGCAGCCGCTTGACCTTCCAGCTGTCGGTCACCGTCCAGACGTACAGTTTGCCGTTCTCGGATACCGCCCACACGGCGGTGCCGACGGGAGTGCCGTCCTTGCGGAACGTCGTCAGCAGCACGTAGTCGGCCGCGGCGACAGCTGCCAGCGCATTCGTCATGCGAGCCAGCGTATCCGCCGATCACGTGCTTCGGCGCGTCCAGTGGCACGCTGTTCTCCGTCGCGCCTGCCAGAACCCGGGGCCGATTCGAGCAAACGGACCTATGGCTGGGGCATTGACGAGTGGGTACCGCTCAGGCCAGCCTGGCCCTGGTCCGACATCCGGTACTCCCCCGACTCCAGCCGCGCCAGCACCCCGCCGGTCCACCCCGATAGGTTCTCGAAGACGCCGCTCCACAACTCCAGCAGATCCGTGGCGTGCGGCGCCTCGTATCGCCCGGGGAAGTTCGGGATCATGGCGAGCAGGCTGGTGCGCACTTCCTCACTGCGGCGGCGCTGTTCGCGCAATTTCTCGATCACGTGCGCTCTGGGCAGCGCGTCCATGAAGGCTATGGCCGCGCCCAGTTCCTCCATGTCGACGCTGACCAGCGCTTCGTCCATGAGCCTGCGGAACTCGGCCTCGCCCGCCTCGGTCATCCGGAACAGCGTGCGACCGGGACCTTGCTGGCTGTCCTCGGTGCCGAACGCGCTCAGCTTGCCCTCCTGGGTGAGCTGTTTGAGCGCGTGATAGATCGAGCCGGGTTTCACGTTCGTCCACGTCTCGGCGCGCCATGACAGCAACTCCCGCCGCACGGCATAGCCGTGGGTGGGCTGACGCAGGCGCATCACGCCCAGCACCAATAGGCGCACGGCCGACATGGCGAACTCCTTCCGCTCGGACCTCGCCATAGTAGTCAAGTTTGACTTCTCGTCGAGCATGCCCCTACGCTCAGCTAGTCAAAATTGACTACTACGGGTATTTCGGGAGGATTCATGTCCGACACGGCGGTACCGCAGCTCTGGACCGGTGACCTGGCGGGCACGCTGGATTTCTATAAAACGCTCGGCTACGTGGTGACCCACGAGCAGACCCGCCCCTACATCTACGGCGCCGTAGAAGACCATGGCTGCGCCCTGCATTTCGTGACCGCCCCAACGGGCGACATACCCGCCGAGCGCGCCGCATGCCTGGTGATGGTCGACGACGTCGCGACCAGGCATCAAGCGTTCACCACGGCACTGCGTGCCCGCTACGGCAAGGTTCCCGCGAAAGGTCTCCCGCGGATCACCCGATTCCGGCCGGGGCAGAGCCGGTTCACGGTCGTGGACCCGGCGGGCAACCAGGTGATCTACATCCAGCGCGACGAACCCATGAAACTCGAGTACGGCGGGTCGAAGGCGTTGAACGGCTTGGCCAAGGTGCTGGACAACGCCCGCATCCTCCGCGATTTCAAGAACGACGACAAGGCGGCATTCCGAGTGCTCGAAGTCGGTCTCGGACGATTTCGGCTCGAGGCACCACGGCTGGATGTGGCCCGGGCGCTGGCGGCGCTCACCGAACTTGCCGTCGCCGCTGACGACCCCGGTCGCGCGGCACAGTTCCGCACCGAGCTACGCGCGATGGAGTTGTCCGACACGGAACGAGCCGCGGTCGGGGGCGAGCTACGCGCATCCGACGACCTCGCCGCCTGGCTGTCCGAAACATAGTCGGCAAAACCATGTTCGACACTCGACGCGACGCCGGATGCTCGTCGCCCCATGGCGGTCACGCGGCAGCGGTCAGCACCTCAGGCCCCTCGGACGTAATCGCGACAGTGTGTTCGGAGTGCGCGGTGCGTGAACCGTCCGCCGAGCGAATGGTCCAGCCGTCAGGGTCGGTGACTATGCGGTCGGTCGTGCGCGCGAACCAGGGTTCGATCGCGATGGTGAGTCCAGGACGCAAGCGGTAGCCACGTCCCGGACGGCCGGTGTTGGGCACATGCGGGTCCTCGTGCATGGTGCGACCCAGGCCGTGGCCGCCGAACTCGGTGTTCACCGGATAGCCGTAGTCGCGCGCCACCGCGGCGACGGCGGCCGAGACGTCACCGATGTGGTTGCCCGGCACGGCGACCGCGATCGCCGCCGCGAGCGCCTCCTCGGTGGCGCGGACCAACCGCACGTCCTCGGGCGCGGCGGTGCCGACCACGACGGTGGTCGCCGAATCCGCCACCCACCCGTCGATCCCGACGGCGAGATCCATGCTCAGCACGTCACCGTCACGCAGGACGTAGTCGAACGGAAGACCATGCAGCACAGCATCGTTCACCGACAGGCACACGGTATTGCGGAACGGCCCGCGCCCGAACGACGGTGCGTAGTCCCAGTAGCAGGACTGCGCTCCGCGCACGCGAATGCGCTCCCGGACATAAGCCTCCAGCTCGAGCAGGTTCACCCCGACCCGCGCGCGTTCGCGCAATCCGGCCAGCACATCGGCGACGAAGCGCCCCGCCACTCGCATCCGCGCGATCTCTGCGGGGCTCTTCAACTCGACCATCATTCCTCCACTGAGCCGGTATTTTAATACCACGGTAGCCGCATCGGTATTTAAATACCAGCCAGGTCGCTTGCGGTATTTAAATACCGGCCGTAGCCTGGGCGCATGGTCCGTCTTCCGCTGACTCCCGCGCAGATCGACGCGGGCCGCCGCCTCGGCGCCGCCCTGCGCAGCGCGCGCGCCGACCGCGATCTCGCCGAGGTCGCCCGGGCAGCGGGAATTTCACCGGAGACACTGCGCAAGATCGAAACCGGCCGACTCCCCTCCCCCGCCTTCGGCACAGTCGTGTCGCTCAGCCAGGTGCTCGCGCTCCCGCTCGACGACCTGGCGGATATCTGGCGCTCGGCGGGACTGGCCGAATCGGCCTAGGTCAGCTTCTTCGGATCGATCGCGATGCCGACGGACGCGTCCGCGCCGCGCAGCAGCTTGTGCCCGCGAATGGCGAGCTTGCCGATGACTCCGTACTTGTCCGCGACCACGTCGCGCACCCGCTGTGTGCCGTCCGCGTCGAGGATCCGGGCGCTGCCCGCCAAGACCTCCTCCGACTTCGGGCGACCGCGCCCGTCGCAGACCTGCAGCGTGACGTCCGGATTGCGACGGATCCGCTTGACCTTCCACGTCGCCGGACTGGTCCAGACGACGATCCGGTCACCGTCCGGCGCCACCCAGACGGGCGTGCCGACCGGCGTCCCGTCCTTCTTGAAAGTGGTCAGCAGGACGAACTTGCTCTGACTCATCTCGTTCCACGTCATATCCCATAACGGTAGGCCCGCCGGCGAGCGGGGACATCCGACCGCGGAACGGTTCGTCACTACGCGTCCGGACGTAGGAATGCTCCGCCACGCTCGGTGCGCGGCGGCGGCGCGATCGAGCCGCGCCGTCGCCGAGTCCGACCGTCATCCGCGATAGCGGCGGAAGAACGCGCGCACGTCCGCCAGGAAAAGTTCCGGTTGTTCGGCAGCGGCGAAGTGCCCGCCCTCGGCGTATTCGGTGAAGTGCTCGATGTGGCCGTCCGGGTTCATCACCCGGTGCATCAGCGGATGCGTGTTGAACACCGCCCAACCCTGCGGAACGCCCGAAGGCGCGACCCAGTCCATCCCGGAATGCGCGGCCTCCCAGAGGAATTGAGCAGCGGAGGCGCCACTGCGGGTGAACCAGTAGATGCTGATGTTGGTCAGCAGCAGGTCACGATCGACCGCCGCGCCCTCCGGACGCGCCGGATCGGTCCACACCTGGAACTTCTCCGCGATCCAGCCGAGCTGCGCGATCGGCGAATCGGTGAGCGCGGCGGCGACCGCGTTCGGCTGGGTGTTCTGCAACACCAGGTATCCCTTCTGCTGCGCCCACTTCCCCTGCGCGGCTTCGATTCCCGCCAGTTCGTCAACAGTGAGTCCGCCGGGCATCGGAAGCTGCTCGCCCACCAGCCCCAGCATGCCTTGATCACTGTTGACGTGCGTCGCGATGACCCGCTCCGGATACAGCGCGGCCAATCGTCCGGTGACTCCGGCCCCGACATCGCCGCCCTGCGCCACGAACTTCTCGTAGCCGAGCCTGCTCATCAACTCCGCGAAAGCCTCTGTCGTGCGCGCCAGCTCCCAGCCCGTCGAAGCCACCGGCGTGGAGAACCCGAATCCGGGCAGCGACGGTATCACCACATGAAACGCGTCCGCCGGATCGCCGCCGTGCGACCGCGGATCGGTCAGCGGCCCGATCAGCTCCAGGAACTCCACCACCGACCCCGGGTAGCCGTGGGTGATCAACAGCGGAATCGCCTGCGGCTCCGGCGAGCGGACATGGAAGAAGTGGAAGGTCTGCCCGTCGATCTCGGTGGTGAACTGGTCGTAAGCGTTCAGCCGCGCCTCCTGCGCCCGCCAGTCGAAGTCGTCACGCCAGTACTCCGCCAGCTCCCGCAGGTATCGCGGCGCGATTCCGCGCTCCCAGTCCCCCTCGGTACCGGGCACCACGTGCGGAAGGCGCGCTCGGGTCAGTCGCTGCCGCAAGTCATCGAGCTCGCTCTGCGAGATGTCGATACGGAAGGGGCGGATCTGTGTCGTGTTGGTCATGGGAACTACTCTGTCGACCATTGCGGAAGAGTTTGTTCCGCAATACGCAATTCGTTTTCATCGGGCAACCGGCCCGAGCCCGCCACCGGATCCCATCGATGAGCTGCTGTAGGCGCTCCGTCGGTTCCGGCAGCGACGTCATCGGAGAACTGCAGGCGCACCTTGCCGTAGGTCTCGATCGGCCGATACTTGTTCTGTCGCCGTTCGTAGGCCCGCGTCGTCCCAGCATCGCTCGAGCACGCCGCGGGTACCGGTCCTGTTGCTGGGCGACTCAATTGGGTGGAAGAAGTGCGATTCCGAGCGCCCCTACGACGGGTCTCTCCTGCGCGGGGTTCGTGTCGACCACCAGCACTTCGACGGTGCCAACAGTTCCAGTCGGCAGGCCATCGGACATTTCGACCATGACCTGTAGCTCTATCTCGCCGCGGCCATCGAGTTCGAACCGCTTCGCTACGACCTGTCCGGCTTCGCTGATGGGGGATCCGTCGTGGTTGAGCAGCCGCAGCGTTGGGTGGGCGTCGGCGTTCTCGAATCCCAAGCTACCGGCGACCACCGCGCCGTGGTGGCCCTCGGCAGCGGCGACCTGCAGCTCGAGCTCAGCGTCATGGGGTAATGGGTTCGCGAGTTTGAACGGCACCAGCGCTGGCACGTTCGGCGCCACAGTGACGGACACAAGGTTGCGTTGGCCCCAGTGACGGTCACCGACCGGGTCGTACACGAGGCCGGCCTTGTCCTGCGGGTGCGAGACAATCGCCAACAGACAGATGTGATGAGGGGCGTCGGCAGGGATCTTTGCTGTCATCGTTGGGGTCCACGCCGTTGTGGGTACTAGGCGGTCTGGCATGACCGAAACAGTTGTCGCGCTGAAGACGTTCAGCTTCGAGAACCCCGCGGTCGGATCCGACCAGTAGACCACCACTGTGGCAATTTGTGCGCTGTTGCCACCTCCGGAGTTACGCACCCCAACGGACACGTGCAGGTCCTCACCGGGAGTGTAGGGGCTGGCCTTGATCGACTCGCACAGGTAGTAAACGACGCTGTTCGTCAGTGGCCGGTCCTCGCCGGTGTCCCAGTGGCCACCCGGGACGAGAGGCTTTGTCCAGTAAGGGATGCACAGGTACGGCCGGTTGTCGGCTGGTCCTTCCCGGTCTCGTTGGTCGCCGTTCATTCCTGCTCCTCGTAGGCCAAGACTTCTACTGCGACGGGGTCATCGTTGACCGATCCGCCAGCCCGCCAGCACAGATGGCCATCGCCGCGGTCGGCGTCGAGATCCAAATTGTCGGTGTCTTGCTGCCCCACCACGTTCTGCATCCACACCCTGAGTGCGGTCGCGGTCGCCTCCGACACATACGCCACCGGGGATGCATCAGGACCGAACGGTGACGGCCCCCTGACCGGGAATTCGATCGGCGAAGCGGGCGGCAGATGATAGGTGTTCACGGGATCTTCTTCGGGTCGGCGAGGCCACTCCTCGCGCGCGGGCAGCGAGGTGAACTGACCGTATAGCGGCATCCCCAAGAGCCCGTCTGGCATGATCAGCCCCGTCGAAGCGAGAAACCCATAGGCGCGTTCCATTGCCTCCCAGACGGTGTTGTGAGCGTCGAACAACATCGCAACGAGTTGTGCGGCATAAGGCTTGCCTACTATCACCGTCAAGGCCTCCGCGGTCACATTTGGATTCTGCGGGTTACCTGGATCGGTAGGATCCGGCGGATCCTGCTCCCAAATCTTTTGAAGCAGCATATTGTCCCAAAAAGTGCATGTATCGTCGCCTAACGCTTGGATAATGCACCGCGCGAATGCCTGGAGTACGTCGAGAAGAATGAGAACGGCCGCGATGATTCCGCAGACCGCGCCCGCTTTGCTGGCATCGTCCTTACCAGGACTTTGCGCCCCTGGGTTAGGGCCTCCGCCGTACTGGACGGCGACGCCCCCGCCATCTTGACCGACCACGTCGACATTTTGCGGACGCAGACTCGGTGGCGGGTTGGACGGGTCGGAATACAGCTTGGTCGTCCACGCGACCCCCGGCGGGGTTGGAACCGGTGGGCGGGAAAAGCGGGTCAACAGTTGCAAATGCTGGATCAGACGTCGGTGCCCAGTTGCGAGGTCAGGGAGCGGCTGAGTGGCGGCCAGATCGAAAGTCGCAGACAGACCGTCCTCGAGGAGTTGCTCCAACTCGCTGGGCAGAGCCGCCGGCAACGTGTCGGCCAGCTCACCCAGCGGCCGGGCAGCAGGATGCTGCTCGGCAAGCCAAGCCCCTACTGTGTTGCGTGCGAGGCGGTCACGCTGACGATGGCTTCGGCGGGGCCCGCCCACTGCGTGACCGAGGTAGGCCGATCCACTCGAGTTCGCACCGTAGCTGGCCACCACGCCGAGCGCGAAAGCCCGCTCGGCTGGACTGTTCGCGCGGTTCAATAGGTTACGGGTCAGCGCGTCGGTACGCCGCGCGTGAATGAGGTTTCCCCAGTCCCACTGATCGATCGGGATATCGCTCTGCCGGGGATGCTCGGGCACGTGTGAAAAGCTGAGAACAGCAGCGCGCAAGGCATCGATGTCAGGCCTTAACGCGTTGATTTCATACGCAATCTGTTGTGCTCGAACCACAGCAGTGTTGAAGCTGTCTGCCGACCCGGGGGCGGAGGGGTTCTCCATAGCATGCTCGAGGTCTGCGCGGACCGTCCCAATCTCACCGCACAGCGCCGTGCCCTTGGACCACAAGGCGGCCGCATCGTCGAGAAGAGCGAGTTCCGCACCGTCGGAGGCCGCGTGGACAAGGAGATGACCGTAAAAAGCACCGAGCAGCGCCGCTCGGGGGTGGGCGTTGCTGACGTCGATCGCCTCCTGCTGCGCTCCGGAAAGTTGGGGGTCCGGGAACGCTCCGCCCGATAGGGCACTCAGGAACTCGACGAGAGTTACGGCGTTCCCGTGATAGTCGAGCATCTCTGCATCCATTCGATCTGGGTGAATATGGCCACCGCTTGGCGCGAAGTTGGTCGGCCAGACGTAAGTCCGGGCTGCCGACATAATCGACAGGCTGATCCGTTCGAAGGGTCGTGCATCCGCCGAGGTGCCTTTCGGCAGTCTCGCGATCTCCGTAGTGTGGGTATGTCGCCTTCCATGACATTGTGGTCGGCTACCCCCGGACCTGCTTCACCTCTGACAGGTGAACTACTGCGCACTGCCAGAACCGACCACAGCCCACCATCACATTCCGGAGCCGTCAGATCGAGGATGAGAGCCAGTCACCGACGGCGGTGAGGTCCGTGTCGGCCGACCCGGTCCTGGAGTCGACGCGCACAAGTAGGGCGGATCCAGTGCGATGCGCGGAAACCCATGCACGGTCAAGATCAGCGATCTCGTCGTCGAGGCAAAGGAGCATCCCGCAGCCGCCGCAACTAGGGCCATCGTTCTCCAGTTCAGAGTATCGAGCGGATCTTCGTCCGGCGCGGCGGGAAGGTCGGCGACCGGCAATGGCGGGAGCCCCAGCAGTAGGCTTTAATGCGCATTTCTACATATCACCATTTCATCTTCCACGACGGCCCATGCCCTCGATAGCCACGCATGATCAAGGCAGCCTTCGCACTGAGCGGATGTCCGAAATTCCATCCACTACGATCGCGGTCACACCCCATCTCCCGCGCAAACCAGACGAAACCGTGTTCAACACCGCCCTGTGTCCGCCGACCGGCGGTGACCCCCGATGACCGCACCGGCCCCCCGGTGGCTCGGCGGTGTCGTGTTCACTCCCGGTCTGATGGCTTACACCGGTGATATCGGTGACACCGCGGCACATTCCCACGCCGCGGTGCAGGTGCTGCTGGTCACCGGCGGCGAAGTCACCCTCACCGACGGCAGCGGAGCCGTCGGCCGTGCCGACCTCGCGATCATCCCGCCCGGCGTCCGCCATGAAGTCCGGGCGACGCCAGGGACCGCCGGATTCCTGGCGTACCTCGACCCCGCCAGTACGGCTGGGCGCGCCGCCGTCGCGCGGTTGGCCGGGCAACCTGCCGATCGGGTGGACAGCTGGATCGCGGCAGCGGTCCCGAAGCGACCCAGCCGCCCGTCCCCGGCCCCGGCGCTTCCGCTGCCGCGGCGGACCACGCATCCGGTGGTGCTCGCCGCAATGAGGCTGGCCGATGCCGGCCCGGTTGGGCCACCCACACTCGGTGAGTTGGCCCGCCGGGTCGCGATGTCACCCAGTCGCCTTTCGCACTTGTTCGCCGCCGAGGTCGGGCTTCCCTATGCGTCGTGGCGGCGCTGGACGCGGCTGCACCGCGCCATCGATCAGGTCCGCGCGGGACGTTCGCTGACCGAGGCCGCCCACGCCGCCGGCTTCGCCGACAGCGCCCACCTCACCCGCACCTGCCGGGACCTGTTCGGCATCACCCCCACGGACGCCCTGCTAGCCACCGGGTGGCGCGGGGCACCCGGCTGAAACACCGATCAGGTCAGCCGATTTCTTCAAGCACCCGCCCGCGTCGCCCGGCGAGGCTCGAAACCATGACCACGTTCATCCAATCGGGCGTCCGCTACGGCTACGCGCCCCTGATGCTGCTCGGCATCAACGGCTTCGGCATCGCCCTGACCGCTTCTGGTGCCAACAAACTCTGGCTGCTCGTCCTGCTCGTTGTCGCGATCGCATTGTCGTTTGCCGCCGAACGCGTGCTGCCCTACGAATCGACCTGGAACGAGTCCCTCGAGGATTCCGGTCGCGATACCGCCCACGTCTTCGTCAACGAAACACTCATCCTGGCCAGTGTCGCCGCCATCCCCGCGCTCGCAGCGTTGCTTCCGGGCGACGGAATCTGGCCTGCGGCATTGCCTTTCGCCGTTCAGGTGCTGATCGCGGTCCTGTTCGCCGATCTCGGCATCACCCTCACCCACTACGCCAGCCACAAGATCGGCGTGCTGTGGCGCTTCCACGCCGTGCACCACAGCGTCAAACGCTTCTACGGCCTCAACGGCCTGATGAAACACCCGCTGCACCAGACGATCGAAATGACCGCAGGCGTCACCCCGCTGCTGCTACTCGGCATTCCTGTTTCGGTCGCCTCTTCCCTGTCGCTCGCCGTGGCTGTGCAGCTGCTGCTGCAGCATTCCAATGCCGACTACCGCATCGGCCCGCTCAAGCATGTGCTGGCCCTCAATGAAGGCCACCGTTTCCACCACCTCAAATGGGCGGGCATCGGCGACGTCAACTTCGGACTCTTCACCCTGCTCTGGGACCACCTCCTGCGCACCCACAGCTACGATCCAGCCCGCCGTTTCAGCAGCGACGACCTCGGCATGGCCGCCAAACCCGATTACCCGGTCGCCTACCTCGCCCAGCTCGCCGAACCGTTCACCGCGCACGGCGGCTGCCAGTTCAGCACCGCCGATGCCCCAGCCGCGGCAGCCCATGCCCGATCGGCCGACCCCAGCCGATCAGGCTCCGGTACTCAGACGATGGCTTGACCGAAACCGACCCACTCGGCCCCGCTCGGCAACCGGCTTCGACCAATTCTTGCTGAGCGGGACCAGCTGGGGTCTTCGCATCCCAGGCATCTCCTGCGACACCAGCGTGGGCACAGCGCCGGACACCCCGTATCCGATTGCCGGCATCACCGGGTATTCGAATCGATAAGTCGGACCAGCAGACCCGGGTTGCTCCCGTGGTCCACCGCGGGAAGCTATTCGGTCCAACGACCATCGGCTAGCTGAAGGCAAGTGGCTCGGGCGCCGCCCGCGGGAAGTTTCCAGCAGCTATTGAATCCAATGGGAGCTTGAGGGCGAACCCGCTACCAATGGATTATGAGAAGTAAGCCACCCGTCAAGCACTAGAGTTGCGGCGCTTCCCTCATTGGTTGGAGAGCTGTCGCACTTTGGCTGGTGCCCAGGGGGATTCGAGCAATGACCTGCCAGGAGTACGAATGCTGTTGACGCTCGAGCAAGACCATCACTGCCTCGGTGACAGCCACATCCGCGCTGTGGACTGTCGAGTTCGGTCTTGCGACTGCCGCAGCGGTGTCCGCTTCTGAAAAGGTCTCGGCATTGGGATAGCCGATCGTGACATGAGGATCGGACTGCGACGCCTTCACAGATGCTTCGGGATAGGCGGCCAACGTCGCTGAGCGGAGCGTTTTCTGAAGGATTCGCACTCGCCAGGCAGGCGAGACGTCGAACACGACGGCACCGCGAATGCTCCGCAGATGCTCGAATGAGATATCGAAGGGTGGCACATCCCGACAGGCCAGTACCGCGGCGGTCTTGACCGCGTCGAGTTGCTCCGGTGCGACTTCGCCGAAGTAGGCGATCCGGTCCAATGTCAGGTGCAAACTATCCGGAGGCGTTAGGTCGTAGTGAGGCAGGCTGATCGACGCTTGGCATTCCTTCACCAGCGCCAGCAATTCCGGTGACTGCTCGAAGGTCAGAAACCAGTAGTAGCCGAGCACGCCGAGACGGTCGTCATTGTGTCGCATGTTCTGCGACCCTCCGCCGACCTCCACGCTACCCATGCTGTTCATCGCAGTGGTTCATAATCTCGAGAGCGTCGCTCACAGCAGCAAGTTGCTGCGGCCTTCCCCACCGCGCGGCAGCGTCGTCAACGAACTCCGATGCCCGGCGTCTGACCTGCATCATCGGCTTACCTGTTGAAACGTCGAGCGCGTCGACCACGAGTGCTGCAGCGTAGTCCAAATCCGCTGCTGCGGATAGGACGTGCGACCGAGCCAAATCGATCATCACGAGAGCGCGACCCCACGGCGAATTGGCATAACTCATCTTCGGAAGCGCAAGCCGAACATAGTGTTCAACGCTGTCCGGCATCTTCAACGAGACGTACGCGGTCGCTGCATCCCGGCCACCTGCGCCGGGCTGTAGCTGCCAAGCGACACGCTGGATGGAACGCCCTCCGGCGCGTGGTTACACGACATGAGCTCATAGGCTTCCTCGACGACGCGATGGACGCCGTCGGCGTCACCGAGCTTGCCCATCGCCCGTGCGACACCGTTGATCATCAGCCGCACACTCTGCGGTCCAGATTGCGCATGGCGGAGACCATCTTGCGCCACTCGCACTGCCTCACCGTACCGCCCCGCGTAGTACTCGCAGAAGCTTTGCATGCCGCGCGCCCACGCCATGAGGTTCGGGTCCTGCGCGAAGTCGCCCAGTTGGAATGACTCCGAGCAATACGCGCGAGCCAAGCGGAAATCACCGCGCCCGACCGAGATGTAGCCAAGCAACCCCGACGTCTCGCTTGCGATTCCAAAGAGCTGGCGCCGTTGATCGGGATGGCTGAATTCAGCGAGGAGCGTGTCGACCCACCGCCGTTGCTTTACCAGGCCGGGAATGAGGGAAGACGGGATCGAGTGTCTCGTTGGGCAATGCTCGCGAGCGTGTTGTGTTGTGTTGTGCCGGATCGCGGGCATCTGGATCACCGCGGCTTCGACGTTCGTGCAGGCGGACGGCATGCTCGCCGAGTTCATGTGCCAGGTCTACCTGATGGGACTGACCGTGGAACGCGCCCAAGAGCTGCGGTGCATACACCGCGAGTATCCTCCGGACCAGTGCGTGGTTCATCTGGAGGCGGCGTACCTGCTGCTGGTCGCCGATGGCCTCTGAGCGATGCCGTCGTCGCTCCTATGCCTCTACGCCACGCGTCACGACGTTTGCGTGGCGGAAATTGTGGACGCACGCTGGTAGAACCTGAGCATGGCTGATCAGACCCGGTTTGCTCGGCTTGCGCTCGACCAAGTGGCCGCCGAGCTGGACCAGACCGCCTTTCGAGGTGGCTACCTCACCGCTGAGCGGATGCGTTTTCTCGCCACCAAGGTGCGCGAGGCGGGCGCGGTGTACGAGAACGTCATGGGATCGGAAAAGAACGCCGCGCCGTTCCTGTCATCGCCAGCCGGTGACGAATTGCAGTGCTAAGCCGGATGAGCCGAGTGTGATGGCGAGGATGCCGCCGAAGACCAAGGGGCGGTAGCCAGAGCTTCGTAATCGCTGCCAGGTCAGCGTGGTACCGATGGCGGCCAGGACCGCGGCGATCAGCCACGCGCTGACGTGACCGAGCGGGGACGTCCAGGAGGGCGGGATGACGCCTGCGCCCGCGATCACGGAGGCGGCGAGGAACAGCACGACGAAAGGCGGAATGCTGCGCCACAGTGGTGTACTCGTGGCGTCGGCTTTGTGCCGCATTCCCAGATGCAATCCGATGCACATGGGGACGATCGCCAGGCTGCGCACCAGTTTGACGATGACGGCGAAATGCGCCGCGGCCGAGCCGAAGGTTACGCCCGCGGCGAGTACCGAGGACGTGTCGTTGATGGCGGTGCCCGCCCACAGCCCGAATGCCTCCTGGGACAGGACGAGTAGGTGCCCCAGAGGCGGATAGACAAGAACGCCAACGAGATTGAAAACGAAGATCGTACCGAGCGCATAGGCGACGCGATCGCGGCCGGGTTTGATGACCGCGGTGGCCGCGGCGATCGCGGAGGCTCCGCAGATAGTAGTGCCCACCGCCACCAGAATGGCCGATTCCCGGTCGAGGGCGAGCAGGCGGCCGACGACGAGCGCGGTCAGCGCGCCGACGACCAGCGTGCCGATGAGCACGACCGCGGTGCGGCGGCCGACACCGACCACCGCTGCGACCGGCAGGCCGAGACCGAGCAGCACGATGGCCGTCCCCAGCAGGTGTTGCTGGGTCGCCGCGAGTCCGGGAGCGAAACGCTCGTCTCCGGCTCGCCGCGCGAACACGCCGAACGCCGCGCCGCCGAGCAACGCGAGCACGGGCGCGCCGACGACAGGAAGCACCGTGGCCAGGACGGTGGCGGCGGTCGCGAGGACCGCCGCGACGAGAAGGCCGGGACCGCGCTGGCGAAGAGCTGTCATCTTCTAGACGATCGCGGCCGGCGAACAGTCACGGTAGCCACCGCGAGCAGAGCACCTCATAAGCCGCGCTGATGGGGTGCGGATGCCGCGGGATCGTCGCGTGCGCATAATCTGCCCATGACGCTGCCGCCTGGGACACCTGATCTGGAGGTGCTCGATCTGCTCGTCTCCGTCGCGGAGCTGGGCAGTCTCGGTGCGGCCGCACGCAGGCACGGCATCAGCCAGCCCGCGGCGAGCATGCGGATCAGCGCCCTGGAGCGACGGCTGCGGTTACGGCTGCTGGATCGCGGTCCGACCGGCTCGGCGCTCACCGACGTGGGACGCGCCGTCGTAGGGCATGCACGCGGCGTGCTCGAGGCCGCGCGGGCCTTCGGTGCGGGGGTGGCCGCCCTCCATGCCGCGCACGTGCCGCACCTGCGCATCGCCGCGTCGAAAACCATCGCCGACCACCGGATTCCCCAGTGGCTCAGTGCCTTGCGTGCATCGTGCCCGGACCTGGCCGTGTCCCTGGAAGTGGACAACACCCGGCATGTCGCAGAACTGGTCCGGAATGCCGAGGCGGACATCGGTTTCGTGGAGGGTCCGCACCCGCCGCCCGGCCTCAGCAGCCGGGTGCTCGGTGCGGACGAACTGGTCGTCGTGGTCGCGCCTGGTCATCCGTGGGCGCGACGCCGCCATCCGCTGACGTTGCGCGAACTCGCCATCACCCCGCTGCTGTGGCGCGAGCCGGGCTCGGGAACCCGCGACACGGTGTGGGAGATCCTGGGTGCGGAGTGCCAGCCTGCTCGGCCCGCCGCCGAGCTGGGCTCGGCGGCGGCGATCGTCGCGGCGGCGCGGGCGGGGGTCGCGCCCGCGGTGCTGAGCCGGTTGATCGCGGCGCCCGACCTCGCCAGCGGAGCCCTCGCGGAGGTGCGCGTGGCGAGCTCGGTGGTGCTCACCAGAAAGTTTCGCGCGATCTGGCGCCGTCAGGCGCCGCCGTCGGGACCGGCGGAAATCTTGGCCCGGTGCGCCGCCGACGACGGCGAACGTGGCGCGGGCAACTGGTGATACTGCTGTTCTGCCGAGTATTCCCGCAGGTAGAGCGGTTGCAGAAAAGCAGATAACTGGCGTAACCATTCGGTAATTGCGCGAAACGTCGCACGTAACGATCTGTTTCCAGCATTTGCCGCATGACAGCCAGGACGTACCAGGGCCACCCGCCCGGCAACCGAGATCTGGGGACCACGCGGCGCACCGCTCCCGCCCGCCGGATCAGGGACATCCTGCGGGCACGAATCCGCAGCGGCGTGTACGGCAACCGGCCACTGCCGTCCGAAGCACAGCTGGCCGCGGACTTCGACACCAGCCGCAACATCGTGCGTGACGCGCTCGCGCTGCTGCGCGACGAGGGACTCGTGGACCGGGTTCCAGGTGCGGGCACCTTTGTCGTCGCGGACAAGGCGGTCCAGGGTCTCGACCGGCTGCGTGGCCTCGCCGAAACCTTCGAGACCGGCAGCGACCGGGTGGTGAACCGGGTCCTGCTCGCGGAGGTGGTGCCCGCGACGCCCATCGTCGCCGAACGGCTGGAACTGGAACCGGCCACGCCGGTGGTCGTCCTGGAGCGAATCCGCTATCTCGACGGCGCACCGCTGTCGCTGGACGCCAGCTATCTCACCGCCGACGTCGGCGCGCCGCTGCTGGAGCTGGATCTGACCGGTTGCGACGTTTTCGGCCTGCTGGAAGCCGAACTCGGACTGCCGCTCGGCGCCGCCGCCGTCTCGATCGAGGCGGTCGCCGCCGATCCGACTGTGGCGGGACTGCTCGAGGTGCGGCCGGGATCACCGCTGCTGTTCCTGGAGCGCCTCACCTACACCGATTCCGGCAGGCCCATCGACCTCGAGTACGTCCGCTACCGCGGTGACCGTTTCTCGCTGTCGGGCCGCCTGCACCGCACGCCGGTCACGCCGAACCGCGGTGCGGCCGGACCGAACGAAAGGGGCTGACCCGAGATGACCATGCAAATCCCACCGGTCGCACAACGCACGGAACTGAGTTGCGATGTGCTCGTCGTCGGCGGCGGCACCGCGGGAACGATGGCCGCGCTCACCGCCGCGCGGCACGGCGCGAGCGTCCTGTTGCTGGAAAAGGCCCATGTCCGGCATTCGGGTGCGCTGGCGATGGGCATGGACGGCGTCAACAACGCCGTCGTGCCCGGCAAGGCGAGTCCGGAGGACTATGTCGCCGACATCACCATCGCCAACGACGGAATCGTCAACCAGCGCACCGTGTATCAGACCGCGACCCGCGGTTTCGAGATGGTGCAGCGGCTGGAGGGCTACGGGGTCAAGTTCGAGAAGGACGAGCACGGCGAGTACGCGGTCCGCAAGGTGCACCGGTCCGGCAGCTACGTGCTGCCCATGCCGGAGGGCCGGGACGTGAAGAAGGTGCTCTACCGCACGCTGCGCGCCAGGGACGTCCGGGCGAAAGTGACGATCAGCAATCGGGTGATGCCCGTGCGGGTACTCACGGTCGCCGGGCGCGCTGTCGGTGCAGTCGGATTCGACACGCGCACCGGGGACTTCGTCACGATCTCGGCGGGAGCGGTGATCCTGGCCACCGGCGCATGCGGCCGCCTCGGCCTGCCCGCCAGCGGCTACCTCTACGGCACCTACGAGAACCCGACGAACGCGGGCGACGGCTACGCGATGGCCTACCATGCGGGCGCCGAGCTGTCGGGCATCGAATGCTTCCAGATCAACCCGCTGATCAAGGATTACAACGGCCCGGCCTGCGCGTATGTCGCCAATCCGTTCGGCGGCTACCAGGTCAACGCCGAGGGCAACCGCTTCGTCGACTGCGACTATTGGTCCGGCCAGATGATGGCGGAGGTCAAGCGAGAACTCGACAGCGCGCGCGGACCGATCTACCTCAAGCTCAGCCACCTGCCCGACGCCACCATCCGCCAGATCGAAGGCATTCTGCACACCACCGAGCGGCCGACGCGCGGCACCTTCCATGCCGGTCGCGGCACCGACTACCGCAGCCGTGACATCGAGATGCACATCTCCGAAATCGGTTTGTGCAGTGGGCATTCCGCCTCCGGCGTGTGGGTCGACGAGCACGCCGCGACGACCGTGCCCGGCCTGTACGCCGCGGGCGACATGGCGCTGGTGCCGCACAACTACATGATCGGCGCCTTCGTCTACGGCGATATCGCAGGCGAGAACGCCAGCGACTACGCGCGCGGCGCGGCCCGGCCCGCGCTCCCGGAGGATCAGATCGAAGCCGCGCACGAGCTGATCTACCGTCCACTGAACAATCCGGACGGACCGCCGCAGCAGCAGGTCGAGTACAAGCTGCGTCGTTTCGTGAACGACTATCTCCAGCCGCCCAAGACACAGAGCTATCTGACCCTCGGACTGGAGGCGTTCGAGCGGATGCACGCCGATATCGCGCAGATGGGCGGCCACACCCCGCACGAACTCATGCGCTGCGCCGAAGTCACGTTCATCCGGGACTGCGCGGAGATGGCCGCTCGGGCGTCATTGCGGCGCACCGAAAGCCGCTGGGGCCTCTATCACCAGCGCTCCGACCGGCCGGAACGCGACGACGCCGAATGGTTCTGCCACCTCAATCTGTTCCGCGGGGAAACCGGCGACATGCAGTTCAGGACGCGGCCGGTGGCGCCGTACATCGTTCCCGTGCCCGGCTTCATCCGTCCCGATGGGGTCGCTGACGTCGCCGCGCCGGAACTGGTCGGCGCATGGGGTGCGCGATGAGCGCGCGGCTGCTCGAGCTGATGGATCTGGCCGAGGAATGTCCAGAGCTCGACGAACTGCGCCCGTTCCTCACCGACGCCGATCCCGAAGTACGCCGGGCCGCCCTGTCGGTGCTCAGCGAGACCACCGAGGAGTGGACCGAGTCCTCCCCGCTCGTCGCGGCCGGGCTGAGCGACCCGGACGTGACCGTCCGGCACGCCGCGATCGGCCTGCTGACCGAACTGCTCGAGGTGCTCGTCGCGGGTCCGGAGTTCGACGCGGCGTTGCGCACCTGCGTAACCGCGGATGAGCCCGCGGTGCGTTCGGCGGCGATCGAAGCGCTCTGGCGGCATCGCCGGACCGGCGCGGCCGAACTGTCCATCTGGCTCGCCGACTCGAACGTCGAGGTGCGCCGCACCGTCGTGAGCGGCTTGACATCCGTCGACGCGCTCGACGAGCTGGCCGCCGCGGCGGCGGATCCGGACCCGCTGGTCCGGATTGCGGTGGCGAAAGGCGTTGCGGCGGTAAGTGATCCACGGGGAGCCGCGACGCTGATCGGGTTGGCGGAGGACGCCGTGGCGCTGGTTCGCGCGGCCGCATTGACGGGGCTTGCGCAGACCGGCTGCGGCGACGCCGCCGCCTCCGTCGCCGCGGCGGCGATCACCGACCCCGCCTGGCAGGTGCGCCAGGGCGCGGCGATCGCGTTGTCGGCCGCCGACCCCGAATACGCCGCGCCGCACCTCATCGCCGCGGTCACCGACGACAACCTCGATGTCCGCAAGGCGGCCGTTCGCGCCCTCGCCGAACGGATCGCGGAATACCCCGAGGTCACCGCCGCCCTCCAGACCGCACTGGAAGACCCGGACGCCGATGTCCGCGCCTTCGCCCGCATCGGCATTGCCAACTCTCGGAAGGAACACTGATGGCCCAGGTCAACACTCGGATCGACGTGCCGGTCACCGTCGACGAGCAGAAATGTATCGACGGCTGCACGCTGTGCGTCGACATGTGCCCGCTGGACTCGCTCGCGATCCACCCCGGTACCGGGAAGGCGTACATGCACGTCGACGAATGCTGGTACTGCGGACCGTGCGCCGCGCGCTGCCCGGTCGGGGCAGTGACCGTCAACATCCCGTACTTGCTGCGCTGATACCGGACGGGAGAGCGACGAGATGAGGGCACCACGCATGACCGCACGGCACACCGCGACACTGATACTGGCGATCGCCACCGCCGCGACCCTGGTCGCGGGCTGCGGCGCGGCCGACGACGGCAACACCGTCACCGTGAACATCGGCTACCAATCCAAGACCATCAACACCGTCACCGCGGGCACACTGCTGCGTGATCGCGGCACGTTCGAGGCGAAGCTCGCCGAACTCGGCAAGGCCAAAGGCGTCAGCTACCGGGTCGAGTGGAAGGATTTCGCGTCCGGGCCACCGCTGACCGCGCAGATGCTGGCCGGCCAGGTGGACATCGGGTCGATGGGCGATGCGCCGATCCTGGTGAACGGATCGAAGACCCGTGAACACCCGGATGTGAAGACCGAACTGATCTCGGTGACCGGCTACAATCTGCGCGGTTCACTGAATCAAGTTGTCGTGCCGCGGGATTCCCCTGCCGCGATCTTGAGCGACCTGCGGGGCAAGGTCGTCTCGACCAGCGTGGGTTCCGCCGCGCACGGCATGTTGGTCACCGGGCTGTCCGGCGCCGGGATGACGATCGAGGACGTGAAACTGCTCGGCCAGGACCCGGCCGTCGGTGCGTCCGCCTTGCAGGGTGACCAGGCGGCGGCACTGGCCCAGTTCGTCCCGTGGCCGCAAAAGCTCGTCTTCGACGGCAAGGCACGATTGCTCTACGACGGTGGCAGCGCTGGCATCCCGACGTTCCACGCCGTCGTCGCGAACGAACGGTTCGGGGAGCGCAATCCGGACATCGTCACCGCGTTCCTCGCCGCCCAGCGCGAAACCGCCGACTACCTCAACCAGCATCCGCTCGGGGCAGCCCAGCGCGTCGCGGAACTCACGGGCATTCCGGCGGAGGTGGTCTATCTCTACAACGGCCCCAATGGGTTGGTGAGTTTCGACCAGACCATCAAACAGCCCCTTGTCGACGCCCTCGCGAAACTGCTTCCCTTTCTCAAAGGGCTCGGCGCTGTCGCCGATCTGAACCTGGACGACTTCATCGACGACAAGTACGTGCGCGCGCTCTACGGCGGCGACTACGAGGCGCAGCGCGCGAGCACCACTGCGCCGAGTCCGCTGACCGGCACCGATACGGTGTGCGGCGGCGGCGTGAACAACCCGGCCACCGCGTCCGAGGTGTGGTTCAAAGGGCAGGACAGCACGATGACCAACCGGACACCGACCTGCCTGCTGCGCCAGATCGCCCAGCACGGCGGTGCGGTCCGGATGGCCTACGTGCCCGACGCCGTGACCGGCACGCGCATCTTCGCCACAACCGCCAGCTGGGTGAGTGATCCGGCCGCCGGACCCGACGACCGGCTGCTCCCGTTCGCGGTCGATGCGGACGCGAGGGCCTATGTGAACAGCCACCCAGGCAGCTCGATTCTCGACTACGCCTCAGCGTTGCAGGCGCGCTAGCCATTTCCCGATCGAGACCAGGAGGCTCGACATGACGGTATCCGCGGAACCGATTCCCGTGATCCAGACAACGATTCCCGAGTCCGAAGCAACCGAACGGACCGATGCGCGTCCGGTGCCGATGCGCCTGCCGCGCCGATTGCGCGCCGCGCTGCTCACCGCGGCGCCGCTGGCGGCCCTGGTGCTGCTCTGGTACCTGCTCACCGCCAATCAGGTGGTGTTCTGGCTCCGATTCGACAAGATCCCGACCCCAGCGGAGGTTTTCGACTCCTTCCGCACGCAGTTCGGTACCGCCGCCTACTACGGCAACATCCTGTCCAGCACCCGGCGCATCATGGTCGGCTTCGGGCTGGCCACCGTCAGCGGTGTGCTGGCCGGTATGGCCATCGGTCGGTCGCGGCTGGTCAGCGCACTGGTGCGCCCGGTGCTCGAGGTGTTCCGGCCGATTCCGGCTATCGCGTTGGTGCCCTTGGCGATTCTGCTGTTCCCCACCGGCGAGCAGGGCATCGTGTTCATCACCTTCTTCGCCGCCTTCTTCCCGGTGGCGGTCAGCACCATCCACGCGATGCACGCACTGCCGAAAGTCTGGGAGGAGGCCGCACGCACGCTCGGCGCCCGGCGCTGGGAAATCCTGTTCCGGATCGCGCTTCCCGGCGCCCTGCCCGGCATCTTCTCCGGACTGTCCGTGGCCATGGGTGTGGCCTGGATCTGCGTCATCAGTGCCGAGATGATCTCCGGTCAGTTCGGGATCGGCTACTTCACCTGGCAGGCCTACGGGCTGCTCGACTATGCGAGCGTCGTGGTCGGCATGCTGTCGATCGGCATGCTCGGCTGGGCGACGGCGTGGCTGGTCGAGCTGGCCGGTCGCCGGGTGAACCGCTGGCTGCCGAGGTCGGTCCGATGAGCGAGCGAACGATCGCCACAGCAGACCACAACATAGCCGAGCGTCGGCGAGGTGGCGTCATCAGCGGCGGGGCCGACGTGCGGATGCACGGGCTACGGATCGCCTACGGTGACAGCATCGCCGCGGAGGTCGACCTGGAGGTCGATCCCGGCGAGATCGTGGTGCTGCTCGGACCTTCCGGATGCGGCAAGTCGACGATCCTGCGCGCGATGGCGGGTCTGCTCGAGCCGGTGGGTGGAACCGCGGAGGTGGCTGGGCAGTCCGTCGGCGCGGCCGGGGTGCAGTGCGCGATGGTGTTCCAGGAGGATGCGCTCCTGCCGTGGCGCACTGCGCGCAAGAACGTGGAGTTCGCCTTGCGGCTGCGTGGGGTGCCGCGCAAGGCGCGCCGCGCGGAGGCGCTCGAGCTGCTGGACCAGGTGGGGCTGAACGGATTCGGCGATCACCTCCCCGGCGCATTGTCCGGCGGCATGCGCCAGCGGGTGCAGCTGGCTCGCACCTTGGCCGCGCAACCGCGCGTGCTGTTGATGGACGAGCCGTTCGGCGCGCTGGACGCGCAGACCCGCGCCGACATGCAACGGCTGCTGATCTCGGTGTGGCAGCGGAACAAGACCACCATCCTGTTCGTCACCCACGACGTCGACGAGGCGCTGCTGCTCGCAGACCGGGTCGTGCTGCTGACACCACGCCCGGCACGCATCCAGCGCGTCGTCACCATCGACAACCCGCGGGCGCCGGGTGCCCGGTTCGAACCCGAATTCGCCCGCAGGCGCTACGAGATTCTGGCCGCGCTCGGCGAGACGGACCTGACCGACGAGCCCGTCGGCGTGGCCACCACGGCAAGTCCGCACAAGTGAGGAGCAGACCATGACCTTCGTCATCGGCGCGCCCTGCGTCGACATCATGGACCGGGCCTGTGTGGAGGAGTGCCCGGTGGACTGCATCTACGTCGGTGGCCGCATGGCCTACATCCAGCCGACCGAATGCGTGGATTGTGGCGCGTGCGAACCGGTCTGCCCGGTCGAGGCGATCTACCTCGACACCGACATGCCCAGCGACCAGCGGCAGTTCGTCGCGGAGAACGCCCGGTTCTTCGCCGAACCGCTGCCGGGGCGCACCGAGGCCCTGGGGTCTCCCGGCAGCGCGGCCAAAGCCGGTGAGCTGGGCGTGGACACCCCCTTCGTGCAGGCGTTCACGAAATGACAGGGGCGAAACGTCCACTTCGCGTGGCGATCGTGGGCGCCGGACCGGCCGGGATCTACGCCGCCGACGCGTTGATGAAGGCGTTGCCGGGTCGCTCCGCAGGCTCCGCTCCCAGCGATGCCGAGGTCGGTATCGACCTGTTCGAGCGCATGC
>NZ_JADLQX010000294.1 GCF_015477605.1 Nocardia amamiensis
GCACCCAATCGTGGATGTGGTCGATCGCGGCGCTGGCGGCGCTGGCGGCCGAGGAAGCACCGCGAGCCTGGATGATCGCGGTGCCGCGCTGCTGTACGGTAGGCAGGAAGTCATCGCGCACCCAGTCGTGGTCCACCACCTCGAGCGCCGGACGGCCGGCGACGGTGGCATGGGTGAGGTCCGGGTATTGGGTCGCCGAGTGGTTGCCCCAGATCGCGACCCGTTCGATCTCCGCGGCCGCGGCCCCGGTCTTCTTGGCCAGCTGGGCGATGGCCCGGTT
>NZ_JADLQX010000295.1 GCF_015477605.1 Nocardia amamiensis
TGAGATCGGCTCAGGCTATCCGAAGTTCAGTCACAACGGCCAAGAACCAGCGAAACACGGAGAACCCCCAGGTCCAGCACGGAGACCGTCAGCACGGACCCCAACGAACTCCAGGGTTATTTTTTAGTGGTAACACGCCCTCGCTACCCGCCGAAGCCGAATTCGCCGCTCTCCGCTATTTCGCGTTGAACGGAACCGACCACCGCAGCCATGACGAACAGGACGCCGCGATCGGCGCCTACATCCGCTGGTACAACCAGCACGCCCAACCCAAGCGC
>NZ_JADLQX010000296.1 GCF_015477605.1 Nocardia amamiensis
CCCGAGCACGAGCTGGCCCGGCGCGTCGCCGACGAGCCGGACCGGCACGACTGGCGCGTGGTCGACGCGGCGCTGGACCGGCTCGGCTGCACCGAGTGCGGCGACCGCCTCGGGCGCGGGCCGGCGACCTGCGCGGCCTGCACCCTCGCCCACGGCTACCGCTACGCCGCCGTCGAAACCGATCGGCCCGGTGTGCCGCCCGGCAACGAGCACGCCGTCCGCGTGAACGTCTCGGTGGTCCGTCGCCCCGCGGCGACCTCGCCGCAGGAGCTGCTGAT
>NZ_JADLQX010000032.1 GCF_015477605.1 Nocardia amamiensis
GAAGGCAAAGGCATCCCCTTCACCACCTGGGCCGGTTGGTACCGCCTCGACGCCCACGAACGCTCCCTCGGCGAACCCGAAGGCCGCGAGCGCGTCAAGGTCGTCGAACGCGAAGACATGCTGCGCGTGAGCCTGCACTGACGCGACTCCGGCCCGGCTACGAAAGTTGGTCTACCCATGACGAATACGTCCGCGACAATGGAACGGATCCGTACCGCACTCGCCCGAGTCGAAGACCCGGAGATCCACCGTCCGATCACCGAACTGAACATGGTCTCCGGCATCGCCATCGACGAGGCGCGGCAGGTGACCGTCGAGATACTGCTCACGGTGTCCACCTGCCCCATGCGGGACAGAATTCTGCAAGACGTCCGCGCGGCCGTGCTCGCCCTGCCGGACATCGCCTCGGTCACCGTGGAGTTCGGGGTCATGTCCGGCGAGCAGCGCGCGGCGTTGGGCAAGCAGATCCGCGGCGACGACGAGATCCCCTTCGCCGAACCCGGCTCGCGTACCAGGGTGCTCTGCGTCGCCTCCGGCAAGGGGGGAGTCGGGAAGTCCAGTGTGACAGTCAATCTGGCGGTCGCGATGGCCCAGCGCGGTCTGCGGATCGGCATTCTCGACGCGGACATCCACGGCCATTCGATCCCCGCCATGCTGGGCTGCACCTCCGGCCCGACGCAGGTGGACCGCATGATGATGCCGCCAACCGCGTTGGGCGTGCGGCTGATGTCGGTCGGCATGTTCCTGGCCGGGAACGAACCCGTCGTCTGGCGTGGACCGATGCTGCATCGGGCGTTGCGGCAGTTTCTCGCGGACGTCTACTGGGGCGAGCTCGACGTGCTACTGGTCGACCTGCCGCCCGGCACCGGTGACATCGCGATCTCCCTGGCCCAGTTGTTGCCGACCGCGGAACTGCTCGTCGTCACCACGCCGCAGCAGACCGCGGCGCGCATCGCCGAGCGGGCGGGCGCGGTCGCCGCCAAGACCGGACAGCGCGTGATCGGCGTTATCGAGAACATGTCCTGGTACCAGGCTCCCAGCGGGGCGCGCATCTCCCTGTTCGGCTCCGGCGGTGGGGCCATGGTCAGCCGTGGACTCACCGAGATCCTCGGAACCGACTGCCCAGTGCTCGGCAGAATCCCGTTCGACCCCGATGTGTGCGCTACGGGTGATCGCGGGACTCCGATGGTGCTGGCCGAGCCCGGCTCGGCAGCGGCGAAGGCCTTCTTCGCTCTCGCGGACCTGCTCACCGCGCCTCGCGAGAGCATCATCGGGAAGCGGCTGATGGTGTCTCCAGTCGAGGAACCAGCGTGAGCGCCGAACTCTGCGCGCCACCACCTACCCGGCGGCACAACATCCGAGACCGCACCGACGAGCTCGGGGCGATCGCCGGTGTGCACGGTGTCGGGAAGCGCCCAGAATGGGTGTCATGACGGCGTGGCACACGGACATCGCCGCACCCGCGGCAGCAGATGCGGCCGGGCACGCCGATCGGCGCGCCCGGTATCCGGATCTGGTCTGGTACGCCGCCTACGGCTCGAACATGAGCCTGATCAGGCTGCGCACCTATCTGCGCGGCGGCAGTCCCGATGGCGGAGCACTCACCCTGCCCGGCTGCCGCGACCACGCCGATCCGCTGCGCTCGATTCCCCTGCTGCTCCCCGGCCTGCTGTATTTCGCCACCGAATCGCTGACCTGGACCGGCGGCCGCGCTTTCTACGACCCGGGCTGCCCCGGCGAGATCGCCGTGCACGCCCACCTGCTGACCGCCACCCAGTTCTCCGACATCGTGGCTCAGGAGATGTACCGCGCTCCCGGCATGGACCTCGACTTCAGCGACGTGATCGCTCGGGGCACCACCACTCTCGGTCCCGGCCGGTACGAGACGCTGGTCTGCGCGGGCACCTACGACCGTCACCCCGTGCTGACTTTTACCGCCCCCTGGCGCTATCGCGATGTTCCCGGCAACCCGCCCGCAGCCGCCTACTTGCGGTACCTGGCGGCGGGCCTGCGCGCCTCCCACGGCTGGTCCATTCGGACAACCGCGGGTTACCTCGCGACCCGGCCAGGTGCCGATCGCCGCTGGACACCGGATTCCGTCCACGCACTGCTCCAGGCGGACCATCGGTAGAGAAACCGCGACGTAGGTCTACGACGAGACGCCCGCCTGTCCAGGGCGGGCACCGACGGCAGGCGGCTCGGCTTCGGAATCGCGATAGCTGCGCGCGACGAGCGCCGCGCGCAGATACCACACCCCGGAGGCTTGGGCGGGGTCGAAACCGGTGAGCTGGCCGATGCGTTTGAGCCGGTAGTCGACGGTGTTGGTGTGGATGTGCAACGACCGTGCGGTGCGCTGGCGGTTCAGGTTGGTGCCGATATGGCGCTTCAGCGTCTCGAGGAGTTCGGGGTGCTCGTCGAGCGGATCGAGAAGTGTCCGCAGCGTTTCCAGTCCGGGGCCGGGACGGGTGAGCTGGTACTCCAGCGCCAGATCGTCGAAGCGGAACAGCCCGCGCGTCCAGCGCAGCCGCTGCACCATGTCGAGCAGTTCGTGCGCGCGATCGGCGGCCGTGGGCACCTCGACCGGCGTCGCGGCGATCACCGTCGCGACAACCGGGACCTGCGCGGCACCGCCGAGGCACTCCACCAGCTCGTCGAGGGCTTTGTCCTCCGGTGACGCGGACGGCAGGAGGATCGTGCCGCCGTCGACGCTCAGCAGCGACAGCACCGTGTCGCCGCAGCGGGTGGCGAGCTCCGATTGCACGCGGCGCAGCTTCCGCCGCGCCACCACCGCGCCGTCGAGTCGCGGATTTCTCTCCTCGGGATGTGCCGGGATGGCAACGGCGAGAACGGCATACGAATCGGCGATCGGAATGCCGCATTCGCGTGCCATGGTGAAGGTTGGGTGCCCGCCGAGCAACGCGGAGGCGAGCGTATGAGCGGCAGTGTGGTGTTCGCCGACCACGGCACGCAGCTCGGTGACGTAGGCGCGCGAGACGGTCGAGGTGATGGTGTCCAGGATTTCCAGCAGGCGACGGCTGATGTCCTTGAGGCTGTCGAAATCCGCGGCGGTCGCGTTGGCGACGATCAGGTCGAAGCCGAGCTTGAATCCCTCGTGCACCGCGTGATGGATGGTGTCGATCGGGATGCCCTCGCGCGCCCAGCCGGCCGCAGCGGTCCGCAGCAGCAGCGTCTTCTCGGGGATGTCGCCGCCGTCGAGCATGCTGACCGCCAGTTCCAGGCACAGGCGGGTGATGTTGGTGATGTCGCCGTTGAGCGCCTCGCCGGGTAGCGTCCGGCAGTGCGCGACGGTCTCGATGAAGTGGCCGACCATTTTGCGCGACAGATTCCGCACATCCCGCAGCGAAGAACTGGCCGGGCGGCCCGAGAGCGTCAAATCCGGACCTGCCGAATCGGTGATGGACATTGTGACTCCTTCCCTCCCCGATCGCGGAAAGTACCCCACGGTAACTTGACCGGTTCGGCCTTCCGAGAGGCGCGCCCCGGGTTGGGGATACCGCCCGAAATCGAGCCGCCCGCGCTTGTGAAGGCTCACAACACACATTCGCGCGGTCGAAATCTCCCGATCCCCGCCGTAACGTCGGTGCCGGCAGGGTCGTCGCGCGGAGGGAGGGCCATGACCACCGGCCCGCACAGAGAAGATCGGCATACCGCCGGGGCGCCTGCGCGCTTCGATCGCGGTCCCGACGCGCTGATCAAGATGGGTTTGGAACTGGCCCTCGTCCTGGTCGACGCCGCCGAGGCCGCGGGCAGCCTCGCACTCGGCAGGTTCGAGCACGCCGCCAGCCGATGCGCTCAGGCCGGTATCCCGATCGAAGCGGTGCACGCCGTCCTGCGCGACGGTGTCGACGCGGGCCTCGCCGTGCCCGCGACCGAGTCGCCGGAACGGCGAGCCCGGCGTGACCGGCTGGAGCCCAGCATGATCAGCGAATTCCTGGAAGCGCTGAATTCGGTGGTGGCGCGCAGCTACGCCAACTGACTTTCTCTCGTCTCGACTCGGCCCGAGTCGGAACTGCTGAGCAACACCGATCACAGTGCGGCGACCAGAGCCGCGCTCTCCAGTGCGCAGCCGTATCCGATGGTGATGCCGGAGCCGCCGTGGCCGTAGTTGTGGACAACGGGTATGCCCGGCAGCGCGACGGTGTCGAGTTCGAGGCGGACTTCGGCGCGGCCAGGCCGAAGTCCGACCAGGGTTTCCAACACCTGGCTCTCGGCGAGCGCGGGGGCCAGGTCGCGGCAACGCCGCAGGATCGATCGGGTGAGCTCGGGGTCGGGCGCGGTCTCCCACTCCCCTGGTTCCAGCGAACCGCCGAGAACGCAGTCGGCCGCCCGGGGATGGACGTAGGCGCGTCCGAGTGGATGGGCCTCGTCCCGGATCGACACCGAAAGCCCCGGGTTCGTCACCCGCACGATCTGGCCGCGGATAGGGTACGCATCCGGGTCGCCGACGAGTTCGGCGGCGCGCAGACCCGCGCAGTTGACCACGACGTCAGGCGACAGGTCGGCGAGGTCGGCGAGCCGGTGGACGGTGCGCCGCACGCGTCGTGCGCCTGCCGCGTCCACCTGAGCGCTCAGAAACGGCAGGTAGGTCGGCATCTCCACCAAGGGGACCGCGAAACGGAAGCCGAAGCCGTATCCGGGTGGCAGTTCGCCCGGGCCGGCGGCCCGGAACGAGCGCACCGACCGCGACCAGGCCGGAACCGCGGGTTCGTCCCGATAGAGCGCCGTCGACTCGCACATCCGCACGCCGGGCGCGCCCGCGGCGGCCAGCGCGGCCAAGTGTTCGAAAGTGGTGTCGCTCCATGCCCGGACCCGGTCGGCCGGGCCAGCCGCGGTGGGAAACCACACCGCGGCGGCCAGAAAGGAAGTGGTCGCGGTGATCGGCGTGGCGCTGACGATGATCACCTCATGCCGGCCTCGGAGCAGTTCCGCCGCGGTGGAAAGACCCGAAATGCCCGAGCCGAGGACGACGATCCGCATGCGAACGAGACTATCGAGCCCCGCCGCGGCGAGAGGTTTCCGCAGCACCGGCCGTGGGAGGCGGGCGCGATACGCGGCCGGAGATGTCAGTCCTCGTCATCGAGCGAGGTGACTCCGGTGGTCAGCGCAACCATCGGCCACTGCGGTCCGACGCAGGCGGCGGTGACAGTACTGCCCGCCGCGAAACCGCCGCGGCTCTCCCCGTTGCGCGCGACATCGGCCCGCAAACCGGCCTGTTCGCCCGAGCCGACCAGCGCGCAGGTCCAGCTCTCCGACGCCGGTTGGCTGTTCACGGCGATGGTGCCTTCTTCCTGGGTGTCCGCCGACAGCGTTGGTCCCGCGGCGGCGAGCCCGGCACCGGTCCCGGCGACCGCCACGGCGGAGCCGGCCGTCACGACGAGACGTAGAGCGATCCGAAACATGCGATATCTCCCTGATATTGGTGCAGCCCCCTGCCATCGGCAGTTTCCGGCTGGACGCCGTTCAAACCGATGTCGAGCCGGTCGCGGCGAGCGATCGCGGGGCAACTTCGCGCCGATCCACCGACTAGGCGGCCTGACCCGGGGTATGCCATCTACATGGACGATGGCCGCGCGACCGTCGGTGTGGAAGAGGAGTTCTTGCTGGTCGATCCGCGTACCGGTGCGCCGCTGGCACGCAACGTCGAGGTGGCGCGCACGGCCGAGGACATCGGCATCGACCTGCAACTCGAGCTGACTCGTTGCCAGGTGGAGGCCAGCACCGCGGTCCACACCGATATCGCCGAGCTGCACCGGCAGCTCCGGGAGCTACGGCGCGGTATCTCCTCGTGCGCCGAGCAGAACGACGCGCGCTTGCTGGCGGTGGGCATTCCGCCGACCGTGCCGCACGAATTCCCGGTCACGCAGACACCGCGCTATCAGCGCATCGAGGAGAACTTCGGCCTGCTCGCGCACGAGCAGGGACTGTCGGGGTGCCACGTGCACATCGGCATCCCCGATTGCGAGACCGCGATCCAGGTGAGCAATTATCTGCGGCCGTGGTTGCCGCAACTGCTGGCGATGACGGCGAACTCGGCGATCTACCGCGGCACCGAGACCGGATTCGCCAGCTGGCGCAGCATCCTGTGGCGACGCTGGCCCAGCGCCGGACCGCCGCCGTACTTCGAGTCCGCGCGCGACTACGAGGCCATGGTCGCGATGATGCTCAACAGCGGCAGCATCCTGGACAAGCAGATGGTCTACTGGGATGTCCGCCCGTCGGTCTCCTTCCCCACCGTCGAGATCCGGGTGAGCGACATACCCGCCACCGTCGAGGAGTCCGCGCTGTTGGCCGCGCTGGTGCGCGCGATCGTCGTCATGGCGCGCAAGTCCCTGGCCGACGGTCATGCCGCGCCCGCGGTGCCCGCCGAGATGCTGCGAGCGGCGTACTGGAAGGCGGCGCGTTCGGGACTGGTCGGAGACGGTGTCGACCCGCACGACGGCGAGGTGGCACCCGTCCGCACGCTGCTGCGCCGCCTGATCGACTACGCGGCCCCCGCGCTCGAGGAGGCGGGCGACCGCGAGTTCGTCGACGAGGCATTCGCCCGCCTGCTCGTCCGCGGCAACGGTGCGCTCCGGCAACTGACAGCGTTGCGGGAGCGCGGTGACGTCGACGACGTCGTCGAAGAGGTGGCTCGCGCGACCCTCGAAGGGTGTTACCAGCCATGAGTGCGGGTCGTGCGCGGGAATGCGACCCGGTACGGATCGGTGTGCTGCTCAGCTGAGAGCGACCGCCGCGAGGTGCGGTGACGTGGGGCGCGGCGACCCGCTCGCGGGTTCGATCGTGACAATGCAGACGTCTGCCGGATCGAACCGGGCCGAGACCCCCACCTGCGGCACCGTGGTCAGCACACCCACCGAGCGCACCGCACCCGCGGACGACATCACCCACAGCTGATAGGCCCGTCCGGGAGGCGGCGCGGGCACCGCGTCGAATGTCACCGCGACGGCATGGAGCCGGTCCGACGTGCTCACCGTGAGGCTGCCCCCGACCGTGAGCCCGACCACGCGAGACCGCGAATCCGGTTGCCGCAGAACCTGTTCGGCCGTGACCGGCGCGGGACGATGTCCGGCCATCCGCTCGGCGACCACCACGGCTCCCGCACCGGCACCGATGATCACGGCGACGGCGACGGCCAGCCGAGCCGCCCGAGGCAGGCCGCTGGACACCGATCGGGCACCGTGCCGCCCGGATCGCGTGTTCCGGCGCGAATCGTCGATCGCTCGGAGGATCTTCGACTCCAGCGTCGGCGGCGGATTCACCGCGTCGGCGGCACTCAGTGCCGCCAATGTCTCGCGCACCCGGTGCACTGTGGCGGCGAATGCCGCAGCGGTCTCGGACTCGGTCTTCGCCACCCGGTTTTCGATATGCCGGCGCTCGATCTCGGCTACCGCGTCCATCGCGTACGGGTAGGCCAGGTCGAGCAGGTCAGTGTGAGACTGCGCGGTCTCGGTCATGACCAGCCACCTACGGACAGATCGACCCGGCGTTGTTCGACCGCGGACCGGATACGCGCCCGGGCGTGCGACGCGACGGCAACCGTACCGACGGCGCGAACCGGATGCCGGCCGAGCATCCGGCCCCGGAGAAGAACATCCGCGGCCGCCGGTCGAACCTGCGTCGGCCGCGAAGCCGATTCGGCGGTCCAATGACCGATGCTCCGCACGGACCGGGCGGGCGCACCGTAGTCCTTCGCGCCGACCGAACTTGCCGGTCGCACCTTTGCGGCTACCTCGCGAACCCGGTGCGCCGGTGACGACGAACCGCGGGCGCGGCGTCTCCCGCCATGGCGTCGGCTCTCCTGCTGTATGCCAACCCGCATGCCTTCACTTCGCGGCGCACCGCCTTGTGGATTGGATTCCTCCCGATATTCGCGCTATTTCAGGTAGGCTGCTGCGCCGATCATGCGTCACTGTCCGGCGTGCAGGTGAGCGTCGCGGGCTTCAGCGGCCCGTACGTCCGCTCCTACGCCGGCTCACGAAGATCCCTGCGACCCGGTCGCCGATGCAGAGGGGAACACTGATGTCCACGAGGCCGCGCGACGAGCGCGACACCCGGCTCGACCACGTCACCATGGCGCTCGGCTGGGACCCGGCCACGCCCTCGCGCTGGTTCAACCGACGGAAGGACATCGATCTCAACGCCGCCGCGCTGCTGTTCGCCGCGGACCGGCTCGTCGACGTCGTCTATCACGAGCGAATCAGCTCCACCGACGGCTCGGTACGGCTGCACGGCGACAGCATCACCGGTGAGGGCGACGGCGACGACGAGGTCATCACCGTCGACCTCACCCGGATTCCCTCCGAGATCACGACAGTGCTTTTCCTCGTCACCTGCTACACCGGACAGACCTTCGAGCAGATCGACAATGCCTACTGCCGGGTGATCGACAGCGTGGCCGGTACGCAGATCGCCCGCTACGACCTGACCGGCGGCGGCGACCACACCGGCTTGGTGCTGGGCAGAGTCCGGCGCACCGACGGTGTCTGGCACTTCGACACCGTCGGCAAGGGTGTGCGGGCGCGGCATCCGGTCGAGGCGGTGCCGCTGCTCGGCGATTACGTCGGCTAGCGCGAGCACGGCTGCGGCCCAACGCTTTCGCCGGGCGGTACTGCGTCATCGTGGACCCGCGGGTCGTCCGGCTCCGCATCTCGTGTCGCAGGGAAGCTTCGGGCCGCCACCGCCACAGCGTCGGAAACGCAGGCGCCGATACGTCCGATTGGAATACCTGCACCCGGGTAGTCGCCATGCAGGAGGTGTGACATGCCCAAAGAATGGACGGCGAAGGAAGAGCGACAGTACGAGCACGTCAAGGACTCGGCGAAGGGCCGGGGCGCGGGCACGAAGCGCGCGAAGGAGATCGCCGCACGCACGGTGAACAAGAACCGGGCGCAGGAAGGGAAGACCAAGACCGCGAGCCGGACTTCGACCCGCGACAAGTCCCCGCAGCAGCGCGGCGGTCAGCGTTCCGGGCGCAGCGGGCCCAAGGGCCCGACCAGGGACCAGCTGTACAACGAGGCGAAGAAACGCAATATCAAGGGCCGCTCCACGATGACCAAGGGTCAGCTGGAGAAGGCGCTCGGCCGCGATTGAGACCGCCCGTGCGGCAGAGGGGTCGCATGCGACGAACTCCGGCTCGCCCGAATGGAGATGCGACAGAAAGACAACCAGTTCAGCCGGGGGCGGGACCGCCGTCGGCTGGCTACTGCAGTGTTGCCGGTAGTTGCCGCTGCGGCGCTCGGGGCACTGGTGATCAGGGATAGGAGATGAGAGAGGATGAGCGGCAGCCGATCGCCCACCGGGGCGCACGGCGATGGCGCCGCGGCGCTGCGACATGCCCGCGACACCGCCCGGAAGGAACTCGACAAGGCGGTCGAAGAACTCGGTCACAAGCTCGACGACGCCCCGTGGAGCAAGGGAAAGGCGCGCGAGGCCGTCGAGTCGACACAGCACGCGGTGTCCGAAGCTGCGCACGCGGTCTCGGACAAAGCCGAGCAAGCCAAGACAAGCGCCGCGGATCTCGCCCACCGGATTGCGGCAGCGACGCCCGCACCGCGGCTCGCGCGCGGCAGGCACGCTGCCGGAAAGTTGCGCCCGCCGCCGGTATCAGCCGTCCTTATCGCGGCAGGCGTCGCGATACTCGTGTGGCGGATCCTGCGGTCGCGGCGATGAAGGCGGTCTACAGCCACTCGGCCTGCTGATCGTCGGACTCGTGGCGAACGAGAATCACTTGCCAATGCTCGGGCTTCCGCCGCGAATTCATGTGTAAAACGGCCCCCGCGCCCGTTCCCGGCCGCGGGAAGGGCGCGTGTGGTCGTTGTCGCCGTTTTCGGTCGACCATTACCGTGGACCGCGATGTAATCGGGGGAGCCGCCATTCGGTGGCGGCGCCGGTCACCGGTGCGGATGGATCGAGGAGAGTGCGATGGGATGGGCTGGCGCGTCGGCGATCGAGATAGCTTCCGCGGTCCGGATCGGCGGCGTGTCCCCGCTCGAGGTGGTCGACGCGCATCTGTCCCGGATCGCGGCAATCGACCACCGGATCAACGCTTTCCGTATCGTCCGGGTCGATGAGGTCCGCGCGGAAGCCCGCGCCTTGGCCACCCGCGACGACTTCCGGGATCTCCCATTGGCCGGGGTTCCGGTCGCGGTCAAGGATAATCTCGACCTCGCCGGATGCGTGACCGGCAACGGATCCCGCGCGACGCGCCAGACCCCGGCCGAAGCCGACAGTGAACTGGTTCGCCGGCTACGCGCGGCCGGGGCCCTCCTGATCGGCAAGACCAACGTGCCGGAACTGTGCCAGTGGCCGGTCACCGAAAGCGCCGCGCACGGCAGCACCCGCAACCCGTGGCAGCTCGAGCACACTCCAGGTGGGTCGACCGGCGGCGGCGCCGCAGCCGTCAGTAGCGGAATGGCCGCGCTCGCAATCGGTTCCGATGGCGGAGGGTCGATCCGGATACCGTCGTCCTGCTGTGGACTGATCGGCCTGAAACCCGGCGACGACGTAGTCCCACGTCCCCCGGAACTGGGCACGAACTGGCTTGGGATCTCCACCTTCGGACCACTCGCCACCACCGTCGCCGACGCCGCGCTGCTACTCGACGTACTCGCCGCCGTCGACGAATACCGGGACCCCGCACCACCAACGTATCCGCTGCGAATCGGCATGACCGTGCAGCCACCGGTCCTCGGAGCGTCCGTGGCGCCCCCGGTCCGCACCGTGCTGCACGCCGCGGCGGAAGCGCTGCGCGCAGCGGGCCACACCGTCACCGAAGCACCGCCGCCCTGGCGTCCGCAGGACACCCTCGGATTCCTCGCACGCTACTTCGCCGGTGTCGCCGAAGACACCACCGATCTGAGCTGGGAGCTACTCGAACCGCTCACCCGCAAGGTGGCGCGCACCGGACGGCTGATCACCCGACTGCGCCGTGTCCCCGACGCTCCTCCGCCCCGGCAGTCCGCACGATTCGCGGCCTGGTTCACCGAATACGATCTCCTGCTGACCCCCACCCTGGCGACTCCTCCGGTCCCGATCGGCGCCTTCGCCGGACAAGGGCTTGTGCAAACCGTGCTCCACGTGCCGCGATTCATTCCCTTCACACCGCCGTTCAATACCGTCCGCTATCCGGCGATGTCCATCCCCGCCGGCCACTCGGACGATGGACTACCCATCGGCATCCAGCTCGCCGCGGCACCGGGCGGCGAATCCACGCTTCTCGGCGTCGCCGCGCAACTGGAAGAGATACGTCCCTGGCCACGCCACGCCTCCCTCGACCATGCGGCACCCCAATAGCCGCGAACGCCGCACGGCCGTGAACAAGTGACCCCTATCCGGCTCGACGTCACCGAAGGGGTGTGAGCGTCGCCTGCAGGGTGTCCGCCAAAGGCACGGGCGGCCTGCCGAGCAAGCGCGCGAGAGTGGCGTCGGTCGACGCGAAATGACCAAGCCGGCTCGCGGCGAACAGGCCGAGGAAAAGGTCGGCCGCCGACTCCGGCAGGCCGCGGGCGAGCAGGCTCGCGCGATACTCGGCCTCGGTGACGACGACCCGGCGGATCGGACGCCCCGTGAGCCGCGCGCCGATCGCCGCGACGCCCGTCATGTCGATTGCCTCGGAGCCGGTGAGCGCGGGAGTCATGCCGTCGAGCTCGTCCTCGGTGAGCGCAAGCGCCGCCACTTCGGCGAGGTCCGCGTGCGCGGTCCACGCGACCGGCCCGTCCTCCGGCGCGATCAGCTCCCCGGTACGCACGGCCGCTTCCAGCAGCATGGCCGCCGACGCGGCGTAGAAGCCGTTGCGCAGCGCGGTGAAGGCAACGCCGCAGTCCCGCAACGCAGCCTCGGTGACGGCATGGTCCGGCATCGGCGGGAATGGAGAAGACCGATTCGCGCCCATGTGGCTGGTGTAGACGACGCGCTCGGCCCCGACGGCTACCGCTGCCTCGATGGCCGCGCGGTGATGGCGCACCGCTGCTGCGCCCGTGCTGTCGGTCGACACCACGAGGATTTTCGACGCGCCCTCGAAGGCGTGCGCGAGGCCGGTGGGGTCGGCGAAATCGCCACGGCGGACCCGCACACCCCGTTCTTCCAGATGGCGCGCCCTTTCCGGGTCGCGCACGCTGACGCCGATCTGCGCTGCGGGGACGCGCTCGAGCAGGTGCTCGGTGACTGCCCTGCCGAGCTTCCCGTTGGCTCCGGTGACGATGATCATGGCGACCTCCTGGCGTTTCCAGTGATAACAATTGGACAGTATCACTGCAAACAATCGTCGATAACAGTTTTCGTTATCATTGGAATCATGGACGGCAGTGAGGGTGCATCCGCCGAGGCACACCGCGAGCGCATCGTCGAGGCGGCGGCCCGGCTGCTGAGCGAAGGCGGACCGGACGCGGTCTCGACGCGCGCCGTGAGCGCTGCGGCGGGAGTCCAGCCGCCCACCATCTATCGGCTGTTCGGCGACAAACAGGGCCTGCTCGACGCCGTTGTCACCCACGGCTTCACCGCCTACTTGGCCAGCAAGTCCACCCTCGAACCCGCCGTGGATCCGGTGGATGATCTCCGCGCCGGATGGGATCTGCACGTCGGACTCGGCCTGGCCAACCCGGCGCTGTACGCGCTGATGTACAGCAGGCCCCGCCCGGAAGGAGCCGCACCGGCCGCGCGCGCCGCCTTCGAGGTGCTCGCCGAGCGCATCCGGCGCATCGCCGCCGCCGGCCGGCTACGTGTGCCCGAGGATCGCGCCGCTGCCTTGATCCACGCGGCCGGGTCCGGGACGACACTCACCTTGATCGCCACCCCCGAGGCCGCCCGTGATCCGGAACTGTCCCGAACCGCCCGCGAGGCGATCATCGCCGCGATCACCACGGACGCCCCCGCCGCCGCGACCCGCGGACCCGTCGCCGCCGCCGTCACGCTCCGCGCGGTGTTGCCGCAGACCGACGCCTTGACCGACCCCGAACGTGGCCTCATGCGGGAATGGCTCGACCGAATCGCCAACGCGGGCAGCTGATCGCGGCGATCCGGTGACCGTGCAACGGGACTACCGGACGACACGATGCGGTAAGTTGACCGGCGGAATGCTCGCTCGGCACCGTGCCGGTGTGTGCTGGAGGCACGAGCCCAGCGAAGGTCGACGTGGCGTACTGCCGAGGACACGCCGCCGACACGGGAGGTAGATGGTGAATTCCGAAGGCGCGCCCCGGGCGCTGGAGGTCCAGGTGCGATCCGCGGACGACGTGGTGATCGTCACCGTGCACGGCGAAATCGACATGGCGTCGGCTCCGCTCCTGCAAGCGGCGCTGGACGAAGTGCTGCGTGGTACGCCACCCGCCGTCGTGGTCGATATGTCGAACGTCGGATTCCTGGGCTCCGCGGGCCTGAGCGTGCTGGTGGCCGCCTCGGAAGCCGCCGGTTCCGGGGGGTTGCGCGTGGTCCCCAGCGACGCGGCGCGCAGGCCGATCGAGCTGACCGCGTTGGACCAGTTGCTCAGGGTGTTCGGCACCGTCGAGGAGGCACTGGCGGTCGACGACACCCCGCCCCCGCGCTGAGCTTCACGGCGCCGCATCGGCGCCGCACACGCACGCCTGCGGTTTCAGCCACGCGTTCTCGGGTACCTGACCGGACGTCGGCATCGTGTCGACTCGAGCACGCCGGGAGGAGGCCGGATGGCAGACAACCGCGAACACCGACTGGTGGGGGTGCCCGCGGTGGCGGCATTGGCGGATCTCGGATTCGCCTCGGTGGCGTCCGGAGTGATCGCCCGACGACGGCCGGTGCTGGGCTTACTGGAACGCACCGGCGCCGATGCCAGGGCGATCGAGCGCGTGCGGCAGCTACGCCGCGAATTCGGCGCAGGCCCGGTCGAACTGGTGGTGCCGGGACGGCGGATCGTGGTGATTCTCGACCCGGCCGACGTCGGCCGGGTGCTCGCCGACGCACCGACCCCCTTTCACCCCGCCAATCGGGAGAAGCGTGCCGCACTGCGGCAGTTCCAGCCGCACGGCGTCCTGCTGTCCGACGGTCCGATCCGCGCCCAGCGACGAGGGTTGAACGAGGCCGCACTCGACAGCGGGGAGCCGCTGCATCGTCTCGCGGGGCCCTTCGCGGCGGCGATCGCGGAGGAGGCGCAGGAGATGATCGTGTCGGCACTGCATCGTGGACACATGGACGCGCGGCACTTCACCATCCAGTGGTGGCGGCTCGTCCGGCGAATCGTGCTCGGCGAACGGGGACGCGACGACACCGTGCTCACCGACGAACTCTCCCGATTGCGCTCGGCGGGCAATTGGTCGTTCCTGGCTCCGGCCCATCGCAGGCAGCGTGACCAGTTCACCAATCGCCTCTACCGGCATGTGGAGTCCGCTTCACCCGACAGTCTCGCCGGCGCGCTGGCCGCGGTCCCCGCGGGCGGCGCCGTCGACCCCGTCGGGCAGATTCCGCACTGGCTGTTCGCCTTCGACGCCGCGGGTATCGCGCTCAGCCGTGCGCTGGCGGTGCTCAGCACCCATCCGGAACACAATGCTCGCGCGCTCGACGATGCCATCGATCCCGAACGCGTCGACGTGCGCGCCTATCTACGTGCCTGCGTACTCGAGTCGGTGCGGTTGTGGCCGACCACGCCCATGTTGCTGCGCGACATCACCGCCGACACGCAATGGCGGGACGGCGACGAACGTTTCACCATCGCGGCGGGCGCCGCGCTGATGATCGCGGTCGCTGCCTTCCACCGGGACGCCGAGCTGCTGCCCTTCGCCGACGCCTTCGTCCCGGACATCTGGCTCGACGGCCGCGCCGAACAGTACCCGCAACTCGTGCCGTTCAGCGCGGGCCCGGCCGACTGCCCTGGCCGCAACCTGGTCCTCTTCGTCACCAGCACGCTGCTCGCACACCTGTTGACGGCGGCGGACTTCCGGCTGCGCTCCACGCCGCGGCCGCACCCGGACGCGCCGCTGCCGGTGACCTTGAACAACTTCGGCCTCGACTTCGCCGTCGAGCCGTGCATGACACAGACCGGCTAGCTCGCGCCCTGTCGCGGAACGGATGCTGCCGCGATAGCTGTCATGATCGAGGGATGCTGGAAACCTCCGCGCGGCTGTTGCGGCTGCTGTCGCTCTTGCAGATGCGCCGCGACTGGACCGGGCCCGCGCTGGCCGAGCGGCTCGGCGTCTCCACCAGAACGGTGCGCACCGACATCGAGCGGTTGCGTACCCTCGGGTACCCGGTGCACGCCACGCCCGGCGTTGCGGGCGGGTACCGGCTCGGAGCCGGGTCGGCGCTGCCGCCGCTGCTGCTCGATGACGAGGAAGCGGTCGCGGTGGCGGTCGGGCTGGTCACCGCCGCCAATGGCGCGGTCACCGGCATCGAGGAGACATCGGTCCGGGCGCTGGCGAAGCTGCAGCAGGTGCTGCCCGCACGATTGCGGCAACGGGTCGAGACGCTGACATCGGCCACCGTGCATGTGCCCGGTCGCGGAGAGCCGACTGTGGACGCGGCGGTACTCACGGCGGTCGCAGGCGCGATCCGGGCGAGCGAACGACTGCGCTTCGACTACGAAACCCATTCGGGGGCCTCGTCCCGGCGGGATGTGGAACCGCACCGGATGGTGCACTTGCGAGGCCGCTGGTACCTGGTCGCCTGGGACGTCGCGCGCGACGACTGGCGCACCTTCCGCGTCGACCGGATCACGCCGAAGATTCCGAACGGTCCCCGGTTCACCCCGCGCGCCGTACCCGAGCAGGAGATCGCCGAGCGGGTAGAGCGCGGGGTCGACGCGGCTACGTGGCGCTATCGCGCCCGTGTGCGCATGGCCGCGCCTGCGCAGGCGATCCGGGCGCGCCTACCCGCGGCGGTGGAGGTCGAGCCGGACGGTCCACAGCACTGTGTTGTGCATGTGGGTTCGGATTCGCCGCAGCTGCTGACGTTGTACCTGGGCCTCGCCGACGTCGACTTCGAAGTCTTGGACGCGCCGGCGCTCGCCGAGCATCTCGTCGCAACCGCGGCACGATTTCAGCGCGCGGCGGGACAGGGATAGCGCCGGGACCAACGCGATTCGCGTGACAGGCCATCGGCCGCGCTCGGCAAACGGAATACCGAGCGCGGCCGATGCGGAAACTCTTGCTCAGAGCGGCCGGCTTGCGCCGGCGGCGGCACCGATGAGGCCACCGACCACGCAACCCGGGAAGACCCCGACGATGAAGAAGATGAGACCGACCGCCGCACCGATGGCGCAGCCGATCGCCAAGCCCCCCAGCGTGCTCTGCGGGTCACCGATGAACCGCGGCGCGCCCGGCGCCGGCATAGCGGCTCCGACCGGTGTCAACGTCAGCGTCGTCGCGGACGCGTCGATTTCCGGCGACACCCGGACGTGCTGGCCCATCACGGTCTGCAGGGTCGTCGGCACCGACGCGACCACCTCGCCGTCCGGTGCCAGCACCGTAATACCGTCCGGCGTCAAGGCGAACGCGCCGGAAGCGAGCGTGACCGTCGCACTCGACCGATCCGGCGCGACCGTCGCGGTGTAGGCGACACCGTGGTCCACGCCGCTGATCGCGGGGTCGGATACTTCGGCCTGGCCGTACGCGGTCGCCGCCGTGACGCCGGTGGCGGCAATGGTCAGCAGCGTGGTCGCAACCACTTTTCTGAGCTTCATGAGCCATCCCATCCTCAGCAGATTCGATCTGTCGTTACCTGGGTACAGCCGTGAAATGCTACCAATTATAGACATTCTGCATGACCATTTCCGGAACGCGTTCGATGCCCGAAATGTCATGCTAGGCGGAGTATTTCGCGGCACACCCGACCGATCGGAGGATGGCGATGCCCGCTACTCCAGTTCTCCTTCGGTCTCCAGGTAGACCTGGCGCAGCCGGTCGAGCGTGTCCGGTTCCGGATGCTCCCAGAGTTTCCGTTCGGCGGCCTCCAGCAGCCGCTCGGCTATGCCGTGCAGCGCCCATGGGTTGGACTGCTCCATGAACTTGCGGTTCACGTCGTCGAATACGTAACTCTCCGTGAGCTTCTCGTACATCCAGTCCGCCACGACGTTGGTCGTGGCGTCGTAGCCGAACAAATAGTCGACGGTCGCCGCCATTTCGAACGCGCCCTTGTACCCGTGCCTGCGCATGGCCTCCAACCACCGCGGATTCACCACGCGGGCACGGAACACCCGCGAGGTCTCCTCCGACAGCGTCCGGGTGCGCACCGCGTCGGGCCTGGTGCTGTCGCCGATGTAGGCCTCCGGATTCTTGCCGGTCAGCGCGCGAACCGTGGCGACCATACCGCCGTGGAACTGGAAATAGTCGTCGGAGTCGGCGATGTCGTGTTCGCGCGTGTCGGTGTTCTTCGCCGCCACCGCGATTCGGCGGTACGCCCCGCGCATGTCCGCCGCGGCGGGCGCGCCGTCCAGATCCCGGCCGTAGGCGTAGCCGCCCCAGGTGGTGTACACCTCGGCGAGGTCGTCGTCGGTGCGCCAGCTCTTCGAGTCGATCAGCTGCAGCAGACCCGCGCCGTAGGTGCCCGGCTTGGAGCCGAAGATGCGGGTGGTGGCGCGCCGCTGGTCGCCGTGCTCGGCCAGGTCCGCTTCGGCGTGCGCGCGCACGTAGTTCGCTTCGCCCGGTTCGTCCAAGCCCGCGACGAGGCGGACCGCGTCATCCAGCAAGGCCAGTACGTGGGGGAAGGCGTCGCGGAAGAAGCCGCTGATGCGCACGGTGACATCGATGCGGGGACGGCCGAGTTCCTCGAGCGAGATCACCTCGAGCGTGCTGACCCGGCGACTGGCCTCGTCCCAGACCGGCCGGACACCCAGCAGCGCAAGGACTTCGGCGATGTCGTCGCCAGAGGTGCGCATGGCGGAGGTGCCCCAGACCGAGAGGCCGACCGACCGCGGGTATTCGCCGTGGTCGGCCCGGTACCGGTCCAGCAGCGACTCCGCCATGGCCTGGCCGGTCTCCCAGGCCAGCCGCGACGGCACGGCCTTGGGGTCGACCGAGTAGAAGTTGCGTCCGGTCGGCAAGACGTTGATCAGGCCGCGCAACGGCGAGCCGCTCGGGCCCGCCGGGATGAAGCCGCCGTCGAGCGCGTGCAGCACCCGGTCGAGCTCCACGCCGGTCTGCCGTAGACGCGGCGCAACCTCGGTGGCCGCGAACCGCAGCACCCGCCGGACCTCGGGATTGTCGGTGATGCCGTCGACCGCGTCCGGCGACCAGTTCGCTGCCTGCAATGCCGCGACGAGTGCGCGGGCGCTGCCCTCCACCGCGTCGACGCGCTCGCGCGCCTCGCTGCCCGACTCGTCGAGCCCGAGCGCTTCGCGCAGGCCGGGCACGGTGCGCTCACCGCCCCACAGCTGGCGCGCGCGGAGCATGGCCAGCACCAGGTCGAGCTCCCCCTCTCCCACGGGCGCCTGGCCGAGCACGTGCAGACCGTCGCGGATCTGGACGTCCTTGATCTCGCACAGCCAGCCGTCGACGTGCAGCAGCATGTCGTCGAAGGAGTCCTCGTCCGGGCGCTCGGTGAGGCCGAGGTCGTGGTCCATCTTGGCGGCGCGCATCAGCGTCCAGATCTGCTGGCGGATGGCGGGCAGCTTGGCCGGGTCGAGTGCGGAGATGTTGGCGTGCTCATCGAGCAGCTGCTCCAGCCGCGAGATGTCCCCGTAGCTTTCGGCGCGGGCCATCGGGGGGATCAGGTGATCGACCAGGGTGGCGTGCGCACGTCGCTTGGCCTGGGTGCCCTCACCCGGATCGTTCACCAGGAACGGATAGATCAGCGGCAGGTCGCCGAGCGCCGCATCGGTGCCGCAGGAGGCCGACATGCCGAGCGTCTTGCCCGGCAGCCACTCCAGGTTTCCGTGCTTGCCCAAGTGCACCATCGCGTCGGCGCCGAACCCGTCGGGGGCGCTGAGCCACCGGTACGCGGCCAGGTAGTGATGGCTGGGTGGCAGGTCGGGATCGTGGTAGATCGCGACGGGGTTGTCGCCGAAGCCGCGCGGCGGCTGCACCATCAGCACGACATTGCCGAAACGCAGTGCGGCGATGACGATCTCGCCGTCCGGATCGGACGAGCGGTCGACGTAGAGTTCGCCGGGCGGCGGGCCCCATGCCTCGACGACGGCGTCACGCAGGTCGGCGGGCAGGGTGTCGAACCAGGCGGCGTAGGCCGCGGCGCTGATGCGGATCGGGTTGCCCGCCAGCTGCTCGGAGGTCAGCCAGTCCGGATCCTGGCCGCCCGCCGCGATCAGGGCGTGAATGAGGGCGTCGCCATCGTGCTCGTCCAGCCCGGGGACCTCGCCCGGCGCGCCGAGGTCATAACCGGCGGCGCGCATCTCGGTGAGCAGGCGGATCGCGCTGGCCGGGGTGTCCAGACCGACGGCGTTGCCGATGCGGGCATGCTTGGTCGGGTAGGCCGACAGCATGATCGCGACGCGTTTGCGCGCGGCGGGGATGTGGCGCAGCCGGGCGTAGCGGGTCGCGATGCCCGCGACGCGGGCCGCGCGCTCGGCGTCGGGGACGTAGGTCGACAGCCCGTCGGCGTCGAATTCCTTGAACGAGAACGGCACCGTGATGATCCGGCCGTCGAACTCCGGCACCGCGACCTGGGTCGCGACGTCCAGCGGGGACAGGCCGTCGTCGTTGGCCTCCCATTGGGCGCGGCCGGTGGTCAGGCAGAGGCCTTGCAGGATGGGTATGTCCAGGTCGGCGAGCGCACCGACGTCCCACGCCTCGTCCTCGCCGCCCGCGGAGGCGGTGGCCGGTTTGGTGCCCCCCGCGGCCAGCACTGTCACCACCAGCGCGTCGGCCCGGCGCAGGGTCGCGAGCAGCTCGGGTTCGGCGGTGCGCAGCGACGCGCAGAACAGCGGCAGCGGACGCGCGCCCGCCTGTTCGATCGCGGTGCACAGTGCGTCGACGTAGACGGTATTGCCCGCGAGATGCTGGGCACGGTAGTAGATCACCGCGACGGTCGGGCCGTCGACCGGCGCCGCCGCGACCCGGTCCAGTTCGCCCCAGCCCGGCAACTGGATCGGCGGCTCGAAGCCGTGCCCGGTGAGCAGCACGGTGTCGGACAGGAAGTTGTGCAGCTGGCGCAGGTTCTCCGGGCCGCCGGCGGCGAGGTAGTTGTGGGCGTCGGCCGCGACGCCGCCCGGCACGGTGGAGCATTCCATCAGCTCGGCATCCGGCGCGAGCTCGCCACCGAGCGCGACCAGCGGCACGCCGCTCGCGCGCAGCACCTCCAGCCCGTCCTCCCACGCCCGCTTGCCGCCGAGGATCCGCACGATCACCAGATCGGCGCCGTCGAGCAGACCGGGTAGGTCGTCGACCAGAAGTCGGGCCGGATTGCCCCACCGGTAGTCGGCGCCGCTGGCGCGCGCGCTCAGCAGATCGGTGTCGGACGTGGACAACAGCACAATCACGGTGGCAGCCTTCCTCGGGTGACGCGCCCATCGGGGGTTCGCTGCTCGCCGGAGAGGGTCTGGCTTTCTACAGTGGCGCGACCGCACCGGATTTCCACCGGTTTCCTCGTCGTCCGCCGAGCATGCCGATGCTACCTGCCGCCGGGGCCGGGTTCGTCGGCATGTGGTCGTGCCGTACCGGGAGCCGCCAGGAAGCCGTCGACGAATGACGCGCTGAGGCGAGGTGGTGGATTCGGTCGGGGTCGCCCGCGGACGACGATCGGGGCCGACGAGAGCGCCGGGCCGACCCCTCTTGCCCAGGGAGCTAGGTCAGGTCGGCGTTTCCGTCGATCACCTTGAGGCGGTAATGGAACCGGTTGACCCGCCATCCTTCCGCGGTGCGCTCGGTGCCGATCGAGTAGCTGCCGACGAACGTGCGCGTCTTGCCGTTGACGGCGGCGTTCTTCACGTGCACGGCGATCGCGTCGGCGTGCACGGTCGCCGTGTCGCCGTGCAGGTCGATCAGGTGGTTGCCGGACTGATGGTGGACGCCGTCCAGGTCGGCGAGTCCGGTGCGCCAGTCCTCGATGATGTCGGCCGCGGCCCGCTCTCCGACCGGCCCGCCGAACCCGCCGTCGAAATCGACCTTCGGCGTGAACACCTCCGCCGACAACGCTTCCCACCGCCGCTGATCGGTGTAGACGAACATCTTGGTGATCACGTCGACGACGGCAAGCCGGTCAGCGAGAGAAGAGATTTCGGACATACGCCGACCTTAGCCGTCGCGCGCGCGTCACGCTTTGCGGACTACTCCGCCCAGGAGCACCAGCCGCGTGGCGGGCAGGTCGTCGTCGAGCCACCGCTGCAAGGGAACCACGCCGGGATCGAGCATGTCGAAGCCGTCGAAGAACGAGGCGACCCGCGCCGCGGATCGATACCTCACCTGCGCCGAGGACTTGGCGGTGTCCGCCGACGACTGACTGATGAATTCCGGATCGCTGCTGTCCGAGCCGTGCGTGAAGGCCAGATAGCTTCCCGGGGCCATCGCGTCGCGGAATCGGGCGACGATCTCGGCGGGGTGTTCGTCGTCCATCACGAAGTGCAGAACGCCGACCAGCGTGATCGCGACCGGCTCGTCGAAGTCGATCAGCTTCCCGGATGCCAACCGGTCCAGGATGTCGTCCGGCCTGCGGACATCGCCCAGCATTGCCGCCACGCCGTCCGAAGCGGCCAGCAGAGCATTGCAGTGCGCGTACACGACCGGGTCGAAGTCGACGTACACCACCCGCGCCGACGGATCGGTCTTGCGCGCAACCTCGTGGACATTGGGCGAGGTCGGGATACCCGCACCGAGATCGATGAACTGCCGAACGCCCGCCTCGGCCGCCAATTGGACTGCGTTTACCAGGAATTGGCGGCTGAACCAGGCCAAGGTCCTGGTGTCGGGCGCGATCGAGAGCATGCGACGGGCGACTGCCCGGTCCACCTCATAGTTGTCTTTGCCGCCGAGCAGATAGTCGTACACCCGAGCGGAGTTCGGCGTGGTGGGATCGACGCCACGCGGTGCTCGCTCCATGCTCGACACCGTACCTCTCCGTGTCCTTGACCAAATCGTAACAAACTGTCACCTGCAGGTGACGCGCCCTGTCGTGAGGAAGCCGATGTCGGCGCCGAGCCACTGTAGTGTGCGCGCACTGAACCTGTGACTCGAAAGATCTTGCGGTGCCAGTCTTCTGGCCGTTCGTCGCGCCAACACGATGCTCGGCGTCACGCCGGTAGATCACGCGCTCCGGACCAACGCACAGCACTGCCGCGCTGGACAATCAGCGGTATCGACAGCAGAACTGCACACAATCAGCTGTCAGAGCCCTCCCAGGACACATGGATCCGTTGGCTCGATAGCCTTCCGGGAGCGGCCATCCGACACCGACGCGGAAGGAACGGACTCAGTTGTCCGGTGCCCCCGCCAGCGCATCAGCCCGCGCCATGAGCACATCAGCGACCGGACGGGGGCGACGGCCGAGTCCGCAAGCGCTGGCGACCCCGTCGACTGGGCGTCCGAGTGCGTGCTCGATAACCGCCAATGTCTCCAATTGCTGTTCCTCGCTGGGAATGTCGTGCACCAATCCGGCATAGAAATCGGTGCCTTCGCAGAGGGACAGGTCAGCCAGCGGCGCATAGAATTCGGTCTTCGCCGAGGGTGGTCTGTCGCCCGCCGCGAAGGGTCCGTGCAGGTATTCCAGGACCCGCCCGTGCGGCCAATGCCGGACGACGGAATTGGCCAGATCCACGAACGGCCGCGCGTCGCGCAGCTTCCCGCGGGCTTTGTTGCGCAGACTGCCCAGGCAGAGGTGTACCCCGAATCGAGTTCCCGCAGGAGCCGCCGCGGCCAGCGCGGCGATACCGCGGCCCAATCCCAGCAGCCGGTCCACCTGGCGATGGAACGGCTGCGCCTTGGCCAACAACACCAGTTCCGCGGTGGCCTCGAGTTGCACGACGACGTCCTCACCGGCCAGCTCGCGAATCGCGGTGATGTCGCGCACGGTGGCGTCGATGAACGCTTGCCGGTGGGGCCGGATCCCGGACGCCCCCAAGGCGATGAACGTGAGCGTGAAATCGGTCGGCATGCCGATCTGCAAGGCGAGATCGGGCAACTGCCGGTCCTCGCGCAACTTCCGGAATGTCGGCCATGCCTCCTCGGCCTCCCTGAGGTACCCGAGATCCAGGGCGTCACCGCTCAATTCGGTCCCGCGCGCGACGCGATGAATCGTGCGGTCCCTGCTCGACTGCCACGCGCCGGGTTTCCGCACCTCCAAGACTCCTTGGGACACCAAATCTTCGATGATCGGCTGGATGTAGAACTCGTAACGCCGAGCCTCTCCCGTCGGCAGGGTACGCAACCGCGGACCCGCGCCATCGAGCATCGCCCGCATCGCGACATCCGTACTCTCGGCCGGAAAACTTCCGACGAAGTGCACCGCCCGCGTGCCCGCCCCTTGCTCCATCGACCCCATGTTCCCGCGCTCCTCAGTTCACCGGGTCGCCCCGGGCGTCCAGATGTTGCTGGCGGCCGGGACATCATGCGGCTCTACTCCGCGATAGCCACGGATCATTATGCGCGGTAGCGGCGTTCGCCGGATACCTCGACACACGACCGGCCGTCGACTCGTCGGCTGCGGTGGGATACGGCCGAACCGTTCTCTGCGGGCGACGGCTCGGTGCGCGGTTTCGGCAGCTGTCGCACCTGTCCGCATGAGAATTGAAAGGCATTGGCGCAGTGAGCGTTACGAAACGATGCCAACCCGAGGTCCGGTATTGCGCGTAGAGTGGTCCGCGCATAGCCTGCGTCGCGTGCGAATCTCGGTACGGTCGATCCTCGCTGCCGCTGCGGCAGTGGTGCTCTGTCTCACGCCAGGCGTGGCCGACGCGGAGGATACGCCGCCGGATCGCTGTGAATCGGTCTCCATTCCGGTGCCGCTCGGGGTGATGGCGGGTACGTTATGCGTTCCCACAGCGCAGCCGACCGACACCGTCATGGTTCTGATCGCGGGTTCCAACTACAACCACACGTACTGGGATTTCCCCTACGCCCCGGAGACTTACAACTTCCGGCGCGCGATGAATGCCGCGGGTTACGCGACACTCGTGGTCGATCGGCTCGGTAACGGCGCGAGCACCAGGCCGCCCAGCACGCAGGTGACGGCATCGGTGTCCGCGCGCGCCTTGCACGACATCGTCCAGGCCCTGCGCCGGGGACTGGCGGGCGCGCCGCCGTTCGGCAAGGTCATCACCGGTGGCCATTCGCTCAGCTCCGGTATCGACGTCATGGAGGCGAGCACCTACCAGGACGTCGACGGCGTCTTGCTCACCGGGTTCTCCCACGCCCTCAACGTTTCCGAAGTTCTCGGCGTGATCGCGACCTACCATCGAGCCGCCGAGGATCCCCAGTTCGCCGGGCGCGGATACGATCCCGGCTACCTCGCCACGCGGCCCGGAACCCGCGCACGCAGTTTCTTCGCGCCCGAGACCGCCGACCCCGAGGTCCTCGCGGTCGACGAAGCGACCAAGGAGGTCTTCTCGCCGACGGAATATCCCGACGGGCTGACCTCCACCCTGCCGCCGATGAACAACTTCATCAGCGCCCCGGTCCTGATCGTCAACGGCAGCTCGGACCGGTTGTCCTGCGGACCTGGTTACGCGGTCTGCGCGAATGCCGAGACGCTGCTCGCCGCCGAAGCGCCGTTCTTCGGTCCGGCCGCACGGTTGCGGACCTTCGTGCTCCCCGGTAGCGGCCACTCGGTCAATATCGCACGCAACACCGCCGACTATCGGTCCGCCGTGATCGACTGGATGGACTCCATCACCAAGTGACCCGTCTCCCGGCCGCCTCCGGCAGCGAGTGCGCCGGCGCTCCTCGGGTGGATGCGCCAGAGGTGCCGTGGTGACGGGTCCGTAGGCTGGACCAGCTATGACACGACGTGGTCCGGATTCCTGCCCAGGTGTGCTGCGGCTGCACCAGGCAGCCGACGGTCCCCTGGCGCGGATCCGGGTGCCCGGTGGCCTGCTGAACCCCGCTCAGTTGCAGGCGCTGGCGGAGTCAGCCCGTGACCTGGCGGACGGGAACATCGAACTCACCTCTCGCGGCAACATCCAATTGCGGCAGGTACGCGACGCGGCGGCGTTGACAGACCGGCTCGCCGCCGTTGGGCTCCTGCCCAGCCACACGCACGAGCGGGTGCGCAACATCATCGCCTCGCCGCTGTCCGGACGCGTCGGCGGCCTGGCGGACCTGCGCGCGCTGGGCCCCGCGCTGGACGCCGGTCTGCTCGCCGCGCCACGGCTGGCCGAATTGCCCGGCCGGGTGCTGTTCACCCTCGACGACGGTCGCGGCGACGTCAGCGGGCTCGGCGCCGACATCGGGGTGCATGCGATCGGCGCGGAGGAGTTCGCGCTCCTCCTGGCGGGCCGCGACAGCGGCGTCCGTCTCCGAGCCGCCGACACGATCGAGGTCATGCTGGCCGCGGCGCACGGATTCCTGGATCTGCGCGGCGAGGACGCGGGACGGTGGCGGTTGCACGACATCGAACAGGGCGCTGATCGGGTGGTCGATCTCCTCGGGCTCTCCCCGGTCGCAGATCGGCTCGAATTACCCGTGCGCCGAAGCCTTCCGATCGGCTGGCTGGAGCAGGAAGACGGGTTGGTCGGCCTCGGCGCCGGTGTGCGCCTCGGCTGCCTGCCCGCCCGCACCGCCGAATTCCTCGCCGCGGTCGAGCGACCGATCGTCGTCACGCCGTGGCGCGGCCTGGTGGTGGCCGACCTCGAGGCGTGGGCTGCCGAGCAGGTCGTGCGCGTGCTGGCCCCGATGGGTTTGATCTTCGACGCCGACTCGCCATGGCTTCTGGTCAGCGCCTGCGCCGGGCAACCCGGTTGCGCGAAGTCGCATACCGACGTCCGGGCCGATGTATCCGAGGCGGTCGACACGGGTCGTGTGCTGCCCGCGGCCTACCCCCTCGAGCATGGAGCGAATGACCGGGATGCCGACCCCGAAAAGGCTGCGCCGCGGCAAGTCTCGGAGCCTCCCCGGATCGCCGCTACGGATATTTCGGTGGCCGGGCGTCAACATTGGTCCGGCTGCGACCGCCGCTGCGGCCGCCCCCGGGATCAGGTCACCGATATCGTCGCGACAGACGAGGGTTACCGCATCGGCTGATCGTCGCCAGGCCTGCGTCACCTTCCATGGATCTCGAGGGTGCAGCACTTGACGGATCCGCCCGCCTTGAGCAGCTCGGACATCTCGATCCCGACCGGGTGGTAGCCGCGCTCGCGCAGGGATTCGCTCAGATCGGTGGCGCGGCTGCTGAGGAATACGTTGACACCGTCGCAGACACCGTTCAATCCGAGCACCGCCGCGTCCTCGTCGGTCGCCACGATAGCGTCGGGGTAAAGCTCGGCGAGAATCGCGCGGGCCGCCGGGCTGAAGGCGGGCGGGTAATAGGCGACGGTGCGATCGTCCAGCGGAAGCAGCACCGTATCCAGGTGGTAGAAGCGCGGGTCGACCAATTCCAGGGACACCACCGGCAGACCGAAGTGCCGCGACACCTCCTCGTGCGCCGCAAGCGAACTGCGGAATCCCATACCTGCCAAGAGCCGATCACCGACCAGAAGGAAATCACCTTCCCCTTCGTTCAATTCCTTGGCGGCCACAAGATTCGGCAGCCCGGCCGCGGCGAACCATTCGTGGTAGGCGGGACCTTCGGCAGCGCGTTCCCGGTGCGTGAAGCGGGCCGACATCGCCCGGTCGCCGACGATCAGACCACCGTTGGCTGCGAACACCATGTCGGGCAGGCCCGGGATGCCGGACACCACCTCGACCGTGTGCCCGTATGCCGCATAGGTGGCGCGCAGCGTCTCCCACTGTTGGATCGCCAGGTCGCGGTCGACGGGTTCGGCGGGATTCATCCAGGGGTTGATCGAATAGGTGACGTCGAAGTAATCGGGTCGGCACATGACGAATCGGCGCGGCGACGAACCACGGGCGGCGGCCTCGACTTGGAGGGTGGCTACAGACGTCAACGGAACTCCCGGAGGTCAGCGGGGACTTTCAGCTGAGACGAAGGTAAGTCGACTACTATTGCGTCAGAAACAACGATTTATTGCGTATTTCGGCCGTAGAACTACTGATCATTGCGCAAACCACTGAGGATGTGATGTGGACGACCTCGATCGGCGGATTCTCGAACAGCTGCTGAAGCACGCGCGCGCCTCGTTCCAGGAGATCGGCAGCGCGGTCGGGCTGTCCGCGCCGGCGGTCAAGCGGCGGGTCGATCGGTTGGTCGCGAACAAGCAGATCACCGGATTCACCGCGTTGGTCAACCCGGCCGCGCTGGGCTGGAAGACGGAGGCATACGTCGAGGTCTACTACCGCGACAACATCTCCCCCGCCGAATTGAAACGCAGCCTGGAACCGATCCCGCAGGTGGTCGGCGTGTGGACCATCGCGGGGGAGGCCGACGCGCTGGTGCACGTGATGGCCACCGACATGGCCGAGATCGAGGTGACCGTGGAGCGGATCCGGGAGAACGCGCGCGTCGGACGCACGCGGAGTTCGATCGTCATGTCCCGGATCCTCGAGCGTCCGCGAACCTGAGCGGGCAACGTCATCCGGGCGAAACATCGTGCGGCGGTGCACCCCGCAACCCGGACCGCCCGGTCCGGACCCGCACCCATAGGGTGGAGCGCATGTCCGACGTACGTGCCAGCTACCTGACCGACGGGGCCGAGATCTACCGTCGCTCGTTCGCGACCATCCGCGCCGAGGCCGATCTCAGCCGGTTTCCGCCGGACGTGGCGCAAGTGGCGGTGCGGATGATCCACGGCTGTGGCCAGGTAGATCTCGCCGAGGACATCGCCTTCTCGCCCGGGGTCGTCGCGGCGGCGCGGGCTGCGCTGCGTGCGGGCGCGCCGATTCTGTGTGACGCGACCATGGTCGCCTCCGGTGTGACCAGAAAACGACTGCCCGCCGACAACGAGGTGGTGTGCACCCTCGCCGATCCGCGCGTCCCCGAATTGGCGTCCGCTCTGGGCACCACCCGCTCCGCTGCCGCGCTCGAACTGTGGCGCGACCGCCTCGAGGGCGCCGTCGTCGCGATCGGCAACGCGCCGACGGCGCTGTTCCATCTGCTCGATCTGCTGGACGCGGGCGCAGCCCGGCCCGCCGCCGTGCTCGGCATTCCCGTCGGATTCGTCGGAGCCGCCGAATCCAAGGACGCGCTGATCGCGACCGGCGGCATCGAGTACCTCACGGTCCGCGGCAGGCGCGGCGGCAGCGCGATCACCGCATCCGCGCTGAACGCGATTGCGAGCGAACAGGAATGAGCGCACCGGGGAAACTGTGGGGCGTCGGACTCGGCCCCGGCGATCCGGAGCTGGTGACGGTCAAGGCGGCCAAGGTGATCGAGGCGGCGGACGTCATCGCGTTCCACAGTGCGCGCCACGGTCGCAGCATCTCCCGCCGCATCGCCGCGCCGTACATGCGCCAGGGTCAGCTCGAGGAGCACCTCGTCTACCCGGTGACCACCGAGACCACCGACCATCCCGGCGGCTACCAAGGCGCGATCGACGAGTTCTACGAACACGCCGCCGAGCGCCTGGCCGCGCACCTGGCAGCGGGCCGCTCGGTGGCGTTGCTCGCCGCGGGTGACCCGCTGTTCTACAGCTCCTACATGCACATGCACCGCCGGCTGGCCGACCGGTTCGAGACCGAGATCATCCCGGGTATCACCTCGGTGAGCGCGGCGTCGGCCGCGTTGGGCACGCCGCTGGTCGAAGGCGAACAGGTGCTCACGGTGCTGCCGGGCACCATGCCGGTGGACGAACTCACCCGGCGCCTCCGAGCGACCGACGCAGCCGCGATCATGAAGCTCGGCCGCACCTATCCCGGTGTGCGCCAGGCTCTTGCCGATTCGGGCCGGCTCTCCGGCGCCTATTACGTCGAGCGCGCGAGCACCACCGAGCAGCGCGTCCTGCACGCCGACGCGGTGGACGACACAGAGGTCCCCTACTTCTCCATCACCCTTGTTCCGGGCCCGGAACCGACTACGCCGCTGCCCAGCGCCGAGCCGAATCCAGCTGCCTGTCAGCCGATGACCCATGCGGCAGCGACCGGGCGAGTCGGCGAGGTCGTCGTCGTTGGACTGGGTCCCGGCGCGCCGGAATGGACCACCGACGAGGTGCGCGCGGCATTGGCGGACGCCACCGATCTGGTCGGCTACACCACCTACTTGAACCGGGTGCCACCACGACCTGGCCAGCGCCGCCACGCCAGCGACAACCGGGTGGAGTCCGAGCGCGCGGCCATGGCCTTGGATCTGGCCACGCGGGGCGCGCGGGTAGCGGTCGTTTCCTCGGGTGACCCAGGGGTTTTCGCGATGGCGGCGGCCGTGCTGGAAGAAGCAGCGGACCCGCGGTGGCGCGAGGTGCCGGTACGGGTGCTTCCCGGACTCACCGCGGCCAACGCGGTGGCGAGCCGGGTCGGTGCGCCGCTCGGACACGACTATGCGATGATCTCGCTCTCCGATCGGCTCAAGCCATGGGATGTCGTGGCAGAACGTCTTTCCGCCGTCGCGGCGGCCGACATGGCCATCGCGGTCTACAACCCGGCGTCATCGCAGCGCACCTGGCAGGTCGGCGCGATGCGGGACCTGCTGCTGGAGCACCGCAAGCCCGATACGCCCGTCGTCGTCGGGCGTGACGTCGGCGGGCCGGCCGAGTCGGTGCGCGTGGTGACGCTCGGCGATCTCGACCCCGCCGAGGTGGACATGCGCACGCTGCTGATCATCGGCGCGTCGACCACGACCGCGTTCGCGACCGGCCACGGTACCCGCGTCTACACCTCCCGGCGCTACGGGACGATCCGCGACGCGGCGGCCGACAACGCGTAGGATCGCCTGACGCACCGGAGATGGGAGGGAACTTGGCCGCGACACTGGCGGAGTTGACGCTGCGCACGCGAGCCTTGGAGGCACGGGCCACCGCGACCGAGCAATCGCTCGACGAGCAGGGCGTCGTCTTGGGCGAACTCGCGGGACTCACCCGGAAAGCACTGGACGGCATCGATCGGCTCGACCGGCGGGTGGAGAAGATCGAGAATGCTGTCACAGAGCTTCGTGAGGACGTCGGCGAGCTGCGCGAGAACGTCGGCGGACTGCAGGAGAGCGTCGGTGAGTTGCGCGAGGACGTCAGCGGGCTGCACGACCGTGTCGGCGAGCTCAACCGGCGGGTCACGGTGCTGGAAAAAGGGCAGATCCGGTTGGAACAGGGTCAGGCCAGGCTGGAACAGGCGCAGACACGATTGGAACAGGGCCAGTCGCGACTGGAGGAGGGCATGACCGAGGTGCTCGCCCGGCTCGACCGGTTGGCCGGAAGCGCGTAGTCCACCCGTTCCGGTAACATTCCACTATGGAATGTTCAGCAGAAGGGAGCAGTCGTTGACCAACGCTACGACCACGCGCAAGTCGCTGAACTCCACGGCGGCGTCGTTGCTCGGATTTCTGCACGAAGGTCCCATGTCGGGGTGGGACCTGGTGGCCACGGCGCAAGACCGCATCGGCGACTTCTGGACGATCACGCAGAGTCAGGTCTATCGGGAGCTCGCCGCCATGGACGCGGCTGGACTGGTCGAGAAGGGCGAGACCGGCGCGCGAGAACGCACGCCGTATCACATCACCGACGCCGGGCGAGAGGCGTTCCTGGAATGGGTGGCCCGCGATCCCGGCGGCGAGACCATCCGGGTGCCGCTGCTGCTCACACTGTCGTTCGGCGAACATCTGGACCGTGATCGGCTCGACGGCATCATCGCGGCCAACCGGGATATCCACCAGGAGCGGCTGGCGCGGTACCTCGCCGAGGATCCGGAGACGATGTCGGCTTTCGCCCGCGCCACATTGGATTTCGGGATCCGCTACGAGCGGGCGGTGCTGGACTGGTTCGATCACCTGCCCGAGCTTCTCGGCCGTTGATCGTCACAGGTCGCGACGGCTCTTTCCGAGATACGAGCACGCCAGGGATCAACCGCGCCCGAGCTCGATTCGTTTCTCGCGCAGCCAATCCATCGCCTGGGCAACGGTTTCCACGACCTGCACGCCCTCCGGCAGCGGCGGGCGGTCGATCACGACGACCGGAATTCCGGCCTCGCCGGCGGCGGCCAGCTTCGCTTCGGTCTGATCGCCGCCGCTGTCTTTGGTGACGAGCACATCGATCCGGTGCTGTGCGATCAGCCGCGATTCGTTCTCGAGCTTGAAAGGTCCTCGGGCGAGCAGGATTTCGCGTCGAGGCGGCAACGGTCCCGCTGGCGGATCGATGGCTCGGATCAGGAACCACTGCCGCTGCTGTCCCGCGAAGGCGTCCACGCCTTGACGGCCGATGGTCAGGAACACACGCTCGCCGAGCGTCGCGGTCACCTGCGCCGCCGCGGCGAGATCGGGCACCCGCACCCATCGATCCCCCGGCCGGTCCGGCCAGTTCGGCCGCCGCAGGCACAGCAGCGGCACACCCGAATCACCTGCGGCCGCAGCGACGTTGGCACTGATGGCCGCCGCGAATGGATGGGTGGCGTCCACGACAGCGGTCACGTCGTTGTCCGCGATCCAGGAACGCAGTCCCTCCGCGCCACCGAAGCCACCGACCCGCACCGCGCCCTCGGGCAACCGGGGCGCACGCACACGACCGGCGAGCGAGGACACGATCTCGAATCCTCGCTCGCCGGAAGCGATGTGGGCGAGGTCCCGGGCTTCCCGGGTGCCGCCCAGAATCAGAATTCTCAGGGCTGGCCGCTGAAGTAGGCGATACCCGCGTTCAGCAGCGACGGGCCGCCCGCGACGGCCAGGCCGATCAGCGCGCCGAGCACGGCGCCGGGCAGGATGCCGACGCCGAAGAAGACGATGCCGACGGCGGCGCCGATCAGGCCGCCGACCAGGGCACCGAGCGAGGCGCGCTGCAACTCGGCGAAGAACCACTCCTGTGCGCCGATGAATTCGGCAGCGACCGGCGCGTTCGCGGTCGGAGCGACCTGCGGCGTCAGCGTGAGCTGCCTGCCCTCGTCGGCGACGTTCGCGGCGATCTGGACCTCTTGGCCCTTGGCCGTCGCGGTGAGCGGAATCGTGGTGACGGTCTCGCCCGCGGAATTCTTCAGGGTGACCGAGTGATTGTCGGCATCGACGTCGAACGCGCCGCCGGTCACGCTGGTGACCACCGACTTACCCGCCTCGGCCAGCCGCAGCGTGTAGCCGACGCCCTGGTCGGTGCCGGTGACCGTGGGCTCCGCGGCCGGCTGGTCCTGCACCGCGGGCGGCGTGGGCGCGGCGTAGGCGGTACCGGCGGTGACTCCGGTGGCGGCGACGGCCAACAATGCGGTAGCGGCGAACTTCTTGTATTTCATCTATCTCCCCAACAGGAACCGGATTTCCGATCATGACCGGAACTCGGCCCCGACCCTACCCCGTGACCGATAACGCGTTCACCCATCGGTGGGGAATACCGGCCCGATGTCGCGCTTTTTCGTCACCGACCACTGTGCGACCGGGAGCTGGGGCCGCCACGCGGTGAAGGCCCCCAGCGGTTCGCCGCGGTAGATCTGGAACTTCCGCAACGCGCCGCCCTGGGCGGATGCCCAGTTGAGCAGCAGCGATTCCGATTCGGCGGTGACCGCGTTCACGACGAGCCTGCCGCCTTGTCGCAGCTGCGCCCAACATGTCTCGAGCAGGTCATCCTGAGTCAGGCCGCCGCCGACGAAAATCGCGTCAGGCGAGGCGATTTCAGCGTCGCCAGCGAGTTCGGCGCGCAGCTCGCCGCGGATCACGATGTGCGGGACGCCCAGAGCGGCCGCGTTGTCGGAGATCTGCAGCCGTCGGCGCTCGAGCCGCTCGAACGTGACGGCACGGTTCGCCGGATGCGCGCGGCACCATTCGATCGCGATGCTGCCGGACCCGCCGCCGACGTCCCACAGCAGTTCGCCCGGGGCGGGTGCCAGCGCCGCGAGCGTCAGCGCGCGGATCTCGTGCTTGGTCAGCTGGCCGTCGCCGCCGAACAACTCGTCCGGCAGGCCGGGCAGCCGTGTGGCCCGAGGCTGGTCGGGGTCGGCAACGCAGTTGATCGCGACGATGTTCAGCGGGTCGCCGGGTGGGCGATCCCACTTGTTCGCCAGACCGGTGTGCAGACGTTCGGCCGGGCCGCCCAATTGCTCGAGGACGGTCAGCTCGGAGGCGCCGAAACCGTGCCGCCCTAGCAACCGCGCAAGCACCGGCGGCGTGTGCTCGTCGGCGCTGAGCACCAGCAGCCGCCTGCGGTCGGCCAGTTCGGGCAGCACCGTCACCAACGGCCGCCCCACCACGCTCACCACCGGCGTTTCCGCGAGTGACCAGCCCAGGCGGGCGCAGGCCAGTGACGCGGACGACGGCTGCGGCAAGACCCGCAGCGCACCCGCTCCGAACAGCCGGGCCAGGGTCACGCCGATTCCGTGGAACATCGGATCGCCGCTGGCCAGGACGCACAGCCGCGCCCCGCTGTGCCGCTCGAGCAGTTCGGGTAGCGCGGGCAGCAACGGCGAAGGCCAGTTCACCCGCGTCGCCGTCACCGCCTCGGGCACGAGCGCGAGCTGTCGCGTGGAACCGAACAAGATCTCGGCGTCGCCGACGGCTTCGCGGGCGGCGCGACCGAGACCGTCCCAGCCATCGGCGCCGATCCCGACTACCGCGATCGGCGGCCCGGTCCACGGCAGGGGCGCTGCGGCACTCACCGTGGCATCCGGCGCCAGATCGGCCGGGGCAGCAGGCGCATCGCGAAGAACACCGGCTGCAGGATCCGGGGCACCCAGACCCGGCCCGCGCCGCGGCGCAAGCCCTTGACCACGGCGTCGGCGACCTGGCCGGGGGTGCTCGAGAACGGGGCCGGGGACATGCCCTCGGTCATCCGCCCGATGACGAAGCCGGGACGGACCAGCAGCAGCCGAACACCGCTGCCGTGCAACGCGTCCGCGAGGCCGCTGACGAATCCGTCGAGTCCGGCCTTGGCAGATCCGTAGACGTAGTTGGCACGCCGGACCCGGACGCCCGCCACCGAGCTGAATACCACGAGCTGCCCTTCGCCTTGCGTGCGCAGCAAATTCGCCAGGACGGTGAGGACACTGGCCTGCGCGACGAAGTCGGTGTGCAGGATCGCCGTCGCGTGGGCGGGGTCCTTCTCGGCACGCCGCTGATCGCCGAGCACGCCGAACGCCAGCACCGCGATACCGATCCGTCCGTGCTCGGCGGCGACCTTCTCCAGCAGCGCCGGATGACTCGCGCTGTCGTCGGCGTCGAACTCGATCGTGTGCACAGCGCTCGCACCGGCAGCCGCGATCTCCGCGCACTGTTCGGCCAGCTCGTCGCTGCGCCGCGCCCCGAGAATCACCACCCGTCCCGGCGCCAAGCGCCGCGCCACTTCCAGCCCGATCTCGCTACGCCCGCCCAGGAGCAGCACGGCCCCGTCCACCAACCCACGCGTTCCCATGCGCCACAGTCTGTCATTGCCCCGCCGCGGCGTCGCATACCCCGGTGACCCGGTGTCACCGCCTGCTCGACGATCCGGCGCTGCACGACCTCCGGGTGCGCTCATCAGACGGCGGAGGCTACGGTCGGAGAATGCCGACCACTACTGCTGAATTGTCGACCGCCGCCCTCGAGTTCGTCGCCGAGCGGCATCTCGCCACGCTGACGACGTTGCGGGCGGACGGGACGCCGCACGTGGTGGCGGTCGGGTTCACCTGGGACCGAGACGCCGGGATCGCGCGCGTGATCACCAACGACGGCTCGGTGAAGGTGCGCAACGTGCGCCGTTCGGGATACGCGGCGGTCAGCCAGGTCGACGGCATCCGGTGGATCACGCTGGAAGGCCCGGCGACCGTGCTCGACGACCCCGACAGTGTCGCCGACGCGGTGCAGCGGTACGCGGGCCGCTACCGGGTCCCCAGAGAGAACCCGACCCGGGTGGTGATCGCCATCCAGGTCCGGCGCGTGCTGTCCAGCAGTACCCTCGTCGCACCGGCTACCGAAGGCAACGGCGCCACCGCCTAGTCGCACTGCGGCGACCGCATCCGTGCGTCACAACACCGTGAGGCCGTGCGGCTGGTTGTTCAGCGACTCGCTGCCGTCTTCCGTGACGACGACGATGTCCTCGATCCGCGCGCCCCACTCGCCGCGGAAGTAGATGCCGGGCTCGACGCTGAAGGCCATGCCCGGCTGCAGGACGAGGTCGTTGCCCGCCACGATGTAGGGCTCCTCGTGCACCGAGAGGCCGATGCCGTGGCCGGTGCGGTGGACGAAGGCGGCGCCGAAACCTGCCTCGATCAACGGGTTTCGAGCTGCCGCGTCCACGGCGGCGGCCGTGACACCGGGCCGGACGGCCGCGACCGCCGCCGCTTGGGCGCGCTCGAGGGCGGCGTACCGGGTGGCCACCTCTGGATCGGGATCCCCCAGCACGTAGGTGCGCGTCGAGTCCGAGTAATAGCCGGGTTCGACCGGGCCGCCGATGTCGATCACCACCACATCCCCGGACTCGATGCGCCGCTCCGAGACCCCGTGGTGCGGGTCGGCGCCATGGGGGCCACTGCCGACGATCACAAATGCGGCATCGGTGTGCCCCTCCGCCACGATCGCCTCCGCGATACTGCGTCCGACCTCCACCTCGGTGCGGCCGACCTGCAGGAACTCCCCCATCCTGGCGTGCACCCGATCGATCGCCGCGCCGGCCCGGCGCAGCGCGTCCACCTCGGCCGTGTCTTTGATCATGCGCAGTTCGCGCAGCACCGGAGTAGCGGAGACCGGGAGGCCGGTGAAGGATTCGGCCAGTGGCAGCAGGTGCAGCGCCGGCATGGCATCGGCGACGGCCACCCGGGAACCCACGTGCAGCGCCGACTTCACCAGGGCATAGGGGTCGGTACCGTCGACCCAGTCCAGCACCTGCAAATCCAATTCGCCGGCCGCCGAGGCGTCCAGCGAAGCCAGCTCCAGTTTCGGGATCACCACCGACGGGGTCGCCCCGTCCGCGGGGATCACCAGGCAGGTCAGCCGCTCGAACGACTCGGCCGCCGACCCCATGAGGTAGCGCAGGTCCGGCCCGGGTGTGATCAGCAGGGCATCCAGATGGGCGGCCCGGATCAGCTCCACCGCCCGCTCCAGCCGAGCACCGTAGACGTCCGCCGCGAACCTGGAATCCGTATGCGAGCTCATTCGTCCGACGTTACCCGCCACACCTGCCGGAGGAACGCCGAACTTCGCCGAGCGGTGTCGGTGCGGGCGAGTAGCCTCAGCGCGTGACCTCTGTTCCCGGTGCGCCCCTGCTGCTGTTGGACGGTGCCAGTCTCTGGTTCCGCGCCTTTCACGCGATCCCGGAGAAGATCACCGCGCCCGATGGCCGGTCGGTGAACGCGCTGCGCGGTTTCACCGACATGGTGGCGTCGCTGATCACCAAGTACGCGCCGGTCAGGCTGGTGGTGTGCCTCGATCTGGACTGGCGGCCCGCGTACCGGGTGGAGCTGGTGCCGTCGTACAAGGCACACCGGCTGGACACGTCCCCGGATGCCGCACCCGGGGCGGAAACGGTGCCCGACACCCTCACACCGCAGGTCGAGATGATCCTCGAGGTGCTCGACGCGGCGGGCATCGCGACCGGCGGGGCGGAAGGCCTCGAGGCCGACGACGTCCTCGGCACCCTGGCCACCCGGGAGCGTACCGACGCGGTGATCGTGGTCAGCGGCGACCGCGATCTCCTGCAGCTCGTGCGGGACGAGCCGGCTCCCCCGGTGCGAGTGCTCTATGCCGGACGCGGGCTGGCCAAGGCGGAGCTGTTCGGCCCGGCCGAAGTCGCGGCGAAATACGGTGTGCCGGTGCGGAATGCGGGCCCGGCCTACGCCGATCTGGCCACACTGCGCGGTGACGCCTCCGACGGCCTGCCCGGTGTGGCCGGCATCGGCGAGAAGTCCGCGGCCACGCTGATCTCTCGTTTCGGCTCGCTCGACGCGCTGCGCGCGGCAGTCGAGGATCCCGATGCCGAGCTGGCCAACGGCACGCGCGCCCGGCTCCGGGCCGCCGAGGACTACCTGAAGGCCGCCGCGCCGGTGGTCCGTGTGGTCCGGGACGCCGACGTCGCGCTCTCCCGCTCCGACGTCTTGCCGGCCGAGCCCGCCGACCCGGAGCGGCTGCGGGCCCTTGCCACCGCCTACAACGCCGAAAGCCCCGTCAGTCGGTTGATCACCGCGCTCGGGTCACGCACCGGCTGAGCCCGATACGAAGGACCCCACTGCGCACGTTGGCGATGGGGCCGCGAACATTCCGCAAGTGAAGGCGAGGCACGACAAACCGAGTCGGCGTCCAAGCGGCAACCGGTCGACGACGAAGTTGCCAGCGGCGCCCGCCCGATCGCCCGCTTGCATCGCGGTGCGCATCCAGGTCGGGCCACTACCACCTCACGCAACCACACGGCCCAACCCCGCTTTCGAGCGGAGCGAGACCGAGCATTGCTCGTTCGCGGCCCGGCTCGCGTCCGAGTGGCCGCCGCGTCCGCGACGAAGTCGCCAGCGGCGGTCGCTCGGAAGCGAGCCACAGATGGATCGCGAACACGACCGCGAAGTCGCGGCCGAACCAGCACAGCCGCGAACACGCAGCGCCGCAGGCGCTGCCGATCGAACAGAGCTAGCTCGGGCGACCGACCTCGTAGGTGCCGTCGTCCTTGGTGATCTTGATGGTGACCTTCTTGGCCTCGCCACTGACCTTCACGTCGCACACGAACGTGGCGTCGACCTTGACTTCCTGGCCGGACGGGCAGGTGACGTCGCTGACGTCCTGGATGCCGTAGGAGTCCGACAGCACCTTCTTCACGCCGTCCTGCACCGCGGCCTGGTCGAGTTGATCCTTGGCGGTCAGCAGGAGAACGAGCGCGACGATCGCACCGACAACGACGACGCCGAGCAGAGACAGGCCGATGATCAAACCCTTGCCTTTGCCGCCCTGCTGCGGCGGCTGCTGTGCGGGGGCGCCCCACTGCTGCTGCGGCTGACCCCACTGCTGCTGACCCTGCTGACCCCAGTCCTGCTGCTGCGGCTGACCCCATTGCGGCTGCCCCTGGGCGGGCTGCTGACCCCATTGCGGTTGCTGGGGTTGCTGCGGCTGCTGCCCCCACTGCTGTTGCTGCGGCTGCCCCCACTGTTGCTGCGGCTGCTGCTCACCCCAGTGCTGGGTCGGCTGGGCCGAGGCCGGGGTCTGCGGCTGACCGGCCCACTGCTGCGTGGGACCCGCGCCGCCGGGCGCTTGCTGTCCACCCCACTGCTGGGTGGGATCGTTGCGTCCCTCCCCGGGTTCGTTCGGTCCGTAAGGGCCGCTCATCTGCTTGCCTCCACTCGCATCGTTGTACACACGGTAGCCCCCCGCATGGGCCTCGTCGCATGACACGACTCTTCCGCCACGGTCGGTACGCGAAAGAAATCAAATCACAATCGAATCCGCCGTGTTGACATTGGCGGCGTTCGCGGTGTCCGCCACGCGCGCCACCGATACCACTCAGGCGGCGTCGACGGCGACGACACCGCGCCGGATCGCCCGCACCGCCTTCGCCGCCGTGGCGGCGACCTCGGGATCGTCCGCGGTGCTATGGATCTGATCGAGCAGATCGATCACCTGCCTGCACCAGCGCACGAAGTCGCCCGCCGCCAGCGGTGCGCCCTGATCACCACTGGCGAGCAGCGACTCGGCCAGCCCGTCGCCGCGCGCCCACTTGTAGACACCGGTGACGAAGCCCAGATCCGGTTCCCTGGTGGGCGGCAGCTTGTGCCGCGCCTCATCGGTCCGCAGCTCCGACCACACGCCGATGGTCGCGCCGACGGCTCGCCGGATCGGCGCCGTCGGTCCGCTCGCGCCGAGATATCCGCCTTCCTGGCGGGATTCGTACACCAGGATCGAGACGACGCCGGCCAGCTCGGCCGGACCGAGTCCGCGCCACAGTCCCTGCCGGAGGCATTCGGCGACCAGCAGGTCGCTCTCCGTGTAGATGCGGGCCAGCCTGCGCCCCTCGGCGGTCACCTCGCTGTCGTGCACGAATCCGCGTTCCTCCAGCAGACCGAGGATCCGATCGAAGGTGCGCGCCAACGAGTTCGTGGTCGCGGCGACCTTCTGGCGCATGGACTCGGTTTCGCGGAGCAACCGGTTGTAGCGCTCACCGATCCGGGCCAGCTGCTCGCGGTCGGGCCTGGTGTGCGCCGGATGCGCGCGCAGGCTGCGCCGCAGCGTGGCCAGTTCCCGGTCGTCGGCCGCGGCGGAGCGGTGGCCGCGCCGCGGCCTGCCCGGCACCGAGATTCCGGTGCTGCGCAGCGCCGAGGCCAGGTCGCGGCGTGTGCGCGCGGTGCGGTGGTCCACCCGGCGTGGCAGCCGCATGTGTCCGAGCGCCTCGGCGGGCACCGGGAAGTCGGCCACCGACACCCGGCCCGCCCACTTGTCCTCGGTGAGCACCAGCGGACGCGGATCCCCCGGCGTCGCGTCCGGCTCCAGGATCACCGCCAGCCCGGCGCGGCGCCCGGACGGAATGGCCACCACGTCGCCGCGGCGCAGGGCGCCGAGCGCGTCCACCGCCGCGCCCCGCCGGTCGGCGCGATTCTGCTGGGTCAGCTGCCGTTCCCGCTGCTTGATCCGCTCGCGCAGGGCCAGATAGTCCAGGAACCCGCCTTCGGCTCCGCCGAGCTGATCGCGCAGCTTGCGCAACGTGGCCTCGTTGCGCTCGATGCCGCGCACCAGCCCGACCACCGAGCGGTCCGCCTGGAACTGCGCGAACGACCGCTCCAGCAACGCACGCGACTCGTCCGCGCCCATCCGGTCGATGAGGTTGATCGACATGTTGTAGCCCGGCCGGAACGAGCTGCGCAGCGGATAGGTGCGGGTCGAGGCCAGGCCCGCGACCGCGCTGGTATCCACCTCGGGCTGCCACAACACCACCGCGTGGCCCTCCACGTCGATGCCCCGCCGGCCCGCGCGCCCGGTCAGCTGGGTGTACTCCCCCGGCGTGAGTTCCGCGTGCGACTCGCCGTTGAACTTGACCAGCCGCTCCAGCACGACCGTGCGCGCGGGCATGTTGATGCCCAGAGCCAGCGTCTCGGTGGCGAAGACGGCGCGAACGAGCCCGTTGACGAACAGTTCCTCGACGGTGTGCCGGAACGCGGGCAGCATCCCGGCGTGGTGCGCGGCCAGGCCCCGATGCAGCGCTTCGCGCCACTCCCAGTAGCCGAGTATCTCGAGATCGCTCTTGGGCAGGTCGCCGGTGTGCTTCTCGATGATCGCGTCGATCTTTTCGGCCTCGTCCGGGCGGCCCAGGTCCAGGCGCGACCGCAGGCATTGCGCGAGCGCACCGTCACATCCCGCACGGCTGAAGATGAACGTGATGGCGGGCAGCAGGCCCTCCTCGTCCAGCTTGCCCAGCACCTCGTGTCGCGGCAGCGGACGGAAATCACGTCGTGGACCACCGCGGCCGTTGCGCGGGGCGTTCCAGCCGTTCATCCGCTCGGCGGCTTCGCGATGACGGATGAACCGCACCAGGTCCTCGTCCACGAGCACTTTCTGTTCGGTGGACTTGGTGTCGAACAGGTCGAACATCCGCCGCCCCACCATGACGTGCTGCCACAGCGGCACCGGCCTCGTTTCGTCGACCACGACCGCGGTGTCGCCGCGCACGGTCTCCATCCAGGCGCCGAACTCCTCGGCGTTGCTGACCGTGGCCGAGAGGCTGACCAACCGGACGTCCGGCGGCAGATGCAGGATGACTTCCTCCCACACCGCGCCGCGGAATCGGTCGGCGAGGTAGTGCACCTCGTCCATCACCACGTACGACAAGCCGCGCAGCGCGTCCGAGGACGCGTACAGCATGTTGCGCAGCACCTCGGTGGTCATCACGACCACCGGCGCGTCCGGGTTGATCGTCTGGTCGCCGGTGAGCAGTCCGACGTTGTCGCGGCCGTGGCGCTCGGTGAGGTCGGCGAACTTCTGGTTCGACAGCGCTTTGATCGGCGTGGTGTAGAAGCACTTTCCGTCCGCGACCAGCGCGAGATGCACGGCGAATTCGCCGACGACGGTCTTGCCCGCGCCGGTCGGCGCGCAGACCAGAACGCTGTGGCCCTCCTCGAGCGCCACACACGCGTCGCGCTGAAATGGATCCAGCCGGAACTTCAGCTCGGCGGAGAATGCGGCCAATTCGCCCGTCTGCGACCGGTGATCTGTCACTCGTCAGAGCGTATCGGAGTAGTCCGACACTGGTCGTGTGGATTTCTCCTGCGGAGTCGTGATCGACTCCGCCGGGTCGATCGGCTCGGGCACGCCCAGCTCGGAGGCTTCCTCGTCCGAGAGCGCGCCCCAGCCTTCGCGCTCCTTGCGGGCCCGGCGCAGATCGTTGATCCGGGAGAACTGGATGGCGACCTCGAACAGGACGGTCAGCGCCAGTGCCAGCGCGAGCATGGAGAACGGGTCCTGCGGGGTCACGATGGCGGCGAAGACGAACAGCCCGAACGTGATTCCGCGCCGCCAGGCCTTGAGCTTCTGATAGGTCAGCACCCCGACCAGGTTCAGACCGATGATCAGCAGCGGGGTCTCGAAGCTGACCCCGAAGATGATCAGCAACTGGATGATGAAGCTGAAGTACTGCGAGCCGCTCAGCGCGGTGATCTGCACGTTGTCGCCGATGGTGAGCAGGAAGCTCAACGCGTGCGCGATGATGACGTAGGCCAGCACCGCACCAGCGGTGAACAGCACGGTGCCCGAGGACACGAACCCGATCGCGTATTTGCGTTCCTTGGCGTACAGGCCCGGGGTGATGAACGCCCACAGCTGATACAGCCAGATCGGCGCCGCGAGCACGACACCGGCGGTCATGCCGACTTTCAGGCGCAAGGTGAACTGTTCGAACGGCGCGGTGGCCAGCAGTCGGCATTCGCCGTCCGGGCTCAGCGCCGCGCGCGCCGAGGGAGGCAGCGAACAGTACGGTCCGCGCAGGATCTCACCCAGGCTCTCGATGCCCAGGAACGAATGCCCGTACCAGAGGAAACCGAGCACGGTGGTGGCGATCACCGCGGCGATCGAGACCAGCAGGCGGTAGCGCAACTCCTGCAGATGCTCGACCAACGACATAGTGCCGTCGGGATTGGTCCTGCGCTTGCTGCGCCGCGGATCGAACGGGATTCGCATGGTTGGTGATCGCCCCTGGGTTGGTGTGCCTCGCTCGGCAACAGCACTACGACCGGAGTGAGTTCTTCCTCACCCCGGCACGAGCGGACCCGCTCAGACCGACTTCTGCTCGGTGCGGGCCTCGGTCGCCGACGGCGTCGCCTGCTGCCCGGCGGGCAGCTGCGGTGCAGGCTGCGCAGCGGCGGCGCCGGTGTTCGGCGCGTTGCTCTCGCTCTGCATCTGGCTGACCTCGCTCTTGAAGATGCGCAGCGAGCGGCCCAGGCTGCGGGCCGCGTCGGGCATCCGCTTCGCGCCGAAGAACATCACGAAAACGACCGCAATGATCAGCCAGTGCCAGATGCTCAGACTGCCCATGATCTACCTCCCAAGACTGTGATGCCTCGATGCTACCGGACCGTGACGTGCGCGAACGCCGCCGTCACCGCTCGTTCGCCCGGCGTTCGGCCGAGCCGCCCGCCGCGGCGTCCCGCAGCTGGCCGAGCAGTTCCGGACCGGTCCATGTGCGCCGGTCGCCCTGTTCGGCGGCGACCACCAATTCGATCAGCCGCTGATTCACCGGCGTCGGCATGCCCACCATCGCGCCGAGCCCGACGATTTCGCCACACAGCCAGGAGATTTCGGTCTTGCGGCCCAATGCCAGATCGTCTGCCATGGACGAGCGTGCCACCGGATCGATCGCGAGGACCTGCCCGGCCACCCGCTGGAACAGGGCGTTCGGGGCGGTCAGCAGCGCGGCCATCACCCGGGGTGGCAGCGGGGTCAACCGCGCCGGGCGAATCCGCGCCCGGTTCATCACCGCGAGCGCTTCGCGCTGGGCCAGCGCGAGACAGCGGCGATAGTCTCGGTCGGCGAGTTCCTCGCGCAGCGGACGCCCGGACAGCGCGTTGATCGGGTTGTTCAGGTTGAGCAGCAGCTTCGCCCACTGCACCGGGCGCAGATCCGGATACCGGCGCAACTCGAGTCCCGCGCGCTCGAACACGCCCAGGAACGGCGCCAGAGCCGGGTCGTCCTGCACCGCGAGGCCGCCTTCGGTGCCGCGGTGGAAGTGTCCGCCGGGATGGTGCACGACGTTGAACATCACCATGCCCGCCAGCACCACGCACTGCGGGAGGACCTCCCGGATCACCGAGTCGTTGCCGATGCCGTTCTGCAGGCTGAGCACCACGGTGCCCGGCCGGATCTTCCCGCTCAGTTCGCGCACCGCTTCGGCCGTTGCCGCCGATTTCACGGTGACTAGCACCAGATCGGCCGACCCGGCGTCATCCGGCTCTGTGGCGACGCGGAACCGGTCCGCCGCCAGCGCGTCGTCGGCGCCGTCGAGGTCGGTGAGCCGCAGCCCGGACGCGGTGATCTCGTCGAGCATCCCCCTGCGGCCGACCAGGGTGACCTCCGCACCGGCCACGCCCAGCTTGCCGCCGACGAAATTGCCGATGCTGCCCGCTCCGATCACCAGCACGCGACTGTTCACGCCGTTGCCGCCTCTCGTACCCGGCGGAAAACCGGCATGCGACCGGTGCGTAAAGCGCCGGGCGAACTACCGCACATCGAGCCTCCGGTGCGCCGCCGCTCGGCGGCACGCTGTTCGGTTGTCCGTCATCGGGCCTCCAGGTATCCGGCTTCCTCGTAGGCGGCCAGGGCGGCGTTCGACCGCTCGCGCACGGCGGCGACCAGTTCCGGCGGGCCGAGAACGGTGACGCCGGCGCCGAAGCCCAGCAGCAGCCGCGCCATCCAGTCCAGCGTGGCGAACCGCATGGTCGCCTCCAGGCTGCCGTCCGGGTGCACCGCGAGCCGGTGCATCGGGTATTGATCGAGTACCCAAGCGTAGTCGGCGTGGATGCGCAACCGCGCCAGGGGAACCGCCGGATCGTCCTGGAACAGGTCGAGGCCCGCCGTCGCGTCGGTGGCGTGTTTCGGCGGCCGGGCGGGCTCGTCCAGCTCGGTCGCGGCCTCGATCCGGTCGAAGCGGAACAGCCGCACGCCTTCGGCCTGTCTGCACCAGGCTTGCAGATAGCTGTAGTCGTCCACGAGGACGATGCGGATCGGGTCGACGATGCGTTCGGAGACCACATCGCGGCTGGCGGAGTAGTACACCAGGCGGGCCGCACGACCCAGCGCCAGCGCCGCCCGCACGGCGGACACGGCGGGCGCCTCCCGCGGCGGCATGCGTGATTGCTCGTCCTCGGCGGGCGCCGACCCGCCTGCGATGGCGGATTCGATCTTGGCGATGGCCGCGTGCGCCGCGGTGGGGTCGACCATGCCCGGCATGTCCACGATCGAGCGCAGCGCGACGAGCAGGGCGGTCGCTTCGGTGGAGGTCAGCCGCAACGGCCTATCGATGCCGGCGGAGAAGGTGACCTCGATGCTCTCCTCGGAGAACGACAGGTCGATCAGGTCGCCAGGACCGTACCCGGGCAGTCCGCACATCCACAGCTGGTTGAGGTCGCTCATCAACTGCTTGGTGGTCACACCCAGATCCGCGGCGGCCTCGGCGGCGCTGATGCCGGGATGGGCGATGAAGTACGGGATCATGTTGAGCAGCCGCGACAACCGGACCGAGAGCCGGGAACTCATGCCCGCACCTCCGTATGGTCGAACACCGAGCGCAGCCGGGCGATGACATCGGTCCGGAGATCCTCGGGGGCGAGCACCACCGCGTCCGGTCCGAGACCGGTGATCAGCCGCGCCAGCCAGTCGCGGGAACGCACCGGCAGTTGCACCACGGAGCCCGGGCGGCCGCCGATGGGGCGCTCGCCGGTCACCTCGCCGAGCCTGCGGATCTCGCGTCCGCGCCCCTCGGCGACCCACACCGTGGCCGTGCCGCTGACCGGCGCCGTGCTGGTGACCTGATCGACGATCGCGCGCAGGTCGACGCCCTCGGGCTTGCGGACCGCGTTGCGCGGACCATACGGGGTCACCTCGTCGCCGATCCGGGACAACCGGAAGCTGCGCACCGCGTTGCGGGCCCGGTCGTGCCCGACCAGGTACCACCGGCCGTGGTGGGTGACCACACCCCACGGCTCGACGTCGCGCATCAGGTACGGAGCGTTGATCGCGCCGCGGTGCTCGAATCGCACCGCCTGCCCCGCGTCGATCGCGGCCAGCAGCTTGCCCAGCACCGGTTCCGACCCACGGGTGCGGGCCGGTACGGCGGGCACCGACGCCACAGCCGCATCGGTCTCCACGTGGATGCCCGCCGCGCGCAGTTTGAGCAGCGCGCCCTCCGCCGCCGCGGCGAGCTCGGGCGACTCCCACATCTGCACGGCCACCGCGACGGCGGCGGCCTCCTCGTCGGTCAGGTCGATATCGGGCAGTTCATAGGCGTCCCGGTTGATCCGGTACCCCTCGATCGTCGAGTACCGGCTCACCGGTCCGACTTCCAGCGGAATGCCCAGATCGCGCAGCTCGTTCTTGTCCCGCTCGAACATCCGGCTGAACGCCTCGTCGCTGGCGGAGTCCTCGTATCCGGCAACACTGTCCCGGATCCGCTCCGCGGTCAGGAACTGCCGGGTCGACAGCAGCGCGATAACCAGATTCATCAGCCGCTCGACCTTGGATATCGCCACGCGATAGAGGGTAATCGGCATGGTGGCGTCACCGCGCGGCGGCGCGCGATTCGGTCGATCACAGCCCGCGAGCGGGCATCATCGAACCATGATCATCGCCTTTTCCGTCACTCCGCTCGGTACCGGCGTCGACGTCGGGCGGGCCGTCGCCGAAGCGGTCCGCGTGGTGCGCGCCAGCGGACTGCCCAACCGCACCGACGCCATGTTCACCACCGTCGAGGGCGAATGGGACGAGGTTATGGCCCTGGTGAAGCAGGCGACCGAGGCCATCCTCGCCGTCGCGCCACGGTGCAGCCTGGTGCTGAAGGCCGACATCCGCCCCGGCGTCACGGATGCGATGACGACCAAGGTGGAGAAGGTCGAACGCTACCTGGCCGAAGACCAGGAACGCTGACCGGCAGCGGCGGCACGGCCGCGCCGCCGCTGCAGCGAAGCGGATTGCAAGCTCACATGGACGCGATCAGGCGATCGACGCGTTCGTCGACCGACCGGAACGGGTCCTTGCACAGCACGGTGCGCTGCGCTTGGTCGTTCAGCTTCAGGTGCACCCAATCGACGGTGAAGTCGCGTCCTGCCTCCTGGGCTGCGGTGATGAAATCGCCACGCAGCTTGGCCCTGGTGGTCTGCGGCGGGGTGTCGACCGCGGCGTCCACGGCCTCGTCCTCGGTGACGCGCTTGGCCAGGCCCTTACGCTGCAGCAGGTCGAAGACGCCGCGTCCGCGCTTGATGTCGTGGTAGGCCAGATCCAGCTGGGCGATCTTCGGATCGGACAGTTCCATGCCGTACCGGTCCTGATAGCGCTGGAACAGTTTGCGCTTGATCACCCAGTCGATCTCGGTGTCGACCTTGGCGAAGTCCTGCGCCTCGACCGCGTCCAGGGTCCGTCCCCACAGGTCCACGACCTGGTCGATCTGGGGATCACGGTCCCGGTTGCGCAAGTGTTCCACCGCGCGGGCGTAGTACTCCCGCTGGATGTCCAGCGCGCTGGCCTGCCTGCCGCCCGCCAAGCGCACCGGTCGACGGCCGGTCAGGTCGTGGCTGACCTCGCGGATCGCGCGGATCGGGTTGTCCAGGGCGAAGTCGCGGAACGACACCCCCGCCTCGATCATCTCCAGCACCAGGGCGGCCGTGCCGACCTTGAGCATGGTGGTGGTCTCGGACATGTTGGAGTCGCCGACGATCACATGCAGGCGGCGGTACTTCTCCGCGTCGGCGTGCGGCTCGTCGCGGGTATTGATGATCGGCCGCGAGCGGGTGGTCGCCGAGGAGACACCCTCCCAGATGTGCTCGGCGCGCTGCGACAGGCAGAAGGTGGCAGCCTTCGGCGTCTGCAGCACTTTCCCCGCGCCGCAGATCAGCTGGCGGGTCACCAGGAACGGCAGCAGCACATCAGAGATCCGGGAGAACTCGCCCGCGCGGACCACGAGGAAGTTCTCGTGGCAGCCGTAGGAGTTGCCCGCGGAGTCGGTGTTGTTCTTGAACAGATAGATGTCGCCGCCGATGCCTTCTTCAGCGAGACGCTGCTCGGCGTCGATCAGCAACTCTTCCAGGACCCGCTCGCCCGCACGGTCGTGGGTCACCAGTTGCGCCAGGTTGTCGCACTCCGCGGTCGCGTACTCCGGGTGCGACCCGACATCGAGGTAGAGCCGGGCACCGTTGCGGAGGAACACGTTCGAGCTACGGCCCCAGGACACCACCCGGCGGAACAGATACCGGGCCACCTCGTCGGGGGACAGTCGACGGTGACCGTGGAAGGTGCATGTCACACCGAACTCGGTCTCGATCCCCATAATTCGTCGCTGCACACTATCGACATTACAGCCATGTCAGGGGGTTGCGTGGGGCACCGAACAACCCGTATGCATACGTCTTCACAACGATTTGGCCCGCTTTGTCGGAATTTGCGCGGGTGAAACGGCGGATGCACCGGAAGGATGCACACCTCCGGCCGTACCTGGACATGACGGCACGGCCCGCGAACGAGTCCTCGTTCGCGGGCCGTCGCGCCTCCTCGGCCGGGTGGGGGTCACTCCGTGGAGGGAGTGTCCTCCCCCGCCGTTTTCTCGTCCTTCGACTCGGGCTTGCCGTTCTCGGACGCGGATTTGTCGGCCTGCGCCGGACTCAGCAAGCGCTCCAGCGCGGCGTTGGTGACCCGGCGGAACGCCCGGCGTGGACGCGCCTGCTCCAGGGTCGCGACCTCGAGCGAGCTCACGCCGAGCACACGCTTCTCCTTCTCCGCGCCCTCCGGCACGCCTGCCTGCAGCGCGCGCACCGCGACGCCGACCGCCGAGGCCAGCTCGAGACCGGGCTGGTAGGACGCCTTCAACGCGGTGACGATCGGCTCGGTCGTGCCGCCCATCACCACGAACTCCCGCTCGTCCACGATCGACCCGTCGAAGGTGATCCGGTACAGCACCGACTGCGCGGCCTGCTCCGGATAGCCCACCTCGGCCACGCAGATCTCCACCTCGTACGGCTTGAGCTGGTCGGTGAAGATCGTGCCGAGGGTCTGCGCGTAGGCGTTGGCCAGCGCCCGGCCGGTGACATCGCGGCGGTCGTACTGATAGCCGCGGATATCGGCCTGCAGGATGCCGCCCCTGCGCAGGTTCTCGAATTCGTTGTACTTGCCGACCGCGGCGAACCCGACCCGGTCGTAGAGCTCACTCACCTTGTGCAGCGTCGCGGACGGGTTCTCCGCGACGAACAGCACACCCTTGTCATACGTCAGCACCACGACGCTGCGCCCCCGAGCGATGCCTTTGCGCGCCAGCTCGGTCTTGTCGCGCATGATCTGCTCGGCCGACGCGTAGTACGGCAGGGTCATGATCAGGCGCTCCCTTCTTCGACAGCCTCGCGGTCGGCGACGATCCCGCGGGTGATCTCCGCGAGCCGCGATTCGGTCACCTCGACCGCACCCTCCTCATCGATCATGATCGCCGTCGGGAAGATGCCGCGCACCAGATCCGGGCCACCCGTCGCGGTGTCGTCGTCGGCCGCGTCGTAGAGCGACTCGACGGCGATGCGCAGCGCACGGTCCTGATCGATTCCCTTGGCGTACAACTTCTTCAGCGCGGACTTCGCGAACACCGAGCCGGAACCGACCGCGGCGTACCCGAAACGTTCCTCGCTGCGTCCACCCACCACATCGAACGACACGATGCGGCCCGCCTTGTCCGGATCGGTGGCGTCGAGGTCGTAGCCGACCAGCATCGGAACCACCGCCAGACCCTGCAGGGCCGCAGGCAGATTCTCCCGCACCATCTTCGACAGCTTGTTCGCCTTGCCGTCGAAGGTCAGGGGCACGCCCTCGAGCTTCTCGTAGTGCTCCAGCTCCACCGCGAAGATCCGCACCATCTCCACCGCCATGCCCGCGGTGCCGGCGATGCCCGCCGCGGAATAGCTGTCGGTGATGTAGACCTTCTCGATGTCCCGGCTTGCCAACAGGTTTCCCTGGGTGGCGCGCCGGTCACCGGCGATCAGCACACCGCCGCGGTAGCTGACCGCGACGATGGTGGTGCCGTGCGGAGCGATGTCCTTCGCGGAAGTGCCGCCGGAGATTCCGGCGGCACCCTGTCCGAACCTCATGGCCGGCAAGAGGTCCGGAGCATGCATGCGCAAGTAGTCGGAGAAGGAGGAGAGGGCGTACCCCAGGTGGAGACGCGAGGGGTCACCGACTGTCACTGGCCACCTTTCTGCACGTACGCGCGGACGAAGTCCTCGGCGTTCTCCTCGAGCACGTCATCGATCTCGTCGAGCAGGTCGTCGGTTTCCTCCGCCAGCTTCTCGCGGCGCTCCTGACCGGCGGCGTCTACGCCGTCCGGGCCCTCGTCCTCGTCGCCGCCCCCGGCGCGCTTGGTCTGCTCTTGTGCCATGGCAGCCGACCTCCTCTGTCCTCATCATGACCGGGACCCATCGTGAGCACGATCCCGATCATGAGCATTGTCCGTGCTCGTCCCTCAACACTACCTACCAGCGCCGACAGTGTGCCGATTTTGTCGCCGTGCTGTGTCAGGTGGTCAGTTGCTCGACCAGGTCGGCAGCGGTGTCCACACCGTCGAGAAGCTTGCCGACATGCGCCTTCGTGCCGCGGCGCGGTTCCAGGGTGGGGATGCGCACCAGGGAATCGCCGCCCAGGTCGAAGATCACCGAGTCCCAGCTCGCCGCCGCGATGTCGGCGCCGAAGCGGCGCAGGCATTCGCCGCGGAAGTAGGCGCGGGTGTCGGTGGGCGGGTTGGTCATGGCGTCCAGCACCTGCTGTTCGGTGACCAGCCGCTTCATCGAGCCGCGGGCGACCAGGCGGTTGTAGAGACCCTTGTCCAGCCGCACGTCGGAGTACTGCAGGTCCATCAGATGCAGCTTCGGGGCCGCCCAGCCGAGACCCTCCCGGTGGCGCATGCCCTCGAGCAGGCGCAGCTTGGCGGGCCAGTCGAGCAGGTTCGCGCACTCCATCGGGTCACGTTCGAGCAGGTCGAGCACCATGGCCCAGTTCTCGATGATGTCCTGGACGCGCTTGTCGTCGTTGCCCGTGCGATCGACGAACTTGATCACCCGGTCCAGGTAGACGCGCTGCAGTGCGAGACCGGTGAGCTCGCGCCCGTCGGCGAGCGCGACGGTCGCGCGCAGCGTCGGGTCGTGGCTGATCGTGTGCACCGCGGTGACCGGGCGGGCCAGCTGCAGATCCGACAGGTCCTCGCCGGCCTCGATCAGGTCGAGCACCAGGGCGGTGGTGCCGACCTTCAGGTAGGTCGACATCTCGGCCAGGTTCGCGTCGCCGATGATGACGTGCAGCCTGCGGTACTTGTCGGCGTCGGCGTGCGGTTCGTCGCGGGTGTTGATGATGCCGCGCTTGAGCGTGGTCTCCAGGCCGACCTCGACCTCGATGTAGTCCGAGCGCTGGGACAGCTGGAACCCCGCCTGGTCGCCGGACTGGCCGATGCCGACCCGGCCGGACCCGCAGACCACTTGGCGGGACACGAAGAACGGCGTGAGCCCCACGATGATCTGGTTGAACGGCGTCTCGCGGCTCATGAGGTAGTTCTCATGCGTGCCGTAGGAGGCGCCCTTGCCGTCGACGTTGTTCTTGTACAGCTGCAGCCGCGGTGCCCCCGGCACGCTCGAGGCGTGCCGTGCAGCGGCCTCCATCACCCGCTCGCCGGCCTTGTCCCAGACCACCGCGTCCAGCGGGTCGGTGACCTCCGGCGCGGAGTATTCCGGGTGGGCGTGGTCCACGTAGAGCCGCGCGCCGTTGGTGAGGATCATGTTGGCCGCACCGACCTCGTCGGCATCGATCACCGGCGCCGGTCCGTTCATCCGGCTCAGGTCGAATCCCCGCGCGTCACGCAGCGGCGACTCCACCTCGTAGTCCCAGCGGGTGCGCTTCGCACGCGGTACGCCCTCGGCCGCGGCGTAGGCCAGAACCGCCTGCGTGGAGGTGAGGATCGGGTTGGCCGACGGCTCGGTTGGGGTCGAGATGCCGTATTCGACCTCGATTCCGATGATGCGCTGCATGCTGTCGAGCCTAGGCGACGCACCCCGCAGGCCCCGTCGCGACCGGCGGAGTTGAATGTCATACCGCAGGTGGTACTTACGGAGGACCCGGTGTGGCGCAGGTCGGCGCGATAGTCTGGGCATGACCGAATCGATCGCCGATCCGCGCGGCGACACGCCGGGTCGCCCCGGTACGGCGGTTCCGCGGAACTCACTCCCGCCTGCCCGGCTCGTCGCCTTGGACGTGCTGCGGGGCATCGCCATTCTCGGCACGCTGGGCACCAATATCTGGATCCTGACCAACCCGCAGGGGCTGATCGGCTACCTCCAAGAGCTGGGCGCGTCCTCCGGCGGATGGATGTGGACCGAACGGGTGCTCCAGCAACTCGCCCAGGGCAAGTTCCTCGGGCTGCTCACCATCATGTTCGGCATAGGCCTGGCCATCCAGCAACGCTCGGCGACCAGAGCAGGGCGGCGCTGGCCGGGGAAGTACCCGTGGCGCGCGGGACTGCTGTTCCTGGACGGCCTGCTGAATTTCGTGTTCGTCGCCGAGTTCGACGTGCTGATGGGCTACGCGGTGACCGGCCTGGTCGTCGCGTTCGTGCTCGCCACCGGCGAACGGACGCAGCGACGCTGGCTGGTCGCGGCGGCCGGCGTGCACGTCGCCATGCTGACCTTTATCGCGATCGCCGTGGCCTTCGCGCCGCAAGAGAAGGCGGCGGATCGGCCACTGGACCCGAATCCCTACCCGAACGGATCCTTCTGGGATCTCGCGCTGTTCCGGCTGGAGAATGCGGGCCTGTTCCGGATCGAGGCGGTCTTCGTATTCGCGATGTCGGTCGCGCTGTTCCTGGTCGGCGCCCGGCTGTTCCGCGCGGGGGTGTTCCGCCCGGATGGCGCGCGGATCCGCAAGCGCCTCATGATCATCGGATTGGGCGTCGCCGCGCCGATCGACCTGATCACCGGTATCGCTGGTGGCGGCGATCTCATCCTGTTCACCCGCTACGGCAGTGCTCCGTTCGTCTCCCTCGGCATTCTCGCGGCGGCAGCCGAGTGGTACGTCCGGCGTCCCCGGGCCGGATTCGCCGGGCGCCGGCTCACCGAGATCGGCCGGACCGCGCTCAGCTGCTACATCCTGCAGAACCTCGTGGCGTCCGTCCTCTGCTACGGCTGGGGTTTCGGGCTCGCCGCCCGGATCTCGCCCGGCGACCGGGTTCCGTTCACCGTCGGGATTTATCTGCTGGTGTCGCTGATCATCGCCGTGGGCGCACACCTGTGGCTGCGCCGCTTCGAGCGGGGACCGGTGGAGTGGCTCTGGCACGTCGGCTACCGGGCACTGGCCCGCGAACCATGACGTGCAGCGGCACGGCGATTGCCGCCGGTGAAGTGCTCGCACGGACGAATCCCGCTGGGTCACTTCCCGTCTCGCGGTAGAGCTCGCAATCACGGGCCGGAAATCAGCGGACATCGCGGTCGGCGAACGCTACCGTCGAACTGTGACGCTCGCCGACCGCTACCCCTTGCTGCACGCGCCGACGCACTGGGCCTGGGGTGATCTGGACGTGCGTTTCTCCACCACGCTTCCGCCCGACGAACTGGTCACCAATATCCACGTCGTCTGCTTCGTCGGTGAGCAGGTCGTGCTGTGCCGCGACGATCGCGACGTCTGGCTGGTTCCCGGCGGCACCAGAGAGCGCGGCGAGTCCGTCGACGCGTGCGTTCGCCGGGAGTTGCGGGAGGAGGCGGGCGCGCGCCCGGTCGGGCCGATCCGATGGTTCGGCGCCCATCACGCGACGAGCAACCAACCCGCGCCGTACCGCGAGTGGCAGCCGCATCCGCATAAGGCGTGGCTGTGGTGCACGGCGGACGTGCTGCTCGACTCCGCGCCGACCAACCCGGCGGATGCCGAACAAATCCTCGAGGTCCGCGCCTTTCCCGTTGACGAGGCCGTACGACAAGCCCGGACCGACGGCGACCATATGAGCGAACTCATCGCATTGGCCGTCGAACTCCACCGCGGCGAAACTCGGCCCACTTCGCCTTCTCGGGACCTGCCTGCCTGACCATGGACGGCCGACCGCGGGGCCACGCACGGTCCGTGGAACTGGGGCAGAATCGAGGTATGGCAACGGCAACCTGGCACGGCCGCGTCCTCGCGACCAGCGACGACACCATCCTCGTCGAGGGCAACCACTACTTCCCGCCGGATTCGGTGCGCTCGGAGTTCTTCCAGCCCTCCGACACCAACACGATCTGCCCATGGAAGGGCACCGCCAGCTACTACACCGTGGTGGTCGACGGCGAGACCAACCCCGACGCCGCGTGGTACTACCCCGCCCCCAAGCCCAAAGCCGCGCAGATCAAGGATTACGTCGCCTTCTGGCGCGGCGTGGACGTGACCGACAACTGACCTGAACTCCCTCGGCGCCCGCACGCCGGACGTGCCGAGTGCGCTCCCGGCCGAAGGGCCGCCGACCGCCGCGGAGAGATCGGTGGCCGGGCTTCGTACCCGAGTCCGCGTGGCGAGTCGGCGGGTGCCATGTCTCGGCCGGTGAGCGAAAATGGCTCGCGTTCGGCCTACCTGGTTCTCTATCGTCGTTCTCGGTTGCGTAAGGGGCGCACCGGATTCTCCGGATCGCGTTCCCCGTGTCGGCGCAGCCACGTCCTTCAGGTGGGCGCAGACTCGAAGTCTGTTGGGGTTCGATTCCTCTCCCGATGTCCTCCGCCATGGCCACATGCGCCAGACGCGGCCTTGCGGGCCGACCGGCTCCGTCCGGCAACGCCTCCGCCGCGTCGCCGCGGCCGTGGCGGAGGGCATCCGAAGGACGATGCGGACAACGACTTACGTCGGGGAAGGAGTGAGACCATGTACACCACGGTGATGGAGTGGCAGCGAACGCTGCTGTACCGGGACGGCACGCTGGAGCGGGTTCTGGAGCCGGGACGGCACCGGTACGACGCGAAGCGCTGCACGCTGATCGAGGTCGACATTCGCCCCCGGCTGCTGTATGTCACCGGGCAGGAGTTGCTCACCCGCGACGGGCTCGCGCTGCGCGCCAGCTACACCGCGCAGTGGCAGGTCACCGATCCGGCCGCGTTCACAACGGGCGCGCAGAACGCGGAGACGGTGCTCTACGCCGCGGTCCAGGACGCCGCCCGCGGCGCGGTCGCCGCGCACACGCTCGACGAGCTCATCGCCGATCGCGGCTTGCTCACCGGTGATCCCGGCGAGATCGGCTCGGCCGTGGCGAGCCTGGGCATCCAGGTCGTCGGGGTCCGCGCTCGCGATCTGATGCTGCCAGGCGAACTGCGCAAGGCGGCGCTGGAGACGGTGCTGGCCAAGGAACGCGGCCGCGCCGAGCTGGAAAAACGCGTGCGGAGGCGGCGGCGTTGCGCTCGCTGGCCAATACCGCGCGGCTGCTCGAGCAGCACCCGGCCCTGCTGCGCCTGCGGACGCTCCAGGTCGCGACCGTGCCCGGCGCCCAAGTGGTGCTCGACCCGCGCGACAACACCTGACCCGCCACGCGACAGCGTGGCACACCCGGACGCCGAGCCGGTGGACGAGTCCCGGCTCGGCGTTCACGTGTGGCTCAGCTCGCTCGATTCTGGGCGGGCCGGACACGAGCACCGCCTCCGGCTCAGTCGGCCGCGCGTGCCTCGACGTAGTACTCGGCCGAGATGGCCTGCAGGACCTGCCGGACACCCAGTGGCGCCCAGCTCGCCGACCGGTCGTGCCGAACCACCGGGTCGGCCAGCTGCACGACGTGTCCGCGGGTCTCCAGCGCGAAGCCACCCGCGGCGCGAATGTTCTTGACCCAGTCGACGTTTCGCCCGTACGTCAGCGCGATGCGGTAGGCGCCGTCCTGGTCGAAGACCATCACCGGCGTCCGGTAGGACCGCCCGGACTTCCGGCCTTTGTGTAGCACGATGCCGAAACCGGGCGCCCGGCCCGCGACCAGGCCCGTCGTGGGATTGGTGACATGCCGGTTGAAATTCGCCAGTGCGTGCGGAAGCACCATGGGCGGCGATCCTCTCTCAGGAGTGGCGTGCGGTGTTCACGTTACTCTCGATCAATGTCCGCTCCGCCGCATCGTGACTCGCCGTACACCGGGGACCCGCGCACCGAACCGATCGCGGTCTACGACCCGGCGGGCACCCCGATCGGCGCCGCCGAGCGCGCCACCGTCTACCGCGACGGATTGTGGCACGCCAGTGCCGGTGTGCTGCTGCGTTCGCGCGACGGCACGCGGATCTACGTGCACCGCCGCACCGACACCAAACTGGTGTTCGCGGGTATGCACGACTGTCTGGCGGGCGGGGTGGTCGGGCCGGGCGAATCACCGCTCGATACCGCCCGGCGCGAACTGGCCGAGGAATTGGGCGTCACGCCCGATCTCCGAGAGCTCACCCCCGTGGCAACCGCCACGTGGGACGGCGAATGGGACGACCGGCCGATGCGCTGCCATCTATTCGCGTACGAACTGCGCTACGACGGACCTTTCCGGCACCAACCCGACGAGATCGCCGACGGTTGGTGGTGGTCCGACGCCGAGCTGCGCGCGCATCTGGCCGACCCGGATTGGCCGTTCGTCCCCGACACCCGCCTGCTGATCCCCGGCTTGCTCAACGCCCGCCGACCAGAGGACGCTGCGGAGCCGACACCGTGATCAGCCGCCCGAGGCGACCGAACCCGCCCAAGCCGCGAACGCGCCGGGATTGCGCGTCTGCAGCAGCACCCGGCCGGGACCGGTGAAGTCGAACACGAATCCCTCGCCGGATTTCAGCGACTGGATCGACCGACCCGAAACCGCCCGCCGCATGGTGAAGTTCATCGCCAAGTCGTAGGCGACCACGTGGCCGGTGTCGATCGTGATCGGCTCGCCCGGCTGCAGATCGATGACATCGATCGCGCCGAACACGCCGACTACCACCTCTCCCGCACCGTGCGCGCGCAGACCGAACCCGCCCTCGCCGCCGAAGAGGTTCGCGAAACCACCCCACTTGCCCTCCACTTGCACGCCGGAGGAATTGGCGATCCAGCCGCCACGACTGATGAAGAACGGCCGGTCCGGGGTGATCTCCAGGTTCAGCATGTCGCCGGGTAGCGCGGGTGCCACGTCGACCCAGCCGCCCTGCGGCGGCGCGGTGAACGTCGAGACGAAGAACGATTCGCCGGCCAGCACCGACCGCTTCAATCCGGCCAGGATGCCGCCTTCGGCCTTGGCCTGCAACGTGACTCCCGCCGAATGGGCGACCATGGCACCGCTCTCGACGCGCATCGGCTCGCCCCCGGCGAGAAAGCACCGCGCGACGGTCGAGGCGGGGCTGTGGCGCAGTTGTACCTTCATGCCCGCCGACCCTACCCGCAGAGTTCACCCGTAAGGGTGGGCCGGATCCGCGCGGCCATCCCGGCTGAAATCGGCTCGCGTACAAGGACGGCCGGGCCGGGGATCGTCAGATCAGATCGCGCAGCGCGACCTCGTCGCGCGCGACCACCGCGGCGCCGTCGGCGGTGAACACGATCGGGCGCTGAATCAGGATCGGATGTTCGACGAGCGCCGCGATCCACCGGTCCCGGTCGGCGGCGGTGCGCCCCCAGCTCGCGACGCCCAGATCCTTGGCGATCTGTTCGCCGGTGCGGGTGATGTCCCATGGTTCGGCGCCCAACCGCCGCAACACGTCGCGGAGTTCGTCGGCGGTGGGCGGCTGGTCCAGGTACTTTCGCACGGTGTAGTCGACACCGGCATCGTCCAAGAACGCCGTGGCGTTGCGGCTCTTGCTGCACCGCGGGTTGTGCCAGATCTCGGTCTGCCCGGAAGTCATACGAGCAGGGTACCGAGGGGCCGCGGCCACACGCCGAGCACTCCGCGGTCCGAAGAGCGAGCAATGCCGCCACTGTACCGGCGGTACCGGACGTCGGACTGCACATCGCGCTGGACTACTCGATACTGGGGCCATGAGCGAGGCATCTGTTCCCGATTCGTCTTCGTCCGAAAACCCTTACGGCACACCGACCACGTCCGGTCCCGAACCCATCCGGTCGTACCAGAACGTGGTCAACCGGATCGTGCGGACGCTGCTGCGCGTCCCGGGCATCTCCGGCATCGTCGGTAAGCGGCTGATGATCCTGCACGTCGTCGGGCGCAAGTCGGGCACGGTCTACAACGTGCCGCTGGCTTACACCAAGAACGGCGACACTCTGCTGATCGGAACCGCCTTGCGGCCGTGGGTCAAGAATCTGCGCGCCGGTGACCCCGTGCGGGCGTCGTTCGGCGGCAAGCCGCGCACGTTCGATCCGGTGGTCCACAGCAGCGAGGCCGACGTGCTGCGGCTCTACGACATCATCGCGCGGGACAACCCGCAGAACGCGAAGTTCAACGGGATCGGCTTCACCGCCGACGGCGCACCGTCGAAGGCCGACATCTATCAGACCTGGCAGCAGGGCGCGGTCGTGGTCGAGCTGACGCCGCACTGAGTCCCGTGGATCAGCTCATCTGGACGTAGCCGTCGGCGACGTCGAGCACTGCGTCGATGATCGCCAAGCCGTCCCGCAGCTCGTCCGCCGTCGTGGTCAGTGGTGGGGCGATCTGGAAGCGATTGCCCGCGTTGAAGGGCCACAGCCCGCGTGCCTTCGCCGCCGCGGTGACCGCGGCCATCGGCTCGGTGTCCGCACCGGCCGCAGCGAACGGCACCAGCGGCTGCCGGGTGCGCGGATCGCGCACCAGCTCCAGCGCCCAGAAAAAGCCGAGCCCACGCACGTCGCCGACACTCGGATGCCGAGCGGCCAGCTCCCGCAGCCCTTTTCCGAGCACGTCCGCGCCCACCGACCGCACATGGTCCAGGATCCCGTCGCGCTCGAACACCTCAATCGAGGCGACGCCAGCGGCGCACGCCAGCGGATGCCCGGCGTAGGTCAGTCCACCCGGATACACCACGTGGTCGTAACGCTGCGCGATCCGTTCCGCCATCAGCACGCCGCCGAGTGGAACGTAACCGGAGTTCACTCCCTTGGCGAAGGTGATCAGATCCGGTTCGACGCCGAACGCCTGCACCGCGAACCACTCGCCCACCCGGCCGAACCCGACCATCACCTCGTCGGCGATGTACACGATGCCGAACTCGTCGCACAACGCGCGCACACCGGCGAGATAGCCGGGTGGTGGGACGAGTACGCCATTGGTGCCGACCACTGTCTCCAAGATCAGCCCGGCGATGTGCTGCGGTCCCTCCAGTTCGATCACCTGCCGCAGGTGCGCCAACGCGGCGGCGGTCTCCTCCTCGGGACCGGCCGTGTCCCAGGGCGACCGGTACGGATATGGTCCGAAGAACCGCACCACGTCGACATTGGTCGGCTCCGCGCCCCAGCGGCGCGGTTCACCGGTCAGGCCGATCGCGACACCCGTGCCGCCGTGGTAAGAGCGATACGCCGCAAGCATCTTCGCGCGCCCGGTGTAGCTGCGGGCCAGGCGCACCGCGTGCTCGACGGCCTCCGCGCCGCCGGTGGTGAACAGGATCCGGTTCAGCTCACCGGGGGCCCGCTCGACGATCAGCCGGGCCAGTTCGCTGCGCGCCTCGTTGCCGACCGTCGGCGAGATGGTGGCCAGGCGCTGCGCCTGGTCCACGATCGCCGCGACGACGTCCGGGTGCTGATGGCCGAGATTGACGTTGACCAACTGGGAGGAGAAGTCGAGGTAGCGCTTGCCGGAGTCGTCCCAGAAATACGAGCCGGACGCCCCGGCGATCGGTACCGGGTTCAGCTCGGCCTGGGCGCTCCACGGATAGAAGACGTGATCGGCCACGCTAGATACCGCCTTCGGCCGACTCGGTGGCGGTCACATCAGAAGCAAGATGGGGTAGCACCGATTCACCGTACGTCTCCAGGGTCGCCGTTTTCGCGTCGTGCTGGAGGTAGACCGCGAACTGGTCGGCGCCCAATGCCTCCAGCTCGCGCAGCCGGGCCAGCTGGGCGTCGGGTGTGCCGAGCACACAGAAACGGTCCACGATGGCGTCGGGCACGAATTCGGCGTGCACGTTGCCCGCGCGTCCGTGCTGGTTGTAGTCGTAACTGCGCCTGCCATCGATGTAGTCGGTGAGGGCAGCCGGAATGTCGCCGCCGGTACCGTATTTCGCCACGATTTCCGCGACGTGATTACCGACCATCCCGCCGAACCATCGGCATTGCTCCCGTGCATGCGCAAGGGCCGCGTCCGATCCGTCGGTGACGTAGGCCGGTGCGGCGACACAGATCCGGACCGCTGCCGGGTCCCGGCCCGCGCGTTCGGCCGCGGCTCGTACGCGCGCGATGGTCCACGCCGCGATATCGGGATCGGCCAGTTGCAGGATGAATCCGTCGGCGATTTCGCCGGTGAGGTCGAGGGCCCGCGGCCCGTAGCCCGCGACCCACACGTCCAGCCGGGAACCGGCCGCCCACGGCAGCCGGACGACGGTGTCGCCCACCCGCACGCTACGGCCATTGGCCAGCTCCCGGATCACCTCGACGGATTCGCGCAGCGTGGCCAGACCGGCCGGTTTACCGCCGAGCGTGCGGACGGCCGAGTCACCCCGGCCGATACCGCACACAGTGCGGTTGCCGAACATCTCGTTGAGGGTGGCGAAGGTCGAGGCGGTCACCGTCCAGTCCCGGGTGGCCGGATTGGTGACCATCGGACCGACCATCACCTTGCGGGTGGCGGCCAGGATCTGGCTGTAGATGACGTAGGGCTCCTGCCAGAGCAGATGCGAGTCGAAGGTCCACACGTGCGAGAACCCGAGTGTCTCCGCGAGTCGGGCCAGTTCGACCACTCGCGAGGCCGGGGGCGTGCATTGCAACACCAAACCGATGTCCATGCGGCACTCCATCCCGCGGTCGAAACGCGTCAGATCAGGTTCTGCGACAGTTGGCGTTTGACGAACCGGCCGTGACCGATGCTTCCCAGGTATGCGCCATCATCGACGATCACCCGGCCGCGGGACAGCACCGTATCGACGTGGCCGTCGATCTCGAAGCCCTCGTAGGCCGAGTAGTCCATGTTCATGTGGTGGGTCTTGCCGAGGCCGATGCTGGTATGGCCGCGCGGGTCGTAGATCACGATGTCGGCGTCCGCACCCGGGCTGATCACGCCCTTGCGCGGGTACATGCCGAACATCCGGGCCGGCGTGGTACAGCAGACTTCGACCCATCGCTCGAGCGAGATCTGCCCACTCTGGACGCCCTGGAACATCAGGTCCATGCGATGCTCGACGCCGCCGATACCGTTGGGGATCTTGCTGAAGTCGCCGATGCCCATGTCTTTCTGGTCTTTCATGCAGAACGGGCAGTGGTCGGTACTGACGGTGGCGACGTCACCGGTGCGCAGGTAGCGCCACAGCTCCTCCTGGTGTCCTTCGGCCCTGGACCGCAGCGGTGTCGAGCACACCCACTTGGCGCCCTCGAAACCCGGTGCGGCGAGGTGCTCTTCGAGCGACAGGTACAGATACTGCGGGCACGTTTCGCCGAAGACGTTCTGCCCTGCGTCGCGCGCGGTCGCGATCTGTGCCAGTGCCTGCCCGGCCGAGACGTGCACGACGTAGAGCGGCGCACCCGTGAGCTGCGCGAGCATGATCGCGCGATGGGTGGCCTCCTCCTCCATTTGCCACGGTCTGGTCGTCCCGTGGAAATAGGGAGCGGTGTCCCCGCGCGCGAGCGCCTGCTCGACCAGCACGTCGATGGCGATTCCGTTCTCGGCGTGCATCATCAGCAGCGCACCGAGGCCGGCCGCGGACTGCATCGCCCGCAGGATCTGTCCGTCGGTGGAGTAGAAGACGCCCGGGTAGGCCATGAAGAGTTTGAAGCTGGTGACCCCCTCGGCCACCAGTTCGCTCATCCCCTTCAGCGATTCGTCGTCGACCTCGCCGATGATCTGGTGGAAGCCGTAGTCGACGGCGCACTGTCCGGCCGCCTTCTGGTGCCAGGAGCCCAAAGTGTCCTGGACTCGCTCCCCCGGCTTCTGGACGACGAAGTCGACGATCGTGGTGGTGCCGCCCCAGGCGGCAGCCCGGGTGCCGGTCGCAAAGGTGTCGGAGGCCTCCGTGCCGCCGAAGGGCATCTGCATATGGGTGTGGCCGTCTACGCCGCCGGGGATGACGTACTTGCCGGTCGCGTCCAGTACCCGGTCGGCCGCCGCGGCGAGGTCAGCACCGAGCGCGGTGGAGCCGGGGTGCAGGACGGCGACAACGGTCTCGCCGTCCACGAGCACGTCGAGCGGTTGTGATCCGGTTGCGGAGACCACTGTGCCGCCGTGGATGAAGGTGCGCGTCATCTGTTTCCTCCCGGTCTCAAGGGGCCACCAGCGGCCCATAGGCGTCGGGGCGGCGGTCACGGTAGAAAGCCCAGCGGTCGCGCACCACCTTGATCAGGTCCATATCCAGGTCACGGACGATCAACTCGGGCTCGGAATCGGAGGCGACATCGCCGACGAACTGGCCTTCGGGGTCGACGAAGTAGCTGGTGCCGTAGAAGTCGTCGTCGCCGTACTCCTCGACGCCGACCCGGTTGATGGCGCCGATGAAGTACTCGTTCGCGACCGCGGCGGCGGGTTGTTCCAGCTTCCACAGGTAGCCCGACAGGCCACGGGAGGTCGCCGAAGGGTTGAAGACGATCTCCGCGCCCGCCATGCCCAACGCGCGCCAGCCCTCCGGGAAGTGCCGGTCGTAGCAGATGTAGACGCCGATCCTGCCGACCGCGGTATCGAACACCGGCCAGCCCAGGTTGCCCGGCCGGAAGTAGAACTTCTCCCAGAACCCGTTGACGTGGGGAATGTGGTGCTTGCGGTACTTGCCGAGATAACTGCCGTCGGCGTCGATCACCGCCGCCGTGTTGTACCGCAGACCCGGCTGTTCCTGCTCGTAGACCGGCAGGATCATCACCAAGCCCAATTCCTCTGCCAGCGCGGCGAATCGCTCCGTCGCCGGACCGGGCACCGATTCCGCGTAGTCGTGGAACTCCGTGTCCTGCACCTGGCAGAAGTACGGACTGTAGAACAGCTCCTGGAAACAAATCACCGCCGCGCCCTGCGCGGCGGCCCGGCGCGCGTAATGCTCGTGCGCCTCGATCATCGATTCTTTATCGCCCGTCCAGTTCGTTTGAACAAGGGCCGATCGAACGATTCCCATGCCTTGTTCTACATCACAAGGAACTAATCCGGTCCCGATCCGGCAGATCGGAAAGAATTCCGAGTCGTAGCGCCCTTCGTCGGCCGTCCGGCCCGCATCGGGTAGCGGGCAATCCCGCCGTACGGCCACGCCACCCGGGGCGAAATGGAATGATTCGCGCTGCATCGTCCGGTGCGCAATCCGAATGAAGGAGATTTTCAGCGGTGAGCAAAGTGCAGGCGCGACAACTTCTCAACGGTCAGCGCGCGGGACGTCGTCGCCTACCGTGGCGCTCGCTGCGGGTCATCGGCATCTTGGCGGTGGGCGCGACGGTGGCGGTCTTCACGGCCGGCGGCGTCTCCGCGAACCCGGGACCTGCACGGGAGCAGGCGCCGACCACCTGCGCCGCTCCGGTCGCGGGCCAGCCGAACGGCAAGCAGTGGCCCGCGGAGCCCGGCCTCACCATCGATCCCAACGCGGGGTACACGGCGACGCTGTCGACCACGTGCGGCACCATGACCATCGCGCTGGACGCGGCACGCGCGCCGCGCACGGTCAACTCGTTCGTGTTCCTTGCCGGTGAGCAGTACTTCGACCACACCAAGTGCCACCGGATCACCACCGAGGGCATCTACGTCCTGCAATGCGGTGACCCGACGGCGACCGGTATGGGCGGCCCCGGCTATAGCTTCCCCGACGAGAACTTGGCGGGCGCCACGTACCCGGCGGGCACCGTCGCGATGGCGAACGCGGGTCCTAGCACCAACGGCAGCCAGTTCTTCCTGGTCTACCGCGACAGCCAGCTGCCGCCTGACTACACCCCGTTCGGGCGGGTCAGCGCGGGCATGAACGTGCTCACCTCCATCGCCGCCGCGGGCGCCAAGGACCGTTCGGGCGACGGCGCACCCGCCGTCGACGTCGTGCTCGACTCCGTTGCGGCCGTGCGGAACTGAGTTCCCGACGCGGTGGCGGTGCGAGACCGCCACCGCGTTGTCCGGCGGAGGGTCAGCTGTCGCGCTCCTCGAAGTAGACGACCTCCCAGAGATGGCCGTCCACACTGAGTTGCGCCTGCACGGCGGCACCTCCGAACTCTCGACCGAATATCTGCCGAGGTCGAGTCAACTCTCCTGTCCGCCGGAGGTCTTGAACGAATCGGACATCGGAAGCGGACGAGCGTCCTGCGGAAGTTTTCGGTCAGCAGACGCCTTGCGGCGTCGGAGCACCAGCGCGAGAACCGGCTCGACGATTCGGCTGGCGATCGGGCCGAGGACCGCCATCAGCAGCACGTAGGTGGTGGCCAAGGCGGCGAACTCGCCGGGAACGGCGCCCGACGAAACGGCGAGACCTGCGATCACGATGGAGAACTCACCATGGGCGACCAGAGCGGTGCCCGCACGCGCCCGACCGTAGCGGCCGGCACCGGCGCGCTTGGCCGCCCACCATCCAGTGGCGACTTTGCTCGCCGTCGTGACCAACGCCAGCAGGCACGCCCAGCCGAGCACCGGCGGGATGGTCGCCGGATCGGTGCTCAATCCGAACAGCACGAAGAACAATGCCGCGAACAGATCGCGCAGCGGTTCCAGCACCTTGGTGGCGTTGTGTGCGGTCGAGTCGGAGATCGCGATGCCGAGCAGGAATGCGCCGACCGCCGCGGACACCTGCACCGCGGACGCCGCTCCGGCCACCAGCAGAGCGGAGCCCAGCAGCTTCAACAGGAAGATCTCGCGAACATCGCTGTCGACGATCGCGGAGACGTAGCGGCCGAAGCGTAGCGCGACGATCAGCACCACCGTGACGGCGATCAGGGCGATGCTCAACGTCTTCAACCCGGCGAGGAAACCGACACCGGCCAGCACCGCCGTGAGCACCGGCAGGTATCCGGCCATCACCAGGTCTTCGAACACCAGGATGGACAGCACCACCGGGGTTTCGCGGTTGCCCAACCTGCCCAGATCGTTGAGCACTTTCGCGACGATGCCCGAGGACGAGATATACGTGACGCCTGCCATCGCGATCGCGCCGGTGAAACCCCACCCGAGCGCGAAAGCGACCAGGACGCCCGGCGTGGCGTTGAGCACGATGTCCATGACGCCCGCGGCCCACGATCGGCGCATGCCGGTCACCAGTTCGGCCGCACTGTATTCCAAGCCGAGCAGCAGAAGCAGCAGAACGACGCCGATTTCGCTGGCCAGGTGGATGAAGTCGTCGACCTGCCGCAGTTCGACCAAGCCGCCGGTGCCGAACACCAGCCCGCCGATCAGGTACAGCGGGATCGGCGACATGCCGATGCGCGCGGCGATCCGGCCGAGCAGGCCGAGGCCGAAGAACACCGCGCCCAGCTGGATGAGCGCGAGTGCGGTCTCGTGCGCCACCATCGCCGCTCAGCCGTCGGACAGGATCTTGGCGGCGGCCTCCAGGCCCTCCACGGTGCCGACGACGACCAGCACGTCAGCGGCGGTGAAGGTGAAGTCCGGCCCCGGCGACGGGATCGGCTGCCCGCCGCGCACCACCGCGACGATGGATGCTTTTGTCCGCGTTCGCATCTGGGTCTCGCCCAGCCTGCGCCCGTCGTATCGGGAGCGATCCGGAATGGACATCTGGCGTGTGGTCAGGCCGGTGAACTGGCGGTGCTCTTCGCGCAGTTGCTCGACCAGCTGCGGCGCGCCGAGCAGGTTTGCCAGCACGGCGGCCTCTTTCGCGGACAGCGGTATCTGTTCGGTCTCGTCGGCGTTGTCGACCTTGCTCACGATCAGGTCCATCGTGCCGTCACGATGGTCGATCACCCCTATCCGGCGCCGCGTGTTGGCCAGCGGAAACTCCTTGCGCACACCGATACCCGGCAGGGGTGTCACCTCAACGTTCACCACTCCACCCTATCGACCCCGGGTAGCCGCCGAGACGACAGGTGACCGAATTGTCCGTATCGACACAGTGGTTTCCGCACGACACTCCAACCGGCTTGATGGACCATGGTTTACCGCGCGTGGTAAGAGGAATGACGTGTCCTGTACATTCGCTCGCCGCCGAGCCGTCACTTCCGGTGGCCGATCCGGCCGCAGCGTGCGAGTCCTGTGACGGTCGCCCGTGTGGTGAGCCGGTTGCGACGGCCCGGCGCGCTCGTCATCGCGGCGGCACCTGCACGCGAGCGGGACAGTGGCTACCGGGAAGATCTGGACGGGCTGCGCGGGGTGGCGATCGCGCTGGTGGTGGCTTTCCACCTCTGGTTCGACCGGGTCTCGGGCGGGGTGGACGTCTTCTTGGTCCTGTCCGGGTTCTTCTTCACCGGCTCGCTGCTGCGTGGCGCGGAAACCACCGGCACCGTCGCGGTCCTGGGTACCGTGCGCAGAATTGCCCGCAGGTTGCTACCGGCTCTGGCGACCGTGCTCGCCGCGGTTGTCGCGGCGACGGTTCTGCTGCGTCCGTTCACCCAGTGGGGTGAGATCGCCGCGCAAACGCTGGCGTCGTCGCTGTACTACCAGAACTGGTATCTGGCGCTGTCCTGGTCGGACTACCTGGCCGCCGACCCGTCCGTGAGCCCGCTGCAACATTTGTGGTCGATGGCGGTACAGGCACAGTTCTACCTGGCCGCTTTGCTCGGTGTGGCGCTCGCGGCCCGGCTGTGCGGGCGTTTCGCGGGTCCTGCCGCACTGCGGCCGGTGCTGGCGATCATCCTCGCGGCGGGCGCGGTGGCCTCGTTCGTCTACGCGGCGCACGGTACTGCGGTGCACCAGGGCTGGAACTACTACGACAGTCTGGCGCGCGCCTGGGAGCTGCTCGCCGGGGCTCTGCTGGCGGTCGCGGCGCCCTGGCTGTCGCCCTCGCGGCCGGTGCGCGTGGCCGCGGCCGTGCTCGGCGCGGTCGCGGTGCCGACCTGCGGCTGGCTGATCGACGGCGCCGTCCGGTTTCCCGGTCCGGCGGCGCTGGTTCCGGTGGGCGCGGCATTGGCGTTGATCGTGGCGGGCAGCAACCTGCCCGTCGCCGCGCGGCCGCTGCCCAACCGCCTGCTCGGCGCGCCCGGCGCCGTGCGGCTCGGCGCGCTGGCCTACGCGCTGTACCTGTGGCACTGGCCGATCCTCGTCTTCGTTCTCGCGCGGACCGGAACCGCCACCGTGGGACTCGTCGGTGGACTCGGCGTGATCGCGGCGTCGCTGGTGCTCGCCTACCTCACGAACAGGTACGTCGAGGAGCCACTGCGCATGCGATCGGCCGGCCGGGCACCCGCTCACACCCCTCGGACCGGCCGGCTGGTTACCGCGCTCGGCCTCGCCGTGCTCACGGCATCGGTGGGCGAACAGGTGGTGACCCGGATAAATCCGCCGGAGGCGGTGGCCGTGCTGGATGCGACGCGCTACCCCGGAGCGGAAGCACTGGTGAATGGAGCGAGCACGCCCCCGGTGCCGATGCGTCCGACCGTGTACGAAGCTCCCGCGGACCTCGCCTACCCGGCGCGCGACGGCTGTATCGCCGACTGGGACACCCGTGACGTCATCACCTGCACATACGGCGACATGGGCGCACACCGCACCATGGCGGTGGTGGGCAGCTCACACGCCGAACACTGGGTTCCCGCCCTGGACGTGCTGGCCCGCGAGCACGGCTTCCGCGTCGAGGTCTATCTGAAGATGGGCTGCCCGCTGACCGTGGCGGCGGAACCGAGATACAAGGGCGAGGCCATCCCGGACTGCCGCGACTGGTCCGCCGAGGTGATCGACCGATTGGCGCTGGACCGGCCGGAGTGGGTGTTCACCACCGCTACCCGCCCGCGCGACGGCCTCGGCGACGAAACCCCGGCGGACTATCTGGACGTGTGGTCGCAGTTGGCCGAGCGCGGGCTCAACGTGCTGGCCATTCGCGACACTCCGTGGCTGCGCCGGGACGGCGTGCGGTATCGGGCGATCGATTGCCTCGCCCAGCAGGGCGACCGGATCAGCTGCGGCATGCCGCGCACGGCCGCATTGGACGAGGTCAATCCGGCCCTGGAGTTCGCCGCCTCGCTCCCCAACGTGTTCCCGTTGGACCTGTCCGACGCGGTCTGCGAACGCGAGGTGTGCGCGGTCGCCGAAGGCAACATCTTGATCTATCACGACGAGCACCACCTCACCGCCAGCTACTCGCGATCGCTCGCGCCGGAGCTCGGCAGGCGACTGTCGCCCATCCTCGGCTGGTGGTGAGGCGGCGGGTCAGTTCAGCCGCAGCATGTCCGGCCACGCCCGCGACCAGGGCGTGCGCGGTTGCGCGCAGCGCCAGAGGGTGACATCGCGAGTGACCCCGGGGAATCCGAGGCGGGCGTCGACACGTCCGATCGCGGTCACCTCGGCACAGTGCGAACGCACATCCGTCTCGCGGCCGCCCACCCACAGGACCGTGGTCGCGTCGTCCGGCGGCGTGCCGAAGTAGCCGAAACCGCGGTTCGGGCTGTAGACGGCGGGCAGGCCGTAGGCCGCCCGGTAGACATCCAGAGCGCTTGCCTGCCAATAGGAGCCGGCGACCACGACGGCCGAGACCCGCTCCGGCTCCGGCAGCGCCCGATAGGCGGCCGCCGTCTCCGCCGCGAGCTCCGGCCAGCCGAAACGCCCGTAGACCGCGATCTCCAAGCCCGCCTGCGCCTGCGTGTCGACCGACTCGATCTCGGACTCCGGACGTAAGGGCAGCGAGAACACCACCAGCGCGGTGGACAGCGCGACGAGCGCTACGGTGACTATCCCGCGCGTACGGCCCTGGTTCTCGGTCCAACGCACCGCGCCCACGGCGATCAGCGCACCATAGCAGCCCGCCGCGTAGTACGGGCGTCCGTTGGTCGCGATGAAGACCACGATCAACACCATCGGCAGCAGCCCGAGAAACCGGTAGCTGCGCCAGGATTCGGCTCGAAACAGCGTCCACACCGCATAAATCAGCAGCAGGCCGCCGAGCAATCCCGCCGACGCCAGCGCCAGCGGCAACCAGACGTCGCGGCCGCCGATGGTGGCCTGCTCGGCCGCGACCACTCCCCCGAGACGCAGCTGCGGCCACCCGTGCGCCGCCTGCCAGATCAGGCTGGGCACCGTGGTCAGCGCGACGATCCCCGCGCCCCACCATAGGGCCGGGCGGCGCAGCAGCTCACGAGGTCCGTAGACCGCCACACCGATCGCGATCGCGATCCAGAAGAACGGAATCAGCCACTTGACCTGCATGTCCACCGCGGTGACCAGCGCCGCCGCCAGCAGCAGGCCGTCGCGGCGCGTGCGGACCCAGCGGATCACCAGCCAGCTGATCACCACCCACAACGCGGTGTCGATCGTGTTGGTGGCCAGCTGATCGCCCTGCACCAGCAGGAACGGCGACGTGGCGTACGCCGCGGCGGCCAGCATCTGCGCGGCGCGGGTTCCGCCGAATTCCCGGGCGATCTGCGCGGTCACCACCACCGCGGCCACGGTGATCAGCACGGCCGGAAGCCGCAGCGCCACCAGCGAATCCGGGGCCAGCAAGTCCATCGCCCGGGCGATCGCGGGCACCAGCGGCCCTTGGTCTGCGTAGCCGACTGCGAGCCTGCGTCCGGCGGCGACGAAATACAGCTCGTCGCCGAAGAATCCGTACCGCCCGATCGAGACCAACAGCGCCACCGCGGCAAGCGCCGCTACCGCGCCGACACCGCCGAGCGCGAACGGCGGCAGCGGCTTTACGGAATCCGTCCGGCCGCGTTCGGTATCCAGTACCTCAGTCGTCATTGCCCGCCTTCCGCGTCGCCGTGTCGAACAACTTGCACAAATGCGCCGAGTACGTGTCCATCGCGAAATCCCGTTCCCGGACCGCGCGTCCGGCAGCACCATCGATGGCGTCGCGGATCGACTTGGCCATCAGCAGAGGATCGAACTCCCCGAACTCGCCCGCCCGCTGACCTTCGGTGAGGATGTCGACAAGCGGCACGATGATGTCGCGTTCCCCGTCTGCGGACGCGAACTTCGGATTGCCTTCGGCATCACGCAAATTCGTCACGACATCGACGAGCGCGGCGACGTACGTGGTGTTCGCGGCGATGAAGCCCAGATTCGATTCGAGATAGGCCAGCAGCTGACCGCGCGGGCCGACGGCGGCCCCCACCCGCGGCGCGATGTACTCCGCCGCCGAGACGTACAGCTGGATCACCAGCTGCGTCATCAGCTCGTCTTTTCCCGCGAAGTGGTAGGAGATGACGCCCTTGGAGATCCCCGCGTGCTCGGCGATCCGCGCCAGCGACGCGTTGCCGTACCCGACCTCGGAGATCACCTCCACGGCCGCGGCGATGATCTGCCGGCGCCGCGCCTCTTCGATGAACGACCTGCGCTGGCCGCCTGGCTCATTTTCTGGCCGCATGGTCAAATTTTAGCACGGTTGGCCAGGCCACCCTGGGCCCATACGCCAAAGGGCCGCGCCTCCGATGGAGACGCGGCCCTTGATGATCCGGCGAACTTACAGGTACTGACCCGTGTTCGACTCCGTATCGATCGCGCGGCTTGCGCTGGCGTTCTTGCCGGTGACCAGCGTGCGGATGTAGACGATCCGCTCGCCCTTCTTGCCCGAGATGCGTGCCCAGTCGTCCGGATTCGTGGTGTTGGGCAGGTCCTCGTTCTCGGAGAACTCGTCCACGATCGAATCGTAGAGATGCTGGATGCGCAGGCCGGGGTTGCCGGTGTCGAGCACCGCCTTGATGGCGTACTTCTTGGAGCGGTCCACGATGTTCTGGATCATGGCGCCGGAGTTGAAGTCCTTGAAGTACAGGACCTCCTTGTCACCGTTGGCGTAGGTGACCTCCAGGAAGCGGTTGTCCTCGCTCTCGGCGTACATCCGGTCGACGACCCGCTCGATCATCGCGGCGATGCACAGCGCCTTGTCGCCGCCGAACTCCGCCAGATCGTCGTCGTGCAGCGGCAGGTGCTCGGTGAGGTACTTCGAGAAGATGTCCTGAGCCGACTCCGCGTCCGGACGCTCGATCTTGATCTTCACGTCCAGCCGGCCCGGCCGCAGGATGGCCGGATCGATCATGTCCTCGCGGTTGGACGCGCCGATCACGATGACGTTCTCCAGGCCCTCGACGCCGTCGATCTCCGACAGCAGCTGCGGCACCACCGTGGTCTCCACGTCCGAGGAGACGCCGGAACCGCGGGTGCGGAAGATCGAGTCCATCTCGTCGAAGAACACGATCACCGGAGTGCCCTCGGACGCCTTCTCCCTGGCCCGCTGGAAGATGATCCGGATGTGCCGCTCGGTCTCGCCGACGAACTTGTTCAGCAGCTCGGGGCCCTTGATGTTGAGGAAGAACGACTTGGCTTCCTTGGCATCCTCACCGCGCGCCTCGGCGATCTTCTTGGCCAGCGAGTTCGCCACCGCCTTGGCGATGAGCGTCTTGCCGCAGCCGGGCGGACCGTAGAGCAGCACGCCCTTCGGCGGACGCAGCGCGTACTCGCGGAAGAGGTCCTTGTGCAGGAACGGCAGCTCCACCGCGTCGCGGATCTGCTCGATCTGCCTGCCCAGACCACCGATGTCGCTGTAGTCGACGTCCGGGACCTCTTCCAGCACGAGGTCCTCGACCTCGGCCTTGGGGATGCGCTCGAACGCGAACCCGGCCTTGGTGTCGACCAGGAGGGAGTCGCCGGGGCGCAGCTTGCGGATCGGGGAATCGGGATCTTCCAGATCGTCGAGCTCGGCGATGTTGGCCAGCGGACCGGCCAGCCAGACCACGCGCTCCTCGTCGGCATGGCCGACCACCAGGGCGCGACGTCCGTCGTCGAGGATCTCCCGCAGGGTTCCGATCTCGCCGACCGCGTCGTATACCCCGGCCTCGACGACGGTGAGCGCCTCGTTGAGGCGGACGGTCTGGCCGTACTCGAGCGTCGAGGTCTCGATGTTCGGCGAACACGTCAACCGCATCTTGCGACCCGAAGTGAACACGTCGACCGTCTGATCGTCGTACACACCGATCAGAATGCCGTATCCGCTCGGTGGCTGACCCAGCCGATCGACCTCCTCACGTAGCGCGACCAGCTGCTGGCGCGCTTCCTTGAGTGTGTCCATCAGCTTGGTGTTGCGAATGGTCAGCGAATCGATGCGGGCTTCCAATTCCCGTGTGCGATCCGGCGAGTCGGCGAGTTGCCTTCGGAGTGCAGCCGCCTCGGCGCGTACTGCCTCGAGTTCTCTCCAGGCCGCCGAATCCGAATTCTCGATGGGGCTCATGTGCTGCTCCTCCCAGTCCCGGTCTATCAACGCTACCGGGCGCGACCCGTTCGCGCCTTCCGACATGGTTTCTTCGTGATCACATCTGGGCCGCGATCAACGACCGGACCACCATGTTAGCCTGCCCTAACCAGACTCTGGTGAGCCCGCTCGCCGACCAAGCCGAAAGGTTGCTGACATGCCCCTTCCTGCCAGAACTCTGCGCGTTTCCGTTGCCGCCGCCGCGGCGGCACTGGCCATCTCCTGCGGTCTGGCGGCGTGCGGCTCCAACGACGACTCCGCCGCCACGACCACCTCGGCGGCGTCGGCCACCGCGACGTCGAATACCCACGGCCACGGCGACCATGCAACGGGCGCGCCGACCGCCGAGACGCTGCAGTCGGTGCTGGTCAAGCTCGCCGATCCGGCCGTGCCCACGGCCGAGAAGACGAAGCTGATCGTCAACGGCGAACAGCGCGTCTCGAACATCGACCGGATGAACGCCGGCCTGCAAGGCTACAAGCTGACCTTCACGGTCGCCGACATCACCTCTCAGGGCAACACAGCGAACGCGCAGGTGACCATCACCTCCCCGCACGGCTCCGCGCCCGCCGTGCCGCTGACCTGGGAAAACGTGGACGGAACCTGGAAACTGTCGGACGCCAGCGGCTGTTTGCTGCTCGGCTTCGCACAGGCGCCCTGCGTTCCGGCCTGAGCCGAGCGCACCGGTCGGCGGGCGACCCGCGCTCGCCCGCCCGGCCCCGCTCACCCCTTCGAGGGCCTGCGCTGCGGCTTGGGGGTGACGGTGCCCTCGGCCAGCCTGCGTGCGCTGACGAGGAAGGCGGTGTGGCCCTGCATGCGGTGTTCCGGACGCACGGCGAGGCCGACCACATGCCACGGCCGCACCAGTGACTCCCAGGAGCGGGGCTCGGTCCAGCACTCCTGCTCGCGCAGCGCCTCCACCACCTTCGACAGCTGGGTGACGGTGGCCACATAGACGATCAGCACGCCGCCCGGCACGAGCGCCTCGGACACCGCGGGCAGCGCGTCCCAGGGCGCGAGCATGTCCAGCACCGCCCGGTCGACCGGCTCTCCTGCGTAGCCGGCCACGTCGCCGACCGTCAGCGACCAGTTAGCCGGACGTTCGCCGAAGAACGTCTCCACATTGCGGACGGCGTGCTCGGCGTGGTCGGCGCGAATCTCGTAGGAGATCACCTGCCCCTGGGGCCCGACCGCGCGCAACAGCGAGCAGGTGAGAGCGCCCGAACCCGCGCCGGCCTCGAGCACGCGCGCGCCGGGGAACATGTCGCCCTCGTGCACGATCTGCGCGGCGTCCTTCGGGTAGATCACCGCGGCGCCGCGCGGCATGGACAACACGTAGTCGATCAGCAGCGGACGCAGCGCCAGATACGGCGTGCCGTTGGTGGAGTGCACCACACTGCCCTCGTCGGCGCCGATCAAGCTGTCGTGCTTGATCCCGCCGCGATGGGTGTGGAACTCCTTGCCCGGCTCCAAGACCACCGTGTACAGGCGCCCTTTGGCATCGGTCAGCTGCACCCGGTCACCGACGCTGAATGGCCCGGTCCGTCTGGCCGTCATGAATCTCCGTTCCCCTGGTTCGATCCGTGCTGTCGCGCACCGGCGTGTCGGTGCCGCGGGATAGCCTGCCAGGTATGTGCTCGCCCGTGTCCACGCCCCCTGCCGACGACGCGCAGGAATCCGCGCCCGGCGGGACGGCGAACCGCGCCAGACCCGCCCTGTCGCCTTCCCGGGCAATGGATTTCAAGCAGTGCCCGCTGAAGTACCGGTTCCGTGCGATCGATCGGATCCCGGAGCCGCCGTCGCGGCACGCGGTGCGCGGCACGGTGGTGCACGCGGTGCTGGAGGACCTCTACGGACTGCCCGCAGCCGAGCGTTTGCCCGAACGGGCCGACGCGCTCGTGCCCGAAGCGTGGGCCCGGGTGCGCACCGATCAGCCCGAGGTCGCCGAGCTGATCGTCGACGAGGAGCTCGACGCGTTCCTGGACGAGGTGCGCGCGCTGGTAGGGCGCTACTACCGGCTGGAGGATCCCACCCGGTTCGATCCGGAATCGCGCGAGGCGCATGTGGAGGTCGAACTCGACGACGGCGCGCTGCTGCGCGGGTTCGTCGACCGGATCGACGTCGCCCCGAGCGGTGCGCTGCGGGTCGTGGACTACAAGACCGGTCGCGCGCCTGGACCCATGCAGGAGACCAAGGCGCTGTTCCAGCTCAAGTTCTACGCGCTGGTGGTGCTACGCACCCGCGGCCTGGTGCCCGCCCAGCTCCGGCTGATCTACTTGGCCGACGAGCAGATCCTCACCTACACCCCAGAGGAGCAGGAGCTGCTGCGCTTCGAGCGCACGCTCTCGGCTCTGTGGACGGCAATCCTGGAGGCGGGCCGCACCGGGGATTTCCGACCGAACACCGGCTGGCTGTGTTCCTATTGCGACTACAAGCCGCTGTGCCCGGAATTCGGCGGCACGCCGCCACCGTATCCCGGCTGGCCAACCGGCGAGGCCGCCGAATCACCGGACGAGACCCTGGCCGAGGCGGTATCCGACTGAGCGCTGGTTGCCGTTCAACCCGTCTTCGACCACGAACCACGGGCAGGTCAGGCGGACTCGGCTCGCCTATCGAGGGCTGCGGAGATCAGGTCGCGCGCCTGTCGGCCCGTCACGGCCTGTTTTGCCAAAATATCGAAGGCTCGGCCGTACAGGGCTATCTCTCGTGGTTGGGTGATGATCAGCTCAGCTGTGACCGCTTCGACCAAGACCATGCGCTCATCGAACATGACGAAGTCCGTTGTGGGTGTGATCCATTCCGCGTCAGCGCGAACTATGCCGAGCAAGTTGGTCACTTCGGAGTATCGGTCGGCACGTAATCCTCGAACGGTGTAGCGAGCTCCCACAGCCGTCGTTTCACCCCGACGCAGTGATCAACGATCCAAGCGTCCGACGTCACGGCTACACCGAGCCCGCGCCCTTCGGCATCGCGGGTATGGAAGGCCACTCGGTCGTCATCCAGCAACCAGTAGTCCTCGGCAGGCACATCCCCGGCATGCTGCCGCGGCAAGTACCGGATATCTTCCCCCGCTTCGATGTTCTCGGGTGTGATCGTCAGCATCCAACGGTGATAGTCGGTAAGTGGCTCGGTGAGCACCCGAACCCGTCGCACAGCTACAGCGCGGCCGGTCGTCTCCTCGATGAGGGACTGCCACGGGCGAAACCATTCGAAGTCGCTGGCTGGCTCCCCGTTGAGAAACCGACGTAATGGTTCGGACTCCACGGCGACGCCGTAGGAGTCTGAGGTTCACCCCGAATGGTGGACAGGGTTTCAAGCAGCCTTGGCTGCGTCTGTCAGGGATTGCTCGTAGCGTATGGGGCTGAGCATCCCGAGGGCGGAGTGCCGCCGATCATGGTTGTATCTGTGG
>NZ_JADLQX010000297.1 GCF_015477605.1 Nocardia amamiensis
GCTGCGCGCCCTGGGCTATTCGACGGTGCTGGTGGAGAACGCGCGCCTGGGCGGCGGGCAGACCTTCAAGGCCCAGGGGATCATTCATGGCGGTGCCAAATACGCCCTGCATGGCGCGCTGACCGGCGCCTCCGAAGCCATCGCCGACATGCCGCGCCGCTGGCGCGAAGCACTGGCTGGCCAGGGCGAACTGGACCTTTCGGGCGTGCGCCTGCTGTCCGAGGCGCATTATCTGTGGTCGCCGGGCACCCTGGCGGGCAACCTCACCAGCTTCTTCG
>NZ_JADLQX010000298.1 GCF_015477605.1 Nocardia amamiensis
GAGGATCAGCAGGAGAACCGCAGCCGCCTGCTGCATTGCCTGCCTGACAGCAGCTGGGCCGAAACGGTGGATGTCAGTGACGGAGAGGCAAGAATGGGGGTGCGCTGCGCCACCCGGGATCACCTGCCGATGGTGGGCGGCGTGCCGGGCACATGCTTCGGCTTAGTATGGGTGCCATTCTGCAACAGCGTATGCTCATCACCTGCAAAATAGACGCGGGTGCGGCCCTGCAGAGATGCAGTAGCTTCAGCAAAGGCTGCGGTATCAAGACGATAGAG
>NZ_JADLQX010000299.1 GCF_015477605.1 Nocardia amamiensis
GTTGGCTGCCGATGAAGCCATGCCGAAGGTCACATCGAACGCCAGTACGTTACCAATCAACGGTCGTACATCCGTCGCTACGTTGCCCGACCTGACCTGATTGCTGCTGAAGGTGTAGACGATGCGGCGTATCGGAATAACCTGCTGACCAGCGACCGCAGCAGGCATATTTGCTGGTATGTAAGCCGTCGAAAAACTGCGGCAGTCTGTAAGAATGTTCCAGTCGGCATTGGTACCGTTATTGCCCACGTCAGCGGTGATCAACGTAAGAATCACGC
>NZ_JADLQX010000300.1 GCF_015477605.1 Nocardia amamiensis
GGTCGCAGGTGAGAAGCATCTGGTCCCGCTGGCGGCCGTCGTTGCTGGTACGTGGATCGCGACTGAAGAAGGAATAGCGCATGACCTCGGTATATGAAAAGTATGGCCTGAAGCCGGTGATTAATGCCTCTGGCCGTATGACGATCCTCGGCGTCTCTACGCCATCGAGTGAGGTGATCGATACGGTGAAATATGGCCTCGATCACTACTTCGAAATGAAAGATCTGGTGGATAAGACCGGTGCTTATATCGCAGGTCTGCTGAAGGTGGAGAACGCG
>NZ_JADLQX010000301.1 GCF_015477605.1 Nocardia amamiensis
ATAGGTTTTCCCTTCGGCGCTCTCCGCATCCAGATAGGGCAGCCAGTGCAGCTTCGCCACTTTAGGGTGATCGCGCAGAAACGCCGCGACCGCTTCCGCATTCTGCCAGGCTTTCTCCATGCGTAGCGACAGCGTTTCCAGCGAGCGGCTGAGCATCCAGCTGGAGTGTGGATCCAGCTGCGTGCCGATTGCGCTGCGCAGGGCGCGCACTTTCGCCATCAGCGCTTTACTGCCCATCGCCGCGCCTGCAATCAGGTCAGAGTGACCGCCAACATACT
>NZ_JADLQX010000302.1 GCF_015477605.1 Nocardia amamiensis
TTCGACCTTCAAGGTGGAGTTGAACGATTCAGCTGGGGAGTTGTCCAGGGCCGAGGCCACACGGCCCATCGACTGCACCACACCGAGGTGCCGGCACAGGGCATTCGTGGCCGCGGCGGTGTATTCGGCGGATTCAACTGGTCGTCGCAACACCTTCGATCCGGAGGTGTGGAATGGGACGGCCGAGGGGCTGGGCGACAGCGGTAACGGGTAGGCCGGCGATGCGGTCGCCGGGACGGCCACCGGTGGCGCGGCGTGAACACCGGCAGCGGTTCTG
>NZ_JADLQX010000303.1 GCF_015477605.1 Nocardia amamiensis
AGATCAGCCCGGACGGGTTCCTCACCCTGGTCGACCGCTCCAAGGACGTGATCAAGTCCGGTGGTGAATGGATTTCGTCGGTGGATCTGGAGAACGCCGTGATCGGCCATCCCGCGGTCGCCGAGGCAGCCGTGATCGGTGTGCCGGACGAGAAGTGGGACGAGCGCCCGCTGGTGGCGGTGGTGCTCGCCGAGGGCGCCGAGGCGAAACCGGAAGAGCTGCGCGAGTTCCTCGCCGACAAGTTCGCCAAATGGCAGTTGCCCGAACGCTGGACCTT
>NZ_JADLQX010000033.1 GCF_015477605.1 Nocardia amamiensis
GGTGGACGCCGTGGTCGCGGTGTGGGCGGTGCAGAAGGCCGGTGCGGCCTGCCTGTTCGCGGGTGACCGCACGGCCGACGAGCTGACCGCCGCGGGCGCCGGATTCGGGATCACCCGGGAGCCGCTGCCCGACAGCGACATCCGCTGGGTGGCACTCGACGACCCGCAGGTGCGTCAAGACCTCGCCGCGGCCCCGCCGCACCCGGTGTCCTACGCCGACCGAGTACGCCCGCTCGGCGAAGAACACCCGGCGTTCGTCGTCACCACGGCAAACGGAGTCGTCACGCTCTCCCAGTCCGAGGCGCTGGCCCGGGCCGAACAGGTGCGCGAGCAGTACGAGATCACCTACGAGTCGACCACGTACACCACCGCCACCTCCGGCCACCCGGCCGTGCTGGAGTTCCTGGCCTCCGCCACAGCGGGTGCCCTCGCGGTCCTCCCGACCGGCGACCTGGCAGCCGACCTCACCGAAGCCGAGGTCACCCACTGGTTCGTCGCACCGGGCGAGCCGACCGACTCCGCCGACGACGAGATCACGATCGTCGTCGTGGAGTAGGGATACGACGAGTGAGTTCCGCCGATGAAGGGCACAGATCCGTGCCCTTCATCGGCGGGTTCGTCTCGGTCGGTCGGATAGACTCGAACGGAATCGGCGGCGATTTTTCGCCATCGTTTGACGAGGTTGGAGGTGGTTTTCATGGCGATGCCGGTGCCGCGCGCCGACAGCTGGACGGCTGCCGACCTCGATCACATGCCCGAAGACGGATTGCGTTACGAGGTGTTGAATGGTCAGCTCGTCGTGAATGCCGCGCCGAAGCCTCGGCACCAGTTGCTGATCAGATGGCTGGGGCGTGCTCTCGACGCGGTGTTGCCGCCAGATCGGCTGGTGGTGGAAGGCGTCGGCGTGCTGATCGGTGACGACGAACCGATTCCCGACCTCATGGTGGTGACCGACTCGATCGAATTGGATGCCAGGGGAGTTCCTGCTGATCAGGTAGAACTCGTGGTAGAAGTGGTGTCCAAATCTACGACGTTGCAAGACCGCATGGTCAAACCTGTGGTCTACGCGGAGGCGGGTATTCCGAACTACTGGCGGTTCGAGCCCAATCCGTTCAAAGGGCAGCTGCCGGGCGAGTCTCTCCCCGTCCTGTTCGCACACGAACTCGGGGCCGACCGCACCTACGAGCTGACGCACAGGGTGGCCGCTGGTAATGCGGTCACCCTGCGCAGTCCTTTCGAATTCACGATCGATCCCGGGTCGCTGCTGCCCTGATCGCTGTGGACAACTTTCGCTGACACCTCAGAGCGCGACGGCGTGTTCCTCGGCGAAGACCTTGCGGCATACCGGCGCGCAGAAGGCGTAGTCGGTGCCGTCGTGGGTGAGGGGGTAGCGGGCGGTGGACAGGTCGACGGTCATGCCACAGATCGGGTCGATCGCGTGGCCCTCCGGAGCTTCGGCGTGGTCGCCGGAGGCCCGGTAGTCCTCGGTCATCAGTTTGGTGATCTCGGTGACGGTGAGCGTCCGGCCGAAGGTGCCGAGGTTGTGTTCCCGCAGGCCGATGATCTGCACTACACAGTGCGGGTCGCGGGTCAGTCGGTGGTTGTCGGTTTCGGACTCGGCGATGGCCTTGGTGACCAAGGGGATCACGTGGCCGCCGAAGTCGCTGTTGTTGGCCCATGCTCCAGGGACGGTGAGTCGCACCAGGTAGCGCGGCGCAGTGAGCTGGTCCGGCCCGCCGGTAGCCCATGCGTCGGCGCGGTGCACCAGTACATGGGTCAGCTCACGGGCTTTCGCGAGCACCGATTCCGGCGCACCGGGTTCGGTGGTCAGGTCGCGCAGGATGCGTTCGGCGAGTGCTTGTTTGCGGTCGGTAGTCAGCGTGTCGTCGGAGACGAACAATTCGACGGTCATCATGAGCGTGCTTCTTTCGCGTAGCGCAGGGTGGTCAGCACGACGAGCAGGAAGGCCACCAGGGCGCAGGTGGTGCGGGCGAAGTGGAATGCCTCCCAGCGGCTGAGGATTTCGGCGTAGTCGGACGGAGGGCCGCTGACGGCCCACACCTTGATGTGCTGGTTGATCGGGACGTTGCCCAGGCGCGTGATCAGGAATGCCGCTACGGCGAGCACGGCCGCGCCGCCCGCGAGCAGGCGGGACCTGCCGGTAGAGCGGACGGCGAGCACCAGGGTGCTGAGGATGGTCAGACCCATCAGCGACTGCATGACCTGGCCGTTGACGCTCATCAGCGCCGTGTGGAAGGTGAAGCGCACCTCCAGCGGTACCCGGCGGAAGGCGTACAGGACGTTGACCGCTCCATACCCGAACGCACCCGCCAGCAGTCCTCCGAAAAGCAATGCGAAGGCCCATGCCAGACGCGGTCTTTCGATCATCTTCACGCGCGGCGCTCCACCGCTGGGACCAGCGCGAGCAATTCGTCTACCGACCATTGGTCGTAGACGTGCGCGCCGAGCTTCGCCGCGAGGACGCGCCCGCCGGGAGCGATCAGGAAGTCGGCGGGCAAGCCGAGACTGCCGCCCTCGGGCTTGGCAGGCGGGGCGGCCTGCCTGCCGCGGAGTGTCGCCCAAGCATCGTGTGCCACGCCGCGCAATATCGCGGGCCAGCCGCGCGGGTCGAGCAGCGCGCGAGGCGAGGTCTCGACGCCGAACTCGCGGTAGAGCTTTCGGCTCGGATCGGCGATCACGTCGAGCGGCAGCTCGGCGGTGTACTTGCGCAATTCCTCGGCGCTGGAGTGGAAGACGACCACTTCGCGAATGTTCGCCGCGGCGATCTCGTGGCGGCGGGCGACGATCGAGCGCAGGTGCAAGTTGCACACCGGACATCCGGCGAATCGGCGGAACTGCAGGTGGATCAGGCAGTCCGGGTCCGGCACCTGGACTTGCGCACCGGAGACCGTGACGAGAGTCCGGTCGGAAACGGCGGTCGGTAGCGACATGGGGCTCCTTTCGTAGGTGTACGTAGTACGCCTACGACCAGTATGCGCGTAGCTTGTACGCTGTCAACCCGTGCCCCGTCCTCGCTCGCTGACCACCGCCGATCTGGCCTCGGCGGCCCTGGCCGTGCTCGACCGCGACGGCCTGTCCGCGCTCACCATGCGTGCGGTGGCCAAGGAACTCGGCGTGGCCACCATGGCGCTGTACCGCTACGTCCGCGACCGCGACGAACTCGAAGTGCTGGTGGCGGATCAGGTGTTCGCCTCGATCGACACGACGCTGCCCGCCGGTAGCGATTGGAGGGCGCGCGCGGCGGTGCTGCTCGACCACATCCGAGCCGGATTCGCGGCCCATCCCGCGGCCGTGCCGCTGGTACTGCGGCATCGGCAGTCCTCGGTCGAATCGCTGCGCGTGATGGAAGCGATGCTCGCCGTACTCACCGAGGGCGGTTTCACCGGACGCGCCCGCGTGATCGCCCAGCGCACGCTGGTCGCCTTCCTGATCGGCTACCTGCAGAACAAGCACTACGCGCCGCTGCCGGGGCGGGGGACGATCCTGATGGCCCAACTGTCCCCCGAGGACTATCCGCATCTGGCGCAGACCGCAGGCCAGGCCAAGGACATGTCGGCCGAGGACGAATTCCGGGGCGGCCTCGAGATCGTGCTGCGCGGCCTGCGGCCTTAGCGGGCGATGGGTCGTAGTGTCGCGCGGCGGCCTGACCCGATCCGGGGCCTCAACCGAAAAGCGCTGCCACCTCGACGGTCTCGGCCATCGCGCGAGCGCCCGCGTCGTTGAGGTGCATGCCGTCGCCGCTGTCGAATTCGGGGCGGATGAAATCGGGTCGCTCCGGGTCTTCGACCGCCCGCGCCACGTCGAACACCGAGTCGAAAACGTCGGTACCGCGCAGCCATTCGTTCACGCGGCGGCGGGTGGACAGTGTCTCGGCGACGGTCACGCCCTCGTAGATGCAACCGGCGTAAGGCCCGATCGTCGCGGCGTGAATGGGGAGTCCGGCCGCGTGGGCGCGGTGCGCCAGCGTGGTGAGGCCTTCGATCAGTTCGTCGGCGGTCGCGGGTGGCTGGCCCGCCATGCCGCCGAGAATGAAGTCGTTGATGCCGAAGTTCACCAGGACGCTGGTTACGCCGGGCACGGTGAGCGCGTCGCGGTCGAAGCGCGCCAGGCCGGGCTCGCCGATGTCCTGAGTCAGCAGCCGGTTTCCCGAGATGCCCTGGTTGACCGCCCAGCCGTGGTCCAGCCGCGCGTTGAGGAAGTCCACCGAGCGGTGGTTGGCGCCGATCGTCGTGCCGAAGCCTTCGAACCAGGAGTCGCCGAAGGCGACGGCCACCGGCGTGCCCGCGGGCGCGAGGACGTCGACGCCGACGACGTAGAACCGCGTCGGCACCTCCTCGGCGGCGGAGAGCGCGGCGTCCGATGCCGTGTTTCCGGCTGTGACGTAAGCGATTTCGCCCGGCTGCTGGGAGAAGGTCGCAAGGCCGGTGGGGCCGGGCAGATACAGGCTCAACGCCAGGTCCGCGCCCGCCGACACGCTCAGTTCGACCGGATCGCTGACGACGTCGGCGCCTGCTGGAATCACCACCCGCTCCGCGCCGTCGAAGCGCAGCGCCGTGTCGGTCTCGGTGACGATCTCGCTGCCGGTCTTGCGTATTGCAACGCGAGCGGCTCCGATGATCAGCGGCGCCTTCCCATAGCGGTTGGTCAGCCTGATTCGCACTTGCGTACCCCCGCCCGCCAAGCGCAGCACTTGGCGCACGGTTTGGTCGTCGAACGCGCGCGACTCCGCGAGTTTGATCTCCTCGTCCGGGCTGATCACCGCGGAGCGGAATCCGGCGAGCCAGGTGTTCGATGACATGAGAGCCTCCAGTAGTTGCCATGAGGATTAATGCGTCTGCATATTTCTACACTGGCTTATTCCTCTCGTCAACTATCCCCACGGCAAGTATTGCGGGTAGTCTGCCCGCATGGACGTGACCGACCTGTTCGACGATCCGCGCCTGACCGCCATGGGCTTGCTGTTCGAGGCGCATGCCGGCGTGGTGGCCAAGCTGGAACCGGTCTGGAACGCGCACGGGTTGTCCGGATTGGCCTTGAACGCGCTGATGCGGTTGAGTCGTTCACCGGCCCGGCGGTTGCGCATGTCGGAGCTGGCGGTGCAGACCTCGCTGTCCACCAGCGGGGTCACCCGATTGGTCGATCGGCTGGTGGCTGCCGGTCTGGTCGAACGCGAGCTGGATCCAGAGGATCGGCGCAGCGCCTACGCGGTGCTCACCGAGGCGGGCGCGGCACGGCTCGCGCAGGTGCTGCCGGACTATCTCGCCACTCTAGAGCGCTGGTTCGTCGGATTGCTGACCCCCGCACAGCTGGAAGCATTGGTCGAGGCGCTGCGGATCGTTCGGGACGCGTCCAATCCGGAGGCGACGTTCGGCGTGAGCTGATCGTCAGTCGGCGGATGCGGCGAGCAGTCGCTCCAAGCCGTCGAGGATCAGGTCGAGGCCGAAGGCGAAATCGGCAATCCCCGTGTGCTTTCCGTCGATCACGAGCTGGGCCAGCGCGTTCATGTGGGGATATCGGTCGGCAGGGATACGCGGCAGGAACTCCTCTGCGGCGGAGCCGTATTCGGACGGATCGAGCGGGAAGTTCAACTCCTGCAGAGTGAAACCGTAGAGGTGGCTGTCCAACGCGTTCCATGCGCGGTCTGCCTGCGGCAGTGAGAAACCCGCCGCCCGCAGGCATCCCACCGTGGCATCGATGTAGCGCAGCATGGCGGAGCCGACGTTAATCCTGGTGCCGATCAGTCCGGTCGCCCATGGATGACGCAGCAGCACCTCGCGAGCGGAGGTGGAGCGGGCGCGCAGGGCGGCCTTCCAGTCGCCCCCGATCTCGGGCGGCGCCATCTCCGCGACCACCAGATCCGCGATGCCGTCGAGCAGGTCGTCCTTGTTCGCCACGTGGTTGTACAGCGACATCGCCTCGACGCCGAGCGTCTGCGCCAGCTTCCGCATGGACAGCGCGGCAAGGCCGTGCTCGTCGGCGAGCCGGACGGCGGCACGCAACACCGCGTCCCTGGTCAGCGGCGTGCGGGCCGGGCCGGTTGCGGGCATGGTTCCCTCTCTTGACGTACTTACGGTGTAAGCGTACCGTCGGCGGTGTCGTACTTACACTGTAAGTAACCTGTGAACACGAGGGTCGCCATGTCCGAGGCCGAGGGCCAGCAGTCCACCATCGACAACGCCACGATGATCGCGATCGCCGCGCCGCGATACGGCTCCAGTGATGTCCTCCGGACGGAGGTGGTGCCGCGGCCCGTCGCTCGCGACGGCGAGGTGTTGGTCCGCGTGCGCGCGGCGGCGGTGTGCAGTGGCGACGTGCACTTGCTCACCGGCAAGCCCTACGCGATCCGGCTCGGTTTCGGCCTGCGGCGGCCCAAGTACCGGATCATCGGGCACGACCTGGCCGGCGAGGTAATCCAAATCGGTGCTGGCATTACCGGATTCGCAGCTGGAGACGTGGTTTTCGGTGCGGTGGATGGCGGTGCGTTCGCCGAATACGTCAGCGTGCCCGTCGAACGACTCGCGCACGCTCCCGCCGGCCTGACCATGGAAGAGGCTGCCGCGCTGCCGGATTCCGGGATGACCGCACTCCAGGGCCTGCGCGACGTCGGCGGGCTGTGTGCCGGGCAGGCGGTGCTGATCAACGGCGCTTCGGGCGGCGTCGGCACCAGCGCGGTGCAGATCGCCAAGGCGCTGGGCGCGCAGGTGACGGCCGTATGCAGCACACGCCACGTCGAATCGCTGCGCGCGCTCGGCGTCGACCACGTAATCGACTACACCACAACGGATTTCACCCATGCCGGACACCGCTATGACGTGCTGCTCGACCTGGTCGGCAACCGATCGCTCACCGCGTGCAGGCGGGTGCTGGCTCCGAAGGGCGTCTTCGTCTCGTCGGCGGGCGCGCCCGGCGGGAACTGGCTCGGGCCCGTGGTTTGGGTCGCCAAAGTGCTGCTGACCGGCCTGGTGGTCAGCCAGACGATGCGCCCCTTGCTGATGCGCCCGCGCCGGGCGGACCTGGAGTACCTGGCCGGGCTGGCCGCGGAGGGCAAGCTGCGCCCGGTCATCGAACGGCGGTATCCCCTTGGCGAGGCGGCCACGGCGGTGGGCCACGTCGCCGAGGGGCATGCCCACGGCAAGACCGTCATCGTCATCTGAACTCCTGCGGCGGGAATCCGGCCCGGTCCGGCCGACCAGATCCGCGACCGGTCCCGCGGTGCGCCGAGGGTTTGGTTCTACCGGCCGGGCGGCGTGGCGGGTCGGTGTGTATCACTCGGATCGGTCCTGGTCGCGGTAGCGGCGGACCTTGCTCAGGTTGCCGCAGCGGTCCATCGAGCACCAGCGGCGACGGCCCGGGCGCGACGCGTCCACGAACAGCAGACCGCAGTCCTCGGCCGCGCAGACGCGGATACGCGCGGCCAGCGGGCCGGTGAACAGGTCGATGGCGTCGCGCGCGAGCGTGGACAGGGCCGCGGCCGCGGTCGGGTCGGCATAGCCGCCGGTGCCGTCCACTCGAAGCTCCGGGATCAGCGGAGGCAGGGCGGCGACGGTATTGATCGTCGCGATGTCGTTGGGGAACAACGGTTCTCCAGCCGCGGCGCGGTACGCCGCATTGGTGACGGCAGTGCGCAGCCTCCGCATGGCGGGCAGATCGGACTCGTCGGCGTCGAGCTCGTCCAAGTCGAGGATCACCGCCAGCCACCGGACGAGGTCCGCTGCGGTGTGCACGATCTCCCACACCGCGAGCGCACCATCGCCTCCGGTGTGCACGAGGTCGAGCGCGGGGCGGCCGGTGCGGAAACGGCGGCGCAGATCGGGGGGCAAGGCGCGCCAAGCCCTGGCCAACTTGCAGACCTGCCTCGCCGCCGCGGGCGCCTCGATCGAACACGTGGTGAAGTGGACGATCCTGATCCGCGAGGGCGAGTCGCTGCAGGACGGATTCGCCGCGTTCGGCGAGGTGTGGGGTCGTCGCCCGAACCCGCCCGCGATCACCGTCGCGCAGGTCGCGGGTTTCGCCGTGCCAGGCGCCGTCTGCGAGCTCGAAGCTATCGCCGCCGTACCGGCCTGAGCCGGGTCAGTCGACCGCCGCGCCCAGACGAGCGGTGAGCTCGCGGATGTGCGCGATGAGTTCGGGCGGTTCGTGCACCCGGAACGGGAAGCCGAAGGTGGCGACGTAGATCGCCAGCTCGTCGAGCGAGTTGGCTCCGGTGCGGAGTACACAGCTTTCGGCGTCCAGCGCCTCGATCACTCCGATGGTCGGAGGGACGCGTTCGGCGGCGACTTCGGCGGGCACGCCCAGGGTGATGCGGGCCGGGTAGGCGTACGGCGCGGTCGTGACGCCGCGTGAGAGGTACCCGGACAGGTCGGCATCGGGCGACTCGCGCGGCATGAAGCGGGGGCCGGTGGGGATGCGGGGCTGCATGCGGTCGACGCGATAGGTACGCCAGTCGTCGCGGTCGACGTCCCATCCGACGAGGTACCAGCGTCGGCCGGTGTGGGCCAGCCGGTGCGGCTCGATGGTGCGCAGCGACGCGACGCCGTCGTGACCGCGGTAGTCGAAGCGCAGACGGTGGTTGTCGCGGATGGCGCCCGCGACGGCGGTGAGCGTGTCGGGGTCGACGGTGGGCCCGCCCGCAGGCACCGTGATCGTGGCCGCCTGGAGCATGCCGACGCGGTGGCGCAGCCGCGAGGGCAGGACCTGCTCGAGTTTGGCGAGGGCGCGCAGCGAACTGTCCTCGATGCCTGCGATGGTGCCGCCCGCCGCGGTGCGCAGGCCGAGGGCCACGGCCACCGCCTCGTCGTCCTCCAGCAGCAGGGGTGGCAGCTTCGCGCCCGCGCTGAGCCGATACCCGCCCACTCCGGGCGTCGCGTCCACCGGGTAACCGAGATTGCGCAGCTTGTCGATGTCGCGCCGGACGGTGCGCACGTCCACATCGAGCCGTTCGGCCAGTTCGGCTCCGGTCCAGTCGCGTGCGGTCTGTAAGAGCGACAGCAGGCGCAACAGTCGCGCCGAGGTTTCCAGCATGGGAAAAGTTTGCCGGAATGCTAGGGCAAAAGCTGTCCTAGGCGGGTCATACGGTCGAAGGCATGAGCAACGACATCCACCCGTTCCACATCGACATTCCGCAGGAGCAGCTCAACGATCTGCGCTCCCGCCTCGACGCCGCGCGCTGGCCCGCCCCGCTGCCGGGCGACGGCTGGGACACCGGGACGCCGACCGCTTGGCTGCGCGCGCTGGTCGACTACTGGCGCGCCGAATACGACTGGCGGGCAGCCGAACAGCAGCTCAACGCATACCCGCAGTACACGACGGAGATCGACGGGCAAACCATCCACTTTCTGCACGTCCGTTCGCCCGAAGCCGACGCGCTGCCCCTGCTGATGACGCACGGCTGGCCGGGCTCGGTGGTCGAATTCCTGGATGTGATCGGGCCTTTGACCGATCCGCGAGCGCACGGAGGCAATCGGGCCGACGCCTTCCACCTGGTCATTCCTTCGCTGCCGGGATTCGGGTTCTCCGGACCCGTCGCCGAGGCGGGCTGGACCATCGATCGGATCGCCGCGGCATGGGACGAGCTCATGCGCAGGCTGGGTTACGCGCGCTATGGCGTGCAGGGCGGTGACATCGGGGCTGCGGTGAGCCCACAGGTCGGCCGCACGGCGCCCAGCCGGGTGGTGGGAGTGCACGTCAACGGCGGGCCCGGTCCCTTCCCGCCGCTGCCGCTCGCGGAGGAGGAGCTGGCGAGCCTGACCGATCTGGAACGCGATCGCATCCGGCGGATCGAGGCGTTCATGCAGGAGGAATTCGGTTACATCGCCATCCAGTCCACCCGGCCGCAGACCCTGGCCTACGGGCTGGTGGACTCCCCGGTGGGGCAGCTCGCCTGGATCATGGACAAGTTCCGGGAGTGGACGCATCCCCGAGGCGTCGACCCGGACAAGATCATCGACCGGGATCGCTTGCTGACCAACGTGATGTTCTACTGGCTCACCGGCACGGCGGGTTCGGCGGCCTACGTCGGCTATGCCCAGGACGCCCCGTGGGGCGAACCGAAGCCGAACTCCGGCGTGCCGACAGCGGCCTTGGTCTTCGCTCACGACATCGGTATCCGCCGCTACGCCGAGACCGAGAACACCGTCACGCGCTGGAACGACGTCGACCGTGGCGGTCACTTCGCTGCTATGGAGGAACCCGTCCTGCTCACCGCGGATATTCGCGAGTTCTTCCGCGACTTGCGCTGAGAACCGATATCGATGCGCCTGTTCCGGCATGTCGTCGCCGGAACAGGCCCACAATCGGAGAGCAGGACCGTTGGCGCTCAGGAGCGACCGCCATGTGCGAACCGAGACCCCTTTCCCAGGACCGCCGCGAGGAATTCTGGCGCCGGTGCGGATGGTCACCCGAGCTGCCCGACCAAGAGCGCGACAAGATCGAAAGCGCCTGGGACGACGAATCGATCGTCGCGGCGGAGCTTTTCGGCTGGTGACGCGATCAATCCGCTAGACGGTGAGCTCGCCGGCCGATCGCCAGGAGTTGCGTTCGGCGGCGAATGCTTCCGCTTGCCTCGCGCGGAAGGCCTCGATGGATTCGGCATTGTCGGCGAGGAACTTCCGGTAGTCCGCCAGGCGGAATTCCCCGTCTTCGGCTCGTACGCCGACCTTGCCCGCGGCGAAATCGGCGCGCAGGTCGTTGAGTTCTTCCGCGTCGACCGGATACCACCGGATGCGATCGAAATACCGGAGCAGCCAGGGTGTTTCAGTTCCGGAGCCGGTGCGATCGGCACCTGGCGGCAGCGCGGGCGTCGCCGCGGCGCGGTGATTCCACACCTGGGTGGTACGCCCGACGAACTGGTAGCCGCCCGGTCCTTCCATGCCGTAAACGCACAGGTAGGCGCCACCGATGCCGACCGCGTTCTCCGGGGTCCAGGTACGGGCCGGGTTGTACTTCGTGGTGACCAGCCGGTGCCGCGGGTCGGTGGGGGTGGCGACCGGCGCGCCGAGGTAGACGTCGCCCAGTCCGAGGACCAGATACTCGGCCCCGAAAACGGTGTCGTAGACATCGGATACGGTGTCCAGGCCGTTCATACGACGAATGAACTCGATGTTCCACGGACACCACGGCGCGTCGGCGCGCACGCCGTGCATGTAGCGGGTGATGGCCTCGCGCGTGGACGGGTCGTCCCAGGACAGCGGCAGGTGGACCACGCGGCTCGGCACCACGAGCTGGTCGGAAGCGGGGAGCCGCGCCTCGGCCTCGGCGAGCAGGTCGAGCAGCGCGGGCACCGGCAAGACGTGCGGATCGACCCGGATCTGCAACGAACGGATGCCGGGCGTCAGTTCGGTCACTCCACGCATGCGAGCCGCCAGCAGGTGCTGGTGCAGGGCGTGTACGCGGGCACGCAGGCCCAGATCCAGGGTCATGGCACCGTATTCCACGAGCACGCCGTCGTCGCCCGCGCGGCGGTAGGTCACGGCGATCTCGTCGTCCACGTGGGCGCGGCGCAGCACGCCGTCGTCACCGTCGCCACCCGTCGACAGCACGGTCGGCCACGCGGCACGGCGCTCGGTCCCCAGCTCCCGGATCGAGGCGGCGCGGTCGCCGCGGATGAGTACGAAACGCACGGTGTCGCCGGGGGACAGCTGGCCGAGCTTCCAGCGGTCGGCCGCCACGACGGTGACCGGGCAGACGAAACCGCCCAGGCTGGGTCCGTCGGGGCCGAGCAGGATGGGGGTGTCGCCGGTGAAATCCAGCGCGCCGACCGAATACGGCGTGTCGTGGATATTGGACGGGTGCAGCCCCGCTTCGCCGCCATCGGTCCGGGCCCATTCCGGCTTCGGGCCGATCAGCCGGACGCCGGTGCGATCGGAATTGAAGTGCACCTCGTAATCGGTCCCGACCACGGTGTCGAAGTCGGCGCGAGTGAAGAATTCCGGTGCGCCGTGCGGTCCTTCGGTGACCGCGAGTTCCCAGCGCCGGGTCAGCACGGGCTGATCGTCCATCGGGACTGCCGCGACAACCCGGCCGTGGTGGGCCCCCAACGAAAGCGATTCCCCGGCGCACAGCGCCCCGCCGGTACTGCCGCCGAATCGGCCGAGCGTGAACGTGGCGGCGCTGCCGAGGTATCCGGGCAGATCGATGCCGCCCGCGAGCAGCACGTAGCAGCGCATGCCCGGCCCGCGCACGGCGCCCACGTCCAGCACGCCTCCCGCGGGCACTCGCACGGTGCGCCACTGCGGCACACGGATGCCGTCCACGGTCACGTCGGCCGGTGCGCCGGTGACGCACACCCAGGTCGCCGCGGTGAACCGGAGCGCGGGACCGCTGAGGGTGCATTCCAGACCGGCGGCGCCCTCGTCGTTGCCGAGCGCGCGATTGCCCAGCCGGAACGAGAGGTCGTCCATCGGTCCCGACGGCGGGACGCCGATATGCCAGTATCCGATCCGGCCGGGCCAGTCCTGCACCGTGGTCAGCATCCCGGGACGAACGACCTGCACCGTGTTCGGTTCCGCTGCGCCGGAGCGCGATCCGGTGCCTACCGGGAGTTGGGCGACGGTCATCGCGACACCACCATGCGTACCGGGGTCGGATCGAACCCGTTGCAGGGGTTGTTGATCTGTGGACAATTCGAGACCAGCACCAGCGTGTCGATCTCGGCGCGCAGGGTGACCCGCTTGCCCGGTGCGGACCGTCCGTCCACGATGCCCAGCGTGCCGTCCGCCTCGACCGGCACGTTCATGAACCAGTTGATGTTCGACACCAGGTCTCGTTTGCCGAGTCCCCAGCGCAACCCTTCCGCGAGGAAGTTCTCCACACAGGCATGCTGGTGCCGGGTGTGGTGGCCGTAGCGCAGCGTGTTGGACTCCTGTGAGCAGGCGCCCGCGATGGTGTCGTGATTGCCGACCTCGTCGGCCACGACGGTCATCAGCGCCGATCCCGCGTCGGTGCGCAGCACACTGCCGGTGGTGAGGAAGATGTTGCGCTGCGCGGCGACCGTGGCCTGCGCGCTGTAGCGCTCGGTGTGGTCGGCCGCCGAGTACAGCAGGCAGTCCACCGCCTGATTGCCGTGCAGATCGATGATCTCCCAATGGTCGCCCGCGCGGACCACGGCGGACCAGGGGGAGCGTGCGGGAACGGTCTCGTCGAGCACGATGGTGCGAGCCGTGGTCATGCGGTTGCCTCCAGAGTCAGTGCGGCCGTCCATGCCCGTTCGGTGTTCTGCACGGCCCGTAGGTATTCCGGGTCGTCGTTGACGGTCGCGGCGAGGTCTTCCGGCGCAGCCCACGCCACGACGTCGAGATCCGTGGCGGGTCGCTCGTCGATCGGGTGTGCGGCGTTGGCGACGAGCACGGTGACCGGAAGATGCACGAGCAGGTCGACGGAAGCGCCGGGGGAGGCGCTGCCGGTGGCCGTGAGCGTTCCGTCCGGCTCCACCCGGACGCCACGGAAGAATGCGATCGTCGGTCCGATGTCGCGTGGGTCGAGTCCATGTTTGGCGCCTGCCAGCCGCAACTGGGCGCGGGCCGCAGCGGTGGGTCCGCAGAGCGTGTCGTGGTGGCCGGAGGTGTCGGCGAGCACGGTCGCCAGGATGCGTCCCTGATCCGACAGAAGCGGGTGACCACCCCCCAGGTACGCCTGCCACGGCACCTTCATGGTGTCGGCGACGTTCAAGCGCTCCCACGGCGCGTCGGTGCGAACCAGCAGCAGGTGCGCGCATGCCGCGCCCGCCGGGTCGGACAGGCGGGCACGGGTGCCGCGGCCGAGCGCGACGTTCGCGTAGGCGCCCGACGGAATACGCTGGGCAAACGTGATTTTCGATGCCGGGACCGTGGAGGGCAGGTCGGGACCCGCAATGGCCGCCGCCGCGGCCTGCGATCGTGCGTGCGCTCGTGCGCCGGATGTATCCGCGGTGCTTGTCACGGTTCATTCCTTTCGTGCGCTGGTTGTGGTGACTGCGTGGCCCATAGGGGCCGACGCGGGGTCGGTGGTCGCAATGTCCGGACACGTCCGACTGGTACATGCGGTCCGGCAGGGCTGACGTGGGACCGGCGGATCTCGAGTGGCGCGGGCATTCCCGGTCGCCTGCGGCGGCGGGTCGCGGCGCGAGATTTTCGGTCCGGCCGCGGACTCCGAGGCCGAGCCTCGCCGATGCGGAGCTGTCGGAGAGTCCGATCATGCGGGTACCGGGTTTCATGTGGCCGAGGCCGGGTGCGGCGTTTGCCCGGCATCCTCGTCGCCGCACCCGGTGCCGATCAGGCGGCTTGGGGTGCTGGTTCCAGACTTTCGGCGCTGCGTCCACCGCCGACTACCAAGCGATGCACCAGCATGCCGACGCCGAGCACCAGCAGCACGAAAAGTGGTGCCGCCCAGAGCATCCACCAGCCGCCCCCGTCCGGGGCGTAGACCTCCGCGCGTGGCCAGGCCAGGTTCACCACCATGGCGATGCCCCAGGCCACGGCGAGCGCGTTGACCGGAATGCCGAAGCGGCCCAGGCTGAACAGGCGCGCATCGGTTCCCGGGTCGGGCAGCCCGGTGTACCGCCGGATCAGCAGCGGCACCGTCACCAGCAGGTATGCCAGGTACAGCGTGACGATGCAAACACTGGCCAGTGTCGTGAAAACGGCCGCGTTGCCGAGGTTGAGCAGCAGCAGGCCGATGCCGAGCGCGCCGATCACGACGGCGGGCAGCACGGGCGTGCCGTAGCGCGGGTGCACCGCGGCGAGCCTGTGTGCGAACGGCAGCTTCCCGTCTCGCGCCATCGAGAACATCAGCCGCGAGCCCGCGGTCTGAATCGCCAACGTGCACACGGTAACCGCCACAGCGACGCAGCCCAGCAGCACCTTGCCCGCCGGGCTGTCCAGCTTGGCCGTGAGTACGTAAGCCAGGCCATCGGTGGCCAGCGCGCCATCGGACAGGCTCGGCGCGGCCATCAGCGCACCGAGCAACATCAGTCCGCCGCCGAGCGCCGAGACCGACAACGCGGTGAGAATGGTGCGCGGCGCGACGCGGCGCGGTCTCTTTGTCTCCTCGGAAAGCTCACCCGCCGAATCGAATCCGACCATCACATACGCGGCCATCAACCCCGAGACCAAGAACGCGGCACAGTAGGGACCGGGCGCGGCCTGATCGGTGTGCAGCACAACGCCGGGGCCGCGCTCGGTGGTGGTGAAGAACAGCGCGATGATCGCGAGGACGCCGACGATCTCGACGGTGACGCCGATCGAGTTGATCCGTGCCATCAGGTCGATGCCGATCACGTTGATCACCGTGGTGAGCGCCAGCAGAATGCTGCCCAGCACCACGGCATTGGTCGCGCCGGATGGCGAGGTGAGCGCGGTGTCCGTGCCGATGAGCTGGAATCCGCTCCAGATCGATGGCAGCACCACCTGCAGCGCGATCGCCGCCGCGGCGGCCGTGACGATCTGCGCGATGATCATCATCCAGCCCGCGAACCAGCCCACGAGCTCGCCGCCGAGCCGTCGGGACCACTGATAGATGCAGCCCGAAATCGGATAGCGGGCGGCGAGTTCGGCGAAGTTCAGCGCCACCAGGAACTGTCCGGCGAACACGATCGGCCAGGTCCAGAAGAAGGCGGCTCCGCCGAACGAATAGCCGAAGCCGAAGAACTGGAAGATCGTGGTGAGGATGGAGACGAACGAGAAGCCCGCCGCGAACGAGGCGTAGCGGCCGAGCTTGCGATGCAAGACGGGCTGATAACCGAATCCGGCGAGGTCGGCGCTGTCGCCGCTGAGATCGGAGGAGAGGGTTGGGGCGAGGGTGGTGGCCATGGGCGGTCCTTCGGGATGCGGCCAATAACTATCAGACGACAGTTTTGCGGTCGCGATCGCGCTTTCGGTGACCTCCGTGTATCGCTTCGGGGACGTGCGGTAACTTCTGCGTTGCCGGTATTTCTATCAAGTGACAGAAAACGCGCCGAGTTCCGTGGGCAAACCGACCGGACGGCTACCGCGCCCGGGCCGCCTGCCAGAATGGCGGCGTGACGAACCTCGGTCCCGGTCGTCCGCGCGTCGCCCAGCGACGACGCCGCGGGCAGACGCCGCGTGCCGAAATCCTCGACGCCGCAGGCGAACTGTTCACCACCAACGGCTACGCCAACACCTCCACGCGTGCGGTCGCCGACGCCGTCGGCATCCGGCAGGCCTCGCTGTATCACCATTTCGCCGCCAAGGACGACATCCTCGACGCGTTGCTCGCCGAAACCATCGCGCTGCCGATCGAGCTGGCCGAACGGCTGCGCGAGGCGCCCGAACCGGCGCAGGTGCGGCTGTACGCGCTGGCCCTGTTCGATGTGCGGCAGCTGTGCGCGTCGCGCTGGAATCTGGGTGCGCTGTACCTGCTGCCGGAGCTGCGCACCGAGCGCTTCGCCGCGTTTCGCCTGCGCCGGGACGAATTGCGCGGGCATTATGAGACATTGGCCGCGCAGGTGCTGGCCGAAGGCGGCGGCGCGAGCACACCGGGCGCGGAGCTGCTGCCGTTCCGTTTGGTGGAGACCGTGATCAGCATCCGCTCCGACGAGGGCACCGCGCCCGCCTACGCGGCGCAGACGATCCCGGGGGCGGTGCTGCGCACGCTCGGCTGGCGCGGCGACCTCGACGCGATCCGTGCCGAGGCGGCCGAGCTGCTCGACCGCTTGGCGCCGCCGGCCCGATGATCAGGACTTGCCTTCGCCCCGCACCCAGTTCAGGCCCCAGCCGTAGACCTTGTCCACCTCGGTGACACCCCAGCGTGGGCGGTTCGGTGGCGGCGGGACGAAGCGGCCTTCGCGGCGCACCACCAGTTGCGTGCCGGTGTTCTCGATCAGCGCGAGCACCACGTCACGGGAGTTGTCCGCGCAGCCTTCCACGCTCACCTCGATCGGCGGCGCTGCGATCGGGTACAGCGTCGCGGTCGCCCGGATGCCGCGGAGGTCGGCGGCGCCGTCGTAGAGGGTGGCGAAGACCAGGATTCGGCGGAATGCCGCGGTGTGATCGAGATCGACCTGAAGGTTCTCCCCGGCGGCCGCTCCGGACCGGTCGTCGGCGTCCAGCCGGATGAACGGTGCCTGGTCCAGCGCGCCGAAGTTGCCGACCGGACGGATATCGCCTTTGCGACCGTCGGCCAGTTCCCAGAAGCAGCACAGGTCGAGATCCAGCGCGGACGCACTCGAGCCCACGACCGTGGCGGTCCAGTTCAGGTTGATCCGCATGATGCCGGAGGTCGCGCCCTGCTCGCTCAGCGAGACCGAAGGGAAGTTCCCGGTCAGCGCGATCTTGTCTGCGTACCGGTTTGGAATTCGGCCAGGTGATGCGACTGGCTGGCCCGGAGACATCGGGTACTGGCGTGCCGGGGGTGTGTATTGGCTTGGTGCTGGCGAGTGTTGGCCTGCTGGAGGCGAGTGCTGGCCCGGCGGGGTGTACTGGCCGGGCGGTGGTGTGACGTGGCCGTGCCATGTTGTCGCGCCGGAATCCGGTGCCGCCGGCGAAGGGTGCGCGGCGAACTGGCCTGGCTCTGGCGGAGACGGCGCCGTTGGCGGCGCGAATCGGTTCAGCTCCGCGGGTAGGGGTGCTGGTGGCGATGGGAAGGGATTCGCCTCGGATGGAATCGGCGCGAACGGCGGTGACAGCGCGCCGAAACGGCTCGGTTCGGGTGGAACCGGCGCGGACGGTGGTGGCGGCGTGAACTGGTGTGGCGGCGCTGGAGGCGGTGGCGGCGGGGCGTATTCGTGCGGCGGCGCGGGTGCGTCGTCCACCGCGATGCCGTAATCGGCGGCCAGCCCGGCCAAACCGGAGGTGTAGCCCTGGCCGACCGCGCGAAACTTCCACCCGGCTTGGCGCCGGTAGAGTTCGCCCAGCACGATCGCGGTCTCGGCCGTCGCGTCGACGTCGTCGAAACGCGCGATCTCCGCTCCGGTACCCGAGTCGACGAGCCGCACGGACAGTCCGTCGAGCTGCCCGATGGAGCCGCCGTCGGTGGACGCCGCGATCACGACGGCGTCGATCTGCGGCTCCACTCGTGCCAAATCCGCCGACAGCACGTCCACCAGCGTGGAGCCCGCGCGTTTGCCCTCGTGGCGGACCGCGCCGGAGGGGTGGGCGGGCTGGTTGTAGAAGACGAAATCGCTGTCGGATCGCACCTTTCCGGACACCACGAGCAGCGCGGAGGCATCGGCATCCGGCGCTCCCGTCCCGGCCCGCCAGGCCACCTCGATCCGGACGGCGGACGCCGGTACCGGCACGTTGGCGCCCTTCTGCATCGACACATCTGTCAACGTAACCGAAACCCAGGCATGGCGTCTCGGATGCGATCAATCCACCCGCGCGGCTATGAACGTCGGGGTGGCGTGGTCGCGGCGGTGGCCTTCGGCGTGCGTCCGGACTCCCCTCGCCCACGGACCTCAGTGCGTCGGCGGCGCGATCTGCCAGTGCTCGTGCAACGCGCCCGCGATCTGCGGAAGTACGGTGACCGGAATCCGCTTACGTCGCAGGATCGCCCGGATCTCCGTGACCTGATCGCGTTTGCGCATGTCGTAGGCGCCCGCGACTGGGCGGACCACCGGCGGTATGGACAGCAGGACCAGCTCGCCGTGTGGTTCGTCGCCACCGGACAGGTCCAAAGCCAGCGACCAGCGGGCGCGTTCGTCCAGGGTGAAGCGACCGGCCACCACCCGATCCCAGGAGATGCTGGAGACGGTCCATGGTGTGCGCCGGTAGATGGCATGGTCGGTGAGCACGACCGCGTCCCTGGTGAACAGCGCGGCCAGCACCGCGACCCCGACGACCGCGCCGGCCAGCAGTCCGGTGAACACGCGGTGCACGCCGAACGCGACGACGAACGAGCCGCAGATCGTCACGGTCGCCAGGATGCCGAGCACGCTGTAGAGCGCCGCCCGCTGTGTCGGGACCACACCCGCCCGCACCGTTGTCATCTCATCTACCTGCCTGTGGTGCATTTCCGGCACACGCTACCGCCAGGGGCGCCGGGCCACATCTGGTGATTCCCACTTGTGGCCGCCCCAGGCGCCGCTTCACACGGTCAGCGCGACCGCCGCTTCCGCGGTGTACACCAGGAACGTCAGGCTCTGCTGGAAGTACAGCTGGACCGACGTGGCGTCGTGCGCCAGGTAGCCGATGGACAGGTCCTGTCCGATGCGCAGATCGAAGTCGCCGCCGCGGGTGGTGAGCACGATCGCGCCGGTGATGGCGGGCGCCCAGATGATCTCGCCCTCCGGGATCAGCCGTTCGATGTGGGTGCGGATCGGATGGCCGTGATCGGAGGTCTCGCTGACCGCGGTGTACAGGTCGGCGCTGAGCAGCACCGAGTACGGTCCGTCTACACCGGCCAGCCGCAATGCGCTCAGCGCCTGGGCGATCGCCTCCGGCACCTGCCGGGGGTCGCTGGGCACCGTGATCGCCTGGTTGGAGGAACTGGCCCGGATGCCGATGATGTGCGCGGCCGGGTACCCCTCGAAGATCGCGCGGTCCTCGGCGAAGGCGATCTTCTTCGCGGCGTCCTTCACGGGGTCGAGATCGGTGTCCTTGGCGCCGCGCTCGACGTTGTCGAGTTCCTCGCGGGAGAGGGTGAACGGCACCCGCAGTTCGACCAGCGGCAGGACCACCCGCCGGCGGGCGTGCACGCCTTCGGCGGGCGCCTCGATCGCGGTGGTGTGCCCGGTGCTCACGCCGGAGTACTCGGTGCCGTGCGGGCCGGACAGGTCGACTACGCGGCGGCCGGCGATGTGCCGTTTGAACGTGCGCGTCGCCTCCTCCTCGATGGCCGCCCACGCCTCGGAGGTGATCGGCGCGAGTTCGCGATGGAGGTTGTTCATGGCCGGGTGCTCCTTTTCAACGTGCCGATGCCGAGTGAGCCGTCCCCCGCAAGCGTGGCGGCGCCGGACGGACCGGCGCCGTCGAGGGACACCGCCGCTTCCGCGGTCTCCCACGGCGCGGGTGGCAGATCCTCGAGGAAATCGACGGTAGGGGCGAAGAACGAGGTGCCGGTGACCGCGACGGAGAAATCCAGGATGCGGTCGTAGGCGGCCTCGTCGGTGCCGAGGAACATGCGGGTGAGCATGCGTTCGATGACGCTCGGCGTGGCCGCGTAGGCGATGTAGTAGGTGCCGAACTCACCGTCGCGCACGCTGCCGAACGGCATGTTGCCGCGCAGGATCTGCCGTTCGGTGCCGTCCGGATCGATCAGCGTGTTGACCGCGACGTGCGAGTCGGCGGGCTGGTCCTCCTCGGACAGTTCGAAGTCTTCCAGCTTGGTGCGGCCGATCACGCGCTCCTGCTCCTCGACCGACAGGGCGCGCCAGTCCGCCAGCGGATGCGTGTACTTCTGCACGGTCACGTAGCTGCCGCCGGCGAACTCCGGGTCCTCGTCGCCGACCAGCGCCGCGGCGGCCGCGGCGCGCCCTTCGGGGTTCTCGGTGCCGTCCACGAAGCCGAGCAGGTCGCGCTGCTCGAAGTAGCGGAAGCCGACGGTCTCGTCCACGATGGTCGCCGCGCCCGCGAGTCGGTCGGCAATGGCCATGGCCAGCTCGAAACAGGCGTCCTGCACCTGGGCCCGGAGGTGGAACAGCAGGTCACCCGGTGTCGCGGGCGCGGTGTGGCGCTCGCCGGCGAAACCGGGGAACTCATGCAGCTCAGCGGGTTTCGGCCCGGCGAAGAGCCGGTCCCAGGCGGCGGAGCCGATCGACGTGACGCAGCTGAGACCCGCGCCGGGAAGGCGGAAGCCCACCGAACGGCGCAGGCCGTTGATGTCGGCGAGCAGATCGCGCACCGTCGCTTCGCCACCCTCGTCGATCGTGGCGACCAGGAAGATGGCGGCCGGTGTGAGCGGTTCGAGGATCGGCTGCGGCTCACCCATGATCGAACACACTAGTGCTCGACCGGCACCGCCGCCGGGCTGGCCCACCCGCGCGTGGCGACTACTTGGCTACCGTCAACAGGAACGCGACGTCGTCGACCGCCTTGACGCTGTGCCGGGCCCTGGGCACCACGATCAGGTCGCCCGCCGAGCCCTTCCATTCGTTGGCGCCGCTGATCAGCGTCAGCGTTCCGCTGAGCACCAGCAGGGTGGCCTCGCCGTAGTTGTCGTGCTCGGCCAGGCTCTGACCGGCCGTCAAGCCGACCACGGTTTGCCGCAGAGCATGCGTATGACCGCCGTAGATGGTTTGTGAACTGCGTCCGCTCGTGGCGGTGGCAGCCAACTTCAGTTGTTGGCGCGCGACCGCAGTCAGCGATTTCTTGTCCATGGACCGCCTTTCGCAGATCACCACAGCCGATGCCGGGCTGATGGCAACGGCTCAAGGCGCTCGGACGGACAAACGTCCGGCCGCCGCATATCGGTGAGTATGCCCGACACCGCCGCGGCGCGCGTCCGGTTTGACGGGGACCGTCGCCGCGCGGTGTGTTGCACGCCGGCCTACGCGCCCGGCTGCCCATCGTCCTGACTCCATTCGGCAAAGGACGGTGAGCGGATGTCGTCGGCCCCGTGATTCGGGGACGGTGTCGGCTCGGCGGGCGTGCGGCAGTGGCCACTCTGGTTCGGCGGCGCCGGTTGCGGCCTGCCGAAGCAGTGACCCGGCTGGGCGTGTCGGCTGTGGACGCGCCTATTCGGCAGCCGAGTCCACACGGGTGTAGTGACGGATGCGAAAGCGCAGTCCCGTGCTCGAGGTACGCCAGGGCTCCGGTTCATCGGGCTTCCATTCCGGCCCGATCGCAGGTGCGTAGGCGTCGCCATCGACCGCGGTGTCGATTTCCGTGACGCACAGTTCGGTTGCGAAATCCAGTGCGGCGCGGTAGATCTCACCGCCACCGGCGACCCACACCGGGCCGGACCCGCAGCGGGCCAGCGCCTCGGGCACCGACGCGACGCGTTCGGCGCCTTCCGCCGACCAGTCGGGCTGCCTGGTCACCACGATATTGCGGCGGCCGTCGAGCGGGCGGAACCGGGGCGGCAGGGAATCCCAGGTCCGCCTGCCCATCACCACGGGATGACCCCAGGTGACCTGCTTGAAGTGCGCCATGTCCTCGGGTAGGCGCCAGGGGATGGTGTTGTGGTAGCCGATCACCCCGTCCAGCGTCTGCGCCCAGATCAGCCCGATCGTGCGGGTCACGACCGCCGGTCGTTCGGCGCGCTGTGTGGCCGGTTCACCGCTCACACGGCCACCGGGGCCTTGATGGCCGGGTGATGCTGGTAGCCGACCACTTCCACGTCCTCGTAGCGGTAGTCGAACAGCGTCGGCGCGGGGCGCAGCCGCAGCGTGGGGAACGGATAGGGGTCGCGGGTCAGCTGCTCGGTGACCTGCTCGGAGTGATTGTCGTAGATGTGACAGTCGCCGCCGGTCCAGATGAGATCACCGGGCGTGAGCTCGGTCTGCTGCGCGACCATGTGGGTGAGCAGCGCGTAGCTGGCGATATTGAACGGGACGCCGAGGAACAGGTCGGCGCTGCGCTGGTACAGCTGGCAGGACAGCCTGCCGCCTGCCACGTAGAACTGGAAGAACGCGTGGCAGGGAGCCAGCGCCATCTTGTCCAGCTCGGCCACGTTCCACGCGGACACGATGATGCGCCGGGAATCCGGGTCGGTGCGCAGGGTCTGCAGCACCTGGGAGATCTGGTCGATGTGGGTGCCGTCCGGCGTCGGCCAGGACCGCCATTGCACGCCGTAGACCGGGCCGAGCTCGCCGTGGGCGTCGGCCCATTCGTCCCAGATGGAGACGCCGTGCTCGTGCAGCCAGCCGATGTTGGAGTCGCCGCGCAGGAACCACAGCAGCTCGTAGACGATCGACTTCAGATGCACTTTCTTCGTGGTGACCAGCGGGAACCCGGCGGAGAGGTCGTAGCGCAGCTGATGACCGAAGACGCTGCGGGTTCCGGTCCCGGTCCGGTCGGCCTTGTGCGTGCCGGACGTGAGCACCAGCCGCAGCAGGTCCTCGTACTGGGTGTCGGGGGTGGAAGCCGGATCGAGCGCGTCAGGGGCCACGCCTGGCAACTCTAGTCCTCCTGGCAAGCTCGCCCGCATGCGCAAGCTCTACGTGATCGGCATCGGCGCCGGAGATCCCGGCCAGGTCACCCTGCAGGCGGTCGAAGCGATGCGGCAGGTCGAGGTGTTCTTCGTGATCGGGAAGGGCGAGGCCAAGCGGGAGCTGGTCGACGTGCGGACCGCGATCCTGGACGCCCAGCTGGACCGGCCGTACCGGATCGTGCCGATCGCCGATCCGCCGCGCGACCGCACGCCTGCCGACTACCTGGAGGTCGTCGAGGACTGGCACGACCGCAGGTCGGCGCTGCTGGAATCGGCCTTCGCCGAGGTCGACGGGGTCGGCGGCATCCTGGTCTGGGGTGACCCCTCGCTGTACGACAGCACCCTGCGGATGATCGAGCGGGTGCTCGCGCGCGGCGTGGCGCGCTTCGATTACGAGGTGATTCCCGGCATCACGAGCGCGCAGGCGCTGGCCGCACGTCATCGCATCGTGCTGCACGGAATCGGGGAACCGCTGCGCATCACCACCGGCCGCCGCCTGCGCGAGGAAGGGCTCGCCGCCGAGAACGCGCTGGTGATGCTGGACGGCGATTGCTCGTTCACCGCGATCACCGACGAGGACGTGCACATCTGGTGGGGCGCGTATCTCGGCATGCCGGACGAGACGTTGATCGAGGGCCCGCTGCCCGCGGTGCGGGACGAGATCGTCCGCCGCCGTGCCGAGCTGCGCGACCGCAAGGGCTGGATCATGGACATCTACCTCCTACGCCGTGGCGGCTGAGCGTCGTAAAGACACCTTTGGTCGTCCTACCCAGGCCAATCGGCGCTCCGTGTATGTACTTGACAGTGCTGGGCGCGGTATGTACCGGGCAGTGCTGGGCGCGCTGGGTGCCGTACCCGGCTTACCTTCCGCAGTCGTGCGCGCACCTCCGGTCCCAGCTCAGTCGACCGGCTGTGGTTGCGCGTTGACCTCGGAACATCGACGGGAGTCGAATGGTGGCTGGGGGGAGTGATCAAGCCGCCATTCGACTCCCGTCGATCAGCCGCCAGGTGGTCGGTGCGGCTGGGTACTCTGGAGCGCGTGCCCGAGCTACCCGAAGTGGAGGCGTTGGCGCAGTTCCTCCGGGAGCATGCGGTCGGCGCGGTGGTCGGGCGTGTCGACGTGGCTGCGTTGAGTGCGGTGAAGACGTTCGAGCCGCCGGTGACGGCCCTCTCCGGCCGGGACGTGACCGGCGCGGGGCGCTGGGGCAAGTTCCTAGGCATGGCATGCGACGGGCTGTGGCTGATCACGCATCTGTCGCGGGGCGGGTGGCTGCGCTGGATCGACGAACCGAGCCCGGCGCCGCCGAAGCCGGGCGGCAAGAGCCCGCTCGCGCTGCGGGTGCATTTCTTCACGCCGGAGGGGGCGACGCCCGCGTTCGATCTCACCGAGGCGGGCACGAAGAAGCGGCTCGCGGTGTACGTGGTGGAAGATCCCAAGATGGTGCCCGGCATCGCGCGTCTGGGCCCCGACGCGCTGGAGGTCACCGAAGCGCAGTTCGCCGAGATCCTGCACGGCACCTCGCAGCGGATCAAGACCGCGCTCGTCGACCAGGCGTTGCTGGCCGGCGTCGGCAACGCCTACTCCGACGAGATCCTGCACGCCGCGCGGATCTCACCGTTCGCGAACACGAAGACCCTGCCCGCCGACAAGCTGGCCGAGTTGTACGCCGCGATGCGCGAGGTGCTCACCGACGCGGTGCGGCGGTCGGTCGGCCAGGACGCCGCCCGCCTCAAGGGCGAGAAGCGTTCCGGCATGCGGGTGCACGCCCGCACCGGGCTGCCCTGCCCGGTCTGCGGCGACAACGTCCGCGAGGTCTCCTACGCCGAGCGATCCTTCCAGTACTGCGCGACCTGCCAGACCGGCGGCAAGGTGCTCGCCGACCGGCGGATGTCCCGGCTGCTGAAGTAGCGTCCGCGGGCTCAGGTCAGCGTCGGCACCCGAACGCCTTGCCAGGCGAGCCTTTTCGCCTGGTCCGGATCGTGTTCCACACGCGTCGGGTAATCGATGATCAGCGTCGATCTGCGTGCCTCGGTATAGGCGGGCCAAGAGGGCAGCGGGGCGCCGGTGCGGGCGAAGGCGAGCCAGTTGTCCTGGAACTGCTCGGTGACCGCCCGCAGCCCGCGTCGACCGCCCGCGGCGGTCAGCGCTCGGCCGAACGGGGAGTCGGCGGCGCCGAAGACCGGAATGAGGTCGGTGGCGTGCGTGGCGCCGAGCCCGGCCAGATGCAATGCGCGCGGGGCGAAGTCGTAGCGGTAGGCGTAGGTCGGGGCGTGCCTGCTGTGGCCTTCCATGACGGTCAGGGAGGGACGCCAGAAGGTGAAATCGCCGCCCGCGCGTACCGCGGCCCTCGGCTGCGGGTAGCCGGGATACGCTGCGGCGATCCTGGATTCGGCGCCCTCGCCGGAGCGGGCGAGCGCGGCGCGCAGCCGCCCGGGTGTGGTGGGCAGCTCATCGGCGAACCTGGCGAACAGCGTTCCTTCGTCCCGGTTCGTGCCGATGATCAAAGGCACCCGCTGGGCGCTGCCCGCGACGATCGCGTCGATGGGAGACTGCGGCAGGAAGTCGCCGTCCACGACGGGACAGGCGGGGAAGACGCCGGGTTGTTCGCGCAGCAACTGGTTCAGAGTGCGATCGACCGCGCGCCGGATGTCGTTGGCGCCCGCGGTGCGCAATGCGGCGCCCGCGTTCTCGGGTGTGGCGCCCAGCGCCGCCACGCAGCGGCGGGCGAAGGCGCGAGCCTCCTCGGCCGTCACCGCCCAGTCGGCGGGCGGGCTCTGCGAAATGGCCCGGTGGAAAAGCCCTTTCGCCGCCGGAGCGGCCATGAGTCCGAGCACGGCGTGCGCGCCGGCCGACTCGCCGAAGATCGTCACATTGCCGGGATCGCCACCGAAAGCCGCGATATTGGTGCGCACCCACTCCAGTGCGGCGACCTGGTCGCGCAAGCCCAGGTTCGTGTCGAACGGCTGCCCCGGCGTGCCGAACTCGCTGAAATCGACATAGCCGAACGCGCCGAGCCGATAGTTCATCGACACCACGACCGCGTCGCCGCGCACCGCGAGCCGCGCACCGGAATACAGCGTCAGCGCGGAGGTGCCGATCAGGTAGCCGCCACCGTGGATGAAGACCAGCACGGGTCGCGGACGCGTGGCCGGCGTCGCGGGTGCGGTGACATTCAGTGTCAGCGCGTCCTCGCTGGTCGGCTGGTAGGCGCGCGGTCCGATCCTGGCCCCGGAGCGATGCTGCATCGCGGCGGAGGTGAACTCCGTTGCCGAACGCACGCCGGACCACGGCTGCACCGGCCGCGGGGCGCGAAATCGCAAGTCGCCCACCGGAGGAGCAGCGTAGGGAATGGACCGCCAGCGGAATACGCGGCGGCCACGGCGGCCGCGGACGACTCCGTCGGCGGTCGCGATATCCGTTGATGCCACCATCCACCGATGGTAGCTATGCGCGCCGCGCCTCCAACAGGCGCAGCCAGAACTCACTGACCGCGGGAAAAGCGGGCACCGCGTGCCAGAGACGCGTCAGCGGCACCCCGCCGACCACCGCGATGGTGGCCGCATGCAGTTGCTCGCCCATATCGGGACCGACGAAGGTGGCACCGAGCAGGGTGTCGGCGGCCCGGTCGATCACCAGCTTGGCGCGCCCGGCGTAGTCGTCGCGGGACAGCGCCGAACCGGCCACCGCGATGTCGAGTTCGACAGTCTCGACCGCGTGGCCCGCGTCCAGGGCCGCGGCTTCGGTCAGGCCGACGGAGGCGACCTCCGGCGCGGTGAACACCACCTGCGGCACCTTGCCGTGGTCGGAACTCGCGACGAACCGCCCGTCATCCAGCGGCTTGCCCTCGGCACGCGCCGCGATCACGTCACCGCACACCCTGCCCTGGTACTTGCCCATATGTGTGAGCAGCGCGCGGTGGTTGACGTCGCCGATCGCGTACAACCACCCGCCGTCGACGCCACGGACGGTGAGATGGTCGTCGACCGCCACATAACCGCCGGGCAGTCCGACCGCGGCCAGGCCCAGCCGCTCGGTGGCGGGCGCGCGTCCGGCGGCCACCACGAGTTCGTCCACTTCTAGGGTCGATTCGCCGTCCGGGCCGCGCAACCGCAGCGTGACCGGATCGCCGTGTATCCACCCTTCGCCGGTGTCCTTCGCCACCTGGCGCTCGACGGCGGTGGGCTCGGTGCCGAACCGCACTCGCGCGCCCGCTGCGGTCAGTGCCGCGGCCACTCGCTCGCCGGCGAACGGTTCCGCCGCGGCCAGCAACGCCGAGCCGCGCACCAGCACGGTGACCTCGGCGCCGAGCGCGGCCAGCCAGGTCGCCGCCTCGCAGGCCACCACGCCACCGCCGATGACGGCGACCCTGCGCGGGATCTCGTGCAGGTTGGTGACGTCGCGGGAGGTCCAGGGCAGCGCGGCGCGCAGGCCGGGCACGTCGGGGACATTGGCGATGGTGCCGGTGGCCAGCACCACGGCGTGCCTGGCGCGCAGCCGCCGTCCGTCGACGTCGACCAGGCGCTCCCCGGCCAGGCTCCCGGTGCCGCGCACGACGTCGATCCGGTTGTCCTTCGCCCAGTCGACCTGCGCGGAGTCGTCGTGGTCGTGCACGAACGCGTCGCGTCGTCGCAGGACCGCCTCGACGTCCGGGCCGTTCGCCGCGACACCGGGCATCGCCCGCGCGGCCGCCAGCACATGCCCTGGCCGCAGCAGGGCCTTGCTCGGGACACAGGCCCAATAGGAACATTCGCCGCCGACGAGTTCGCGTTCCACGATGGCGGCCGTGCGGTCACTGCCCGCGGTGGCATAGGCGGCGGCGTTCTCGCCCGCCGGACCGCCACCGATCACGATGACGTCGTATTCCGTCGTTGTACTGGACATGGTCGTGGCTACTGCAGGTAACCCTCGACCTGCGAGACGGAATTGGGCTGGACGGCATCCGCGGACTCGCCGAGCCCGAGCCGCGCCCTGCGGTGCCGCAGCAGGTCCCACGCCTGATCCAGCATCACTTCGAGTTCGGCCAAGCGCTGGCGTTCGGTCTTCGGGTCCAACTCGCCCCGGGTGGCCTGCGAGCGCAGCTCATGCTCCTGGTCGACCAGCTTCTTGATGCGCGCCAAGATGTCCTGTTCGCTCATGCGGACAATGCTACGGGCCGGGCCAGGCACTCGGCGGCGATCGGGACGGCGGTCACCAGATCCGGCCAGGACAGCGCGGTGTAGCCGAGGGCGACGCCGAAGTGATCGCGGCGGGAGCCGAGATGATGCCTGGCCAACCCGTCGAGCGCGACGCCGCGACGCTGCCCGGTCGCGATAACGCGCTCTTCGGCGTCGGCCGAGTCCACCGGAACGACGACATGCGAACCGGCGTCGTCTCCGATCACGTCGAGCCCGCGCCTGCGCAGCTCCGTCACCACCAGCGCGCGCCGTGGCGGCACGGCGCGGCGCAATCTACGCAGGTGCCTGGCCAGATCGCCGTGCGCGGCCAAGGCCACCAGCACCTGCTGACCCGCCGGGCTCGGGCCGGTGCCGGTGCGCTCCCGGTGGGCGAGCACGGCCTCGGCGATCTCCGGTGCGGCCAGCAGCCAGCCGACGCCGAAGCCGGGGGACAGGATCTTGCTCGTCGTGCCCAAGTGGACGACGACATCGGGAGCCATGGTGGCGAGCAAAGGCAGCGGCGCGGTGTCGTAGCGCAGTTCACCGTCGTAGTCGTCCTCGATGACGACGATCCCGGTCCGTCGCGCGTGCTCGATCAGCTCGACCCTGCGGGCCGCCGGCATCCGTGCGCCGAGCGGAAACTGGTGTGCCGGAGTGCAATACACCGCCTTGATCCCCGGCGGCAACAGATCGACGCGCAGGCCGTGCGCGTCCACCGGAACGGGCAGCACATCGATCGCTGCGGCCGCGAACGCGCCGGCGGCCCGCTGATAACCCGGGTCTTCCATGGCGACGGCATCGCCGGGACGCAGCAGGGCCGCCGCCAATTCGCCAACGGCTGAACTGGTTCCGGCAGTAGCCAGCAATGTGGTGGCGCTGCCCGCGCCGAGCCCGCGGTGACGCAGCAGGTGTTCGGTGACCGCCGTACGGAATTCCGGTTCACCCGCGCGGTCTTTGCGTACCAGCGGCGGGTGGTCGGCGGCGGCCCGCCAGGCGCGGCGCCACGCGGCCGGATCGATGGCCTCGATACATGGAGCGCCCGGGGCGAGGTCGAACAGGTCTGATGCGACGTCCGTGTGGTGGGACGCGGCAGCGGGCGCGGGCGCCGCGGCCGGGGCGGTCGTCAGATACGTGCCGGAACCACGCTTGCCGCTGATCCAGCCTTCCGCGTGCAGTTGGTCGTAGGCGGCTGCCACCACTGTGCGGCTGACGCGAAGACGATCGGCCAGCGCGCGGGTGGACGGCAGCCGGTCGCCACCACGCAATCGTCCGTTGGTCGCGGCATGCCGTAGCCGGTCGGCGATCTGCACCGACAGCGGTTCCGGCAGGTCCCGATCCAGCTCGAGAGGAAGGTCGTCCAGCACGGTTCCTCCTCGGAATGGACTGCCGGAATTCTGTTGAATTGGCACTTTGATAATGCCATTTCTGCTCCGATGCTTGGTTCATGACCGAATCAGCCAGCTCACGGACCCCTCTCTCGCCGACACCTCGCAGCACACCGACCCGGTACAAGGACCGGGTGCGCACCGATCGCGCCGACCTGGACACGGTGCTCGACGCCGGGCTGGTCTGCCACCTGGGTGTCCTGCTCGGCGGTACGCCGGTCGTGCTGCCGACCATCTACGGCCGCGACGGCGACACCCTCTACATACACGGCTCGACCGGCGCAGGCAGCCTGCGCGCGGCGATCGCCCACGACATCTCGGTGGCGGTGACCCTGGTCGACGGCGTGGTCTACGCGCGTTCGGCCATGCACTTCTCGATGAACTACCGCTCCGCCGTCGTGCTCGGACGCGCCGTCGAGGTGACCGGCTACGACGAATGCCTGCACGGACTGCGCGTCATCGTCGAACACGCCGCGCCGGGCGCGTGGTCGCGCGTGCGCCCGCCGAACAAGAAGGAACTCGCCGCGACCAAAGTGCTCGCCCTCGATCTCACCGAAGCGTCCGTGAAGGTCCGCGCAGGCGGCCCCATCGACGACGCGGCGGATATCGAGGCGGGCGGTGTGTGGGCCGGTGTGCTTCCGCTTCGCCAGGTGTGGGAAGCGCCGATCGGCTCGGAGGATCTGGCGCCGGACATCGCCGTCCCGGGCGATGTCCTCCGGCGGTGCGAATCGAGCCTGGTTCCGATCCGCTGACCGGCGAGCAGCCCCGAGGCTGCAAGACCTCACGCAGTCCTCCGAGCAGTTCGCGGCGCCGCTCAGTTCTTCGCACGCCCATTATCGGGATGGTCATGCGGAGGATCCCGATGCCACGAGCGCGTGCCGGTGCCGGGTCGGTTCAGAACACGAAGTGGGGGCCGTATCCCGTCGTTTGCGCGATGCCGTTGGTGGCCTGGACACGGGCGGTGATGAATGGCATGGCCGATGCCGGGGAGAGACATCCGTTGACATTCAGCGGGGTATTGCTGTGCGCGAAGGTGAACGGGAACGTCGACTCGTCGTCCAGGTCCGCCTCGGCGATCACCGCCGCGGTCACACTGCCCGGGAGAAGATTCACCGTGATCTCACCGCCCAGTTCCCCGTTGACACCGAACGTGGTGTCCGCACCGAGGGCGACGGTGGGAGCGACAATGACTGGAAGTTCCTCGAGCATCCCGAACTCGTTGAACCCCCCGAAGTCGATCCCACCGAACTCGATTGCGATTCCGGGGGTGAAGTCGACGCCGGCACCCGCGGCCGCGGCGATGGATACCGAGATGCCGTCGGAAATGTCTACCGCGCAGCCGATCAGATATCCGGCGACGATCTGCCCCTCACGCAGCGATGCGGGTCCGTCGGAGACGACCGAGAAATCTCCGGACACCTTGGCCGCGTGCGCGAACGGGACTCCCATTGTCAGAGCGCCTCCGGTGGGCAGGACATGATTGGCATCCACCGACGCGATCAGGTGCAAGCCACCGGTGCCTACCTCCCCCGGCTCCGCGTCCGCCGCGGTCACAGCACCGATGGTGGTAAGCGTCACCGCGATGATCGCGGCCAGAGTACGCGAATGCTTGCGGTTCATCATGCTCCAGTCGAGTAGCTGTCGAAACGGAACTTCGGACGCAAACGGAATCGCACACCAGTGATCGCCGCGGACTCTTCTCGGCGTGTGCGGCCGAAACTCTACCGGTAGGTGCAGCTCAGGCGCGGACAATTGGGCACGGCGCGGCGAGTCGACCGACGCGACCGGTGTTCGGTCCGCGTCGGCATCGCGGGCAGGACTGTGCACCGTAGCAAGCCGTGTACTGTTCCGGCTCGAGTTTCGGCTTCATTTCGTCCGAATTGTCGGCCGCGTAGGCATTTCCGCACGGTTCTGCGTCATCAGCCAGATGCGGTCGAGATCATCGCGGTAGTCGTAGGGACCGTCTCGGCTCCGTTGTGGAAGCTCGTATCCGAACCGCTGGCCGAGAACTCACCACGCGCGCGCCCGCAGCCCGGCCGAGGCCGCGGTGCGCAAGGCCAGCTCGCGTAGCGCCGCTGCGGATGCGATGCGATCCGGGTCCAGGCTCACCAGACTCAGCACGTAGTCGTCGGCTACGCGGCACAGGTAGCCGGAGAGCCTGGTGCGCGGCAGTCGCGCGGCGGTCAGGCCGGGATGGATGGCGCGGGCGGCGACGCCGGTGCAGCGATGCGGGCCGAGCGTGCGCAGCGAGGCGGGCAGCGTTCCGATATTGGAGCACAGGATGTCTCGCTCGCCCGCGCCCTTGGACAGGGCGTAGGCCCAGCGATCCGGAATTACCTGGAGCAGCTCTTCGGGCATGCCGCCCGGCGCGGACATGCGGTGTTCGTAGGCCGAACGGGCCAGTGCGCGGATGGTCGCGGGGCTGTCGGCTCGGCCGATCGCGATCTGGGTCATGGCGAGGTCGTTGTCCACACGTGGCTCGGCGCGGGTGTCGACGGGAAGACTGGCCTCGATCGTCTCGGCGGGAAAACCGCTGTTCCACAGCATGGTCGCGACGAGATGGATGAACAGGCTGTTGGGCGTGCCGCCCTGTCCTGCGGCAGCGCGATCCCATTCCGCGGCCGAACATTGCAGGATCGCGCTGTGGGTCATCGTTCCGTGGGCGCTGCGCGGCCTTTCGTCCCGGAGCGGGGCGGATGGCTGGCGCGGTATGCCGTGCCGCAACGCCGCGGCGGTGCCGCGCAGGACAGTCGCCCATTGGTGCCAGGCGTCGCGCCAATCCGATTCCCGCGCAGCGGCGTTCAACCTCGGGGCGGGCTCGCCGCCCAACGCGTCGTCCACGGCGAGCGCCAGCGCCCGTCCGTCGGCCAGCGCGTGGGAGCAGGTGAGCGCGACGAGGGAACCGCCGTCGTCCAGCGCCGCGGCCGCGAGCCGCCATCCGGGACCGTATTCCGGATCGAGACCGTAGCCTTGCGCGTCGGCCCAGTCGAGCAGTTCGGCGATGGAAAGGATGCCTTCGGCGGACCCGAGCGCCGGCGAGGCGCTGGCATGAGCGATCGGATACGCGCGGACGTTCGGTTGCCAGGATCGGCGAGCGCCGGGCACACGCGCCCGAACGACCCTGCGTCCCAAAGCCCCGGAGCGCAGTGCGTCGTGCACTCGCGCCAGCAGGGCGTGGTCCACCCGGTCGGCCGTTCGCCAGAGGCCTTGCAGCGCGATCGGAGTGCCCAGTCCGCGGTGGGTGCGCAGAAAGATCTCGTCGACGACGCTCAGCCGGGTCATCGGAGTCAGGCGGGACCGCCGTGCCTGCCCGCGCCCGCCGCGAAGCGCTGTGCGCCATCCAGAGCGCCGCCCGCCAGCGCCGTCAGGCCGTGCCGGAACTCGTTGCGCAGCGCGGCCTCCTCGCTCATCCCGTCCTGCTCGAGCAGCGACATCCGATCCGAGCGCAGACAGGTCTGGGGCAGCGCGGCCAGTTCCGCGGCGAGTTCCTCCGCTGCCCGGCGCGCTTCGCCGGTGGGCACCACGCGGTTCACCAGACCTATCTGCAGCGCCTCCTCGGCGCCGACCGCACGTCCGGTGAGCACGAGGTCCATGGCGCGGCCGGTGCCGATGATGCGTGGCAGCCGGATGGTGCCGCCGTCGATGAGCGGGACGCCCCACCGGCGGCAGAACACGCCGAAGGTGCTGCTCTGCTCGGCGACCCGCAGGTCGCACCACAGCGCCAGTTCGAGCCCGCCGGCCACCGCGTAGCCGGAAACGGCGGCGATCACCGGCTTGGACAGCCGCATGCGCGTCGGCCCCATCGGGCCGTCGCCGTCCTCGGTGGCCTGGTTGGAGCGCTCGGTGCCGAGTGCCTTCAGGTCGGCGCCCGCGCAGAACGTGCCGCCGTCGCCCCACAGCACGGCGACCGCCGCGTCGGGGTCGGCGTCGAACTCGCGGAATGCGTCGGCCAGCGCGGCGGCGGTCGGCCCGTCGACCGCGTTGCGTGCCTCGGGGCGGTGCAGGATCACGGTTGTCACCGGGCCGTTGCGTTCGATCAGTACCGTCACGAGGTCGACCATACGCCGTAAAAGCACCCTTGTGTGAAGAAATGAATTCGTGCTTCACTTCTTGTGTGGCCTACCGCAGAACCCCCGCCGTGCAGGCCCGCCTGGACGCGCAGGCGGGGCTGATCGTGCAAGCCGCGACCAAGGTGCTGTCTCGCGGCGGATATGCCGCGCTGTCCATGGCCGCGGTCGCGGCCGAGGCCGGCGTGGCCACCGGCACCGTCTACAAGAACTTCGACGGCAAGTCCGTCCTGGTGCGCGCGGTCTTCCGCAAGGTGGTCGCCCGTGAGGTCGCCGCGGTGGCCGCCGCCGGTGCGCACGGAACCGCGCTCGAACGGGTGACCGCGGCGGTGGAGACCTTCGCCGGTCGTGCGCTGAAGAACCCGAACCTGGCCTACGTGCTGCTCGCTGAGCCGGTCGACGCCATGGTCGACAGCGAACGCTTGCACTTCCGGCGCGCCTTCGCCGAGACATTCGAATCGGCGGTGGCCGAGGGTGTTTCGCGGGGCGAACTGCCGCCGCAGGACCCGAGAATCAGCGCAGCGGCCTTGGTCGGCGCGATCGGCGAGGTGCTCGTCGGCCCGCTCGCCGACGCGCCGCACGGGGAATTCGTCGTCCCCGAACTCATCGCTTTCGCGATACGCGCGCTGGGCGTGCGCGAGAACCCGGGCGCCGACGGCGCTCGACTGGAATCAGGAGTGTCAGATGCAGACGCATGAAGTCTTCAACCAGGTGCCCGACATCGTGCCGTTCGACTTCGCGCGCAACCCGGCGCTGATCGAGGGCTTGCACCGGGAAGGCGCGGGCTGGGCCGAGGCGGAGGTGCGTGAACTGGGCGCGCTCGCCGGCGGCGCCGAGGCGCAGGAGTGGGGCAGACTGGCCAACGAGTACCCGCCGGTGCTGCGCACCCACGACCGGTACGGCAACCGCATCGACGAGGTCGAGTTCCACCCGCACTGGCACGACCTGATGCGTGTCGCCGTCGAGCACGGTCTGCACGGCGCGCCGTGGCTGGACGACCGGCCGGGCGCGCACGTGGCGCGCGCGGCGAAGTTCTATACCTGGGGCATGGCCGACGCGGGCCACATGTGCCCGATCTCGATGACCTACGCGGTGGTGCCCGCATTGCGGCACAACCGGGAGCTGGCGGCGAAATACGAACCGCTGCTCGGCTCCCGCGTCTACGAGTTCGGCCTGCGTGAGCCGTCCACCAAGGCCGGACTCATCGCGGGCATGTCGATGACCGAGAAGCAGGGCGGCTCCGACGTCCGCGCCAACACCACGACCGCGACACCGCAGCCGGACGGCTCGTACCGGATCGTCGGGCACAAGTGGTTCACCTCCGCGCCCATGTCCGACATGTTCCTCACGCTGGCGCAGGCGCCCGGTGGCCTGTCCTGTTTCCTGCTGCCCCGGGTGCTGCCGGACGGCACCCGCAATCCCATCCGCATTCAGCGGCTCAAGGACAAGCTGGGCAACAAGTCCAACGCTTCCTCCGAGATCGAGTATGAGAACGCCGGCGGCTGGCTGGTCGGACAGGAAGGCGCCGGCGTCAAGACCATCATCGAGATGGTGAACATGACCAGGCTGGACTGCGTGATCGGCTCGGCCACCGGCATGCGCGCGGGCGCGGTCTACGCGGTGCACCACGCCCGGCACCGGAAAGCCTTCGGCGCCGAGCTGATCGACCAGCCCGCGATGCGCAACGTGCTGGCCGACCTGGTGATCGAATCCGACGCCGCGACCACGGTGATGATGCGATTGGCCGGGGCCACCGACCGGGCCACGCAGGACCCGGCCGAGGCGGCGCTGCGCCGCATCGCGTTGGCGATCACCAAGTACTGGGTCTGCAAGCGGGCGCCGTCACACGCGGCCGAAGCGCTGGAATGCCTGGGCGGCAACGGATATGCCGAAGAATCCGGCATGCCGCGGCTGTATCGCGAGGCGCCGCTGATGTCCATCTGGGAAGGCTCGGGCAACGTCGCCGCGCTGGACGCGCTGCGCGCCATGGGCCGTCAGCCGGAGACCGTCGAGGCGTACTTCAACGAAGTGTCGCTGGCGAAGGGCGAGAACCCGCGGCTGGACGACGCGATCGCGCGCGTCGGCAAGGAGCTGTCGGATCTCAACGAGATCGAATACCGCGCTCGCCGCGTGGTGGAGCTGATGGCATTGGTTCTGCAGGGGGCGCAACTGGTCCGGCACGGCCACCCCGCCGTCGCCGACGCTTTCTGCGCCACCCGGCTGGGCGACGACTGGGGCATTGCGTTCGGCACACTGCCCACGGGGGTGGACACCGGCGCGATCGTCGAGCGCGCGTTCGTCTGACGCGCCGCTTTCCCGCTGCGGACCTGCTGCTGATCGGTGGACCTTGCCAGTCCTGAGTCGAGCAGCGCTTCGCAACTCAGGAGGGCCGAGTCAGCACGCGTTCGACCAACGCTGTGTCACAGTGTTCGACCACTTCGCGCAGCTTTCCTTCGGCGACGCGGAAGATGAAGCAGTAGGTCTGGTCGTAGCTTTCGCCACGGGTGGTCACGGCGTGGGCGCGGGCCTGCACCACGACGCGGTCACCCTCGGCGACGATCACGTCGGCGGCACTGCGGTATTCGCTGAACTGGGCCATGAGCGGACGCAGGAGTTGGCCCAGCACCGTGCTTTTCGGTTCCCACGTGCCGCTCCAGGACCAGTCGCCGGGGAACACCCAGCGGAAGTCGTCGGCCATGGCGTCGCTCAGCGCGCGGGTATTGCCGAGGGCCATCTGCTCGAAGATGTCCTCGAGCAGCTTCTTGTTCTCACTCATGCCACCGACGCTATGGGCAGAAAATTCATGCGACAAGCGAGACTCTGACATGCTTGGTATGAGTAATCCGCATGAGTGAGTTCACAGTCGTAGGGCTGCGCGTAGTACGGGAGGCGGCCATCTCCGGGTCTTTCTCGACGGCCGCGGAGAACCTCGGCTACACACAGTCCGCGGTGTCGAGGCAGATCGCATTGATGGAGCGAGCGGCCGGGCGCGCGCTGTTCGAGCGGCACGCCCGCGGCGTCCAACCCACCGACGCGGGGCGTGTCATCGTGCGGCACGCCGAGATAGTGCTGGGCGAGCTGGAGAACGCCCGGCACAATATCCGCCACCTGCAGGCCCGCCCACCGGGTCGGTTACGGGTCGGCGCGTTCTCGACCGCGATGGCCGCCCTCGTGCCGCAGGCGATCGCCGCCCTGGTCGGCGACCAGCGTGCGCGGATATCGCTGCGGGAGGGGCTGAGTCCCCGATTGCTCACCGCCGTCGCCCGGGATCGACTCGACGTAGCGGTTGTGACCGCGCCCGAGGCGCCGCCCCCGGGAGTGGAGATCGAACCTCTGCTCGACGACCCGCTGCTCGTCGCGCTCGCGCCCACACACGCCCTCGCAGGCGCCACCAGCGCAACCCCCGCGATGCTGCGCGAGGAACGATGGATCACCGGAAGCCAAGAGCTCGGCACCACCCTGCTCGGCGCCTGGCGCGATCCCGGATGGGAACCGGATATCGCGTTCGTCGCCCGCGACTGGTTCGCCAAACTCGGCCTCGTCGCCGCGGGGCTCGGTGTCACTGTGGTCCCCGGCATCGCCGTTCCCGTAGTGCCTCCGACCATCGCGCTTCTCCGCATCGATCACCCGTCCGCGGTCCGCCGGACCTTCCTCGCCCACCGCCGTGACCGCGGCACCTCCGCACTCCGGCAGGCGTTCGCCGAAGCGCTGCGCGACCACGTGGCCGTGCTGGCCGCCCAGGTACGTCAACGTGTTCGGTAGTCGTGCGCCAGATCCGTCTGCGGACCCGCGATACGCGGGTAGCAGCTGGAACGGCAGTAGTGTGGCGCTGGTGGCAGGGGAGTTCGTCGAGAGGCCGTTGAGCTGGCTGGTGCGGCGCGTGCGGGATCGGGCAGGGGAGGGACGGTATCTGCTCGGCATCGCGGGGCCGCCGGGCGCGGGCAAGTCCACATTGTCGGTTAGGTTGCGGGACGCGATAAATGCCGAGGCGGGCGGCGCGGTCGCCGAAATCGCGCCCATGGACGGATACCACCTGGCCAACGATGTCCTGCGGGCGAGGGGAAGTCTTGCGCGCAAAGGCGAGCCGGACACATTCGACGTCGACGGGTACGTCGCTGGACTGAGCCAGTTGCGGAGTACACCGCTCGGCCGCCCCGTTGCCTGGTCAACCTTCGATCGGACCATCGATGCGCCGGTACCCGGTGGCGTGGTGTTCGACCGGCAGTCCATCGTGATCACCGAGGGCAACTACCTGCTGCTGGACGACTCCGAGACGCGGCGATGGTCGGCGGTACGCGCGCTGCTGGACGAGTGCTGGTACCTGGATGCGGCGCGGGACGTGATCGAGGATCGCTTGCTGCGCAGGCACATTCGCGGCGGTCGCACGCCCGACTCGGCCGCGAAGAAGGTGCGCGACAGCGACCTACGAAACGCGGACCTGGTCGCCACGACGAGCGCACACGCCGATCTGGTGCTGTGCGAGCGTGCTGGGGACTATGCGGTCCGCGAGCGCTGAAGCGGTCCGGCGCGCCGATGCATCTCCGTTCCGCAGCGCCTGACATGCGGTGACGCTCGGCCACGCCGCGCACTCCACCAGCTCAGTGACGTGATCGGCGCGCGTACTTACGAACGGTGCGGGCCAATGTCACCGGTTGCCGGGTTCAGCGGTTCGCGCGGTACCAGCGGATGAGCGTGTCCGTAGACGAATCATCCTGTGGCTCGGGGTCTTCCGCTGCCGTGAGCAGCGGGGCCAGCGCGAGCGCCTGCTGCTTGCCGAGTTCGACGCCCCACTGGTCGAAGCTGTCGATGCCCCAGATGGCGCCTTCCACGAAGACTTGATGCTCGTAGAGGGCGATGAGCTGACCGACGACCGACGGGGTGAGCTGCGGCGCCAGAATGGCGGTGGACGGACGATTGCCCGGCATCACCTTGTGCGGCACCAGCCTCGGGTCGGTGCCCTCGGCGGCGATCTCCTCGGCGGTCTTGCCGAAGGCGAGCACCTTGGTCTGCGCGAACAGATTGCTCATCAGCACGTCGTGCATGCTGCCGGTGCCGTCGATCGTCGGCAGATCTGCGGTGGGGCGCGCGAAACCGATGAAGTCGGCCGGGATGAGCCGGGTGCCCTGGTGCAGCAGTTGGTAGAAGGCGTGCTGGCCGTTGGTGCCCGGTTCGCCCCAGAAGATCTCGCCGGTGGAGGTGGTGACCGGGGTGCCGTCGGCGTGCACCGACTTGCCGTTGGACTCCATGGTCAGCTGTTGCAGGTAGGCGGGGAAGCGGGCCAGGTCATTCGAATACGGCAGCACCGCATGCGACTGCGCGCCGAAGAAATTCGAGTACCAGACGCCGAGCAGGCCGAGCAGCACTGGCGCGTTCGCCTCCAGTGGCGCGGTGGCGAAATGCCGGTCCACGGTGTGCATTCCGGCGAGGAACTCCGCGAAGCGCTCCTTGCCGACGGTCGCCATCACCGAGAGCCCGATCGCCGAGGCCACCGAGTAGCGGCCGCCTACCCAATCCCAGAAGCCGAACATGTTGTCGGTGTCGATGCCGAACCGCGCCACCCGCTCCGCGTTGGTCGAGACCGCGACGAAATGCTTGGCGACAGCGTCCTCGCCGAGCGCGGCGACCAGCCAGCGCCGGGCCGCCGTCGCGTTGGTCAGCGTCTCCAGGGTGGAGAACGTCTTGGACGCGACGACGAACAGCGTGGCGGCCGGATCCAGGCCGTCGAGCTTCGCGAGCAGATCCGCGGGGTCGACGTTGGAGACGAACCGCGCGCCGATGCCCGCGTCGGCGTAGTGGCGCAGCGCCTGATGCACCATCACCGGCCCCAGATCCGACCCGCCGATGCCGATGTTCACCACGGTCTTGATGCGCTCGCCGGTGGCGCCGCGCCAGGCGCCGGCGCGCACCGCGTCGGTGAACTCGCCCATCCGGCGCAGCACTTCGTGCACCTCGGCGCCCACGTCGACGCCGTCGATGATCTGGCTCTCGTCCTTCGGCAGCCGCAGCGCGATGTGGCCGACCGCGCGGTCCTCGGAGGTGTTGATGTGCTCGCCGCGATACATCGCGTCCCGGCGCTCCGGCACGCCCGCTTCCCGCGCCAATTCCACCAGCAGGTGCAGGGTTTCCCTGGTGACGCGGTGCTTGCTGTAGTCGATGTGCAGGTCCCCCACCTGGACGGTCAGCTCGCTGCCCCGGGCCGGGTCCTCGACGAAGAACTCCCTGAGGTGTCGTCCGGCGATGGCGCTGTGGTGATCGTGCAGTTTCCGCCATGCCGCCGTCGCGGTGATGTCGCTGCTCACGTTCGCCGAGACTACAAGCAGCCACGGCGGTGCGCACGGGACGTCCGCGGAGAGTCGGTCCGGCAGCGCCACCGGAGGTGATCGCGCCGCGTGCCGATCCGTGCGGCTGCTTCACTTCGGTCCGGCCCGGCGCGGGCTTACGCTGGCTGCATGGTGTCCGAACGTGAACTTCTCGATTCCGTACCCACGCGGCTGTGGATCGGCGGACCTGTCGACGCCACCGGCGCAGGCACTTTTCCGGTGCACAATCCGGCTACGGGGGAGGTGCTGACGCAGGTCGCGGACGCGACGCCGGAGGACGCGCTGCGCGCCCTCGACGCCGCCGTCGCGGCGCAGCAGGAATGGGCGGCCACATCGGCGCGCGAGCGGGGCGAGATCCTGCGAAAGGTGTTCGAGCGGATCACCGCCCGCGCGGAGGAATTCGCCCTGCTGATGACTCTGGAGATGGGCAAGGCGCTGCCGGAGAGCCGCAACGAGGTGCGCTACGGCGCCGAATTCTTCCGCTGGTTCAGCGAGGAGGCGGTCCGGGTGCACGGGCGTTATCTGCACGCGCCGTCCGGCACCGGGCGGATCATGGTGCACAAGCAACCGGTCGGCCCCTGCCTGGCCATCACGCCGTGGAACTTCCCGCTGGCCATGGGCACGCGCAAGATCGGCCCGGCGCTGGCCGCCGGCTGCACGATGATCGTCAAGCCCGCCTCCGCGACGCCGCTGACCATGCTGCTGCTGGCCCAGTTGTGCAGCGAGGCCGGTCTGCCCGACGGTGTGCTGTCGGTGCTCACCACCAGCCGCTCCAGCGCCGTGACCCAGCCGCTGCTGGACGATCCCCGGCTGCGCAAGCTGACCTTCACCGGCTCCACCGAGGTCGGCAGGAAGCTGGTGGAGAAGTCCGCGAACCGGCTGCTGCGCACCTCCATGGAACTCGGCGGGAATGCGCCGTTCGTGGTGTTCGACGACGCCGACGTCGACGCGGCCGTGCAGGGCGCGATGCTGGCCAAACTGCGCAACGGCGGCGAGGCGTGCACCGCGGCCAACCGGTTCCACGTGCAGAACGGCGTCCGAGCGGAGTTCACCGCGAAACTGGTCGAGGCGATGTCCGGCCAGGTGCGGCTCGGGCCGGGCACCGATCCCGACACGACACTCGGTCCGCTGATCAACGAGGATCAACTCCAGACGGTCGGGGAATTGGTGGACGATGCCGTCGCGGCGGGCGCACAGGTACTGATCGGCGGCAAGGCGCCCGGCGGCCCCGGCTGGTTCTACCCGGCCACCATCCTCGCCGACGTCCCCCCGCAGGCCAGGATTCTGCGTGAGGAAGTGTTCGGCCCGGTGGCCCCGATCATCGGCTTCGAGACCGAGGAGGAGGGCCTCGCCGCGGCCAACGACACCGAATTCGGTTTGGTCAGCTACGTCTACACCCGCGACCTCGATCGTGCGCTCCGGATCGCCGAAGGCCTGGAATCCGGCATGGTGGGCGTCAATCGCGGCGTCATCTCCGACCCCGCCGCCCCCTTCGGCGGCGTCAAGGCGTCCGGCTTCGGCAGGGAGGGCGGCACCGAGGGCATCGAGGAGTACCTGTTCACCAAGTACATCGCCCTCACCTGAGGCGTACCGCCCGGGTAGCGCATGCCACCCGGGCGGTTTCCCTTCAGCTCCGGTCCTCGATCGCGGCGTCGATCTCCGCGTCCGTTGCGCGGCTGACTCCGAGCTTGTCGGCCATCCGGCTCAGTGTGATATCCAAGCCGAGCACATGGCGATGCGTCTCGTACATGATCTCGCCATAGCTGGTCTCGATGTCGGTGACGCGACCTTCCAAAGCCGTCACACGTCGTTCGAGATTCATCGTGATTCCCCCTTCGCCAGGCCCCGCGGGCTGATCAATGCGCGCGAAGCCTATCCCAGACCCCCGACAGACACACCGGATCCGGACATGAAACGACCGCCCCGGGGTGTGCCCACCCGGGGCGGCCTTGTGGTGCGACGGTCTTGCGAGCGCGCCGCGTAGTTGTCAGTGGCCCAGGCGACCGCGACCGAGACGAAGCAGCAGCATGGCGAGGGTGTGGCCTTCCTGGCCGAGTTCGCTGAAGCGCTCGAGCACCTTCATTTCCCGACTGTGCACCAGGCGCGGCCCGCCGGACGCCATCCGCGTCCGGCCGATGATCCGGGAGATCTCCGTCCGGCGCTTGATCGCGGCGAGAATCTCGGCGTCGAGACGGTCGATCTCCTTGCGGAGCTTGTCGATCTCGGCCTCGGTCTGCGGCAGCGCGGCATCGGACCCGGTCGTCGTGGCAGGGGTGCTCATCATTCATCTCCTCGTGTCAGAACGTGGATCGGAGCGTGCGCTCGGCTCGTTACCGATCGTTCTTTCACCGTGAAACAGACCTGGTGGGGCCTTGCATTATCCCCCCAGAAGGTGCGCTCAGGCATAGGCTCCGCGATCCCGACGTCCGGCAGGTAACCGAAGCGGAGGTATCGGGGAAGCGCTGAGCATTCCGCCAGTCTGCCACGGGCTGGAAGGTATGCAAAACGACTACATTTGTGAATCGCCCGAGAACCCCAGGTCGTTTCGCTGCGGCTTCCCAGCAGTGGCGGGTCATGCGTTTGCGAGCCGGTGCCGAACGGAAACCGAAGCGTCAGGGGCTTCAGGTCTGTCGGTGCCCGCCGGTAGCGTGGATGGGCGATGGACATAACGGTGGCTCCCAAGACGCAGACGGGTCGGGTCGTGCACCCGGATCCGACATCGAAACCGCTGGCCGGCAGGAACGACGCGGAGCGGTCGCAGCATGCCCCCGTGCCGCAGGCGCCGCTTTCGGACGCCGAGCGCGAACAGCAGCGTGCCGAGCGGGAGAAACGGCGTGCCGAGGAGGCCGAGCGGCTGCTCGACGGCCTGAACCCGCAGCAGCGCGCGGCGGTCGTGCACACCGGCTCGCCACTGCTGATCGTGGCGGGCGCGGGTTCGGGCAAGACGGCCGTGCTCACCCGCCGCATCGCCTACCTGCTCGCCGCGCGTGGCGTGACCCCCGGCCAGGTGCTCGCGATCACCTTCACCAACAAGGCCGCCGCGGAGATGCGGGAGCGGGTGAGCGGGCTGGTCGGCCCGCGGGCGAACGCCATGTGGGTGTCCACGTTCCACTCCAGCTGCGTCCGGATCCTGCGCACCCAGGCGGCGCTGCTGCCCGGCTTGAATTCGAATTTCTCGATCTACGACGCCGACGATTCCCGGCGTCTGCTCACCATGATCAGCCGCGATCTGGACATCGACGCCAAGAAGTACTCGGCGCGCCTGCTGGCGACCGCGATCTCGAATCTGAAGAACGAGCTCATCGATCCGGCCAGGGCCACCGCGGACGCCGAATCCGACGATGCCGAGCTGCCCGGCCTGGTGGCCAGGGTCTACACCGAATACCAGCGCAGGTTACGCTCGGCGAACGCGCTGGACTTCGACGACCTGATCGGTGAGACGGTGGCGCTGCTGCAGAACCATCCGCAGGTCGCCGAGTACTACCGTCGCCGCTTCCGGCACGTCCTGGTGGACGAGTACCAGGACACCAACCACGCGCAGTACGTCCTGGTGCGTGAGCTGGTCGGGCACCAGGAGGACGACGGAACAGCCCCGCCGCAGGACCGTGTCCCGCCGAGCGAACTGTGCGTGGTGGGTGACGCCGACCAGTCCATCTACGCCTTCCGTGGCGCGACCATCCGCAATATCGAGGAGTTCGAACGCGATTTCCCCGATGCCGAAACCATCCTCTTGGAGCAGAACTACCGTTCCACGCAGCACATCCTCTCCGCCGCCAACGCGGTGATCTCCCGCAATGAGAACCGGCGCGAGAAGAAGCTGTGGACCGATTCCGGCGAGGGCGATCTGATCACCGGCTACGTCGCCGACAACGAGCACGACGAGGCGTCGTTCGTGGCGCGCGAGATCGACCGGCTGGTCGACCAAGGCGAAGCCAACTACGGCGACGTCGCGGTGTTCTACCGGACCAACAACAACTCGCGCGCGCTGGAAGAGATCTTCATCCGGATGGGACTGCCATACAAGGTGGTCGGCGGTGTCCGCTTCTACGAGCGCAAAGAGGTGCGCGACATCGTCGCCTACCTGCGCGTGCTGGAGAACCCGGAGGACGCGGTGAGCATGCGCCGCATCCTCAACACGCCCCGCCGCGGTATCGGCGATCGAGCCGAGGCGTGTGTGGCGGTGCACGCCGAACAGCGTGGGATCGGTTTCGCCGCCGCACTGCGCGATGCCGCGGACGGGAAGGTGGCGCTGCTGAACACCCGCTCGCAGCGGGCCATCGCGGGTTTCCTCGACCTGCTCGACGAGATCCGTGCGGCGGGCGAACGCGCGGAATCCGACTTTCCCGATGTGGGCAATGTCGTCGAGGCGGTGCTCGAGCGCACCGGCTATCGCGCCGAGCTCGAGGCGTCCGACGATCCGCAGGACGGCGCACGACTCGACAACCTCAACGAATTGGTCAGCGTCGCACGGGAATTCAGCTCCGAGGCACACAACAATGCGGAGGCGGCCCGGCAGGAGGGGCTGGTGCCCGAAGCGGGCGAAGGCGAGCCCGACCCGGGTTCGCTCGCCGCGTTCCTGGAGCGGGTTTCCCTGGTTGCCGACACCGACCAGATTCCGGACGAGGGCTCCGGCGTCGTCACGATGATGACGTTGCACACGGCCAAGGGCTTGGAGTTCCCCGTGGTGTTCGTGACCGGTTGGGAGGACGGACAGTTCCCGCACATGCGGGCACTGGGCGATCCGACCGAGCTGGCCGAGGAACGCAGGCTCGCCTACGTCGGCATCACCAGAGCGAGACGGCGCCTGTATCTGACGCGAGCGGTGGTGCGCTCCGGGTGGGGCCAGCCGGTTTCCAATCCGGAATCGCGCTTCCTACAAGAGATTCCGGGGCATCTCATCGATTGGCGCCGCCTCGAGCCGGCTGGATCGCCCGCGACCAGGGGTATCCGGCGGCGCGGCGGTGACGACGACGGGCTGGAGCGCGACTGGACGCGGGGCGACGGCTGGTCGGAGCCACGGCCGGGCTTGCGGGACCGAGGGCCGCGCAGGCCCGCGCCCGGCGGCGCGACGCGCAACAACACGAATTTGGTGCTCGCCGTGGGCGATCGGGTCAGTGACGACAAATACGGTCTCGGCCGGGTGATCGCCGCCGAGGGCTTCGGGCCGCTGGCCACCGTGACGATCGATTTCGGCACCGCGGGCAAGATCCGGCTGATCCCGCAGTACAGCCGAACGCTGGTCAAGCTCTGAGCGTGCGGGCCGCCCCCAGCGTGGGCCGGTCCGTGCGACAGGGCCTTTCGGCCCTGCCCGTGGTCGCAAGGCGCCGGTAGGGTCCGCGGCATGGACACGATCGCGCAGCACATCCTGTGGTTTCTGCCCATGCTGTGGCTCGGCATGGTGCTGGCCATCTCGTTCCTGGAGGCGCCGTTGAAATTCCGCGCTCCCGGCGTGACGCTGCAGCTCGGTCTCGGCATCGGTCGCTTGGTGTTTCGCGCGCTGAACGCCGTCGAGGCCGCGCTCGCGGCGCTGCTGGTGATCGCCGCGCTGATCGTGGCGCCAGGCCCGGCTACCTGGTCCTGGCTCGGCGTCGCCGTGGCGCTGCTTGCCCTCCAGATCCTGGTGGTGCGCCCGCCGCTGTCCCGCCGCGCCGACCGTGTTCTGGCGGGCGAGAACCTGCCGCGTTCGCACGCCCACTATTGGTACATCGGCTTGGAGGTCGCCAAAGTGATCGCATTGCTCGGCCTCGCGATCGCTGCCGCGCCATAAGGCTCTGTGCCACAGGCGATTCGGGCAGCACTGACTGCGAAACCCGTGTACGGGTCCGCCCACAGTGCGGCCAGGCGGGTCGGTCAGTCGCGCATCTGTCCGAGGCCGATGCCGCGGGTGGCCAGCCAGGGGACCGGGTCCACCTTGTCGACGCCGTTCAACCAGACCTCGAAGTGGCAGTGCGGTCCGGTGGAGAACCCGCGGTTGCCCATCGTGGCGATCTGGTCGCCGGCCAGCACGCGCTGGCCCTGCGAGACCGTGGCGGTGTCGATGTGGCCGTAGATGGTGACGGTGCCGTCGTCGTGGAGCAGGCGGACCCACATACCGAAGCCCGCGGCGGGGCCGGCCTCGATCACGGTGCCGTCGGCAACCGCGTAGATCGGGGTGCCGATCGGACCTGCGATGTCGATGCCGAGGTGCTGCACGCCCCAGCGGGCGCCGAATCCTGAGGTGAAGTTGCCTGCGGCGAAGAACTTGTGGAAGAGCGGGCGAAGTTTCGCGGACTCCTGGGCGGCGAGATCCTCCGCGTACTTCTGGCCCTTCTGCAGGATGTCGTTGAACTGGTCCAGGTTGGCGGGCGCCGAAACATTGAGCACTTGCGGCGATTCCGGCGAGGCGCTCGGGTCGGCCACGTTCATCGACTGAGCGGCGATCTCGTGGATCTGCCCCGCGGCTTCGTAGTCGACGGTCTGCGACGGCTGCTCGGGCGAGGCGAACGCGGCCTGCCCGGCGGCCACGACCGCTCCGGCTGCGACGGCGGCGACCGCGGCGCGGCCCTTGAGGGCGGCGGGCGGCGCGGGCACTCGGTGCGCGCCACCCCGCTTGTTCGCGGAGCGGCGGGCGGGAATCACGGTCGGCACGGCGGGGAGCTCGGCGCCGGTGTCGCTCACGTCGGGTTCGGCGGTCTCCGACGCCCAGGATTCCTCCGGGGCCCAGCAGCCGGTGTCCTCGGCGACCCACTCGTTCGCTTCCGGCGTCCAGGGCTGCTCTTCGGCCCACGCCTCACCGGAGTTCCACGCGCCACCGTCGGACCACGAGTCCTGCTGCGACCAATCCTGTTGGGCCCAGGCGTTGTTCTCGGCCCAGGAGCCGTCGTAGCCGGTGCTCTGGTAGGCCGCGGGGTCATACGCCGCGTGGTCGTAAGCCGCGTCGTGAACCGGCGGTTCGAACGACGCGTGATCGGTCGCGAAACCGGGACCCTGGTCCGCGGCCGCGTGGTACTCGTACTGCGAGCCCGCGACGTATCGGGAGTCCCGATATCCGTCGATCGGGGCGGCTGCGTACGGGGTCGCCCCGCCGTAGGACTCGTCGTCCTGGCGGTAACGATGTCCGGACCGGAGGCGATCATCGGAGGCGAAGGTGGAGCGGTGGTTCATCGGCGGTGCCACATCGTGAAGCGGGAAAAACTCGAATATCCGCTGGTAAGCGGTGTCGATCGGTCGCGTGCGGAGCGGCTCTGCGGCTGCGGAGTGCTGTGCTGCGTCAAAGCTTGCCGTCCTCCTAGTCGTGACCGTGTTGTGACATCGACCGCAATGACGGTAACGAAACGATTGCACCCCCACAAGCGGTGCGGACATTCCGTAACAAACATGTGAGATTGATCACTTTCCGCGCGCCGAGTATCTCACCGCGATATGGGCACCCCGGAGAGGTTGCTCGACGACAAGCTGTAGTAGAAGGCCGCCCGATTCGGGTTCGGCGGCTCTACCTGGTATGCCGCCAGCAACCTACTCGTCAGTAGTGTTGGCCAGGGGTTTTGCCGCCGCCCGGCATCGGTCCGTGACCTGCGCCACTTAGGATGTACGTGGCCGATTGGCCCTCCATGTGACTGGTTAAAGTCCGACCCGACCCGCTTCCGACGTCGGGCCGCCAACAAAGACGTTGTCATCACAACGCAGACGAGACGGTGAGTACATGGATCTCTTCGAATATCAGGCGAAGGAGCTCTTCGTTAAGCACGGAGTGCCTTCGTCCGAGGGCCGCGTCACGGACACGGCCGAGGACGCCCGCGCGATCGCGGCGGAAATCGGCAAGCCGGTGATGATCAAGGCCCAGGTGAAGGCCGGTGGCCGCGGCAAGGCGGGTGGCGTCAAGTACGCCGCCACCCAGGACGACGCATTCACCCACGCGCAGAACATCATCGGCCTGGACATCAAGGGCCACATCACCAAGAAGATCCTCGTCGCCGAGGCCAAGGACATCGCGGAGGAGTACTACATCTCCTTCCTGCTGGACCGTGCCAACCGGACCTACCTGGCCATGTGCTCGGTCGAGGGCGGCATGGAGATCGAAGAGGTCGCCGCGACCAAGCCGGAGCGGCTGGCCAAGGTTCCCGTCGACGCGGTCAAGGGCGTCGACCTGGCGTTCGCGCGCTCGATCGCCGAGCAGGGCCACCTGCCCGCCGACGTGCTGGACGCCGCGGCCGTGACCATCCAGAAGCTGTGGGAGGTGTTCGTCAAAGAGGACGCCACCCTGGTCGAGGTCAACCCGCTCGTGCGCACCCCGCAGGACGAGATCCTCGCGCTGGACGGCAAGGTCACCCTGGACGAGAACGCCGAGTTCCGCCACGACGACCACGCGGCGTTCGCGGACAAGGACGCGACCGACCCGCTCGAGCTCAAGGCCAAGGAGAACGACCTCAACTACGTCAAGCTGGACGGCGAGGTCGGCATCATCGGCAACGGCGCGGGCCTGGTCATGTCGACCCTGGACGTCGTCGCCTACGCGGGCGAGAACCACGGCGGCGTGAAGCCCGCCAACTTCCTGGACATCGGCGGTGGCGCCTCGGCCGAGGTGATGGCCGCGGGCTTGGACGTCATCCTGAACGACGAGCAGGTCAAGAGCGTGTTCGTCAACGTGTTCGGCGGCATCACCGCCTGTGACGCGGTTGCCAACGGCATCGTGAAGGCGCTGGAGATCCTGGGCGACAACGCGAACAAGCCGCTGGTGGTCCGCCTCGACGGCAACCGGGTCGACGAGGGCCGCAAGATCCTCGTCGAGGCCGCGCACCCGCTGGTGACGCTGGCGCAGACAATGGACGAAGGCGCCGACAAGGCCGCCGAACTGGCAGCCGCCCGATAACGACGGCCGAGTAAGGACGAAAAGAATGTCTATCTTCCTGAACAAGGATTCCAAGGTCATCGTCCAGGGCATCACCGGCGGCGAGGGCACCAAGCACACCGCGCTGATGCTGAAGGCGGGCACCCAGATTGTGGGCGGCGTGAACGCGCGCAAGGCGGGCACCACCGTCGCGCACACCGACAAGGACGGCAACGCGGTCGATCTGCCGGTGTTCGGCACCGTCGCGGAGGCCATCAAGGAGACCGGCGCCGACGTGTCCATCGCGTTCGTGCCGCCGAAGTTCGCCAAGGACGCCATCATCGAGGCCATCGACGCGGAGATCCCGCTGCTGGTGGTCATCACCGAGGGCATCCCGGTGCAGGACACCGCCTACGCGTGGGCCTACAACGTGGAGAAGGGCGCCAAGACCCGGATCATCGGCCCGAACTGCCCCGGCATCATCACTCCCGGCGAGTCGCTGGTCGGCATCACCCCGGCCAACATCACCGGCAAGGGCCCGATCGGCCTGGTCTCGAAGTCCGGCACGCTGACCTACCAGATGATGTACGAGCTGCGTGACTTCGGCTTCTCGACCTCCATCGGCATCGGCGGCGACCCGGTCATCGGCACCACCCATATCGACGCCATCGAGGCGTTCGAGAAGGACCCGGAGACCAAGCTGATCGTCATGATCGGCGAGATCGGCGGCGACGCCGAGGAACGGGCGGCGGCCTACATCAAGGCCAACGTCACCAAGCCGGTCGTCGGCTACGTGGCCGGCTTCACCGCACCCGAGGGCAAGACGATGGGCCACGCCGGCGCCATCGTGTCCGGTTCGTCGGGCACCGCCCAGGCGAAGAAGGACGCGCTGGAGGCCGCGGGCGTGAAGGTCGGCAAGACGCCGTCCGAGACCGCCGCGTTGGCCCGCGAGATCCTGGAGAAGGCCAGCATCAGCGCCTGATCGATCCGCGACCCCGCACGAAGGCCGCCTCCGAATTCGGGGGGCGGCCTTCGTCATGTGTGGCCGGTGGGCTCAGGCTTGGGCAGCAGCCGAGCGTCCTGACCAGCCACGCGTGGAACCATTGGTCTCTCGGGGCTCGTGCGGTTTCCTCCTCTTGACACGAGGCAGCCGGACGAATGGTTCACCGGCTTGTGGCAGTGTTCATTCCCCGTGCTCGAGAACACGGCAGTGTGAGAACAGCCACCGCGGGCAACAGTTACGTAAGCGGTCGGTGGTCTCGCTAGAGGCTGCGGTCGGACCTGGGCGGATTCGCTCGTCCCGGCAATTGGCGCAGGGTGACCTGGGCCAGGCAGTGCAGTAGCGTCAGAAGTAATCCAGCCGTGAAGACCATGAACGACTCGATTTAGGAGACGACGACATGTCTTACCCGACCGGGGGCTCCGGGTACAACGCACCCTCGCCCTCAGCGCCGTCCAGCCAGAGCCCGGCCGCGGGTGGCGCCAGTTCAGGTTCGAGCGCTACCGGTTCCGATGCCAAAGGTCTGCCGTTCTTCCTGGTGGTCGGGGTAGCGGCGCTCGGCGTGATCAGCTTCCTGCTCGGCTTCCTGCCGTTCCTCGGCAGCAAACCGATCGATCTCGGCGGCCGCCGGGTCAGCGAGCCGGAGACGGCCAACCTGTTCGAGGTGTCCGGCTCGGCGCTGCTCGGGCTGCTGCTGCTCGGCGGCCTGCTCGCCGCGATGTCGCTGCTGCCGAAGCAGAACTGGATCGGCGCCGCCGCCGCGGCCTCGACCGCGGGCTTCATCGCGCTGCTGTTCCAGTCGTTCAACTTCGGTGAGGGCACCGAGCTGGAGGTGGGCGCGTACATCCTGCTGGTCTTCGCGTTCGTGCAAACCGCGGTCGCGATCGCCGCGGCGCTGTTCGACGCTGGCATCGTGAAGGCGCCCGCGCCGCGCCCGGCCGCCGCGCCGAGCGGTTTCGGGCAGGCCGGTTACGGCCAGCAGCCGCCATCGTTCGGGCAGGCGCCGCAGTCCTTCGGCCAGGGGCAGCCGAGCCAGCCCGGCTACGGACCGAGCGGGCCGTACGGGCAGTCCGGCTACGGCCAGTCCGCCCCGCCGCAGTTCCCGTCCCAGCAGCCTTCGCCCTACGGGCAGAGCCAGCCGAGCTACGGCCAGAGTCAGCCGGGCCAGCCCTACGGGCAGCCGCAGTCGCCCTACGGGCAGAGCCAGCCGACCACGGCCTACGGTGCCTCCCAGCAGCCGGGTTCGCCCTACGGCGCGCAGCCGCGTCCGGACGAGAGCGTGACCCAGCATTTCGGCGGGCAGCCCTCCGGCCAGCAGTCGCCCTACGGCTCGTCGGGCTTCGGACAGCAGCCGAGTCAGCCGAGCCAGCCGAACAAGCCGTTCGGTGGCGAGCAGGGTGGGGATCCGTCCTCCGACGCCACCCAGGCATTCCGTCCCTCGGACGACAACAACAAGTAACACCGCGCCGCTACCCGGCGCGACGGCAGCGTGGCAGTCCTTCCCGGCGCGCCTGACCCGCTCGCGCCGGGGAAGCTGCCACGCTGAAAAGCCATGAGCTCCCCCAGAACCTCCTCGACGCGCCGAACCGGCGCGTCGCCGCCGCACCCCGATGCGGACGAGGCCGGGTTTCTGTCCCTGACTCCGGAGCGGTCCAGGGTGCTCGTCTCGGTCGCGGCCCGTCCCGCGGCATTCGGCCTCACCACCTTCGCCGTTCTGGTGCTGTGCACGCTGCTGACCTCGGGCAGTGATCTCGCGGGCGCCTCCGGCGCGGTCGCCGCCAGCTGGCTGGGCGCGCACCAGGTTCCGCTGGTGATCGGCAAGACCTCGCTGGGCCTGCTTCCGCTCCTGCCGACCGCGCTGCTGGTCTGGCTGGCCGGGCGGGAATGCGCGCGGGCCGTGGAAACCGACTGCACCAAGGCCGATCTCGGGTGGATCGTCGGCGCCGCGGTAGGCGGTCCACTGCTGGTCACGTCGGTCTGTCTCGCCGTCGCCGAAGACGCGTCGGGTGTCATCGCGCTGCAACCACCGAACCCCCTGGCCGCGTTCGCGTGGGTCACGGTGTTGTATCTGCTCGCCGCCGTCGCCGGCATCGTCATTCGTATCCGAAGACTGCTGTTCGTGCTGTTGCCGGTACCCGACTGGGCCGTGTCGGGGCTGTACGGCGCGGGCCGGTCCGTCTTGCGTCTGCTCGGCTGCGCGACCGCGGTCGTGGTCGTGTCGTTCCTCGCGCACATCGCGCGGGTCGATGACACCTATCAATTGGCGGGCAACGCTGTGGGCGTGATCGGACTGACCCTGCTCGCGCTGCTGTATCTGCCCAACCTGGTAGTCCACACGGTGGGTGTGCTGGTCGGCTCCAGCGCGCATATCGGCGCCGCCTCGTTCGGCGTGTTCTCGGTGGTCGGCGGCCCGATTCCGGCCTTCCCGCTGCTCGCCGCGGTACCGACGGGTCCGGCGGCGGGATGGTGGCCGGTGCTGTTGCTCGTCCCGGCCGCGGTCGGCGTGCTCGGCGGGTTGGATTGCGCCCGTACCTCGACCGACCGGATCACCGCACCGTGGGCGACGCTCAGCTCGGCCGCGCTGGCGTCGCTCGCCTTGGCGGTGGCGGGCGCGGTCGCGGGTGGCGAACTCGGCACGTTCGGCCGGGTCGGGCTCGATCTGCCGATCTTCACGCTGATCACCTTCGCCTGGCTCGCGGTTCCCGGCTACGCGGGTCTGGTGTTCGCACGCTGGTTCCTGCTGCCGGTCGGCGTCCCGCCTGCCGACTACCGCGATTCCTACGACGACTACGTCGACCACGACGACGAAGACGACGACTACTACGCCGACTCGGACTACGACGACTACGCGGACGACGACTACGCGGACGACGATTACTACGACTACCGCGACGACCGCTCGCTCGACTACGACAGGCCGGAGCTGGAAGACGCACTCGACGCCGAGCTCGTCGACGAACCGGCGGCGATCGAGACGGGCGGCGCGCGCCGCGGCGACCCCATGGCCGACATCGTCGACGCCGAGGTGGTCGAGACGGACCTGCCGGACAGTGACCGGGTGGACGGCCGTTAGGCTTTAACCCGGCGGTGCCGCATTCGTACGCCATACCGATCGATCGCAGGAGTATTACGCTGACGTCCTCGCACGCCCCGTGGAAGCCCGCAGCGGCTCCGGCCACCGTCGTCGTGCTGGCGTCGGGCACCGGCTCGCTGTTGCGCGCACTGTTGGACGCCGCCTCCGCTCCCGGCTACCCGGCGAAGATCGTCGCCGTGGGTGTCGACCGCACCTGCGCCGCCACCGGCCACGCGGACGCCGCGGGCGTGCCGCATTTCCGGGTGGCGCTGAAGGACTTTCCCGACCGCGCCGCCTGGGATGTCGCGTTCACCGACGCGGTCGCGGCCTACGACCCGGATCTCGTGGTGTCGGCGGGTTTCATGAGGCTGCTCGGCCCCGCCTTCCTGGACCGGTTCGGCGGCCGGATCATCAACACCCACCCCGCGCTGCTGCCCTCGTTCCCGGGCGCGCACGGAGTGCGTGACGCTCTTGCCTATGGAGCGCGGGTCACCGGCTGCACGGTGCATCTGGTGGACGAGGGCGTGGACACCGGCCCGATTCTCGCGCAGGAGGCGGTGGCGGTTCGGCCGGATGACGACGAGGCCACTCTGCACGAGCGCATCAAGGTTGTCGAGCGACGGTTGCTGGCGGAGGTTGTCGCCGCCGTCGCCATGAGAGGCATTGTCTCCGACGGACGAAAGGCAGTTATCCAGATGAGCGAGTTCTCCGGTGAGTGAACGCAAGCCGATCAGCAGGGCGCTGGTGAGCGTCTACGACAAGACGGGTCTCATCGAGCTCGCGACCGGTCTGCACGCCGCGGGCATCGAGCTGGTCTCGACCGGATCCACCGCGGGCAAGATCGCCGACGCGGGCATCCCGGTGACCAAGGTCGAGGACCTGACCGGGTTCCCGGAGACCCTCGACGGCCGGGTCAAGACGCTGCATCCACGGGTGCACGCGGGCATCCTGGCCGACTCGCGCAAGCAGGAGCATGTCGATCAGCTGGTCGAGCTCGGCGTGGAGGCGTTCCAGCTGGTGGTGGTGAACCTCTACCCGTTCACGCAGACCGTGGCCGGCGGGGCGAGTCCCGACGAGTGCGTGGAGCAGATCGATATCGGCGGGCCCTCCATGGTGCGGGCCGCGGCGAAGAATCATCCGTCGGTGGCGGTGGTGGTCGACAGCCGCGACTACGACGACGTGCTGGCCGCGGTGAAGTCCGGCGGCTTCACGCTGGCCGAGCGGACCGGCCTGGCCGCCAAGGCGTTCCAGCACACCGCGAGTTACGACGTCGCGGTCGCCAGCTGGCTGACCAACGTGCTGGCCGCCGACGCCGAGGCCGACGCGGCGACCCGGTTCCCCGAATGGCTCGGCGGCACTTGGGAACGCTCGGCGGTGCTGCGCTACGGCGAGAACCCGCATCAGGCCGCCGCGCTGTACACCAACGGCGACGGCAGCCTCGGGCTGGCGCAGGCACAGCAGCTGCACGGCAAGGAGATGTCGTACAACAACTACGTCGACGCCGACGCCGCCTGGCGGGCGGCCTTCGACCACGACGACCCGGCCGTCGCGATCATCAAGCACGCCAACCCCTGCGGCATCGCGCTCGGCGCGGATATCGCCGAGGCGCACCGCAAGGCGCACGCGTGCGATCCGGTCAGCGCGTTCGGCGGGGTGATCGCCGCGAACCGCGAGATCACCGTGGAGATGGCCGAGCAGGTCGCGGAGATCTTCACCGAGGTGATCGTCGCGCCGTCCTACGCCGACGGCGCGGTGGAAGTGTTGCAGCGCAAGAAGAACGTGCGCATCCTCGTCGCCGAGCCGCCCCGGCGCGCGGGCGCCGAACTGCGCCCGATCAGCGGCGGCGCGCTGTTGCAGCAGCGCGACGTGCTCGACGCCGAGGGCGACGACCCGGCCAACTGGACCCTGGCCGCGGGCGAGCCCGCCGACCCGCAGACTCTGGCCGATCTGGCGTTCGCCTGGCGTGCCTGCCGTGCGGTGAAGTCCAACGCGATCCTGCTCGCCCACGACGGCGCGTCGGTCGGCGTCGGCATGGGCCAGGTCAACCGGGTGGACGCGGTCGGCCTCGCGGTGCAGCGGGCCGGTGACCGGGCCAAGGGCTCGGTGGCCGCCTCCGACGCCTACTTCCCGTTCCCGGACGGGCCGCAGACCCTGATCCAGGCGGGTGTCCGCGCCATCGTCCAGCCCGGCGGCTCGGTGCGCGACCAGGAGACCATCGACCTCGCTCGCGAGGCAGGTGTCACCCTGTACCTCACCGGGGCGCGTCACTTCGCCCACTGACGTAAGGCAGCAGCGAGAAAGGCCGCGTCGGACTCTCGGTCGGGCGCGGCCTTCGCGGTTCCCGGCCCTCCGCTAGACCGCGCTGAGCACCGCGCGGTTGCCGAGCAGCGCTTTCAAGGGGACCTCCAACGTGCCGAAAACGGCCATCATCGTGCACATTTTCCCCACCGCGTCGGCGCGGGTGCCGGAGCGCAGTTCGACCGTCACCGTCGAATCGTTTTCGGTGACCGTGGCATCCACGCCGTAACACTCGGGCGTCCCGGTCTGGAAGTTCACGGCTATCTTGTCGTCCGCCAACCTGGTCCAGGACCGGAACGGGATCGGATGCGCGCCGACGACGGTCGGGTCGGCGGTGAACACGGTGCCCTGATTACCGTTCGGGTCCTCGATGGGTGTGTTCGGCGCCGCGGTGTGCGTGGTGCTCGTGTTCGGTTGTGGTGCAGTGTCTTTCGAGTCGCCGCAGCTCGTGGCCGCGAGGCAGGCGAGCACTGCGGCGACAGCTGCGGCGGCGCGTCCGGCTGGTATCCGATCCATACCGCAACCCTAGTCGCGAGCTCTTCCGCGATCGGTGGCCTCGTGTGGGAACGACAAAGACCCCCGAGTTCCTCGGGGGTCCCTCGCGAAGCGAAAGCCCGGCCTACCGGCTGGTGAACGGCAGCAGCGCCATCTCACGGGCGTTCTTCACCGCGACAGCGACCTGGCGCTGCTGCTGCGGGGTGAGCCCGGTGACCCGGCGGCTGCGAATCTTGCCGCGATCGGAGATGAACGTGCGCAGCAGGTTCACGTCTTTGTAGTCGACCGTCTCGATACCCGCGGCGATGAGCGGGTTCTTCTTCGGGCGACGGGCCTGTTCGGCGCGAACCTTCTTCGACGGTGCTCGCTTGACTGCCATATGACGGGTTCCTTCTCACGAGATCAGTGGTTGTCTACCAGCTCGATTTGTGCACACCGGGCAACTCGCCCCGGTGGGCCATCTCGCGCACACGCACACGGGAGAGTCCGAACTTCCGGAGATGACCGCGCGGTCGTCCGTCGGCGGCGTCCCGATTGCGCAATCGTACCGGACTGGCGTCGCGCGGCTGCCGCCGCAGTTCGGCCTGGGCGGACGTCCGATCGGCGTCCGAGGTGCCCGGTTTCCGGATGATTTCCTTCAGTTCGGCGCGGCGTTCGGCGTAGCGCGCCACGATCGCCCTGCGCTGCTGGTCGCGCGCGATCTTCGACTTCTTGGCCACCTCAGCGCTCCTCACGGAAGTCGACGTGCTTGCGCACGACCGGGTCGTATTTGCGCAGCACCAGGCGATCGGGGTCATTGCGGCGGTTCTTGCGGGTCACGTAGGTGTACCCGGTGCCCGCGGTGGACTTCAGCTTGACGATCGGGCGGATGTCGGTCGATTTCGACGCCATAGGTCGCTCCTTCAGATCTTGTCGCCGCGCGCCCGGATCCGGGCCACAACGGCCTCGATGCCGTCCCGGTCGATGGTCTTGATGCCCTTGGCGGAGACGGTCAGCGTGATGCGCCGTCCTTCGCTGGGCAGGTAGTAGGTCTTGCGCTGGACGTTGGGGTTCCAGCGGCGGCTGGTCCGCTTGTGCGAGTGCGACACGGACTTGCCGAAGCCGGGCTTGCGTCCGGTGACCTGGCAGTGGGCCGACATGCGGACTCCCTCCAGTAGATGACAATCATTTTCGACAAAGGCTGCCCGGGACTGTACCGTGGTCCGACGGCAAATGAAAATCATTACCGAAAGGGGTTCCTGGTGGCTGCCGCAGATTCCACCCTGTTCCCACCCGAGTCCGACCGGAGGACGCCCGTGGTGGTGCTCACCGGTTTCGCCGGACTCGCCGCGGCGGGCGTGGATAACGCGGCCGTGGCGCTGGCCGCGGCGCCGGGTACGGTCGTCGTCCGCCACGACCTCGCCCAGTTGCGCGAAGGCATCGTGCACCGCACAGTGCGCACCGCGACGGAGGAGACCTCGGCCGTGCTCGAACTCGCGCACGGCTGCGTCTCCTGCACGCTGCGGATGGACCTGCTCCCGCTGCTGTGCACACTCGCCCGGCGCGATTCGGTCGCCCGGATCGTGCTCGCGCTCGATCCCGCCTTCGAGGCCGAAGCGGTGTGCCAGGCCATCGAGCACGTCGTGGTCACCGGCGTGCACGGTCGCGTCGACGGTCCCGCCGGGCGCGATGTGCGAGTGGACGCGGTGCTCACCTGTCTGGACGCCGGCGCGTGGCTCTCCGACGCGACCGGGGACGACACGCTCGCCGAGCGCGGCCTCGCTCGTGCCGACGACGACCGCACGGTGGCGCAGGTGGCGGTCGGCCAAGTCGACTTCGCCGACGCGGTGATCGCCCTGGGCGCGGTCGAAGTCCAAGGAGCCCTGCTCAGCGACGCGCGGGCCGATCGAGGAAAACTTGCCGCGGTGCTGGCGCGGCTGGTCCCCGGCGCGCCGGTCGCCTGGGTCGACGAGCCGCGGGAACTCACGCCCGCTCGGGTCGAAGCGCTGCTCACGCGCATTCCCGCCGGCTCCCGGCGCGGCCGGATCTTCGACGCGCACGCGCCGCTGCTGCGCGGCACTCCACCGTTGACCAGCGACTACGGCGTCGTGCTGATGGAGTTCGCCGCCGGACGCCCGTTCCATCCCGCCCGCTTGCACGAGGCGCTCGACGTGCTGTTCGACGGCGTGGTGACCGCCCGCGGCCGCCTGTGGCTGGCGACCCAGCCGGACGAGGTCGTCTGGCTGGAATCAGCGGGCGGCGGCCTGCGGGTGGGCGGCGCGGGGCGCTGGCTGGCCGCGATGTCTCCCGGCGAACTGGCCGAGGTGGACCCAGAGCGCCGCGCGCTGGCCGCGCTGCGCTGGGACGAGCGCTTCGGGGACCGGGACATCTCCCTGGTGATCCTGGTACACGACGCCGATCCGGCGGAGATCCGCGAGGCGCTGCACTGGGCGCTGGTGGAGGACGAGGAACTACGGCTGGTCGAACGCGCACCCGAGCTGGTGGCGCAGTGGGAGGACCCGTTCGGGGAGTGGCACGCCGATCCCTGCGCGGACGGCGACGCCGCCGCCCAAGCGGCCGAAGACAGGAAAAGCCCGAGAGGAGAGGCGAAATGAAGAAGGGAATCCATCCCGACTACCACCCGGTGGTCTTCGAGGACGTGAGCACGGGCAAGCGGTTCCTCACCCGCTCCACTGCCACCAGCGCGCGCACCGTGGAGTGGACAGACGGCAACATGTATCCGCTGCTGACGGTGGACGTGACAGCTGACTCGCACCCGTTCTGGACCGGCGCGCACCGCGTGCTGGACACCCAGGGACGGGTGGAGAAGTTCGAGCGCAAGTACGGCAAGCGCGTCCGAGGGGAGGCCTGACATGGCGGTGCCGAAGCGGAAGACGTCGCGATCGAACACCCGCAGTCGGAGGGCGAACTGGAAGGCCGCACCGGTCGACCTGGTGCCGGTCACGGTCGGGGGTGTCGTGCACAAGGTGCCGCGGAGGCTGGTCGCGGCCGTGCGGCGCGGCCTGATCAGTGTCTGATCGACGAGTTTCGGTGCATGCACGCGTATCAGCTCGCGATGGCTTGATATTTGCTGTCGGGGAGGCGGACACGCTGCTACTGGTCGATCGTCCGGAAATCCGGTGGTCACGTCGGCTGGCGGCGGCAGTTCCGGTAGTTGTGGCTAATATCTAGCTATCGACATGACCGGCATCACGTCGCACTATTGCGTCCACCATGGTTGCGGCTGATTAGCCACTCTGTGAAATGCGTACTGAGGGTTGGTTTTTGGCGGCGAAAAAGTCTGCCGAAAATGATGCGCGCAAGCCCGGACAGCGGTACCCTCGTGCACGAGGGCGGGTTCTCCTGGTTCCCAGGAGAACCCGCTCATCGCCACTCTGAACGGCGTCTCGCCGAATCCGGTCACTCCCGATTCCCTTCTCCCGCTGGCGATCTGCGCGTGCCAGCGGTTGGGCCGTGTGCCGCTCAGTTTTTCGAGGTCAGCTCCGCGGGTCCGGTCTTGCCGTCGGTCTCGGGCCCCGCGCCGCCGTCGTTGCCCCGCGTTCGGGCCAAGTCCGCCCAGAGCGCCTCCAACCGCGCCAGCTGCTCACCGACCAGCGCGGCGGGTCCCTCGATCAGCGAGAGCGGCCACGGCAAGTGCGGCCCGTCCAGCCGCCGCACCTGCTCGGTCAGCTCGGCTGTCGTCGCCTCGAGTTCGCTGATCTCGGTGCGCAATTCGACTATTTGCGTTCGCAATTCGGCGGACTGGTGCTCCAATTCACCGATGCGCGCCAGCGCGGCGGCCAACCCGTCCACCAGCGTGCGATGCGCGCCGTCCGCGTCGGTGCCCAGCTGCGGCCAGCCGGACAGGCCGGGCCCGCGCAGCTGAAGCTGAATGTCGCGCAGCACTGCCTCTTGTTCCGGCGTCACGTCCGGATCCTCCCGTTCAAAGAAATCCACTGGCCGAGATCGGCTCCCGGCTTCACATCGCAGTGCCGCCGGCCGTTACCGGGCGGCGCGTCCGACGCACAGCGTGTCCGACGCTACTGCGGGGTGATCAGCTCGCTGAGCAGGCCTCGGGCACCGTCGCGCACCGCGAAGTCGACCTCCGCGGCGCGTCGTGGACGTCCAGAGGCAAAGCCCAGACCGAAACGCATGGCTCCCACTGTAAGTGCGCCGGGCGGGTGTTTCCCGGGCATCGCCGAATCCCACCCACACCGCTCGGTGCGAATCGGGGACGCGGGCCGACCGCGCCGCCCGAAACAGACCTAGCGCAGTGCGATTCGCGGTTCCGGGCGGCTTCGGGTCAGCTGGCGGGCTCCAACTTCGGTCGGCGCGGCTTCGGCGGCGCCGCGAACTCACGGCGGTCCGGAGCGATCAGCACCGCGGAGATCGGGATCGTCAGCGCCAGCAGGCCGATGACGAACATCGGGAACACGAAGTCGAACAACTCCACGCCCTCGGGCACCTTCGCCGACCGGTCCACGTCGAAATGCAGTGCGGCCAGCGCGGTGTAGTACGTCGCGGCCACACCCACGCCGAACAGCAGCACCGTCGCGGCGCGGGCCAGCGGGAATCGCACCGCTTGGAACGACCAGAGCGTCGCGGTCGCGGTGATCACCCCGATCGCGGCGGAGACGGCGGCCAGCCAGCCGGTCACATCGACCGAACCCTGGACCGCGATCGAGCCGATCCCCAGGTAGTGCGTGAGAGCGATGCCGAGGCCGAGAACCAGCCCGCCGGGCAGCAGCAGCGTCAGACGCGGTTTGCGGCCGATGGTCAGCAGCGCGGCCAAGACCGTCACGATCGACACCACCAGAGCCGCGATCAAGCGGCCCGAGTCGTAGCGGATCGCGCTACCCGGCACGCGCAGGCCGAGCATGGCCACCGACGTGGCCAGCCACACCCCGACGCCGCCGAGCGAAATAGCCGCGGAAACCAGCCACACGAGCCGGAACTGAACCGAGCGCGCGCTGTGCACCAGGCACGCGAGGCCGACTACCGCGCCGAGCACGGAGATACCCAAGGTCAGCGCCACCAGCCAGTAGCCGAGCGCGAACTGATCGACGGACGCCCCGGCGCCATTCCCCGCGGCCAGCGTCGCGACCTCACGCATGCCGGGCGGTTCCTTCCAGTTCGCTCGCCTTCAGCTGGGCGATCGCGTACTCGGTGACCGCGGCCAGCGCCTGGCGCACCTCCACCGCGTTGCGCGCGTCGATGTCCACGATCGGCACGCCCTCGCGGACCGAAAGCGCCTCGCGCAGCTCGGCGATCGGGAAGCGCGGCGCGTCGGGGAAGCGGTTCACCGCGATCAGGAACGGCAGCTTGCGCGCCTCGAAGAAGTCGACCGCGGCGAAGCTGTCCTCCAGCCGCCTGGTGTCGATCAGCACCACGGCGCCGATCGCGCCGCGGATCAGGTCGTCCCACATGAACCAGAACCGTCGCTGGCCCGGTGTGCCGAACAGATAGAGCACCAGGTTGCCCGGCAGGATGATCCGGCCGAAATCCATGGCGACCGTGGTCGTTTCCTTCTCCGGCGTCTCGGCGAGATCGTCGATGCCGTCGGAGTAACGGGTCACCATCGCCTCGGTGCGCAGCGGAACGATCTCCGACACCGCACCGACGAACGTGGTCTTGCCCGCGCCGAAGCCGCCGGCGACGACGATCTTCGTCGAGGCGACCCGGTTCTCGAAGCCGTCCGGCCCAGGGGCGTTCCCCGGTCCGATATTCCCACTTGGCCCGGGATTTCCACTGGGCCCCAGATTCCTATAGGGCGCGGAGTCCACGCAATGTCCTCTCCATCAACGAACGTCGCTCGTCATAGCTCGCCTCTTCGGTCAGGGTCGAATGCACACGCATGGTGCCGTCGACGACGAGGTCGCCGATCACCACCCGTACCATGCCGAGCGGCCGGTCCAGATGCGCCGCGATTTCCGCGACCGACAGCCGATGCGTGCCGAGTCGCAGTATCTCGGTGCGGATGTCGCCGGTCGGCCAATCGAGATGTGCAGTGTACGACAAGGTTTCGATCACCGCCTCGAGCGGCAGGTCGATCGCCGGTTCGGTACGCCCGGAGGTCAGGGCGTACGGCCGGACGCGGGTGGTTGGTCGTGGTCCGGGGCCGTATGGGTTGGACATCTCACACTCAGACAGCGGTACGGGCGGTGGCGGTGACCACCGAGCCCACCCGATCGACCAATAGTGCCATCTCGTAGCCGATCCGACCGATGTCGTGCGACTTGTTCGCCAGCACGGCCAAGTGCGAGCCGTTGCCGACGCTCATCACCAGCAGGTAGCCGCGCTGCATCTCCACGATGGACTGCATCACCTTGCCGCCGTCGAACAGGGAGGCCGCGCCCATGGAGAGGCTGGCCAGGCCGGCGGTGACGGCGGAGAGCTGCTCGGCGCGGTCGCTGGGCAGATTCGGACTGGTGGCCTGCAACAGGCCGTCCGCCGACACCAGTACCGCGTGGGACACGCCGGGCACATCTCGGGTGAAGCGGGCGACCAGCCAGTTCAGATTCTCGTCCGTGGTGCTGTTGTTCGCGTTGGTCATGCAAGCCCTCCGTCGTTGTACTGCGCATTGGCCCGCCCGCTGCGGACCCCACTGAGATGCCTGGTCAAGTTGTTGCGAATTTCTTCCGGATCACGCGTTCCGGTGTCGTCCGCCGGCACCAGGCCGCCGGGCACCAGCTGGGCGCCCGGCCTGCGGATCGGGAGTCCGCCGACGGTGCGCGCGGTGGTCGTCGGATGGCTGGCATCCTCGGCGGCCAGCCAGCCCGCGTCACCAGGCGAAGACCACGTGCTGTCCGACGATTGCGAGGTCGAGGGCTCGACCAGCCATTCCGAGACCATGCGTTGATAGATCGGGGTGGGCGAGGCGCCTGCCACCGGCTGCAGCCGGGATGAGGTGACCGTCGCGGGTTCGGGTGCCACCTCCTGCGGTGGGTCAGCGGGCGCGGTGGACGGCTTGCGGATCGGAAGACCGGACCGTGCCGTGGTCTGGGGTGTGACGCTTTCCCGCGCCACCGCCGGATTCGGTCCGGTGGCCGGCTCGTCGTCCTGGATCTCGGTCCATAGATCAATTGGCGCGGACTGCTGTTCACCGTCGCCGGACATTTCGCTCCCGGCGGACGTCGGCGGACCGAACGGACCGGTCGGGGTGCGGTCGGTCTCCGTGCGTGGAGTGAGCACCGGCCAGGGTTGGGTGGACGGCTGATCCGCCGGATTGACCGCGCGGCCGACCGGCGCGGAGACCGCGGGCTGGTCCGGCGAATCGGCGACCCGGATGGCCGGGCGGCGCTGGGGCAGCCCGGAACTCGTCACGCCGCGGCGTGCGGCGTCGCGCTGGGGCAGGTTCGGCACCGGTACGAGATTGCGGGGCTGCGCGCCGGTGGGCTGCCCGGCGAGCGTCGGGAGCTGATGTTCGGCGGTGAGATCGAGGGGTTTGCCCGCCGGGTCGGTGGCGTCCATCGGCGGCGCGACCAGAGCGCCGGGCAGGTGCACGCTGGCGGTGATGCCGGGCTGCTGCGCCATCGTCGAGGTCCGCCGCAGGCTGACCGTGATGGTGTGGCGTTTGGCCAGTCTGCCGACGACGAACAGACCCATTCGGCGCGCCGTCTCGACGGTGACCTCACCACCGGAGGCGAGCCGGTCGTTGGTGGTCTGCAGGTCTTCCAGGGACATGCCGAGGCCGCGGTCGGTGATTTCGATCAGGTAGCCGCCGTCCACCGCACGCGACACCATCACCGTGACGGGGGTGGTCGGCGGCGAGTAACGCAGCGCGTTGTCGATCAGCTCGGCGAGCAGGTGCTCGATGTCGACCGCGGGCTCGCCCGCGACGATGCCGTCGGGCACCGCGCCGATCTCGACCCGCTGGTAGTCCTCGACCTGGGAGACCGCGCTCCAGAGCATGTCCGACAGGTGCACCGGGTGCAGCTGGCCGCGGCGCAGCGCGGTGCCCGCGAGCACGAGCAGGTTGTCGCCGTTGCGGCGCATCCGGGTGGCCAGGTGGTCGAGGCGGAACAGGCTCTGCAGCCGGTCGGTGTCGTCCTCGTCGTGCTCGAGATCCTCGATCAGCGCCAGCTGCTGCTCGACCAGCGATTGGCTGCGGCGGGAGAGGGTTTCGAACATGTTGCCGATCTGCAGGCGCAGGCGTGCCTGGTCGGCTGCGAGGTTGAGCGCCTGCTCGTGGATCTCGTCGACGGCGCGGGCCAGCTGGCCGATCTCGTCGGTGGTGTGCACGGCGACCGGGGTGATCTCCGGCGTGGTGCCGCCCGCGCGCACCACGGCGAGCTCGTCGGGCAGCTTGATGTGCGCCACCTCGAGCGCGTCGCGCCGCAGCCTGCGGACCGGGACGACCAAGGTGCGCGCCACCGACAGAGCCAGTGCCAAGCCCGCGAGCAGCATGCCGATGACGATCGTCGTCTCGCGGAGCGCGCCGGTCTGCGCCTCGGTGGTGCGGTCGGCCAGTGCGCCGTCGATCGTGTCGATCAGCTGCACGGTGGTCTTCTCGTAGGTGTCCGAACTGATCTGGAGCGAGTCGAGCACGGCGGGGTTGCTCGCCGGGTCGGCGACGTTCTGGCTGAACGTGCCGAGGCGGGTCTGCACCGCGTCCAGCAGCGGGCGCATGTTGCCCGCGTAGTCCGGCAGGATCTGCGCGTACTGGTAGATCATGGTGATCTCGGCGCCCGCGGCGACCAGTACGCGCGGCCGCACGCTCGGATTGCGGCCCGCGTCCGGCGAGCCGATCAGCATGCGCTGCTGGGTGAGCACGCGCCGTGCGGTCTGTACCGAAGCAAGCTGCAGGAAGTACCGCTGGATCACCAAGTCGTCAACGGAGGGTGACAGCGCGAGCGCGTTGCCGATGCGCACCATGATCTCGTCGGACTGCTCGCCGACCATCGCGGGTGAGCCGTTGCGCAGGCTGTTGCGCATCGTGGTGCCGGTCGCGATGGCCGAGGCGAGTTCGGAGGTGACCCGGCTGCTGGCCTTGGTGTTCTGCAGCGCCGCTTCCAGCTCGGCCAGCGCCTGGTCGAACTTCGTCAGCGCCGCGTCGGTCTGCGGGTCGGCGGTATTGCCCCAGGTGGCCGTCGCGGTGACGCCGAGCTGCTCGGTGGCGGTACCGAACTTGACGATCGGGCGGATGATGATGGCTTGTTCGGTGGCCGCGTCCAACTGCGTCATGGTGCGCAGTTCGTTGTTGATTCGGAGCACGGCGAAAACGGTGGCCAGCAGCACCGGAAGCACCAGCACCACGCCAACCTTGCGGGTGACCGACCAGTTCGACAGGCTGAATTGCCAGGACCGCGGTGCAGCTTCCATCCGCTTCCGTCGCCTCCGCTTCACCAGGACCTCGGTTGCGCGTGGCTGTTCAGTATTGATTCAACCCGCAAAGAACCAACTGGAGGTCTTCTTTTTACCGCACGGAACATACCGTGCAGAGTGGTCATCGGCAATCCGGGGGAGTCGGTACGCAAATTCCGAATATGGCTATAGAGAAGGTGTTTCGCGGCAGAATGCGTCAGGGACACGTCAACTTCTCGGCCCTGTCGTGGAAGGCCCTGGTCATCCGGGGTCGGGGCAGGGTGACGCGCCGAAGGCTTCGCGCGGACTCGCGGCGGCGTGTCGGGGGTGGCCTCTCAGTTACCTCTCAGTCGCTGCGGTCAAACTGGTGGCATGCGCATTCTGGTAGTCGACGACGATCGGGCTGTCCGGGAATCGCTGCGCCGGTCGCTCACCTTCAACGGCTACTCCGTCGATCTCGCGGTGGATGGCGTGGACGCGCTGGAGAAGGCAACCGCCCAGCGACCCGATGCGCTCGTGCTGGACGTGATGATGCCCAGGCTGGACGGGCTCGAGGTCTGCCGCCGGTTGCGCAGCACGGGCGATGATTTGCCGATTCTCGTTCTCACAGCGCGAGATTCGGTGTCCGAGCGGGTTGCCGGGCTCGATGCCGGGGCGGACGACTATTTGCCGAAGCCATTCGCGCTGGAGGAGCTGCTGGCCCGGCTGCGGGCGCTGCTGCGCCGCACCGCCGTCGATCCGGGTGAGGCATCGGAGGCGATGAAGTTCGCCGATCTGTCGCTGGACCCGGTGACGCGCGAGGTCTCCCGCGGCGTGCGCCCGATCAGTCTCACCCGCACCGAGTTCTCACTGCTGGAAATGTTGATGGCGAATCCGCGCCGGGTACTGACGCGCAGTCGCATTCTCGAGGAGGTCTGGGGCTACGATTTCCCAACCTCGGGAAACGCGCTCGAGGTGTACATCGGTTATCTGCGCCGCAAGACCGAGGCCGAGGGCGAGCCGCGGTTGATCCACACCGTGCGCGGCGTCGGCTACGTGCTACGCGAAACACCCCCGTAGGCCGTTTTCATGGCACGGACACCTCCCAGGCGACCCGTCGTCGCCGCGCTCGGCCAGCGGCCGCCCGAGTCCGCGGACATGCGGCCGCCGATGCCGCTGACCCGCTCGGTCTCACTGCGCTGGCGAGTGACCCTGCTGGCCGCCTCCGTGGTTGCGATCGCGGTGGCCGTCACCTCGATCGCGGCGTACGCCCTCGTCGCGCGCGCCTTGTACGACGATGTGGACGCGCAGCTGCGCAGCCGCGCCACCGCCGTGATCGCCAGCAATCCGTACGGATTCAACATCCAGAATCTGATGATCGCCTCCGCCTTCTACGACGACACCGGCATCGCGCTGATCTATCCCGACCTCAAGCCCTATTCGCCACCGCAGTCCACCGATCCGCCGGTCGGAGCGGAGGAGATGGACGTGGCGGAGGGTGAGCGGAGTTCCTCACTGCGCACCGTCGGCAATCAGCGCGTTCTGGCCGTGCACACGAACTCCGGTGCGACGCTGGTGATCTCGCAGCGGCTGGATCGGACGAGGGAGGTGCTGGATCGGCTCGCCTGGCTGCTGTTCGTGGTCGGCGGTTGCGGCGTCGTTCTGGCCGCCGCGGCGGGCACCGCGGTGGGCCGCACCGGGCTGCGGCCCATCGCGCGGCTCACCGCGGCCACCGAACGCATCGCACGCACCGACGATCTGACGCCGATCCCGGTGACCGGCGACGACGAACTGGCAAGGCTCACCGACAGTTTCAACACGATGCTGCGCGCCTTGGCCGAGTCGCGCGACCGGCAGCGCAGGCTGGTCGCCGACGCCGGACACGAGTTGCGCACGCCGCTGACGTCGTTGCGGACCAACATGGAGTTGCTCATCGCGTCGAGCCGCCCGGGCGCACCCCGGATACCGGACGAGGACATGGCCGGGCTGCGCGCGGACGTCATGGCCCAGATCGAGGAATTGTCGACGCTGGTGGGCGACCTGGTCGATCTCGCGCGGGAAGACGCACCGGAAACCGTCTACGAGCGCGTGGATCTCGGTGAAGTGGTGGAGCGTGCGCTGGAGCGCGCCCGGCGCCGCCGCACCGGCATCGAGTTCGTCGCGGATCTGCGACCCTGGTTCGTCTACGGGCACGACGCGGGGCTGGAGCGCGCGGTGCTCAACGTTCTGGACAACGCGGCCAAGTGGAGCCCAGCCGGCGCACAGGTCCGCATCGTCATGCGGGAGAGCGGTCCGGGGCTGCTGGAACTGTCCATCGACGACGCGGGGCCGGGAATTCCCGCGCCCGAGCGCGAGCTGGTTTTCGAGCGCTTCTATCGGATCACCTCGTCCCGATCGATGCCGGGTTCGGGCCTCGGCCTGGCGATCGTGAAGCAAGTGGTGACAAAACACGGCGGCACCATCGCCGTCGATACCTCCGAACGTGGTGGCACCGTGGTCCGCATCGTGCTGCCGGGTGAGCCAGGAGCCCCCGCGCCGGATTGACGCAATGCCGCCCGCTGGGCGGCTATTTCCTCCACAATGATCAGTTCTGTGCGAAATATTCACCGATAATTCGAAGATTGCCGCGATCGCTTTGTTGCATAATTTGAGACATCGACTTGTCAATGGTTCTAACGCTGGCCCCGGTGGACACATCTCGGAAAACTGAAAGCACGGTCTCAGTCCGCTCTCAGTCGCTGAGACCAACCTGGGCGGCACGTGAGCGAGCTCGCGAACGAACCGTCGACACGGTGCCCTGCGCACGGTGGCGCCGAGCGCAGGCGGGTGACGACGTGAGTGAGCATGCGAGCGAACCATCGACACAGCGCGCCATGCGCACGGCGGCGCCAGTGCATGGCGCGGACGTGAGCAGAAACGAGGAGTCCATGACCGAGGATTCGAAGGACCGACCGGAACCCGGGCCTGCTGGTGCCGGTGCGGACCGGGAGCCGACCGAGCAGATCCACGGCCCGGCGTCCGACCCGCGTTCGGCGGGTACGCCGCACGGCGGCGCCTTCGGACCGGGTGAGGCCCATGCCCACGGTTACGGCGCGCCGGGACCCCAGCAGCCGTCGGCGCAGTACCCGCCCCCGCACCATCCCACTCAGCCGTTCGGAGGGTACGCCGCGCCCTACGGCAGGCCGCACGACGGCGTCTACGGTGCGCCGCCCCGGCGTCCGATCCGCACCGGCCTCGTGGCGGGCGCGGTCGCTCTCGCCTTGGTCAGCGGCGGCGTCGGCGGCGCGGTCGGTGCGCTGGTCACTCGCACCGACGACGGCCGTCCCCCGGTGACCAACGCCTTGGACGCGCCGAAGCCGAACATCGACAACGCCTCCACCGCCCCGGCCGGATCCACCCAGGCGGTCGCGCAGAAGGTGCTGCCCAGCGTGGTCATGATCAAGGTCGCCAGCAGCAGGGCCGAGGGCGAGGGCTCCGGGGTGATCCTGTCCTCCGACGGGCTCATTCTGACCAACAATCACGTGGCCACGGGCGGCGGGCCGAACGCGCGGATGGAAGTCGTGTTCGCCGACGGCAGCAGCGCGTCCGCGACGCTGGTCGGCGCCGACCCGGTCTCCGACCTGGCCGTCATCAGGGTGTCCGACCGCAGCGGTCTGACGCCGATCGAGCTGGGCACGTCGGCGAATCTGCAGGTCGGCCAGCCGGTCGTCGCGATCGGCTCGCCGCTGGGACTCGCGGGCACGGTCACCACGGGCATCGTGTCCTCGTTGAACCGGCCTGTTGTGACCTCGGGCAACGGCAGCGAGCCGGGTCCCGCGGTCAGCCCGGTGATCGACGCGATCCAGACCGACGCCGCGATCAACCCGGGCAACTCGGGTGGCGCTCTGGTGGACGGCAACGGCAGGCTCGTCGGCATCAACACCGCCATCGCGACACTGGGGCCCGCCGACGAGGTCGGCGGCCAGACCGGCTCGATCGGACTCGGCTTCGCGATCCCGGTGGATCAGGCTCGCCGGGTCGCCGACGAGCTCATCAAGACCGGGAAGGCCACCTACGCCCAGATCGGGATCACCGTGTCGCGTCAGCAGGACCCGCAACAGCAGGTTTCCGGCGCGAAGGTGCGCGACGTGACGCCGGACGGCCCCGCCGCTCGGGCCGGCATTTCGCCGGGCGCGGTGGTGACGAAGCTCGACGACCGCCCGATCGATTCCGGAAACGCGCTCGTCGCCGCGGTCCGGTCCCATCAACCAGGAGACAAGGTGAAAGTCACCTACACCGATGACCAAGGCAACAACCCCAAGACCGTCGAGGTGACCCTCTCCGGCGCGCCCGCGGAGGGTGGCCGGTGATGCGCGGGGGACGTGCGCCGCTGACCGACATCGACACCGGCGTTCTCGGCGCGGCCGCCGAGTTGCTCGACGCAAGCGCTACGGTGAGCAGCATGGAAATCGATGCTCCTGTGGCGGGGCGTGCTCTGGTGGTGGTCGTGGACGATCGAACGGCGCATGGAGGTGTGGACTCGCTCGGCCCGCTGGTCACCGAGCTGCTCACCGAGGCGGGTTTCCTCGTCGACGCGTCGGTGTCGGTACAGGCCGACGAGGTCGAGATCCGCAACGCGCTCAACACCGCGGTGATCGGCGGCGTCGATCTGGTGATCTCCGTCGGCGGCACGGGCATGTCCCCGCGTGACGTCACGCCGGAGGCCACCTCTCAGGTGCTCGACCGCGAATTGCCGGGCATCAGCGAAGCCCTGCGTTCCTCCGGCCGGGTGGCCGGGTCACTGGACGCGGGCCTGTCCCGCGGCGTGGCCGGCGTTTCCGGCAGCACCCTGGTGGTCAACCTGCCCGGCACCAGGTCCGCGATCCGGGACGGTATGGCGACTCTCGGGCCGCTCGCCAGCCGGGTGATCGGCGAACTCTCCGGATTGGTCGAGTAATTACGGCGCACACCCCCTCCGACGACCCTCGCCCGGCGGCGCGCCGGGCGAGGGATGCCGCGCGCCTTGCGAAGATCTTCGGTGACACCCTGCCCGAGACCACTAGCGACGAGCGCGGCGATGACCCCGGCGACCGCCGGTCCGGCGACGACTGGCTACGCGCTCAAGTCCCCCCGCACCACGGCTGAGGCCGTTATCTACGTAGTAGCTACGTATTCGAACCATCTTGCTCGTGATCCTGCCGCGATCGTTTCCGGCCGAAAGTAATCCGAGCGAAATATTTACGGCCCTGTCCCGTATGTGGCGACGGCCCCCCTGTGTAGATTTCAGACCGCCTTCAGAGTAGCGAACCTGCATTTATGCACGTCACGCCATATTCAAATGTTCGCAACTGTGATCTACGTCACCCTGTACTTTACGAAACACTGCGTTGCGAGCGCCGTTATCGACCGTTTAATTTCCCCATCGAGCCATGCAATTTGGACCCCGCAGGCCCGGGTATCGGCACGCATGAGGCCGCTCGGCGGAACTGGGCTCGGTTCCGTTGCCAGCTGGTGCGTTGCGCCGAAATTACAACCGGTTACACACCGGCAACAAAGGAGCGACACACTGAGCTGGGCCTGAGAGGACCACGTCCAGCCTCGATGGTCGAGGTTGACTGTTTTAACCTGATGAGGGGAAGTATGAGCGAGAACCGCACCATGCGCGGTGCCCGTGTCGCGGGCATCGGCGCTGCCGCGGCCGTTGCCATGGGCCTGCTTTCGACCGGTGCCGCCAATGCCGACACCTTCGTGCCGTTGCCGGACGGCCACAAGGTGGGGCCTGGCGTGACGATCACCCGGAACGGTGAGCGGGCCCTGATTTCGCCGTCGTTGGCTGCCAACGGCGCCGGCCGCGTCGTCTGGGTTTCGGGGAATGCCATTGCCGATGTGGCTGTGACGCCGGAGGGCGAGATCGGCCCGAACAACGGTCCGACCGGGAATCCTGGGACCAACAACTCTTCGACCCATGGTGCTTCGCAGTTGAGCA
>NZ_JADLQX010000304.1 GCF_015477605.1 Nocardia amamiensis
TACCACGCCACGCCCCACACAGTAACCTGCTCACCACCGCAATCGGTCGGCTGCAACCCGGCTGACCAGCACAAACCGCACCTACAAGACACAAGGACCACTCATCCCGGGCCCGTGGAACCCGGCAACCAACCCGCGGCCCGGGCCACCCTGTCAATCCCCTCGAAGTGTGGAGGCTCCCTTATGCGGCCTCGTCTCGTGACAGGGCTGCAGTTGAGGCCGCACGGACGGCGGCCATATGGGTCTCGTAGTTGATCGGCGACATTGCGCCGCA
>NZ_JADLQX010000305.1 GCF_015477605.1 Nocardia amamiensis
GCCTTGGCCCGCGAGACCAGCTGGATGGACAGAATGCTGTCACCGCCGAGCGCGAAGAACGAGTCGTCCAAACCGATCTGCTCGACACCGAGCACTTCGGCGAACACCTCGGCGATGACGGCCTCGACCTCGTTGGCCGGTGCACGGAACTCGCGCGGAGCCAGCTCCGGTTCGGGCAGCGCCTTGCGATCCAGCTTGCCGACCGGGGTCAGCGGGATCTCGTCGATCACCACGATCGCCGTCGGCACCATGTGCGGCGGCAGGCTGCGCG
>NZ_JADLQX010000306.1 GCF_015477605.1 Nocardia amamiensis
GCCACTCGCCATGACGTGGGATTGGTCCTGGCCACCGGCCACGCCTACACCCGCCCGGCCCACCACAAGAAGGGCACCAAACCCCGCCGAACAGCGCATATACCCAGCGGAGGTTAAATTTCAAGCTTAGTGCCTGTGAACAAAGGGACTGCCCCGGCGTCGGTTGACTCCTGACCTGAGGAGACCGTTCGGTCTTCTCTGTGAGAGGATGCGTCACCGTGCCGAAGCCCTACCCCGAAGAATTCCGTCGTGACGTGGTCGCGGTGGCCC
>NZ_JADLQX010000307.1 GCF_015477605.1 Nocardia amamiensis
GGACTCGAAGTACTCATTCCGCCAAAAAAGCCAAGCACGCAGGACAACCCGCAGAACCACCAGCAAGGTCATTGCATTACACCCCGTAACAGCTCAGTAGGTGTGACAGGTCAAGCAACGGCATTGCCCGCCAGGCTCCAAATGGTCAAGTCCAAACGCGTGGTGTATTGAGGTGATTGCCGCGTGATCCTTTCGGTCAGGCGGTCAGTGCTGGGGTGGTGTCCTCTTGTTCGTTGGGGTCGGTGGTACCGCGTGAGCGGGCGAGGACGT
>NZ_JADLQX010000308.1 GCF_015477605.1 Nocardia amamiensis
CATGTCGGTGAACGGTGTCGGCGTCAACGACGCCACGCACTACCCGATGACGCTGCTGGTGATGGCCGAGTCCAGCATCGAGCTGACCCTGCGGTACCTGGGCAGCCGGTTCACCGCCGACGAGGTCGAGATCCTGGCCCGGCGCCTGGTCCGGGTGCTGGAAGCCCTGCTCGGCGACCCGGACGTCCTGGTCGGCGACATCGATATCCTCGACGCGGACGAACGGGCCCGGCTGCTGGTCGAATCCGGCGTCGCCGCAACCTCTGCC
>NZ_JADLQX010000309.1 GCF_015477605.1 Nocardia amamiensis
TCGGTCATACTTATCACCGCAGCTCTTGTGTGAAATTGTCTGTGTCGCAACAGCAATCATCAGACAAGGGCTGCTTGCATGATCAACCGGGGTCTGTCCACCGGCCGCGGAGGTTAAATTTCAAGCTGAGTGCCTGTGAACAAACTGATCGAATAGCGTGTGTGGTGCGTTGATCTGCGGTAGTCGTTGTGGGGCTGTTGTGGCGGTTGCTGGCGGTTTATCGTCGGTGTCGGGGGTGGCGAGTCTGTGGAGGCGGGGATGGTGGCC
>NZ_JADLQX010000310.1 GCF_015477605.1 Nocardia amamiensis
CGACCTGCGCCTCGAACAGCGACACCAGCGTCGCCGACGGGTCCACCGCATACGCGGTGGCATTCCACTGCCAGACGACCTTGACACGCTCCTGCTGGTCCAGTAGCGCGATATCGCCGATCGGCAGATCCGGTTCCGCGGCGACGCCGTGCAGCACGCGCACGAAACGCTCGGCGAACGTGCCCGCGAACGCGCCGTCGAAAAGGTCGGTGGCGTAGACCAGCTCGGCGTCCATCGCCGTCTCGGCGCCGGGCACCTCGCTGA
>NZ_JADLQX010000311.1 GCF_015477605.1 Nocardia amamiensis
TCATCACCACCGACGGCCAATGGCGCCGCGGCACCGCCGCCCCGCTCAAGGCCGCGGTGGACGAGGCACTCGCCGAGGGCGAGACGACTGTCGAGCACGTGCTGGTGGTGCGCCGCACCGGCATCGAGGTGCCCTGGACCGCAGGCCGCGACCAGTGGTGGCACGACACCGTCGCGGTCGCCTCCCCCACCCACGAACCGCAAGCCTTCGACGCCGAGCACCCCCTGTTCATCCTCTACACCTCCGGCACCACCGGAAAACCC
>NZ_JADLQX010000312.1 GCF_015477605.1 Nocardia amamiensis
TCGTGTCCATCCAGCTGGTCTCGCGGGCCAAGGCGCGCGGTGTGGTGTTCACGCCGCGGCACGTCTTCGAGCAGCGCACCGTGGCTGGACTGGCCGCCGTCGCGGAAACCGCCGAGGCGGCCGAGGCCTCGGCCGTGACGCTCGCCGAGCCGCCGGGCGGCGGCATCGGCGCGATGCCGTTGACGCCGGTGGTCCGGTTCATGGCCGAGCGGCGCGGTTCGTTCGGCCGGTTCAACCAGACGCTGGCGCTGGAACTGCCGG
>NZ_JADLQX010000313.1 GCF_015477605.1 Nocardia amamiensis
AACAACCCGACCGCGATGCGATCAGACAACCGTTCATCCGTCTCCGACTTGACCTGCCCAGGCCGCGGCATGCACACCTCCCGGGCACAGACCCTACCAGCCCACAAACCTTAAGTCACTGGTATTGCTCTTAGCCTGGATCCGTGGAGTGGGGTTCTGGTTCGTTCGCGCGCCCGGGGGGGGCGTGAACGCGCGTGTTTCGGGCATGGGGTAGCCGCTGGTCTGGCCAGCTTTTCCACTGTTGTTCCTGGTTGTAGGGAT
>NZ_JADLQX010000034.1 GCF_015477605.1 Nocardia amamiensis
CTGCGGGCGATTCTGTGTGGTGGTGAGCGGGTCGGTCCGGAGTTGGTCGCGCGGTGGGCGAGCGGTGATCGGTCGTTCTACATCGTGTACGGGCCGACCGAGACCACCATCTTCGCCACCGGCACCGCGGCACTACGCCCGGACGACCCGCCGCACATCGGCACGCCGGTCCCATCCCTCGGAGTACATGTGCTCGACGCGCGGCTACGGATGGTGCCGCCCGGCGTGATCGGCGAACTGTATCTATCCGGACCCGCTCTCGCGCAGGGATACCTTGGACGACCCGAGCTGACCGCGGACCGGTTCGTCGCCAATCCGTTCGGCGCGACACCCGGACACCGGATGTATCGCACCGGTGATCTGGTGCGACGCACCCATGACGGGCTGCTCGAGTATCACGGGCGGATTGATTTCCAGGTGAAGATCCGGGGCCTGCGGATCGAGCTGGACGAGATCGACAACGCGTTGACCGCCCATCCGGACGTCGACTACGCCGCCACACTCGGCACTACCCTGCCCTCCGGCAGCAGAGCATTGGTCTCTTATGTGCTGCCACGCGCTGGGTGCGGCGCGGACCGCGGCCGGGTCGCGCTGGACACGACGGAACTCACCGAATTCCTCGCGAAAACCCTACCGGCATACATGATTCCGGCCGCGATCATGGTGCTCGACGAACTACCTCTCACGCCGGTCGGAAAACTGGATCGGGCGGCCTTGCCGGAGCCGGTGCTCACCGTGCGGGAGTTCCGGGCGCCCGCCACGGCAGCGGAGCGGTTGGTCGCGGACACCTTCGCTGCAGTGTTGTTGCCGCAGGACGACGACGAAACTGAGCGGGTAGGCGCAAACGACGACTTCTTCGAACTCGGCGGCAATTCGCTGCTGGCCACACAGGTCGCCGCCCGGCTCGGCACCGCGTTGGGTGTGCGGGTTCCGGTCGCGTTGGTGTTCGAGGCGTCGATGGTGGCGCGGCTGGCTGAGCGGTTGGGGGAGCTGACGGGGGCGTCTGTTTCGCCGCCGCGGCCGATGCCGCGGCCGGAGCAGGTGCCGTTGTCGTATGCGCAGCAGCGGATGTGGTTTTTGAACCGGTTCGACCCGGCTAGTGCGAGCAACAATATTCCGCTGGCGGTGCGGCTCAGCGGTGCGTTGGACGTGGCCGCGCTGCGCGCGGCGATCGGGGATCTGGTGGCGCGGCACGAGGTGTTGCGCACCAGCTACCCGGAGCACGATGGTGTGGGCAGCCAACGCGTGCATACGGTTTCGGAGCCCGGTGCGGTGCCGGAGCTCCCGGTGCTCGAGGTCACCGAAGCCGAGATTCCCGAGCATACGGCGGCGGCGATGATCGAGGGTTTCGATGTCACGGCAGCACCGCCGATCCGGTTGCGTCTGCTGCGGCTGAGCGCCACCGAACACGTGCTGGTGTGCGTGGTGCACCACATCGCCGCGGACGGCTCCTCCATGCTGCCGTTGACCGCGGATTTGATGACGGCGTATTCGGCGAGGGCGACCGGTGCGGCCCCGGGGTGGGAGCCGCTGCCGTTGCAGTACGCGGATTACACACTGTGGCAACGCGAAATCCTCGGCGACGAAAGCAATCCAGACGCGACACTCGCCCGCCAAATCGGGTTCTGGCGTGACCGGCTGGCCGACCTGCCCGAAAAGCTGGACCTACCCACCGACCGCCCGCGTCCGACACTGTTCTCCGGTCGCGGCGCGACGTACGAGTTCAAGATCGACGCGACGGTACACGCGGCGCTGAACCGGCTCGCGCAACGCCATGACGCCACCCTGTTCATGGTGGCGCACGCCGCGTACGCGGTCTTGTTGGCCCGGTTGTCGAACACCGGCGATATCACCGTCGGCACCCCGGTGGCCGGTCGCGGAGACACGGCAGTGAACGGCTTGATCGGCATGTTCGTCAACACCCTCGCCTTGCGCACCGAGATCGACCCCGGCAGCAGTTTCGCGGAGCTGCTGAATCAGGTACGGGGCAGGGATATCGAAGCGTTCGGGCATGCCGAGGTGCCGTTCGAGCGCTTGGTGGAGCTGCTGGACCCGGTGCGGTCGAGCGCGCACCATCCATTGTTCCAGGTGATGCTGACCTTCCAGAACTTCACGCCCGCAACCCTGGAACTACCCGCGCTGAACGTCTCCGCGCTGGATTTCACCGTGCCGCTGACCAAGTTCGACCTCGAACTGACCATGCTGCCCCAGGAGGACGAGCGGACACCGTTGGGGATTTCGGCGGCGTTCACCTACGCCACCGACCTGTTCGACGAGGCCACCATCACGAGCTTCGCGGAACGGTTGTGCCGAATCCTCACGGCCGTGGCCGATTCGGCAGATCGTGCGGTGGGAGAGATCGACCTACTCGACGCTGCCGAACGCACCGCCCTCTTGGTCCACTGGAACGACACTCGACACCCGGTTACTCCAGGTCTGGTGCTGGACGGGTACCGCCGCGCCGTATCCGAGTATGGCGATTCCGTCGCAGTGGTGTACGCCGATCAGCAGTTGACGTATCGCGAGTTCGATGAGCGGGTCAATCGGTTGGCAAGGGTGCTGATCGAGCAGGGGGTGGGTGCGGAGTCGTTGGTGGGTTTGGCGGTTCGGCGTTCGCTGGACCTGGTGATCGGTATGTACGCCATCCTCGCCGCGGGTGGGGCGTATGTGCCGTTGGACCCCGACCACCCCGCCGAGCGGATCGGGCACGTGCTCGATACCGCCGATCCTGTGTGTGTGCTCACCACGACCGCTGACACCATTCCGGTTCCGTCGCATATCCCGGTGTTGTGTCTGGACACCCTCGACACCGGCGGTCGCTCGGGTGCGCCGGTCCGGGTCGAGGAGTTGGCGCGTCCGGTGCTGCCACAGCATCTGGCGTATGTGATCTTCACTTCGGGGTCGACCGGGCGTCCGAAGGGTGTGGGGGTCTCCCATCAGGCGATCGATAACCAGATCCAGTGGATGCTTGCCGAATACCCGATGGGTCCGGGGGAGGTGTATCTGCAGAAGACCGCGACGACTTTCGATGTGTCGTTGTGGGGGTATTTCATGCCTTTGCGGACGGGCGCGAAACTCGTTGTCGCCGACCATGATGGGCATCGTGACCCGTCCTATCTGGCTGCGGTGATCGCCGCGCATGGGGTGACGGTGACCGATTTCGTGCCGACGATGTTGAGCGAGTTCGCCGCCCACGTACCTGCCGCAAGCCTCGCCGGTTTGCGGGATGTGTTCGTCATCGGCGAGGCGCTGCCTCCAGAGACTGTGCGGGCGGTGGGTGCGGTCACCGATGCGCGGGTGCACAATCTCTACGGTCCGACCGAGGCGGCGGTGTCGGTGACCTACTGGCCTGCTGACGGCTCGGATACGGTGACGGTGCCGATCGGCCGCCCGCAATGGAACACCCAAGTGTTCGTGTTGGATGCGCGGTTGCGCCCGGTGCCTGCCGGAGTGCCGGGTGAGCTGTATCTGGCCGGTGATCAGCTCGCCCGCGGGTATGTGCGCCAAGCCGCGCAGACGGCGGGGCGGTTCGTGGCCAGTCCGTTCGCTGCTGGGGCGAGGATGTATCGGACCGGGGATCTGGTGATCTGGCGTGGGCCGGATGCGGAGCGGCCGCAGCGGCTGGAGTATGTGGGGCGTACTGATTTCCAGGTGAAGTTCCGTGGTCAGCGGATCGAACTCGGTGAGATCGAAACCGCGCTGCTGGCCCAACCGTCGGTCAGCCAAGCAGCAGCCGCCGTGATCCCCTCCACGCTGGGTGACCAGTTGGCCGCCTACGCCGTCCCGGCGCCCGGGCACGACATCGACCAACACGACCTGCTGCACGCAATCTCCACGGTCCTACCCGCATATATGATCCCGTGCGCAATTGTCGCGTTGCCCGCGCTGCCGCTGAACGCGAGCGGCAAACTGGATCGCCGGGCACTACCAGAGCCGGTGTTCGAGACGAGAGAATGCCGCGACCCCCGAACGCCCGCCGAGCAGGCGGTCGCCCAGGTGTTCGCCGACCTGCTCGGCATCGACCGGGTGGGCGCCGAGGACGACTTCTTCGCCCTCGGCGGCAACTCGCTGCTCGCGACACGGGTGGTCGCAAGGCTGAACGAGGCGACGCAGTCGCAGGTCACCGTGCGTGACCTGTTCGAGGCTTCCCGTGTTTCGGCATTGGCCGCCAGGACGATGCGCCGCACCGGTGGCACCCGTGTACCGCTCGTGCGGACGGCGCGTCCGGACCGCGTACCACTGTCGCTGGCACAACAGCGGATGTGGTTGCTCAATCGCATCGAGCCGGAATCCGCCGCCTACAACATGCCCTTTGCCCTCCGCCTGACCGGCGCCCTCGACGTGCCCGCGCTGCGCCTCGCGGTCGCCGACGTACTGGAACGCCACGAGGTGCTGCGCACGCGCTTCCCGGCCGACCCCGACGGGCTGCCGTATCAGGAGATCCTGCCGACCGACGCGGTGCTGCCCGACGGACTCGCGATCGACGATGACACCACCGATGTCACGGCCATGGTGACCGGACTGATGTCCGCGGGCTTCGATGTGACCACGTCCGTACCGGTCCGGCTGCGGCTGTTCAGCTCCGGTAACGATCATCTGCTCGTCCTTGTGGTGCACCATATTTCGGCCGACGGGGCATCGCTGGCGCCACTGGCCCGCGACCTGATGACCGCCTACCTCGCCCGCACCGGCGGCGCGACGCCGGACTGGTCGCCGCTGCCGGTGCAGTACGCCGACTTCGCCCTCTGGCAGCACACCGCCATCGGTGCTGCAGCCGACGCGAATTCCATTGCCGCACAGCAGCTCGCATATTGGCGCGACCAGCTGTCCGGGCTGGCCGGACCGCCGGAGCTGCCGACGGACCGCCCGCGCCGGTCGACGCCGTCGATGCGCGGTGCGTCGACCAGCGTCACCATCCCGGCTGCGATCCACGACCAGCTGACCCGGATCGCTCGTGAGCACAACGCGACGTTGTTCATGGTGGTCCACGCCGGTCTCGCGGCGCTGCTCGGGCGGCTGTCCGGCGGCACGGACATCGTGATCGGCACCCCCATCGCCGGCCGCGGCGAACGAGCACTCGACGATCTGGTCGGGATGTTCGTCAACACACTCGCGCTGCGCGTCGACGTCGATCCCGCGGCAACCTTCCACGACCTGGTCGACCGGACCCGCGAAACCGCGCTGTCGGCATTCGCCAACGCCGACATTCCCTTCGAACGAGTCGTCGAGGAGATCGACCCGGCGCGCACCGGAGCGCACAACCCACTGTTCAATGTGATGCTGTCGTTCCAGAACATCGAGCAGCCGACGCTCGAGCTACCCGGTCTGACGGTGACCGCCCTCGACAACGGCGCGATCACAGCCAAGTTCGATCTACAGGTAATCGTCGAACCCCAGGTCGGCGAACACGGTGGCCATACAGGGTTGGCCGTGACATTCACATACGCCACAGACCTTTTCGAGGAATCCACCGTCCGCGCCTTCGGCCGCCGGTTCGAGCGCGTCCTGTCCGCGGCGGCAGGCAAACCCTCGACCCTGTTGTGGGACATCGACATTCTCGACGAGGGCGAGACTGAGGGGCTCCTCACCGGTGACCCGTCCGCTCCGCAATCGAGTCGGGTGAGCCTGGCGCAGCCGGGGATACCAGGCACGATCATGTCCGCGCCTGCGGCGACGTTGCCCGGGTTGATCAGTGAGCAGGCCCGGCTTCGGCCGGATGCGGTGGCTGTGCGGTATGGCGATGCGACGTTGAGTTTCGATGGTTTGCATCGGCGTGCGAGCCGGGTTGCGCGTGCGTTGATCGCGGCGGGGGCGGGACCGGAATCGCTGGTGGCGGTGGCGGTATCACGGACCGAGGAGCTGCCGGTCGCGTTGCTGGGTGTTTTGGCGGCGGGTGCGGCGTATCTGCCGATCGATCTCACATATCCGGCGCAACGGCTGGTGGGTGTGCTGGCGGACGCGGCTCCGGTGTGCGTGTTGACCACGTCGGAGGAGCGCTCGGCTCTGCCGGACAGCGGTCTGCCGGTGGTGTTGTTGGAGCAGACGGCCGGGTTTGCTGGTGATCCGGTGACCGATGCCGAGCGGTTGGCGCCGTTGCGGCCGGAGAATCTGGCGTACGTCATCTACACCTCTGGTTCGACGGGTGTGCCGAAGGGTGTGGGGGTGACGCATCGGAATGTGGTGGAGTTGTTCGCCAACACGCAGCCGTTGTTCGGGTTCGACGAGTGTGATGTGTGGACGGTGTTCCATTCGTTCGCGTTCGATTTCTCGGTGTGGGAGTTGTGGTGTGCGCTGGCGACCGGTGGCAGTGTGGTGGTGGTCGATTACGCGACCTCCCGTTCGCCGGAGCTGTTCCGGGAGTTGCTGATCCGGGAGCAAGTGACGGTGTTGAACCAGACCCCGTCGGCGTTCTGCCAGTTGGTGGAGGCCGACCGGGAGGCCTCTGCCGCGTCCGGAGAATTCAGTCTGCGGTATGTGATCTTCGGGGGTGAGGCGCTGGATCTGCGCCACCTGGGGCGCTGGTATGAGCGTCATCCCGCCGACGCGCCGCGGCTGGTGAATATGTATGGCATCACCGAGACCACGGTGCACGTGTCGTTCCTGCCAATCGATGAACAGTTGGTGGACAGTCCTGCAAGCCTTATCGGCCGGGCCTTGCCCGGACTGGACACCCCTGTGCTGGACATCCGGTTGCGTCCGGCACCGTTCGGCACTCCGGGTGAGATCTATGTGGCAGGCAGCCAAGTGTCTCGCGGGTATGTGGGGCGGCCGGGGTTGACCGCGACGCGGTTCGTGGCCGATCCGTTCGGGTCGCCGGGGTCGCGGATGTATCGGTCGGGGGACATCGCCCGCTGGATGCGGTCTGATGGTGAGCCTGGGTTGGCGTACGGCGGGCGGGGTGATCAGCAGGTGCAGTTGCGTGGGTTCCGGATCGAGCTCGGCGAAATCGAAGCGGCACTGCTGCGGTGCCCGGGTGTGAGCCAGGCTGTCGCGCTGGTCCGCGCCGATGTCACACTCGGTGATCAACTGATCGGATACGTCCTGCCCAAGCCGGGTGCGCGGCCGGATCCGACCGAACTCCGCACCCAGGTCAGCGAGTTCCTGACCGGTTATATGGTGCCCGCGGCGATCGTGGTGATCGACACCATGCCGTTGACGGTGAATGGCAAACTCGACCGTCGTGCACTGCCCGCCCCGCAGTTCCAGGAGCGGGAATTCCGCGCCCCCGCCACTCCCGTCGAACAGATCGTGGCCGCGGCGTTTGCGGAGGTGCTCGGTGTGGACCGGTTCGGGATGGACGATAATTTCTTCGAGCATGGCGGGAATTCGCTGATCGCGGCGAAGTTGACCACCCGGCTGTCGGGTGCGTTGGGTGTGAAGGTGCCGGTGATGCGGGTGTTCACCGCGCCCACGCCGGCGGGGTTGGTGGCGGATCTGGCGCGCCGGGCCGGTGGCCGGGTGGAGACCGAGGCGGCTTTCGACATGCTGTTGCCGCTGCGGCCCGCGGGTTCGGCGGCGCCGCTGTTCTGTGTGCATCCGGTGTCGGGGATTTCCTGGTCGTATGCCGGGTTGGCGGCCTATCTCGATCCGGACCGGCCGCTCTACGGTGTGCAGACCCCGGTGCTGGCGGCCGAGGCGGTGATGCCGGACTCGATCGAGGACTGGGCGGCGCGGTATGTGGAGCTGATCCGCTCGGTGCAGCCGCAGGGTCCGTATCACCTGCTGGGTTGGTCCTTCGGTGGCGTCATCGCGCACGAAATGGCGGTGCAGCTGCAGCGCGAGGGGGAAACCGTGGCCTTGTTGGCGGTGATGGACAGCTACATGGCCGATCCCCCGGGCACGCCGACCAGCGATGCCGGGCAGGTGCCGGTGGCCGAGCTGATCGGCGGTCTGCTCGGGGAAGCGGCCGGGGATCTGGGCAACGTCGCGGAACTGGATTGGGCGGCACTTCCGGAGATGTTCACCGAACTGCCCGAACCGTTTGCCTCCTTCGGCGCCGACCGGGTCACCCGGATCCTCGACGCCGCAGTGCACTCCGTGGCACTGCGCACCGCCTACCGGCCGCCGGTGTACCGGGGCGATGTCATCTACTTCACCGCCGCTCTGGACGACCCCACCGGCTGCGTCGGCGCGTCGATTTGGAGTGAGATCGTCGACGGCACGGTGTACAACCATGCCGTATCGACGACGCATTGGCGGATGACCGTGGCATCCGGGCTGGCTCAGATCGCGGATGTGCTCACAAAGGCGTGGCGAGAGGGTGAGGCGGAAGACCGCGCGATCAGCGAGTGAACCAGCGGTCGAGCCGGGCGGCGGCCGATTCGGCCTTTTCTCGGGCAAGTTCCTCGGAAGGCGCGGAGAACGGCGCCACCGGGGCGGGACCGGAGAGGAAGTCGGCGTCGACTTTGCCGACCAGCCCGCCTCCGAACTCGATATGGCACACGCCTCTACCCAGGTACTTCTCGGACGGCGTCGACCCGCGCAGCTTCGCTGCGATACCCGCCGCGACCGTTCGGGCGGCGTCCTCGGCGAAGACACCCGCACGCGGGACCGGCGCATCGGCACAGTCGCCTATGGCATAGACGTCCGGGTACCGCGTTTCCAGGGTGCGCGGGTCGACGGCGATCCAGCCGTCGGTTCCGCCCACGGTCAGCCCTGACGCCTCGACGACATCCGGAACGCGGTGTTTCGGGATCCCGATGAACAGGTCGTAGGCGAGATCGCCGTCACGGGTGACCGCCATGTGCCGGCTCGGATCGAGGGCGTGGACGCGGCGCCCGGGGGAGTACTCGATGTCGCGCCGGGCCAGCGCCTCGACAATGGCTGCGGAGGTGTCCGGCGACACCGGGATCGGTGAGTCCATCGGGGTGATCATGTGCATGCGAGTGCGGTCGCGCACCCCGCGCCGGGTCAGCATCTCGTGCAGGAGCATCGCGCCCTCATAGGGCGCGGGCGGGCACTTGAAGGGGACGCTCAGAACCGCGAGGATCACCGCCCCGCCGTCGAAACTGTCGAGCCGGTCGCGCAACCGGCAGGTGCCCTCGATCGAGTAGTACTCGTGCCCGTCGTCCGCGAACCCAGGGGTCGCGGCGGGGTCGTAGTCGGCGCCGAGCGCGACGACGAGAATGTCCGGTTCGTATTCGGATCGGTCGGTCACGACATGACGCGTCCGCGGGTCGATCGCGGTGACTTCCTCTTGGCGGAACTCGACACCCGGATGTGCGAGGCCGGCGTAGGGAACACGAACGGCCTCCGGTGGCACGCCCCGGAACAGGATCTCCAGCTTGGCGAAGCCGAACGTGAACGAATCGTTCCGGTCGACGAGGACGACTCTGACTTCCTCGGCCAGCGAACCCGACAAGCGGGCGGCCAGCTCCAAACCCCCGAACCCGGCACCGAGAATGAGCACGGTTCGCATACGACCCATTCTTCACCCGGCACACCACATGCGCGGGCAAACGAGTGTGTTGCCCGACGATTGCTGACCGGATGCTCAGTGCAAGGGAACCTTCCAGCACAGCCGGGTCCCGGCCGCGCCTCCCTCCGGGCCGGTGCCGGAGCCGATCGTGAAGGTCCCGTCCGCCTCCTCGGCGCGCCGGGCCAGGTTCGTCAGACCGCTGGGCGTGACGTTCTCCGGCATACCGCAACCGTCGTCCTCGACGAGGATGGTCAGGTCATCGGCGACCGCGATTTCGACCGAGACCGACTCGGCGCCGGAGTGCCGGACGGCGTTGCTGACCGCCTCGCGCACTACGGCTTCGGCGTGGTCGGCCAGTTCTGGATCGATCACGGACAGCGGGCCGGCGATGTGGACGGAGGTGCGGATCGCGCTGGCGTCGGTTTGCTGCCGGATCGCCTCCTCGATGCGCTGCCGGACTCGCGCGCTGGGGCCGTGGCCGCCGTGCAGGTCGAAGATCGAGGTACGGATCTCCTGGACGACATCCTGCAGGTCGTTGATCGCCTCGGTGAGCCGTTCCCGTACTTCCGGCACACGTGAGCGGGGCACGGTGCCCTGCAGGTTGAGGCCGACGGCGAACAACCGCTGGATGACGTGGTCGTGCAGGTCCCGGGCGATGCGGTCGCGGTCGGACAGAATGTCCAGTTCACGCATGCGTCGTTGCGCGTCGGCCAGTTGCATCGCCAGCGCGGCCTGGTTGGTGAAGGCCGCGGTCAATTCGAGGGTCTCGTCGTCGTACGGCGTCGACTCCACCGAACGCAGCGCCACCAGCACACCGACGGTCGTGTCGGATGTCTGCATGGGCAGGACCAGTGCGGGTCCCGCGTCCGGGAAGATCTTGCCGAGATCGGCACGGCGCGAGTCGCCGAGGCGCTGCGGCGCATGCAGCCGGAAGGCCGTGCCGATCGTGGCGTCCGCGAAGGGCAGCTTCATCGGGTGCCGGTTGTCCTCGGTTCCCGCGGCGTGTGTGATCAAGAGTTCGGTGATGTCTTCAGACCCGCGCTCGGGGTCGGGGACGACAGCGAGAAACGTCCGCTCCGAGCCGGTGAGCCGGCGCGTCGCCTCGACGAGGTGCGCCAGGACCTGGTCGGATGCGGTGCCCGCGAGGAATTCGGTCGTGATGTCGCGGGTGGCCTCGATCCAGGCTTGGCGGGTACGCGCGGATTCGTACAGGTTCGCGTTGTCGATGGCGATGCCGGCCGCGGCGGCCAACGCTCGCACGATGACCTCGTCGTCCTCGGTGAACGGCTGGCCGTTGGCCTTTTCCGTCAGGTACAGGTTGCCGAAGACCTCGTCGCGAATGCGGACGGGGACGCCGAGGAAGGTGCGCATCGGCGGATGGTGCGCGGGGAACCCGACCGAGGACGGATGGTCTGCGAGGTTGTCCAGGCGGATCGGTTTGGGCTGGCTGAACAGCAACCCCAGGACACCGTGGCCTTGGGGGAGATCACCGATCCGTTTCCTGGTCGGTTGATCGATGCCTTCATAGACGAACTGGGTCAGTTGCTGGTCGTGGCCGCGGATGCCCAGCGCCCCATAGCGAGCGTCGACCAGTGACGTGGCCGTATGCACGATCGTGCGCAGGGTGCGATCGAGATCCAGACCGGAGGTGACCGACAGCATCGCCTCGATCAGACCGTCCATCCGATCGCGAGCGTCGATGATCTGCTCGATGCGATCCTTGACTTCGGCCAGCAGTTCCCGGAGCCGCAGCTGCGACAGCGTGTCACGCACCGAATAGGTATCGGTGAGCGCGTCATCGGTCATGTCGACCGCTCCGAGTCCCGGCTTTGCGCATGGCAGGTGGCCATAGAGCAAGATTATTTCACGCACTGCTCGAAGTGAACGTTCGGCAATTCGGATGCGGGCTCGCCGGCCGCGCGACGGTCGATGGCGGCGCGGAAGATCAGAAGTCGGCCGTGGACCCGGACGACCGCGACCGCAGCTTGGACGCGTAGACGGCGGCCTGCGTGCGTCGTTCCAGGCCCAGCTTGGCCAGCAGCCGGGAGACGTAGTTCTTCACCGTTTTCTCGGCCAGGAACATGCGCTGCGCGATCTGCCGGTTGGTCAGACCCTCACCGAGGAGGTCGAGCAATTTGCGCTCCTGCTCGGTGAGTCCGGCCAAAGGGCCGTCTTGCTGGGTGTTCGCGCGCAGCCGTTGCATCAGCGCGGCGGCGGCCCGGTTGTCGAGCAACGACCGTCCTGCTCCGACTTCTTTGATGGCCTTCGCCAGCTCCATGCCTTTGATGTCCTTGACGACGTAGCCGCTGGCGCCGGCGAGGATGGCATCGAGCATGGCTTGCTCGTCGGTGAACGAGGTGAGGATCAGGCACCGCAGATCGTCGAGTTTCGACAGCAGGTCGCGGCAGAGTTCGATGCCGTTGCCGTCGGGCAGCCGCACGTCGAGGACGGCGACGTCGGGCCGCAGCGCCGGGATGCGGGCAAGGGCCTGCGCGACGTCGCCGGCCTCGCCGACGACGGACAGCTCAGGGTCCGCCGAGAGCAGATCGACCAGGCCGCGGCGGACTATTTCGTGGTCGTCGACCAGAAACACCGTGATCATGGTGGTGTCCAATCCGGGAAGAAGTGGTGGGGTCGAGACTACGCATCGCAGTGGCCCTCGGGGTAAGGACCAAGGTCCCCTTCCGGACGACCGCTCGTCACCTCGAGACCGGCAGACTCGGTGTTTCGGGCCGGCGCCAGGACTGTCGGCCAATCTGCTGGGGGCCGTTCCGTGGCCGGAGGGCCTCGCATTCGGTGACCTTCGACTGCTATCTGCGCCGCCCCATAGCGCGATGCTGAATGCAGACCAAGCCGGTGTAGTCAGCTGGGAGGTGCATATCGTGGCCGAGTCCAACGCGCCCGCGATGCCGCGTGCCCAACCCGACCGCGAGATGCTTCGCTCCGCGCTTGCTTCCGCGGTGCGGGCGCCATCGGTGCACAACACCCAGCCATGGCTGTGGCGAATCGGTGACAGCACCGTGCACCTCTATGCCGACGAGAGCCGATGGCTGCCGCACACCGACCCGGAGGGTCGCGATCTGCTACTGAGTTGCGGGGCGGCGCTGCATCATCTGCGGGTCGCGGCGCTCGGACTCGGATGGGAGACGGTGATCCATCGGCTGCCGGATCCCACCGAGCCGCGGCATCTGGCTGTCGTCGAATTCCGTGCTGCCGCCACCACCCCCGAAGCGTTTCGGATGGCAGGAGCCATCTACCGGCGGCACACCGATCGCCGGCGTTACGCTTCCCGGGCGGTGCCGGTCGCCTACGTCGAGGCCGTCGCCGCCGGTGCCGGGAACGGAGTCCACGCGCGCTGCATCAACGCCGGACCTGCTCGGACCCAATTGCTGCGCGCATTCGAGCAAGCGGCCTGGGAACATACCCGCGACTTCTCCTACGGCCTGGAGCTCGCGCAGTGGAGCGGCAGGCACAGCGCACCGGAGCGACACGCGGTGCTGCTGGCCGGCGATCCGGCCGTCCGGCCGTTCTCGAATCCAGGCCTCCCGCAGACGGTTATCGGCGGCGTCGACGCCGCAGACCGGCTGATTCTACTCAGTACGCCCGGAGATGACCGTTTGTCGCGATTGCGGGCAGGGGAGGCCGCCAGCGCGGTGCTGCTGACCGCCACGACACTCGGTCTGGCGACGTGCCCGTTGACCGAGCCGCTGGAGCTGACCGGCACCAGAAACCGGATCCGCACGAATGTTCTCGGCGAGAGCGGTTACCCGCACATCGTCGTCCGGATCGGATGGGCGGAAGAGAGTGCGGGTCCCGTGCCCGCCACTCCGCGCCGCCCACTCGACGAAGTGCTGCATCCGCTGGACGCGGCCGTCTCCGACGCGGGTGCTCGAAAGAGGTGATCGAGGTGTCGCAGTATCCGTCGGCCGTGGTTCGGCTATGGAGATCGCGGCCGTGGAGCGTCAATCCGCTGATGCGCGCCTCGGACCGGTGGGAGGCACTGGTGCGACTGCTGGCCGCGGGGGTGGTACTGCTCGCGATTCCGGTGGCGGGCGCGGCCGGTACCGCGGGTTACACGGCCGCGGTCGATCGGATCCGGACCGAGAACGCGGAGAAAGCCGCGGTGACCGCCACCGTCGCGGGAGAACCGGTGCGGCGGGTGACGGCAGCTCGGTACCAGGGCAGCCAAGAACAGCGGGAAGCGCCCGTGCATTGGACCCGCGGCGGCCGCGAACACAGCGCGACAGTGGAGGTCCCCGGCACGACCGAACTCGGCAGCCGTGTCACGGTGTGGCTCGGCCCGGACGAAAAGGTGACCGCGCCGCCGCGGCCGTCCTCCGACGCGGCGTGGTCCGGAGTACTGACCGGCTTGGCGGTACTGGCCGGGATATGTTGTGGCGCAATAGCTCTAGTGCTCACTACCAACTGGCTGCTGGGCCGGATCCGAAGCGCGGCCTGGGAGTCCGAGTGGCGGCGAATGAGCAGGCCGATCGGCAAGGACACGTAGTGACGCATCCGGAGCTTGCACCATGACAGAACTACGACCCCTCGATTCGGGCTTCATCGAACTGGAAGACGCCGACCGTCATATCAGCCTCGGGATCGGAGCGGTGGCGATCATTTCCGGAACGCCGCCGAGTAGAGACGACCTCATCGGCGTGCTCGCCAAAGGCGTGGAACAGAACGTCCGCCTCCGTCAGAAGGTACGCCGGGCTCCGCTCGATCTGGCCACGCCGGTCTGGGAGGACGACCCGAATTTCGATCTCGCACACCACATCAGATGGACCGCGCTGCCCGCACCCGGCGACGAGCCGGCGCTGTGTGAACTCGTCGCGACCGAACTGGAGGAGCGGCTCGACCGCGATCATCCGCTGTGGCAGGCCGTCGTGGTCGAACACCTCGCCGGGGACCGGTGGGCGCTGATCGTCAAAGCCCATCACAGCCTGGTCGACGGCGTGTCGGGGATCTCCGTCTTCGAGAACCTCTGCGATCCGGTCGCACCGGAGACCGTCGAGGCCGCGCCCGCGTCACGGGTCCGTACCGCGATGGAGTGGCTGGATGTGGCTCGCCAAGGATTCCGACTGCCGGTTGTCATGCCGCGATACCTCATGGGTGTGGCGCGCAGCCTGGCACCCTTGGCTGCCGCCGTGGTTTCGCCGACCGCTCAGTGCTCCCTCAACGGCCCCATCGGACGGCAGCGCCGGTACGTCGTCGCACGGGCCGCCCTGCCGGAGGTCCGTGCGATCGGCAGGGCGTTCGGCGCCACTGTGAACGATGTCGTGCTGACTGCCGTCGCCGCCGCGTACCGCGACCTCTTGCTCAGCCGGAACGAGCGGCCGTCCCCCGACAAGTTGCGCATTCTCGTTCCGGTGTCGATGCGGTCCACGGAGGGGAAATACACGCTCGCCAACCACGTTTCGGCGATGCTGCCGTTCCTGCCGATCAATGTGGCCGATCCGGTCGAGCGCCTGGAGGTCATTCACGCCCGGATGACGAAGCACAAGTCGAGAGGTGAGGCCCGGGCGGAGAGTTCGATGCTGGAATTGGCGGGGCGGTTGCCCTTCGCGCCCATGGCTTGGGGTATCCGGCTGCTGGCGCGCTTTCCGCAGCGAAGCGTCGGCGCGCTCGCGACCAACGTGCCCGGCCCGCGCCACGAACTCACCATCGGCGGGCGGCGAGTCCTCGAGTTGCTACCGGCCGTGCCGATCGCCATGCGGTTGCGCACTGCTATCGCGATCCTCAGTTACGCGGACCATCTGACGTTCGGCATCACGGGAGACTACGACACCGCGCCCGATATCGCCGTGATCGCCGACGGAATCGGGCGCGAGATCCAGCGGCTACTGGAACACGCCGAAGTGCGGCGGCTCGCCCGGCCGGAGGCGGCCAGGGAGTGAGCGCCGACCACGCCTGGGCCTGATCTCAGCGTGGGGATGCGGCGGATCCGGTCAGCCCTTCGGCGAGCAGGATGCGGTGGGCCTGCTGAGCGGCGGAAACCCGCGCGGCGTTGTGCGCCTCGCCGCCGACCGGTTCCTCGAGTCCGCGAACCAGCGCCGCCACGGCGTCGGACAGCGCCCGCAGCCGGTTGTCGATGTCGTCGAAGCGGGACGGTTCCGGTTGCGCGACAGCGGCCGCCGTCAACGTGCTGGACAGGTCGGAACCGCGCAGGATGGACCGCAGATTCTCGGGCAGGAGCGCGAACACGTGGTCGAGTTGCCCGGGGGAGAACAGATCGCTGAGCGAGTCGGTGACGGCGCCGGCGAGCGCGACGGCCTCGTCGCGCGAGACGCCTGCCTCCGCGGCGAACTGGCTGAGGAACGACTCCACATCGTGCCGGACGGGGACGTGAGCGGGAACCCAGCCCTCATAGAAGATCCCGCGCAACAGTTCGGGCAGCTGGGCGCTCAGGTGCGCGGCCGCGCTGACGCCGATGCGGTCACGCACCGAGTGCAGCCAGGCGCGCAGAGCGCGATGCGCGAAGGGGCGGTCCTCGGTGCCGAGTCCGTCGGCGACAGCGCGCAGCCACTCGTGTGCGGTGTGGACCGCGGGGGCGAGGGGATCACGGTGATAGCTCATGGGTTCGCCTTTCACGGATGAGTCGAGATGGAGGGGCCGTGGCCGGCGTGTACGGCCATATCGAAGAGCTTGCTCGCGTGCGTTCGGTCGGGTGAGAGGCCTCGTGCCCGTGCCTGTGGGACCATCGTCACCGCTGGTCACATGAGTTCGCGCTGGAATTCCGCCCGTACCGAGAGCATGCCGAACATGACGCGGCCCTCGGCGGTGCCGGTGTCGATGCCCTGCTCGAGGACCTTCAGCCCGGTACCGCGCCGCGGAGCTGCGCACCGAGGGTGTCCGTCGCGGGGGTCGTCGCTCACACGGGCGATTACCGGCTGCTGCGCGGCGAGGATCGACCGCATCCGTTCGGCCACGGCGTCGTTGGTGACCCCGGTGCGCAACAGCGCACCAACAATTGTAGGCCAACAGATGTTGACACGATCGACGCGCGTCCTCTAACGTCAATGCCAACAATCGTTGGCATTGGGGAGTGACAGCAATGGCGGCCGCGCGCCACACCAGGCCGCGCCAGGCATGCCAACTGTTGCCCCCACTCTGAGAGAAGGACCGAACGATGTCGAAGACTGTGCTGGTCACCGGCGCATCCACCGGAATCGGGCGGGCCACCGCCCTGCTGCTGGCCGGCAAGGGGTTCACCGTCTATGCCGGAGTCCGCAAACAAGCCGACGGGGAGGCGCTGGGCCCGGCGGTCACCCCGATCACGCTCGATGTCACCGACCCAGGGCAGATCGCCGCCGCCGCCGAACAGATCGGCCAGTTGGACGCACTGGTGAACAACGCCGGCGTCGGTGTCACCGGACCGGTGGAATTCGTGCCGCTGGACGCACTGCGCTGGCAGTACGAAGTCAACGTGTTCGGCCAGGTTGCGGTCACCCAGGCCATGCTGCCCCTGCTGCGGGCGTCGCGGGGCCGGGTGGTCACCGTCGGCTCGGTCGGCAGCTGGATCACCCTGCCCTTCGGCGGGCCGCTGTGCTCGTCCAAGCACGCGATCCGATCACTCACCGACGCCTTGCGGATGGAAGTCAAGCCGTGGGGCATCGACGTCGTGCTCATCGAGCCCGGCTCCACCCACACCGACGCCGTCGACAAGCTCGAAAACGAAGTCGAACCGCGCCTGGCCTCGCTGGGTACGGAAGGCAGAAAACTCTACGGCGACGCCTACCGCACCATGATCACCCACAGCCTCGAAAACGAGCGCACCGGCTCGAGCCCCGACGTGATCGCCCGCGCGGTCCTGCACGCCCTGACCGCCCGCCGCCCCCGCGTCCGCTACCCCGTCGGCAAAGGCTCCCGGCTGATGAGCACGCTCGGACGCTGGCTACCCCAACGACCACTCGACATCCTGCGCCTGCGTGCGCTCGGCCTGTCCTGAGCACCCCACATTTCGGAGCATTTCGGAGGAAACCGCCATGTCGCAACAGCAACCGCTCGCGGGTGCCGACGCCCTCGTCCAGCTCGACCCCGTTTTCGCGCAGATGGCCATGAGCGCGGGCCACAACCTGTGGAGCCTGCCCGACCTCACCGCGCGCGAGAAGACCTTCGTCTGCCTGACCGCCGACTTGTGCCATCCGCACCTGGGAACGCCGCTGGCCATGCACATCGAGATGGCATCGACCCACGATGTCGACTCCGAATCGATCCGGGAACTCTTCCGGCACCTGGCCCCATATGTCGGCTACCCCATCGTGGTCACCGCGTTCCAACGCCTGACCGAACTCGGCCTGCCCGCCGCCCGCGACGGCCAACCACCGACAACCGCCCCGCTCGACGACACGCTGAACGACATCGTGCGCGAGCTTCGAACCGTTGCCCCGGGACTGGCCGCGTTCACCGAACAGCAGCTCACACAACGCTGGACCCGCCCGGATCTGTCCGTGCGCGAACGAGCGCTCGCCTGCCTGGTCGTCGACATCTTCTACCAGACACTCGGCCCCTCGCTGCAACTGCACAGCCGAATCGCCCGAGCAGCTGGAGCCACCGAGCAGACCTTCGACAACCTCCTGCGCGCCACAGCCGAATTCGGACTCCCTCGTACTTGGGCTGCCGCCCGAGCACTCGCAGCAGCCAGCTCACCCACCGAATCCAGCCATCCATAACGGCTCCGCCACGAGCGTCACCGCCTCGGTCGAAATGTCTTCCGCGGTCAGCGGGGAGATCACCAGCCCGCCGCCGTCCAGGCGCACCGGACCGCTACCGGCGGCCAGGTCTTTCTCCAACTCTTCGACCGAGGTGTGGAACTCGTCGGTGACCTCGGCCAAGCGGGGGGCCAGATCGGCGAATTTGCCAACCAGGCGGCAGAATTCGCGCGTTGAGCGCCCACTGCTGCGGTGTGAGCGCGTAGGCGGCCGGGTCGGCGAGGACCAGGAAGCGGGGTTCGGTGGGACGAGGTCCGTTACGCCGACGCCGGCGCCGAATCACGGAGGCTCTCCAGCGCGGCGGCGAGTAACCGGCGCGCGTCCACGGCAACCGGGCGCAACGCCGGCTGGGTGGTCGCGCGCACGAGCAGATCGGGATCGGTGGCTTCGACGAGCGTTCCGGTGTCGACGGAACGCACCACCACCGTGCACGACAGCAGCAGCGCGGCCTGGCGGTCGGCCGTCAGCGCACGATAGGTGAGCCGGGGATCGCACACGCCGAGGAGCAGGAAGTCTTCGATCTGTTCGCCGATCTGCTCGCGCAGTGTGGCCTGGAGGTCGACTTCCGCGATCACGCTGAGCCCCTGATGCTGCAGTGCGTCTCGGGTTCGGCGCACGGCGATGTCGAACGGCGCGTCGAGACGGATGGCGATTGCCGGTGCGGGTGCCACCGGCAAACGGATCTCCGTGAGCAGCCGCCGCGGATCGGTGACCTCGTCGGGACCGATCAGGTACGCCTCGGTCGGCGGTCCGGTGGTCCGATAGCCGGAGTCGTGCAGCCATTCCCGCAACGCGGTATAGGCGTCGCCGAGTTCGCGGTAACTGCCGCGGTGGCAGGTGCGCGCGACGAGCGTTCCCGGCACCACGACCACCTCCGCGCCGGAACTGGGGCCGAGCTTGGGCGCCGGTTCCACCGGTACGCCGAAATCCACCGCGATCGCCTCATCGGCGGGCAGTTCTTGATGAAAGGTGATCGTCGGCGCCCCGCTGGCGGTCAATCCGGCGCGTTGGGCGATCTGGGTCAGCTCCCGCATTCCCTCGACGATGTCCTCGCCGAGCAGATTCGGGTTCGGCCGAATCTCCCGCGGCACCCGCAGCACCGTCTCCGGTGCCGACTCCACCAGGGCCACCCGGTACTCCATCGAAGCCTCCTCGGTCTCGTGTGATGAGCGTGCGCCGCGCCCGTTGCCACTGCACAGGGGCGAAGGTCCCGCGATGGTGGGCCTTACCGCCGTCCTGCTCCTGACCCGCCCATCCGCGCTATCCGCCAGCAAGGGCAGAAGATCCCGGCACGCCGGGACCTATCGCCCTGGCGGGTGCGACTCGCTCGAGCGCACGCTGTTGCGATGGAGCTGACTGCGGTACGTATAGACAAACCGGAGGATCTCAACGTGATCCTCGGGCAGTCCCACTTCATCAAGACCGTGGAAGACCTGCACGAGGCACTGGTCGGGATCAGCCCGCACCTGCGGTTCGGGGTGGCGTTCTGCGAGGCATCCGGGCCGCGGCTGGTCCGTCACTCGGGAAACGACGACGACCTGATCGAGCTCGCCACGAAGAACGCGGTCGCCGTGGGCGCGGGGCACTCGTTCATCGTGTTCCTGCACGAGGGATATCCGGTCAATGTGCTCAATGCGATACGGCAGGTCCCGGAGGTCTGCGGAATCTACTGTGCCACAGCCAATCAGGTCGAGGTGTTGATCGCCGAGACGGAGCTGGGACGGGGCATAGTCGGCGTCGTCGACGGGACCGTGCCGGTGGGCGTGGAGACCCAGGACGACCAGGAAGACCGCAGGCAGCTACTCCGCCGGATCGGATACAAGCTGTAGCAGAAAAGGGCGGCGGCACCGGGTGGGGACGCGCACACTGGGATCGGAGGACCACCGCACGCGCCGGTGGTCGACGCTGTCGCGGCACGCGGGATGTGACGGGCATGGCAACCGGTGAAGAAGGCGACCTGTGACGAGCTCAGAGCAGGACGAGGACCTACTGCTGGCGGTCGTCCGGGACCTCGTGGCCGAGCGGCACACCGTGGACCGCGCCGCGCGCGCGATGCTCGACAGCGAGTTGGAGCGCGATCTCGGGCTGGACAGCCTCGGCATCACCGAGTTGCTCGACCGCACCGAGCATGCGTTCGGGGTGAGCTTGGAACGAGGCGTTCTCGGCACCGTGACGACGCCGCGTGATCTTCTCACCGCCGTATGCGGCGCGCCTGCGCGGAGCCGCCAGCGGTCGATGCCCATGCGGCACGCCGCACCACCGCGGATCGACCGGACCCCCGCCGCAACCGCCACCCTCTGTGAGGCGCTGTCCTGGCATGCCCGCACCCACGCTCATCGCACCCACCTGCGGATACTCTCCGGAAGAACAAGGGATGGGGAACAGGAGGAGGTCAGCTACGGCGAGGTGCGGTCCGCCGCCGCGACGGTGTCCGCCGCCTTGCTCGCCCGCGAGCTGCACCCCGGCGACAGGGTGGCCATCATGCTGCCCACGGGCCGGGCCTACTTCACCACCTTCCTCGGTGTGCTCCTGGCCGGTGGCGTCCCGGTGCCGGTCTACCCGCCATCACGCCCGTCGCAGCTCGCCGAGCATCTGCGACGTCAGGTGCGCATCCTCGGCAACGCACAGGCTTGCGTGCTGGTCACCGATCCGCAGGCCGCGCGCTTGGCGCGCCTGGTACGCGACCAGGTGGAGCCGGTGCGCCACGTCCTGACTCCGGAAGAATTGGCCGGGTACGGGGAGGCGGAAGGCTCGGTCCGAGGGGCGGACGACATCGCTTTGGTGCAGTACACCTCCGGTAGCACCGGCGACCCCAAAGGCGTGACTCTCACCCACGCGAACCTGCTGTCGAATATCCGGGCGATGGGCGAGGCAGCAGAGGTCGCCACTTCGGACGTGTTCGTCAGCTGGCTTCCCCTCTACCACGACATGGGTTTGATCGGCGCTTGGTTGTCCTGCCTGTACTTCGGGGTGCCGCTGGCCGTGATGTCGCCCTTGGACTTCCTTGCCCGGCCGTCGCAATGGCTTTGGGCCATCCACGCCCAACACGGCACGGTATCCGCGGCCCCGAACTTCGCCTACGAGCTGTGCCTGCGGAAGATCGCCGACGTGGAACTCGATGGGCTCGAGCTCGGGTCGCTGCGGATTCTCTTCAACGGCGCCGAACCGGTGAGCGCGGACACCGTGACCAGGTTCGCCGAGCGATTCGGCGCCTATGGGCTGCGTCGCGAGACCCAGGCCCCGGTCTATGGACTGGCCGAGGCGTGCGTCGGCCTCACCCTCCCGCCTGTCGGCCGAGGGCCGATCGTGGATCGCGTCGACCGCAACCGTTTCCTGCGTACGGGCAGGGCGACCCGGGCCGCAGAGGACGACCCGGATCCGCTCCGCTTCGTCGGCTGTGGCCGGACGATCCCCGATCACCAGATCCGCCTGGTCGACTCGGCGGGAAACGTGCTCGGCGATCGGCGTGAGGGCCGGATCGAGTTCTGCGGCCCTTCGGCCACCGCGGGATACTTCCGCAATCAGCGGGCAACGAAAGCGCTGTTCCGGCACGGCTGGCTCGACACGGGAGATCTCGGTTATCTCGACGACGGCGAGCTCTACGTGACCGGCCGGATCAAGGATCTCATCATCCGGGCAGGCCGCAATCTGCACCCGGAAGAGCTCGAACGGGTCGTGGGCGATATCCCGGAAATTCGCAAGGGGTGCGTTGCCGTCTTCGCGACATCCGAGCCCACCGGCGGCACCGAGCGGCTGGTGGTGTTCGCCGAGACGCGCCAGACCGCGACTGCCGCCCTCGCCCGGCTGCGGGAACAGATCATCGGGGTGAGTGTCGACCTGCTCGGAACGCCCCCGGACGATGTCGTGCTCGCGCCTCCGGGAACGGTGCCGAAAACCTCCAGCGGCAAGCTCCGGCGCGCCGCCACCCGGGAACGCTACGAGCGGGGCGATCTGCGGGCCCGTCCCCGGCCCGTGTGGTGGCAGCTGGTCCGGTTCGCAGCGAGGGGCGCGATCCCCGGCGTGCGACGCGCGGGGAAACTCACGGCAAGCAGGGCGTTCGCCCTGTGGTGCTGGTCGGTTCTCATCGCGGTTGGTCTGCCGACACTGATCGTCGTGGCAGCGGTTCCCGGTCTCGGCGCGCGACGAGCTATCGTGCGCGCGGCCGCCCGCAGCCTCGCCCGGCTCACCGGCACCCGCATCACTGTGGACCGAGCCGAGCGGCTCGCGCGGCTGGGCGCCTGCGTCGTGGTCGCCAACCACGCCAGCCTCCTCGACGGCATCGCGTTGTCCACGATCCTTCCCGGCCGCTTCACCTTCGTGGTCGGTGAGGTATTCGAACGCAAGCCGCTGGTCGGCTTCTTGCTGCGGCGGGCCGGTACTCGATTCGTCGAGCGGACCGAGCGCGAACACGGCGTGGCCGACACCCAGCACCTGATGGAAGCGGCGCGGCACGGCGAATGCCTGGTGGTGTTCCCGGAGGGTGGCCTCTCGCCGGTGCCGGGCCTGCGGCCGTTCCACATGGGTGCGTTCATGATCGCCGCGAAGGCGGGCCTTCCGGTCGTGCCCGTGGCGATCTCGGGTACCCGCGCGATGATGTGGCCCGACCACGGCACGATCATCCGCCGCGGCGTCATCCACTTCGTCGTCGGGGAAGCGATCCTCCCTGCCGGAGACGGGTGGGATGCCGCCATCGGCCTGGAACACGCGGCACGCGCCGCGATTGCCGAACACTGCCGGGAGCCCGACAACACCCGGTGACGCGACCCGCGTGTTCCGTTCGGCAGGCATCCTGATCCGGGAATCTCCGGCCCGACAGGTGGCCGAAGGAGTCGGAATGGGGCCGATCGTCACGGGAATGGGTGATTTCGGCCCTGTCGATGGGCGCCGGCGGCGACGATCCTGATCTCATGACCGACAATTCGAACCTTTCGGCGCCCGAACAGCGGCGCATCGCCGAACAGGCCCTGGATGCGCTGGCGCAACCTACCGAGCAGGTGCTCCTCCAGGTGCGGTGTGGGCGCGGTCATCATGTGGCGACCGTCTTCGATACGTCCGCCGGCGCGGTGTACCGCTCCGTGGTCGGTCCACATGCCCACGGTGATCGCGACTACGTCGATACCGGACATGGCGCCCATGACCGCGGCACACGATACGTCGACCTACTGGCGGCCGCCCCGATCGTCGACGACGGCCTACCCGCCTCCTGCGAATGCGGTCCGCACACACTGTCGCGCGAACGGCTGAGGCAGGCTATTACCCACGACGAGCACACCCTCCAGTTGCCCTGAGACGCGGCACCGGGTAAACACAGCCAGCCTGCAAGCCGCAGCAGTTCAGCAGCGCCGGCGGATAGCAGCCGGCCGATTGCCGAGCCGTACATCACCTCGATCTCGCAGGCCCCCAGGTCGTCGCAACCAGCGTCGAGACAGCCCCGGTGTTGGTTTCGGCATCGGGCTCGAACCGGATTCCGCCGCCACGATGCGGGGTACTGACTTCACAGTCGCCTCAGTGGTGGTCGACGACAGTGAAGATGTCTGTGAGCGGTCGGCGCGGGGTGGGCGGGATCAGCTCGCTGTCCGCGGGTGCGGTCCCGACGCGGACCACCACCTGTGGCGTGGCCGGGCGGGGGATCAGGCTGGTGAGCAGTGTCCGGCCGGTCGGGAGTTCGGTGATATGGGTCAGCGCACAGGTCGCCAGCCCGGCCGCGGTGCACTCCAGCAGCACGGCTGACAGTGCCTCGCCGGTATGCAGCCAGTGGGTGACCGAGTCGCCGTCGGTGCTGAGCACCACCAGCCGCGCGCGGTCTCGGAGCTGCGCGCGGCGCATCGAGTGCGGAGCGGAGGGAAAGACGCGTCCGACACCGACACGCGCGAACTCCGCGTCCGACACCAGTGCGGACGGCGGCACACCTTCAGGTGTGTCCGGATGTCCGGCCCACCACTCCAATTCGGTTTGATACAGCAGGTCGTTGCCGCGTAGGGCACCAGCCTCGGCGGACGCGGCGGCCAAGCGTGGCCGGGCGCTTTCGTCGAGCACGTCGAGTTCGACCTCGTGCGGTGAGCTGAGCATGCGGATCCGGGGCAGGATGTCGGTGAACCCCTCAGGTTCCGCCAAGGGCAGCCGGTCGGTGCGCCGCTGGTCGATGGCGAGCGCTCGAGGGTGAACACCCTCGGGCGGGTCCGGCCACGGCCGGAACTCGATCGTCGCGAGATGATCGGGCCGTTGCGGGTTCGGTATGCGTACCGTGTCGGTGTGCCAGCCACGGTCGGCGAAGACGGTGCGAACGTGGTGCAGCATGGTGCCGCAGCTGATCAGCAACTGGCGGCCGAGCGGGTCGGTCGAGGGCAGCAGCCGGTCCGCGTCGGTGTGCAGGTGCAGGCGGGTACCGTCCAGGATCCAGCGCCACGGCTGGGTATTGTGCACCGACGGTGCACGAGCGGCCAAGCGCAGCGCCGCCAGTATCGTCGGGTGATCAGGTGCCGGAACCGCAGGCGCGTCGTCGTGGGTGGTCATATTTCGAGTGTTCTCGGTGCGCGGGCGCGCGGATACGGGCCTTCCGCCTGCGCGGCGGGGCCGTTGGTCACCTGGGGTGGCCGCGGTTCCCAGCCGAGTCGGTCGGTCGGCGCGGGTTTCGCTGCCAGGCAAGATCTTTGGTTCCATCATCAGGCCGCCCGGGTCGCTGACTTCATAACGCCTTAGGGGGCATGTCGAGGATCTCGGTGAGCGGCCGGCGCGGGGTCGCTGGACCGTCCGGTTCCGGCTCCGGGGCGATGCCGACCCGGACCAGCACCTGCGGCAGGCGGGACTGCCCGGTCAGCTCCCGGACAACGGCACGGCTGCGTGGCACTTCGGTCAGATGGGTCAGCGGACACGTCGCGAAGCCCGCGAGGGTGCATTCGAGCAGGACGGTGGACAGCACCTCACCGCAGCGCAGCAGGTCGTCGGGGATGTCGCTGTCGGTGGACAGTACGAGGATCACCGAGTGGTCGTCGGTGATCTCGCTTCGGCGGTGCGTGCCACCGGCCCCGGGGAACTGACGTCCCACGCTCACTCGCTGCCGTTCCTCCGGGGAGATCAGGGCGTCCCCGGGGACACCGGCGTCGGCAAGCGTGTGCCCGGTCCACCACTGCAATTCGGCGTGGTACCCGGAGTCGTAGCGGCGCAGCGACGCGGTCATCTCCGAGGCGCGGGCCAAGGCGGGCCGGCTGTCGTCCCGCAACACGTCCACCGTGGCATCGGCGGGATCGAAGGTGGTGCGCAGTACCGATTCGAAATCCGACCAGCCGGTCGGCTCTGCGAACGGCAGCCGGTCGGTGCGCCGCCGCAGAATGGCCCCGGCGCGGGCGCGGTCGCCATCGGTCACGATCTGGGCCGGCCGGAAGGCGAGGGTGGCCAGGTGCTCGCGACGGTTCGGGTCGGGGAAACGGGCGACGAGGATCCGCCAGCCCGCCGCGGCCATCGCGACGCGCAGATGGTTCAGGGCGACACCGCAGCTGATCAGCATCTGCCTCCCAGCGGTGTCCGTCGCCGGGAGCATTCGTTCAGGCACGGCGAAAAGCCGCAGCGCGTCCCCGTCGAACCTCCAGTGCCAAGGCTGACTGTTGTGCAGCGACGGCGCCCGGCCGGCGAGCAGGACGGCCTTCTCGATGGTTTCCCCGGTCGGTAGCTCGTTCATACCGCCGACGGTAGGTTGCGACGCCCGTTGCCGGAGGAGTCATAGGTCCCGAATCCGGATGCGAGTGGCCCCGTACCGGGCTGCTGTTACGGACCGAGCCCGTGGGTGCCGACGACGAGCAGGCGCGGGCTTGGATCCGTCGCGCAGGACCGGAATCGATGGCGCCTCCACCAGATCGGTCGTGATGTCCAGCTCGCCGATCGGGGCGGCGGCCGCCACGGCGGATTCGCGGGCGACGGCGAGAGCGTCCCGTCCCACCCGGGCCGAGTTCGGACGCTTCTCGGCAGCCGGTAGGCGATGCTGGAACAGTGTTGGCACGTTCACTCCCTGGCCTCCGGCAATTCGAGGGTTACCAGCGGGCATGGCTTCGGTACGACCTGCTCGCCGGCGTCACCGTGGCCGCGTACCTCATCCCGCAGGTCATGGCCTATGCGACCGTCGCGGGCCTGCCGCCGGTGGCCGGGTTGTGGGCGGCGCTGGGCCCGCTGGCGGTCTACACCCTGCTGGCGACGTCGCGACAGCTCTCGGTAGGACCGGAGTCGACCACCGCGCTGCTCACCGCCGTCGCGCTGGCTCCGCTTGCGCTGGGTGACCCAGGTCGATACGCCGCACTCGCGGCGGTGCTCGCGCTGCTGGTCGGCGCGCTGTGTCTGGCCGGTGCGGCCGCCCGGTTGGGCGTGCTGGCGGATCTACTGTCGAAACCGGTCCTGGTCGGGTATCTGGCGGGCACTGCCGGGATCATGATCGTGAGCCAGCTCGAATCGGTGACTGGAGTGCCGGTCGAAGGCGAATCGATCGTCGCGGAACTGCGGTCTTCCCTCCAGAACCTGGAGCAATGGCATGGGCCCACCGTCTGGCTCGCGACGGCGGTGCTGACGGGACTCCTGGTGCTGGCTTGGCGTGCTCCGCGGGCGCCCGGCCCACTCATCGCGGTTTTGCTGGCGACCGCGGTGGTGGGGGTCTTCTCGTTGGACCGCTTCGGCATCAGGATGGTCGGCGCGATTCCCGCCGGGATTCCGGCGCCGGGCCTGAGTTCGGTCTCCCTGAACGACGTCGCGGCACTGATTCTCCCCGCGATCGGCATCGCGGTGGTCGGCTTCTCTGACAACGTCTTGACTGCCCGGGCGTTCGCGGCCCGCCACGGATACCGCGTGGAAGCGAACACCGAACTGGCGGCCCTCGGCGCGACAAACCTGGCGGCCGGGCTCCTGCACGGATTCCCGGTGAGCTGTTCCGGCAGCAGAACCACGATCGCCGACGCCATGGGCGCTCGGACCCAGCTGTACTCGCTCGTCACGCTCGGCGGTGTGCTCACGGTGCTGCTCGGAGCCCGCGGCGTCCTCGCGGCATTTCCGACCGCGGCGCTGGGAGCGCTGGTCGTCTACGCGGCGCTGCGCCTGATCAACCTGCCGGAGTTCCGGCGTATCGCGCGATTCCGGCGCAGCGAGCTGGTGCTGGCGCTCGGCACGGTCATCGCGGTGCTGGGACTCGGCGTGCTCTACGGTGTGCTCGTCGCCATCGCGCTGTCGATCTTCGATCTGCTGCGCAGGGTCGCCCGCGCCCACGACGCGGTACTCGGCTTCGTACCCGGGCTTGCCGGAATGCACGACGTCGACGACTACCCCAGTGCGAAACCTGTTCCAGGACTGGTGATCTACCGCTACGACGCCCCGCTGTGCTTCGCCAATGCCGAGGATTTCCGTCGCCGGGCGCTTGCGGCGGTGGACTCATGGAGCGAACGCGGAGAAACGTCCGTGTCATGGTTCGTGCTCAACGCCGAGGCGAACGTCGAAGTCGACCTGACCGCGCTGGACGCGGTCGAACAGCTCCGTGCCGAACTGTCCGAACGGGGGATCGTCTTCGCTATGGCGCGCGTCAAACGGGATCTGCGCGACAATCTGGACGCATCGGGGTTGACGGCGAAGATCGGCGAGGCGCACCTGTACCCGACGCTGCCGACCGCGGTCGCGGCCTACCACGCGGACCGGAATGCCGGGTCGGATGGCCCATCCACTGAATGACATCCCTCCGCCGGTCGCCGGAACTGGGTTCCATGCAGGAAGCCGTCGGCGCCACGGTAGAGGCGCATTCTGCGATTTCGCCGAATAATCGTCCGGAGAACCTTGCCGCACCAGTCGGACACCGTCGGCGTGCCCCGGATCGAGGGTCTGAGATACCTTGCCGAAATTACTCATTGCACCATGGCTCGCTCGGCTCTGCTGGCATGCTGAGCATTTCCGCGACCAGGGCACTCCCGGGCCGGCCGTTGAGCAGCTGGTACGCCAGGTCTCATCGGCACCGTCCCGCGTCGCCCTGGTTCTCGGCCTCGAACGGCGTCCGAGTCCGCAATGGGCCGGCCGATTACGGATACCGAAGCAGCACACGACCTACCGCGTCCCTGCCCACGGAGACCGTTGACACTGTGGATCTCTTGCGCTGAAAAGACTATTCGATGAACGGTATGCCGTCATCGAAAGATATCACCAGGTGTTACGACCTTCCCGCATTGGTCGATCCCGCGTCGAGAAATGGAGTCGACATCGGAAGGGATCCGATATGAACGAGAAAGAGCTCCATCATGATCGCGCGAATGAATAACAGTTGCCAACATATTGCCATAGTCGGCACTATGCACGACTTAGCGCAGTAGGGCGTGTCGATGCGAGGCAACGGTGGCGTGCAGACCGATCGGTACCGATCGCCGGGGCCAAAGCCGCCCATCCGGGGCGGGTTTCGATCCGAACGTAGGATGTACCATCCCGGATAACCGGGTTGACCACTGCAGATCCGCTTGTATCACAGACGGTGTCGCGAACGATATGGACGAGGCACGGTCTAGGCGGGCGGATCCATCGCGGTCATCCCGCCCGAATAGGCATCGAAACGCCCGGCTCGCGCACGAAGCCGGGCGGTCGATATGACTACACTGAGCTTGACTGCTGTCAGATAGCTTGCACCACCTGATCGTTCCTGCGTCACCGCATGTTCAAAAGTCTTGTTTCAGATTTCGAGACGTCGGTAAATGCTGACACACGGGAGGTGTGAGAGTCGCCGTAGAAGTCTTGACAGGGCCCGGTTGCGATTCCGGGCGCGGATGGATCGAGCTGTACGCGGTATCCGGACGGCGCGTCGAGGAGCAGGGGTAGCGCCGTTTCGAAGTAGACAAAGCGCATATACAAGGCAGATTTCGGATGCGGCGAGCCGACGTGCTTCCGCTGCGCTCGCGCGCGTCCGGGTATGAATAGGGGTCATGCGATGAATTCGAAGTCAGACGGAACCGCCGACGGCGATCTGGGACTGATTCCACTCTCGAGGGCGCAGTACGGCATGTGGCTCGCCGACCACATGCCCGGCGGACCGGCTGTCAACATCGCACACTATGTCGAGGTCCGGGGTCCGGTAGATATCGACGCGTTCGCCCGGGCCGTGTACGACGCCGGGCACGAAACCGAGTCCCTCGTGGTGCGGGTGGTCGAATCCGACGGTCGGCCATACCAATTCGTCGACCGCAGCATCGGCTACGACGATCCTGTTCTGGATGTCAGTGATGCGGACGATCCGGTCGCGACGGCGATGGAATGGATGCGCCGGGACTACAACACCAAGGCGGTCGACCTGAGCCGGGACCGGCTCACCGAGACGCGGCTGATCAAGGTCGGCGAAGACCATTACTTCTGGTACGGACGCGCCCACCATCTGGTGATCGACGGCTATGGCGCCTTCAACATCGTCACCCGTATCGCCGAGCACTACAATGCCCTGATCGAGGGCAGGCCGCCGACGCGCTTGGTCGCGGCGAGCTTGCGCGACATCATCGAGGCGGAGCGCACGTATCGCGCCAGCCCCCGGTTCGAGTCCGACAAAGCGTACTGGCTCGACAAGGTCGCGGATATTCCGTCGCCGGTGAGCCTGTCCGGCCGCACCGCGCGGTCGAGCAAAGTCGACCGCGTTGCAGGCTTGCAGCTTCCGTCGCAGTTGTCCGACATGCTCGATCGATTCGCCGACGAGATGGATGCCTCGGCCGCCCAGGTGGTGATCGCCGCGTTTGCCGCGTTTCTCTCCCGGATGACCGGGACCGACGACGTCGTGCTGTCGATGCCGGTGAGCGCGCGCGTGACTAAGCGACTGCGCAATGCCGCCGCGATGCTGGCGAACATGGTGCCGATTCGATTCGCCATCGGCGCGACGACCACTGTGGAAGAGGTGGTCCGCGCGTCGGTGTCGGAGCTCGTCTCGGCCATGCGGCACCAGCTGTACCGGTTCGAAGATCTGCGCCGCGACTCCAACGCGCTGGACGCGTCCGCGAACTCGTTCGGTCCGATCGTCAACATCCTGTTCTTCGACTCGGAGATCCGCCTCGGCTCAGCTGCCGGACGATACCGCGCGCTGACCTCCGGCGTGCTCGACGACTTGCAGCTGAACCTGTACCGCTCCGGTGCGGACGCGCCGCTGCTGATCGAGCTGCACGGAAACGCGAACCTGTACGGACAGGGCGAACTCGAATCGCACGCGGACCGGTTCATCGACTTCCTGTCCCGGCTGATGGAGTCGCCGCGGGACACGCGCATCGCCGACATCCAGCTTGTCGGCCCGGCCGAGGAACTGCGGATCGTCGAGGAACTCGCGGGTCGCGACGGCGAATCCCCTTCTGCGACATTGGTCGATCTGCTCACGCGACAGGCGGCCGCCACACCGTCCGCGGTGGCCGTCACGTCGGGCGCGACCACCCTCACCTACCGCGAACTGGACGAGCGGTCGAACCGATTCGCCCGCAGGCTCATAGCTCTCGGCGCGGGGCCGGAATCGCTGGTCGCCATCGCGATGCCACGCGACGCGGATCTGATCGTCGCCGTGCTGGGCGTGCTGAAATCGGGAGCCGGCTATCTTCCGCTGGATGTGGCCCACCCGGCCGACCGGCTCGAATACGTGCTGAACGACGCCGGTCCGATCGCCGTGGTCACGACCCGGAGCATGCGTGCGCAGGTGCCCGGCGACCCCGGCCGCGTGGTGCTGTTCGACGACGTTCCCGCTACCGGAGACGACGACGCCGCGGATGCGGTCACCGATGCCGATCGGCGGAGCCCGCTGCGTCCCGGCCACCTCGCCTATGTCATCTACACGTCCGGATCGACCGGTCGTCCGAAGGGCGTGTCGATCACCCATCGCGCCGTCGCTACCTACTTGGTGAACTCCTGTGCCGAGATCGGAATTCGCTCCGAGGACGTGTGGACGTTGTTCCACTCGTTCGCCTTCGACTACTCGGTCTGGGAGATCTTCGGCGCGTTGGTCACCGGCGGCCGCGTCGTCGTGGTGGACAGCCTCACCACGCGTTCGCCCGACGAGGTCGTGCGGCTTGCGGCACGCGAGAAGGTGACCGTCTTCAGCCAGACGCCGTCGGCGTTCTACCAGTTCGCGGCGGCCCACCAACGGTATGCGCATGCCGGTGCGCCGGAGGGGGAACTCGCCCTCCGATTGGTCATTCTGTCCGGTGAGGCGCTCAACCCGGCCGGGCTGGCCGACTGGTACGAGCACAATCCGAATCTCCCCGTGCTGGCCAACAGCTACGGGATCACCGAAACGACGGTCTTCGTCACCTACACCGATCTCACCCCGGACGTCGCGGTGCCGGGCGCGCCCAGCACGGTCGGTCCGGCACTGCCGGGTTTGCGGACATATGTCCTGGATGACCGCTTGCGTCCGTGCCCGCTGGGCGCTTGGGGCGAGATCTATGTCGCGGGAGACCAACTCGCTCGCGGCTATCTCAACCGTCCGGCGCTCTCCGCGGGACGGTTCGTCGCCAATCCGTTCGGCACGTCGGGCGAGCGTCTCTATCGCAGTGGAGACGTTGCGCGCTGGAATCACCAGGGCGAGTTGGAATATCGCGGCCGGGCCGACCAGCAGGTGCAGTTGCGCGGGTTCCGGATCGAGCTGGACGAGATCCGCAACGCGCTGCTGACGCACAGCACTGTCTCGGCGGCGGTGGTGGTCGTCCATCTCCCGGGCACCGAAGCAGCCCGGCTCGTCGGATACGTCGTGCCGACCGGCGACGCCACGTGCGCGCCCGACGTCCTGCGCGCACACGTCGGTGCAATGCTGCCGGAATACATGGTGCCGGCGAGCATCGTCGTGATCGACGCGGTACCGCTGACGGTCAACGGCAAAATGGACTACCGGGCGCTGCCCGAGCCGGTGTTCGATTCCGCCGCGGCGTATGTCGCGCCGCGCACGGTGGTCGAGGAGTCGATCGCCGACGTGTTCGCCGAGGTTCTCGGCACGGAGCGGGTCGGCGTGCTGGACAGCTTCTTCGAGCTCGGCGGCAATTCGATCACCGCCACCAGCGCCGCCGTGCGCATCGCGGAGGTCACCCGGTGCGACGTGTCGGTGCGTGACCTGTTCACCAAGCCGACGGTGGCCGAACTCGCCGCGCACATCGAAGACGGGCACCGCTCCGACCGGCCCGTGCTGACAGCGGCGCCGAGACCCGAACCCATCCCGCTGGCACCGGCGCAGAACCGGATGTGGCTGGTCAACCAGGCCGACCCGGACTCGGCGGCCTACAACATTCCCCTCGTGGTGCAGCTGTCCGGACGTCTCAACGCCGAGGCGCTGCGCGCGGCGCTCACGGACGTCATCGATCGGCACGAGTCGCTGCGCACCTGCTACCCCGCCGTGGACGGTACGGGGACACAGGTCATCGTGCCGGCGGAACAGGTCGTCGCCGAACTCGATCTGACCCCGCAGCCGACCGACCCCGACGACATCGCGCACCGGATCCGCGAGCTGTCCTCGAACGGGACGGACTTGCGTGGACGCCCGCCGATCCGGGTCGCGCTGCTGGCGACCGCCGACCGGCGACGGCATGTGCTCGTCGTGGTCCTGCACCACATCTGCTGCGATGGGTCGTCGCTGCGTCCACTCGCGGCCGACGTCGCGACCGCCTACGAGGCGAGGGCGGAAGGCAAGACACCGGACTGGCAGCCCTTGACCGTGCAGTACGCCGACTACAGCATCTGGCATCGCCGCCTGCTGGGCGACGCGGGCGACCCGGATTCGCTCGCGTCACGCCAGTTGCGTTACTGGACAGAGCAACTCGCGGGCATGCCGCCGGTGCTGGAGCTGCCCGCGGATCGCCCGCGCCCGGCCCGCCAATCCATGCTCGGCGACATCGCGGACACCGTGATCCCGGCCGAGACCTTCGCCGGAATCGAGCGGTTGGCCCGCATGGCCGGCGTCACCACCTTCATGGTCGTCCATGCCGCGCTGGCCGTGCTGCTGGCCCGGCTGTCGGGTTCGGCGGACATCACCATCGGAAGCCCGGTCGCGGGTCGTGGCGAGCGGGCGCTCGAGCCGCTGGTCGGCATGTTCGTCAACACCGTGCCGCTGCGCACCGAAGTGCGTTCCGATGAACAGTTCATCGCGTTCTTGGCGCGAGTCAAAGACACCGATGTCGATGCTTTCGCCAACAGCGACCTGCCCTACGAGCGCGTCGTGGAGGAACTGCACCCGAAGCGGTCGATGGCCTACGCGCCGCTGTGCCAGGTGTATCTCGCCTTCGAGAACATGGATCGCGCGAGTTTGGAACTGTCCGAGCTCACGGTCGAACTGCTCGATCCGGGGGCCGAACCGGCGAAGGTGGACATCATCGTCACGGTCGCGGAGAACACCTCCGGCGGTGGCGATGTCGCACTGCGGATCAACTACGCCACCGATCTGTTCGATCGGGAAACGGTCGAGGAGCTGGCCGCGCGGTTGAATCGGGCGCTCGAGACGTTCGTGTCGAATCCGCGGGCGCGAGTGGGGGATGTGGATCTGCTGTCGGGGATGGAGCGACTGGGGTTGGTCCCGGCGTCGGGTGGGCGTGCGGAGGATCCGCGGGTGCTGGCGGAGGTGTTCTCGGTAGGGGATCGGAACGCGCCCGCGGTCGTCTCGGGGGAGCGTGTGGTGTCGTACGGGGAGTTGGACGACTGGTCGAATCGTGTCGCACGGGTGCTGATCGACTGGGGAGTGGGTCCGGGGGATCAGGTCGCGCTGGCGATGGGGCGGTCGGTGGAGTTCGTGGTCGGCGTGTGGTCGGTGGCCAAGGCCGGCGCCGCGTTCGTGCCGGTCGACCCGAGGTACCCGAGCGAGCGGGTGGCGCATATGGTCGCCGACTCCAACGTGGAGGTCGCGATCACGGTCGACGCCGCCCGCTCCCTGCTGCCCGGGCACGTGCGGCAGCTGACCCTCGATGACCCGGCGGTGGACGCTTTCATCGCGGCGCAGTCCTCGGCCGCGGTGACCGACGCGGATCGCCTGCGGCCCTGCCGCATCCTCGATACGGCGTACGTGTTGTACACCTCGGGGTCGACGGGCACGCCGAAGGGCGTGGCGGTCACCCACGAGGGCCTGGCGAACTTCGCGGTCGAGCAGCAAGAACGGTATCGGGTCGATCGCCGGTCGCGGGTATTGCAGGTGGCGGCACCGGGCTTCGACGCCGTGATGCTCGAATTGCTGATGGCCCATGCGAACGGTGCGGTGCTGGTGGTGTCGCCGCCGGAGGTGTTCGCCGGCACGGAGTTGGCGGCTTTGATTCGGGCGCAGCAAGTATCGCATGCGTTTGTGACACCGAGCGTGCTGGCGACGATGTCGCCCGCCGGGTTGGATTCCTTGCAGGTCCTGGTGGCGGGCGGCGAGGTGGTTTCGGCCGAGACCGTGGCGGTGTGGGCGCCGGGACGGCGGCTGCACAACGGGTACGGGCCCACCGAGACCACGATCATGGTCGCCATCAGTGATCCGTTGTGTGTCGGCGACCCGGTCACGATCGGCGGCCCGATCCGCGGCGTCGACGCGGTGGTGCTGGATGCCCGGCTGCGGCCCGTCCCGGTCGGTGTGACCGGCCAGTTGTACGTCTCGGGCGTGCAGCTGTCCCGTGGCTACCTCAACCGCCCTGCCGCCACGGCCGGCACATTTGTCGCCAACCCCTACGGTCCGGCCGGTACACGCATGTACGGCACCGGCGACTTGGCGCGCTGGACCGCCGACCACACCCTGGAGTACTTGGGTCGCACGGATTTCCAGGTGAAGATCCGCGGGCAGCGGATCGAGCTCGGCGAAATCGAAGCCGTCCTCGCCGGACATCCCACGGTGGCGACGGCGGTGGCGGTGGGCGTCAGCACGGACGGCGGATCGCGCCTGGCCGCCTACGTGGTGCCCGCTGACGGCGCCGTCGACCCGGCGAAGCTGCTGAAATACGCCGCGCAACGATTGCCGTCCCACATGGTCCCGGACACGGTGATGGTGCTCGACACGCTCCCGCTGTCGTCGGTGGGCAAGGTGGATCGACGAGCGTTGCCCGAACCCGAGTTCGCTCCGGCCACCGAGTTCGTCGCGCCACGCAACGCGGCCGAGCAGATCGTCGCCGATATCTGCGCGGAAGTCCTCGGCATCGATCGCGTCGGCGTCCTGGACAGCTTCTTCGATCTCGGCGGCAACTCGCTGTCGGCCACCCGGGCGGCGGCGCGGCTGAGCAGCGCGTTCGGCGTCGAGGTACCGCTGCGCGCGATCTTCGAGACGCCGACCGTCGGGGCACTGGCGGACCGCCTGCGCACGGCTGAGGCGGCGGGACGGGAACCGCTCGTCCCACAGGAGCGGCCGGACCGGATTCCGCTCTCGCCCGCTCAGGCTCGGATGTGGTTCCTCAACCAATTCGACACGACCTCCGCGGTGTACAACATTCCGCTGGTCGTCCGGATGTCGGGCGATCTCGACGTGGCCGCCATGCACGCCACGATCGCGGATGTGCTGGAACGCCACGAGGCACTCCGCACCGTCTACCCGGACAGCGACAGCGGACCGCACCAGGTGATCGTTTCGCTGGAGACGGCGCTGTCCCCGTTGACGCCGGTGCCGGTGGCACCGGCCGAGATCGAGGCGCGCATCGCCGCTGCGGTGACGACCGGATTCGACGTCACGTCCGAGGTCCCGATCCGCATCGCGTTGCTGCGCAGCGCACCCGACGAGCACACGCTGGTACTCGTCGTCCATCACATCAGTTTCGACGGGTCGTCGCTCGCGCCGCTCGCCGCGGACCTGATGACCGCGTACAAGGCCCGCGTGCGGCAGCAGGCGCCGCAGTGGGCGCCGCTGCCCGTTCAGTACGCGGATTACACCTTGTGGCAACGGAAGTTGCTCGGCAGCGAGGACGACCCGGACAGTCCGACCGTCGCCCAGACCGAGTATTGGCTCGGCGCGCTCGCCGATCTGCCCGAGGTGCTCGACCTGCCCACCGACCGTCCGCGGCCGGCGAAGCAGTCGTTCCGCGGCGCGACCGTGTCGACGACCCTGCCCGCCGAACTCCATCGCGCGGTCGTCGCGCTGGCCCGCCGCCATGACGCCACCGTCTTCATGGTGATGCACGCGGCGTACGCGGCGCTGCTGGCGCGCCTGTCCGGAACCGGTGACATCGCGGTCGGCACGCCGATCGCCGGTCGCGGCGAGCCCGGACTCGACGGCTTGGTCGGCATGTTCGTCAACACGCTGGTGTTGCGGACCCAGATCGAGCCAGGCGCGTCCTTCCTCCGGATCCTGGATCAGGTCCGGGCCACCGACCTGGCCGCGTTCGAGAACGCCGACATCCCGTTCGAGCGCCTGGTCGAGGTGCTGAATCCGCCGCGCACGACGGCGCACGCGCCGTTGACGCAGGTCGGATTCTCCTTCCAGAACATCGAGATTCCCACCGTCGAGTTCGAGGGCTTGACCGTGTCGACCCAAATGGTCGATCCGAGTGTGGCCAAATACGACGTGCATCTCAATCTCGTCGACGCCTTGGCGCCGGACGGTGAACCGGGCGAGATGGCGGTCGAATTCGGTTACGCGACAGACTTGTTCGACGAAGCGACGATCACATCGATGTTCGAGCGCTACCTGCTGCTGCTGCGTGCGGTGGTCGAGGACCCCGCCCGCGCCGTCGGCGACATCGACTTGCTGACCCCAGCCGAAGCCCGTGAGCTGGCCCGCTACTCGACCGGCGGGACCACACAAGCGCCGGCGATGACGATCGCGGACCTGTTCACCGCGCAGGCGGCAGCCACGCCGGACAGCACGGCGGTGCTCGACGCCGAAGGCGGCGCTCGCCTCAGCTACCACGAGTTCGCGGCCCGGGTGAACTCCCTGGCCCGAGCCTTGATCGGACGCGGTGTCGGCCCGGACACCGTGGTGGCCGTCGCGATGCATCGCTCGGTCGACCTGCTGGTCACGCTGTATGCGATCCATGCGGCGGGCGCGGCCTACCTGCCGCTGGATACGGATCATCCGGTCGAGCGTGTGCGCGCGGTCCTCGCCGCCGCGCGGCCGAGGGCGGTCCTCACCCGTCCGGCCGACCGGGCGAGTCTGCCCGACGACGTGCCGGTATGGGGGCTCGAGGGACTCGCGGCCGAGCGCGCCGACGCGTCGCCGGTGACGGATGCCGACCGGACCCGGCCGCTGCATCCGGCTGATCTGGCGTACGTTATCTACACCTCCGGCTCGACGGGCGAGCCGAAGGGTGTTGCGGTGCCGCATGCCGCGGTCGTGAATCAGCTCCGGTGGATGCGGGAACACTACCGGCTCGGCGGCGACGACATCATGCTGCTGCGCACGCCGGTCACCTTCGACCTGTCGGTCTGGGAGCTGTTCTCCGCGTTGACCTGCGGCGCGACGCTGGTTGTCGCGGGACCGGACGCGCAGCGCGACCCACGCGTCGTGGCCAGGCTGGTGGCCGAACACGGCGTGACGACCGTTGATTTCGTGCCGTCCCTGCTGTCGGCTTTCCTCGAGGTGGCCGCTGCGCACGAGTTCCCGGGGCTGCGGCGGGTGCTGTGTATCGGTGAGGCACTGCCGGCCGAGACCGTCCGGCGCTTCAAGGATCTCAGCGCCGCTCGCATCGACAACTTGTACGGACCGACCGAGGCCGCGGTCAGCGTGACCGCCCACCGCATCGACGCGGTCGACGGCGTCGCGGTGCCCATCGGTGTGCCCGAGGCGAACGTGGTCGTGCACGTGCTGGACTCGCGGCTGCATCCGGTTCCGATCGGCGTGACCGGCGAGCTGTACCTGGGCGGTGTTCAGTTGGCCCGCGGCTACCACGACCGCCCCGGTCTGACGGCGGCGACGTTCGTCGCGGACCCCTTCGGCGACGCGACCGGTTCCCGCCTGTACCGCACCGGCGACCTGGTCCGCTGGGACGAGAGTGGCAGCCTGCGCTATGTCGGCCGCGCCGACACCCAAGTGAAGGTCCGGGGCCTGCGGATCGAACTGGGCGACATCGAGGCAGCGCTCATCGCGCACGAACAGGTGAGCACGGCCGTCGCGCAGGTACGCGCCGACGGTCGCGATGAGCGGCTGGTGGCCTATGTGGTCGCTGCAGAGACATTGGACCCCAAGCAGGTCCGGGCTTTCTTGCTGGACCGGCTCCCCGCCTACATGGTGCCGTCATCGGTGATCCGGATCGATTCGATCCCGCTCACCGCGAACGGCAAGGTCGACTATCGGACGCTGCCGGCACCGGACCCGAGCGATGACCAGACCGAGTACCGCGCTCCGCGAGGGCTCGTCGAGCAGACCATTGCGGCGGTCTTCGGCGAACTGTTCGACCGGCCGGAAATCGGCGCCGATGACAACTTCTTCGACCTGGGCGGCAATTCGCTCATCGCGACTCGCGCGCTGAGCCGCATCGGCGAGGTCGTCGACGTGTCCATCCCGGTCCGCGTCATCTTCGAGGCGCCGACCGTCGCCGACCTCGCCGAGCGCATCGCACGACTGCGCGCGGTGCCGAGCCTTCCCGCGCCGGTCCGGAAACAGCGCCCGGATCGGATTCCGCTGTCGCACGCGCAAACCCGGATGTGGTTCCTCAACCAATTCGATCCGGACGCGCCGGGATACATCGTGCCGCTGGCGATTCGCCTCGAAGGCGTACTCGACCTGGCGGCACTGACTGCGGCCATCGGCGATGTCGTCGAGCGGCACGAGAGCCTGCGGACGGTGTATCCGGCCGTCGACGGCACGCCGGCCCAGGTGGTGCTGGACGCGGCCGATGTCCTCGCCATCTTCGATCTGACGCCGCAGCCGGTCGGTGAGCGAGAGCTGTCCCGGCTGCTGGCGGAGTTCTCCAGCGTCGGTTTCGACGTAGCGAAGAGCGTGCCGGTACGCATAGCGCTGTACCAGCTGTCGGACGAGGCGTGGACGGTCGCGTTGGCCGCGCATCACATCAGCTGCGACGGCTTTTCGGTAGCGCCCCTGGCGGCGGACCTGGTGACGGCCTATCGGGCGCGGTCGGGCGGAAACGCGCCGGACTGGGCGCCGCTTGCCGTGCAATTCGCCGATTACGCCCTCTGGCAGCGCGAGGTGCTCGGCTCGGCGGACGACCCGGCTTCGTACGTCGCCCGCGACATCGCCTATTGGCGAAACCAACTCGCCGGGATACCGGACCTGCTCGAGTTGCCGACCGACCGTCCGCGGCCGGTCGAGCAGACTCAGCGCGGCGCGGTGATCCATGTGGCGATCCCCGGTGAGCTGCAGGGCCGGGTCGAGGCGCTGGCGCGCCGAGCCGGAGCTACCCCGTTCATGGTGGTGCACACGGCGCTGGCGGTGTTGCTGTCGCGCCTGTCCGGCAGCGATGACGTCACCATCGGCGTGCCGCACGCGGGCCGGGGCGACCGGTCGCTGGACAACCTGGTCGGAATGTTCGTCAACACCTTGGTGATGCGCACCCGGATCACCCTCGACCAGAACTTCCTGAGCCTGCTGGATCAGGTGCGGCGCACCGACATCGAGGCCTTCGACCACGCCACCGTTCCGTTCGAGCAATTGGTGGACGCGCTGAACCCGGCGCGGTCGACCGCGCACACGCCGTTGTTCCAGGTGCTGCTCGCCTACCAGAACATGGCGCAGGCGCGCGTCGAACTTCCGGATCTCACCGTCGAGAGCGTGGACCCCGGCGAACGTGCCGCGATCTACGACCTGCTGCTCATGCTGACCGAAGGCCACGGCACGCACAACGAGCCGACCGGCATGACATTGCGCCTGACCTACGCCACGGACCTCTTCGACGAGGACTCCGTGCGGCGCTTCGCCGAGCGATTCATCCGCGTCCTGGACGCCGCCGCGACCGATGCCGAGTCGGCCATCGGTGCGATCGACCTGCTCGATGATGCCGAGCGTCACCAGGTGCTGGAGCGATGGAATGACACCGGAGGCTCCGCCGCACCCGGCCGGACGCTCGTGGACGCGTTCGACGAACAGGTCGCGCGCACTCCGGACAGTCCGGCGTTCTGCCTTCCCGGCGGAAGCGCGGTGACCTACCGGGACTTCGACGCGCAGGTCAATCGTCTGGCCCGATGGCTCATCGCGCGTGGCGCCGGACCGGAAACTATTGTGGCCGTGGCCATCCAAAGGTCAGCCGAGCTGATCACAGCGGTGTACGCGGTGGTGAAAGCGGGAGCCGCGTTCCTGCCCATCGACCCGGATCACCCGAGCGCACGGATCGCGAACGTACTGAACACGGCACAGCCGCTGCTGGTGCTCACCACATCCGCCGATGGCGAGGCTCTGCCCGATACCTGCGCGTCGGTTGCGATCGATCAGCTGGACGTCGCCGCGCTGCCCGATGGACCGATCGCGGACGCGGAGCGGCGTGCGCCGCTGCGGCCGGACAACGTCGCCTACGTGCTGTTCACCTCCGGCTCCACCGGCGTTCCGAAGGGCGTCGCGCTGACCCACGCCGCGACTATGAGCCAGTTGGCGTGGGCGCAGCAGCAGTGGCCGCACGACGCCTCCGACACGGTGCTGCACAAGACTCCGATCACGTTCGACATCGCCGTGTGGGAATTGTTCTGGCCGTTGCAGACCGGCGCGAACATCGTCGTCGCCGAGCCCGGCGGGCATCGGGATCCGGCGTATCTGGCCGACGTCATCGCGCGTCACCAGATCACCACGGTGCACTTCGTCCCGTCGATGCTCGACGTTCTCCTCGAGTCCATCGCCGCCCGGCTGTCGTCGGTGCGGCGGATATTCGTCGCGGGTGAGGCGCTGGCGCAGCGGACGGTCGACGCCGCCGCGCGAGTGTTCGGGAACGCGGACCTGGTGAACTGGTACGGACCGGCGGAAGCGGAGGTCGTCACGGCTCAGCGGTGCGAGCCCGGCGCGACAACCACGACGGTTCCGATCGGTGCACCGGCGTCCGGGATGAAGGTGTACGTCCTCGACTCGCGGTTGCGTCCGGTGCCGGTCGGTGTCGTCGGTGAGCTGTACGTTTCGGGCGTCCAGTTGGCGCGCGGTTACCACGCGCGTGCCGACCTCACCTGCGGCGCCTTCGTCGCGCACCCGTTCGGCGCCGAGGGCGAGCGCCTCTACCGCACCGGCGACCTGGTCCGCTGGCGCGCGGCCGGCGAGCTGGAGTACCTGGGCCGCAGCGACTTCCAGGTGAAAGTGCGCGGCCAGCGGGTGGAACCGGGTGACATCGAAGCCGCACTGCATGCGATTCCGCAGGTCGCGCGCGCGGTGGCGATCGCGACGGCGGAACGGATCGTCGGCTACGTGACGCTGCGGCCGGGCGCGGTGATCGATGGCCGCGCGATACACGAGCAGCTCACCCACACGCTGCCGCCCTATCTGGTTCCCGATGGCGTCCACGTGCTCGATGCCATGCCGCTGAACGCGAACGGCAAGCTCGACCGCGCGGCACTGCCACAGCCGGTGTTCGACAGCGGCGAGGAGTTCGTGCCGTCGCGAACCGAGCGGGAGGCGGTGCTCGCGCGTCTGGTCGCGGAGCTCACCGGCGCCGATCGCGTGAGCGTTACCGCGAATGTCTTCAAAATCGGTGTCAATTCGCTCTCCGCGGCGCAGCTCGCGGCGCGTGCCCAGGCAGCCCTCGGCGTCAGCGTCGGAATCCGTGACATTTTCGACGCACCGACGATCGCCGGACTGGCCGAACGGATCGCGACGCGAACCCATTCCGCGGTCCTGCCGCTCACCCCACGGCCACGGCCTGCGGCCATCCCGCTGGCGGCAGCGCAGCGACGGATGTGGTACCTCAACCAGCTCGACACCGACTCGGCGGCATACAACATCTGTTTCGCGGCGAGGTTGACCGGCCCGCTGGACATCGACGCACTGCAGGAGGCGTTCCGCTACGTGGTGACCCGGCATGAGCCGTTGCGGACCGTGTATCCGGCGGTCGACGGCGAACCGTGCCAGGTCGTGCAGGATGCCGCGGCGATGACCGCGGACGTGGTGCTCGACCCGGAGCCGGTCGGTGGCGAAACGGAACTGGCCGATCGGATCCACACTGCCGTCGCGACGGGATTCGACATCGCACATGCGGTGCCCGTGCGGGCGCGGCTGTATCGCACCGCGGCCGACGACCACGTGCTGGTGCTCGTGGTCCATCACATAGCGGCGGACGGCTCGTCGATGGCGCCGCTGGCCCGCGACGTGTTCGCCGCCTACCAGGCGCGGGTGAGTGGCCACGCACCGCAGTGTGAACCGCTGGGCGTCCAGTACGCCGATTACGCGCTGTGGCAGCGGGAGATGCTGGGCTCCGAGGACGACCCGGCATCGCTGATCGCGCGCCAGATCCGGTACTGGAGCGAGGCCCTCGGCGACGCGCCGGAACTGCTCGGCTTGCCGACGGACCGGCCGCGGCCCGCCACCATCTCGACAGCCGGCGGCAACGTCCGCTTCGAACTGCCCGCTCGGCTGCACGACGACATCGTGCGGCTGGCACACCGCGAGGGCGTCACCGTGTTCGTCGTGCTGCACGCGGCATTGGCGATTCTCCTGGCGCGCACCGCGCACAGCGACGACATCTCGGTGGGCACCCCCGTCGCCGGCCGCGGCAGGCCGGAGCTGGACGATCTGGTCGGCATGTTCGTCAACACGGTGGTGTTGCGCACCCGGGTCCACGACGACCGCTCGTTCCGCGAATTGCTGGCCGAGGTACGCGACGTCGACCTGGAAGCCCTCGCGCATGCGGACCTGCCCTACGAACGACTGGTCGACGTCCTCGGCCGTCCGCGTTCGACGGCGTATTCGCCGCTGTACCAGGTGATGTTCGGGTTGCAGAACACCCGCCCGGCCCGGTTCGAGCTGCCCGGTGTCGGAGTCGAACTGCTCGATCCGGGTATCGCGCAGGCGAAGGCCGACCTCATGGTGTTGCTGACCGAGCGCGTGGATGGCGCTCGACCCACTGGTATCGATGGCGAAATCATCTATGCCACCGACCTTTTCGTGGAATCAACCGCGACGTCGATAGCGCAGAGGTTCGTCCGCGTCCTCGAAGCGGTCACCTCCGATCCGGGCCGCCCGATCGGCGCGATCGGGCTGCTGAGTGCCGAGGAGACCGAGCAACTGGTCCCGGCGAAGGGCGGCGACGCCGCGCAGCCTTGCTTGCTGCCCGATCTGCTGGCCTCGGCCGTGGCGGCCGATCCCTCGGCGGTCGCCCTGATCGGCGAGGCCGAGACGCTCACCTACGGGGAACTCGACCGTCGGGCCAACCGGCTCGCCCGTCAGCTGCTCGCTCGAGGTGCGCGGCCGGGAGTGTGCATCGCGCTGGCCGTGCCACGGTCGGTCGACTACCACGTCGCGATGTGGGCGATAGCGAAGACCGGCGCGACGTTCGTCCCAGTGGATCTGCGGTATCCGCTCGAGCGAATCGCGCACATGGTGCACGATTCCGGTGTCGAGGCCGGGATCACGCTCGCGGCCGCACGCGCGTCGCTGCCGGACGGCGTCGCATGGCTGGTGCTCGACGATCCGCATTCGGCCAACGAGATCGCCGCTGAAGCCGACCACTCGATCACGGACGCGGATCGTGGTCGCGCCCTGCGAGTTCAGGACGCGGCGTATGTGATCTATACGTCCGGATCGACTGGAACGCCGAAGGGCGTCGTGGTCACGCACGAGGGGTTGGCGAACTTCGCGGCCGAGCAGCGTGAGCGCTACCGGGTGGACGCCGCCTCGCGGGTGCTGCAGGTGGCCTCGCCCGCCTTCGACGCGGTCCTGCTGGAAGCGTTGATGGCGCATGCCGCCTGCGGGTCGTTGGTCGTGTCGCCACCGGAGGTGTTCGGCGGCCCCGACCTGGCCGAGTTGATCCGCAGGCATCAGGTGTCGCACGCGTTCCTGACACCGAGTGTGCTGGCGACAATGTCGCCTGCCGGTCTGGAGTCGGTGCGGATGCTGGCGGTCGGCGGCGAGATGGTGCCCGCGGACCTGATCGCCGCCTGGGCGCCGGGACGACAGCTGCACAACATCTACGGTCCGACCGAGACCACGATCGTGATCACGATGAGTGACCCGGTGCGGCCTGGTGAACCGATCACGATCGGCGGTCCGATCCGGGGCGCGGAAGCGATTGTTCTGGACGCGCGGTTGCGTCCGGTGCCGATTGGGGTCGCGGGAGAGCTGTACCTGTCGGGTGTTCAGCTGGCGCGGGGATACCTGAACCGGCGCGCCACGACGGCGGCCGCGTTCGTCGCGAATCCCTACGGTGAGCCCGGTTCCCGGATGTATCGCACCGGCGACATCGTCCGCTGGAACGCGCGGTCTGCACTGGAATACGTCGGCCGCAGCGACTTCCAGGTCAAGATTCGCGGACAGCGCATCGAACTCGGCGAGATCGACGCCGCCCTGCTCACCCATCCGCGGGTGGCCGCCGCGGTGACCGTGAGCCGCCGCGGACCCGGCGGGCAGCCGGTGCTGGCCGCGTACATCGTGCCGGAACCGGGAACGGTCGTGGAACCGAGCGCCGTGCTCGATCACGTCGCCGCGGCTCTGCCCGCGCACATGGTGCCGTCGACGGCCACCGTGCTCGACCGCATGCCGATCACCTCGACCGGCAAGGTGGATCGGAAAGCGCTGCCCGAACCGGTGTTCCAGCCCGCGGAAGACGATGCCGTCGCGGCGGAGACCGACCTGGAGCGTACGATCGCGGCCGCGTTCGCGGACGTGCTCGGCATCGCGTCGGTGGGGGTGACCACCTCGTTCTTCGCGCTCGGCGGTGATTCCATCCTGTCGATCCAGTTGGCGTCGCGGCTGAAGTCGGCCGGTGTCATCGTCACCGCCCGCGACATCTTCGAGCACAAGACGGTTCGGGCACTGGCCGCCGTGGCCGGCGCCGCGGAACGGGTCGCGCTCGAGGAACTGGCCGGCGGCGGCGTGGGCGAAATCCCGTTCACCCCCGTCGTTTCCTGGTTCACCGAGCGGCTCGGGCCTGCACCGCGATTCGCCCAGTCGATGCTGGTGCGCTTGCCAGGTGACGCGTGCGTCGACGAGGTGACATCGACCGTGCAAGCCGTGCTCGATCAGCACGACATGCTGCGCTCGCGGCTGCGCGCACAACGGCTCGAGGTGCTGCCCGCGAGCACCGTCGACGCCGCTGATTCGGTGCTGACCCGCACCTTCCGCACGGACGAGGCGCCGGGCACCGACGCGTTCACCGCTGTACTGGAATCGGCGCTCGCCGAGGCCTCCGCCCGCCTCGACCCGGCGGAGGGCAGGATGGTGCAGGTCGTGTGCCTGCTTCCGGAATCGGGGGCGGACGCCGATGCCCGCGCTCTCATCGTGATCCACCACCTGGCTGTCGACGCGGTGTCCTGGCGGATCTTGATCCCGGATTTCGCGGCTGCCTGGCAGCAGGTCACCCAGGGACGAGCGGTCGAGCTGCCCGCACCGGGCACCTCGATGCGGCGCTGGGCGCACGCGTTGGCCGACGCCGCCGCGGCCCGCGCCGATGAGCTCGAGCTGTGGCAGCGGATGAGCGGGGCGGACGATCCGCTGCTCGGCCGCGCGGCATTGGATCCCGCCGTCGACACCCAGTCGACCGTCCGTCATCTGACGGTGTCCCTCCCTGCGGACGTGACCTCGGCGTTGCTCGACGCGGTGCCCACGGCGATCCGCGGCAGCGTCGACGACGCGCTGCTGGCCGGTCTGACCATGGCGCTGACGCGCTGGCGCAGTCGGCGTGGTATCGCGCACGCGGGCATGAAAGTCCTGTTGGAAGGCCATGGGCGCGCGGAGCAGATCGCCGAAGGAGCAGACCTGTCCCGCACGGTGGGCTGGTTCACCAACACCTACCCGGTTGCGCTCGATCTGAACGGCATCGCGGCGGCGGACCCGCGCGCGGCGGCGAAGTCCGTGAAAGACCAGCTGCGCGACATCCCCGACAAGGGGATCGGCTACGGTCTGCTGCGTTATCTGAACACCGAGACGGCCGACCGGCTTTCCGCGCTGCCGGAGCCGCAGATCAGCTTCAACAATCTGGGCCGCGTCGGCGTCGATCTCGCGTCACTGTCCGACCTCGCGTGGATTCCGACCGACGAGCAGTTCGACCGGCGTGCCGCGTTCGATCCGGACATGCCCGCGGCAGCGGTGGTCACGATCGATGTGAACGTCGTGGATACGGCGGCCGGACCGCAGCTGTCGGCGCACGTCGGATTCGCCTCGCGGTTGCTCGATCACGACGAGGTAGCCGAACTCGTCGACGAGTGGGTCGACGCCGTCACCGGGATCGCCGCCGCGGCCCGGGCGGACGACGACTGGGGATTCTCCCGGTCCGACGTGCCGCTCGTCGACGTCACGCAGTCCGACCTGGACGCGTTCGCCGACCGGTACGGAACGCTGACCGACGTATGGTCACTGGCGCCGCTCCAGGCAGGACTGCTCTTCCACGCCGAACTCGCGGCAGGCGAAATCGACGTCTACACCGCGCAATCGGTGCTCGGCCTGTCCGGTGTGGTCGAGGAGGACCGGCTCGAACGGTCGGCGGCGGCGCTGCTCGCGCGGCATACCAACCTGCGCGCCGCCTTCGTCCGGACGGCCGACGGCGTTCCCGCGCAGGTCGTTCCGGCCGCGACCGCCGTGCCGTGGCGAAGAGTCGACCTGACCGGCAGCACGATGACGGCGGACGAGCTGATCGCCGCCGAGCGTGCGGTTCCATTCGATCCCGCCGATCCGCCGCTGCTGCGGTTCCTGCTCATCGTGGTGGCGCCACAGGACTACCGGCTGGTGCTGACCGCCCACCACTTGCTGCTGGACGGCTGGTCGCTGCCGCTGCTGTGGCGCGAGCTGATCGGCTTGTACGCCGTGGGCGCCCGGACCGACCTGTTGCCCGCCGCCGCGTCGTACCGCACGTATCTGGAGTGGCTGGATCGGCGTGAGTTGTCCACCGGCGTCGAGGTGTGGCGCGACGTGCTGCGCGACTTCACCGAACCGACGCTGGTCGCCGATTCGCGCACCGATACGACGGTCGACATCCCGGTCGACCTGGAGGTCGTGCTCGATCGCGCCGTCACGGCCGAGCTGGTGGAGTTCGCTCGGGCAAGAGCGGTCACGATGGCGACGATGGTGCAGTTCGCCTGGGCAACGGTCCTGGGCAATCTGCTCGGCACCGAACGCGTGGTGTTCGGTAGCACCGTCTCGGGCCGTCCCGCCGACCTGCCGGGCGTGGAGTCGATGATCGGCCTGTTCATCAACACGATTCCGGTCGCAGCGCAGGTACGCCGGGATTGGACCATCGAGGACGCGCTGAACCGGTTGCAGGCCGACAACACCCGCCTGCTCGACCACCACGACGTCGAACTGTCCCGCATCCTGGCGGCCGCGGGCACTGCCCAGCTGTTCGACACCCTGGTCGTCTTCGAGTCGTATCCGGTCGACAGCAGCGGACTGGGCGACGCGGATATCGACGGTATGCGCGTGGTCTCGTCGGACGGAAGCGACGCAGCGCATTACCCGATCACCGTTCAGGCGCACCAAACCGACGAGTTGCACGTCAGGATCCGCTACCAGAGGGCCCGCATCGATGACCGGACGGCGTCGGGGCTGGCCGCGCGTTTGGAGACCGTGCTGCGCACCATCACGTCCGATCCGCGGTCGCGGCTGGGTACGGTCGACCTGTTGTCCGCCGCCGAGCGGCGTGATCTGGTGCCCGCTTCGGGCGGCCGTGCCGAGGCACCGCGCGTGCTGGCGGAGTTGCTGTCCGCCGGTGTGACGGTGAATCCTGCTGCGCCAGCCGTCGTTGCGGGTGAGCGCACGCTGTCCTACGTCGAGTTGGACGCCTGGTCGAATCGTGTCGCGCGAGAGTTGATCGACCGGGGTTTTGGTCCGGGCGATCAGGTCGCGTTGGCGATGGCCCGGTCGGTGGAATTCGTGGTCGGCATGTGGGCGGTGGCCAAGGCGGGCGCGGCATTCCTCCCGATCGATCCGCGGAATCCGGCCGAGCGCGTCCTGCACATGGTGGCGGACGCCGAGGTGCGCGTCGCGCTCACGGTCGAGTCGTCCCGGAAGCTGCTGCCGGACTCGGTCCTGGCACTGGTTCTGGACGACCCGGACACCCAGAAGCCGATCGCGGCGCGATCGTCTACCGCGGTGACCGACGCGGAACGGGTACGGACTCCGCACGTCCGGGATACCGCCTACGTTCTCTACACCTCGGGGTCGACCGGAATGCCGAAGGGCGTCGCGGTAACTCATGAGGGCTTGGCTAATTTCGCTGCGGTACAGCGTGATCGGTTCGGCGTCGCCAACGGCTCGCGAGTACTGCAAGCGGCTGCTCCGGGGTTCGACGTGGTGGTTCTCGAGGTCCTGCTGGCCCATGCGAACGGCGCTGTGCTGGTCCTGCCGCCCTCGGACCTGTTCGGCGGCCCGGAGTTCGCGGAATTGATTCGGGCGCAGCGCGTCTCGCACGCGTTCATCACACCGAGCGTGCTGGCGACGATGTCGCCCGATGGACTGGACTCGTTGCGGGTGCTGGTCGCCGGAGGCGAGGCGGTGACACCGGAAACGGTCGCCGTGTGGGCTCCGGGCAGGCAACTGCTGAACGGGTACGGGCCGACCGAAACCACCATCTTGGCTGGGATCAGTGAACCGCTGCACCCCGGTGAGGTCGTCACGATCGGCGGTCCGATCGGCGGCGTCGAGGCCGTCGTGTTGGACGCGTGGTTGCGGCCGGTACCGGTCGGCGTGGTGGGGGAGTTGTATCTCGCGGGTGTGCAACTGGCCCGCGGGTATGTGAACCGGCCCGCGGTGACGGCGGGTGCGTTCGTGGCGAATCCGTTCGGCGCGGCGGGCTCGCGCATGTACCGCACCGGCGATCTCGCCCGCTGGACACCCGAGCACACCGTGGAATACCTCGGCCGCAGTGATTTCCAAGTCAAGATTCGCGGTCAACGCATCGAACTCGGTGAAATCGAAACCGTCCTCGCCGGACATCCCGGCGTGGAACACGCCGTCGTCGTGTTGCGGAAGGACGAGCGCGGTATCGATCGGCTCGTCGGCTACCTCGTCGGCGACGAGGAGGTGGATCCGCACGAGGTCAGGAGCGCGGCGCGGCTGCGGTTGCCCGCGCACATGGTGCCCGACGCCTGCCTGGTGCTCGGCGAACTCCCGCTCACCAGGACGGGCAAGCTCGATCGGCTGGCGCTTCCCACACCGGAATTCTCCGAGGGCCGGGAGTGGATCGCGCCGCGGACCGAGGCCGAGCAACGCGTCGCCGACGTGTTCGCCGCTGTTCTGGGCGTCGAACGGGTCGGAGCGGCCGACAGCTTCTTCGACCTCGGCGGCAACTCGCTGTCGGCGACCCGGGTCACCGCACAGCTGGGGACGGCGCTCGGCGTGAGCATCAGCGTCCGCGACCTGTTCGAAGCATCGACCGTCGCCGAGTTCGCCGCACGTCTGGCGAGTTTCGAGCGGCGGGCTCGGGCGCAGCTGCGGCCACGCACCCGGCCCGCTATGGTGCCCTTGTCGCTGGCACAGCAGCGGATGTGGTTCCTCAACCAGCTGGACACTTCGATCGGCGCGTACAACATTCCGCTGGTGATCCGGCTGAAGGGCGAGCTCGATCTCGACGCGTTGCAGCGCGCGTGCGAACTGGTCGTCGACCGGCACGAGTCGCTGCGGACCAAATTCCCGATGACCGACGGAAAACCGCATCAGGTCGCGGTCTCTGCCGGCGAGGTCGTGCCCGCACTCACGGCGGTCAGGATCGACGAGGAGCAACTCCTGCCGCGGGCGGTCGCCGCGGTCTCGGCGAGCTTCGACGTGACACAGGCGCCCCCGCTGCGCATGGAGCTGTTCCAACTCGATGCCACCGAGCACGTTCTGGTGATCGCCGTGCACCACATCTGCGCCGACGGACAGTCCATGATGCCGCTCGCGCGGGACGTGGCGCTGGCCTACCAGGCGAGCAGACAAGGGACGGAGCCGATGTGGCCGGTCCTCCCGGTCCAGTACGCGGACTACACACTGTGGCAGCGCGAAGTGCTCGGCGACGAACACGATCCGGCCTCGGTCATGTCCCGGCAGTTGCGCTTCTGGACCGACACCCTCGACGGGCTGCCCGAACTGCTCGAACTGCCGACCGATCTGCCCAGGCCGCCGGTGGCGTCCATGCGCGGCAGCACGGTGGATTTCGAGATTCCCGCCGCGGTGCAGGCCCGGATCGGCGCGATCGCACGGCAGTCGAACGCGACGGCGTTCATGGTCCTGCACGCCGCGTTTACCGTGTTGCTGTCCAGGCTGGCAGGCGTCGACGATGTCGCGGTGGGCACCCCGGTGGCAGGCCGCGGGGAACGCGAACTCGACGATCTGATCGGCATGTTCGTCAACACGCTCGTATTGCGGTCGCGGGTGTCGTCGCGGCAGTCGTTCACCGAATTGCTCGCCGCAACGCGCGAAACGGACCTGGCCGCGTTCGCGCACGCGGACGTGCCGTTCGAGCAAGTGGTCGAAGCGGTGAATCCGCCACGGTCCACCGCGCATCTTCCGCTGTATCAGGTGACGATCGACGTCCAGAACTCCAGCAAGGCCGCGTTGGAGCTGCCGGGGCTAACGGTCGAGCGGGTGGAGAACGGGTTCGAGCCGGCGCAGGCCGATCTGAACGTGGCGCTTGTCGAGCGGCTCGGTGACCAGGGTCGTCCGGAGGGCATCGTGGGCCGGCTCACCTACGCCACCGATCTCTTCGTCGAAGAGACGATGACTCGGTTCGCGCAGTCGTTCGTACGGATTCTGGAAGAGGTGACCGCGAACCCGGAGATCGCCATCGGCGATATCGACCTCGTGGGTCCGGCACAGCGGCGCGAACTGCTCGACGCGTCCGGCAACGATGGCGTCGCGGTCCCGGAGACGACACTCGCGGAGCTGTTCGCCGCCATCGCCGCCGCACAGCCGGAAGCGGTCGCGGTGGCCGATGGGCAGTCGCGGCTGACCTATGCGGAGCTGGATCGGCGCGCTGACGCGGTGGCCGCTCGCCTCGCCGGACACGGCGTGGGACCGGATGCGCTGGTGGCAGTGGCGTTGCCGCGCTCGATCGAGTTGATCGTGGGTCTGGTCGGCGTCGTGCGAGCCGGTGCGGGATACCTGCCGCTGGATGTGTCGTACCCGCCGGAGCGCTTGCGGTTCATCCTCGATGACGCGGGCCCTGCGGCGGTGTTGACGTCGGCCGAGATCGCCGCGGCGGTACCGGAATTCGCGGCACCTGTCGTGCTCATGGAGGATTGCGCAGAGTCCGCAAGCGGTTCCACGGCAACGAAGTCCGCTGCGCGGCCGGGCAACGTCGCCTATGTGATCTACACCTCCGGCTCGACCGGCCGCCCCAAGGGGGTGACGGTCAGCCATCGGGAAGCGGTCACGTTGTTCACGAACGCGGCCGAGCGGTTCGATGTCGGTCCCGATGACGTGTGGACGATGTTCCATTCTTACGCCTTCGATTTCGCGGTGTGGGAAGTCTGGGGCGCGTTGCTCACCGGTGGCAAGGTGGTCGTCGTCGACTACGAAACCTCCAGATCGCCCGAGGCGTTCGTGGATGTCGTGGCACGAGAGCGCGTGACGGTCCTGAGTCAGACGCCCTCGGCGTTCTACGGATTCGCCGAGGCGGAGCGTCGATACCGCGAATCCGGTTGCCCTGCTGGCGAACTCGCCTTGCGTTACGTCGTCTTCGGTGGCGAAGCGCTGGACGCGTCGCGGTTGAGCGGGTGGTTCGCCGCGCACTCGCCGGGCTCGCCGCGACTGGTGAACATGTACGGGATCACCGAGACCACAGTGCATGTGACGTTCTCGGAGGTCACGCAGGCCGGGTCGGCCGGGATCGGGACGCCACTGCCGGGGTTGCGGGTGTACGTCCTCGACGACCGGTTGCGGCCGGTGCCGATCGGAGCCGTCGGCGAGATCTATGTGGCCGGTGGGCAACTCTCGCGTGGTTACCTCGGCGCTCCCGCGCTGACCGCGGGACGATTCGTGGCGAACCCGTTCGACCCGCGAGGCACCCGGTTGTACCGATCGGGAGACGTGGGCCGGTGGCGGAAGTCCGCGAGCGGACTGGAGTTGCTGTACGTGGGCCGCGCCGACGCGCAGGTACAGCTGCGCGGTTTCCGGATCGAGCTGGGTGAAGTGGAGTCGGCACTGCTGCGCCATCCGCACGTCGCGCAGGCCGCGGCCGCGGTGCACCACCACGAACGCGGCGTGGATCAGCTGGTCGGATACGTCGTCGGCGTCGACGGCCAGCGGATTGATCCTGGCGAAGTCCGGCAAGCCGCTGCTCAGGTCCTGACGAGTTACATGGTGCCCTCGGCGATCGTGGTCCTGCCCGAGCTGCCGCTGACGGTCAACGGCAAACTCGACCGAAAAGCACTGCCTCTGCCCGATTTCGAGGACTCGGCGAGCGCGTTCACCGCGCCGCGGACCCACACGGAGAAGACGATCTGCGACGTTTACGCGCAGGTTCTGGGCGTCCAGCGGGTCGGAGCGTCGGACGGGTTCTTCGACCTGGGTGGCAATTCGCTGCTGGCGACGATGGTGGTGACCGAGTTGCGTGCCCGCGGCGTGACGATCGCGTTGCCGTGGATGTTCGACGACGCGACGCCGATGGCGCTCGCGAGCCGGGCAGACGGCGCCGAGGGCGGCTCCGGTCTGCAAGTGCTGCTTCCGCTGCGCGCGAACGGCCCGAAGCGCGCGGTATTCGCCGTGCACCCCGCAGGCGGTTTGGCCTGGTTCTACGGCGGACTGGTCGAGCATCTGCACAAGGACCGGCCGATCTACGGTCTGCAGGATCCCCACGTGGTGGCGGGCGAACCGCGTGCGCAGTCCGTGGCCGAACTGGCGGAACGCTATGTGGCTGAGATCCGCCGAGTACAGCCCACCGGTCCGTATCACCTGGTCGGCTGGTCATTGGGCGGGACGATCGCACACGCCATCGCGGTGCGGCTCCAGCGCGATGGCGAGCAGGTCGGCACGCTGGCCATGATGGACAGCGCCGTCGGCACACCGGAGGCCCTGGCCGAGGCGATGATCACCACCGCGGACGAGGCCGCGCCGGGCGAACTGATGGCAGACCTGCTCGGCGGGTGGCGTGAGCTGTTCGACCTCGGCGCCGACGTGACAGCCGACACCGACGAGCAGGCGTGGGCTGTCATCCGTGATCAGGTCACCGGGACCGGGATGTTCACCGCCGACCAGGTCGATCGGGTCATGGAGAGCTTCGAGACCGCGAGCGGCATCGCCCAGGACTACCGGCCGGAAGTCTTCGACGGAGACCTGGTCTTCTTCACCGCAGGAAAAGACCGCGTCGACCACGACGCCGTCGTGCAGACGTGGCGACCTTTCATTACCGGCGAGCTGCACAACACGGTCGTCGAAGCACGTCATCTCGAGTTGACCCATCCGTACGCACTGGCCGTCATCGGCCCGATCCTCGAAAGGTTCATGAACGAATGCTGACGACTCTCCAGCAATTCCAGCAACTCCGGCTCGACGACGGCAGGACGGTGGCCTGCACGAGTCCGGCCGAGGCGCGGATGCTGTGGGGCGAGATGTCGACGGACGGGTTCTATCGGCGTGCCGCCGCGCGGTTGCGACCGGGGGACATCGCACTAGATATCGGCGCGAATATCGGACTCAGCGCGATGATGTTCGCCGACACCTGCCCCGGCGTCCGGGTGATCGCCGCAGAGCCGGCTCCGATGACGTTCGATTGCCTGGAGCGCAATGTGGACACTTACGTCCCCGACGGCGTGCCACTGCAGGTTGCCGTCGGAGCGGCGCCAGGGGTTGCCGAGTTCACCTGGTACCCGCGGGCATCGGCGAATTCGGGTTTGTACGCCGACCGCGAAGCCGACGACGAGGCAACCGCGATCTATCTGCGTAACAGCGGCCTGAACGACGAGGCAATCGCACTCATCACCGACGGGCTGCACGAGGGCGAGGAAATAGACGTCGAGATCACCACTGTTTCGGCAATATTGGCCGAGCACGGTCCAACGGCCGAGATCGGGTTGCTCAAGGTCGACGTCGAGCGGGCGGAGTTGGACGTCCTGCGTGGTATCGCGGAAGCAGACTGGCCACGTATCCGCGCCGTCGTCGCCGAGGTCCACGACCGCGACAACCGGCTGGCACAGTTCTGCGAACTGTTGCGTCTGCACGGCCTGCCCGCGCGAACCCGGCAGGACCCGAGCCTGGCCGGAACCGAACTGCACGAGGTCTATGCCGTCAGGTCGACAGACAATTGACTCGTCCCGTTTCCAGGTGAGTGGCGTTTGTATACCGAGCAACGCCACTCACCTGCGGCGGTGGCCCTACTGCCTGGCCATGTGCATGCGCATCTCGCTGTGGATGTCGGTGATCAGCTCTCCGGAGAGGTCCACGACGACGGTGTGGAGTGTGCCGCTGAACCGGAAAGGCGGTTGGTAGTCGGGTGTCACGGCAGAGCCCGGGTTGGCGCCGCAGGTCATCCCGCCGGGGTTGAACGCGACCGGAGTGATGAACGGGAAATCGGCCTCGCCGACCAGGCTGCGGTCGATGTAGAGCCGGGCGCGGCCCGGTGTGCCTTTGCCGTTGGCGAAGTCGGGCGCACCGGTGGGTTCGAACTCGAAGCGCAGTTCGTGGCGGCCTTCGGGAACGGTCTCCGTCGCGGAGACGCGGTGCGTGGTGCGCCGAACGTAGTTGTGGGCGTAGTGCAGTCGGGCGTCCTTGACGAAGAACGACCAGCCGCCGACGTTGGTGCCCTGGCAGAGCAGGACGCCTTCGGCGCCGCCGGGCGGGATCTCGACATCGGCAGTGACGCTGTGCGGGCGATTCAACACCCGTGGGGAGACGGCAGCGGGCAGCGTCTCGGTGCCCGGCCGCAGCGTGTAACTGGTCTGGGCCGGGGTGATCTGCGGGCGCTCGACGAGCAGCCGTTGCAGCCCGCTGCCGTCGATGGGCAGCACGTCGTATCGGCCGGCTTCCACATACCACAGTGAGATCATTTCGATGAGCTTGTCGCGGTGCTCGGCGGCGAGATCGCGGGTCTCGGCGAAGTCCTCGGCGATGTGGTACAGCTCCCAGTGGTCGGCGTCCAACTTGCCGAGATCGTCCGCGGTGATGGGGCTGCCGAAGGGTTGGTCCGCCTCGGCGAAGGAGGACCCGGGCCACGGACACACGGCCCGCCAACCGTGGTGGTCGATCGCGCGATGGCCGAGCATCTCGAAGTACTGCGTGTGGTGCCGGGTCGGCGCAGTCGCGTCGTCGAATGTGTGGGCGAAGCTGACACCGTGCAGCGGGGACTGGGACACGCCTTTGATGGTGGCCGGTGGTTCGATTCCGAACACGTCGAGGACGGTCGGAACTATGTCGATCACGTGTGCGTACTGGGTTCGCACCTCACCCTGCGCCGTGATGCCACGAGGCCAATGGACCAGGAACGGATCGCTGACGCCACCGCGGTAGGTCTCGCGCTTCCATCGCCGGAATGGCGTGTTGCCCGCCCAGGTCCAGCCCCACGGGTAGTGGTTGAACGTGGTCGGGCCGCCGAGTTCGTCGATGGCTCGGAGACTGTCCTCCAGCGGTTCCGGGGCGTTGTTGAAGAACTGCAGCTCGTTCGTGGTCCCGGTGACACCGCCCTCGGCGCTGGCTCCGTTGTCGGAGACGAGCATGATCAGTGTGTTGTCGAGCTCGCCGGATTGCTCGAGGAACTCCAGCAACCGTCCGATGTGGTGGTCGGTGTGGGAGAGGAATCCGGCGTAGACCTCCATCATTCGCGCGGCGAGGCGACGCGTGTCAGGCGACAAGGAATTCCAGTCCGGCACATCCGGATCGCGGCGGGAGAGCCGGGCGTCCGGTGGTACGACGCCGAAATCGATTTGGCGGTTGAAGGTGTACTCGCGGTACGCGTCCCAGCCATCGTCGAATGCGCCTCGGTAACGATCCGCCCACTCCTTGGGCACGTGGTGCGGTGCGTGGGTCGCCCCGGTGCAAAAGTTCAAGAAGAACGGCTTGTCCGGCGCGACCTGCTTCGCGCTGGCGATGAAGGAGATCGCCTTGTCGACCAGATCCGCGGTCAGGTGGTAGCCCTCGTCGGGCGTCGTGGGCGGCTCGACCTGGTGGTTGTCGTAAACGAGGTCCGGATACCACTGGCTGGTGTCGCCGCCGAGGAAGCCGTAGAACCGCTCGAAACCTCGGCCGAGCGGCCAGCGATCATAGGGACCGGCGGCCGATTCTTGCTCCGATGGCACCAGGTGCCACTTGCCGACCATGTAGGTGTTGTAGCCGTGCTGCAGCAGCATCTCGGAGAGGAATCCGTTCTCGAACGGAATGTTGCCGTTGTACCCCGGATATCCCGTCGCTATTTCCGTGATGCCCGCCATCGCATTGGCATGGTGATTGCGCCCGGTGATGATGCACGACCGCGACGGTGAGCACAGTGCCGTCGTGTGCATGTTGTTGTACAGCAGTCCACCCGCCGCCAGGCCGTCGATATGCGGTGTGGAGATGGGACTGCCGTAACAGCCGAGCTGACCGAATCCGGTGTCGTCGAGCACGATGAACAGCAGGTTCGGCGCTCCCGGGACCGCACGCACCGGTTCGGGCCACGCGGGACTCGACACATCGATCGTTCGCCCGATGGTGCCGGGAAATGCCGTTCCCCGCCGGTACTCCTCGAGTGCCATCTCCTCGGTCCTCCGTCCTGCCGGATGGACCTGGCCACCGGCGGCCTTTGTTGTCCGAACGATGCACGCGGTGCGGCCGCGTCAACGAGATAGTTCAGCTCGATGAATTGCTGGAATTCTTGCCCTGGAGCTCAGGCAACCTTCATCGTCGATGGCTCCGGAATGTCAGGACCGGGCCACGAAATGCCGACTCGGAGGGGAGGAACAAACGCCACCCATCCACTAGTACGACGGCACAGTGGAATGCTAGACGACCAGCAGCGCGGCTGTTCAGCGAACGCAGAAGCCCCCGGCCATCGGATGCATGGCCGACGTGATCTTCTCCGTCGACGCTTTCGTCGGCGGCGTCGCGCGCCTGGAGATCGACCCGGCACTGGGCCGCGAGGCAGCCGGCCACGTCGGCCCCACGCTCGCTCCGGAGATGATCCAGCGCTACGGGCAGCCCGAGCGGTACCCGGCGCTGATGGCCATGCTGACCGCAGGTGCCGCCGGCGACCGCGGTACGCGTGCTGTCGCCGGGGGCGTGTTCGAATTCGGTCTCGGCAAGCTACTCGACGGCATCGCCGCCCATCTGGCCTGATTCGCGGGCCAGGTCGGCGCGGCGCGCTCGGCATCGGCGAACACGGTGGACTCGCACCAGGCGGTGGTCATGGCCGGGCACACCCTCCGGTGGGAACGGTGAGTGCCGTTGCCCTGACTCACCTGTGGTGGATCGTGGCGGGCTCCGCATTGCCGCCGACCCGCGCGGTGTGGGTCGGGCTTCGGATCATGCCGCGAGCGGCCCGGCTGTGATCGCCCGTCCGTCGCGGGTGGTCACGGTGATGTGCGGTTCCTCGCTGCCGTAGGCGCGGATGACCGCAAACGCCAAACCATCCGCTCCGATCGGTGCGACGTGCTTCTCCAGCGAGGAACTCACCGTCAGGGATACCGCGTCGTGGGCGGCGCGGCCGATCACCGCGAACCAGCCTTCGCTGGACTCGTCGGCGGTGACGGACCGGAACCGGGTGCCGAGTCGCTGCAACGGCTCCCAGCTCGAGGTGCGGTCGTTCCGGGGCCCAGACGGCCGGGGTGCGCCGAACATGGTTCCGTGCGTCGCCCACTGGTCGCCGTCGGGGTGAACGAACACAATGTATCGGCCCTGGTTGCCGTCGATGACGACAGCGGCGATGTCATCCCGGACGACAACGCTGACCGCGGTGAGGTCCCGGTCGGCATCCGCGAGGGCATCGAGCGCCACGGCGACCGCTGGATGGTCCAGAGTGTCCATTGGCTGTGCCCTTCCCTGTCGTGTCAGCAGGTCGCGGAGATGGTGGCGCTGTTGTCGCCGCCGTGGTCCCAGTTGCCGTTGAACGCGTTCACGATCACCTGCGTGTGGAAGCCGTACAGGATCCCCGCGTTGGAGCATGACGCGGAGTACAGCGTTTCCACGTCGGGGTCGGTCGAGGCGTCGGTGCGTTCGGCGTGCAGATGCCGCTTCCCGTCCGAGGCATCGTACCGCCAGAGCTTGGTGGTGACGCTGCGCAGCGAGGGCCGACCGGTGCAGTGCACCTTGAACCCGTACGAGATCGACGCGATCGAGTTATGGCCGTTCTTGCGCGGTTCGATGGCGTGCGGGAAGCACACCACTTCATCCTTCGCGGTATGGGCGGGTTCGGCGTGGGCGATGGTGGCTGTGCCGAGCACCAGTGTGCTGGTAAGCACGGCGGTGCGGATCGCGGTGGCGATGATCATTGGTTTCTCCCGTTCCGGCAGTGTCCGGGTTGTTGAGGGCTGGTCACTCGAGCACCTGCGATCAAAGGAATCGGCTCCTCTATCAGGGCGTCCAGCTCGTAGTTTCGGGATCCGTGCGTGGTTTTCAGCGCGGCGGCTCGGCGACGCTGCAGGCGTGGTGACCCGCATCATGTGGTTCCGCCCACTCGCGCAAGGCTTTTGCGAAAAGTTCGAGCAGCTCGGCTGGCTGCCCGAATCCGGGAATCGGCGGCCCAATGAACGGTGCACGCTGCGGCAAACCGTCTGATGACATCTCGGTGTCGGTAACGGCGGCGCGCGGCGTGTCTGCCGACTCGCTGTAGGAGCGGATTTCGACCGGCCATCCGTCCGGGCCGACGACAGACCATGTGCCGTCGCCGGATTGCAGGACATCCCTCGCAGGTTTCATGCGTCCGGCCTCGGTCAGCACGCGGATCGCAGCGCCCTTCGCGGCGCAGGAAATCGCGTCACAGTCGATGTGCTCCTGCGTGATCCAATGCGCCTCGTCCACCGGATAGGGGAGTGTCGGGGCAGCGTGCGGGTCGTGCGTTAGGCGTTCCATGCCCTCGTCGTCGAGGCTGATGTCGATAGGGCCGTGCCGATGGAGGGCGCCGGTGATCAGCCAGGCAACCAGGAAGACTGATCCGACGACTACGACGACTGTGAGTTCCGCGGGCATGTCGATACCCCCTGTGCGCGTTGTGTTCCGTTGATGTAGGCATCCGCCGCCGGGGAGCCGATGAGGGGCACATCCATCCGGAGGCGGGGCTCCTCTAGCGTCACCGCGCTCGGCATGTGATCCAAGGCACGAAGCTCGTACGGAGGCTGTACTCTTCCCGTACCGACGTTGCAGGCGCGGTACAAGGGGGTGGCCAATGATCGTCATCGAGAAATGGACGAGAACCGAGGTTCGAGCGCTGCGCATGGCCGCCCTGCGAATGACGCAGGAGGAATTTGCTGAGATCCTCGGGTTCAGCGTCGAGACCATCCAGAAGTGGGAACAGAAGACATCGGCCGATCGCCCGATCGTGCGCAAGTCAGCAGCCGCACTCGACGAGCAACTCGGCCGGCTCAACGCCAGCCAGCTCGAACGGTTCCGGGCCGCACTCGCGAGTGCATCCGCGCTCCCGGACGGGCATCCTGTTCTCAGCGGCACTGCGGTCTCGGGCGCAGACGAGCCACCGCACACAAGTGATCTCGGGATTGCTGCGTGGGAAATCGAGGACGACGTGAAGCGGCGTGAGTTCGGCAAGTTGGCTACGGCCGGAGCTGTCACGATCTTCATCCCCGAAAGTCACGGCCGAATCGGCATGGGCGACGTGCAACGGCTCTTGGCTGGTGTCGATGCACTCGATCAGGAGGATCAGCGCACCGGCGGAGCCGAGTTGGTTGATCTTGCCGTCGAGAAGCTGACGCACGCCATAGACCGGCTCCAGACCGGTACATTCGATCCCTCTACTGGGAACGCCTTCACCAGGGCGACCGGAGAACTCGCGGTGCTGGCTGGGTGGCTAGCGTACGACGCGGATCGGCACCCACTTGCGCGCCGGTGCTTTGCCGACGCCATGGCGCTCGGCACCGAGGCCAACGACAATGACCTCATCGCACACACCTGCTTGTATGCGGCGAATCAATCCTGCTCTCTTGCGCGTGCCAGTCTGGGCGGAAGCCCCTACAAGGCGCTGCAACTGGCCGATCGTGCCCGTAACCTGATGCGTGGTCGGCCTCCAGGTCGAATCCATGCGTTGGTCGCCGTTCGTGAAGCGCAGGCGTACGGTCTGCTCGGCGACCGGATGGCGTTCACCCGCGCTATTGCGACAGCATGGCGTGAGTTGGACCAGGCGATGCAGTTCGAGCCGCTGGAGGAGGTTCCGCAATGGCTGCGATTCGTGACTCACTCGGAACTCGCGTCAGCCGAGGCCCGCGGCTACGCTGACCTGAGTGAGCTGAGTCGATCTGTCGAGTTGTACGCGGCTGCCGTAGACCGACCCGCAGGAATGCGTAACGCCACGATCGTCCGCGCATGGTCGGCCGCGACGAGGGCTGGTCTCGGCGATGTCAGTGGCGCGCTCGAGCATGGATACCCGGCCTTGGTGGACCTGTCCGCAATCGCGTCGACACGCACACTGCGTCGCCTCGCGCCGGTTCGGACAGCGGTCGATCAACTGCCCGCCGGTGCGGATTTCCGCGACCTGTACGACTCCCTGGCTCAGAAGGCGATCACCGCATGACCGGCTTGCCGGAGGGCCTGGAGTTCGAGCACTGCACCGCTGCCGAAGCACGTTCCCGACGCCAGATGGTCGAGGATATCTACCGCCGTTCGTATGTCGATGCCATCGCCTCCGAAGATCCGTTCGATTCGCCCTCGGAATTCATGCGTCGGTTCGATTCCTATACCGATCCCCGTAACAGCGGATTCGCGTATCTGTGTGCGCGAGTAGATGGTCAGCCCGCGGGCCAGATCTGGGGCTGGCCGCTGCCCCCGAACGCGCGATGGTGGACCGGATTACATCTCGACAGCGGCGACATCGAGGAGTTCACTACCGAGGACGGCACGCGCACGTTCGGGCTCAGCGAGATCATGGTGTGCGCCGAGTATGCACGCCAGGGCATTGCACACGCTCTGCATGACGAATTGCTGTGCTCCAGAACCGAACAGCGCGCAACACTGCTCGTTGAAGCGGACAACGAGCGCGCATACGAGCGTTATCGGCGATGGGGCTGGAATAGGGTGGGATGGCTGCGCCCATCCTGGCCGGACGCCCCACAGTTCGATGTCCTGATGCGCGAGCTTCCAGGCGACCCAGGGTAGAGGCTCGGCCAAGGCCGTAGCAGTGGCGTTGCCTGCCACGGCAACGCCACTGCTGTGCTGGTGGTTCTATTGCCGAGATGGACGCTCCGGCGATAGGCGCACTCCGTGATGTCAGAACGCGGCTTCGTCGAGCTCCATGACACTGATGTCGACATCGGAGATGATCGACCATTCGGCGCTCAGATGCGGCAGGACGGTCTTGGCGAAGAAGGACGCGACCGCGACCTTGCCTTGGTAAAATGCGCGATCCTGCTCATCGGCGCCGGAATCCAATGCGGCGAGGGCGATCTCGGCGGCGACGATCAGCCGCCACGCGACCAGCAGGTCGCCGACGGCGAGCAGGAACCGCACCGAGTTGAGCCCGATCTTGTACAGCTCGGTGGGATGTTCTTGCGCGGCGAGCAGATGCTGGGTGAGCCGCGCCGCCATGTCCTGGACGTCTTCGAGCGCGGTGGCCAGCAGCACCTTCTCGGCCTTCAGTCGGCCGTTGCCGGTGGGGGATTGCGCGGTCTCCCGGATCTTTCCGGCCACGTGGGCCAGCGCGACGCCGCGGTCGCGGGCGATCTTGCGGAAGAAGAAGTCCTGCGCCTGGATCGCGGTGGTGCCCTCGTACAGCGAGTCGATCTTCGCGTCCCGGATGTACTGCTCGATCGGGTAGTCCTGCAGGAAGCCGGAACCGCCCAGGGTCTGCAGCGACTCGGTCAGGTACTGGTAGGCCCGCTCGGAACCGACGCCCTTCACGATCGGCAGCAGCAGGTCGTTGACGCGGGCGGCGAGCTCGCTGTCGGCACCCGAGATGTGCTGGGCCACCGCGTCGTTCTGGTGGCCGGCGGTGTAGAGGTAGATCGCGCGCAGGCCCTCGACGTAGGCCTTCTGCATCATCAGCGACCGGCGCACGTCGGCGTGGTGGGTGATGGTCACCTTCGGTGCCGCCTTGTCCGCCATTCGCGTCAGGTCGTTGCCCTGCACACGGGACTTGGCGTACTCGAGCGCATTGAGGTATCCGGTGGACAGCGTGGCGATGGCTTTGGTGCCCACCATCATGCGGGCTTCCTCGATCACCTTGAACATCTGCGCGATGCCGTTGTGCACCTCGCCGACCAGCCAGCCCTTGGCGGGGATGCCGTGGCCGCCGAAGGTCAGCTCGCAGGTGGCCGAGGCTTTGAGGCCCATCTTGTGCTCGACGTTGGTGACGAAGACGCCGTTGCGGTCACCGAGTTCGCCGGTCTGGTGGTCGAAGTGGAACTTCGGCACGAAGAACAGCGACAGGCCCTTGGTGCCCGGTCCCGCGCCCTCGGGGCGAGCCAGCACCAGGTGCATGATGTTCGGGAACAGGTCGTCGGCGTCGGCGGAGGTGATGAAGCGCTTCACGCCCTCGATGTGCCAGGAGCCGTCCTCCTGCTGGACCGCCTTGGTGCGGCCTGCGCCCACGTCGGAACCGGCGTCGGGCTCGGTGAGCACCATCGTGGCGCCCCAGTTGCGTTCGGCCATGAGCTCGGTCCAGCGCCGCTGCTCCTCGGTGCCGATGCCGTGCATGATGTGCGCCATGATCGTGCCGGTCAGGTACATGTAGGCCGCAGGCTGCGCGCCGAGGACGAATTCGCTGATCGCCCAGCTCACCATGGCGGGAGCGGGTACGCCGCCGATCCCCTCGGTCTTGCCCACGCGCCACCAGTCCGCGTCGTACCAGGCGCGCACAGCCTTCTTGAACGATTCCGGCAGGCTGACCGAGTGGGTGGCGGGGTCGAAAACCGGGGGATTGCGATCGGTCTCGGCGTACGGCTCGGCGACCGGTCCTTCGGCCAGGCGCGCCGCCTCGGTCAGCATCGACCGCACGGTGTCGCCGTCCAGATCGCCGAATGCTCCTGATTGCAGGACGGCGTCGAGTCCGTACACCTCGAACAGGTTGAACTCGAGATCGCGCACGTTGCTCTTGTAATGGCTCACGGGCCAAATGCCTTTCGAGAAACCGGCCGCTGTATCGGCGAGGGATGCGGTAGGGCGCACGGATAGGTGATCACCCACGGCACACTGTGCGGTACGGATTGCCCGAAAGCAACCTCATGTTAATGACCACTAAGTTAATGGTCGGACGTCCGAATGCATTTAATCCGCTGATAGCGGGGGATTGGCTGACATAAGTTAACGACCACTAAGTGTCATAAATCACTATGCGGTAACTCGGCCGCCGACCGGCGCCGATTCGATCCGCTCGCCGATCGCCACCAGAACGTCGACGAGGTCGACCCGCCGCCGGAAGCGTGGGTTGCGGACGGCATCGATGACCACCGTGACCACAGCGCGGATCAGCACGCGCGCGGCTGGAGCGGACAACTCCGGCCGGACGGTCTGCACCATGCGGCCCCACTGGGCGATGCAGTCCAGGCGCACGCGCCGGTATCGCTGCACCGCGTCGACGGGAAGATGCCTGGTCTCGCTGATCGTGATGGCCAGCAGATCGGGTTCGTCGGCGCCCAGCTGGGCGAAGCTGCGCATGAGTGATCGCATGGAACCCTCGGCGCTGCCGCCCTCGGCGATCGACCGGGCCAGCAGCAGGCGAAGCCATTCATCCTGTCGCTGCACGATCTGGTCCAGCAGGTCGGCCTTGCTGGAGAAGTGGTGGTACAAAGCAGGCCCCGTGACCCCCACCGCTGCGCCGATGTCCTCGATGCCGACGGCGGCATAGCCTCGCGTGCTGAACAGTCGAGCGGCCTCGGCCAGCATTCGTTCCGAACGCAGCGCTCGGTCGAGCTCGGTGTTGCCGGCATCCGTACGCGCCGGTCGGGTCGGCGCCCGACCATCCGGATACTCGGGCAGTGGAGTGGAGATCACGGCCGCGATGGCGGCGTCGAGCACCTCCGCGGCGGCGGGCGCGGGCAACTCGGCGCGGTGATACGAGGGACTCACCGATACCGACAGCATGCACCAGCTGAGCAGCTCGACATCCGCTGTGCTCAGCTCCGGACGGCGCGCGCGGATCGTCTGCCGCAGGTATCTGGTGATCCGCGAGACGCGGACCAGCACAGCGGACTTGTCGGCGGCCGTCAGGTTGCGGAACTCGAGCTGCCACAGCCTCGGGAGTCCGCGCAGCTCGAGCGCCACCCGCACCAGTGCGGCCAGCACCGCGGCACCGGACTTGTCGGCGCGGTACGCGGCGTCCAGCCGGACCAGGGTGTCGTCGAGCCCCACCAGCAGACACTGTCCCAGCAGCTGCTGCTTGTTGCGGAAATGCCGGTACAGCGCCGTCGCGGAGATGCCGACCTTCGCCGCGATATCGGCCATCGACGTCCCGTGATAGCCGCCGTGCGTAAAGGCGTCGACCGCGGCGTTCAGGATTATCGCCCGCCGGTTCGACGGCCTCGACTGTCGCTGCCTGCCGTTCCGCTTGGTACTCATCGCGCACAGTGTCGCGTATCGAACGTTCGGGACTGACGTCGGCCGCTGCCTTACGGTGAGTCGGTATGCGCCCGCAGTGGCGCGGGTTGCCCGGAGCGTACGGATCGCATCCGCTTGCGGCACACGCGCCGGTAGCCGATAGTTTCCACATGGCCAAGCGGCTGGCACTCGTGATCGGGACCGAATGCGAGCGGCTTCCACATCTGGGATTCCCGGCCGATCTCGCCGGGCGCCTGCATACCGCGCTTACCGCCGGCGGTCACTGGCTGCCTGTCGACGGAGCCGGACTGCTTCTGAATCCCACTGCGGCACAGTTGAAATCGACGGTCAAAGCGGCGTTCCGGTCGGCCGGAAAGGCGAACGCGACGCTGCTGCTCGCCTTCGTCGGCCACGGTCTCACCGTCGACGACGACTTCTATCTGCTGGCCCACGACTCACCGGGCGTGCCCACCGAGGACGAACCGCTGGACTCCGACAACAGCATGCACCTGGTATCGGTGGTCAAGGAACAGTACGCGAATGCCCGATTCCTGGACGGGCTCATCGTTCTGGTCGATGCGTGCGAGGCCGGGGCGGGGGTGACCGGCGCGGGCCAGCGCTGGCTGAACATCCTCGAACGGACCGACGGCCGAATGGAACTGCTCGTCGCGTCGGGAGCAGGCAGCGCATATTCCGGATGTTTCACCCGAACCCTGTTGACCACGTTCGACAGCGGACTCCCGAGCAGGGGAACGAACCTGCTGTGTGGCGACGTTCGCGACCCCATAGCGCATGCCTGCCCCTTCCAAACCCCCCGCCATCTGTCCTTCAACGGCGCGCAAGTCGATCCCCAGGACCGCGGACTCTGGCTCCTGCCGAACGTCGCCCGCAACCGGGATGCCGTGCGGGGAAGACCAGCCACGGGTCTGGTCGATCACCTGCTTCGCAAAGTGGTGGCGACCCCGGCTGTCCTGGACACGATCACCACGATGGTCGAATCCGGCGGTGACCGCTTGCAAGCGGTGGTCGGACCGGCTGGTTCGGGCAAATCGACACTGCTGGCCTTGTTGGTCCGGCCGGACACGGTGGGCGAATCCGTCTCGTTCACCGCGGATTTCGTCTCCGCGGCGGTCTTTCTCGAACTCGCGAGCACCGTGGAGTCGATGTGCCGGGAGATCGTGGCGCAACTGAGCGTCCGGTTCGGCTCCGTGTTCGACGAGGCTCGCCGCGCCGTGGTCGACGAACTCACCGATCGCGACCGGTTCGACGCGCTGGAGATCGAGCTGCTGCGTCCACTGCACAAGATGCCGCACACACGACGGGTCCGCATCATCGTCGACGGGCTCGACCAGCCGGCACCCAGCGGCCGCGACGGTATTCTCGCCGCGATCCATTCGCTGACCACAGATGACCGTCTCCGGCACGTCCGGCTCGTGGTCGGAGTGCGTTCGAGCACCGGGGTCGAGCACCGCGAAGAGCTCGCCCACGCGCATGTCTTTCCCATCGATGCTCCGCCGATCGCGGAAATCCTGCTCGAGCTCAGCGGATCGGACGCCCAGATTCCGGCGGCGTTGTCGCTCGACGGGCACGAGGCCGCAGGGCTGGGCGGCTGGCTGCTTCCCCGGCTCGTCGGAGAGATCGACTGGCGGCAGGCCGGTGCCGCGGCGAACGGGACCGACCTGAACTCGCTGGTTCGCTACCGGGTTCGCACCACCCTCGACCGGCAGCCCGCCGCCCCATCGGCCATCTCCGCTGTCACCGGCCTGCTTGCCGCGATCGGAGTCGGCCCGGTGGCGCCGCTTCGGCTCGTCGCCGCGGCCATGACCGAACTCGGCCACGGCGTGTCCTTGCCTCTGTTGCGTACCACCCTTGTCGATCTCGGCATCTTGGTCGCGCGCGGGCAGCCGGGACGAGACGACGAACGCATCGGGCTGACCCACGAGGCATTCACCGGCCCGCTCACCGCGGCGACGGCGGAGACGGTCTCGCAGGTTGCCGCTCACGCCGCGCTGGCGTCGGCGCTCGGCGATCTCGCTGGTCCGGACATCGACGATTACGCCTACACGGCCGCGCCACGACATCATCTGGCCGCCGGGCACCCCGAGCGCGCCATCGCCTTCCTGGATCGCGTGGACACTCGGCGACGAGCACGCGACAACCGATTGTCCTGGTCCGGATGGCACACCGCGTTCGAAGCCGCGCTCGCGCCGGACGATCCGCACCTGTTCACCGCGCGCGCACGGTTGGCTCGCTGGACCGGCGACGCGGGCGATCCGCATGCCGCGCGGGACATGTACGCAGCACTCGTCGCGCGCTGCACCGAGGTGTTCGGATCGGATCACCCCCAGACACTGGATCACCGCGTGCAGCTCGCCAATTGGATCGGCCAGCTGGGAGAGCCGGAACGCACGGTCGCGATGCTCACGGAACTGCTGCCCCTGCAGTCGGCCGTGAGTGACCCCGACGACCCAGCCGTACTGCGAATCCGAGCCGACCTCGGGTTCTGGACCGGCCAGTCCGGGGACATCGCCGGTGCGTGCCGCCACTACGCGGAGTTCCTGCCCGATCTCGAACGCGTCCTCGGCCCCGAGCATCCCGACGTGCTGCGCAGCCGCGACCAGTACGCGCGTTTCCTCGGGGAGTCCGGCGACCCGGCGCGGGCCACGCAGATGCTCGAGGACCTCGTGCCGCTCTGCCTGAGCGTGCTGGGACCCGAACACAACGACACCCTGTGGGCGAGAGCCAACCACGCCTGGTGGACCGGCGTTGCCGGTGACGCGGATTCCGCGGTCGCCCTGCTCCGCGGGGTGGTTGCCGATCGCGAGGACATCTCCGGCGTCGAGCACCCCGCGACCCTGGTCACGATGAACAACCTCGCCTACTGGTACGGGATGAGCGGTCACCCGCAACCGGCTCGCGACCTGGCCGCGCACCTACTGGAGGTCACAACCCGCCTGTACGGTGTGGACAATCCCGACACCTTGCTCGCCTTGGAGGGCCTGGCGAGGTGGACCGGACACGCCGGAGATCCGGCAGGCGCGCGAGATCTATACGCCGAGTTGGTCGTTCGTCGTGAACGCCGCAATGGTGCCGGCGATGTGGAGACTGCGAAAGCTCATGCGGAACTCGAGTTCTGGACAGTGAAAGCCGAATGACAGGCACTCGGTGCTTGCCTTTGGTCGCCCATGTACCTCCGCCATTACGTTGCCGCCGAGTCATGAAGAGTTGGTCGATTCGCTACATGTAGTGGGTATCTACGCACCGGGGTTCCGGTGAGGATCGCCGGTACCCAGTAGATGTATTCGGAGGAACTCGAGGATGCTGAACGGTTTGCGCTCTCGCCGCCCGGCCGGTCGACTGTCACTCGGCATGGCCGGGCTGCTCGTCGTCGTGGGTGCCGTCACGGCCTGCGAAACGAACGGCACCGCGGCCGGATCGGAGGCGTCGCCGACCGGTACTTCGCAACGGACGACGCCGGCGGTGCAAAACTTCGCCGAACTGGCGGTTCGACCGTGTACTGCGTTGGACACCGAGGACACCGAGCGATTCCAGGTCACCGTCACGGGGTACGAAATACCGGGAGCTCCGAACGGCTGCTTCTGGATGACAAAGGATTTCGGTATCGGATTCCATCCGCATCCGTCGTCCGACCGGACGTCACTCCTGCCGCCCAAAGCTGGCGCGACGCAGACCACCGTCGACGGGCGGCGAGCAGTGCAGATCAGGGAGTCTCGCTCCGACGGCAAGAACGGCGGCTGCAAGACCGAGGTAGCCGTAGACTCCGGAGGTTCGATTTCCGTCGAGATCACCGTCCAGGCCGGTGTATACGGCGGCACCACACTCGACACCTGCGCAATCGGGACCGATGTCGCCACCGCGATACTCGCGCATCTCCGCTGAAACGCGCTTTCCTTGACGATGGATTGGCCCCGACGCCCAGCTAGCAATGCCGCGCGGCCATCGGCTCGATGTGGCCGTGGGGAGCAGTGCACTGAACAACAGCGCGGGAAGTGAGCGGCTCCGGCTCCTACTCGTCGTCCAGTACCGCGCCCAAGCGGTGGAGCGTGCCGGGCCAGCCGTTGCGCATGATGCTGCGGGCCAGTTGGGCGGTTGGGTTGTCGGGGTCGAATCCGGTGTGGCTGAACAAGACCCGGGTGCCGTGCCCCTCGGGACGTAGATCCCAGGTGACGGTCCAGCCGGTTGGTGTATCGGAGGTGGCGTCGTCCCAGGCGATGCGGAGGCGTTTCGGGGCGACGGCCTCGAGTACCGCACAGCTGATTTCGCCGGAGAACTTCGTCGCGGGCATGGGCTTCGCGTGCATGCGGAACCGGTTGCCCGCGACCGGTTCGAAGCCCTCCGGTTCCATCAACCACTGCGCCATCAGCCGCGGTGTGGTGAGCGCGCGCCACACCTTGGCTGGTGGATGGGGATAGAAATGCTCGAGTTCGATGGTGGTGAGGTCGTCGGTCACCGATCGGGTTCCGTCCTGTCGTCGGATTCGTCGGGCATCGCGTCGAGCGTCGCGCCCAGATCGCGCATGCGGGCACGCCAGAACCGCTCGAAGGGGTCGAGCCAGGACTGCAGATCATGGAGGGGGTCCGGCTCGACGCGGTAGTAGCGATGTCGTCCCCGCTTCTCCTCGCTGACCAGACCACAGTCCCGCAGCACCTTGAGATGCTCGGAGACACTGGGCCGCGCCATATCGAAACGCTCGGCGATCTCCTGGACCGACCGCTCGCCGTCGAGCAGCAGGTCCAGGATGTCGCGTCGGGTCGGGTTGGCGAGTGCGCCGAACACGCGGTCCGCGGTCGTGGATTTCAGACGGTGCGGCATCGGGCCTTCGCTCGGTCGGAGTCCTCGCCGCCGGAACAAGGCCGAGGCGGCCCCGACGGCGACGACGAGGATACCGGCGCACCAGGCGATCGTGGCGGCGGCATCGTGTTGCGGGGGCGGGTCAGCACGCGCACCGGAGTGGTCTTGCCCGACCTGGTGCGGCCGAGTACCGCGAGCAGTCGGCGATCACGAGTCTTTCGCGCTGGAGAGAACAAAGGAGTTGCCGTCCGGATCGGCGAAGGTGGCTTGCCGCCCCCACGGCATCTCACTGGGTCCCTCGACTTGCGCCCCGGCCTCGCGCAGCCGGGCGACGACGCCGTCGAGATCGTCACTGTCGAGGATCACGCCCGCCAGCGTCCCGCTGGACGCGCCTGGAAACGGTTTGTGCAGCACGATGGCCGTTCCCGACTCTCCGGGCGCGACCTCCAGCCATCGGTTCGTCCCCATCACCCGGTCGCCGCGAACGGTGAATCCGAGCACCTCGGTATAGAACCGCTTGGCCCGGTCCTGATCCTCGACGAACGCGGTAATGGTCCTGATCTGGGAAATCGTCATGCCGGCCACTATAGGTAGGACTTTGCCTACAAGTCAACCGTAGGTTTTATCCTACCTGTTTCGCTCAGTGTGCCGAGTCTCCACGCCCGGCCGGACGCGGATGCTCATGCGTCACCAGCCCGAGTACCCGACGCAGCCGTCGAACCCGCACCTAGATGAATGATTCCAAGGGGTTGGTGTGCGTGGCGGGCCGGGCACATTAACCGTGCCGGTGGGTGGACGGGTTCGGTTGTCTGGGCGGCTACGCACTGTGACCGTTTACGATCGCTGGTGTGGG
>NZ_JADLQX010000314.1 GCF_015477605.1 Nocardia amamiensis
CGTCGCCGCCGCGCTCAACAGCCGTCCCCGCAAAACACTCGGCTGGAGGACGCCGGTCGAAGCACTCAACGAGCTGCTACTGTCGGCCCAACAAAGCGGTGTTGCGACGACCGATTGAGCCCGGGCAATACACCTCGATCAGGTTCGCGGAAACCCTTGCCGCCGAAGGAATCGCGGCCTCGATCGGCAGCATCGGCGATGCCTACGACAACGCCCTGGCGGAGTCGACGATCGGGCTGTTCAAGACCGAGGCCGTTGCC
>NZ_JADLQX010000315.1 GCF_015477605.1 Nocardia amamiensis
GAACACCGCAAACCCGTTCCACGACAACCCAATCCGATCGACGCAGTCACCATCGCCCCACACTGGCGTACCGCATCAACCACATCGCTGGCCAACGCAACACCCAGAACCGACCAACCTTAAGTCATGGTATTGGGCTTAGGCCCAATACCAGTGACTTAAGGTTTGTGGGCTGGTAGGGTCTGTGCCCGGGAGGTGTGCATGCCGCGGCCTGGGCAGGTCAAGTCGGAGACGGATGAACGGTTGTCTGATCGCATCGC
>NZ_JADLQX010000316.1 GCF_015477605.1 Nocardia amamiensis
CCCGCGATCGGGGTGCCGATCGCGATGTCGGTGCTGTTCGACAGCCTGCCCGCCCAGGCGGCGAGCGCGGCGTGCACCACCATGAACAGCGTCACGCCGCGGGCGCGCGCCAGCTCGGCCAGCGCCTCGTGCACCTCGGCGTCGACCGAGAAGTTGTGCGTGCCACCGGCATTGGAGGCGATTTCGGGCCGGGGCCGGTCGGCGGGCAGCTCGATCTGATCGGGCAGGTCGCGCAGCTGCTCGGTCCAGTAGGCGATCT
>NZ_JADLQX010000317.1 GCF_015477605.1 Nocardia amamiensis
GGCACGACATGCTGCGGGCGAGCCTGCGCCGCGACGGCGACGACTGGGTCGTCGAGACCGCCGCGCCGGGCACGGTCGAGGTGGACGCGCTGATCGATCGGACCGAGTTCGACGCGGGCGTCGGCGATGCCGAGCTGGTCGAGGTCGCCTCGGCCGCGCTGGACGAGTCGCTGGACCGGCTCGATCCGGCGGCCGGCGTGGTCATCCGGTTCGTGTGGCTGGAACCCTCGGCCGCCGATCGCGCCGGACGACTGATCG
>NZ_JADLQX010000318.1 GCF_015477605.1 Nocardia amamiensis
ATCGGCTGCACCGCGATGCCGAGATCGACCTGGTCGACCGGAACCACCTGCTGGTAGCCGCCGTCGCCGGACTCGGGGAAGATCGTGCGCAGCGACTGCTGGCGCTCGATCACATCCAGCAGCGCCGAAGCCAGCGCGTCCAGATCCACCTGGCCGCGCATCCGCACCACGAACGGCAGGTTGTAGGTCGGCACGGTCGGGTCGAACTGGTTGATGAACCACATGCGCTGCTGCGCCAGCGACAGCGGCACCCGTTCC
>NZ_JADLQX010000319.1 GCF_015477605.1 Nocardia amamiensis
ACCACGCCACCCGCCAAGCCACCACCGCGCTCAACGCCCGCGCACGACCTTGGGTCTGGGGACGGCCCCCACCGAAACCGAGAAGCCTGCGCCGCCGTTTTACATACCACCTTTGAGGAACGCAGCATTAGTACTGCAACTGCACTCGGTTTGATGGGATCGTGGTCGGACTTGACTTTTACGTAACGTCAATTTTTAGCGTCTTGTGTATGTCGAAGAATCCGGTCAAGCAGACGCGAACGGTGACCATGCACCTGG
>NZ_JADLQX010000320.1 GCF_015477605.1 Nocardia amamiensis
CACCAGGTACGACAAGCTCGCCGTCCGCTACCTGGCCACCATCCACATCGCCGTGATCAACCAATGGCTCCGAAACGAGTGAAGGCAGGCCACCAGGCCCGCCCTCATCACTTCGACACAGGGCCTAAGCCCAATACCAGTGACTTAAGGTTGGTCGGTTCTGGGTGTTGCGTTGGCCAGCGATGTGGTTGATGCGGTACGCCAGTGTGGGGCGATGGTGACTGCGTCGATCGGATTGGGTTGTCGTGGAACGGGT
>NZ_JADLQX010000321.1 GCF_015477605.1 Nocardia amamiensis
CACCAACCGGCTCGCGCAGAGTGTAGGCGTGGAATTCCGCGTCGGGCGCGAACGGCATCGAAACGTTCACCGTCGACCCTTCGATCTTGGTCGCCCAGCCGGCGTAATAGCGGAATACATCCGCCGCCCACTCGGTGTCGACGACCTGCGCGATAGTCGCGGACTTGCCGTTGTCGAGCGATTCCAGCTGACCGAAGATCTCGGCCCGCTCCGACAGCAGATCACCGATCCGCCAGATGAGTCGTTCGCGCTGATT